>CACXIP010000022.1 GCA_902767775.1 uncultured Prevotellaceae bacterium | reverse complement strand
ACCCGTAGCTTCATTGAACACTCGTTCTTTTCTAGTCCTGTGCTTCATTGTCACTTCTTTCTTTGCTCCTAAAGTGACAACTTTTTCTAGTGTAAGTCAAGAACTCCTGAGTCTGCTCGAAAAAGAGGAACCCCAGTTCTGTGCAGTATATGGCAGAAGACGTGTGGGCAAGACCTATCTTATCCGTGAAACCTTCAACTACCAGTTTTGCTTTCAGCACACAGGCGTAGCCAAAGGAACGCTACGCCAGCAGCTAACAGCATTCCGCAACTCCTTGGTTGCAGCTGGTATGAAATGCGCCATACCAAAGAACTGGATTGATGCCTTCGAACTGTTGAAACAACTAATCAACAATGCTCCTATAGGCAAGAAAATACTTTTCATCGACGAACTACCATGGATGGATACGCCAAAAGGTAATCTAATCGGCGCTCTGGAAAACTTCTGGAACGGATGGGCAACAGCTCGTAGGGAGAAGGATATTGTGCTGATAGTATGCGGCAGTGCCACTTCCTGGATCAGCAAGAAACTTTTGAAGGACAAAGGCGGTCTTCGCGGAAGACTTACCAACCGCATAAAACTCGTTCCTTTCACGCTCCACGAATGCGAACTTTTTGCCAAAGGCGCCAACCTTGCCCTTGGCAGGAAGGACGTGTTGGAACTTTACATGATTCTCGGTGGCATACCCTACTATTGGAGTTTTCTGAAGAAAGGGCTGAGTGTGGCACAGAATATCGACCAACTGTTCTTCACGGAAACGGCACAACTACGTGACGAGTTTAAAGCGCTTTATTCCACCTTATTCAAAAGTCCGGAGAAACATATCAAAGTCATCGAATGCCTTAGCGACGGCAAGAAATACGGAATGACACGGGAGGCCATACTTAGCGAAAGCAGAATCTCAGACGGAGGAACTTTCTCCACTATACTGGCGGAGCTTGAAGAGTGCGGTTTCATCCGCCGCTTCGTTTCTGCCGATACGGTGGAAACGAAGGCATTGTATCAGCTGATAGACAACTACACACTCTTTTATCACCTTTGCATCAAGAAAAATGCCTTCAGTGATGAGCATTATTGGTCAAACACCTTCACGTCCACAGCCCACAACACGTGGAAGGGACATGCATTTGAGCGCGTATGCCTCCAGCACATCAGACAGATTAAAGCCTCACTTGGAATCGCCGGTGTCCAAACAAACGTTTGTTCATGGTTCGCTCGGGGCACGGACAAGCGACGCGGGGCACAAATCGACTTGTTGATTCAACGAGCAGACGGCTTTACTGATATCTGTGAGATGAAACATTCCGTCAACACCTTCACGATAGACAAAAACTATGCTAAAGAACTGCAAAACAAGATTGACGCATACCGAGAGCTATCGAAAGACAACCGCACCTTACACCTTGTCATGGTAACGACGAATGGGGTCGTCCACAACAACTACTACAACATGATTCAGAACGAGATAACCATGGATGATTTGTTTGCCATCTAATCAAACTTCGCAGAAAAGCAAAGCAAATAACGAAGTTTTTGTGAATAATTCATAACAAGAAACCTTGCCTTGCAAGAATTGTGCTATATTTGCGTTGTAATCATGCAAAGACTATCGTTATGACATTAGGCAAACATATCTGCAAGACGCTGAAGGAAATACGCCTTCAGGTAGCCAAAGCAAATGACATCCCATACGCTCCCACGGAATGCAAGCACAAAGGCGACTGCGCCGGCACATGCCCCAAGTGCGAGCAAGAGCTGAGGTATATCGAGCATCAGCTCGACCTGCGGCGGGCAATGGGCAAGGCAGTCAGCCTCGTGGGCATCAGTGTGGGACTGACCGCCCTCACCTCCTGCAATATCATTCCCATTTTCCGCCCCACGGCAGGTGAAGTGATGAGAGACCCAGGTGAGCAGCTGGACGGCTTAGTGCCAAACGACATCGATTCAACATCTGTTGACGACACACAGAAGAATACGGCCGCAGACGGGAAACGTGAGGCGAAGTCGTTGGTGGCAAAAGAGGACACCACAAAGGCCGAACTGGTATTCGGTGAAATCGTTGAGCAGCAGCCCTCCTTCCCCGGAGGCAACAAGGCATTGCTGAAGTTCATCGACGACAATATACAATACTCAAAGGAGATGGAAGAAATCTGTGTCTCCGGCAGGGTCATCGTCTCCTTCACGATTGAGCGCGACGGCTCCGTCACCGATGCCAAGGTAGTCAAGTCGATCCATCCTCTGTTCGACAAAGAGGCCCTGCGCGTTGTGAACCTCATGCCTAAATGGAGTCCTGCCAAAGAGAACGGAGAGACCAAGAAAGTCACCTACAATCTCCCTATCTCCTTCAAGCATAAATAGTCAGCCAAAATGCTCCAAGCCCCTGTCATCGGGATATCACGCCACCGGCTGTCGGTCGATGGCGCGGGGGTCACCACCTTGGTGGCCTTCCATGGCTGTCCCCTTCGCTGCCGCTATTGCCTCAATGCCCAGTGCCTGCACCCCGACGGCATCTTGCGCGAGGTGACCACTGACGAACTCGCAGAGGAACTCGCCGTCGACAACCTCTATTTTCTTGCTACGGGTGGTGGGGTAACCTTCGGCGGTGGCGAACCCTGTCTGCGGAGTGCCTTCATCGTGGAACTTATCTCACTCATCGACTCTCGCTGGCATATCAACATCGAGACCAGCCTCAATGTGGATCGCCGCCATCTGGAGCGGCTACTTCCCTTGGTACACCAATGGATAGTGGACATCAAGGACATCAATCCCAACATTTATCAACAGTATACCGGTCAAGACAATGCAAAGGTCATCGACAACCTTGTCTGGCTGCTTTCCCATGAGGGCATGGCCGACCGACTGACTGTCCGTCTGCCCCATATCCCCAACCACAACACCGATGCCGACGTGAAAGCCAGTCGCTCCCAACTGGAAAAGATGGGAGTGCGGCACTTCGACGAGTTCACCTATTATATAATAGAAAAGGGTGAAAAACTCACACAATAAACAAAATTTAAAACAATTGGATAAAAATTTCATCTATTTTATGTAGTTTTTATCTAACTTTGCACGACTAATTGATAGAGTTTTTCTGAAAAGCAGAACTATTCTGATTTAACAATTAAATATCAACTAGATGAAATTAAGGAAAATTTGGGCAGCAATGCTGCTGCTCGCAGGAATGACGGCACAGGCACAGGAGTTGCCTACCATTCCCGTCGACCCAGAGGTCCGCACCGGAAAACTGGACAACGGACTGACCTATTACATCCGCCACAACGGCTATCCTGAGAAGGTTGCCAGCTTCTACATTGCCCAGAGAGTGGGTTCCGTACAGGAAAACGACGACCAGCGCGGTCTCGCCCACTTGCTCGAGCACATGGCATTCAACGGCACCGACCACTTCAAAGACAACGCCCTGCAGGAATACCTGCAGTCGATTGGCGTGGAGTATGGCCGCAACCTCAATGCCTACACCTCTACCGACCAGACGGTGTACTACATCACCGATGTGCCCACCGCCCGCATCTCTGCACTCGACTCCTGCATGCTGATTCTGAAGGACTGGTCGAACGGCATCACCCTGAGTGAGGAAGCCATCAACGCAGAACGCGACATCGTGCACAACGAATACCGCATGCGCATCGTGGGTACCCAGAAGATTCTGGAGAGCAAACTTCCTGCCCTCTATCCCGGTTCTAAGTATGGAGAGCGCTTCCCCATCGGTCTGATGGAGGTCATCGACAAATGCTCGCCTGAGACACTCCGCGCCTACTACCGCAAGTGGTACCGTCCCGACAACCAGGGCATCATCATCGTGGGCGACATCGATGTGGACCGTACCGAGGCAAAGATCAAGGAACTCTTCGCCGGCATCAAGGTGCCCGCCAATGCTGCCAAGGTAGAGCCAGTGCCCGTGCCTGACAACAATGAGGGCATCTACCTCATCGGCACCGACAAGGAGCAGCAAGTGCCCCTCTTCCTCATCGCCATGAAGCATGACGCCTTCCCCGACTCGCTGAAGAACACCATGGCATACATGATCAAGGACTATATGGATGATGTGTTCTCACACATGATCAACGCCCGCTTCACCGAGGAGACCCAGAAACCCGACTGCCCCATCCTGCAGGCCAGCGTCAATGATGGCATTTATCTGGTGGCACGCACCAAAGGGGCGCTGATGCTCACCCTCATGCCCAAAGAAGGCCAGGAGATAGAGGCTGTGAAAACCGCCCTGCGTGAACTGAAGCGCGTGAAAGACCATGGCTTCACCGCCACTGAGTATGAGCGCGCCAAGTCGGAATACGTCAGCCAGCTGGAGAAGGTATACAACAACCGCGAGAAATACAAGACCAACGACTACTGTGAGCAGTATGTCAGCAACTTCATCAACTCGGAGCCCATCCCCTCCATCGAGTATGAGTACACGACAATGAATCAAATCGTGCCCATGCTTCCCGTGGCACTTGTCAACCAATATGCACAGGAACTTATCTGCAACACCGACACCAACTTCGTTGCCCTTGCCCTGCTGCAGGAGAAAGAAGGCAAGACCTATTTCACCACCGACGACATCAAGAAGGCTGTCAGCAGCGTGCGTGCAGAGCAACTGGAGGCATACGTGGACAACGTGAAGCAGGAGCCCCTGATGAGCGAACTGCCCAAGAAAGGCAGCATCGTGAAGGAGACAGAGAACAAAGTGCTGGGCTACAAGGAGTGGACCCTCTCCAATGGTGCCAAGGTGCAGTTGAAGAAGACCGACTTCAATGCCGAGGAAATCATCATGGGTGCATCGTCCGACGGTGGTGAGTCCCTCTTCGGCAAGGAGGACAACCAAAACATCCAGTTCGCCAGCATGATTCTCTCGCAGAGCGCACTTGGCAGCTTCATGCAGACCGACCTGCAGAAGGCCCTCGCCGGCAAGCAGGTATCCGTCAGCTGCGACATCTCAGGCAATACCCATGGCGTGGGTGCCAACTCCACACCGAAGGACCTGGAGACCATGATGCAACTGCTTTACCTCAGCTTCACCAATATCCAAAAGGATGAGAAAGCTGTGAACAATTTCCTCAACGCCATCTCCCTGCAGCTGAAGAACGCCAGCCTCAACAACACGCTGGTCTTCCAGGACTCCGTGGCAAGCACCGTCTATGGCAACAACCCACGTTTCCGCATCCCCACTCCCGAGCAGATTGAGAGCATCAGCTACGACCGCGTGCTGGAGATTGCCAAGATACTGTATGGCAATGCCGCCAACTTCACCTTCACCTTCTGCGGCAACTTCGACGAGGCCAAGTTGCGTGAGTATGTAGAGCAGTATATCGCCTCGCTGCCCTCCAAGGGCAAGGCTGACCTGAAGAGCAAGGAAGAGCGCACTCTGGTCAACGGCAAGAAGGCCAACCATTTCGAGAAGCAGATGGAGAACCCACAGGCTCAGGTCAATGAGATCTGGCGCTCGAACCCCGTGAAGTACACCCTGCAGAACATCGTCATCAACGACATGGCTACCCGCATGCTCGACATGACATTCAACCGTGAAATCCGCGAGAAGCTCTCCGCCGCCTACCACGCAGGTGCTGAGGGTGAGTTGGACACCGGCGGTCCCGCCATCTACATGACCATCACCGGCAACGCCATGCTCAACCCCGACAAGGTAAAAGACGCTGTGCCTGAGTTCGACAAGGGCATGCAAGCCACCATCGCCAATCCGAACCTCGAGGACCTGAACAAGGTGAAGCAGATCCTGCTTAAGCAGGCCGACGTGGACGCCAAGACCAACCGCTACTGGATTCGTGTTCTCAACCGCTTCAACCGCTACGGCGTCGATATCCACACCGACTACAAGAAGACCGTCGAGGCCGTCAACGCCAAGGCTATCAGCGACCATCTCAAGAACACCATTCTCAAGAGTGGCAACCACATCGAGGTGCTCATGATGCCGAAGAAATAGTTGGAAGGTAATAAGCTAACTACATAATGGGGCGCGACATCGGAAATGATGCCGCGCCCCTTTTTTATGTCACAATACTTTTATTGCAGTTTGAAGACGATGGGGAGGTTGTAGTGGCAGTTGACAGGCTTGCCGCCCACCATGCCGGGTTTCCAATCGGGCATGGCCTTCACTACACGTAATGCCTCTTCCGCCATCGCCTCACGGGCTTTAGCCTGATTGATACGCTTGCTGATTGCCAGAGAGTCGGCTGTATTGGAATAACTGTTGACAACAATATCTGCCAGAACCTCTCCTTCAGGTTTCCTGGCTATCTCCACATCGGTGATTTTTCCTTCGGGAGAGACACAGAAGCCCACCACATAACGGCCCTGAACACCGTATTCTTGGGCAATCTTGGGATAACGGACATTTTGTTGCAAGAAAGTGAGCAATGCGCTTACGCCACCGGGATATTCCGGCATCACCTCCGGCGCATCATATACTTGCTTTCCGTTGGCGGTCCCCACCACCCCTGTATCGGGCAAGATACTGATGGGCATTTGAACGTCCGTTGCCTCTGGTTTCACATCAGGGATGGCATTTTCCTGTTCCACATTGGCAACATCCTCCTTCTCCATGAGGTCGCTTTGGTCAACAACTGTGGCTTTGGGCGAAGAGGGTGACTCAACGACATTGACATGAGGAGCGGACGGCTCACCGACATCACCAAGCGAGGTAGTCTGACTGACAAAACGGTGGCTGGCGAATGCGCCGAGGACAATCATGGTGGCAGGCACGACATAGAGCAGTCTCATACGTGCCCACTTGCTGGATTTCTTTTTCATCATCATAGTAATACGTTTTTTAAGAAGACTGTGGTTGAAGGCATTGGCAAAAGCATAACGGCTTCCGCGCACAGCATTCTTGATTAATAAAAGTTGATAATTGCGGGCTGTGATGCCTCTGCGCAGTACGGCATCGTCGGCCTCATATTCATGAATCTCCCTCAGGGAGATGTCAAGCATCCAAATGCAGGGGTTGAACCATTGCAAAATTTCCACAAGCGCCACCAACAAGGCATCCCATGAGTGACCATGGCGCACATGCGCCATCTCGTGCAGCATCACCGGTGAGTCGGGGGCACTGTCAGCCTCCCCCACCACGATGCTCCGCATCCAACTGAACGCACCCAGTTCCCCCGCATGGCAATAGATGGTCACACCATCGTGCTGGTCTGTCCAAAGGCATCCACTCGGAATGAACCGCAGGAGACGGTATAATTGCCTGCCCTTCAGCACCAGACATATTACCAGTCCTATGAGATATGTATAGACGAGCAGGTATGCCCAGCTCCATCCTGTGTCGCCCATTGTCTCCTGATGTACAGTGGCTGTTCTCTCCGCTGTCACGAGACTAGGCATCCCCACCTCAATCACCGCCTGTCGTTGTTGTTCAAGCAAACCGTCGAGGGTGAAATCCCACAGCGGGATGTTGAGGCATGGCACTACCAAAGACAGACCGATGATGAGCAGCAGCCCGATGCGGTTGAAGGTGAAAAATGTCTCCCTCCTCAGCAGCAATGTGAATGGCAGATAGAGCACTGCCAGACAGAGGGCCGACTTGATGGCATATAGCGTGAATGCACCCATAGCAGCGATTATTGACGGTTGACCAAGTCGAGCAACTCACGGATTTCTTCCTCGTCGATTTGCTCGTTCTCGACAAAGAAGCGCAGCAATGAGGATGCGCTGCCGCCAAAGAAACTGTCCTTCACGTCGCGCATCACCCTACTGGTATATTCTGCCCTTGAGATAACAGGGAAATAGAGGTATTGTTTGCCTGTCCCCTTCTTGTAATCTACGAAACCTTTAGTTGTCAGTATCTTCATATAGGTGGACACTGTGGTATAGGCAGGACGGGGCTCCTCATAGCGCTCCACCACCTCATGAACATCGGCGGCCTTACCCATGCTCCAAAGGATATTCATCACCTGCATCTCTGCCCTGGTGAGGGTCTTGTTATTTTCTTTTTTCATGTTCTAACAGTGTGTTTCGTTGTTGCAAATATAATACTAAGTTTTTAGTTATCTAAAATTTTAGTTGATGTTTTTTCATCGAAATGCCCACTTTTAACATTTATTATTAGTTATTCAACTTAGAAGACCGGACAAGTCCGACAAGTCTGACGAGTCCGACCGGTCCGACCAGTCTGACAAGTCTGACTCATCGGACAATAAAATACACTTTTATTTTGCTGTCTCGCAAAAAATGACTATTTTCGCAGCCAAAGTGCAGAGACCGTCATGGACACACAGAAGAAAATACTGATGGGAATGAGCCTTGCCGAACTGCGGCAGGTGGCCACAGACCTGGGAATGCCCGCCTTCACCGGCGGACAGATGGCCGACTGGCTCTATCGCCGCCATGTCTCCGGCATCGACGAAATGACCAACATCTCCAAAGCCAACCGCTCCCGGTTGGCTGAGCATTACGACATCGGACTGATGCCGCCTACCGACTGCCAGCGCTCCGCCGACGGCACGGTGAAGTACCTCTTCCCCACCAGTAACGGCAGGGAGGTGGAGACGGTCTATATCCCCGATGGCGACCGTGCCACGCTTTGCGTGTCATCGCAGGTGGGCTGCAAGATGCACTGCCTTTTCTGCCAGACCGGCCGCCAAGGGTTTGAGGGCAACCTCACCGCTGGTGATATCCTCAACCAAATCTACGCCCTGCCCGAGCGCGACACCCTCACCAACATCGTATTCATGGGCCAGGGAGAACCGATGGACAACCTCGACGCTGTGCTCCGCGCCACGGAAATCCTCACCGCTCAATACGCCTGGGCATGGAGCCCGAAGCGCATCACCGTGAGCAGTGTGGGCATCCGCGGCAAACTGCGCCGTTTCCTCGACGAGAGCGAGTGCCATGTCGCCATCAGCCTGCACACCCCCATCGCAGAGCAGCGCGCCCAACTCATGCCCGCCGAGCGCGGATATCCCATCAGCGAGGTGGTCGACCTGCTGAGGCAGTATGATTTCACGCACCAGCGGCGCCTGTCGTTTGAGTACATCGTCTTCGGCGGACTCAATGACAGCGAGCGCCATGCCCGCGAGACCATACGGTTGCTCCACGGACTTGAATGCCGCATCAACCTCATCCGCTTCCACCAAATACCCGACAGCGACCTCCGCGGTGCCGATGACCAAAAGATGGAGTGGTTGCGCGACTACCTCACCTCGCATGGTGTCTTCACCACCATCCGCGCATCCCGTGGTCAGGACATCTTTGCCGCCTGCGGCCTGCTGAGTACAGCGAGAAGAATTAAGGATTAAGGATTAAGAATTAAGGATTAAGAATTATGATTGCATCTGCTTCTGATAGGCATCCCTCTGTTGTTTGTGTTCAGTACGTCGCTTAATGCAGCGACCTTGCCATGCAGTGCATTTGTCTAAACTCCTAGACTCCTAAACTCCTAAACTCCCACCCCCCAAACGCCCAAACGCCCAAACAACCAAACAACCAAACGACCAAACGACCAAACGACCAAACAACCAAACAACCAAACAACCAAACAACCAAACGACATACATTATTTAATATATAGCACAATGGAAGATAAGAAAATACGCATCGCCATCACCCACGGCGACACCAACGGCATCGGCTACGAGACTATTTTCAAGACTTTCGCCGAGCCATCTATCCTCGAACTTTTCACCCCCATCATCTATGGGTCGCCCAAAGTGGCTGCCTACCACCGCAAGAGCCTCAACATGCAGGTCAACTTCAACATCATCAGCAAGGCAGAGGACGCACATCCCGACCGGCTCAACATCCTCACCTGCTTCAACGAAGAAGTGAAGATTGACCTTGGCACGCCGACCGAGCAGTCGGCAAAAGCAGGCCAACTGGCACTCGACCGTGCCTTGGCAGACTACAAACAAGGACTTTTCGATGCCCTGGTCCTACTGCCCTTCAATGCCACCGACATTAAGACAGGCACCCCAAATACCGTTCAGTTCGACATCATCGAGAAAGCCACCAACAGCGAGGGGAAGGGGCTCACCATCTATGTAGACGGCGACCTGCGCATCGCATCGCTCACAGACGACATCCCCTTGAGAGACGCCCTCAGGATACTCGAAAAAGACCACATCATTGAGAGAGCAAAGACCTTCGCAGAGAGCCTGCGCCGCGATTTCCGCATCTCCAACCCCCGCATCGCCCTGCTGCAGGCCAATCCGCAACCGGGTCCCGAGGAGACAGACACCATTCAGCCAGCCATCAACGAACTGCTCAGCGCCGGTGTCGGCATCTATGGCCCCTACCCTGCCGACGAGTATTTCAGCACCTGCCAGTTTGCCCATTTCGACGGCACGCTCGCCATCTACTACAATCAGGCAATGACACCGCTGCGCATGCTGGCAAGCGACTCCCGCGTGGTCCTCATCGCCGGACTCCCCATCGTGCATACGGCACCCTACTTCAGTCCCCGTTTCGACATCGCGGGCAAAGGTGAGGCCGACGAGTCTGCACTCCGCGAGGCCATCTACCTTGCCATCGATGCCTTCCGCAACCGTGCCAGCTATGACGAGCCCCTTGCCAACCCGCTCAAGAAGCTATACCACGAGAAGCGTGACGACAGCGAGAAGGTGAGGTTCTCCATCCCCAAGAAGCACGAATCGCACGCATGAAAGAGAAATACCGGAACGCCTTCTTCCTCTTTGGTCTCGCCGTGCTCGCCATCATGGTGTGGCAACTCGACTTCCGTGAGGCATGGCGCCATATCCGCGAGGCAGGCTACTGGTTTATTGCCGTCGTGGTTTTGTGGGCTTGGCTCTACGTTCACAACACCTTCTCCTGGTACATCATCATCCACAACGGTTGGCCGCGGAAAGCCGAAGTAGGTTTCTGGTGGCTCTACCGGATCACCGTATCGGGATTCGCGCTCAACTATGCCACGCCTGGCGGACTGATGGGTGGAGAACCCTACCGCATCATGGCACTCAAGCCCAAAATCGGCACAGAGCGAGCCTCGGCGTCGGTCATCCTATTCGCCATGACCCATATCTTCAGCCATTTCTGGTTCTGGCTCCTCTCCGTCGCGCTCTACATCGCCATCCAACCCGTCAATGTGCTGATGGGCATCATCCTGGCCGCCACCACCGCCTTTTGCCTTTTGGGCATCTGGTTTTTCATCGCTGGCTACCGCAAAGGACTTGCCGTGAGGGCGATGACGCTGCTGGGACACCTGCCCTTCATCAAGTCGTGGGCACATCGCTTCATCAACAAGCACCGTGAGCAGCTCGACAACATCGACAGGCAGATTGCCGCCCTTCACGGACAGAATCCCCGCACGTTTGTCATGGCCGTGCTCTCCGAACTCTCTTGCCGCATTGTCTCTGCGCTGGAGATTTACTTCATCCTCCGCGTGCTCAGTCCCGACGCCAGCTATCTCAACAGCATCCTCATCCTCGCCTTCACCAGCCTGTTCGCCAACATGCTCTTCTTCATGCCGCTGCAACTGGGCGGGCGCGAGGGAGGTTTCCTCATGTCGGCGCGTGGCCTGAGCCTCACCACCGACGCCGGCATCATGGTGGCATTGCTCGTTCGCATCCGCGAACTCATCTGGACCGCCATCGGCCTGTTGCTCATCCGGATAAAGGACAAAGGGTGAAGGATGAAAGATGAAAGATGAAGGATGAAGGTGTATGTGATTACAGCCGCCAAAACTTTTTTCTGCCAAAATTGCAGTATTTTCACAAAAAATGTGTAATTTTGTCACCCCAATGAGAACAAGCAACCTACAAGACATCAAAAACCGGTACAACATCGTGGGCAACTGCGATGCGCTCAACCGTGCCATCGATATTGCCCTCCAGGTGGCCAATACCGACCTCTCCGTGCTCATCGTCGGTGAGAGCGGAGTGGGCAAGGAAATCATTCCGCGCCTTATCCACGACCACTCGACAAGGAAGGGCAAGAACTATTTTGCCATCAACTGCGGCGCCATCCCCGAAGGCACCATCGACAGCGAACTCTTCGGCCATGAGAAAGGAGCCTTCACCGATGCCATCGGTGAGAGCAAGGGCTATTTCGGCATCGCCGACAAAGGCACCATCTTCCTCGACGAGGTGGGCGAACTGCCCTTAGCCACCCAAGCCAGGTTGCTCCGCGTGCTGGAGACCGGCGAGTATATCCGCGTCGGCGGACAACAGGTGCTCAAGACCGATGTCCGTGTGGTGGCTGCCACCAATGTCAATATCCGCAAGGCCATCAGCGAAGGACGCTTCCGCGAGGACCTCTATTACCGCCTCAACACCATCCCCATACAGATGCCTCCGCTCCGAGAGCGCGGCAACGACATCCTGCTGCTTTTCCGCCTCTTTGCCATGCAGGTGGCAGAGCGCTATAGGCTGCCCCGCATCACGCTGTCGGAAGAGGCCCAGCAGCGGATGCTGAAATACAAATGGCCGGGCAATGTGCGCCAGCTCAAGAACATCACCGAACAGATGTCGGTGCTCAGCGAGAAACGCGAGATTGACGCACAGACCATCGCGCAGTTCATCCCCGACGACCATGAGACCACGCTGCCCGCCACCATCGCCCCCGCATCGGGCCCACACAGTTATGAGAACGAGCGCGAGGCGCTCTACAAGGTGCTCTTCGAACTGCGCGCCAACGTGGGCGAACTGCGCAGAGAACTCAACGGGCTGCGGCAGCAAATCGACGATGCCACTACCCTCTCGTCACAGGCACAGGCACTGAACAACCAGTTCCAGCCCAACATGCCAGCCACAATCGGCGACAGTCATCGCCAGGATGCCGAGGATGCCGAAGCCGAGGAAATCGCCGACGTCCCCGAGAGCCTCAACCTCAACGACCAAGAACGGCAGGTCATCATCAAGGCGCTCGAGCGCAACAATGGCAACCGCAGCAAGACAGCGCAGGAACTGGGCATCTCATCACGCACGCTCTACCGCAAACTCAGGCAGTATGGACTCACATAACATCCGATTCCACAGTTTTCTGGCATGCTTTTTGCTCACCATGCTGATATCGGCATGCTCCGTGTCCTATAAGTTCAACGGGGCGAGCATCGACTATTCCAAGACGAAGACCATCACCATTGCCGATTTCCCCATCCGCTCCAGTTATGTGTGGGGACCAATGGCGAACATCTTCAACAACGAGCTGAAGGACATCTTCGCCAACCACACACGCCTGTCGCAGGTGAAGAAGGGAGGAGACCTCAAGATTGAGGGTGAAATCACCCAATACACCCAACGCAACAAGAGCGTATCGAGTGAGGGATACTCAGCGCAGACCGAACTGTCGATGACCGTCAATGTGAGATTCACCAACAACGTCAATCACAAGGAAGACTTCGAGAAGTCGTTCACCGCCACCACGAGCTATGAGACGACCCAGTCGCTCAACTCCGTACAGGAGGAACTCGTCACCCAGATGGTGAAGGACATCACCGACCAAATATTCAACGCCACCGTGGCCAACTGGTAAGCACTATGGACCTGAAAGAACTCATCGACCATCCCGAGCGGATGAACAAGGAGACGCTCTACGAACTGCGTGAGCTCACCGCACTCCATCCCTACTTCCAGACCGCTCGCCTGCTGATGCTGCAGAACCTCTACCTGTTGCATGAGTCGTCGTTCGATGATGAGTTGCGGCGTGCAGCCCTCTTCATCACCGACCGCACCCGCCTCTTCGACCTTGTCGAGGCGAAGCACTACAAGCTCAGGCCGTCGAAGCGCCCATCGAAAACGCCCGCAGGCAGCGATGCCGACCGCACCATCTCGCTCATCGACGATTTTCTGGGCACCATGCATCAAGAAGACGGCGACCAGCCCAAGGAGAAGAGACGCCGCAAACCAACCGCCACCGACGCCACCGTCGACTACGTGGCATACCTGCTGTCTGCCAGTGACGATGAACCGGCAGAGGAGAGCGGACAGGCTTCGATGCGCGGACAAGAACTCATCGACAAGTTCATCAACGAGGAGGGCGGGCGCATGCAGCTGCATGAGACACCAGAATACACCCCACAGGGCGAAGAAAGTCCCAAAGGAGCCGACGAAGGCTATTTCACCGCCACTTTGGCCCGAATTTACGTCAAACAAGGGCGATATTCCAAGGCTTTGGAAATTATTAAGCGTTTAAATTTGAATTATCCAAAAAAAAGTGCTTACTTTGCAGACCAAATTCGATTTTTGGAAAAATTGATTATCAATAATAACAAAAAATAGCAAAAAAGAGATGTATTATTTATTCGTAATCCTTATCCTCATCGCATCACTGCTGATGATAGGTATCGTACTGATTCAGGAATCCAAGGGCGGCGGTCTGTCGTCACAGTTCAATGCCGGCAACCAGTTGGCCGGTGTCCGCAAGACCACCGATTTCATTGAGAAGGCCACATGGGGTCTCGCCATCGCCATGGTAGTGCTGAGCGTGCTTTGCTCATGGGCAGCCCCCACGGCACACGAGCAGAATGTCATCGAGGCAACCACCACCAACCCGCTCACCAACCCCACCAACCAGCAGAATTTCGGTGCCAGCCAGGCTCCCGCAGAGGAGAAGGCCGCTCCCGCAGCTACTTCGGAGAAGACTCCTACAGCTCCTGCAAAGCAGGCTCCTGCTGCCGGAGAATAAAAAAAGACAAAAAATCAGCCAAAAGTTTGGTTTTTTGGCTGATTTGTCTTACCTTTGCACCCGCTTTCCATAAGAAAGCGGCAACACGGTGCCCGTAGTTCAGTTGGTTAGAGCGTCAGATTGTGGTTCTGAATGTCGTGGGTTCGAGTCCCACCGGGCACCCTGAAAAGACATCGCTGAAAAGCAATGTCTTTTTTTGTGAGCAGGACTCAACTGAAAAGACATCGCTGAAAAGCAATGTCTTTTTTTGTGAGCAGGCCTCACCCTGAAAAGACATCGCTGAAAAGCAATGTCTTTTTTTGTGAGTTCAACTGAAGGAGTTTAGGAGATTAGGAGTTTAGACATTACCAACTGAAGCTTCTCCATGACACAAGAACGTTAATGCTCAGTCTGTAGAGACGCAATATATTGCGTCTCAATGACATACAAGTTTATAGCATTTTTGGTGGAAGACGTGATGTATCACGTCTCTACAACGTTGCACAACCCTTTTGTAATGGTATCATTGGTCGTTGATTACGATTCCAATCAAGATTGATGAGAAGGGAAACAACAGTTAGGAGTTTAGACATTACTACTCCTAATATTAAGGTAATCATAAGAAGGTAATCACAAAGAGAAAGTCACAATCCTGTGGACCGCCGGAGTTGGTCGAGATTTTGGTCCCAAATGTCGAAGAGGCTGTCCACGTCCTCTGGAAGGGCATAGTCGGTGATATGCAGGGTATATCCCTCGGTTATTTCTGAGCGTACCATACGCAGTTCGAGGTATGCATCCGGGTCGGTCTCGTCCTCCCATCTCATACGGATATGGCTATGTCTGACACGGTCCACCAAGACGGCATTCCTTGTCTCATGGTGGCCGAGCTCACTCCCCCATGTAAAAGAAAATACGCCCTTGCTTTCTTTTACACTGTCGGCAATCCAACGGCTGAGTCCTCCCTCAGTGCTGATGATTTTCCAAATAATGTTGGGTGATGTGGAATTGAGGCTATGCTCTATCTGTATTTGTTGTTTTTCCATGTGTATGACGTTTGGGTATTGTGGCTTAACGGCACAAATTTAATGTTTTTCCATGAATTTCCAACAAAAAAGAAGTATTTTTTTTGCAAGTATAAAAAAAATGTTTACCTTTGCACCCGCAAAACGCAAATGATGGCGGGATAGCTCAGCTGGTTAGAGCGCATGATTCATAATCATGAGGTCGCCGGTTCAATCCCGGCTCCCGCTACCAAGCAAAGAAAGAGAGTCACGATTTCGTGGCTCTTTTTATTTTTTGTGTTTTTCTTTGTGGGATTGCTCCCTATGCTGCAACTTTCAGATAGGAAGACAGGCTATTTCATGGCTATTAGCACCGCCTTTTATCAATTATTGTTTTGTGTTACAACATATGGAACAGATGCTGAAAATATGGGAAAAGGACGGTTTTTAAGGTTTTTTGATGTTTTTTTTAAAAAAAACTTGATAGTATTTGCTTTTAATCATAAAAAGCCGTACATTTGCATTCAGTTATAACTATTCTTTTCTTAATTTTAATAATTAACCTATGAGACAATTACGACTTTTAATGGCTGCATTAGCAGCTGTGTTCGGTCTATGCGTAAACGCACAGACATGGACGGCATCGGAAGTTGGCGAGGGTACATTCTACCTCTACAACGTAGGTGCACAAGGTTACCTCGTGGGAGCAAACAGCTGGGGAACCCAAGCTTCCATTGCCAAGACTGGCGGTATTTCCGTCACTTTGGCAGGATTGGAAGATGGCAACTACACAGTTTCCTGCTCTCCCACCTACCAGAACTTGTATCTGGGAGCCAATGGTTACATCGACCGCCCCGTGGGTGAGTCATCCTGGCAGTTCGTTCCCGTTGAGGGACAGACCAACGTCTACAGAATGACTTGCAGCGCTGGTATGCTCTTCGCCAATGCGGGTGCCACATCCACTACTGTTGGCGCTGATCCAGGTTGGAAGGAACTGATTACCAATGGCGACGTTGAAGGTGAAGATGGCACTTGCCTCATCACCCAGGACGGTGAGGGCCAGAATCAAGGTGCACACAAGTTCAATCCCGTTGAGGGTGTCGGCATCGACGGCTCAAAAGCTGCAGTGGTGCACATTGCTTCTGGTTCGAAAGAGGATTGGACAGGCCAGTTCTTCATCTATGCTCCTGACCATGTGTTCGCAGAGGGTGAGAAATTTAAAGTCTCCTTCTGGGTGAAGGCTGACAAGGCTGCTGATGTGGACATTCAGTCCCACACCACTGCCGGCAACTACATTGGATGGTATGTTGACGGATTCAGCGGACCGCTGAAGGTAACCACCGAATGGCAGCAAGTGACCATCGAAGGAACTATCAAGAACTTTAATGCCGACACCAAAATGGTCGGCATGCAGACCCTCGCCTTCAACCTGAGCAAGGACAGGGAGAATGAGAACAACTTCTACTTCGACAACATCTCTTGGAAAGTTTACGACGAGTCTGCCACACAGTATAGCTACTGGAAGCTTGTCACTCCAGAGAACCGTATCGCTGACCTGGCATCTGCCACAGCTGAGAATCCCAAGGACGCTACCTTCCTGATTCTGAACCCCAACTTCAGCAGGGTAGCCACCAACAGTGCTTGGACCATGAAGGCCGGCAACCAGAATCTGCAAGGCGGCGCCAACGAAAACATGTGTGCTGAGTCCTACCACAGCGAGTTCAATTTGAGCCAGGTGGTCTCCGGAGCACCTGCTGGAAACTATGGACTTACTGCTCAAGGTTTCTACCGCCAGGACGGCGAGGACAACGAGCATCTGCCCGTCATCTTCGTCAACGAAGGTACCAGCACCTTCGGTCCACTCACAGGCTCAGAGAACAATATGAGTCAGGCTTCAACATCCTTCTTGGCTGGTGAATATGCCATCGCAGAGGCTCAAGGTGTATCTACTGGCGAGCTCACCGTTGGTGCCAAGCTGGAAGGCAACACCACACTTTGGTGCATCTGGGACAATTTCCAACTGAAGTATTATGGTCCTATCTCTGACCTTGGTCCGTTCATCGAGGCATACGAGAAGGCTCTGGCTGAGGCACAGGCACTGCTCAACACTGAGGAGACCTGCAGCAAGAACTCATTGGCTTCTCTCCGCGCCGCAACCATCCTCAATGGTGAGGCACGTGTGGACAAGAACTCTCAGGAGTCTCTTGAGAAAGCCACCGCAGCTCTCAACGAGGCTATCAACGCTGTCAAGAAGAGTATCGACAGCTACAAGATTATCGCAGCAGGTGAGGTGCCCTCTAACAACATCGCAGGTTGGACCTGCACCAACGAACAAGCATTCCACGTGAACACATGGTCGACTGAGGCCGACAACACCGGTATGGTCACTCCGTTCATCGAGAACTGGATCAACAGTGGTGAAGGCACACTCGGCGACGGTATGATTTACTACACCCTCGAGGGTTTGAACCCAGGTGAGGTTTACTATGCACAGGCTCTCGTCCGCGCCTTCAGTGAGGCAGGTTATGAGATTGGCGGCGTCAGCTTCTTCGTCAACGACGACGAAACCGACATCCCCACCACTGGTAATGCTTACACCTTCAACGGCAAGCCCGGTGTCTATGGCACCTTCGGCAACATCGCTACTGTGGGCACCGACGGCAAACTCACCATTGGTGTGAAACTTAATGGCGCCACCTTCAACTGGGTAGCCATCAAGAACGTGACCATCCAGAGCTTGGACGCTGCATTGCAGGCATCCGTCGACAAGGTGGAGGCTTACTACGGCCAGATACCTACTGCTGTGGAAACCCCGACCAAGGAGTTCGTAGAGACCACCAAGGCTAGTGTTACCGACAACGCCAGCTTCCAGGAAGCAGTCAAAGCCCTCAACGCAAAGGCTGACGAGCTGGCTCCCATCGCTAAGGCATTCGCCGAAGCTAAGGCACTCTCCAACTACAAGAGCAAGTACTATGACGCAGTGAAGGCCATGGCCGACGTAACCAGCTACAAGGAATTTGCTGAAGGCGCACACGACAAGCTCAACGCTGCCCTCAATGCATTTGCCCTTCCCGCTGTCGACATGGAGACTCTTAATGCCATGACTACCGCAGAGGCCATCAACGAGTATGCCGCTGGCCTCAAAGCCCAGGCTGCCGAGGCCGACGAGGCTCTCCGCGCTGCCGGTATCGAGTACAACAACAACGCCGCTCCTGTGGGTGACGCCAAGTTCAACATCTCCTTCGTTTTGGTCAACGCCAACCTTGAGGGACTTCCCACATGGGCCAAGTGCGATGGCTGGTACAGCGACCGTACCACTGGCAACAGCCAGGTGATGCAGAACAACGATGCTACCTCTGAGGACGGCACCAAGACTGCTTTCTACGAGTACTGGAGTGAAGCTGCTGCCGACGACGGTTCATTCACCCTCTATCAGAAGGTGGAACTGCCCGCAGGCAAGTATGACGTTTCCTGCTATGCATTCGCACAGCAGAATGCAAGTGGCAACGAAGACAACTGCAACGTGAAGTTCTATGCCAACGACTTCGAGGGTCCGGTTATCGCCAGCACCCGTCTGGCTCCTGCCAGCTTCGAGTTCGAGACCGCTGAAGCCGGTGAGGTGAAGATTGGTCTGAAGGCTCTTGAGGGCAACAACTTCCGTTGGATGGGTATCGGTTACATGGAGCTCTACCGCAACGGTATTGCTGAGGAGCCCAAACCCGTATTCGCACTTTCCTTCAATCCTGCCAGCGGCACTGAGGTAGCTGTCGACGACGAGATCACCATGACCTTCGACGATGCCAACTTCAACCTCCACTACACCACTGACGGCAGCGACCCGAAGACTTCCATGACCATGATGACCGCCATGCCTAATGAGACTGTCACCGTCAAGGGTGAGGGTGCTTTGGTCATCAAGGCTTATCTCGTCTACAACAAGACTAACGAGGAGAGCGACATCTTCACTGCCCTCTATCCTATCAAGGAGGTTGAGGAAGAGAACTGGGAGAGCCTGGTCATCAACGGCAACGTTGAGGGCACCGACGGCACCAGCCTCGTGACTCAGGACGGCGAAGGCGAAAATCAGGGCGCACACAAATTCAATCCCGTTGAGGGTGCCGGTGTCGGTGGCTCAACCGGAGCTGTGGTGCATGTTGCTTCTGGTTCGAAAGAGGACTGGACAGGTCAGTTCTTCATCTATGAGCCCAGCCATGAATTCAAGGAGGGTGAGAAGTACAAAGTCTCCTTCTGGGTGAAAGCCGATAAGGACGCTGAGGTTGACATTCAGGCTCACACCACTCCTGGCAACTACATTGGTTGGTATATTGACGGATTCAGCGGACCGCTGAAGGTCTCCACCGAATGGCAGAAAGTGACCATCGAAGGAACAATCTCCGAGGCCATGGCCCAATATAATGCTCACATGGTTGGTATGCAGACACTTGCCTTCAACCTGAGCAAGAACAAGGAAGTGGAGAACAACTTCTACTTCGACAACATCGTTTGGAAGGTTTATGTAGAGCCTGCTAAGGATCTTGAGCTGACTGACGACGACACCGAGGCTCCCGCAGCCGGTGAGTACGCTAATGTCACCTACAACCGTATGTTCCTGAAGGGCTACAACACCATCGTGCTCCCGTTCGAGTACACCATCGCCGAACTCGGTGCTGACATTGTGATGAAGTATGTTGGAACACAGGACAACCGCGTACAGTTCCAGAGACTGCCCGAGGAGACCGTGCTGCAAGCCAACACTCCGTATGTGGTCTTCGTTGCTGCCGACAAGCAGTTGAAGGGATTTGAGAACAAGACTGTGGTAGAGCCCACCGACCTGACAGTGGCAGGTGGCGAGTTTGACTTCGTTGGCTCCTACAAGGCATATGCCAAGGGTGAGTCTCCTGTCGTCAAGGGCGACTACATCCTCCGCGAGGTTGGTCTGCAGAAGGCTGCCGGTGGCAATGAGCACAAGGCTTACCGTGGATACCTGAAGAACAACACAGGCATGGACGTGAACCTCTACCTCATGATTGACGGCGAGATTGTCGACGGTATCAACACCATCGAGAACGCCCAGAATGCCGACGGAAGCATCTACAACCTCAACGGCCAGAAGGTGAACCGCACTCAGAAGGGTGTTTACATCATCAACGGCAAGAAGGTCGTGCGGAAGTAAGACAAGTAAAATCATTTAAACCATACTATAGTTATGAAGAAAATGTATATTTCTCCTTCCACAACGGTGAGGGGAATTGAGAGTGGGGATATCCTGGAGAATCCTATCGTAGATTACAGCTACCAGGACATCGACCCCGAGAACGATCCTGAAACCGACCAGCCCGTACGCGCTCCGAGAAAGAGCCTCTGGGATGACGTCGATGAACAAGACGAGAAATTCTAATCTGATGAGGGTGGGCCGCAAGGCTCACCCTCATAGTTTATCTCAACCACGAAATGCTTTTTCAACCACGAAATACACGAAAGGGCACGAAAGCACGAAAGACACGAAAATTTAAAACCACGGATGCACGAAGTTCCACGAAAGACTTCAACTATTATAATAAAAGGAGAAGGGGCAAGGACTTTACTTTTCAACCAAAACTTAACTATCTATCAAACCTATTCATTACCTAAAAACCTATAACCAAAAACCTAACATTTTTATCAACCTAAATATCTAAACCTATGAAACTATCTTTTTGCTTTTGACATTGCAAAGATACACCCGTTTTCCCCACCCCGAACGTTTTTTCTTGTTTTTCTCTCCCATTCGTTGCGACACACCGCCTCATTTGCGACAAATCCTCGTCATACCCTTAAAAGATGACGCGGTTTGGGGTTTTTTCCTTCTGATATAAATGGTAGGGACGCGATGTATCGCGTCCGAATCAATGAAAAATTTTTATGGATTGCATTATGTGATACAGCGTATACAACAACGGACGCGATACATCGCGTCCGAAAACGATTATCTACTGTTTTATAGAATGATGCTTTAATGCACAACAGATGCTATTTTGTCAATCCTTCTTCAAACTGCCAACAAAATTTGCACATTTTTATCACTTTTTTGTTAAAAACGAAAAAGTTTCACCTTATTTTATTATATTTGTACCCTAAAACGTGGATTGGCTTCACTGCCAACCCTCTTTGATGTTTCTGACTACAAACCTATTAGCAATCAATTAACTAACCAAAATAACATGACAATGAGAAAAATTTATGAAAAGCCCCTCACACTTTGCGAGGAAGCCATGCAAGAAGTGGATATTCTTGGGCTCTCTCCAATGGGAGAAGGTGGGGTGTGGGGACAATCGGGAGTTGACCCCAATGACCCAAGTGACGGAACCGACGAGGAAGGACGTGGTAATTATACTCTTATATGGGATAGGATGGATGACCATCTTTAAAATGACATCAATTTAACAACTAATAAATAACAAAACATGAAACATTTACGACTATTTTTGGTTGCTGTCGCAACCGTATTCGGACTGGGTTGTTATGCTCAAGATGACATTACTTCACAGTACCTCACTAATGCCGACTTGTCCATAGTTGATAATGGATGGACTTATTATTCTGACGCTTATAAGTATCAGGATTGGAAAACAGATGGTGACGTTCCCGTTGTAGAGTTTTACTCACAATGGAATGATGGTGATCCCATTTCTATCAATCAAAAGGATTTTAAGTTCTCTCAAACAGTGACTCTTCCTGCTGGAGATTACCGCATTGCTGTCAACGCTTTCTATCGCAATGGCAGGGGAGATGGCACAAATGACAACAAGGCTTGGATTTTTGCTGGTGATAAGAAACAAAATGTAGTCGCTTTGACTAGTGCCGGAGTAAGTGCATACTCAGGAGGCAACGACTTGTATAAAGCCGCCAATGCATTCTCAAAAGGCGATTTTTCCAATGCCTTTGATTTCTCTTTGGAGGAAGAAACACAAATTGAATTGGGGTTCCAAGGCTACTTCAATCTTTCTTTATCGTGGTGCATACTCGGTCCTGTGAAACTCTTCAAATACAGTCTGGAAAACTATCTGGTCGACTATCGAGCCAAGGTAGCTGAGGCAAAAGCCCTATATGACATTCCTATGAATGCTGATGTCTTAAGCGCGCTGAAAGCAGCCGTGGTGGAAGAAACCTCTTTCAGTCTCGGTAGCCAAGTAGCGGCAGCCATTCAGACTTTGACGCAAAAAATCAGCGACGCAAACAATAGCATCACTGCTTATGAGGAGGCCAAGGCCATTATCGATGCAGCCAAGGGCTATGACTCCTATGGACAGGCAAGTTATAACAGCGATGCGACTGTAACAGCCATAGCAGCCGCTTATGAGGATCGCTCTCTCACGACACTCACCAGCGACCAAAAATCTGCAGCTTCAGCAGCCTTGGCAACAGCATGCAAAGCACAGCAACAGCCTGCTGACGGTTGCGATATGTCAGCATATATAGTTAACCCATCATTTGATGGAGGAAGTTTCACTGGTTGGTCCAAAGATATCACCGTCAATGGCAATAATCAAGCATATAACAATACTGCTTATGAATATTGGAGTTGGACAGCTGGTTCTGGTGGTTTCGACTACTATCAGGTCATCAATGATTTGCCTGAGGGTTTGTATTCCATCTCAGCCGATATGTTCAATGACCAAGTACAAAAAGAAGGAGACACATTTGCTCCAGCAGCAGGTGTCTATGGTTCAAGCTCGATAGGGTCTGTCATCAAACTTGTGGATGTACAAGGAGCTACATTCAATACTTACACGACTGATGGTTTAACGGTACTTGACGGTACTCTGCGAATTGGCGCGAAGAATGAGACAGAGGTGATGCCTGCCCGTTGGTTTGTGGTTGACAATTTCAAATTGACTTATGTACGCCAACTGACCGAGGAGGAGAAAGTAGCTATCATTAAAACAACTTACGAAGAAGTATTGGCTACAGCAAAAGAAGCCTACGAAAGTGGTGTCAACGCCCAAGCAGGAGAAGAGGGTGTTTCCCTTAATAACGAGATAAAAAAGGCAGAACCTACCACTGTTGAGGGTTATAATGCTGCTATTCAAGCTCTGACAAGTGCCACCGCAGTATTCAATGCCGCCGTCCCCGCCTATGATGCCTACGTAACCGAGAAGGCCATCGCCGATGAGATAGGAGCTCCCACAGGCGATGCTCCCGCCACCGCTGCTGAGGCATCCGCCAAGGTGAATGAGCTGAAAGTAGCCGAGTTCAACTACGTTAAAGAGAATTATCCTTACGACTACGAGCCTGTCATTGGTACTTTTGGAGAATGGACCGGCACAGCCACCGTTAATGGCGCAGCCTCTGAACCCAACTATCTGGACAGAGAGCACTGGAGCGGCCAGACTCACGCCTACTACGAGCAGGCCGGCAACGGCTGGAGCTCCAACGCCTGGACCGTACAATATCAGAAGACTGCCAAGTTGCCCGCAGGCGACTACATGCTGAAGGTAGCAGCCCGCTCATCTGTCGATGTCATCAGTTACGTCAAATGCTCCGCTACAGACTTTACTGTGGCACTTCCCAACGCAGGAAATGCCACGAAGGGTATCGACAAATCTGGCGATGCCAACTTCGGTGATGGTGAGTTCGTCAACAATGGCAATGGTTTTGGATGGGAATGGCGCTTCCTCCCCTTCTCACTGACAGAGGAGACCGAGGTGACCATGACCTTCTACGGTGAGACCAACAAACAATACAACTGGATGTCGATTGCCGACGGCACACTGCTCTCGAAACAGGAAATCGTCAATGTGGTTGAGCTCAAGAGCACTGACGCCACTGTAGTTGACGCCACCGTTGCTTCTGAGGTGAACACCGACCGCAAGTTGCTCAAGGGTCTCAACACCATCATCCTGCCGTTCGACGTGACAGCTGAGGAAATTGGCGCCGCCACCATACTGGAATACACTGGCACAACTCCAGAGGAGGGCACCACCACCGTCACCCTAAACTTCAAGGAAGTGGCTCCTGTGGATGGTGTGATAACACTTCAGGCCAACACGCCCTACGCCGTATTTGTTGATGCAGACCAAACAGAGAATCTTGCCTTTGGCATGAAGAACATCAACCCGGCAGATGATCTGACTACAGAGGATACCAATAAGACGTTTGACTTCGTAGGAACTTACACTAATCTTGCAAAAGACAATACTATTGTAAAGGAGGGTGACATGGTGGCTGGTGAGAAGGAATTCAAGAAGGCTGCTGGTGGCAACCGCATCGCAGCCTACCGTGCTTATCTTAAGAAAGTGTCCTCAACTGATGTCAATGTTGCATTTAACTTCAACGGAGAAATCGTCAATGGCATAGAGGCTGTTGAGATTCTCAACCGCATGAGTGACGACATCTATAACCTCAACGGTCAGAAAGTGAACCGCACACAGAAAGGCATATATATCATCAATGGTAAAAAAGTGATTATCAAGTAATGATAAAACAATTGACGATGATGAAAAAGATATATCAGAAACCGATTACTGATTGTGCGATAGGATTCCAATCTTACTCCATCATGGCTGGGTCATTAACATCAGACGGTGACGGCAACTGGAGCCAAAGTGGTGCTGGAAATGGTGATACAAGCGATCCAACAAAAGAAGATGGCCGTGCTAATCCCACCAACGTTTGGGACACACTTTAACTTCTTGACATAAAAAATCAGGGGCGGACTTCAATGGTCCGCCCCGATTTGTATTATTATGTTTATACGCGACACATCATGCATGCACTGACGGACGCGATACATCGATTTTAGACGGACGCGATACATCGCGTCCCTACCATGCGGGGGACATGCAACCAATGGGGGGTGCAAAAGGTAGGGACGCGATGTATCGCGTCCAAATCAATGAAAAGCATATATGGATTACAATATGTGATGTATCGTGTCCAAAACAAATATGATTAACAATATTATGGTTTATGAAAATAACCTACAATCAATAAAAACAATCCTTTGACCAATTCAAAACATTATTATTGATGTATTGCGCAATATGATTCCTCTCCTCCACACTCCTGATGGCATGATCATGATAACGGGATTGCCAACCAAATTGCATACCTTTCTTACTTGCATATCGGCTCACAGCTGCCTTCAATAAACCAACAAAAGTAGACAACATAGGAATATTCTGCCGTCCTAAAACAGCTTTTCTTTCTCCAACCCGATAACTCATACGCTCCACACCAGTAGGGACGCGATGCATCGCGTCCGACTTTTCCCCAATTCCCTTGTTATCCAAACCATCAACACTATCAATTCTTACAATGGCATGAAAATGATTGGGCATTACTATATGAGTCAATATGTCAACATGGGGATGATGAACCTTGACTTCTTTAAGTTGGTCCTCAAGAAAGGCCCCAATGGGTGAAAAACACATCATATCATTTACGACCTCACCGAAGTAATGGATTCTATCTTGCGTGCAGACAGTGATAAAATACTCACCCTCGTTATAGTCTAACCATGATGCTCGAGGAGATTTCCGTTGTGGAAATGTTTTTCCAATTTCATTTTTCATCATCAAGGTATTGTTTATTGTGTGGATTGACGGACGCGATACATCGCGTCCCTACCATGCGGGGGACATGCAACCAATGGGGCGGTGCGAAAGGTAGGGACGCGATGTATCGCGTCCGAATCAGAAGAATGCATATAAAGATGGTATGTTTGGCGGATTATTCCTTGGAGGAATGTAGTAAGAGAGCGGTGGCTACACCTTCGAGTTCGGAATACCATTCAGGACCGAAGCGGCGGATGAGGGGTGCTTTAAGGAATTGATAAACGCGCAACCCCAACTGCCGTCCACGCATGACGGCTGCACGACACACCTTCCACTCATGGTAGTTGAGTCCCACCGTACCATCAGAGAAGGTCTTCTCGCGGATGGGATAAAGGGCACAACTGATGGGCTTTGGGAAAAATGTCTTTCCCTCACGGCAAACCTTCTCGAGGGCACAGAGGCAGATGCCGTTCTCATAGCACGTGAACACACAGTCGCGCCCCTCCACGATGCTCGTCACCAAGTCGCCCTCGCTATCGGTATATGCCACACCCTGTCTGTCGACCACCGCCTGCGCTGATGCTGACATATAAGGCCATGCCGCATCAAGACAATTCTCTATCTCGCCCACCTCATCGAGTGTAACGGGCGCACCGGCATCTCCCTCCACGCAGCACTCACCATGGCATGCGTCGAGGTCGCAGCAGAAAAACTCAGTCAGGATGTCGGAGGAAATCAGCACATCCCCTACCTGTATGATTGGAGGAAAGTTCAAGAGAATTAAGAATTAGGGATTAAGAATTAAGAATTATGATTACCACTGCAAAAATGGCGGAGCTATAGGTAGGAACGCGATGTATCGCGTCCGCCAGCCATGAACCTGCTATAAATCAACTTTGAGCCAGCTATGAGCCAGCTATGAGCCATCAATGAACCAACTATGAACTATGAACTATGAACTAAAAAAATCACCAGATGATTGGCGTGATGCCGTTGGCGGTGAGGTAGGCGTTAGCCTGTGAGAAATGGTGATTGCCGAACCACCCGCCGCGGTTGGCGGAGAGCGGCGACGGGTGAACCGACTGGAGAACAAGGTGCCGTGAGCGGTCGATCAGCGCAGCCTTGCTCCTCGCATAGCCACCCCAGAGGATGAACACGAGGTGGTCGCGGCCTGCGCTGAGCGCACGGATAGCGGCATCGGTGAAGGTCTCCCACCCTATCCGCTGATGGCTTCCAGCCTGGTGCGCCCTGACGGTGAGGGTGGCGTTGAGCAGCATCACTCCCTGCTGTGCCCAGCGCGTCAGGTTGCCTGTTGCCGGCATCCTTGTTCCCAAGTCCTGTTCGATTTCCTTGAAAATATTGATGAGCGAAGGCGGCATCGGCACCCCGTCGGGCACAGAGAAACTCAGTCCCATCGCCTGACCGGGTTCGTGATAAGGATCCTGTCCGATAATCACCACCTTCACCTGCTCAAACGGACATAGATTGAAGGCATTGAAAATCAGCGGTCCCGGCGGGTAGCAGGCATACTGTCTGTATTCCTGCTTCACCGTCTGAACCAACTGTGCGAAATAGGGCTTGTCAAACTCCGCTCCTATCCGCGCTTTCCATGACGCTTCAATCTTGACGTCCATGTCTTTCTGGATGAAGGATGAAGGATGAAAGTTTGATACTTTACTTCATTATAGACTTAGTAGATGAGGCATTCGCCCGTCATATCTGAGGGCTGTTCCAGTCCCATGATATGAAGGATGGTAGGAGCCACATCGGCCAGCCTTCCGCTCTTGATTTTCGCGCTGTTGTTGTCCGTCACATAGATGATGGGCACAGGGTTGAGCGAGTGAGCCGTATTTGGTGTGCCGTCCTCGTTGATGGCATTGTCAGCATTGCCGTGGTCGGCGATAATGATGGCCTCGTAATCAGCTGCCTTGGCTGCCTCGATGACCTCGCGCACACAGTTGTCCACGGCCCACACTGCCTTAGCGATGGCGTTGTACACACCCGTATGGCCCACCATGTCGCCGTTGGCGAAGTTGACGACGATGAAGTCATACTGCTCCGTCTTGATGGCCTCCACCAACTTATCCTTCACCTCGTAGGCGCTCATCTCCGGCTTCAGGTCGTAGGTAGCCACCTTGGGTGACGGCACGAGGATACGGTCCTCACCCTCGAAGGGTTTTTCACGGCCTCCGTTGAAGAAGAAGGTGACATGAGCGTATTTCTCCGTTTCTGCCGTGTGCAACTGACGCTTGCCGAGGCGTGAGAGATACTCGCCGAGCGTGTCCTCCACGTTTTCTTTCGGGAAAAGGATATGCACGCCTGTGAAACTGGCGTCGTAGGGAGTCATGCAGTAGTACTGCAGTCCAGGGATGGTCTTCATGCCAGCCTCCGGCATGTCCTGCTGGGTGAGCACTGTGGTGATTTCCTTGGCGCGGTCGTTGCGGAAGTTGAAGAAGATGACCACGTCGCCCTCCTGGATGGTGCCATCGACACAAGCGTTGTTGATGGGCAGGATGAACTCGTCGGTGACACCGTTGTCATAACTCTCCTGCATGGCAGCCACCATGTCGTTGGCTTGCTTGCCTTTACCCTCGACGAGCAGGTCGTATGCTTCCTTCACGCGCTCCCAGCGCTTGTCGCGGTCCATGGCGTAGAAGCGTCCCACGATAGATGCGATGGCAGCATCGTTTTTCGCACACACCTCAGTGAGTTGGCTGATGAAGCCGATGCCGCTCTTGGGATCGGTGTCGCGACCGTCCATGAAGCAGTGCACGAAAACGTTCTTCAGTCCGTACTCCTTGCCTATCTCCACCAGTTTGTAAAGGTGGTCGAGTGAGGAGTGCACGCCGCCGTCGGAAGTGAGTCCCATGAGGTGAAGGCGCTTGCCAGTCTCCTTGGCGTAGGTGTATGCAGCAACAATCTCCGGGTTTTTCATAATGGAATTGTCGCGGCAGGCACGGTTGATTTTCACCAGGTCCTGATAGACGATGCGTCCTGCTCCGATGTTGAGGTGTCCCACCTCGGAGTTGCCCATCTGTCCGTCGGGCAGTCCGACATCCTCGCCAGAGGCATCCAGTTGTGCGTGTGCGCTGACTGCGTTGAGATAGTCAAGATAAGGTGTGGGGGTGTTGAAGATGACGTCACCCTCACCATGTTTTCCGATACCCCATCCGTCGAGTATCATCAAAAGTGCTTTTTTTGCCATATTTTTATATGATTTGAGTTTGTGATTTTTAATCTTTAATCTGTAAGGAATCTTCCTTTATCCCCTTGTTGTGTTTGGCGAAGAGGGCGCGTGTGTTGCGCAGATAGTTGTCGCGTTTGGCCCGCTCCGTGGCGTTGAGTTTCTCGTCGGGATAGCTTGCGGGCAGCACGCGGTAGTTGCGCAAGCCCGATGTCACCGGTCTCGACACCCAGTAGAGGTTGTAGCCGCAATCAGTGAGATAAGTGCCGTTTTGGTCCTTGACGAGTGTCATGCGCACCATCGTGCCGCCATCGGTGTTGGGACGCGACTGGTTGGACACGAAGTTGCCGAGGGAATAAGCCAGCAGGTGCTTCTCTCCGTTGACTTCCCTCACCTCGATAGGCTCCACTACATGCGGATGTCCCCCGATGATATGGTCCACGCCGTGGGCGAACATCCAGTCGGCGAGGTCGCGCTGTCCTTTGTTGGGCAACAGCACATACTCGTCGCCCCAGTGAGGCATGGCAATGATGACGTCGGGGTTCATCGCCTTTGCCTTTTCGATATCCTTGGCGATGACCGCCGTGTCGATGAGGTTGACGATATATGGGCTGGGCACAGGAATGCCGTTGGTGCCGTAGGTGTAGTTGAGCAGGCAGATGCGGATATCATCGTGCTCGATGATGAACGGGTAGAGTTTGTCGCGCTCTGCCTGGTTGCGGTAGGTGCCGAGATGGCGCACGCCGAGTGAGTCCATCATCGTGATGGTGCGGTCGATGCCACGTCCTCTGGTGTCCACACTGTGGTTGTTGCATGTGGTGAGCACATCAAAGCCACAGTCGATGGCAGCCTGCAGGTAGGCATCGGGTGCACAGAACTGCGGATAGCCCTTGTAGGGAGGGCCTCCGAGTGTCACCTCGAAGTTGGCGATGGCGATGTCGGCATCTTTGACGATGGGTGCCATGTAGTCGAACACTCCGGAGTAGTCGTAGGTGCCGTCGGCCTGTCGTGCAGCCTTGATTTGTGGCTCATGCTGCATGAGGTCGCCGCCGAAAATCAGCCTCACCTGATGGAACTCGGGTTCCTGCTCTGCTGTTGCTTCCGCCGAACCACTCTGGGCGTTGCCGGTACAGCAACATGCCGTCATGGCGATGGCCACGAGGCTCGCTGCACGGAGCCTCAGCCAATTGTAGGTATGGATTTTCATGTCTTTTCTTTTTTGGTGCTGCAAAGTTACGGAAAAGCGAGTGAAAAGCCATTACTATCTCGATATTTTTCTATTGATGAGAGGATTCTTTTTGGAGCAATGAAGCTCCTTCGGCGGAAATCCGTGATTTTATCATCATTTGTGGAGTGGCAGAAGCATTGGAATATATTGCTTTTGACAAAATTGTCATCATATTGTGACAAATTGTCACATTTTCTCAACTGGCACGTTGCTTGCAAATATGAGAGTGAGCGCGGCTGATAAATGGCAGCGCAACAAAACAGAAAATTATTGTATAACCATTTAAATGATAGGAGATTAAAATTATGACACGTATGCACAGAGACTATTGGTTGCCAGAACTTTTCAACGACTTGATGAACGTAGGTTTGGGCACCACCAAGACCTGCACCACAGCACCCGCCATCAACGTCAAGGAGACCGACGAGGCTTATATCGTGGAAGTTGCAGCACCGGGCTTGAAGAAGGAGGATTTCTATGTGAACATCAATGATGAGGGCAACCTCGTGGTGAAGATGGAGCAGAAAGAGGCCGACCACGAAGAGAGCGAGAAGGCTCACTACCTCCGCCGCGAGTTCTCTTACACGAAGTATGAGCAGACCCTGATTCTGCCCGACGACGTGGCCAAGGACAAGATTGGAGCCCGTGTGAGCGAGGGCATCCTCACCGTCACCCTCCCCAAAGTGGAGGAAGCCAAGGTGAAGTTGGCAAGGTCAATCAATATTGAGTAGCCGACCTTTCCCCAACCTCCCAAAAGGGAGCGACCATAAGAGAAAAATGTTTGTGTTGAAATATAAGTTTTTTGTGATTAGGATTTAGGTTTGTTGATACAGGGGCGGATCGTGAGGTCCGCCCCTATTTTTTGGAGTTTAGGAGTTTAGGAGTTTAGACATATATTTATTTTTGGGGAGTTTAGGAGTGTAGGAGTTTAGGAGTGTAGACATATGACTGTTCTTTTGTTGTCGGACTTGTCAGACTTGTCAGACTTGTCGGACAGGTCGGACAGGTCGGACTTAGTCTGTGAAATGTGGGTGCAGAAATGAAAAATGGCTCGATATACAAAAAAAATGGGAAAATCTTATTCTAATTATCAATAATTTTGTAAATTTGCCCTGAAATGTGGACATACAATATTGAAACACACAATTGCCCTTTTGACGTAAGAACAACCAATAATATAATAACAAAAATCCTATGAAAAAAAATCTACGACTACTTATGATGACACTGCTATGCGCAGTGTTCAATTCGGCTTGGGCTGTAGAAGTTACAGACGTGCTCACGAGGGAAACGACAGGAGTCACAGGTACATCCTATTCCTCATGGAGCGATGTAAGAGTTACATCCAATGCTGTCTACGCCGGACAAAGTGCCGGAGGTAATGAATCTATCCAGTTGCGCTCCAACAACAACAACTCTGGCATCATCACCACCACTTCTGGCGGAAAAGTGAAGTCCATCACCGTGACTTGGAACTCCAACACAGCAGAAGGCAGAACCCTCAACATCTATGGCAGCAATACGGCATACACCAATCCTACAGAACTCTATAGCGAAGACACGCAAGGCACGCTTTTAGGCAGCATCGTCAATGGCGAGTCAACTTCGCTGACCGTTGAGGGCGACTACACATTCATCGGAATACGCTCCAAATCAGCGGCCATGTATCTGGATCAAATCGAAATCACATGGGAATCTGCATCAGCTCCGGCTATATCCGCTCCTACCTTCTCACCCAAGGGAGGCACCTATCATGAGCCGCAAAGCGTGACTATCTCATGTGCCACAGAGGGTGCTTCCATTTACTACACCACCAATGGTGCTGAACCTACCACAAGCAGCACAAAATACTCGGCTCCCATTACTATTTCAGCCACCACCACCATCAAGGCCATTTCCGTCAAGGGAAGCGAGAAGAGCAGTGTCGCCTCCGCTATCTACACTATCGAGGAGCTGACCACTCTGGCCAATATCGCCGCCCTTTCCTCACAGACAGAAAACGGCAACTATAGCGTGACTCTCAACAACGCCGTGGTAACTTACGTCAACGGCAACTACGCCTATATGCAGGATGCCAGCGGTGCTATCCTCTATTACAAGAGCGGACACGGGCTCACCGCTGGACAAAAGCTTAACGGCACAGCAGAAGCCACACTGCAGATTAGAAACAGCAATCCTCAGATTACCAACCTTACTGGATATACTGCAAGTGACGGCACTGCTCCCGAGCCCAAGGCCGTAACGGCATCAGCCTGGAGCACCCCCATCGCTACAGTGCTTAGCCAATACCTGAAAGTAACAGGTGCCACCATCACAAAAACAGACAACAAGTTTTACGTACAACTTGGCAGTGAGAATGTTCAACTCTACGGACAGGGAGATGCGAGAACCATTTCTGTTCCTGACCTGAGCGCGACCTACACTATCGTCGGCTTCCCAACGATGTACAATACGACTCCCGAGCTCCAAATCTTCGTGCAGCCAGAGGCAGAGGGAGCCGTCAAACCCGCTGCCGGTCTGAGTTATGGCGAGAATGGTACCATCACCATCACCTATGGTGAGGCCTACACTCTGCCCACACTTAGCAACCCCAACAACCTGACGGTCACATACACCTCATCACACGAAGACATTGCCACTGTAGACGAGAAAGGCACGGTTACGCCAACAGGAAAAGCTGGCCAAACCACCATCAAGGCCACATTTGAAGGCAACGACAAATATTTGGCTGGCGATGCAAGCTACTTGCTTGTGGTAAATGTGAAGGCCACTCCCGGAACCGATGTATATGAACTGGTTACCGACGCTTCCTCGCTGAAAGCCAACGACCAAATCATCATCGTCAGTGAAGACAATCTCAACGCACTGAGCACCACACAAAACACCAACAACCGCGCAGCCACTGATGTAGCCACAGAGAGCGACGGCACCATCAAACCATCAAGCCTCGTGCAGGTAATCACTCTCGAGCAAAGTCAAGGCGGTTGGTATTTCAATACAGGCAACGGTTATCTTTATGCTCCCAGTTCCTCCGCCAACCAGTTGAGGACACAGGATGCGGCCGATGAGAAGGCCCTTGTCAGCACCCTCACCATTGCCGAAGGCATCGCCACCGTGCAATTCAACCAGTGGGTAGAAGGAGCCCGCACGTTGCTGCGCTTCAACCCCAACAACGGCAACCCCATCTTCAACTGCTATGCTCCCGACAAGACTACCGGAACTGCCGTACGCATCTATCGCAACACCACACCCACCCCACCGGCCGGAGCAAAACCCACCATCAGCGGTACAACCCCATTCACTGGTTCTACCGTTGTGACCATCACCCCGTCGAACGAGGACTATATGGTCTACTACACCACCGACGGCTCCAATCCTCAACCAGGTGCCGGAACGACGAAGACCTATAGCAAACCGTTCACCATCACCGAGACCACCACAGTGAAAGCCGTGGAGGAAGACTACAATGAGGAACTCAGTGCTGTGGCAGAGAAGACCTTCACCAAGACAGAAACAGCCACAGCAGCCAACATTGCCGCCTTCAAGAACCTTGAAGTCAACACAGAAGCCACCCTTACGCTCAAAAACGCACAGGTGGTGTGGGTCGGCACAAACGATGTCTATGTACGTGACGAGAGCGGTGCCATCGACTTCTACCAGACGGGTCTGACGTTCACTCAAGGACAGGTGCTCAACGGCACCATCACAGGCAAGTATGCCGTCTACAACAAAATTCCCGAACTGGCTAAGACTGAAGCCACCAACGCAGATGGTTTCAAGGCTACCAGTGGAACTGCCACACCAAAGACAGTGACCATCGCCGCCGCCAAGAGTGAGACATACTACTGCGACTATATCAAGATTACCGGGGTGAAGATAAAGAACGAGGAAAACACCAGCAACATCTATGCATACATCGGCGAAGATGAGATTATGCTGTACGACAAGTTCAAGGTCGGAATGGGTAACTGGGTAGAAACCGGCACCTATGATGTAGAGGGTATCCTCGTGCCATTCAAGGACACCTACGAGATTTACATCACCAAACCGGTGAGCGACGACACCAGCCTGAAGACTTGCAACAACATCGCTGAGTTTAAGGCCCTCAATTCGGGAACAGAGGCCATTCTGAAGCTCAACAACGCACAGGTGGTATATGCTGCAGAGAATGGAAAGGACATCTATGTGCGTGACGCCAGCGGCGCCATCGAATTCTATGACCTTGGCATTGAATTTGTGACCAACAACATGCTCAATGGTACCATCACAGGCAAGTACAGTCCTTACCGCAACCTGCCCGAGATTGTAAAGACCGACAACACCAAGGCCGAGGACTTCACCGCCACTGCCGGCAGCGAGGCTCAGCCGAAGACTGTCAGTGTGGCAGACCTCTGCGCAGAGACCTATCTCAATGACCTCGTAGAAGTGACTGGAACCATCAGCATCGTCGAAGAAGGAGATAAGAAAACCATTTACCTCGTCTCTGGTGAGGACAAGGTGACCGTTTACGACAAATTCAGGATTTCCACCGACGACCTGACTGATGGCGACCAATTCACCATCAAGGGCATTGGCTGCGTCTTCAACACAACATGGCAAATCATGCCTATCTCGTTCACCAAGACAGACGGCAACGTATATATAGGTGATTCCAATGGCGACGGCATTATCGACGTGACAGACGTCATGGTCATCGTTGATTACGTCCTCGGCAAGAATCCTAAGGATTTCATCTACAACAATGCCAACTGGAATGGCGACAACGTAGTCGACATCACAGATGCCATGCTCATTGTTTATTATCTCCTCGGCAAGCAATAAACATTCCATGCCATAACAAGAGGGGCGCGAGTTTCGCGCCCCTCTTTTGTTGTCGGACAAGTCAGACTGGTCGGACAAGTCGGACTAAAATAAGAAAGAATAAGAAAAAAATGGGTTTTTCTATTCGCAATTTGCGATATTTTTGTAAATTTGCCCTGTATTGTGGATATTCCGCTCCAATAATGCCCTATCCACACCTATCGACATCAAAAACAACCAATAACATAAAACCTATGAAACAAAAACTACGATTAATCATGATGACACTGCTATGCGCAGTGTTCTCATCAGCATGGGCAGATGATGCATTTTACACGTTAGCTCCTGCAAAAGGATCCAACAACAGCTACGCTGGCAATTGCGACATTACAATCAATGGCATCATCTGGAATTTGACAGGCAATTCACAAATGCAGCCCTGGCGTCTCGGTGGCAAAAGCCTTTCTAATGTAGACCGTGAAGTTTACTCAAAAACTGAGATGGGTGCAGATATCACCCATGTTGATTTGACTGTCGGTGGAGCATCAGATATCACTGTGAATTCTTTGAAACTGACAGTGGCAAGTGATGCTGGCTTCTCAAATGTCCTCGATGAAGTCTCTGTCACTTTTGCAGCCAACTCAACTATAACGTTTGAACCATCTGATGGTGCATCGTGGGATATGGGCGCTTTCTACAAATTTACTTTCAACGTTACAGTAAGCGGCACTTCAAATAAATTTGTAGAATTTTCAAAAGCAGAATTCTTTGGTAATAGTGAAACCCCAGCCGTCCCCACACCCACTTTTGACCCCGAGCCCGGCACATTCTTCAAAAAGGATATTGGTAACAATTTTGGTGTCAGCATCGAATGCGAGGATGAGTCTGCCACTATCTATTATACCACTGATGGCAGCACTCCCAATAAAGAAAGCGCCCAATTTACAGGCAATGTCATCACAGTTCGCGAGACGACGACCATTAAAGCCATCGCCATTGATAGTGAAGGCAACATGAGCAATATAGCCACAGGCATCTACACCATCAGCGATCAAGACCCTTTAGCAAATCTTGGAGAATTGACAATAGATGAGGAAGGTAACTATTTTGAGCGCGAGGCAGGCAATTATTTTATAGTACTTGAGGACGCCAAAGTCACCTACACCAATGGCAACTATGCATACATAGAAGATAATTACGGTGCCATCGTACTCTACAAGAGCGGCCATGGCCTTACCGCAGGCCAAACCATCAATGGCTTAGCAGAGGTGACATTCCAACTGCGCAACTCCAATCCACAAATAACTGAAATCAAACTTTCCAATTGTGATAGTGAAATAATTGAGGAACCTGAGCCCTTTGAGATAGCCGCAAATAGTTGGGAGGCCGTATTTAACTCAACACTCAACCAATATTACAAAGTGACGGGAGCCAAAATCACCCAAACAAACGGCAAATACTACATCACACTGGGTGGTGAGAACGTGCAACTCTACGGACAAGGCGATGCCAGAACCATTCAGGTTGGCGACCTGAGAGACACCTACACCATCGTAGGATTCCCAACATTGTTCAACTCCACCAAAGAACTCCAAATCTTCGTGCAGCCTGTAGCAGAGGGCACCGTTGAACCATTGAAAGAACCAGGTCTTGCCTTTGCGGAAGACAGAGTGATAGCTTACCTCAGTGAAGGAGCTGAGATGCCCGCTCTCTCCAATGAATATGGTGTAGAAGTAACCTACAGCAGCAGCAACACTGACGTTGCCACCATTGACAGCGAAGGGTCCATCACTTTGGTGGGCACTGGCTCCACAGTCATCACTGCCTCCTACGAAGAGGATGATGAGTACTATGCCAGCAGCGCCACCTTCACACTTATCGTGAAAAACAAGGTGGAATATGCCGAAGGCGAGCTCTTCCACGAGACTTTTGACGCATTCGAGGGAACCGGCGGAAGAGATGGCAGATTCAAAGCAAACCAAAATGAGAGCAACTTTGCAGCAGCAAAATTCGACATCGCACTCACCGATGAGGTATGGTCCTTTGCCAGTGATGCCAAAATATATGGTGCCAACAAAAGTGCAAGACTGGGCGCCAGTTCTGCAGACGGCACAATCACGACTCGCACCATCGAACTGACCGGCGACGGCACCCTCACCTTCTCAGCAGCAGGATGGGATGATACTGCATCCAACAAACTGACCGTTTCTGCTGAAGGCGCTGGTATTGCTTTCGAGAGTGGTGGTCCCGAAATTACCCTTACAAACGGTGAGTGGGTCAACTACATCGCTGCTATCAGTGATGCACAAGGCGAGATTACCATAACATTCACAGGCAAGCGCGGTTTCATCGACGACATCATCGTTACCAACGAGAAGACCACCTTCCCAGAAGAAGCAACAATCGCATTCGACCTTGAGAATGACCAGATTAACGTGAACTATGTGGAGGGTGAAGACTTCGAGGAGCCCACACTCATCAATGAGAAGGGGGTTGAGCCAATTTACTACAGCAGCAGCAAAGAGGAAGTGGCTACGGTAGATGAAGAGACCGGTGAGGTCACACTCACAGGCGGGGAAGGCACTGCTGTCATCACCGCTACCTTCAATGGCAACGATAATTACAGCGCCGCCACCGCATCCTACACCATCATTGTCACCGTGCCCGCACAACCCACTGGCGATGTCTTCGAACTTGTCACCACCAATAACTTAGCCGCAGGTGACCAAATTATCATTGTCAATGTAAACGAAGGAAGCGACACTGAGACATCCTTCACTTACATGGGTTTGGGTGAGCAAAGAGACAACAACCGTGCTGCAGTTGAAGTGGAGGCCAACGAGGATGGAACACTCAATGGAAATGATGATTTGTCTATTATTACCCTCGAGTCTGCCACTGCTGATAATACCTGGCGGCTTTATGATGGCAAGGGTTATCTCTATTCAGCTGGAGGTGGCAACTACCTCAGAACAAAGGATGAACCTGATGCAGATGGCAAGGCTGATGCTGCCATCACCATCAGCGATGACGGCACCGCCACCATCGTATTCCAGGATAAGAATACCACTCGCAACACGCTGAGATACAATTCTTCCAATAATCCTCCTATTTTCTCATGCTATTTGGAAAATAATAATATGAAAGATGTGAAAATCTATCGCAAGAAGGTAGTGGTAGAGGGCATCCCCGGTGATGCCAATAATGACGGCATAGTGAACGTGACGGATGTCATGCTGGTAGTCCGCTATTCAGGAGGTATGGAGGTGCTTGACATCAACTTGAAGAATGCCGATATCAATGACGACGGCCAAGTCAATATCACCGACGCCATGTCCATCATCCCATTGGCAGTAAATTAAGCATCCCCTTACCAGAAGGCAAATATATGTTCGGGCGGATTTGCAAATTGCAATCCGCCCGAATTATTTGTCGGACCTGTCAGACTCGTCGGACCTGTCAGACCTGTCGGACTACTCGAAATAGAAAGTGAGGGCGATGATTTTGGTGCGTGCCTTGCTCACCGAATTGGTGTACATAATCATCTCGCGGTTTTTCAGGTGGTTGACATGGTCGGTGTCAAGGCTGTTGGTAAGACTGTAGAGGAACTTCAATTCCGGTCGCAACTTGAAGAACGGCAGGTAGAAGTCGCATCCCACACCCAGTTCGGCAAACACATCATAGCGCTTGAGCTTCAGATAGTCATTGTCCTTGCCCGAGAGGTTGATCATCGGATTGATGCCCGCCATGACATACGGACGGTGGTTGTTGAACCTTGGTGCGGCGAAAATCAAGTCCACCGCCGAAGAGATATATGCCGTCTTCAGATTCTGCACCTCCTGTACCACTAGTTCATCGGTGTGGTTGTAAAAAGATATATGGCGTGTGCCGAAATACATGGCCGGTGCGATGCGCAACTGAAAGTTCGTGTTCAAACGCAGTTCGCCCAGCACACCCACGTTGAAACCCGCATCCCAGCGGTCCTGGTCGCAAGATATCAGTTTCTCCACATACGAGCCATCCTCCTGCTCAATGAGCTGAGGCCCAGCATTGAGCAATTCGACATCCTGCAGATGAGTGCCCACAAGCACTCCGAAATGGAACTGCCTGAGGTCAATGTATGGCTTGTTCTCCACCTTCCTTTCCTGGGCGGTGGCTGCCATGACGAGGAGAAAAGCCCCGAAGAGGGACAACATGCGCTTGTTCATATATTATATTAACGACATTTCCATTGGCTTATTGCATCACCAATTATTTAGACTCATTATAAATAACAAAAATATTGCTCCCCATTTATAGGTATTTCAAAATAAAAACCTATCTTTGCACCACCATAAAATGGGTATCTGAGATAGGAAACTTTATTCATTAACATTAATACAATTAACTATGGCTTACGTAATTGGCGACGACTGCATTGCTTGCGGTTCATGTATCAGCGAGTGCCCCAATGAGGCTATCAGCGAGGGCGAGAAGTACTCAATCGACCCCGATCTCTGCACTGAGTGCGGAGCTTGCGCAGACACCTGCCCGAATGAGGCTATCAGCCTTCCTTAAGTAAGAACATACAAGGAGGTTGCGGTCCTGGGATTCCCCAGGACCGCATTTTTTATTTGTTCAACTTCACCGTCATCTTTCCTATCCAGATGCCATGCTTGCCATTTTGGTCGGTGGGGACGCTGCGCCCGTCGAGGTCTTTCTCATAGCGCAGTTCAGTGAAATAGGTGTGCGAGTGACCACCCAGCACCAAGTCGATATAGCGTGAGCCCTGTTCCATCTCAACGTCGTCGTCGAGGTCAATGTCCCACCCTAAGTGAGAGATGCAAATCACCATATCGCATTTCTTCTTCTTTTTCAGGAAAGTCGCCATCTCCAGTGCCTTCTTCACCGGGTCGAGGAACACGATGCCCTCGCAGTTGGCCTTCTCCACCAGTCCATCGAGCTTAGGTGCGAGGCCAAACACGCCTATCTTCACCCCATTGCGCTTGATGATGACATAGGGTTTGACCAATCCCTCCAGCGGTGTTCCTGTGAAGTCATAATTGGAGCAGACGATGGGGAAGTTGGCCATGCGGAAAAGCCTTGCCATGTTTTCCATGCCGAAGTCAAACTCATGGTTGCCTATGGTGGCGGCATCGATGCCCATGCGGTTCATCAGCCCCACCTCCACATCACCTCGGAACAAGGTGTAGTAGGGTGAGCCTTGCGAGAAGTCACCACTGTCGAAGTAGAGCAAGTCGGGGTGCTGCTCACGCTGCTGACGCAAGAGCTCCAGTCGGCGCAAGAACCCGCCCCTTCCTGCCACTGCCGTGTCCGCCAGGTTGGGACTGAGCGGCATGATGGTGCTGTGCGTGTCATTGGTATGGAGTATCACCAACTCCTTTTGCTGGGCTTGGGCTGCAGTCATGGCGGCCACTGCCAGCAGGGTGAAAAATGCTTTTCTCATCATGTCCTATTCCTCCACTGTATAACGTCCTTCAATCTGGCTTTCCACCAACTGTCCGTTGGCTGTCTTCTCCTTGATGTATTTCATCAAGACGGCGCGTGCCAGGTCATCTTCACCCGTCAGTTCACGTCGTTCGGTTCCGCTCTTGAACGCCGTCATGCGGTCGTTGCCATGCGACACATAGTCGACAGTGGCGATACGGTACTGCGCGTTAGGGTCAATCTCCTTGCCTCCGATGGTCGCTTTGATGAGCTTGCCGTCGGGCGTAGCGGTGATGTGCACCTCCCGGCTGATGCCCTCCCCCTTGCGGAAACATATCTGCTCCATCAGTTCTTTGACCTTCTCACCGCTGAGGGTAATGAAGCATATTCTGTTCTCAAAAGGAGCTACCTCGAAGACATCGCCGATGGTGATGTCGCCCTGGGCGAGCGAGGCACGGATGCCTCCCATGTTGTAAATGCCGAAATCAGGCTTCTCATTATAGAATTTTCCTGCCCACACGAAAACGTCAGGCATCAGGTTGCTGAGAGGACTCTCCGGCCGGTAGGCCTGCAGTGGGTGAGCAGCCTTCCCAAGGACGGGAGACATGAGTTCGTCCACCTTCGCCTTGAAGGGCTTGATGAAGTTGCTTATGTCGTCGGTCATGGGTCTGTCATACTTCTGGTCTACCAGCAGGCGGGTACGCTCCACCTGACTGACCGTGTAATGCGTGGTACATGATGTGAAAGCCAGCAGCACGGCCAGCAGCACCATGGTCTTGATTGTATTTTTCATCATCATCCTAGTATATCGGTGTTTTTATTGATACGGATGCGAGAATCGCATCCCTACAGAGAACAACATCTACACAAAGGTTTCAAACCTTCATCTTTCATCTCTCATCCTTCATCTCTCATAATACAGTGCCCTGAACGCCTCAGGAAGGTAGTCGATGAGGTCGCCGGCGATGAGGCATTCCTTCCCCTTCTCGTGCACGGCGAGGTCACCTGCCAAACCATGCAAATACATACCCAGCAGGCATGCCTCACGCTGATGGTATCCCCTTGCCAGCAGTCCTGTGATGATGCCGGTGAGCACATCGCCCGACCCTGCTGTCGCCATGCCCGCATTGCCCGTCGTGTTGAAGACAACCTTCCCGTCTGGCAGGCAAAGTGCCGAGTAATGTCCTTTGAGGATGATATACACCTGCAGTCGCACCGACATATCGACGGCCTTCATCAGCCGCTCGTAGTCATCGCTGCTGCGTGAGCCGCTCAGTCTGTCAAACTCCTTCGGATGGGGTGTCAAGATGATGTTTTTGGGCAGTTGCTGCATCCATGTCCTGTGGTTGGCCAGGATATTAAGTGCATCGGCATCCACCACGATGGGCGCGTTGGTGCGCCTCAGTTGGGCAATGAGCGCGATGGCAGTGCCCTCTTCCTGCCCCAATCCTGGACCAATGCCCAAGGCATCGAACCCATCGGCAGCGACAGCATCGGAGAAATAGGTGTCCTCATGGTCGACCTGTACAACTGCTTCAGGCACAGCTATCTGCATCACCTCGCAGTTTTTCTTGGGCGTGTGGACGGTAAGTTTGCCCACTCCAGAGCGGAGGCACGACTTGGCCGCCAGTATCGCCGCTCCCGCCATGCCGTAGCTGCCTGCGATGAGCAGTGCATGTCCCATGTTACCCTTGTGGGAGAATTCCGGCCGGTGCAGCAGCAAGGGGCGCAGATCCTGAATCTCCTGCATGGTGTATGAGGCGCTGGTCTTGCGTATGTATTCCTCCGACAGTCCGATGTCGAGCACCTTCAGCCGACCGATATACTGCTGGTTGTCGGCGAAGAGAAATGCCAGTTTCTTGGTGTGGAGGGTGAGGGTCAGGTCTGCCCGGATGATGTGAGCCTGTATGTTGTAGGTGTTGCATTCTGCCAGCAGTCCCGACGGCATGTCTATGCTGATGACACGACACGGCGCTTGGTTGATGTACTTCACCAGCGAGGCATAACCGCTCTCGAGAGGTTTGGCCAGTCCTGTTCCGAAGAGGCCGTCGATGACCACTGTCTCCTCAGTGAGGGCAGGCGGGTCAAACTCCTTGGTCACCTCGATAAAGTTCTTGATGTTCTTGTTCTCGAGGGCGCGCTTGCGGTTCTCCGCACAGTCCTCCGACAGTTTTCCCTTGGTGTTGAAAAGGAAGACTGAGATGTCGTAACCGCGGTCGGCCAACATGCGTGAGACGGCGAGAGCATCGCCACCGTTGTTGCCTGGTCCGGCAAACACCACCATTTTAACTTCTGTACTGCATTCGGCAGTGATGGCCTTTGTCAGTGCCCTTGCTGCCCGCTCCATCAAGTCGATGGACTTAATGGGCTCATGCTCAATCGTATATTTGTCGAGCTCTTGAATTTGAGTGCCTGTAAATATCTTCATATCGATGCAAAATTACAAAAATAAAGCCAACATATCATCATTGTTTCCCATATTTTTACTAAATTTGCACTATAATTTACACTACAATCAGAAAGACTCAAGAACACAAATCTATGGACATCATTCAAGTGTTGGACAAGAAATTCGGCATCTCCATCCCAGAGGAAGAGGTGCTGAAGAGAGTGGATGCCGTAGCAGAGCAGATCAACCGCGACATGGCAGGCAAAAACCCCATTTTCCTCGCCGTGCTCAATGGAGCGTTCATCTTCGCAGCCGACCTGATACGGCGCATCACCATCCCCTGTGAGATATCCTTTGTGAAACTGGCCTCCTATCAGGGCACCACGTCGTCGGGCAAGGTGACCGAGGTCATCGGCATCAATGAGAATCTCGCCGGCCGCACCGTCATCATCGTGGAGGACATCGTCGAGACGGGACTCACCATCCAGCAGATGATGGAGTCGCTTGGCACACGCAACCCAGAGTCGGTGCATGTGTGCACCCTGCTGCTCAAGCCCGACCGTCTGACGGTGGACATCGACATCAGATATGTAGCGATGCGCATCCCCAACGACTTCATCTTAGGCTACGGCCTTGACTACAACCAGCAGGGACGCGGACTGCGCGACATCTACACGCTGGTGCCAGAAAACGAAACACCCAAACAAACAACTATGAAGAATATCGTAATTTTCGGCGCTCCCGGTTCCGGCAAAGGCACCCAGAGCGACCTGCTCATCAAAAAGTATGGGCTCAACCACATCTCAACGGGCGACGTGCTCCGCGCAGAAATCAAGAATGGTACCGAACTGGGCAAGATAGCCAAGCAATACATCGACGATGGCATGCTCGTGCCCGACAGTCTGATTGTGGACATGCTTGCCGGCGTGTATGACACCTACGGACCCGACCACAGGGGCGTGATTTTCGATGGATTCCCCCGCACCGTTCCCCAGGCAGAGGCACTGAAGAAGATGCTCGCCGACCGCGGTCACAAGGTGGCTGCCATGATAGAGCTCGACGTGCCCGAGGACGAGCTGATGGCACGCCTCATCAAGCGCGGCGAGGAGAGCGGCCGCAGCGACGACAACGCGGAGACCATCAAGAAGCGCCTCGACGTGTACCACAGCCAGACATCGCCGCTCATCGAATGGTATGAGAACGACGGCATCCGCCATCAAATCAATGGTCTGGGCGAACTCGACCGCATCTTTGGCGACATCTGCCAGGTCGTAGACGCACTATAGACGATGGAGTCGAATTTCGTTGACTATGTGAAGATATGCTGCCGCTCCGGCAAGGGCGGAAGAGGTTCCATGCACCTTCGCCACGTCAAATACAACCCCAACGGCGGACCCGACGGGGGCGACGGGGGCGACGGGGGCAGCGTCTTCCTACGCGGCAACCACAACTACTGGACACTGCTCCACCTGAAATACCAACGGCATATCTTTGCGCAACATGGTGGCAACGGCGGCAAAGACAAATGCCACGGCACGAAGGGCAAGGACGAATATATCGATGTGCCCTGCGGCACCGTCGTCTATGATGCCGAGACAGGCAAATATGTCTGCGACATCTCCTACGACGGACAGGTGGTATGCCTGCTCAAGGGCGGCAGGGGCGGACTGGGCAATTTCCAGTTCCGCTCTGCCACCAACCAGGCGCCACGCTATGCCCAACCTGGTGAGCCGATGCAGGAGATGACCGTCATCCTTGAGCTGAAACTACTCGCCGACGTGGGACTGGTGGGCTTCCCCAACGCAGGGAAGTCGACACTACTCTCATCGCTGTCGAGCGCACGTCCCAAGATTGCCAACTATCCATTTACCACGTTGGAACCGTCGCTCGGCATCGTGGGCTACCACGACAAGCAGTCATTTGTCATGGCCGATATCCCCGGCATCATCGAGGGAGCGAGCGAGGGCAAGGGACTGGGCCTGCGCTTCCTGCGGCATATCGAGCGCAACTCACTGCTGCTCTTCATGGTGCCCGGCGATACCGACGACATCCGCCATGAGTATGAGGTGCTGTTGCATGAATTGGAGAACTTCAATCCCGAGATGCTCGACAAGCACCGCGTGCTGGCAGTGACGAAATGCGACCTGCTCGATGACGAACTGATGGAGATGCTGCGCGACACCCTGCCCACCGACGTGGAGGCGGTGTTCATCTCCTCCGTCACCGGTTTTGGACTGGAGGAACTGAAGAACGTGCTGTGGCGCGAACTCAACAGCGAGAGCAACAAGTTGCAGACCATTACGGCGGAGGACACACTCGTCCACCGCGACAAGGACCTGTCGAAATTCCTCTTGGAGATGACTGCCGAGGGTGAGGACGACGAGATTGTGTTCGTTGATGAGGAAGACATCGAGGACCTCGATGATTTTGAGTACGACGACGAGCAGCCATGACCGACGACAGCCCACATAGCGACCGCCCTACCCTGCTCCACTATGACTTAGGCGATGGTGTGACGGCATTCAGCAGCACACGGAAAGGCGGTGTGAGCAAGGGAAACTATGCTGAATTCAACATCAACCACTATTGCGGCGACGACGAGCAAGCCATCGCCGCCAATTGTTATGCGCTTTGCCAACTGCTGGGCATCGACGGCAACCACCTCGCATACCCCCATCAGGTGCACGGCACTGAGGTCAGGCAAATCAATGCCAATTGGCCCTCGCTGCCATCACAAGAACGGGCACAGATACTGGAGGGTGTGGATGCCGTGATGACTGATGCTGCGGGCATCTGCATCGGCGTGTCCACCGCAGACTGCATTCCCGTGCTTCTGTATGATGCCGAACATCATGCCTGTGCCGCCATCCATGCCGGATGGCGCGGCACCGTGGCGCGCATCGCAGAGAAAGCCGTTGAGGCAATGATGGCAACCTACGGCACCCATGCGTCACAGCTGAAGGCCGTCATCGGCCCAGGCATATCATTGGAATGTTTTGAGGTGGGTGATGAGGTATATGAATCTTTCTCGGCAGCAGGCTTTGACATGGGGTGCATCGCCCGCCGATATGCCAAATGGCATATCGACCTATGGGAAGCCAACCGTCTGTCACTCATAAAAATGGGTGTAGGTGCCGACGCCATCCATATCGCTGGCATCTGCACCTACACCCATGCAGACCGTTTCTTCTCCGCCCGTCGTCTCGGAATCAACTCCGGGCGTATCTTTACCGGCATCGTTTTAAATAAAGGATGAAGGATGAAAGATGAAGGATGAAAGATTATTTGCATTACTATCAAACCTTCATCTTTCATCCTTCATCCTTCATCCAAAAATAATCCAAAAATAATTCGAATTATTTTTTCCTTTTTGCCCTCTGCTCGCGGTATTTGGCTTTCTGACGCGCACTGCCACTGCCATGGGCACCGGTGATATAAGCTTTTTTCTTGGCTTTTGTCCTCACCTTGCCTTTGCCGTCATCCTTGCCCTTGTCGCCGCCACCGCCTCGGCCCCAAACGATGCCGCCCTCAATGATGGCATCAATATCCACTCCATTGCTCATAGTCGGAAAAATCAATGATGGAAGAGCCTCACACCGGTGAACGCCATGGCGATGCCATACTTGTCGCAGGTAGCGATGACATGGTCGTCGCGCACTGAACCACCAGCCTGTGCGATATATTCCACACCGCTCTTGTGGGCACGCTCGATATTGTCGCCAAAGGGGAAGAAAGCATCGCTGCCAAGCGCCACTTTCGTGTTCTGAGCTATCCATGCCTTTTTCTCCTCCATGGTGAGCACCTCAGGACGCTCGGTGAAGAACTGCTGCCAGGTGCCGTCGCAAAGCACATCGTCGTGGTCCTCGCTGATATACACATCGATGGTGTTGTCGCGGTCGGCGCGGCGGATACCCGGAACGAAAGGCAGCGCCATCACCTTCGGATGCTGGCGGAGCCACCAGATGTCTGCCTTGTTGCCTGCCAGACGTGTGCAGTGGATACGGCTCTGCTGACCTGCACCGATACCGATTGCCTGTCCGTCCTTCACATAGCATACGCTGTTGCTCTGCGTGTATTTCAGGGTGATGAGTGCGATGACCAAGTCGCGGCGTGCCTCATCGGTGAACGTCTTGTTCTGTGTGGGGATATTGGCGAAGAGCGCAGGGTCGTTGAGGTCAATCTCATTGCGCCCCTGCTCAAAGGTGATGCCGAACACCTGCTTGCGCTCTATGGGTTCGGGACGGTAGTCTGGGTCTATCTGGATGACGTTGTAAGTACCCTTGCGCTTGGCACGGAGAATCTCCAATGCCTCAGGGGTGTAACCAGGAGCGATGACGCCATCTGATACCTCGCGCTTGAGCAGCGTAGCCGTCATGGCATCGCAGGTATCGCTGAGTGCCACGAAGTCACCGTAACTGCTCATTCGGTCGGCTCCCCTCGCCCTGGCGTAAGCACAAGCGATGGGCGACATCTCACCCTCGATGTCATCGACGAAATAGATGCGTCGGAGTGTATCGCTCAACGGCAGTCCTACAGCGGCGCCGGCAGGCGACACATGCTTGAAACTGGCAGCGGAGGGCAGACCTGTGGCAGCCTTGAGCTCGCGAACGAGCTGCCAGCTGTTGAGTGCGTCGAGGAAATTGATGTATCCCGGCCGTCCGTTGAGCACCTCAAGGGGCAGCTCACCTTCTATCATAAAGATGCGCGACGGCTTCTGGTTGGGGTTGCAACCGTATTTCAATGCAAGTTCTTTCATTGTGATGTGATGTTTTGGGGTATTATTGCTTGTCGGACCTTTGTTGTCAAAAAGAAAAAAGAGGTTTCAGTGCATGAAACCCCTTTATTTCACTTAATCCTGTGCTTTGGGAGCAGTAAACTTCTCCTTGATGCGGGCCTTCTTGCCTGTGAGCTTGCGCAGGTAGTAAAGCTTTGCACGGCGCACCTTACCACGCTTGTTGACCTCGATGCTGTCGATGTTGGGCGACTCGATGGGGAAGATACGCTCGACACCCACGGTGCCAGACATCTTGCGGACGGTGAAGCGCTTCTTGTCTCCATGACCGGAGATGCGGATAACCACACCACGGTAGAGCTGGATACGCTCCTTGTTACCCTCGATGATCTTGTAGGCTACAGTGACGGTGTCACCAGGATGGAACTCGTCGAATTTCTTGCCAGCGGCCTTTGCCTGCTCGGCATTGTTAGTTGCAAATGCTTGTTCAGCAACCTTGATTAAATCCATTGTGATTGATTGATTAAATGACCTGTCTTCCAGCGCAACATAACTAGGCAACTCTTCTTCCTGTCATCGGTTACGCAAAAAAGCGGTGCAAAGGTACTGCTTTTTTTGCTTTCTGCCAAATTTTTAGCAGAAAAACATCTCTTTCGTGTTTCCTGAAAGAAGTTTGGGCCAATCTGTTATGTCTATCGCTTGCGTGCTCTCCTAATGAAGATGGCAAAAACGATAGGGGTCAAGGCAATCAATATCACCAAGATAATCAAGGGAATGCCACACCCAGCGGTGGGATAGCACATCATCAAGATGACACAGATGAACAGCAAGCACACCAGCAGCGCGAGGACGCGCACCATGCGGCTGGCCAGCACATACTGTCTCGGGGTTTCCAAATTAGGTGGTGGGTTGATGACACCTGTAGGCACATATGCACCCGCCATCAGCAAAACCGTCAGGATGGAGCCAACACCAGCCATGATGAGCAAGGTCAGACGGCTGCCCTCATTGTTGGGATGACCAGCCGCATCGAAATGGGTGGGGATAGTCTCCGGAGCATTGAAATACATGATGACGGCCAAAACCAACATGGTAACGACCAAGACAAGCGCCACCAGCTCAAAGATGGTACTTTCCATCGTGCGCCCCATCCTGACGTGCTTCACGTCATCACACCCCGACCTGAATAGTCTGAAAAACTTCAATCTGAACAAATTCATATCTTATTCCTCCTCTGCGGTCTTCTCCGTTCGTTTCTTGGGCAGACGTCCAGCCTTGCGCAGCGCCTCGGTGATAATCCACTGCAACTGTCCGTTGGTGGAGCGGAACTCATCGGCGGCCCATGCCTCAATGGCATTCATCGTGTCGCTGTCGACACGAAGAATGAAACTCTTGGTTGTGGACGTTTTTTTTGCCATGACAATTATTATTTCAAGTTTCGCATATGCTCTACTTTCAGGTAGTTAAAGAAGCTATCGCTTCGCTCTGAAGTTAAGCCATTACTCCTGATTGCATGGAAAGAAAGTTGTTTTAGTGGTTGAGTGTCCCGGTATTTACGACAGGCTGTGCAGACTCATCGCCGCAGAGCACCACCATCAGGTTGCTCACCATAGCAGCTTTCTTGTCGTCGTCCAGTTCCACCACATCCTCGTCAGAGAGTTTCTGCAGTGCCATCTTCACCATCGACACGGCGCCCTCGACAATCTTCTCACGGGCGGTGATGATGGCCGTTGCCTGCTGGCGGCGCAACATCACGGCAGCAATCTCCGGAGCATAAGCGAGATAGTTGATACGTGCCTCTACCACCTCTATACCAGCCAGTGCCAGGCGCTCGTCGAGCTTCTGCTCCAGCTGCTCATTGATTTCATCAGCACTCGAGCGCAGGGTAGGCTCATTGGTCTGTGCATCATCATCATCGTAGGCATACTGACCAGCCACCTGACGGAGGGCGGCATCACTCTGCACGCGCACAAACTTCTCCAGAGCGTTCATGATGCTCTTGGCACTGCCACCGATTTCTGTGGGCGAACTGGCCATCGTCTGTGAGTCGACCTCGAACATGGCCTTATAGGTGTCCTTCAGTTTCCACACCAGCACCAGGCCAATCATCACAGGGTTACCGGTCTTGTCGTTCACCTTGATGGGTTCTGCATCAAGGTTGCGGGCACGCAGCGACAATTTCTTTGCGCTGTAGAAGGGGTTGACCCAGAAGAAACCGGTACGGGTGAACGTACCGCTGTATTTGCCGAACCAGGTAAGCACACGTGCCTCATTGGGCTCGAGCATCAAGAATCCACACCAGCAGATGATGTTGATAAGCAGCAACAGGCCACAAGCGCCAAGCAACCAGCCACCACGAGCACCATTGCTGTCATCAAGCATGATAATGCTGTATATGATGCCAACGATAGACAAGATAAGAACTGCCAGGTTGACAAACAACATCAGAAAACCATTGAAGGCACTTCCTGAGAATGAAAATTCTGTTTTCTTTTCCATTTTGCTTATAATTAAATGAGTTGATAATAATGATATCATTTTGATATCGCAAAGGTATTATTTTAATTTTAAAGCACAATGGCTTGGCACAATTATTTAACGATTTTTAAATTTTAGTCCAAGAGCAGTCCCGGCTAGTCCGACCTGTCCGACAGGTCGTGCAATCAAAAAAAGAGCAGCAGAAGTGACTCTGCTGCCCTTTGATATCAGGTTGAAACTCGCAATTAGTCGAGCTGTGCCAGTTTGTTGTCTGAGCCAAGCACCTCGATAATCTTGTGCTTGTACATCTTCTCCATCTCGTCGCGTGCGGGACCACAGAACTTGCGCGGGTCAAACTCACCGGGTTTCTCTGCCAAAGTCTTGCGGACAGCGGCAGTGAAGGCCAGACGTGAGTCGGAGTCGATATTGATCTTGCAGACAGCGCTCTCAGAAGCCTTGCGGAGCTGCTCCTCGGGGATACCCACTGCATTGGGCAGTTTGCCACCATACTGGTTGATGATGTCAACATACTCCTGGGGAACTGAAGAAGAGCCATGGAGCACGATGGGGAAACCGGGGAGCTTCACCATGATGGCGTCGAGCACGTCGAAAGCGAGTGGCGGGGGCACCAGGCGACCTGTCTTCGGGTCAACAGTGCACTGCTCGGGCTTGAACTTATAGGCACCGTGTGAGGTACCGATGGAGATGGCCAGTGAGTCAACTCCTGTGCGGCTCACGAAGTCAATCACCTCCTCAGGTTTGGTATAGTGCGACTCCTCTGCCACAACCTCGTCCTCAACACCAGCGAGCACACCCAGCTCACCCTCTACGGTGACATCAAACTGATGTGCATACTCCACCACCTTCTTGGTCAGGGCGATGTTCTCCTCGTAGGGAAGAGCCGAACCGTCGATCATCACAGACGAGAAGCCCATGTCGACACAGCTCTTGCAGGTCTCGAAGCTGTCGCCATGGTCGAGGTGAAGCACGATTTCGGGATGCTTGCAACCCAACTCCTTGGCATACTCCACAGCACCCTGTGCCATGTACTGCAGGAGGGTCTGGTTGGCATAGTTGCGTGCACCTTTAGACACCTGGAGGGGTTTCCACCGAAGCCTTGATGATGGCCTGGAGTTGCTCCATGTTGTTGAAGTTGAACGCGGGGATGGCATAGCCGCCATTGATGGCCCTGGCAAACATCTCACGGGTGTTGACAAGACCTAATTGTTTGTAACTTACCATAGTTGAAAATATTAACTGTGAAAAACTGTCTTTTAAAACTGAGTGCAAAATTAGCATTTTTAATGGTGAAAACAAAGGTTTTCATGCTTTTTTTACCTTTGTCCCCAACAGAAACAGCCACTTCACACTATGACACACAGACAAGAGGAGTAATTGCAAAATTCAGTTGGCAAAAAAACAAAAAAGATGAAGGATGAAAGTTTGCCACCAAGACAAAACCTTCATCCTTCATCTATCAATATTACAATCTAAATTTTTAATATTTCATCTTTAATCTTTCATCTTTCATCTTTAATCCTCATTGGTATCTATGACCCTCCAGATGAGCGCTGCCAATGCACCACCCACCAACGGACCGATGATGAACACCCAAAGTTCGTTGAGCGCCTGGCCGCCCTCGAAGATGGCTGGACCGATGGAGCGGGCCGGATTGACCGACGTACCCGTGAAATGGATACCCACCAAGTGGATAAGGATGAGCGACAGACCGATGGCAAGGCCTGCGAAATTGTTGGTTGCACCATTGGTTTTGGACGTAGCACCCAGCACCACCAGCACAAACAGCATGGTGAGCACAATCTCCACGACCAATCCGTTGGTCACCCCATAACTGCAGGCGTTGGCTCCCGTATGTGTGGTGATGAAGGGATCGCCTACTGCGGAACCTACTATGCCAGCCAAAGCAGCAGCTGCAATGATGGCACCTATCACCTGGAAGAGCATATACATGCCGCAGTCTTTGGCGCTCATGCGGCCACTGAGGAAGACGCCAAGCGTGATGGCGGGATTGATATGGCATCCGGAAATGCCGCCAATGGTGTAAGCCATGGCAACCACAGAGAGGCCGAAAGCAATAGCGGTGCCCACCACAGAAGCCGTGTCAGTACCGCAACCCAAAGCTACAGCAGTGCCGCAGCCCAAGAAGGTGAGTGTGAATGTACCCACCAACTCTGCCAAATACTTCTTCATATTATTATCCTTTTATTGATGATTAGAAAATTTCCACTTTGATTGTGCAAATTTACAAAAATTAATTAAAATAGGCAAGAATTTTTAAAAAATTTTTTAAAACAGCAAGAGGATTACGGCTTCAAACAAGTTTTTCCAGTGGAGCGAGAAGAATCAAGCAACCTGTTTGGGGGTAGGGACAAAAAAAAGGAGTACCGCCGTACTCCAACCTTTGTTAACCTTAAATCTAATACTATGAAAAACACGATGCAAAGTTAAGGCATTTTTCCTTTTGATGCAAGTTTTTGCCTATTAAAAAGTGTAAAAAGCACAATTATTTGACATACATCAAGCAAGCAGATGCCTTGACTTCATCTCCAAATACTTGTTGATGACATCGACAGAGAGGCTTTTCGGCGAGGTCAGGAGGCTGAATATGCCGTTCTGCCTCAGCGTATTGACAATCAGGCGACGCTCATAGATGAGTTTCTCAGCGATGACATGCTGGTAGTACTCCTCACCACCCCGGGCGGGAGTGGCAGCATAGGCAGAGAGTTCGTCATCCTCGAAAAAGACGACCAACAGGCGGTGGCGCTGGTTGAGCAATTTCAAATAAGGCAGTTGGCGCGACAAGCAACCGAAATCGGTGAAGTTGGTGTAGAGCATCATGAAACTTCGCCTTCCCACCAAACGGTTGATGATAGGTGTGAGAGTGGAATAGTCAGAATCTCCAAAAGTGGTCTGTTGAGAATAGAGGCATTCCAGGATGCGCTGCATCTGCGACGATTGACGCTCGGCAGGAACAAACGACCCGAAATGGTCGGCAAACGTGATGATGCCCGCCTTGTCCTGCCGGTTGATGACCACATAGGAGAGCACGAGCGAGGCATTGATGGCATGGTCGAGGAGCGTCATCCCCTCATGGCTCTGCTGCATGAGACGCCCCTTGTCGATGACGGAGAACACCTGCTGCGCCCGTTCGTCCTGATAGACATTGACCATGAGATGGGTGCGGCGGGCACTCGCCTTCCAGTTGATGGTGCGGTAGTCGTCGCCCTGCACATAGTCGCGTATCTGCTCAAACTCGGTATTGTTGCCTACCTGCCGCACCTTCTTGACACCTATCTCCATCAAGTTGTCGGTGGCCGCCATCAGTTCTAACCTGCGGAGCATGAGATATGAGGGATACACTTTCACCTCGCACGGCTCAGCGCACCGATGACGGCGCTCAACCAGTCCGAGGGAAGTGGCAGCATAGACGAGCACATGACCGAAGGCATAGACGCCACGCATGGTGGGCCGCACATGATAGGCGACATCGGTCTTCGAATTTGCATTCACTATGGCGGGGAGCGAGAAGTGGCGCTCCTGCAACTGTGCCGGCAACTCATCAATTATCGTCAGGCGCAGCCGCAGCGATGACCTGTTGGTCAGACGCAATGTCACCTCATTGTCATCGCCTAAGGAGAACCGGTCAGAGCAGAAGCGCTCGGCAGAAACTTCCGGCAATGACCACAGCACCACCACATCGGCAGCCAAAACCACGGCAAGGAGCAACAGCAGCACCTGCCCCAACCAGAACAGTGGGGCATAGAGCACGCCAGAAGCCAGGACGAAGGCAACGGCCGCCATTGCTATATAGAATCGTCGGGCGAGAAACATGTGCGATTATTTGGGCACCTCCACTTGGTCGATGAGCGAAGTGACGAGGCGTACGGCATTATAGCCTTCCATCTCTGCCTCTGCGGTGAGAATCAGACGGTGCTGGAGGACGGAAGGTGCGACGAACTTGATGTCGTCGGGCGTCACGAAGTCGCGGCCCTGCAGCAGGGCATATGCCTTCGAAGCCTTGAGCAAGGCCACACCGGCACGAGGCGAGGCGCCAAGGAACACCGCCTTGCTGTTGCGGGTGAGTTGGATGATGTCGACCATATAGCGGAGGAGGCTGTCCTCCACCACCACCTTCGACATCAGCGAGCGGTAATCCAACAACTCTTCCTTGGTGAGCACAGGTTGGATATCCTCCAGTTGGGTGAGCCGTGCATTCTCATGATGACGTCTGAGGATGAGCGTCTCGAGCTCGGGAGAAGGATACCCCACCGTCACCTTCATGAGGAAGCGGTCGAGCTGCGCCTCTGGCAGTTTGTAGGTACCCTCCTGCTCCACTGGGTTCTGCGTAGCGACCACGGTGAACAATTCGTCCATGGGATAGGTGGTGCCGTCGACCGTCGCCTGCCGCTCCTCCATCACCTCGAAGAGGGCTGCCTGCGTCTTGGCTGGAGCACGGTTGATTTCATCCACCAACACAATGTCGGCAAAAATGGGACCTTTGTGGAACTCAAAAGCCGACTCTCTCATGTTGAACACAGAAGTTCCCAGTACGTCGCTGGGCATGAGGTCGGGAGTGAACTGCAGACGATTGAAGCGGGCGTCGACCAAGCGGGCAAGAAGGCGTGCGAGCAGGGTCTTCGCCACACCAGGCACTCCCTCGAGCAGCACATGGCCATCGGCGAGCACCGAGGTGAGCAGCAGGTCAACAGTCTGTTCCTGACCCACCACCACAGAACCGATTTGCTGGCGCACCAGCATCATTTTCGAGCTGAACGCTTCCAAGTCGAGGCGTTTGGGGTTGGTTTCTTCCATAGGAGATTTTTTTATATGTTTTTGATAATCTTATTCATCCGGTCAATACACTCTTGCAACTGCTCATCGGACACATACACACGGTCGGCAGTCAACTTGCTCACCATATCAAGTGTCTTGGCGATAAACGCCTCGTCGAGACCCGTCTTCTGTGCAAGCCGCACCTTATGGACAGTATTTTCTGCCTCATCACCGATATCGAGCAACATGGAGCGGCGCAGTTCCTCACGGAAGTAGGTGTATTTCTTACGCAACAAGTCGGCATTGTCGTGACGGCGGTAATAGATGGTGCCCAACAATTGCACGAAACTCAAGTTGCGGTTTTGTGGCAAGTCGACCACGGGTATGCGGCGCTGCCGACGACGAGCCGTGAACAGCATGAACAGCACGATGGCAACGAGCAGGGTATAGATGGCCCACCTGAGCGGCGGGTGATTGAGCATATAGTACAGAGGTGAGGAAGAATCATACGACACGTCATCCCGATTCATCAAACGGCGTTTGACCAAAGTCTTGGGAAACCTCACCACGGGACGGTCGGCAATCTGCGACAGCTGCCACCCCACAAACTTAGATATATTGCTGTCGAGCACTCCATAGTTGGTGAACAATAGGGGGCTGGCCACCAGATATACCTTGCCCTTGCCCACATCAACAGTCATGGATATGTATTCGTTGGTAGTTTCTCCCATCGAGTCATTCCACGATTCCCATGCAGAAGAGACAGCAGACTCAAAGTCCTCTTTGTCAGTGTATTCCATCACCAAGGAATCATTGGTCTCATAAGGATCAGGTACAGCCACCGTGTCACCATCAAATGTATATAGGACGGTGTTCGCTTCTTTTTCCCTCTTTTTCTTCAGCCTCTTATAGCTAAGCACCGGTCCGATGGAACTGGTATACTTTGCCATTATACTGTAGGGATAGAATGAGGTGAGCAAAGGTTTGGGCACGGGGATTCTGTCGCCATTGGTGCAATACAGTGTATCGGGCGACTGATGCCCCATCAGCACTTCCTTGAGGTCCCCCTTGCTGAAATATCTTTTATGATTGATGTCGCGAATCCAAGTGCACTTATCCGACCCATAGCTTTCGTTGCATACCAGCATCAGTTTATTGCCGCTGCGGACGAAACTGTCTATCCGCTCAGCAGCATCCTCATCCCATAGCACGTCAGTGCATATCAGCAACAACGAGCGGCGCTCCTCAGAATCCAACAATTCGTCGAGGCTGCCTTGAAAATAGGTATAGCCATTGGGCATGGTCTTCTCTGCCATCTCGTCGAACAGCGCACTGCCGAAAGGCTCATCATCCTCATGTAGGAACAGTGATTCGGAATCCCAAATGAAATTCCGCTCACCATGAGGGAGAAGAAGCCAGGCAAGTGCCATCACCGAAATGGCAAACAGTGCTATCATCACCTTCCGTTTCATGCCTCACCTCCTTTCTCCACCTCAGCCTGCAAGGCGCGCATCTCCTCGCAGAGGGCCTCGGAGGCACCAAACTTACCATAGCGCACACGCAGGAAATGCCTTGTCATGGTAAGGAAAGCAGGCTGGTGCAGTTCGTAGGCATACTCCGTAGGAGTCTTGTAGATGCGCCATGAAATGCGCCCCTCCTCGTCGAGCGTGCGCAAGGTGCGAAGGTAGATGAGCCTCACCAATGCAGCATAGTCACCGGCAAGCAAAGCCTTTTTCGTCTCCTCCTCATAGTCGATGTCGTAGATATTGTCACCTTCGTCGGACTCCACCCTGCCGGGACGGCTGAAGCCATCGCCGAGCATGCCACTACGGATGAGCCACCATGCCAGCAATGCCAGCAACAGCACTCCAATAACGGCATAGACAATCCATGGAACCGATGCGAAGAAACGGGCCAATTCATCAAAGAAACTGATGTTCTCCACCTCCCTCTGCATATCCACCTGCATGAAAGTGTCGGGTTCGGCAAGGGAGTCGCCGACAAGCGACCGCTTGTAGTCGTGCCCATAGAACAGACGCGCTGCCAAAGAATCATCCTGCATGATATGGTTGAGTGTCGCTGCCATGGCTTCGTCGGTTAAAGGTCTTCAAAATGTTCAATCTCACTTTCCAGAGACGCATCGTCGATGCGCTCCGACACCGTGCCGTACTCATAAGCACACGACATGAGTACCATCGACACCAGTAGGTACATGCCAAAATAGACCAATGCGGTAGAACCAAAGGCAAAGAGAAGGGTAATACCGTTGCTCTTCTCCAGTCCATAAGCCAAGGTACTGAACCATCCACTCAACATCAAAGAAGGCAGCGTGACGACCGACACCATGAGGAAGCCGAACAGTAAGGTGAGCATGAAGGTGAAAAACAGCTGGAACCACGCATGGAACCCCAATCTCAACGACTTGACCAAAGCTGGGATGTCGCCCAATCTCTCAATGATGGCTATGGAGGGAAGCAGCGCCAACGGGACAAGCAAGATCAACGCCAAGGCTGCCAGGAAAATACTGTCGGAGTCTAACACAAAATAGGCAATGCCAGCAAGCAAGATAGCGAGCCACCATGACTGTTTCGCCTTTAGCAGATAATAGGGCAACATCTGCCGCTGTGTGAACTCATTCAGGACGTCGCCATGCTTGTCATAAGCCTCCAACAGCGAATAGACATGGACGAACGTCATCCATACGCCTACTATCACCATCACCCTGAAAAACAGGTCGTAAGTCGGTCCCCATTCAAACAGCCAGTCGAAAATGCTGCTGCCATAAGGCAAATCATCAGAAGAAAGAGTCAGTACCGACAAGCCAAGCAACGCACTGACAGGCATGAACAAGGTGAATGCCGACCTGAGCCACACACGCCTGTTGGCACGCATGAAATCAAAGGTCGCCTCGATGCACTGTGACACCGAACGGTCCTCGTAGAGCGGTATTCTATTTTGCTGCTGCTTCACGGTGGCGTTTGATGGGCAAGAATACATAATAATAGACGACGAAGAGCGCAGATGCGCAGATGACCAGCAGGCGCAAGCCGTCGCCGACATAGGTGTAACGGGTGAAGAACCCTTCAATAAACCCAGCTATGATAAAGATGGGGACGGTGGAGATGAGCACACGGACGCTGCGCTGGGCAGCTCGGAGGAACGACTGCACACGGCCGTAGGTGCCAGGGAAGAGCCATCCGTTGCCCAACATGATGCCTGCCCCACCCGAGATGACGATGGCGGAGAGCTCGAGCGTGCCATGGAGCATGATGGCGAGTATCGACTCCACAAACAGTTTGCGGACGATGAAAAAGGTGACAAACGACCCCACCATGATGCCGTTGGTCATAAGGTAATAGCCTGTGCCGAAACTGGTGAACAATCCCGTCACATATGTGATGAACGCCACCAAGACATTGTTGAATGTGATGCCGAGGAAGGAGGATACCTGATCTCCCTGGGCATAAACCGCCATGGGGTTGCCCGCCTCGATATTACTCAAGGTCATGTCCACGTAGTCGTCGCCCAGGATGACCCGGGGAAAATTGGGGTCGCCAAAAGTGGACAACGCACCGATAATGATGAACACCAAGAAGATTGCCAGCGAGAGGAGCAGGCACCAGCGGGCGTCGTAGACACTTAAGGGGATGTCGTGCGTCCAGAACCTGACCACCCGTGACCATGGGGTATGCTTGTGGCTGTAGAGGTCGCGATGCAGAGAGAGGGCGAGGTCGTTGAGATAGGCTGTCACCGGTGATGCCGGATACTGTGTCTGTGCAAAGGCGAGGTCGGAGGTGAGTTCATTGTAGGCTTCCACCAGCTCATCGGGAGTGGTGAACACCGTGTCGCCTGCCATATTTTCCATGGCCTGCCATTTCTTCAGGTTCTGACGGATAAAGACTGCCTCCTGCATGTTTTTCTTTTTTTTGCCTAACTGACTTGCAAAATTAAAGAAAGTTCTTTACTTTTGCAAGTATCAATAGAGAAAAAACTATCAACGGCTAACACCCTACAGGCATGGCACGGACCAACATCATCACAGGACAGTATGTACGCATCCAGCAGACGGCGGCCACCGTCATGCAGCGTTTCTTCGCATGGGTCATCGATGCCATCTTCCTCACCATCGCCTCCACCATCCTTTTCGGTATAACCGCAAGCATCGGTACCACTTATTATACAGCAGGTATCGTGCTCGGGTTTTTCTCAGCATTCATTGTCCTAAGCTACCCCCTTCTTATGGAGATATTTGTCGATGGACAGACCATCGGCAAGAGCATCATGAGCATCAAGGTGATGTGCCTCGACGGGTCGAAACCTTCGAAAATGGCTCTCTTTCTCAGGTGGATTCTATATATTGTCGACTTCGGATTAGGGATTGGCATCGTATCCATTGTCTTCTCAAAAAACTGCCAGCGGATGGGAGACCTTGCCGCAGGAACAACTGTCGTCAAACTCTCCAAGACTCAGAGGCCTTATATCCTGAGGTCTTTTGAGTTCACCGACCATCGCTACGCCCCCTCCTACCCCGAGGCCACCCATCTCTCGGTTAGGCAGATTGAGGTCATTGAGCATCTCCTCTACTCCGACAACGCCCAACAGCGTGGAAAACTCATCAACCAACTCGCACAAAAGGTGGAGACCATACTAGGCATACGGGCCAAAGAAAACGATGCCGAGAAATTCCTCTACAAGGTGTACAATGACTTCCAATATTATCAAAGAGGAGACAACAAGGCACAAAAAAAGGAGTACCGCCGTACTCCAACCTTTGTTAACCTTAAATCTAATACTATGAAAAACACGATGCAAAGTTAAGGCATTGCATCGTGATTTCCATGTTTTTTATTGATTTTCTCCAAAAATTGGTGCAATTCTTGATTTAAATCAATTTATTGTGTTCGCAAACAACCTAAAAACTCATATTTGTGTCCGCAAACAAACTACCATTTTATTTGGGGAAGAGGACAACACCCTCTTGTTTCTTACCATCCATCATGATGCGCAGCGGACGGTCGAAACGCACGTGACGCACATGCTCCGTCTCCTCGACAGCGGGCATGGCATCGAGCATCTCCTTGCGCCAGATGCCCTCGCCGGTATAGGTGTTGACTGTGAAATAGCCCACGCCGAAACTGGTGAGGTTTTGGAAGAAATGCGTGCCCTGGCTCGGGTCGATGCGGTAGTTTTTCAGTCCAGCCTCCACAATCAGTTTTGAGGCGCTGATGTGCGGCCATTTCACGGGGATACCGAGCCAGTAGTCGCTGGAGCCCCACCGACCAGGTCCCACAAGGACATAGCCCTTGCCCTCATCGAGGAAACGGCGGTTGATTTTCTCTATCTCACAGGCGATGGCAGGGTTGTTGGAGGCCGTAAAATTCTCGTCGGTCTTCACATACACTACGTCGAAGACATCTTCGTTGATGCCATGCCCCAATGACATATGGGAGCGCAACAGACAGTCGTCGTCGGGGATGGTGGACAGGTCAGTCTCAAGCATCTGCTTCGAGTCGACGATGGGGCGCACCTGCAACAGGTAGAAGTCGAGGATGCGGCGGTCGCGGATGTTGCAGGCAAACTCTATCTCCACAGGACGGTGCATGCCCTCTGAGCCATAGCGCATTGCCATCTGCATGATTTCGGGGAAGGGGAACACATTCTGCTGGAGCACCCCGGCGAATGAGATGACCTTGCGCCCACCCTCGTAGATTCCGTCGCGGATAATCTGGTCGTAGGGGTCGTAGGTGGAGGCGATGAAGTCGAGCGACTGGTCGCGGTCGGCTTCCTTCACACGGAGTTTGAGAATATTGAAGCCATCGTCGACCTGGAAGTCGAGGGTGGTCGCCGCCATGTCGAGGGCATAGAAGCGGGTCTGCGTCTCACGCAGGGCCGTCTCCATCTCACTCGTCTGCAACACCTGGTGCGGATGGTAGGGACTCACACGCAGTGTCTGTCCGCCATCGACGATATACTTGCCCAGGCCAAGCGCCAGACTGGCGATGCCGTCCTCCGCTTTCTCGTCGCCGATGGGATAGTAGTTGAGTGAGCGCAGCACACCACTGATGTTGGGATAGAAATGCGTGCCATAGGTGTTGCCCACCACCTCCTGGAGAATGACTGCCATCTTCTCGGAGTCGATGACATTGCTCGTGGCGGTCATGTAAGCCTTGGAGTCGCGGTAGTAGACCGACGCATAGACACCCTTGATGGCACAGGCAAGCATCTGCAGCATCTCATACTTATCCTCGAGATAAGGAATCATATAGGTGGAGTAGATGCCGGCAAAAGGCTGATAGTGGGCATCCTCAAGCAAAGAGGAGGAGCGGACCGCTATCGGACACTTCGTCGCCTCGAAGAAGGTGAAGAAGTCGGCAATGAGCGTGTCGGGCAACTGCGCACGCAGGAAATGACGGAGGATATCCTCATCGGAGGCATTGCTCAGCGCTATCTGATAGAGGTTGTTGGCATCCATGAACTGGTCGAAGACGTCCGTGCACAGCACAACGGTCTTCGGTATGGACACCGTGGCATTGTCGAATGTATTGAACTCCGGATGGCGCTTGATGATGTTGTCGAGGAAAGCCAGTCCCCTACCCTTCCCACCGAGCGAGCCCTCGCCGATGCGGGCGAAATGGGCGTAGCGGTCGTACTTGCCCCGGTCGAACACCGCCACAACGCCCACATTCTTCATCTTACGGTATTGCACGATGGCATCGAAGATAATCTGACGGTGGGCATCCACATCCTTGAGCTTGTGCCAGGTGACGGTCTTGAGGAACTGCGACACGGGGAAGATGGCACGGGCGCACAGCCACCGGCTCACATGGTTGCGTGAGATGTGGTAGAGCATCGACTCACGGGGAATGGTGAAGATGTTGTCCTGCAGTTCCTTCAGGTTGCGCACGCGCATCACCTCATGCTTGGTGACCGGGTCGCGGAAGATGAAGTCGCCGAATCCCAGGTGCTCAGCCAACAACTTGCGCAGGTCGATGTTCATCTTCTTTGAGTTCTTGTCCACATAATGGAAGCCCTCAGCCAGTGCCTTCGCCTCGTTTTCCGCCTCCGCGCTCTGCATGATGAGCGGCACGAACTCATCGCGGCGCCGAATCTCGCGCAAAAGTTTGAAGCCTGCCTCGGGGTCCTTCACACCATCCTTGGGGAACCGCACGTCGCTGATGATGCCCTGCGTGTTGTCGGCATATTTCTCATAGAAGGCCATCGCCTCCTCATAGGTACGTGCCAGCACCACTTTAGGACGGCCACGCTTGCGCTGGGCTGCGGCGTGGGGGTTGAGCGCCTCGGTGGAGAACCGCTGACTCTGCAAAAGAATATAGCTGTAGAGATTGGGCAGCACCGAGGAGTAGAACCGGATGCCATCCTCGACGAGCAGAATCATCTGGACACCCGCCTCCTTGATGTCGTGCTCGATGTTCATCTTGTCCTCCAGCAGTTTGATGATGGAGAGGATGAGGTTGGTGTCGCCCAACCAGCAGAAGACATAGTCGAATATCGACATATCCTCGTCCTGGATGCGGCGTGTGATGCCATGGGAGAAGGGGGTGAGCACCACACAAGGCAGTTGGGGAAACTCAGCCTTGATGTCGCGCGCCACACTGAACGCATCGTTGTCGGCATTGCCAGGCATGCAGATGACCAGGTCGATGGCGGTGGTGCTGAGCACATGGCGCGCCTCCTCTGTGGTACACACCTGAGTGAACGTAGGTGGATAGCGCATGCCCAACTGCATGTACTCGTCGAAAATCTTCTCATCGACACGGCCGTCGTCCTCGAGCATGAACGCATCGTAGGGATTGGCGACAATAAGCACATTGAAGATACGGTGCGTCATGAGGTTGACAAACGACACGTCTTTCAGATAAAACTGCGTGAACTCCTGTGGTATGTGATTCTCCATAATTATGCTGGTTTCAATATGCAAAATTACGATTAAACGAATGAAAAGCAAAGCAAAAAGCCAAAAAAACAACGTCTTTGAAAAAACCTCACTTATTATTTGGCAGATTAATTTTTATTCAATAAATTTGCGACACCTTTAATCAAATCATATTGCAACACAAGACAACCTAAAACGTATTACTATGGAAGTTGAAAAAATCATGCGTGCCTTGGAGCAAAAGCATCCGGGCGAGTCAGAGTACCTGCAGGCAGTAAGAGAAGTACTGCTCTCTGTGGAGGAAGTCTACAACAAGCACCCTGAATTTGAGAAAGCCAAAATCATCGAGCGCCTTGTGGAACCAGAGCGTATCCTCACTTTCCGCGTGCCTTGGGTAGACGACAAAGGAGAGGTGCAGGTGAACCTGGGCTACCGCGTACAATACAACAGCGCCATCGGCCCCTACAAAGGCGGACTGCGCTTCCACCCCTCTGTCAATCTCTCCATCCTGAAATTCCTCGGATTTGAGCAGACATTCAAGAACGCCCTCACCACACTGCCCATGGGCGGCGGCAAAGGTGGCTCCGACTTCTCCATCCGTGGAAAGAGCGATGCTGAGGTGATGCGTTTCTGCCAGGCTTTCATGCTCGAACTGCACAAGGTGATCGGTCCCGACATGGACGTGCCGGCTGGTGACATCGGTGTAGGCGGACGTGAGATAGGCTACCTTTTTGGCATGTATAAGAAACTGACCCACCAATATCAGGGTGTGCTCACCGGAAAAGGCCTGGAATGGGGCGGCTCCATCCTCCGTCCGGAGGCCACCGGCTTCGGCGCCCTCTATTTCGTGCATCAGATGCTCGAGACGCACGGCATCGACATCAAGGGCAAGACTGTAGCCATCAGCGGATTCGGCAACGTGGCATGGGGTGCCGCCAAGAAGGCTACCGAACTGGGCGCCAAAGTGGTGACCATCTCGGGACCCGACGGCTATATCTATGACCCCGCCGGACTCGATGATGAGAAGATAGCCTATCTGCTGGAGCTCCGCGCCAGCGGCAACGACGTGTGCGAGCCCTATGCCGAGGAGTTTGAAGGCGCCACCTTCTACGAGGGCCGCAAGCCATGGGAGGTGAAGGTGGACATCGCACTGCCCTGCGCCACCCAGAACGAGCTCAACGGCGACGACGCCGACATGCTGCTTGCCAACAAGACGCTCTGTGTGGCTGAGGTGTCGAACATGGGATGCACCGCAGAGGCTGTCGACAAATTCATTGCTGCAGGACAGCTCTTCGCCCCGGGCAAGGCCGTCAACGCCGGCGGCGTAGCCACATCGGGTCTGGAGATGACGCAGAACTCCATGAGGCTCTCCTGGAGTGGTGCCGAGGTAGACGAGAAGCTCCACACCATTATGTCGAACATCCACGAGCAGTGTGTGAAGTACGGCAAGGAGCCCAATGGCTACATCAACTATGTGAAGGGCGCCAACATCGCCGGATTCATGAAGGTGGCACACGCCATGATGGCACAGGGCATCGTATAGCCTCTTAAATAGGAAGAGTCTGACACGTCTGACATGTCTGACATGTCGGACAACAAAAAAATCAGCCAGCGGTTACCGTTGGCTGATTTTTTGTAATGGGTACTCTGACGGGAGCCGCAGAGTAATGGTTTACCTTACCGTATTGATGGTGAACTCCGTGACATCCGACATCGCACGGCCGCCCTGCAGCACGGAGAGGCAGAAGGTGGCGGTGCCATCCTTCATCTTTGCCGACTTCACCATTGCCGTGTAGCGGATGGCCTTGCCTGGAGCGAGCTTCTCCACATGCACTGAGGGCGAGATGAAGATGTTGCGCCTGCCCGTTGCCTCCACCACAGTGGGCTGGAGGTCGTAGAGTGTGCGGTTGGAGGCATTGTAGACCTCAAAGATGACCTTAGACACCTCGTTGGAGTTGATTTGGCCATCGCGGTTGCCATCGACGAAACGCGGGTTGCGGATGACAAGGTCGGTATTGACGGAATAGCCCGAGCTGACCTCCTCAATGCTGGAAGTGGAAGGCGACATGCTGCGCGGACTCGACGCGCTGTAGTTGTCGGTATAGTCGGAGCTCTGGAAATCATAGAGACGGTCGTCGCCGCTATTGGTAGGATCATAATAGTTGCCGTTGTCATAGCCAGTACCTTCATTGTAGTTTCCACGACGGTCGTTCTGGCGCTGCTCTGCCGCCTTGCGGCGCTGGATGGCCTCATAATGCTCATGGCGGTCGCGGCGGGCGTTCTCGTCGGCCGCACTGCCGATGGCAGCACCAATCACGGCTCCGCCTGCCATGCCGATAATCGTACCCACATCATGGCCCCGAGGACCATCAGTAATGCCACCAATAGCCGAACCGAGAATCGAACCGAAGTGGGCACCGGTGAAGGCGCCAGACCCTGCATAAGTGCCACAACCGCTCAGAAGCACGGCAGCACAAACTGATAAAATGAATACTTTCCTCATATCCGTAGGTTTTTGTTGTTGCAAATATAGTGATAATTTCTCTAACTTCGCTGCAAAATTATTACTAAAAAAGAAACAGCGCAATGGGAATCCCCCAAATTCAAATAGGGAAACCCCTAATTGTGGGCTGCGGCCAAGATGAGGGCAACAAAAAAAGTCCAGCCTGGGCTGGACTTTTATCATTGAGATGTTGTACTTACTCTGCTTTTTCCTCAGCTGCGGGAGCCTCTGCCACCTCTGCTGCGGGAGCCTCTGCCTTTGCGGAGCGACGGCTGCGGCGGGTCTTCTTGCCAGTCTTGGCAGTCTTGGCCATGTTGTCGTCGAAGTCGACCAGCTCGATGAAGCATGTGGGGGAAGCGTCGCCCAGACGGTGACCCAGCTTGATGATGCGGGTGTAGCCACCGGGACGGTCGCCCACCTTCTCGGCCACCGGGCCGAAGAGTTCCTTGAGGGCTTCCTTGTTCTGCAGGTAGCTGAACACCACACGGCGTGAATGAGTGGAGTCATCCTTGCAGTGGTTGATCAGCGGCTCAGCATATTTCCTGAGTGCCTTTGCCTTGGCCAGAGTCGTAGTGATTCGCTTGTGCATAATCAGCGAAATCGTCATGTTGGCAAGCATCGCGTGACGATGGTCAGCGGTACGGCTCAGATGGTTGAATTTCTTATTGTGTCTCATTGTTCGTTTTTATTTGTCAAGTTGATACTTTGAAATATCGGTTCCAAACGAAAGGTTCAGGCTCTCAAGCAGGTCGTCAAGCTCGGAGAGCGACTTCTTACCGAAGTTGCGGAACTTCAGCAGGTCGGTCTTGTTGTACTGTACAAGGTCGCCGAGTGTCTCCACGTCAGCTGCCTTGAGGCAGTTGAGCGCACGCACACTCAGATTCATGTCAGTCAGCTTGGTCTTGAGAAGCTGGCGCATATGGAGCACCTCCTCATCAAACTCCTGGTTGGTGACATTGTCGGGATTCTCCAGGGTGATCTTCTCGTCGGAGAAGAGCATAAAGTGATGGATGAGGATTTTGGCTGCCTCCTTGAGCGCATCCTTCGGGTGGATGGAACCATCCGTAGTCACTTCGATGACGAGTTTGTCGTAGTCGGTTTTCTGCTCGACACGGAACGGCTCGACAGCGTATTTGACATTGCGGATTGGAGTGTAGATAGAATCGATTGGAATTACGTTGACGTCGGTGCAGTAGTCACGGTTCTCATCGGCGGGCACATAGCCACGGCCTTTGTTGATCGTGATGTCCAACTGCATGGACGCTTTGACATCTAAATGACAAATCACCAAATCTGGGTTTAACACTTCAAATCCAGTCAGATACTTAGTGATATCACCTGCCTTGAATTCTGTGGAATTCTCCACGGTGATACTAACCTTCTCGTTCTCGAATTCTTCTACTACTTGCTTGAACCTCACTTGCTTGAGATTCAAGATAATGTTGGTGACGTCCTCCTTGACTCCGGGCACCGAAGAGAACTCATGCTCAACACCTGCAATCTTGATGGTGTTGATGGCAAAGCCCTCCAACGACGAGAGGAGAATACGCCTCAGGGCGTTTCCAATCGTGACGCCAAAGCCAGGCTCGAGCGGACGGAATTCGAACTTGCCGAACTTGTCGTTCGCCTCCAACATAATGACTTTGTCGGGTTTTTGAAATGCTAATATCGCCATTAATTTAATGATTATTTAGAGTACAACTCAACGATTAACTGCTCCTTGATATTCTCAGGAATGGCTTCACGCTCAGGTTTGTGGAGGAACTTGCCGCTCTTTGAGGACTCATCCCACTCAATCCAGGCATATTTGCTGTGGTTGAAGCCAGCGAGTGAAGCCTCAATCACCTCAAGCGACTTTGACTTCTCGCGGACGCCCACCACCTGGCCGGGCTTAACCGAGTATGAAGGAATATTCACCACCTGTCCATCAACCACGATGTGCTTGTGGCCGACGAGCTGGCGTGCTGCAGCGCGTGTCGGAGCGATACCCATGCGGAACACCACATTGTCGAGGCGACTCTCAAGGTTCTGAAGCAGCACCTCACCGGTGATGCCCTCTGACTTGGCTGCTTTCTCAAACATATCTGCTTCTCTGCCAGCATGACTGCATACTCCGACTGCTTGCGGCGACGGTTGTTGCCATGCTGTCCAGGAGGGAAGTTTCTCCTGGACAAAACTTTGTCAGCGCCGAAGATGGGTTCTCCAAAACGGCGTGCGATTTTTGATTTCGGTCCTATATATCTTGCCATAATAAAAAAATAATACTTTTTCTTGTTTTGTCCGCTCACCCATGCCACACGGCACAGGCAGGCGGGATAATTGCTTTAGACGCGACGGCGCTTCGGAGGACGGCAACCGTTGTGGGGAAGCGGAGTGACATCAATGATCTCGATAACCTCGATACCGGCACCATGGATGGCGCGGATAGCGGACTCACGTCCGTTGCCCGGACCCTTCACATAGGCCTTCACTTTGCGCAGACCAAGGTCGTAAGCCACCTTGGCGCAGTCCTCTGCTGCCATCTGTGCAGCATACGGTGTGTTCTTCTTTGAACCGCGGAAGCCCATCTTGCCGGCTGAAGACCATGAGATGACCTGACCCTCGCTGTTGGCCAGAGACACGATGATGTTGTTGAATGAGCTGTGGACATGAAGCTGTCCGAGTGCGTCAACCTTGACGTTTCTTTTCTTCGAAGTGACTGTTTTCTTTGCCATAAACTAAATCCTCCTTGATTACTTAGTAGCCTTTTTCTTGTTAGCGACAGTCTTCTTCTTTCCTTTGCGGGTGCGGGCATTGTTCTTTGTGCTCTGTCCGCGTACCGGAAGACCGTTACGGTGTCTGACACCCCTGTAGCAGCCAATGTCCATCAAACGCTTGATGTTCATCTGGATTTCCGACCTGAGGTCACCTTCTACTTTGTACTCAGCGCCGATAATCTCACGGATTTTGGCTGCCTGATCGTCAGACCACTCGTTGACTTTCAGGTCGCGGCTCACGCCTGCCTTGTCCAATATCTTTGCTGAACTACTTCGACCTATTCCGTAGATATAGGTCAATGCGATTTCGCCACGCTTGTTCTGGGGCAAATCTACTCCAACAATTCTTATTGCCATTTTTACTTGTAAAAAAAATTAAAATTGAAAATTTTCAAATGAGGGCTGTCATCAGCCCGTCGCACCCTTTTAACCCTGACGAAGCTTATACTTCGGGTTCTTCTTGTTGATCACAAAAAGACGACCCTTGCGACGTACGATCTTGCATTCGGGAGTGCGTTTCTTCAATGATGCTCTAGTCTTCATATCTCACAAAAATTATTTGTATCTAAATACAATCCTGCCTTTGGTCAGGTCATAAGGACTCATCTCGACCTTTACCTTGTCGCCAGGTAAGATTTTGATGTAGTGCATTCTCATCTTGCCCGAAATGTGGGCAGTGATGGGGCATCCATTCTCCAGTTCCACTCGGAACATGGCGTTGGAAAGAGCCTCCACAATGGTTCCGTCTTGTTCAATTGCGGCTTGTTTTGCCATAAACTCTAACTGATTTTTCCTACTATTGATTCTAATTCGTCAAATGAAGATAAGATTTCGGCCTCTCCGCGCCTAATGGCAATCGTGTGCTCGTAGTGTGCAGCCGGTTTGCCGTCGCGTGTGCGGATGGTCCAGCGGTCGGGCATCATATAGATATTTCTGTCGCCCATGGTGATCATTGGCTCGATGGCTATGCACATCCCCGCCTTCAGCATCACCCCGTTGCCCCGGCGTCCGTAGTTGGGCACCATAGGGTCCTCGTGCATCTTTTGGCCGATGCCATGCCCAGTGAGTTCCCTCACCACTCCATAACCCTCTGCCTCGCAGTAGTCCTGGACCGTGTTGCCGATGTCGCCCACATGACTGCCTGCCGTGGCCACCTCGATGGCCTTGTAGAGCGAGTCGTATGTGGTTTTCAGCAAATTCCTGACCTCCTCGCTAACCTCCCCCACACAGAACGTGTAGCATGAGTCGCCGTTGAAGCCCTCAAGCAGCGTTCCGCAGTCGATGGAGATGATGTCTCCGTCGCGGAGGACGGTCTTGTCGTCGGGCACACCATGCACCACCACGTCATTGACAGAGGTGCAGATGCTTGCAGGAAAGGGAGCTCCGTAAGGATTGGGAAAGTTCTTGAACGTGGGTATTGCGCCATTGTCCCTTATAAACTCTTCGGCAATCCTGTCAAGCTGGAGCGTGGTCACTCCGGGCTTGATATGTTTCGCCAATTCGGCGAGCGTCCGGCCTACCAGCCGGTTTGCCCGCCTCATCAGCTCAATCTCATCTTCTGTCTTCAGATAAATCTTCATCTGCAGACGATCATCAATAGGCAGCTACACCGTTTCCACGTGTATGGCCGGAGTTCAGCAGACCGTCGTAGTGACGCATCATCAGATGGCTCTGAATCTGCTGCAACGTGTCGATGACCACACCCACGAGAATCAGCAGCGAGGTGCCGCCGAAGAACTGTGCAAAGCCCTGCTGCACGTTGAGCAGACCTGCGAGGGCCGGCATGACAGCAATGAAGGCGATGAACAGTGAGCCGGGGAAAGTGATGCGCGACATGATGGTGTCGATGTAATCGGCAGTTGGCTTGCCAGGCTTCACACCTGGGATAAAGCCGTTGTTGCGCTTCATATCCTCAGCCATCTGGGTGGGATTCAGCGTGATGGCCGTGTAGAAATAGGTGAATGCGATGATCAGGATTGCGAACACAATGTTGTAGAGCCAGCTCGTATGGTCGAGCAGCGACCTCATCACAAATCCTGCCTCATTGGTAGAATACTGCACGATAGCCAGCGGGATGAACATCAGCGCCTGGGCGAAGATGATAGGCATCACATTGGCGGCGAACAGCTTGAGGGGGATATACTGACGGGCCACAGAACGTGTGCGGTTGCCCTGCACACGACGGGCATACTCCACAGGCACCTTGCGCACAGCCTGAGTGAGGAGAATAGCGGCACATACCACGGCGAAGAGTATCAAGATCTCGATGATGAACATCACGATACCACCGCCGCCGGCGAAGGTCACCCTCGAAGTCACCTCCTGCATGAAGGCGTTCGGCAGGCGGGCGATGATACCAATCATAATGATCAGTGAGATGCCGTTGCCCACGCCCTTGTCAGTGATACGCTCACCGAGCCAGAGGATGAACATACTGCCTGCTGCGAGGATGATCAGGCCTGTCCACATAAACCAGTTCCAGGAAATGGAGGGGTTGAGAGCACCGGCCGACTGCATCTTGAGGTTAATCAGATAAGAGGGAGCCTGGAAGAGGAGGATGGCCACCGTGAGCACACGTGTGTACCACATGATCTTCTTGCGGCCGCTCTCACCCTCGCGCTGCATCTTCTGGAAGTAAGGCACAGCCACTGCAAGCAGCTGCATCACGATGGATGCAGAGATGTATGGCATGATACCCAGCGCGAAAATCGATGCATTGGAGAAAGCACCACCGGAGAACATGTCAAGCAATGACATAAGTCCGCCCTCCGTCTGCTGCTGCAGCTTATCCAAATTCTCCGGGTTGATGCCCGGCAGCACGACAAACGAACCGAAGCGGTAGATTGCCGTGAACAGGAGGGTGATGAGGATTCGCTGGCGCAAGTCCTCCACCTTCCAAATGTTCTTCAGTGTCTCAAAAAACTTTTTCATTTACTTAATTATAGTTGCGTTACCACCAACTGCCTTGATAGCCTCTTCAGCAGTCTTTGAGAAAGCATGTGCCTCAACATCGACCTTGACGGTCAGCTCACCGTTGCCAAGCACCTTGACAAGTTCCTTGCCATTGGTGAGACCTGCGGCCTTGAGTTCCTCGATACCAATCTTGGTGAAGTTCTTCTCCTCAACGAGGCGCTGGAGCGTCGACAGGTTGACAGCGAAATACTCCTTATGGTTGATGTTCTTGAAACCAGCCTTCGGGACACGGCGCTGGAGTGGCATCTGACCACCCTCGAAACCAATCTTTCTCTTGTAGCCCGAACGAGCCTTGGCACCTTTGTGGCCACGGGTAGACGTACCACCAAGCCCAGAACCGGTACCGCGACCGATACGGCGGCGTGAGTGTGTGGAGCCTGCTGCGGGTTTTAATGTATGCAATTTCATAAGTCTTTGCTTTTTTTAATGACGGAATGTTTACTCAACTATGGTCACCAGGTGATGCACCTTGCGGATCATGCCGCGGATGGCAGGAGTGTCCTCCTTCTCGACCACCTGAGAGATTTTGTGGAGGCCGAGAGCCTCAAGGGTGCGTTTTTGGTCAACGGGGTAACCGATCTTACTCTTGATCTGCTTGATTTTTATTGTAGCCATGTCTGTACCTCCTTATCCTCTAAATACTTTCTGCATAGAAATGCCACGGTCGCCTGCCACTGTGTAGGCATCGCGCATCTCACAAAGGGCCTTGATGGTAGCCTTCACCAGATTGTGGGGGTTGGAAGAACCCTTCGACTTGGCCAGCACATCATTGATGCCTACGCTCTCGAGCACGGCGCGCATAGCACCACCGGCCACCATTCCGGTACCGGGAGCTGCGGGCTTCAGGAAAACCTTTGCACCACCGTAGGAAACCTCCATCTCATGAGGGATTGTGCCTTTGAGTACGGGCACCTTCACCAGATTCTTCTTTGCAGCCTCAACGCCTTTGGCGATAGCTGCTGTGACCTCTCCGGCCTTGCCCAGGCCCCAGCCGATGACACCGTTGCCGTCACCAACCACGACGATGGCAGCGAATGTGAACGTACGGCCACCCTTTGTCACCTTTGTGACACGGTTGATTGCCACCAGGCGGTCCTTTAACTCTGCGTCACTATTTACTTTTACTCTATTTGCCATAATCGCTTAAAAATTAAGTCCACCTTTACGGGCTGCGTCAGCCAGTTGCTTCACTCTGCCATGATAGAGATATCCGTTGCGGTCGAAGACCACTGCGGTGATGCCTGCGGCCTTTGCCTTCTCGGCAATCATCTCTCCCACTTTCTCGGCCTGTGCCGACTTGCTCATCTTCTCAAGACCTGCTGAGGAAGCGGAGACAAGTGTGCGGCCCTGGGGGTAATAGTCAACCTCCACCTTGCGGCGCGGGTGCTTCTTGATCACCAATGCCTTGAAAGGCTTCTCGGTGTTTGACCATGAGTCGTCGATAATCTGCACATAGATGCCCTTGTTGCTGCGGAAAACAGTCATGCGGGGACGCTCAGCTGTGCCGTTGACCTTCTTGCGAATTCTATATTTGATTTTGATTCGTCTTTCTTCTTTCTTTGTTGTCATAATCGTAATGGTTTAAAGTTACTTGGCCGATGCTGACTTACCAGACTTCCTGCGGATGACCTCACCCTTGAACAGGATACCCTTGCCCTTGTAAGGCTCAGGCTTGCGGAAAGAGCGAATTTTGGCACAGATGAGGCCGAGCAACTGCTTGTCGCACGACTCCAGCATGATGATAGGATTCTGATTCCTCTCTGACTTTGTCTCCACTTTCACCTCGCTCGGGAGCTGCAGGAAAATCGAGTGGCTGTATCCGAGAGAGAACTCAAGTAGGTTGCCCTGGTTGGACACACGGTAGCCCACACCCACGAGTTCCAGTGTCTTTTGGAAACCGGTGCTCACGCCGACAACCATGTTGTTGACCAGCGAGCGGTAGAGGCCGTGGAAAGCCTGCTTCTGCTTGAGGTTCACGGGGCTGTTCTCGTCGATGGAGAAGACCATCTCTCCATTCTCAATCTCAATTTTGATCGACGGGTCGACTTTCTGGGACATGGTGCCCTTGGGACCCTTAACGGTGATCAGGTTGTTCTCGTTCTTGATCTCCACGCCGGCGGGGATGACGATTGGCAATTTACCTATTCTAGACATAATGCTTCTCCTCCCTCAATTAATAGACGTAGCAGAGCACCTCGCCGCCGATTTTCAGCTCAGAGGCCTCTTTGTCTGTCATTACACCTTTGGAAGTGGACAAGATGGCGATGCCCAATCCGTTGATCACTCTCGGCATTTCTTTGTAACCCGTATACTTGCGGAGGCCCGGCTTGGACACTCTCATGAGTTTGCGGATTGCATTCGTCTTGGTTGCCGGGTCATACTTCAAGGCAACCTTGATTGTACCCTGAGGGCCATCCTCGATGAACTTGTAGTTGAGGATGTATCCCTTCTCGAAGAGGATCTTTGTGATTTCCTTCTTCAAGTTTGAGGCCGGTACCTCCACAACACGGTGATGAGCCATGATTGCGTTTCTGAGCCTCGTCAGATAATCTGCTATTGGATCTGTCATAAAATATAAAATGTTTAATTAATCGGGACTCCCCCGACAATATTAAAAACTATCTCTTCTTACCAGCTTGCCTTCTTAACGCCTGGGATCAAACCGGCGGATGCCATCTCGCGGAACTGAATACGTGAGATGCCGAACTGGCGGATGTAGCCCTTCGGGCGACCGGTGATCTTGCAGCGGTTGTGCAGACGGATGGGATTGGCGTTGCGTGGGATGGCCTGCAGTTTGCGGGCAGCCTCATAAGCCTCACCGGGATCGTCGGTGGTGGCGATGATTCTCTTCAGGGCAGCTCTTTTCTCTGCGTACTTGGCCACGAGCCTTGCTCTTTTCACCTCGCGGGCCTTCATTGATTCCTTTGCCATGTCTTATGCGTTTTTAGCGTTTTTGAACGGAAGGCCAAAAGCCTTGAGCAGGGCGAATCCCTCCTCGTCGGTGTTGGCTGAAGTGACGAATGTGATGTTCATGCCCTGGATGCGCTCGATGGTGTCGAGGTTGATCTCGGGGAATATGATCTGCTCGTCGATGCCGAGGGTGTAGTTGCCGCGGCCGTCGAACTTCGTCTCGATGCCCTTGAAGTCACGGATACGTGGGAGAGCCACGCGGACCAGTTTCTCAAGGAACTCATACATGCGCTCGCGGCGGAGTGTCACCATCACGCCGATAGGCATCTTCTTGCGGAGCTTGAAGTTGGCGATGTCCTTCTTCGAGTAGGTGGCAACGGCCTTCTGTCCTGTGATGGTGGTCAGCTCGTTGACGGCCACGTCGATGAGTTTCTTCTCCTGTGTGGCGTCGCCGATACCCTGGTTGATGACAATCTTCTTGAGCGCGGGAATCTGCATCGGCGAGGTGTAGTTGAACTGCTTCATGAGTGCCGGTGCGATGACCTCCACATATTGTTTCTTTAACTGTGCTGTATTCATTACTTGATCTCCTCCCCAGATTTTTTAGCGATACGAACTTTCTTTCCGTCAGCATTCACCTTGATGGCGATGCGTGTGGGCTTTCCACTCTTCGGGTCGATGAGGCTCAGGTTGGAGATGTGGATGGGAGCCTCCACCTTGATGAAGCCGCCCTGAGGGTTCTTGGCGGTGGGCTTCGAGCTCTTGGTCACGATGTTCACCCCCTCGACGATGGCACGCTGCTTGTCGACGATGACCTTCAGCACTTTGCCCGTCTTGCCCTTGTCCTCACCAGAGAGGACGATGACGGTGTCGCCTTTCTTGATATGTAACTTTGTCATTGCTTTGAATTGCTTTTAGGATGATTAAAGTACCTCGGGTGCAAGTGAGACCACCTTCATGTTCACGGCGCGGAGCTCACGGGCGACAGGGCCGAAGATACGGCTGCCACGGAGTTCACCTGCGTTGTTGAGCAGCACACAAGCATTGTCGTCGAAGCGGATGTACGAGCCATCGGCACGGCGGATTTCCTTCTTGGTGCGTACGATGAGGGCCTTTGACACGGCACCCTTCTTGAGGTCGCTCGAAGGGATCACGTTCTTGACAGCGACGACGATGACGTCGCCCACACTTGCGTAGCGGCGGCGTGTGCCACCGAGCACGCGGATGCAGAGAGCCTCGCGTGCACCGCTGTTGTCACATACTGTGAGTCTTGATTCTGCCTGTATCATGATTACTTAGCTTTTTCGATGATTTGTACTAATCTCCATCTCTTGGTCTTGCTCAAGGGACGGGTTTCCATAATGAGGACGGTGTCTCCGACATTTGCCTCGTTATTCTCGTCATGGGCGTGGTACTTCTTCGTCTTCTGCACAAACTTTCCGTAGATGGGGTGCATCTCCTTGAACTTAGCTGCGATAACGATGGTCTTGTCCATTTTGTTGCTGACAACCACACCCGTTCTAGTTTTTCTCAAATTTCTTGTTTCCATCATTATTTCTTGTTAAGTTCTCTCTGACGAAGTTCAGTTTTCATACGGGCGATATCCTTACGCACCATCCTGATCTGCATGGGATTCTCCAGAGGGGTGATGGCATGGTTGAGCTTCATCTGATGGAGTTGTGCCACTGCGCCCTCGAGTCTCTCTACCAAGTCCTGGGTAGCAAGCTCCCTGATTTCATTATTCTTCATAATAGATTATGCGTTTTTATCGTAATCACGTCTTACAACAAACTTAGTCTTTACGGGGAGTTTCTGTGCTGCCAGACGGAGAGCCTCCTTGGCGATTTCAAAACTTACTCCCTCCACTTCAAAGAGGATGCGTCCCGGAGTCACGGGTGCTACCCATCCTGCGGGGTCACCCTTACCTTTACCCATACGCACGTCAGCGGGCTTGCGGGTGATGGGTTTGTCCGGGAAAATGCGGATCCAGACCTGACCCTCGCGCTGCATGTATCTGTTGACGGCAACACGGGCAGCCTCAATCTGCCGGCTGTCAATCCATTTGGCCTCAAGTGTCTTGATGCCGAAGGAGCCGAAAGCCAGCTGTGTGCCTCTGTGGGCGTTGCCTTTCCTGCCGCGCCCGTCCTGAGGCCTTCTATATTTTACTCTTTTTGGCTGTAACATTGTAACTTCTGGTTTTAACGGTTATTGTTTCTCTTGCGGCCACCGCGCCCTTGGCGCCTGTCGCCTCCCTGACGGCCACCAGCCTTCTCCTGTGTGAAGTTGGGTGCCAGGTCAACCTTGCCGTAGATCTCACCACGGCAAATCCATACTTTGATGCCAAGGATACCCACCTTGGTGAGTGCCTCGGTCTGGCAGTAGTCAACATCTGCGCGGAAAGTATGCAGAGGAGTACGTCCCTCCTTATACATCTCCTTGCGTGCCATCTCGGCTCCGTTCAGACGGCCTGTGATCTGCACCTTGATGCCCTCGGCGCCAGCACGCATCGCGTTGGCGATGGCCTGCTTGATGGCGCGGCGGTATGCTATCTTACCTTCCACCTGGCGAGCGATGTTGGTAGCAACGATAGTAGCGTCGACATCCGGTTTCTTAACCTCAAAGATATTGATCTGGATTTCCTTGTTGGAGAGTTTCTTGAGCTCTTCCTTCAGTTTGTCCACATCTTGTCCACCCTTGCCAATGACGATGCCCGGACGGGCAGTGCAGACGGTGATGGTGACCAGTTTGAGCGTACGCTCGATGACAATGCGCGATACGCTGGCCTTTGCCAGGCGCTCGTTCAGGTATTTGCGGATCTTCTGGTCCTCGACCAGGTTGTCGCCGAAATTCTTGCCACCGAACCAGTTGGAATCCCATCCGCGGATGATACCCAGACGGTTGCTGATTGGATTAACTTTCTGTCCCATGCTGCTTATTCTTTATCGTCATTAGTTTTTGAATCTACGAAGAGGGTAACGTGGTTGCTGCGCTTGCGGATGCGGTATCCCCTTCCCTGGGGAGCCGGCCTCATGCGTTTCCATGTGACACCCTCGTCGACGAACACGCGCGAAATGAACAGCTCACCGTCTTCGGCTTTGCGTTCGTTCTTGGCCTCCCAGTTGGCAATTGCCGAGCGGAGAAGTTTCTCCACGTCGATGGCGGCCTTCTTTGTTGAGAACCTGAGCACTCCAAGTGCTTTGTTCACCTCCATGCCACGGATCATGTCGACGACATAGCGCATCTTCCGAGGGGATGAAGGAACCCCCACAAGCTTGGCATAGTAGAGGTTTTTAGCGGCTTCTTTTCTTCTCTCAGCCGATTCTCTCTTTCTCTTTCCCATTATAGTTTTCTCTTTTTGATTTCAATGGTTACCGGCTTACCGCTTGTTTCCAGCGTGGCCGCCGAACCTGCGTGTGGGAGAGAACTCGCCGAGCTTGTGGCCCACCATGTTCTCTGTGATGTAAACAGGTATGAATTTGTTTCCGTTATGTACTGCTACTGTGTGGCCCACGAAGTCGGGGGAGATCACAGATGCTCTGGCCCATGTCTTGACGACAGTCTTCTTTCCGCTCTCGTTCATGGCGAGAATCTTCTTCTCGAGAGCTACATTGATATATGGACCTTTCTTAAGTGAACGACTCATAATTTCCTCTTGTTAACTATTTTTTCTTGTTAGCTCTCTCAATGATATACTTGTTGGAATGCTTCTTCGGAGCCCTTGTCTTCAGGCCCTTTGCATACAGACCGTTGCGTGAGCGTGGATGGCCACCAGACTGACGGCCCTCGCCACCACCCATCGGGTGATCGTGCGGGTTCATCACAACACCACGGTTGTGGGGACGGCGTCCCATCCAGCGTGTGCGGCCAGCCTTACCCGACTGCTCGAGGGCGTGGTCGGTGTTGCCGACGCTTCCCACAGTAGCCTTGCAAGCACTGAGAATCTTACGTGTCTCACCCGAGGGGAGCTTGATGACGCAGTAGTCACCCTCGCGTGAAGTCAACTGAGCGAAATTACCTGCTGCGCGGACGAGCTTGGCACCCTGTCCCGGGCGGAGCTCGATGTTGTGGATCACGGTACCCACTGGGATGTTGGCCAGGGGAAGTGAGTTGCCCACCTCAGGAGCGGCCTGGGGACCGGAATTGAGCACGTCGCCCACCTGCAGTCCTACAGGAGCAATAATGTATCGTTTCTCACCATCAGCATAGAAAAGCAATGCGATACGAGCCGAGCGGTTCGGATCGTACTCGATTGTCTTCACCGTTGCTGGAACACCGTCCTTCTCGCGCTTGAAGTCGATCAGGCGAAGCTTGCGCTTGTGCCCACCGCCGCGATAGCGGACGGTCATCTTGCCTGAGTTGTTGCGACCTCCTGTGGAGCGCTTTCCACAAACGAGGGACTTTTCTGGTACGGATGCAGTAATCTCTTCGAACGTACCAATAATCTTGTGTCTTTGACCCGGTGTTACGGGTTTCAATTTACGTACTGCCATTTTATCTTAAATATTGCTGTAAAAATCGATTGTCTCGCCTTCCTTCAGCGTGACGATAGCTTTCTTGAAAGCGCTCTTCTTGCCGCGGATCAGTCCGGCCTTGGTGTAGCGCTGTGAGCGCTTGCCCATGTAAAGAAGGGTGTTCACCTCAACCACTGTGACATTGTACAGGCGCTCTACTTCCTCCTTGATCTGGAGTTTGTTAGCATCAGGACGAACGACGAAACCGTAGCGGTTGGAACGCTTGTCGGTGATTTGGGTCATCTTCTCAGTGACCAATGGTCTTATAATGAATGCCATAATGTTCAGTCTCCTTGATTATTTCGTTAAGATTCCGTCGATTGTCTCGAGCGATTTTTCAGTCATGACAAGAACATCAGCATTCAACACCTTGTAGGCATTGAGTGATGATGCGAGCATGACTTCTGTACGCTGCAAATTTCGAGCCGACAAATATACGTTTTTATTTGTATCTGGCAAAAGGAGAAGCAGTTTCTTGCCCTCGATTTTGAGATTTTTAACAACATTTACAAAATCTTTGGTCTTTGGTGCCTCAAAGCTGAAATCTTCCACAACGATGATGGCATTCTCCTGAGCCTTGTATGAGAGTGCGCTCTTGCGTGCGAGCACCTTCACCTTCTTGTTGAGTTTGGTGCGATAGTCGCGTGGACGCGGACCGAACACACGTCCGCCGCCTTTCATGAGCGGTGAGTTGATATCGCCGTGGCGTGCGCCGCCGCCGCCCTTCTGGCGTCCCAGTTTGCGGGTGCTGCCAGCGTGCTCGCTGCGCTCCTTAGCCTTGTGTGTGCCCTGGCGCTGGTTGCCCAGATATTGTTTAACGTCGAGATAGAGGACATGATCATTGGGCTCGATGCCGTAGATCTCGTCATTGAGTGTCACCTGACGTCCGGTCTCCTGACCTTTGATATTTAATACCTTGATTTCCATTATTTCTGAATTAAGACGGTTGAGCCAATAGCACCGGCCACAGAGCCCTTCACGAGAAGGAGGTTGTGCTCCGGTATCACTTTTAACACTCTGAGGTTCTTAGTCGTAACCCTGTCACATCCCATGTGCCCAGCCATGCGCATTCCCTTGAACACTTTGGCGGGATAAGAACATGCACCGATCGAACCCGGTTTGCGGGCGCGGTCGTCCTGACCGTGTGTCTGTTGTCCAACACCTCCGAATCCGTGGCGTTTGATGACGCCCTGGAAACCTTTACCTTTTGAAGTACCTGTGACGTCGACGAACATCGAGTCGTTGAAGATTTCAACGGTGATGGTGTCGCCGAGGTTGTACTCCTCGTCGAACTTGAACTCGGCCAAGTGCTTTTTCGGCGTTGTGCCTGCTTTCTTGAAGATACCCATGAGAGGTTTGGTGGTGTTCTTCTCCTTAGCCTCGCCGAAAGCGAGCTGATAGGCGCTGTAACCATCATTCTCATTGGTCTTCACCTGAGTCACGACACAAGGACCAGCTTCGATAACAGTGCACGGCACGTTTTTGCCGTCGGCACTGAAAACGGATGTCATTCCGATTTTTCTTCCAATTAATCCTGGCATTTCAATTGTGTTTTAATAATGATTGTATATATGTTGCGTTAGCAACTGTTTTATCTTTAAGTGAGTCTCCTATACCTTGATTTCCACCTCCACGCCGCTGGGGAGTTCGAGTTTCATCAGTGCGTCGACAGTCTTGGCAGTGGTGCTGTAGATGTCGATGAGGCGCTTGTAGTCGGAGAGTTGGAACTGCTCGCGAGCCTTCTTGTTGACGAAGGTGGAGCGGTTGACAGTGTAGATGCGCTTGTGTGTGGGGAGGGGGATAGGACCGCTCACCACGGCGCCGGTAGCTTTCACGGCCTTGACGATTTTCTCGGCCGACTTGTCCACGAGCTTGTGGTCGTAGGACTTCAGTTTGATTCTGATTTTCTGACTCATGTTTTCTGATTTTTAATGAAGTTTTATCATTTGGTGGCCGCGAACCCGCTTAAGAGTCATACGCTAAGTCGGGCCGCGGTCATCTTTTCAGTGTTACACCAGGTCGGCGCGTCCGTTGATTTCCTGCAGCACTTCCCTTGCGATGGAGCTTGAGAGCGGTGCGTGGTGGTCATACTCCATGGAGCTTGTAGCGCGTCCTGATGTGATAGTGCGGAGTGCGGTCACGTAGCCGAAGGTCTCTGACAGAGGAACCATAGCCTTGACGATGCGCCCGCCTGAGCGTGCCTCGTCCATGCCCTGCACCTGTCCGCGGCGCTTGTTCAGGTCTCCTATCACGTCGCCCATATTCTCCTCGGGTGTCACCACCTCGAGTTTCATGATGGGCTCCATGAGCACCGGAGCAGCCTTCACGCAAGCGTCCTTATAGGCTTGAATGGCAGCAATCTCGAATGAGAGCTGGTCGGAATCGACAGGGTGGAATCCGCCATCGACGACAGTCACCTTGAGTGAGTCGACAGGATATCCTCCGAGGATGCCGTTCTTCATGGCCGACTCGAATCCCTTCTGGATGGAGGGGATATACTCCTTGGGGATGTTGCCACCCTTCACCTCGTTGACGAACTGGAGAGGTCCGTTGGCCTTGATGTCGTAGTCCTCGTCCACAGGTCCTACCTGCACGAGAATCTTGGCATACTTTCCGCGTCCACCGGTCTGCTTCTTGTAGACTTCCTCTATCTCCACTGTACGTGTGATGGCCTCCTTGTAGTTGACCTGTGGCTTGCCTTGGTTGCACTCCACCTTGAACTCACGCTTCAGACGGTCGATGATGATGTCGAGATGAAGCTCGCCCATACCCGAGATGATGGTCTGTCCGCTCTGCTCATCGGTGCGCACGGTGAAGGTGGGGTCTTCCTCAGCCAGTTTGGCAAGTCCGATGCCGAGCTTGTCGACGTCAGCCTGTGACTTGGGCTCCACGGCGATACCGATCACGGGATCGGGGAATGTCATCGACTCCAGGACGATGGGATGGTTCTCATCGCAGAGGGTGTCGCCGGTGTGGATGTCCTTGAAGCCTACACCTGCGCCAATATCACCAGCGTCGATCGACTCCATGGGAATCTCCTTGTTGGAGTTCATCTGGAAGAGGCGGCTGATGCGCTCCTTCTTGCCCGAGCGTGGGTTGTAGACGTAGGAGCCTGCCTGCACCTTGCCTGAGTAGACACGGAAGAACACCAGGCGTCCCATATACGGGTCGGTGGCAATCTTGAATGCCAGGGCAGCAGTGGGCTCGTCCTCAGAAGGCTTGCGGTCTTCCTCAGCCTCAGTGTCGGGGTTGACACCCACGATATTCACTGCGTCGAGTGGTGAGGGAAGGAAGGCGCAGACATAGTCGAGGAGCGGCTGCACACCTTTGTTCTTGTATGAGGAGCCGCAGACCATAGGAGTGAGTTCCATGGCCACCGTACCCTTGCGGATGGCGGCGATGATTTCCTCCTCGGAAATCTCCTGTCCCTCGAGGTATTTCTCCATGAGTTCGTCATCAAAGTTGGAGGCACTCTCCAGCATCTTGTCGCGCCACTCCTCGGCTTCGTCGAGAAGGTTAGCGGGGATGTCCTCGATGTCGTACTCGGCACCCATGGTCTCGTCGTTCCACAGAATGGCCTTCATCTTGATGAGGTCGACCACTCCCTTGAAGTTCTCCTCTGCTCCGATGGGAATCTGCACTGGGCACGGGTTGGCACCCAGGATGTCCTTCATCTGCTGCACGGTCTCGAAGAAGTCCGCTCCGGAGCGGTCCATCTTGTTGACATATCCGATGCGGGGAACGTTGTATTTGTCAGCTTGGCGCCACACCGTCTCCGACTGTGGCTGTACGCCGTCGGCTGCGGAATAGGTGGCTACTGCTCCGTCGAGCACCCTGAGTGAGCGCTCCACCTCTGCGGTGAAGTCGACGTGTCCCGGAGTGTCAATGAGGTTGATTTTATATTTCCTTCCGTTCCAATCCCACGAGCAAGTGGTAGCTGCGGAGGTGATGGTGATCCCCCTCTCCTGCTCCTGGGCCATCCAGTCCATGGTGGCGGCACCGTCGTGCACCTCACCGATTTTGTGCGTCTTTCCCGTGTAGAACAGGATGCGCTCTGATGTGGTGGTCTTGCCGGCGTCGATATGGGCCATGATGCCGATATTGCGCGTGAGCTGTAAGTCTTGCTTTGCCATTTTCTTTTTACCTTATCTTTATATGTTACCTGAAAATTAGAATCTGAAATGGGCAAAAGCACGGTTGGCCTCAGCCATGCGGTGCATATCCTCCTTACGCTTGAAGGCACCGCCCTGGTTGTTGTATGCGTCCATGATCTCTGCAGCCAGCTTCTCAGCCATACTCTTTCCGCCGCGCTTGCGTGCGAAGTTGATCATGTTCTTCATAGAGACGCTCTCCTTACGGTCGGGACGGATTTCAGTAGGCACCTGGAAAGTGGCACCACCGATACGGCGGCTCTTCACCTCCACTTGCGGGGTGATGTTGTCGAGTGCGGTCTTCCAGATTTCGAGGGGAGACTTCTCCTCTTTTTCCATCTTGGCCTTCACTATGTCGAGTGCCTTGTAGAAAATGTCGTACGAGATGGTCTTTTTGCCACTGTACATCAGATGGTTCACAAATTTCGACACCTTTTGGTCGTTGAACACCGGATCCGGGAGGATCAGGCGCTTTTTGGGTTTTGCTTTTCTCATTTTGTCTTGAAATAAATTCTGCTTGGGGCTGTCCTTTCTTGTTCTTCAACGCTCACACGAGAGCATTTACTCAACCTGTCTAACAATTCTCCAGCAAAACGATTTTTGAATGAATGTGTCCTTGTACTAACCTTCTCCGGTTATTACTTCTTCTGCTTAGGACGTTTTGCACCATATTTCGAGCGACGCTGGGTGCGGTTAGCGACGCCGGCAGTGTCAAGCGTGCCGCGAACGATGTGGTAGCGCACGCCAGGGAGGTCCTTAACACGACCACCGCGCACGAGCACGATGCTGTGCTCCTGCAGGTTGTGTCCCTCGCCAGGAATGTACGAGTTCACTTCCTTTTGGTTGGTCAATCTTACACGGGCAACTTTACGCATTGCCGAATTAGGCTTTTTGGGAGTAGTGGTGTAGACGCGAACGCATACTCCACGGCGCTGAGGACATGAGTCCAAAGCGGGGGACTTGCTCTTGTCGACCAGTTCCTTCCTGCCTTTCCTTACTAATTGTGAAATTGTAGGCATTTTGTAATTTTTAAAATTGTATTTATATGTTGTATTGTTGTTTGCACATAATAATATGGTATGCCGGAACACACCAATTTGGGGTGCAAAGGTACTAACTTTGCCTAAATTATCCTAATTAAATGAGCTTCAAAGACCAAGGGAAGCTCAATATTTAATGTTTTATAACGTTTTTAACATAAATTACGGGACAAAATCATCCCAAAAGGATGAAAATGTCCCGTATTGGCAGTTGGGCAGGCAGAGGTTATGCCTCTCCCTTATTGCCCATGTTGAATGGCGAGATGGTGCGCGGCGGAGTGTTGGGCAATTTGATGGGCCCAAACTCCTGCTCATATCTCGCGACGTTCTCCTGCAGTGCCATGAGCAGCCGCTTGGCGTGCTCCGGAGCGAGGATAGCCCGGCTGCGAACTGTAGCCTTTTGGAATCCCGGCATCACGGAGGCGAGGTCGACGATGAACTCTGAGCTGGAATGCGCGATAAGCGCGAAATTCACATACACTCCCGAAGCCATTTCCGGACTCACCTCTATCTGCAGTTGTTTGCCCTGAGGTTTGTTTTGATTGTCCATGATTGTTGCTTTTTAAATCGGGTTACTGTCGTTTCTCAGCCTCGATTTCCTCCTCATCGGCGAAGTCGAGCACGTTCTTCTTGTTGGCCTGCATGCGGTCGTGCTCCTCCCTGGAGCCGACGAGCAGTTTATCCCACTGGCGCAGTCCTGTACCTGCTGGAATGAGGTGTCCGCAGATGACGTTCTCCTTCATTCCCTCAAGGTAGTCTACCTTGCCGCGGATGGCAGCCTCGTTGAGCACCTTCGTCGTCTCCTGGAAGGAGGCTGCCGACATGAAGCTCTTCGTCTGCAACGCAGCTCGTGTGATACCCTGGAGAATCTGGGTTGAAGTGGCGGGCACAACGTCGCGTACTTGGATGGTGCGCAGGTCACGTCGTGTCAGGCTCGAGTTCTCATCGCGCAATTTGCGAGCGCTGATGATCTGTCCGTTATAGACATTTTCGCTGTCGCCTTTGTCTACAACAACTTTCTTGCCCCAGATGCGGTCGTTCTCCTCTGCAAAGTCGAGCTTGTCGACGATTTCCTGCTCAAGGAATGTCGTGTCGCCCGGTTCCACGATTTGCACCTTGCGCATCATTTGGCGAACGATGATTTCAAAGTGCTTGTCGTTGATTTTCACACCTTGCAGACGGTAGACGTCCTGCACCTCATTGACGATATACTCCTGAACGGCGGTCGGACCCTTGATGGCAAGGATGTCGCTCGGGGTGACCGAACCGTCGGAGAGCTTTGTTCCGGCCCTCACAGCGTCGTGCTCCTGCACGAGCAACTGTTTTGAGAGCGAAACGGGGTATTTGCGCTGGTCGCCAGTCTTGCTGGTGATGATAATCTCTCGGTTGCCTCGTTTCAGGCGTCCCATGGTCACCTCACCATCGATTTCACTTACCACGGCGGGGTTCGACGGGTTGCGTGCCTCGAAGAGTTCGGTCACACGGGGCAGACCACCGGTGATGTCACCACCTTTTGCCATCGAGCGAGGAATCTTGACGAGTGTTGTACCTGTTTTCACCTCGGTATTGTCTTCTACTGAGATGTGGCCTCCAACGGGGAAGTTGTAGGTTCCCAGAATCTCACCATTCTCGTCGATGATATCGCAAGTAGGCACCAGGACACGGTCTTTCGCCTCGATGATCACACGCTCAGTCATGCCTGTCGTGTCATCCGTCTCTGCCCTGTAGGTGACGCCCTCCTCCACATTGTTGAAGTGGAGCTTACCTTTGAACTCGGTGACGATGACAGCGTTGAACGGGTCCCATTTGGCGACCAGGTCACCCTTCTTCACCACATCACCGGTGTTGAAGTAAAGCGAGCTGCCATAGGGCACGGGGATGGTAGAGAGCACGATACCCGTGTTGGTGTCGATGAACCTTACCTCAGCGAGGCGGCTTACCACCATCTGGCACTCCCTTTGCTGGCCGAGTTCCTTGTTTTCCTCAACATAGGGAACAGTGCGGAGCTCATCGAACTCCAGGCGAGAGTCGTTCTTTGCCACGATGGAGGCATTGGCGGCAGCGTTGGCAGCCACACCACCTGCGTGGAACGTACGGAGGGTCAGCTGTGTACCCGGCTCACCGATGGCTTGTGCGGCGATGACGCCTACGGCCTCGCCCATCTGCACCATGCGGCTGGTAGCCAAGTTGCGGCCATAGCATTTCATGCATACGCCCTTCTTGCTCTCACAGGTAAGCACTGAGCGGATTTCCACCGTCTCGATGGGAGAATCCTCGATGGCCTGTGCCACATCCTCAGTGATTTCCTCACCGGCAGCCACAATGAGTTCACCGGTAGTGGGGTTGATGATGTCGTGCACCGACACGCGTCCGAGGATGCGCTCATAGAGTGTGGAGATGACCTCGTCGCCGCTCTTCAGTGCCGAACAAGTGAGTCCGCGGAGTGTTCCGCAGTCCTCCTCATTGATGATGACATCGTGCGACACGTCCACAAGGCGTCGTGTCAGGTATCCAGCGTCGGCCGTCTTCATGGCGGTGTCGGCAAGACCCTTTCTTGCACCGTGTGAGGCGATGAAGTATTCCAGCACCGACATACCCTCCTTGAAGTTGGAGAGGATAGGGTTCTCGATGATGAGTGAGTCAGAGGCACCGCTCTTCTGAGGTTTTGCCATCAGTCCGCGGATACCGGAAAGCTGTTTGATCTGGTCTTTAGAACCACGAGCGCCAGAGTCGAGCATCATATACACGGCGTTGAAGCCCTGATCGGCCTCCTCCATCTCCTTCAGCAGGATATTGGCAATGTCATTGTTGACGTGTGTCCAGGTGTCAATCACCTGATTATAGCGCTCCTTGTCAGTGATGAAGCCCAGGTTGTATTCATCCCAGATGCGGCGCACATCCTCATTTCCTTTCTCAATGAGGTCGGCCTTCTCTGGCGGGATGATGATGTCGTCGAGGTTGAAGGAGAGACCGGCACGGTAAGCCATGCGGTAGCCCAGGTTCTTGATACCGTCAAGGAACTCGCAAGCCTCAGCAAATCCTACCGATTTGATGACGTCGGCGATGATGTCGCGCAGGCTCTTCTTGGAAATCACCTTGTTGACATAACCTACCTTGGAAGGCACAATACCGTTGACGATGACACGTCCCACGGACGTCTCCACCATCTTGTCTACCATCTGGCCGTTCTCATCATAATCCTTCACGATGACACGCACCTGCGCGTGCAGGTCGCACTTACCCTCGTTGTAGGCGATGATAGCCTCTTCGGGACCGTAGAAAGTGAGTCCCTCACCCTTGGCACCCGGACGGATTTTGGTGATGTAGTACAGTCCCAGCACCATATCCTGTGACGGCACCGTGATAGGTGAGCCGTTGGCAGGGTTGAGGATGTTGTGGCTCTGGAGCATGAGAATCTGTGCTTCGAGTATTGCCTCATTGCTCAGCGGGAGGTGCACAGCCATCTGGTCGCCGTCGAAGTCAGCATTGAATGCCGTACATGCGAGGGGGTGAAGCTGGATGGCCTTGCCCTCGATGAGCTTGGGCTGGAAAGCCTGGATGCCGAGTCGGTGGAGGGTCGGTGCGCGGTTGAGCAGCACGGGGTGGCCCATCATCACGTTCTCGAGGATATCCCAGATGACCGGTTCGCGGCGGTCGACGATTTTCTTGGCACTCTTCACCGTCTTCACGATGCCTCGCTCGATGAGCTTGCGAATGATAAACGGCTTGTAGAGTTCGGCTGCCATGAGTTTCGGAAGTCCGCACTCACCCATCTTCAGTTCCGGACCCACCACGATAACCGAGCGGGCGGAGTAGTCGACACGTTTGCCGAGCAAGTTCTGACGGAAGCGTCCCTGCTTGCCCTTGAGAGAGTCGGAAAGCGACTTCAGCGGGCGGTTGGACTCACTCTTCACGGCACTGCCCTTGCGAGAGTTGTCAAACAAGCTGTCGACAGCCTCCTGGAGCATACGTTTCTCATTGCGGAGGATGACCTCAGGGGCTTTGATCTCCATCAGTCTCTTCAGACGGTTGTTGCGGATGATCACCCGGCGGTAGAGGTCGTTGAGGTCGGAAGTGGCGAAACGGCCACCATCCAGCGGCACAAGAGGTCTGAGTTCAGGAGGTGTCACGGGGATGATTTTCAGAATCATCCATTCCGGACGGTTCACATCCTTGCTGCCGCGGAAAGCCTCGACCACCTGAAGGCGCTTCAGTGCCTCGGTCTTGCGTGCCACCGCAGCGTCCTTGCTGGCGCGGTCGCGCAGTTCGGCCGACAGTTCGTCGAGGTTGATGGAGGCGAGGAGGTCGTAAATGGCCTCTGCACCCATCTTGGCGACAAACTTATGGGGGTCGCTGTCAGGGAGAGCCTGGTTCTCGGGAGAGAGTTTGTTCTCCACGATATCGAGATACTCCTCTTCTGAGAGAAGGTCGAATTTTTGGGAACCGAGCGAGGGAATGTTCTTCTCGCTTGAGGTCTCCGAATCTTTCTCCACATCAGTCCTGCCCTCAAAGTCACCGGGCTGTATGACCACATATTTCTCATAATAGATCACAGCGTCGAGCTTCTTGGTGGGGAGTCCGAGCAGGTAGCCGATTTTGTTGGGCAGTGAACGGAAATACCAGATGTGTGCCACCGGCACCACCAGTTCGATATGTCCACTGCGCTCACGGCGCACGTTTTTCTCTGTCACCTCCACACCGCAGCGGTCGCATACGATGCCCTTGTAACGGATGCGCTTGTACTTGCCGCACCCGCACTCATAGTCGCGTGTAGGGCCGAAGATGCGCTCGCAGAAGAGACCGTCGCGCTCGGGTTTGTACGTGCGGTAGTTGATGGTCTCTGGCTTGGTCACCTCACCGTATGAGTTCTCAAGGATTTCCTCTGGCGAGGCGAGTCCGATGGTGATTTTAGTGAAGTTGTTCTTCACTTTTGTATCTTTCTTAAAAGCCATGTCTGATGTCGATTTATTCGAGTTTGATACTTAATCCGAGTCCGCGGAGTTCATGCAGAAGCACGTTGAGAGATTCGGGGATTCCAGGCATAGGCATGGGCTCTCCCTTGACGATGGCCTCGTAGACCTTGCTTCTTCCTACGACATCGTCCGACTTCACGGTGAGGATTTCCTGCAGCACGTGGCTTGCGCCGAAGGCTTCGAGTGCCCAGACCTCCATCTCACCGAAGCGCTGGCCGCCGAACTGGGCTTTTCCGCCGAGGGGCTGCTGGGTGATGAGCGAGTACGGTCCGATGCTGCGTGCGTGCATCTTGTCCTCCACCATGTGTCCGAGTTTCAGGAAGTAGGTGATACCCACTGTGGCAGGTTGGTCGAAGCGCTCTCCGGTCTCACCGTCATAGAGGTGTGTGGAGCAGAGGCGTGGCAGTCCTGCCTTGTCGGTCCACTTGGAAAGGTCGTCGAGTTTTGCGCCGTCGAAGATGGGTGTTGCAAACTTCACGCCGAGACGTTTTCCTGCAGCTCCGAGGATGGCCTCGAAAATCTGTCCGAGGTTCATACGCGAAGGCACACCCAGCGGGTTGAGCACGAGGTCGACGGGACGTCCGTCGTCGAGGAACGGCATATCCTCCTGGCGCACCACCTTCGACACGATACCCTTGTTTCCGTGGCGTCCTGCAAGTTTGTCGCCCACGCCGATTTTTCTCTTCTTCGCCACATACACCTTGGCCATCTGGAGAATGCCTGAGGGCAGCTCGTCGCCGATGGTGATGGCGAACTTGCGGCGTTTGAGTTCTGCGTCGAGCAGTTTTGCCTTGCGGATATAGTTCATGATCAGCTGCGAGATAAGCATGTTGGTGTGCTCATCGTCGGTCCAGTTGTTCGACTGTATGCCCTCATAGTTGAGGTTCTTCAGAGCAGCCATGGTGAACTTGGAACCTTTGGTGATGATCTCTGTATCGGCATAGTCTTTCACGCCCTGGGAGTTCTTGCCCTTCAGCAGTTTCATCAACTTGTCGACCAGGATATCCTTCAGGTCGTCGTTCTTTGCCTCGTACTCCTCGTCAATCTTCTGCAACTGTATCTTGTCGTTCCTGCGCGACTCGCGGGTCTTCACAGCCTTGGAGAAGAGTTTCTTGTCGATGACCACGCCGCTGAGCGACGGGTTGGCCTTCAGCGAGGAGTCCTTCACATCGCCAGCCTTGTCGCCAAAGATGGCCCTGAGCAGTTTCTCCTCGGGTGTGGGATCACTCTCTCCCTTGGGTGAGATTTTGCCGATGAGGATGTCGCCTGGCTCCACTCTCGCGCCAACGCGGATGATACCGTTGACATCGAGGTCCTTGGTGGCTTCCTCGCTTACATTGGGGATGTCGGAGGTGAACTCCTCCATACCGCGCTTGGTCTCACGCACGTCGAGCTGATACTCGTCCACATGAACGCTGGTGAGCACGTCCTCGCGCACCAGGCGCTCCGACAGCACGATGGCATCCTCATAGTTGTATCCCTTCCACGGCATGTAAGCCACGAGCAGGTTGCGACCCAGGGCAAGTTCTCCATTCTCAGTGGCATAGCCCTCGGTAAGGATCTGGCCCTTGTGCACACGGTCGCCCTTGTTGCAGATGGGGCGAAGGTCGATGGTCATGTTCTGGTTGGTACGACGGAACTTCGGAATACGGTATTCCTTGGTTGGCTCGTCGAAGCTGACGAATTCCTCGTCCTCGGTGCGGTCGTAGAGGATGCGGATGGTGGTGGCATCGACAAACTCGATGACACCCTCTCCCTCTGCCACAATCATGGTGCGTGAGTCCTCGCACACCTGCTTCTCCAAACCGGTGCCCACGATGGGCGCATCGTTGTGGAGAAGGGGCACAGCCTGACGCATCATGTTGCATCCCATGAGGGCACGGTGACCGTCGTCATGCTCCAGGAAGGGGATAAGCGCAGCCGACACTGACGCAATCTGCTGCGGAGAGACATCCATGAAGGATACCTCTGATGGCGGCACCACGGGGAAGTCGGCGTCAAGGCGGCATTTCACCACGTCACGGATGAAGGTGCCATCCTCGTTGAGCGGGGCATTGCCTTGTCCGATATTGTGCTCTGACTCTTCCTCTGCGGTCATGTAGACCACGTTGTCGTTGTTCAGGTCCACCACGCCATCCTTTACCTTGCGGTAGGGAGTCTCGATGAATCCCAGGTCGTTGATGGTGGCATATACACACAGCGATGAGATCAGTCCGATGTTCGGACCTTCAGGACTCTCAATCGGGCAAAGACGGCCATAGTGTGTATAGTGTACGTCACGCACCTCAAAGCCAGCCCTCTCTCTCGACAGACCGCCGGGGCCCAGTGCGGAGAGGCGTCGCTTGTGTGTCACCTCGGCGAGCGGGTTGGTCTGGTCCATGAACTGGCTCAGCGGGTTGGTGCCGAAGAAGGTGTTGATGACGCTTGAAATGGTCTTCGCATTGATCAGGTCGGTGGGAGTGAACGTCTCGTTGTCACGCACGTTCATGCGCTCACGGATGGTGCGGCTCATACGTGCCAGGCCGATAGAGAACTGGTTGGCCAACTGCTCTCCCACAGTGCGTACACGGCGGTTGGACAGGTGGTCAATATCATCGACGTTGGCGTTGGAGTTGACCAGTTTGATAAGATATTTGATAATCTCGATGATATCCTGCTTGGTGAGGATACGCACGTCCATGTCGGTGTCAAGGCCGAGCTTCTTGTTGATGCGGTAGCGTCCTACCTCACCCAGGTCATAGCGCTTCTCCGAGAAGAAGAGGTTCTGGATAACCTCACGGGCGCTGGCGTCGTCGGCAGGGTCGGCATTGCGCAACTGGCGATAGATGTACCTTACTGCTGATATCTCAGAGTTGCTGTCGTCCTTGGCAAGGGTGTTGAAGATGATGGAGAAGTTCTTCGACTCCTCATCGTCCTTGTGCAGAAGGATAATCTGAGTACCGCTTTCGATGATCTCGTCGGCGATTTCCTTGGTGATGACGGTGCCGCGGGTGAAGATGGGCTCACTGCGCTCGATAATCGACACCTCACCTGTATCCTCGTCAGAGAACTCCTCGGTCCATGTCTTGAGGACGTTTCCAGCCAATTTGCGACCGACAGCCTCCTTCATGTTCTTCTTGTTTACCTTTACCTCGTCGGCCAGGTCGAAGATGCTGAGGATATCCTTGTCGCTTTCATAGCCGATTGCACGAAGCAGTGTGGTGACAGGGAGTTTCTTCTTGCGGTCAATGTAGGCATACATCACATTGTTGATGTCGGTAGCGAACTCTATCCACGAGCCCTTGAAGGGGATGATACGTGCGGAGTAGAGTGTGGTGCCGTTGGCATGCATGCCCTGTGAGAAGAATACGCCTGGAGAGCGGTGCAGCTGTGAGACGACGACACGCTCAGCACCGTTGATGATGAAGGTGCCGTTGCTTGTCATGTAGGGGATGGTGCCGAGAAACACGTCGGTGGTGACGCGCTCAAAGTCGACATGCTCTGGGTCGGTGCAGTAGAGCATCATCTTGGCCTTCAGCGGCACGCTGTAGGTCAGTCCGCGCTCCAGACATTCGTCGATCGAGTACCTCGGCGGGTCGATGAAGTAGTCGAGAAACTCGAGCACGAAGTTGTTGCGGGTGTCAGTGATGGGGAAATTCTCAGAGAACACCTTGTAGAGGCCATCGTATTTTCTCAGCTCGGGGGGTGTGTCGAGCTGCAGGAAGTCCTGGAACGACTTCAACTGCACGTCGAGGAAATCCGGTGTAGGCATCGGAGTCCTGACGCTGGCGAAATTAACCCTGTTGTTGATGAGTTTGGAAGCCATTAAATGATTTTTGTTTGTGCCCTCGGGGGCATTTTCGGTGAAAAGACACAAAAAGGTTAAGAATCCCCGACTGGGAGACTCTTAACCGAAATTTCGAGAAGCGAGTGCCCAGCCCTGTGAGGCGGGGCACCGTAGACGATGAGGATTATTTCAACTCAACCTTGGCACCCTCGGCCTCGATGGTCTTCTGCAGGTTCTCTGCCTCAGCCTTTGAGAGACCCTCTTTCAGAGTTGAGGGAGCACCGTCGACCAGGTCCTTGGCCTCTTTCAGACCCAGACCGCAAGCCTCTTTCACGGCCTTCACGACCTTCAGCTTGTTGGGGCCAACCTCTGCGAGCACCACGTTGAACTCAGTCTTCTCCTCCTCAGCGGGAGCAGCTGCAGCAGCAGGGCCAGCAGCCACTGCAACAGCTGCTGCAGCGGGCTCAATTCCATACTCCTCCTTGAGGACGGTTGCCAACTCGTTTACTTCCTTCACTGTCAAATTGACCAATTGCTCAGCAATTGCTTTGATATCTGCCATTGTATTTAAAAATTTAAATTGTTTGTTAATGTTGATGATGACTTTAATTGAATTACTCAGGGCGCTCGCCTAAAGTCTTAAGCACACCGTGGATGGTGCCGGCACCTGACTGGAGAGCTGAGAGCACGTTCTTCGCCGGCGACTGCAGCAGAGCCACAACGTCTGCGATGAGTTCGTTCTTGCTCTTGATAGCTGCAAGTTCCTCAAGTTTGTCTGCACCCACGAAGATTCCCTCCTCAGCATAGGCTGCCTTCAGTCCGGGAATACCCTCCTTGGTGTAGTCCTTGAGCATCTTGGCGGGAACGTTGGCCGACTGGCAGAAAAGCACAGCGGTGTTGCCCTTCAGGGCGCTGTACATCTCAGAGAAGTCAACCTCTGATGCCTCGAGAGCCTTGTGCAGAAGTTTATTCTTCACAACGACCATCTTGATCTCGCTCTTGAAGCACTTGCGGCGCAGCTTGCTGGTAGCCTCGGCATTCATGCCGGTGACGTCTACCAGGTAGAAGTGGGGATACTCCTTCAGCTTCTCGCCCAGCTCAACGATGATGGTATCTTTTATTTCTTTCTTCATGTTACTCGAATGGTTTAAGCGTTACTCTACCGACTTGGGGTCAACCTTGATGCCCAAGCTCATGGTGCTTGAAATAAAGATACTCTTGATATAGGTACCTTTCGCAGCAGCCGGTTTCAGTTTGATGATCGTAGCGATGAACTCTTTTGCGTTCTGGAAGATCTGATCCGGTGTGAAAGTCACCTTGCCAATAGAGGCATGGACAATACCCGTTTTGTCGACTTTGAAGTCGATTTTGCCCTGCTTCACCTCTTTCACAGCCTTGGCGACATCCATGGTCACCGTACCGCTCTTGGGGTTAGGCATGAGGCCGCGGGGGCCAAGCACACGACCAAGAGGACCTACCTTACCCATGCACGACGGCATCGTGATGATAACGTCGACATCGGTCCAGCCACCCTTAATCTTCTCAATATACTCGTCAAGACCCACGTAGTCGGCGCCAGCCTCCTTGGCGGCAGCCTCCTGGTCGGGGGTGCAGAGACAGAGTACGCGCACAACTTTACCAGTACCACAGGGGAGGGACACCACGCCACGGACCATCTGATTGGCCTTGCGGGGGTCAACGCCCAGGCGTACGTCGATGTCGACAGAAGCTTCGAACTTCGTGGTGGTGATTTCCTTCACGAGCTCAGAGGCCTCCTTCATCGTGTACATCTTCCCTGCTTCAATCTTGGCAGCTGCTAGTTTCTGGTTTTTTGTCAGTTTACTCATAGTTACTAAAATTGAAGTTGATTATTTACCAGGGAACTCGCCCTTTACTGTGATACCCATGCTTCTAGCTGTGCCGGCGACAAGCTTCATAGCAGACTCGATGGTGAAGCAGTTGAGGTCACTCATTTTGTCCTCTGCGATGGCGCGCACCTGATCCCAGGTCACGGAAGCCACTTTTCTGCGGTTGGGCTCTGCTGAGCCGCTCTTCACCTTTGCTGCCTCCAGCAACTGAACAGCTGCCGGGGGAGTCTTAATCACGAAGCTGAAAGACTTGTCGTTGTAATAAGTGATAACGACAGGAAGAATCTTGCCTGCCTTATCCTGGGTACGAGCGTTGAATTCCTTGCAGAAACCCATGATGTTGATACCCTTCGAACCGAGGGCAGGACCAACTGGGGGAGAAGGATTCGCTGCGCCACCCTTAATCTGTAATTTGATTAATCCAGCAACTTCTTTAGCCATTTGTTTTGTTTGTTAAAGTTTGATATTATAAAAGAATTGGCGGATTCGTAACCATCCGTCATTCTTTTACCACTTGCATAAAACCAAGTTCCAACGGAGTTTTGCGTCCGAAGATCTTGACCATGACCTTTAGCTTTTTCTTCTCAGTATTCACCTCTTCGATGACACCGGAGAAGCCATTGAACGGGCCTTCCGTCACTTTCACCGTCTCGTTGACCTCGAATGGGATCGACACCTCGTTCTCAATCTCCGTCTCCTCAGCGGTTCCAAGCATACGGTTGATGTCCGACTGTTTGACAGGTGTCGGGTTGTCCAAACCTCCGAGGAAGCCGAGCACGTTGGGCATGAAGCGCAGTGTATGCGCCACATCTCCCTTCATGTCTGCCTCAACGAAGACATAGCCAGGGAAAGAAACCTTTTCCTTGACTACACGTTTTCCATCGCTGCGCTGTACAGCGTGCTTCTCCATCGGGATGACAATCTGGAAAACACATTGCGACAACAAAGGGATGTGCTTGATTTGGGCCTCGATGTATTCTTTTACCTTGGCCTCCTTGCCGCGTACGGAGATCAGCACATACCAATTTCTACCTGCCTTAGCCATCTGTTAAGATAACAATTGATAAATGAATAGCATAAAGTTCTTAAACACCACGTCCATCAGGAACACCACCAGAGCGATGATAAGGGAAGCAGACAAAACAACCACCGCAGTGTGGGACAGTTCCTTGTATGTAGGCCATGTCGTTTTATGCGCAAGTAGGAGGACTCGAACCCACGACCCTCGGTTTTGGAGACCGATGCTCTACCAACTGAGCTATTCCCGTAAAAAAGTTCCCGCGCCCACTGTCGCGGGAACCGACATGTATCTTATTGGATATTAGTCCTCGAAGACCTTTGTGATCTGGCCAGAGCCTACGGTGCGGCCACCCTCGCGGATAGCGAAACGAAGACCCTCGTTCAGAGCCACGGCGTAGATGAGCTCAACAGTGATCTCAACGTTGTCACCAGGCATCACCATCTCAACACCCTCGGGCAGAGAAATCTCACCGGTGCAGTCCATGGTGCGGAGGTAGAACTGAGGACGATACTTGTTGCCGAACGGAGTGTGACGGCCACCCTCTTCCTTCTTCAGGACGTAGATAGAAGCACGGAACTTCTTGAAGGGCTTGATCTGACCCGGATGGCAGAGCACCATACCACGCTTAACCTCATTCTTGTCGATACCGCGGAGCAGCAGACCAACGTTGTCACCAGCCTGGCCCTCATCGAGCAGCTTGCGGAACATCTCAACACCAGTCACAACAGACTTCTTGTCCTCACCGAGACCAAGGAGCTCAACGGGGTCACCCACGTGAATCACACCAGTCTCAATACGGCCAGTAGCAACAGTGCCACGACCTGTGATAGAGAACACGTCCTCAACAGGCATCAAGAAGGGCTTGTCGATGTCGCGCGGAGGCTCCTGAATCCACTCGTCGCAAGTGTTCATCAGCTCCATCACCTTGTCTTCCCACTTGGCAACACCCTCGAGGGCACCAAGAGCAGAACCACGGATGATAGGAGTGTCGTCCTCAAACTCATACTGAGCGAGAATCTCTTGAACTTCCATCTCCACGAGCTCGAGCATCTCCTCGTCGTCAACCATGTCGCACTTGTTGAGGAACACCACGAGGCGGGGAACGTTCACCTGACGGGCGAGCAGCACGTGCTCACGGGTCTGGGGCATAGGACCGTCGGTAGCGGCAACCACGAGGATTGCACCATCCATCTGAGCGGCACCAGTAACCATGTTCTTCACATAGTCAGCGTGTCCCGGGCAGTCCACGTGTGCATAGTGACGCTTCTCAGTCTCATACTCCACGTGTGCAGTGTTGATAGTAATACCACGCTCTTTCTCCTCAGGAGCGTTGTCAATCTGGTCGAAGGACTTCACTTTGTCCTTGTTGGCCTCGATCTTCTCAGCAAGCACCTTGGTGATAGCTGCGGTCAAGGTTGTCTTACCATGGTCAACGTGACCAATAGTGCCAATGTTAACGTGCGGTTTGGTACGCACAAAACTTTCTTTAGCCATTGCTTGAATTTAATTATTTATCAGTTGAATAATCGTGATTTCTGCTTCTCAACAACTTGGAGCTGTTACCGAGAGTTGAACTCGGGACCTCTTCCTTACCAAGGAAGCGCTCTACCACTGAGCTATAACAGCAACATTAGAGCGGAAAACGGGACTCAAACCCGCGACCCCCAGCTTGGAAGGCTAGTGCTCTATCAACTGAGCTATTTCCGCATAAATTCTCGTGGGTGCTGATGGATTCGAACCACCGAAGTCGAAAGACAGCAGATTTACAGTCTGCCCCATTTGGCCACTCTGGAAAACACCCTTTTTACCACACTCCTCGAGCCTCTTGTCGGATTCGAACCAACGACCCCGAGATTACAAATCACGTGCTCTGGCCAACTGAGCTAAAGAGGCAAATCTTTGCAGCCGTTGTCGAACGTGCTGGGACGTGTCGTAAAGCGGCTGCAAAGATAGGCATATTTTTTCATCCGCCAAAACTTTTCGGCGTTTTTTTTATCTGTTGCGCAGTTTTTCCTTAAATTTCGTCAGCTGCACCTTCATCGAGTCTACGCATTGGTCGACACCTTCCTCAAAGGAATCGCAGGTCTTTTCTACGTAGAGTGTCTGCCCCGGAACAGAGACTGTGATGCTGCTCTGCTTGTTCATGGCAGTGGCGGGCTTGACTACTTTGAGTTGCACCTCTACTTTCTGTATGTCCTCAAATGATTTCTGCAATTTCTCAGCCTTCTTCTGGATGAAAGCCTCGAGTTTCTCAGTCGCGTCGAAGTGGATCGCTTGAATTTTGATTTCCATAGTTACCTCCTGTTTTTAAAGGTTAGGCCCTTGGGTGGGCATTGTTATAAACTCGCTTCAACTGCTCGAAAGTTGCATGGGTGTAGACCTCAGTTGTCGAGAGGCTCTCATGGCCGAGCAGCTTTTTCACACTTTCCAGACCCGCCTCGTGGTTGAGCATCGCAGTGGCAAACGTATGTCGCAGCACATGCGGGGTGCGCTTCCTAAGGGTGGTCACGCGTGCGAGCGCCTTCGACACCTCGTACCTCACTTGGTTGCGGTTCATCCGCTCACCTTTGTCGGTCACAAAAAGCGCGTCAGTGGCGCGCTTGGTATCGGCATCTCGCCGCGCGATATATTCCTGGAGCGTGGTGCGCAGTTCCTCCCCGAAGGGTATGATGCGCTGCTTGTCTCTTTTTCCCGTCACCCTGACCTCGCATGTGGTGAAGTCCACCATGCTGTCATCCAGGTTGATGAGTTCGGAGAGTCGCATGCCGGTGGAGTAGAAGGTTAATAATAATGTACGTGCGCGTACATCTTTATAATTATCTCCCCATATCTCAGGTTCAAGCAGTTCATCCATCTCGCGTTCCTTAACGAACTGCGGCAGTGGTTTCTGCTTCTTTGGCCCTTCGATGGCGTGAGCGGGATTGGTCTCGGCGAGTCCTCTCACCATGGCATATCGATAGAAGGTTCTCACTGCGCTCAGCCTCCTGTTCACGGAGGTGGCGGTGTTGCCCCTGTCCATCATATGCTCCATCCAGCCCCTGATCACATCGGCATCCAATGTTGTCCATGTAAGTCCCTCGTCAAGGTTCTCGAAGTAGGCCTGCAGGTCTGCCAGGTCCTTTCCGTAGTTTTCCACTGTAAGCGCTGAATAGTTGCGCTCGTATTTCAGGTAGTCGAGAAACTCGTCAATCATGGGCACGTTGCTCTCAGGATATTTTCGGCAACGAATTTACGGAATAATATTCAAACTTCCAAATTTTCCGCAGAGTTTTTTATTCCTCTGCCTGCCTCAGTTTTTGTACATAGATGGCTTTCTCCATCTTGAGACGCTTCAGCACGGAGGGTTTGGTGAACTGCTGGCGGGCACGGAGTTCCTTCACGATGCCTGTCTTCTCAAATTTCCTCTTGAACTTCTTCAGTGCTCTCTCGATGTTCTCGCCATCTTTGACTGGTACAATAATCATGCTTTTTTCTTTAAATTTTAAATGTTAAACTTGTAAGATTCTTTCGTCTTTCAAAAGACGTGGGTGCAAAATTACTGCTTATTCTGCTAATTTCCAAATATTTGCCTTTTTTTTCGATGAAAAATCGGTAAAAAACAATTGATTTACACATTTTCACCACATTAGTTTTGTTGCTTTAGGGAAAAACCAGTATATTTGCCTTCGATATGAGCATTCTTTAATCAAAAACAAAGACATCGACATGAAACACCTCTCCATTAAACAGATTTCAATATTCCTGCTGTTGCTCTGTGCAGCACTTTTCATAGCGCCAGGTTCGGCTGAAGCCCAAAGTAGGACAAAGGTCAAACGCGCAAAGACCACAGTCCGCAAGTCTGCGAGGACAGCCCAGGCACCCAGTCTCCGTGCGCCATCGTCCCCCACTCCCATCGACGTGAGGGAGCGCACCATCAAGGACTTACTTTACTTCCCCTTCGGCTGCCTGCCCCATGAAGTCAACACTCCGGAAGAGACCCAGGAGCAACTTACAGAGACATTCGGCTCCTATGAGAAAATCAATGGCTATGAGGGTCTTCACATCAACGGAACCTACGACTTCACCTATGATGGCGTGCCTATTGGACTATGCTATGCCGACAGGTTCAACGACAACAGGCAGTGGTATCTCTTCTATTTCGACGCCAAGGCTGATGCCGACCGTTTCTACGCCCACATCGTCAGCGACATCAAGGACGCCGGTATCCCCCTTACCAAGGACAAAATCTACGGCGGCATGTCCAACCGCACCCGCCCCGTCTCTATCTTCAAATGGGTGTCCGTGGCACCTCCTGAGAAGGTGAAAGAGGCCGATGAGTCCAACATCAACCATGCCGATGTCGTCGGTATGTATGTAGTGGAACTCGGAGTGTACAAAAAAGTGAAACGCTGATTACCTCATATCTCCCTTGTCGCCTTCCTGAGCCACTTCAGCTCCTCTCCTTCGAGATGGGGCGATAGGCGTTCGGCCACCATCTGGTGGTAGTTGTTGAGCCAGGTGCGCTCTTCGTCGGATAGGAGTTCTGGAATAATGGGCGTGGTGTCGATGGGACATAAAGTGAGCGGCTCAAACTGCAGGAAAGAGCCAAACGCCGTCGTGCGGTAGGGCGTGATGAGCAGGGTGTTCTCTATCCTCACGCCAAACTCCCCCTCTACATATATGCCCGGTTCATCGGTAACGGTCATCCCGGCATGCAGCGGAGCAGGTTTCCACTCCATACGAATCTGATGGGGACCCTCATGCACATTGAGGTAACTCCCCACCCCATGGCCTGTGCCATGGAGGAAGTTGAGCCCCTCCTCCCACAGCGGACTGCGAGCAATGGCATCGAGCTGTGAGCCACATGCCCCGTCGGGAAACTTCAACATCTGCAAACGGATGTGCCCCTTGAGTACAAGAGTGTAAACTTTTTGTTGACACTCGTTCACCGGTCCGAGGGCGATGGTGCGTGTGATGTCGGTAGTGCCGTCCACATACTGCGCACCAGAGTCGAGCAGCAGCAGTCCCTCTGGTTGCAAGGGGACATCGCTCTCCTCCGTTGCCTCATAATGTACGATGGCGCCATGGGCAGCATAGCCCGCGATAGTGTCGAACGACAGTCCGCGATAACCCTCCTGTTCCGCCCGTAGCGCCGTCAACTTACGGTCGATGGAAACCTCGCTCTCCCTTCCCCTTTTTATGGCTTTCTCCAACCAGCAGAGGAATTTCACCATGGCAACACCGTCGCGTTCCATGGCATGACGATACCCATTTATCTCTGTTTCATTCTTCACCGCCTTCATCGCAGGAATCGGTGACGGAGCCGTCACCACCTCACAGCCGGCAGCACCAAACAAACGATGGTTGACCACCATGGGGTCGAGCAGGATGCTCCCTTCGTGCAAGGAGGCAAGAGCACCGACCACCTGGTCGTAGCCAGCGGTGGCGACGCCCACCTCACGAAGGTAGCCACTTACCTCAGCAGTGACCTTCGCAGCATTGGTAAAGAGCACAGCATTATCTTGTGTGACAAGCAGATATGCCACAAATACAGGATTGCAGTGCACATCCGTTCCGCGCATGTTGAGCGTCCATGCAATGTCGTCAAGGGCAGTGACCAGCACTGCATCGGCGTGAAGGGCACGGACAGCCTCACGCACACGCGCCAGTTTAGAAGAGGCACTTTCCCCGGCAAACTCCATCGGATGCACCACAATGGGGTGTTGCGGGATGGCAGGACGGTCGGTCCAAATATCATCAAGAGGGTCAAAGTCTGTCACGAGAGAGAAATCCCCCAACGGTTGGAGTTCCTTCCGCAGCCCTTCCACCGAGGCAGCAGCCCACACCATGCCGTCGAGACCCACACGATGGGAGCCCACTCCAAGGACATCGGTAAGCCACTGTGCCACGGATGGTGTCCCGGCAATACGCTCTCGCATGAGCACAAACGGAGTGCCACGCAACTGTTCCTCTGCGGCGATGAAATAGCGGGAGTCTGTCCACAAAGCGGCCTTCTCCGCCGTCACTACGGCTGTGCCCGCCGAACCATCGAACCCCGATATCCACTCACGCCCTTTCCAATGGTCAGGCACATACTCACCGTTGTGCGGGTCGGTACTTGGAAAGATGAAAGCATCGATGCCTTTCTCACGCATCCACAGACGCAGTGCCGCCACGCGGCAGTTCACATCGTTTCTCATGATATTGATTCTATGCTGGGTATGTAACTTTTCTGTATAGCCAATGCGATGGAAGTCGCCACCTCTATGTCACTGAGGCCGACACCCTTTCCAAAGTCATAAAGCAAGTCCACCTCCTCCTTGGTGATGATTTTGTCAGACATGACCACACGAATCATGTAATCGAGCATATCCTCCCTCATGCCCGGATTGATGCGGAGCATGTTCTCCACCGAATCATTGAAGGTCTTCACCACATCACCGTCAAGCACCTGGTCGATGTATTCCCTTGGGAAAATCTTCAGGTCGGAGAGCGATTCCACGATGCGGTCATACTCCTCTTTGTTGAGTGCTCCATCGACATTTGCCACAATGATGCCCGCCGAGACGATAAACAGGGCAGTATACTCATCCAGTTCGCTGTCACCCACCTTGAGGAGGATGGAAATCAGTTCGTCCATCCCTTCGTTGAGCGCTTTCTGTGTCTTGCAGGTAGCAAAGAGATTGAGTGCCTGCACCCTGATGGGATTGACGGGATGCGTCGAACGGCTGAATCCTTTGTCCTTGAGGAAGTATTCCAGCCGGCGACTGTTGTCAGCGATGAGCGCATCAATGCTCACGTTCATCTTGCCCAAATCGAGTCCGGACGCCAGTTTGAAGAATGCGGTAACACACACGCCAAGGTTGTTGGTCGCCATCAGGCCGTAGCGGTCTGCCACCAGTTCTGCCAACTGATTGTGAAGCCGTATCTTGTATTGCAGGGAGACAGGAATAGCTGTCTCGGGAGGGAAGACGAAATGAATGAGGCGTGTCAGCCGTGTGTCCTTGTTGATGAGATGGCCCAGTTCGTGGCCGATGACGAAGCGCAACTCATCCTCACTCATCAGCGAGAAGAGGGCGGAGTTGACATTCACGATATTGGGCTCTCCCTCATCCTCTGCCGCCACGGAGAAGGCATTCACCGATGAGTCGCCAGTGATGTAAAAGTCCACCGGCTCGTCGAAGTGCAGTTTTTCCTTCACCTCCTGGCAGAGGGCGTAGAAGTCAGGCAGCAGGTCTTGCTGCACCTTCAAGCTGTGCCCCTCCATGCTGCTGCGCCAGTAGGCATCGCTGCTTGAAGTCTTGATTTTGCGCAGCACGGCCTCTACTATAGAACCTTGCAGGGCCTCATAAATCTGTTTGCTAAGATGCTTCTCCAGTTTGATAGCCGGATTGAGCCTTATCTTTGCTTTTGTCTTTCCATTGCCATTTGTCTTGTTCACCATAGTATGTTTGTTTTATTAATTGTGTTTTTTTCTTGAGAATACTGAGGTTTGTTTTGCAAAAATACAAATAATTGTCAACAAGCAAAGCTCTTTTAGGGAAAAAGTACGGATACCTTTGGCATTGGATATCAAAAATGTGTATTTTTGCTGCCAATTTTACCATTCTCAGATGCAAGATTTCCGCCATACGGTTGTTTATTAGGTAATCGTGACAGAAAAGCAGATCATACAAGGCATCAGAAATGCCGACCGACATGCCATGCGCGAGTTGTATGGCAGGTTGGCAGGACAGGCTATGTCTACTGCGATGCGCTATCTTGCCGACCCCGATGCCGCACACGATGTGCTGCACGACAGTTTCATCAAGGCATATACCAAAGCCGGGCAGTTCACCTACAAGGGTGAGGGCTCGCTCAAGGCATGGGTGCTGCGCATCGTTGCCAACGAGTCTATCAACCTACTGCGGAAGCAATCGAGGTTCACCAGCGCCGATGCCCTTCCTGACCTGCCTGAAGAGGGAGAGCCCGACATCCCCCCTGTACCTCCCGACCAACTCAATGAGATGATAGGAAAGCTGCCTGCAGGTTACCGTGCCGTACTCAACCTTTACGTTTTCGAAAAGAAAAGCCACAAGGAAATCGCCCAGATGCTGGGCATCAAGGAAAACTCCTCCGCCTCTCAGTTTCTACGCGCCAAGCGTATGCTCGCCAAAATGATTGAAGACTACAAACGCCACAACCATGACGAATAAAGACTGGACCGACCTTTTGAGGGAGAAGATGGAAGCCCATGAGGCTCCCGTCCCCGACGGACTATGGGAAGAGATAGAGAGCAACCTACCAGAATCACCGGCAGCCAAGAGTTCCTTTTGGACGCCTATTCACCGCTATGCGGCAGCGGCAGCCATCACCGCCCTCCTTATAGGTGGGGCCGGACTGTTGTGGCTGCACGACGGAGGAGAAAAGAACGAGGCTCCCATAGCCTTAGAAAAGCATCAAACCTCTGATGCTGATACTCAAGAAGATACAGGCATTATCAATCATATTACTGCTGACGCAACTGGCACCAACGACAAAGCATACGATGCCGCAGGCATCAACAGCGTAGTCCATCTCAAAGCAAAAGGCGGCAGAATGGAAGCCGAAAATACAACTGGAGAAGCCAAAACAATAGGAGAAGCAGGAGAGCCCAAAGAATCAACACCATATCTGGCAGAAAAACAGTTCAACCAGCCAGATACCCTCACTCCATCCATCCCTGCGCAGACCGACTTGCAGGCTGACATACAAACGGACAATAGAACTGATACGAAGACACCGACTCCTACTATTCAGGATGAGGAGAAGAGAATCTTGCAGGCTCTTGACGATAAGGGCCACCAGCAACACGCCAACCCGCATCAGCAACGTCACAGCACAAATGGTCAACTTGGGCTTTTTGCCGCCAACATGTTCTCTTCATCCAACACCAGCAACGACTTTGGAAATAGCTATTATATGTATGACTATCTCAATAAGAGCTATAGTGGAGTTGGCATGATGGACAACTACGCCAATTCTTCCCTTTACCATACGGTGGTACCGCTCAGCGCCAGGGAAAACCAAACCTACGATACCCATGAGGAAGCCCATCACCATTACCCCATCTCTTTTGGACTGAGTTATCGGCAGCCCCTCACCCAACGCCTCTCCTTGCAGACCGGACTTGTCTACACCCGTCTGCGGTCAGATTTTGAGGCAAGGCAGATTATTGGAACGGTACAACGTGAGCAAACCCTCCACTATGTAGGCATTCCTGTGAGTATCACCTACAACCTCTGGCAGCACACCAACTGGAGTGTCTATGCCAATGGTGGCGCACAGGCAGACCTCAATGTGAAAGCCACAGAGAAGAGCAACGGCAACAGCCTCCCCACCGAAAAAGACAGGCTGCAGATGTCAGTCCTTTTCGGACTGGGAGGACAGTATGACATCACACCACACTTGGGACTGTTTGTCGAACCCTCACTGCGCTATTATTTCAACAACGGCAGTGGGGTCAAGAACTACTTCAAGGACGAACCGTGGAAGGTATCGTTGCATTTGGGACTGCGACTGACACCTTTTTCCCATTGATGATGTAGATGCCGGGAGCGGTGATGCGCCCAATGCGCTGTCCCTGAAGAGTATAGATGCCCTGTGGAGCACGGCGGGAGGGTACCGCCATCTCATGGATATCCAGAGTTGAGCCTTCTTCCACATGTGCGCCCAAATAGGTGAGGCGGAAGTGGTCGGCCTTGTACCATGAGCCTTCCTTCACGCCAACAGTGAGTACACCCGTCCCATCACTCCCTGCTTCCACTTTCACGCGGTCTACCACAGCCTCTGTGAAATAATGCTTTCCAAAACCGCTTGCCCTCATCGTTACGGTGGAGTCACCGGCGAAGGCAGTCATCTCATTGCCCTCATCCGATGCCAGCAATACAGCAAACCTATAGTATCCTGGCAACAATCCCGTCACTTGCTGTGATATACCCACACCGAGTGTCTGCCTCTCCCCTGTGCTGGTCACATACTGGTAACTATTGTTGAGCACGTAACTGCCGTCGGCACCGACTGTGAAATAGTTGTAATTGGAGTTTTGAAACACCCTTGCCACCGAAGAGGCAGAAAGGTTGGGAGTAAGGGGAACCGTGAAGGTCCAACCCGCTGTAGACTTCAGCTCAAACGAGGGGTTGCGCAGTTTGGAGGTCATGTCCACTTCTATCGAGGTGTTATTACCCGCTTGCAAAAGGTACTCGTTCCCCAAGGCTCGCAGTTGCGCGGCATAATCTCTTATGCCCGCTGCTGTGGTGAGTGTGGCAGAAGGACGGTGTGTGAATTCACTCTCCGCCTCATGGATGGCATCAAGATAAGCCTCGCGAACCTCCTCTTCGGCCACGTCGGCGTATCGGTCCAACAGGTTGTATGCCTCCTCTATGCTCTGCGCCAGTTCAAGGTATGCAGCATCGAGCGGTTCAACACCTATTCTCAACCTGTTGTGCAGGTCTCCTGCCTCAAAATATCCGCGGAGCGCCTCCACCTGCACACCTTCTTCTGCGAAGGTGAAACTCTCTCCGTCGGTCAGAAGCATCGACCGCTCTGGTGCAGCCATACCAATGAACGTACCCACCAGCGAAGGGTCAGCATTGGCAATGGGTGCCGGCACCACCGTCGTCTGTTCCCCCCTCAGGGTGGCGTTCTCCCTATGCGATGTCATCAGCAGGTAGGTCTTGCCTGGTTCGAGATGCGTGACATGCTCTGATTGTGTGATACCCGTGTTGTCGTGGCTGCGGATGGTGCGCGCATACACCCCGTCGGGCACGTCGACAGCAAATGGCGGTGTGAGCACATACCATCGTGCTGCCTCATTGCCAAAAGTGATGCGGGTGTTTGTGGCAAACAAATCCTTGTTGTCCAACGTCATGAAATCATGGCCGGGCGTGAGCACCATAGAGAAACACTGTCCCTGGCGCACCACATTGTCGCCTTCCGCCTCTGTGGCGTCGTCACTCACCTTATAGAGAGCGTTGGGATGGTGCTCGGTAAGAGAGATATGGGCGACACCGGTGACATCGGTAAGGTCATAGATACGTGCATCTTTATAGGTGGCGCGTTTGATGATGTTGTCAAACACGGTGGGGTCCCAATGTCCGCTGAACGCCACCACGCCGTTTTCAAAGGAGGTCACTTTAAGGTCCGACGACTTCACGACGAAATACGCCACGGTGTCGGCATCCTCATCGATGAGCAGCGAGTCTGCGGTATCAGGAAAGGCAGGAACGAGAGCCACGCGGTAGAGCATGCCTTGTTTCACCGGTGTGGCCGCCGTGTTGGTGATGCCGAATATCACACGCTGACTTCCGTGGGCGGGCACCGACAGCTTGCCAATCTTTCTGCCCAGGTAATTCCATGTAGCCCCCTCGTCGTCCGAACTGCTGAGGTTGACATACAACGAGCCTTCGTAACCAGCACTGCCATCGTTGCGCACCTCAGCCGAGGCGGCACCCCGGGAGTTGTATACCACCGTATAGCCGATGCCTCCGTGCTGCTCCTCCTCCGTATTGCCGTCAATGCGGAGGCTGCCTGCTTTCAGGCGTGTCTTCGTAGGTTGCGGTTCCACCGTCTCATGTCCCAGTATATTGAGGTCACCGTCAGTGACAAACAGATGCCATGTGGACTCCGAGGTGGGTACAAACTGACTGAAATGCATCGTCACTGTCTGGTCAGGGGCAATCTCCGTCTCTTCGTCTGAGGCAAAGGCAGAGGAGAGTGCGGTGGGATTCTTCCCCGAGGCATTGGTAAAGAGGTAGATGCCCGACCGCGGCACTGACGAGTGGTTGGTCACTTTCACCTCCACATCGTTAACCCCGCTGGCATACACAGCCACGGGCAGTACGATGTCTGCCTCGAGGTTATACCTTATGGGGTGGATATTGTGCATCACAGTAGGTTGGACAGAATAATAGATGTTGTTGTCGCCACTTTCCATCACGGTGTAGTAGCCATCGCTCTGTCCGCCCCATCCATAGTTGAAATGGAAGAGGTCGCCGTTGGCACGGTAACCGTCGATGACAATGGCGTGTCCCTCCCAGTTCTCATCATATCCGGAGTAGATGACGGGATAGCCCTTCTTCAGGTCACCGTATATAAGAGCCGACCAAGTGTCGTCTGTAAATCCATTCACCTTGTCCGCCTGCGTAGCGGTCAGGTTGTACTCCCCAAACGGCAACTGCCAGATGTATCCGCCTGTAGAGGCACCATAGGTGAGGTAGGTCTGCATGCCTATGGCTGCGTTGAGTACTGCCACGGCATCTTTATATTCGGCGGGTTGCGAACCATAAGAGTCACACATCAGTTCCCACTTGAGCGGGGTTCCTCTTTTCAGTTGGTATTCCTCGGTGGCAGGAGCGTCACCATAGTCGTATGTGGGTGTGGTGGAGGGCAGTGTGACGGGCATGTCACGCCTCCAGAAATAGAACACCTGTGCAGCCGCTGTGGCGACACATCCCGTGAGGGCGCGCTCACCGTTTTTCATCTTCGGCACACGGTTATTGTATGGTGATGACTGATGCCAGTGTGTGGTGAGCATTGGCGAGATATTCGCCCGTGCCTTGGCTGGACCTGCAGCCACCTGTCGGTAGGGTTGGTTGAGCCCCTTCTCCTGCATCAGCTCCACGATGCCAGCATAATGGTTGAGCAGGGCAAGCAACTGTGGAGCCTCACGGCTCTCATCGAAATCACCGCTCTCGGTATATCCGATGATGGTGGGTATGCAGTCATCACCTGCCACGAAGACACACCCTTGTCCCTCGCCACGGCTGAACACATAATAGGGAGCGGTCTGCGTTGTCGGCCGGCGTGCCGGTGCCTTGTGACGCAGTTCCACCTTGTGTCCTGGTTCGGCATAGCCACTCGCCATACGCAGGGCCTGCTGCGGAGTGATGGGATTGCCCATTGCTGAGTTACACACCAAAAAGGTCAGAAAGGCTGCAAACAGATTGATTCCTCTTTTATCCATGTTTGTTGATGTTTTCGTTGGTTTTTCATGCGAAGATAATCAAAAATTCCCAAACGAAATGCCACTATGCTTCAAAAAAAGTGAGTACTCAAAAAAAAGCCACAAAAATGACCGTTTTTCATCTTTTCTTGCTATTTTTGCAAAAAATACGGTTACTATGATTTACATTCTCATCATTGCCGTAGCATTGCTGCCCGTTGCGGTGCTGCTTTGGTACATCTACAAGCACGATCCCGTTCCCGAACCCATCCCCATGCTGAAGAAGGCTTTCCTTTATGGCATGATGATGTGCATCCCCATCTCTGTAGCAGAAATGATCATGCAATTTGGCATCTTCGGCAATAGCGAACCGATGCCCACCTCATTCATCGGCGCCGCAGTCGACTCATTCTTCGTGGCGGGTCTGGTGGAGGAAAGTTTCAAACTGCTCGCCCTCTGGTTGGTTCTTCGTCACAACAGATTTTTTGACGAGCATTTCGACGGCATCGTCTATGCCGTATATGTGAGCCTTGGCTTCGCTGCCATTGAGAATGTGATGTATCTCTTCTCCAACAGCGGTGAATGGCTCTCCGTAGGCATTGCCCGCGCCCTGCTCGCCGTTCCTGGCCACTATGCCTTCGGTGTCCTCATGGGATACTACTATTCGATGTACTATTTTGTGAAGCGCAGCACCTACAACCGCGTCATGATTCTCGCCGCACCCATCGTCGCCCATGGCATCTACGACACCATCGCCTTCTCCATGGGACTGAGCGAGGGTCTTGCAACTGTCCTGATGGTGGTGCTCTGCGTCTTCTGCTATTACCTGCACAAAAACGCACAGAAAAAACTCATCAGCCACATCAACCGCGACACCAATCCGTTTGATCATTATCGTGGATGAAAAAGACAGAAGATTGAAAATTGAAAATTAAAAAAGGGAGAAACATTTTGCTGGCATTCCATTTTTCATTATCTTTGCTTCGCAAAGCGGTGGTGGACTTGCCCATCATTGCATAAATACACGGAAATAATTCACTTAATACTCTTATTATCAAAAAATTATGGCATTTTTAACTAACGACAAACTGACCATCGTCGGCGCAGCTGGCATGATTGGTTCCAACATGGTTCAGACGGCTCTTATGATGGGCCTCACCAACGACATCTGTCTTTATGACGTGTTCTCACCCGAGGGTGTGGCAGAGGAAATGCGCCAGAGTGGTTTCGGCAGCGTGAAAATCACCGCCACCACCGACCCCGTAGAAGCATTCACCAACGCCAAGTACATCATCTCCAGTGGAGGTGCTCCCCGCAAGGAAGGCATGACCCGTGAGGACCTGCTTGCCGGCAACTGCAAGATTGCCGAGGAGTTGGGTTGCAACATCAAAAAATATTGCCCTGATGTGCGCCATGTGGTGATTATTTTCAACCCCGCCGACCTCACCGGTCTGGTAACCCTTCTCTACTCTGGTCTGAAACCCGGTCAGGTGACTACTCTCGCCGGCCTCGACACCACCCGTCTGATGTCGGCCCTCGCCAAGAAGTTCAACGTGATGCAGGACGAAATCACCGGATGCGCCACTTACGGCGGACATGGTGAGCAGATGGCCGTCTTCGGCAGCCATGTGGAGATTGCCGGCCGCAAGCTGACCGACATCATCGGCACCGATGAGTTCCCGGTAGAGGAGTGGGAGCAGATGAAGAAAGACGTGACCCAGGGTGGTGCTGCCATCATCAAGTTGCGTGGCCGTTCCTCATTCCAGAGCCCGTCCTATCTTTCTGTTGAGATGATTCGCGCCGCCATGGGCGGTGAGCCATTCCGCTTCCCCGTCGGCACATACGTGAAGACCGACAAGTACGACCACATCATGATGGCCATGAAGACTACCCTCACTCCCGAGGGAGCCACCTATGAGGTACCTCAGGGCACAGCCGAGGAGAATGCCAAGCTTGACGCCAGCTATGAGCACCTTTGCAAGATGCGCGACGAGCTTGTCACCCTCAACATCGTGCCGCCCATTGCCGAGTGGAGCAAGATTAATCCGAATCTGTAAAAGACATTGCACAAAAAAGGAAGGACCTCAAAATCCTTCCTTTTTTATTGCTTTTCTATTTTCTTCCGAAGTCGGCAGGTATCTCTCCCCACTTGGTGGTCTCCCATTTAATGATGGGTATTGTCACAGCGTGTGCACGCAGCCATGCCTCCGCTCTTGCGATGATGGCATAGAGGTGCTCTGTCTGTGGTGTACGCTCCAAAGTGGTCTTGCATTTTTTCTTCGACACCCACAGGATGGCATTGTAACTGTCGGAATAGATAGTTTTCCTAATGCCGCGCTGCTCCATCAGTGCCAGGGCATGAACGATGGCCAGGAACTCCCCGATGTTGTTGGTGCCATGCACCGGACCGAAATGGAACACCTGTGCGCCTGTTGCCAAGTCAATACCCTGATATTCCATCTGGCCTGGATTGCCCGAGCATGCGGCATCCACCGCCCATGCGTCGGCAGTCACCTCCATCGGCAGCGGCAGCACCGTGTCGTGGCGGTAGTCAGGAGGATTGGGGAGTTCAGAGTTCATAGTTCAGAGTTCAGAGTCCAGAATTCAGAGTTCAGAGTCAATCTTTAATCTTTCATCCTTACATTCTCTCAGGCACTTCGATACCGAGCAGGCGCATACCCTGACGGATGACCTTGGCGACATTGGCAGCCAGCACCAAGCGCACCATCTTCTCCTCTTCCGTGTCAGCATTGAGGATGCTGAAGTCGTGGTAGAACTGGTTGAACTGCTTGGTCAGTTCATAGCAATAGTTGGCGATGCCGCTTGGCGAGTAGTCCTTGCCAGCCTGTTCCACAGCGGCGCCATACTCATTGAGCTTCTGGATGAGGTCCACCTCCTTTTGGTTGACCGGCATGCTGCCGTCCAACACGTCTGGCACATGGATGCCCACAGCCTCCGCCTTGCGCAAGATGCTGCGGATGCGGGCGTGGGTATATTGGATAAACGGACCAGTATTGCCGTTGAAGTCGATGCTCTCCTCAGGATTGAAGAGCATGTTCTTGCGAGCGTCCACCTTGAGAATGAAATATTTCAGGGCACCCATGCCCACAATGCGTGCTATTTGGTCTTTTTCCTCCTCGCTGATGTCGAGCTTGTTGACCTTGTCCTCACTCATCTGTCGTGCATCGGCTATCATGGTGGCGATGAGGTCATCTGCATCCACCACCGTTCCCTCACGGCTCTTCATCTTGCCGTTGGGCAGTTCCACCATACCATATGAGAAATGCACCAGTTCCTTGCCCCATTTGAATCCGAGGCGGTCGAGCAGGATGGAGAGCACCTGGAAATGGTAGTTCTGTTCATTGCCCACCACATATATCATCTTGTCGATGGGATAGTCGCGGAAACGCATGTCGGCAGTGCCGATGTCCTGTGTCATATAGACGGAGGTGCCATCAGAGCGCAGCAGCAGTTTCTGGTCAAGACCATCGCTGGTGAGGTCGGCCCATACACTGCCATCCTCCTTACGGAAGAAGAGTCCGCGCTCAAGTCCTTCCTCCACCTTTGCCTTTCCCTCAAGGTAAGTCTCCGACTCATAGTAGATTTTGTCGAATGCCACACCGAGGGCGCGGTAGGTCTCGTCGAAACCCGCATAGACCCAAGAGTTCATCATCTGCCAAAGGTCGCGCACCTCCTTGTCGCCCTGTTCCCAGCGCACGAGCATATCGTGTGCCTCACGGATGAGGGGAGCCTCCTCCTTGGCACGTTTCTCTGCCGTCTCAGGGTCAACACCCTCAGCCATCAGCTGTTCGGTCAAGGTGCGCACCTCCTCACGGTAGTGCTTGTCGAACGCCACATAGTAGTCGCCGATGAGATGGTCGCCCTTCTTTCCACTGCTCTCCGGAGTCTCTCCGTTGCCCCATTTCTGCCATGCCAGCATCGACTTGCAGATGTGAATGCCACGGTCGTTGACGATATTGGTCTTCACCACCTTGTTGCCGTTGGCAGCCATGATTTGTGCCAGCGACCAACCCAGCAGGTTGTTGCGCACATGACCCAGGTGGAGGGGTTTGTTGGTGTTCGGCGACGAGTACTCAATCATGACCAATGGTGAGTTGTCGTCGGCCTCTTTCTCTCCGAAATGTGCGTCTGCATGAATGGCGTTGAGCAGTCCTATCCATGCTGAGGTGGCGATGTTGAGGTTGAGAAAACCTTTTACCACATTATATCCTGCCACGCTCGGTTCGTTGGCGACGAGGTAGTCGCCAATCTCCTGTGCGGTGTCCTCGGGTTTCTTCCTCGACATCTTGAGGAATGGGAATACCACTAAGGTAAGATTGCCTTCAAACTCACTTCTTGTCTTCTGTAGCTGCACCATTTTCTCTGGCACATCCTGCCCATACAGTTCCTTGATGGCTTTCACCACCGAATTGCTGATTGCTGTCTCTATAGTCATATCCTAATGCTTTCAAATCACTATTTCTCGTTTCAAACTGCAAAAGTAGTGCAAACCGAGCGCAATGCAAAACAAAAAAGCATTTTTTTGATTTTGCATTGCCGAGGTGCAGCATACTTTAGACCGAAGATGAAAGGTATAGACTTTTCTTGAGGAAATATTAAAATCAAAAATCTATCTTACTAATTCCCCATAAATTATTAGTACTCATGGCTTCATTATGACGGCAAACGTCCATATTAATTTATGTTAATTTTTGTGATTGGATGATTTTCTCCCCCTTAAAAAGTGTATATTTGCATTCTTAATAAATATATATAATTGTTATTTTTATTACTAACCATTCTTCATTTTGAACCATGAATTTTATAGATTTTAAAAACTATTATTCTTCTCAAGACTTTGTGAGAGGATTAAAAAATTATTTTAAAATAGAGATAAATCGTGAAGGAGTTCCAATCATTCTTCATATGGATCGGAGGTTTAATAAAAACGTTTCAGTGCCGCATTATGCTTTATTAGAAGAGAATGGTCAAGATAAATCGGTTTATTTTGCTATTATTTTTTATTATATTTCATTATGCAATTATGTGCTGGAAGATCTTGTTGGTATGGATCAACTTTATAATTTCTCGAGATGTACTAATTGGCCTTTGACATATTGTGGATTAGGAGGTATTATGAAACCTCAGCAAACTCTTGAAGAAGCTGATTTGGTATATCATCATGAGTCTGAGAACTGCAGGAGAGCTTATGCTATCTTCCAAGAGGTAGTACCTTTTATGAAACAAGAACTTACAAACTTCTTCAATGGGAATGATAATAATCTTAATAAAACAGCATACAATCAATTTTGTGCCTCAATGAAAGACAAGATTGATGAGTTCTGGAGAAAAGCTGACCAAGAAATAGCTGATTTTAAATTCTATTATATACTGAGGCGCCCAAATTGACCTATAAAGCATATAATAAATGAGCAATTGATAAATGAACTATCGATTATTCTTTTATTGTTAATGTGAACAAAAACCTTTTTAGGAGAGAGCGGAATGCAAAACACAATAGTTTTTTTTCATTTGGAAAATGTTCCGCTTTTTTCTATCTTTGTAACGAAATTGCGACATAATAGGAGCAACCTATGTCTTACTCTAAGACTTTAATGAAAGAGACATTACGGCATTGCAGGCATGACGTTTCTGCCGGCGAAGGCTCGATACCAGAATATTGCCCAATAGCATACATCGCCCAGGAGGATGCCCTCTTTTACAATAACACGTTATATTAGGCAGAAATAGCATTCCAGAAATATCAATAATTTAGACTCTTTAATTCTCTATTAATAACGGACAAACTATGAAGTAAGTCCATAAAACACAAACAAAATGAAAAAGTTACTAACATTGTTGCTGGCCGTTGTGATTGGCGTTCCCTGCCTGGCACAGCAAATGAGAATGGGACTTGTGAAGGACGAGGATGGCTACACCAACATCCGCAAGGGTCCCGGCACCAAGTATGAGATTGTCGACCAAGTGCCCGACGGCATGTTCATCAACTTCGCCAAGGGAACCAACGGTTGGTACAAGGTGTACACCACCTATACCAGCGGTGAGCCGCAGGACTTCCTCGGCTACATGTCCGCCAATAAGATTGTGGTACCTCCCCGTCAGGGTGCCTGGAAAGAAGTGGCCCAAGTAAAGGACGAGGACGGCTACACCAACATCCGCAAGGGTCCCGGCACCAAGTATGCCATTGTGGGCAAGGTGCGCGATGGTGGCTATATCCTTATCAGTGGCGAATACAACGACCGTTGGTATAAGGTGTATACCCAGAAAGGTGTGTTCCGTGGGTATATCAGTGCCAACAAGGTGATGCGCATGGAGTCGCCCGCATTCTAAACGATGGCTTATCTTGCATCAACTTTCCAAGCTTTTCCTTGCTGTTATGAAATAGAAAGGCTACCTTTGCATTTCAAAAGGCAGACTAATAAACATTAGCAACAAAAAGAAAGCAAGTCCTCTCTTGAGGACAAGATTGCATTTTAATAACATAAAAAAAATGACAATGAAAAAATTTATTCTTTTAGCAGCCATCATGATGGCATCAATCAGTGGTTTTGCACAGCATGAACCTGGTTCACTGACACTACAGCCCCGTATAGGTTTCAGTGCCGCCGACTTCAACAACACATCAGACACCAAAGCCCGTGTGGGCATAGTCGTGGGTCCTGAGTTTGAATACACGATGAGCAACCGCTTCAGCCTCGCTTTTGGTCTCAATTACTCTCAGCAAGGCTGTGAGCAGGACAAGCTTGACGTCAAATACAAGATGGATTACCTTAATATACCCATTGTGGCCAACTTCTATGTAGTGAAGGGATTGGCTTTGAAGGCAGGTGTTCAACCTGGAATCAACCTTTCCGCCAAAATAGACCCATCAGATGCGAAATTTGATGAAGCGGTGAAAAAGTTCGACTTTTCCATCCCAGTGGGTATATCGTATGAGTTCTTTAATTTTGTGATTGATGCACGTTACAATTTTGGTGTCACCAAATTGTTCGACTTGGACAAAGTCAATCTCGACACCAGGAACCTCGCATTCCAACTCACACTGGGTTATAAGTTCACTCTGTTTTAAACCCCAAAGATTCCATTTTTCAGGCAGTGGATAATCGACTCTTTTAGCCTTGATTATTTGGCTGCCAATCAAGTAGGAGACAAACACTCTTCATTGGTGTTTATCTCCTACTTTTGTGTTTACCTTGGGTTTGCAGGGATTATCACACATTTGATATTGCTCTTTTGAGTGTACAAGAAAAGAGCAGGGATGCCAAAATTCTGGCACCCCTGCTTTCCTTTCACCTGTAGCATTGTTTTTACCTCTACTCACCAATCCAAACCAAGCCACGCGGTGTAAGGAAGCGGTTCTCCGGCAATCACCTTCTTGTTTTGGGCAAGTTGATGGTTCAGGCTCATCTTCTTGTTGTTCAGAGCGGTGAGCTGATGGTCGACATTCTTGATTTTACCTTCCAATGTGACGACTTCATTGAGGCCCTGCGATGGTTGGTAGCTGAGGCCTGCCACCATGCCGTAGTTCTTGTTGCGCTCAGACTTCGCCTTCTCGAGGTTTCCGTCCAACTTTGCCTTTTCTTGTTTCAGTTTAGCAATTTCCTTGCTGAGGTCCAAAACCTGCTTCTCGGTACTTGCCACTCCTTCAGTCGGGGTGACCTGGATGACATCCTTTCCATAGCCTGCTGCCATTACCTGCTGGTAGTGCTTCCTGCTAAATTCGTCGAAACTCAGCAATGTGTACAAGGCCATTACCACTGATGCTGTGAACATGAAGGCCGACATGGCCAACACTCCGTTCTGGAAATTCTTTTTCGTTTTCATAATCTTCTATTTTTTTGTTATTACTTTTTTCTGTTTTTGTTTTGATGTTGCAAAAATAGCCCCCATTTACGCTCAATCCAACTATTTTCATCTTTTTCCCTTTCATTTGATGCGACATATGCCGCCTTTTGCGACAAAAATATGCCACCCATAGGATAGCTGTCGCAAAAGCACCTTCTTGACACAAAAAAGACATGATTTTCCTGCGTTTTTACCTTCAATGGCAAAAACTATAGGTCGAAAGTAGTTATAGAAGATAAGAAGTTAAGTAGAGCATATGAGAAACTTGAATTAAAAAATAATAAGATGCTCTACTGGCGCATCCCCGATTCCTGATACTCCTCAAGCACTTGGCAAATGATTTTCCAGTCTGTCTCTCCGTCGAATCCGAACTTGTCGTCAAGTCCGACGTTCATATACAATTTCTCCTCGAAGCTCTGCAACCGGGTGTTGTCCACCTCCGGATTCTCGTTGATATAGTCAAACCTGATGCCATCGTCAAGAAAATGCCTGGTATATTCCATCAGTTTATCACGGTGGCTTGAACTCCACAAAATAAGACAAATGTCCTTTCGCAGAGACATCATTTGCAAGGCTTGCTTCGCTGATGGCAAATAGTCGTAGGTCTCCTCGTCATCATAGCATGCACGGAGAATTGTGTCGTGGATATCCACCACCACATAGATTTTCTCCCAGTTTTTTTCTCTCATGCGGATAAAAGCCGCATCGAAAGCCTTCTTGATGCCCATGTCAGAGGTGTTCATTTGACATACCCCTTGCCATTGCATTTAGGGCAGGTGGCCAAATCAATGTCAATCTCACCTACATTGACATCTTTATATCCATTGCATTCAGGGCAGAGGGTTACCGGACGGAGATATTGCGCCGACACCCAACCGTCTCTCTCATCTCCTCCCCATTCCAATGGTCCCTGAATCAAACAGAAGCCATTCTTTTTCTTCCCGCAGTTGGCTACGACATCACCTTTAAACAGCTGGCGCTTATGGCCATTTCCAACGTCATAGATTTCGAAGTTTTTACCAGGCCCAGTTCTGACATTGACATTGTTTCCTGTACAAACGAAGCCTTTATTTTGTGCATTCACAGCAATCGCTGCAAACAAAACCATCAATATGATAGATATTCTTTTCATAGTTGTATTATTAAACGTTGATTATTCTAAGATTTACACATTATATATAAAAAATACTCCTTTTCACATGAGCCAGTCAGAAATGCCCTGAAAGTATTGCGAGTGGCCAGTCGCCGGAATTACGAGAACAACGCGGTGCCCAATTTCTGGGCGAGCCACACCAAGAACCACGCCATGGCGACAATAGCGGCTATGAAGAGAACAAGTGTGGCGGCCGACCACCATGCCTTGCGGCGCACCTGCTGGACAATGACGGGATCGTCGTTGATGTATCCGTCGATGAGTTTCATGTTCTTGGCATGCGCCTTGTTGAGGAAATCGATGACACTGCCAACAAAGAAGGGAAGCATGCCCATCAGCACGTCACGCAGAACATTGTTGAGAACAGCGAGGGTCAAGGGAATAGAGCGTAACCGGAACATGCAGAAATAGACATGGACAACAGCAAAGAGCGACGTGGCCATGTCACCCACTCCACCAGGCACCAATCCGGCAAAACCGTCAAGGTAATATTGGTCCATGTAGAGCGCTACCTTCTGCATCAGTTGATAACTGCGTGAGGTTTTCAGGCGCTCCTTTCTCTCTTCATCCAATGCCTATGTCCTGTTATTTGCGCAGATTCCACTCTAAATCGAAATCCTGTCCCGCATCTGACACGTCAAGGTCGTAGACCACCTCCGTTGAATCGTTGATATGCCCGCGGAGCTCACCCTTGTAGTTGTAACCAGTGGTCTGGTTGAGGAAAATGGTGTCGATGATCAAATCATTTCCCAAACTCTTCTGTTCGTCTATCACCTCATTGGTGAAGCTCTTGCAGAGCGCGTCTACATCCACCACTTTTTTACACGAACCAAAGGCAAGCACTGCCATGATGGCGCATGCGATAAAAAACAACTTGCTTTTCATATTTCAGTCGGTTTGATTAGTCATTTGCAAAAATAGTCTTTTTTTGCGACATCCCATCTTCTATCACCATTTTTTTGAATTAACTCTTCTTACAGCGTTTATTTTCATTCTTCATTCCCCGTTTTGCGACAGATTCATCATACTACCCTGCCCTTTGTCGCACATGCTGTATGCTGTCGCAACAAAGCAAGCGGAAAAAGATGAATTGATTTGGAATGGAGGTAAAACTCTGCTTATTTTTGCATTGTCAAAAGGAACGAACCTCATTCCAAATGACAAAAGAGAAAAAATAATCAAATAACAAATAACTCCCCAAAAATTACAATTATGAAAAAGTCAAAAATTATCCTCGCATCAATTGTTGGTCTGATTATCGCCGCTATGGCTATCACCATTGAAGTACTTGACGAAGATCGCATGATTCCTGTAGAAGATCTGCCCACAGCAGTCAAGACATATGTGCAAAACAACTATCCCAACAGCAACATCGCTTACGCTAAGAAAAAGAACGAAATCATCAAGACCACATATAAGGTGGGCATGAGTGACGGCTTCGAACTGGAGTTTGACGGCAACGGTATGCTTACCGATTTTGATGACTAAGACAACAGAACAATAAACATTGAGAAAGGGCAGGAGTTCACTTCCTGCCTTTTTTTATCTGCAATCATCTTGTTACTCTACCCATAGGTTGTTGAGGGGAGCAAAAACATCTGGAGCCATGGTTTGCGACAGATTTTGCAGGTCATCTTACCTTTTGTCGCAAATGCCGCTTGTTGTCGTAACGAAGTAAGGAGAAAAAGAATAAATAATTTGGAATGAGGGTAAAACTCAGCTTAACTTTGCAATGTCAAAAGGAACAAAGCATCTCCTGACTGACAAGAGAGAAAATCAATCAAATAATAAAAATAAAAAAAATACAGTTATGAAAAAGTCAAAAGTTATCCTCGCATCATTCGTTGGTCTGATTATCGCCGCTATGGCCGTCACCGTTGACATCCTTGATGAAGACCGCGTCATTCCTGAAGAACAGTTGCCCTTGGCAGCCAAGACCTATGTTCAGAACCATTTCCCCTACAACAACATCGCTTATGCAAAGATAAAGAATGAAGTCATCAAGACCACCTATACGGTAGGCATGAACAACGGCTTCGAACTGGAGTTCGACAACCAAGGTATGCTGACCGATTTTGACGACTGATAACCTTTTCTTATATATATTTCCAAATGCACTTGAATGAGGAGGATACCGCGAGGCGTCCTCCTCATTTTTTCATGGAATAATATGCAGAAATAATTGCTGCAACAAAAGAATTTTCCTATTTTTGCAAAGACTATGAATCTGAACCTTACCTCCACCATCACGATGCCCGAGCACAAGTTGCGCAGGGAAGTCGTAGAACTTTGCCGCCAGACAGGCAAGCCCTTGTTGAAGTTATCCACAAAAGACTATCTCGAGCACGACATGAGACACTGGGTTGAGCAGTTCGGCTCCGCTGGCCTTGTGAATATCGAGGTGTTCAACGAGTTGCAGCACACCATCACGGGATGGCCCGGTGGCAAGCCCAACGCCGATGACACGCTCCGGCCTGAGCGCTCCAAGCCTTTCCCCAAGCGTGTCGTTGTCTTCTCACCCCACCCCGACGATGACGTCATCTCCATGGGCGGCACCATACGCCGACTCATCCAGCAAGGCAATGACGTGCATGTCGCCTACGAGACAAGCGGCGACATCGCCGTCAACGATGACGAGGTAACACGCTTCATGCATTTCATCAATGGTTTCAACGCACTTTTCGCCAATGGTTCCGATGAGGTCATCAACCACACCTACCAACGTGTGAAGCAGTTTATCCGAGAAAAGGAAGCGGCGGAACTGGCAGCCTATGGCGACAACAAATACCTGCATCCCACGACGAAGGCCCCTGTCATGACCGACATCGCCGAAGTCCTTACGCTAAAGGGACTCATCCGTCGCGGTGAGGCACGTCTCGCCTGTGCCTACAACAACATTCCCAGCGACCATATTCATTTCCTCGACCTCCCATTCTATGAGTCGGGGGCGATAGAAAAGCTCCCCATGACCGAGCAGGATGTTCGTATCATCCAAAAACTGATTTCCGAAGTCCAACCACATCAGATTTATGTTGCAGCAGACCTTGCCGACCCGCACGGCACCCACCGAAAATGCACCGACGCCGTCCTTGCCGCCATCGACGAGGAGAAGCGCATCGGGGCGGAGTGGCTCAAGGACTGCCGGGTGTGGATGTACCGTGGCGCCTGGGCGGAATGGGATATTGCCGACATCGAGATGTGCGTGCCCATGAGTCCGGAGGAACTGCGTGAGAAGCGCAATGCCATCCTCAAGCACCAAAGCCAGATGGAGAGCGCACCCTTCCTCGGCAACGACGAACGGCTCTTCTGGCAACGCGCCGAAGACCGCAACCGCGAAACTGCCAGGCGTTACGACGAACTTGGTCTCGCCTGCTACGAAGCAATGGAAGCATTTGTAGAATACAAAATTTAACCATTGCTCCTGATTATCTTTCAACTTGCAAAAGTTGAAATTCATAGTTAGAAAATCACCCCTCTTGCGACAAAAATGAAGGGGTGATTTTATTTTTGTCGCAACATCAAGGAAGTGTCGCAACGAAGTGAGGAGAAAGAGAAGATAATTTTTGGAATGAGGGTAAAACCCAAGTTAACTTTGCAATGTCAAAAGGAACAAAACACCTCCTGAAGACAAAAAAGAGATAATAAACAAAACAACAATAATCACCCTCAAAAAACAAAGAATTATGAAAACTTCAAAGCTTATCCTCATAACATTCGTAGGACTGATCTTCTCCATCATGACCGTCACCCTTGACTTGCACGAGAAAGGACACCTTCTTCCTATAGAAGAGTTGCCAACAGCAGTTAAGTCATGCCTGCACAAATATTTCCCCAACAAAGATGTCGCATACTCCAAGATGAAGGATGAATTCATCAAGACCACATACGAGATGGGCAAGAACAACTACTACGGCAATGAGTTCTACACTGATGGTGTGGTGACTGACTTCGACTATTAAGAATAAGATACAACCCCATAGCAACGAGAGAAAAGCCAAATGCATTTGGCTTTTCTCTCGTTTATTCGTATCTTTGCAGAAATAATTGGAAGACAACATGAGACATCTTGCACAGCTTTGGGCCGTTCTTCTCTGCGGCTTTTTCGCTTTCACAGAAACAGCAGCACAGCACACCATCAACCTCGACGGCCAATGGCGGTTTGCCGTCGACCGCTCAAAGGAAGGCACCATGCCCTCCGCATACACCCAAACCATCACACTGCCTGGTTCGATGCTCACCAACGGCTTGGGCGACGAGGTCACACCCGAGACACAGTGGGTGGGTTCGCTCTACGACTCCTCCTACTACCACAATCCCTACATGGAGCGATACCGCCAGCCCGGCAAGATGAAGTTCCCCTTCTTCCTCACTCCCTCGAAACACTATGTGGGCAATGCCTGGTATGAGCGCACCGTGGTGGTGCCAAAAAAATGGCGGAAAGGACTGGTAACACTCTTCCTTGAGCGCCCCCACATCGAGACAACCGTCTATGTCAACGGGAAGAAGGTGGGCCACCAAATGTCGCTAAGCACACCTCATCAGTACGACATCACTAACTACGTACGCTTCGGCAAGTCCAACACCATCACCATCCTTGTCTACAACGGCATCGAGAACGTGTGCGTGGGACAGGACTCGCACAGCGTCACTGACCAGACACAAGGCGACTGGAACGGTATCGTGGGGCGCATCGAACTGCGTGCAGAACCCATCATCTACCGCAAGCGGGTGGTGACCAATCAAAAAGACAAGACCGTGCAGATATATATCAACGACACCATCTTCCGCTGCCCGCTGCCAGAGACCGCAACAACATGGTCGGACGAGCATCCGCAACTGCAGACCATCGAGGTCGATTACCGCGGCTGCACCATCCCCATCACCTTCGGCATAAGGGATGTGTCGGTCAGCGACCGATATATCGCCATCAACGGCAAGAAAACCCATTTGCGCGGTACGGTGGAGAATTGCTGTTTTCCAGAAACGGGCTATCCTCCCACTGACGTGGAGTCATGGCTCCGCGTGCTGGCCAAGTGCAAAGAGTACGGACTCAACCATATGCGGTTCCATAGCTACTGTCCTCCGGATGCAGCCTTCACTGCCGCAGACCAACTGGGCATGTACCTGCAGCCCGAGGGTCCCTCATGGCCCAATCACGGCGTGAGGCTGCGGCGCGGCATGGCCATCGACCAATATCTCACCGAAGAGTGTAAACGAATAGTTGACACTTATGGGTGGCATCCCTCCTTTGTCATGCTGGCAGCAGGCAATGAGCCTGCCGGCGACTGGGTGGCGTGGGGCAAAGACTTCGTCAGGGAGATGAAAGCCTACGACCCCTCACGCCTGTATGCCACAGCAAGCGTCGGAGGCGGATGGGCATGGGACGAGGGGTCTGACTTCCACGTGAAAGGTGGGGCGAGGGGTCTCGATTGGGAGCGACACGCACCACAGAGCACCGACGACTTCACAGAGGACCTCCTACATCCCCGCAATTTCAAACCGACAGAAGAAAAGCCCATCAACACCGAACCCTACATCAGCCACGAGCAAGGCCAATGGTGCGCCTTCCCCGATTTCAAGGAGATGGACCAATATACTGGTGCCTACAAAGCCGGCAACTTCGAGATTTTCCGCGACCTGCTTCGCGATAATGGCATGGCGGCCCAGGCAGAGAAATTCCTCATGGCCAGCGGACGCCTTCAGGTGCTTGCCTACAAATATGAAATGGAGCGCAACCTCAGGACAAAGGGTTACGCTGGATTCCAACTGCTCGCACTCAACGACTACAGCGGGCAGGGAACTGCGCTGGTGGGACCGCTCAACGTGCACTGGAGAGAGAAGGGCTACTGCACGGCTGCCGACTGGCGAGAATTCTGCTCGCCCATCGTCCCTCTCGCCATGTTCAGCCGTTTCGTCTTCACCACCACCGACACCATCAGCATCGGCACAGACATCTATCAAGGCACGCACATCACGTCGGACTTGTCGGACAACATAGGAAAGTCGTTGTGGTATCGTATCACTGATGGCAGCACATTGATGGCAGAGGGTGAGGTGACACCCACAGCACCTATTGTTTTCGACCCGTCTCGGGTAAAGGCACCTGCCAAACTCACCCTGACGCTGAGCACAGCACGGCAACAACCTCTCGACCCTACTGCAAAAGCAGGGTATGGACGCAACCACTATCATTTCTGGGTTTATCCTGACAAAACCAACTACACCGAGGAAGGTATTCTTATCACCGACACCCTCGACGCACATGCAATCGGCGTGCTCCGCGAGGGAGGAAAGGTGCTCATCTGTGCCGCTGGAAAAGTGCGCTACGGCAATGACGTGCGCCACACCTTCATGCCCGTGTTCTGGAACACCAGTTGGTTTAAGATGCGCCCACCCCACACCACCGGTGCCTACATCCAGAACACCCACCCCGTATTCGCCGATTTCCCCACCGACGACTGGCAGGACCTCAACTGGTGGGAACTGGTGAACCGTACACAGGTGATGAACCTCTCAGAATTTCCATTCGACTACCAACCCATCGTGCAACCCATCGACACCTGGCATGTGTCACGCAAACTGGGCATGATGGTGGAAGCCAACATGCTCGGCGGGCGCCTGCTCATGACGACCATCGACATCAGCAACGACCTCAACAGCCGTCCCGTGGCACGGCAGTTGCGTCACTCCATTCTCAAATACATGCAATCGGATGCCTTCCGACCCACTCTCTCTCTTGAGCCGGAAGTCATCACCCATCTCTTCGAGCGCACTGCTCCGCCAGTGAACATGTTCACCAATGAGTCGCCCGATGAGCTGAAGCCCAAAATCCAGTAATGGCAAAAAAACAGTAAGAGACCGGTGGGCTGAGATTAGCTTTGTAAGGCGATGTTCACAATCAGCATGGCATCAGTAATATTGATGCTGCCATCACCGTTGGCATCTGCCGCTTTCAAGTCGTAAAGCACAGGGTCTTTCTCGATATTGCCCACAACCATGTTGACCACCAGCATGACATCCGATACATTGGCCCTTCCGTCTCTGTTGACATCTCCAGCCAGTGTGGGCGTAGTGATGACAGCACGGGCATTTACCTCATCGAGAAAGAAACGCAGCGCAGGAGTGAAGGTGACAGCCACCTCTCCGTTGCCTTCCAGCGTCACGGTATATTCGGTCCATCCCCCAGCTTTCATGGTCAGATTTGTTTCTGAAAGGGTGGCATTGCCACTAACCGACAAAGTAAGTGATGTGCCGTCGGTTCCCCACGGAGCTGCCTTGAAACTGAAGGTGGCCTCACCATTGATATTGAAAGTAGGCGTGGTGACAACACCGGACTTTTTGCTGGAGCCAAAGCGAGCGCACTTGTCTCCGCCAAAATAACTGGCAGCTGACCATCCCTCGTTGTCGGGTTTGAAATTGCTGGCACTACCGGCCACACTTCCAGAAAATCCTCCGCTATTGCCACCTGTGCCATCGCATAGGTCGAATGTCTCGATGAAGATATCCTCTTCAGCCTGACCTATCACATAAGTTGCAGTCACCACATCACTCACATTACCTTCGTCATCGACAGCCACAGCCTTGATGGTCGTGGTCTCCGTGATGAGGATGGGAGACCCATATTCTGTCCCGTTGTCTGCAGGCGAAGTACCGTCGGTGGTGTAGAGGATGGTGACATCGGATGCCGCACTGATAGTGACCGTCACCGCTTCAGCATATGTACCACCCTCGGGTGAGAAGACAGGAGGAGCCACCTCATCACCTTGTTGACTTCCACCATTCAAATACCTGTCATCATCCACGGCAGTAGTAATAGAGGTATTGGGATTGAAGGCCACATTGATGCTGTCGCCCCAAATATACTCAGCCAGATAAGGGAAGTCCACGAAAAGGTTACGATTGTGCTGTATGTTGTAGACGGCCTCGTTACGATCAATCTCCAACTGGTCGACAAGGTCATTTCTCACCCACTGCATGTAGAGTTTGTAAGCCCACTCCTTCAGGGTGGGCCATTCGCCAGCCTCTAACTGTTGCTTACCCTGCGTGCCCGACCATGTGTAATTCTGATAGCGAGTAGCCATATACATATATGCCCGGGAGAAATCACCCTTATACTGATCACCTGGCTCCCAGCACCAAGTATTCTTGACACCATCAATAGTGCCCTTGCCAACCTTGTCATATCCCGGCACTTGTGATGACACCTGTTCCACAACACCCATCGGATAGTTGGACTTGTCGGAGTTGGCTTGTGTATCAGACGGATAGAGGTTGAACAAATCCTTATAGGCAGAATTCTCTGTTCCGCCCCACCAACTCTTGGGGAATGAGTGCTCGATATTCATACCATCGATGACTTTTCCATTGTTGGACGTTTTAGAAGCAAAATAAAATTTCTTGTCGCTGTACCTGTTGATGCACTCTACGGTGCCAGCGATACGGTCTGTATACCAGAAACCCCACCACGTGCTGTTCTCTCCATTGCCATATTTGAGCACGATGTGTTCTTTTTGGGGATTCTGATCATCTTTTCTAATGATGTTGTAGACAGCCGTCTTCAGTTCCTCCTTCTTCTTCCCATTCAGCGAACTGGCATAAGTAATCAACTTGCTTCTATCTATCGCGTGGGCTGCCAATGCAAGGAACAGCAGGCCCCATATCATGTATAAACGTTTCATCCTTATCAAGCTTAGAATTGGTTTTTGGTTATCAACTTACAAAAATAGTGATTTTCCACAAGAAACAGGAAAAACGAGGGCAGTTTAACACGAATAGTTGCAAAAAAAACAAAAAAAAAGACATTCACTGTCAGATTTCGGGGGAAATGCGTATCTTTGCTTAATGATAGAACGCTGTCGGGCAGAAATGTCTTGACATGCATCTTGAAGTTAACATCACATACATTTTATTAAATAAAAAAGAAATGAACGAAAAAGATTTTGCATCAATGATGAGAGAGAGGGAGGCTGGCATCAATGTCAGTGAGCGCCAGAGATATGCCACCCAAAGTGCTTTCGGTATCCTCATGCGTAAAGTATACCTATGGATGACGTTGGCACTCACCATCACGGCTATTGCCGCATACTATGTGGCTCATAGCGGGTTCATCTTTACCCTGTTGAATAATCAAGCCATACTCTGGGGACTGATTATCCTCGAGCTTGTGCTCGTCATCGGTATTTCGGCAGGCATCAACAAACTGTCGCTCACCACCGCTACGATTTTATTCACCACCTACTCAGTCATCAATGGCGTGACACTCTCGTCTATCTTCCTGCTCTACACCATGTCGTCCATCACCAGGGTGTTCCTCATCACCGCAGGCACCTTCGGAGCCATGGCTGTATTTGGCTACACCACGAAGAAAGACCTCTCCACAATGGGCAAGTACCTCTTCATGGCACTTATCGGACTCATCATCGCCACATTGGTCAACCTGTTCTTCAAGAGCACCGGACTTGACCTGGCACTCAGCTATCTTGGCGTGCTTATCTTCGTCGGCCTCACCGCCTACGACTCGCAGAAAATCAAGCAGATGTGCATGAGTTTCGAATATGCCGACGAGGGAGCACAAAAGCTCGCCCTGCTCGGTGCCCTCACCCTCTACCTCGACTTCATCAACCTCTTCATCTATCTGCTCCGGTTGTTTGGAAGGAGAAACTAAACGGATTCAACCTCAAAAATAGGACATAATGATTATTCAGCCTATTCGCAGGAAATCCCACAGGAGGCGGCACTACGGTATACATCAGTACCGGTAAATACGCCTATGCATATCATGCTAAAGAGACATGCCCGGCACTAAAAAAATGTAGGGAAGAAAAGCACGTCAAAGCCATCTCACTTGAAGAGGCTAAGAACATGGGACGGAAACCATGCGGGAAGTGCTATTAATCACCTATAAAACACCAAAATGACGGGGGATATCTGAAAGGGTATTCCTCCTTTTTTTATACACCCACAATAATAATCGCATAAATATTTGGTTGTTTGCATAAAACCAAGTAATTTTGCAGCCGCAAAAGTATAATTATACATCTATGAAGGTAAAAAATAGCAGGATGGAAGCCCTAAAGATGCTGATTTCAAGCATGGAACTGGGCAGTCAGGAAGAAGTGCTCCAAGCATTGGAGAGAGAGGGATTCAAACTCACGCAAGCCACGCTGAGCCGTGACCTGAAGCAACTGAAGGTGGCCAAGGCCGCCAGCATGAACGGCAAGTATGTCTATGTGCTGCCCAACGACACGATGTACAAGCGCGTCACACGTCCGAAGACAGCCATGGAGATGCTCCAGACATCGGGTTTCATCTCCATCTCCTTCTCCGGGAACATGGGCGTCATCAAAACCCGTCCAGGATATGCCAGTTGCATCGCCTACAACATCGACAACAGTGAGAGTTCCAACATCATCGGAACCATCGCAGGAGACGACACCATTTTCATCGTCATCAAGGAAGATGCGACACAGGATGACGTCATCAATGAACTGTCACCCATCCTCGGTGATATCCGATAGGGTGACCCCAAAAGAGAGAAAACAAACAGTCACCCCAACAACCCACAAAACTAACCCATTCATCGCATCAAGGAAAATGGAAGACATTAAAGTCATGGTGGCCGACTCATCACATGAGAAATACGTCGACACCATACTGGAAACCATCGCCGATGCCGCAAAAGTACGCGGCACCGGTATCGCCAAGCGCACACACGACTATCTCGTGACCAAAATCAGAGAGGCGAAGGCTGTCATTGCCCTCGACGGCGACATCTTCGCCGGATTCAGCTACATCGAAACCTGGGGCAACAAGCATTATGTGACCACCTCCGGTCTCATCGTACATCCCGACTACCGCGGCAGGGGAGTGGCAAGACGTATCAAGGAACTGACCTTTTCACTTGCACGCACCCGATGGCCCCATGCCAAGATATTCAGCCTCACCAGCGGTGCTGCCGTGATGGCTATGAACACCCGCCTGGGCTACCAACCCGTCACCTTCGACGACCTGACCGATGATGAGGCATTCTGGCGCGGCTGTGAGGGTTGTGTCAACGTGGACATCCTCAAACGTACCAACCGGAAATACTGCATCTGCACAGCCATGCTCTACGACCCCGAGGAGCATCTTCCTGCCAAAATCCCCGCCGAGGTGATTGAGCGCATCAAGGAAATAGAAAAAGAATAAAATGCTTTAGAATATTTAGATTATCCAGAAAGTCCAGATTATCTGGAAAATCTCAAATCTCAAATCTCAAAACTCAAATCTCAAAACCCATAATATGTCAAAGAAAAAAATTGTAGTGGCATTCTCTGGCGGTCTTGACACCTCATACACCGTCATGCGGCTTGCCAACGAAGGAAATGAAGTATATGCTGCCTGCGCCAACACCGGCGGATTCAGCGAGGAGCAACTGAAGAAAAACGAAGAGAACGCATACCGCTTAGGAGCCAAAGGCTACGTCACCCTTGACGTGACACAGGAATATTACGAGAAGTCGCTGAAGTACATGATTTTCGGCAATGTGCTCCGCAACAACTGCTATCCCATCTCCGTATCATCGGAGCGTATCTTCCAAGCCATCGCCATCGCCCGCTACGCCCGTGAGATTGGCGCCGATGCCATCGCACATGGTTCGACAGGTGCCGGCAACGACCAGATTCGTTTCGACATGACCTTCCTTGTCATGGCTCCCGGCGTGGAAATCATCACCCTCACTCGCGACCAGACCCTCACGAGACAGGAAGAGGTGGACTACCTCAACGAACATGGGTTCTCGGCCGATTTCACCAAACTGAAATATTCTTACAACGTGGGTATCTGGGGCACCAGCATCTGTGGCGGCGAGCTCCTTGACCCAACCCAGGGACTGCCCGAGGAAGCTTATCTGAAGCATGTCACCGCAGCAGAGCAGAGCTGTCTGCTGAAAATACAGTTTGAGAAAGGAGAGATTGTGGGTGTCAACGGCGAGGCATTCGACAACCCAGTGAAAGCCATCCAGAAAATCGAACAGATAGGTGCCTCCTACGCCATCGGCCGCGACTGCAACGTGGGCGACACCATCATCGGCATCAAGGGCCGTGTTGGTTTCGAGGCCGCCGCACCCAAACTCATCATCGAGGCACACCGTCTCTTGGAGAAATCGACACTGAGCAAGTGGCAGCAATACTGGAAAGACCAGGTAGCCAACTGGTATGGCATGTTCCTGCACGAGAGCCAGTATCTGGAGCCCGTCATGCCCGATATCGAGGCAATGCTCACCAGCAGTCAGCGCCATGTGACAGGAACCTCCATCCTACGTCTGCGCCCCTATGGATTCGACACTGTCGGCATCGACTCACCCAACGACCTCACCCGCTCGAAACTGGGCGAGTATGGCGAGACACAAACCGGTTGGACAGCCGACGAGGCAAAAGGTTTCATCAAAGTCACCTCTACCCCACTTCGCGTCTACTACGGCATCCACAAAGATGAGAAAAGATAAGAACATATAAGATTATGGAAAAAAGATTTTATCTATCAGATACAGACAAGAGACTTGGCGGCGTGTGTGGCGGATTGGCCGAGTATTTCGGCATCGACTCACTGATTATCCGCATCATATTTGTTGTTCTCGTCTTAGGCTATGGCACCGGCATCCTTGCCTACATCCTGCTTTGGCTGCTCGCACCCAAACATAATGCCATACGATGATAAAGGTAGGAATCCTCGGAGCGGCAGGCTACACCGGTGGTGAACTCATCCGCCTACTGCTCAACCATCCCGAGACAGAGATAGTATTCGCCAACAGCGAAAGCAATGCCAGCAACCCCGTCGCCGATGTGCATGAGGGCTTGCTGGGCGACACCGACCTTACCTTTACCGACCAGATGCCCTTCGACCAAGTCGATGTGGTGTTTTTCTGCTTCGGTCATGGCAAGAGTGCGGCATTCCTTGCCCAGCACACCATCCCCGCAAACGTCAAAATCATCGACCTGGCACAGGATTTCCGCATCGCTGCACCCGGCAACGATTTTATCTACGGACTGCCTGAAATCAACCGCAACATCATTGCCAAGGCACAGCATGTTGCCAACCCAGGGTGTTTCGCCACCTGCATCCAGTTGGGTTTGCTCCCCGCCGCCCATCTCGGACTGCTCAACGGCGATATCCCCGTCAACGCCATCACAGGCAGTACGGGAGCCGGACAGAAAGCCACCGCCACCACACATTTCTCGTGGCGCAACAACAACATGAGCATCTACAAGCCCTTCCAGCACCAGCATGTGCCGGAAATATTGCAGAGCATCCAGCAAGTGCAGGGGCATTTCGATGGCGAGATAGGTTTCATCCCCTACCGTGGCGACTTCGCCCGTGGCATCTTCGCCACAGAGGTAGTGAAGACCGATGCCGGCATCGACGACATCGTGGCTGCCTACAAGACTTTCTATGCCAACGCACCCTTCACCCACTACAGCGACAAAGCCATCGACCTCAAGCAGGTGGTCAACACCAATAAAGCACTAGTGCACTGCGAGAAATATGGCAACAAGCTGCTCATCACCTCGTGCATCGACAATCTTCTCAAAGGCGCAGTCGGACAGGCGGTGGAGAACATGAACATCATGTTCGGCATTGACGAAACTGCCGGACTGAAACTCAAGCCATCCGCGTTTTAAAAACAAGACCTATGAAACTATACGACGTATATCCCCTGCTCGATGTCAACATCGTGAAGGGAAAAGGCTGTCAGGTATGGGATGACAAGGGAACCCCATACCTTGACCTTTATGGCGGTCATGCCGTCATCAGCATCGGACACTGTCACCCCCACTACACCGAGGCGGTGAGCCGTCAGGTGAGTCAGTTGGGTTTCTACTCCAACTCCGTCATCAACACTCTGCAGCAGCAATTGGCCACCCGTCTGGGAAAGGTCTGCGGCTATGATGACTACCAACTTTTTCTGGTGAACAGCGGTGCCGAAGCCAATGAGAACGCGCTGAAACTCGCCTCCTTCCACACGGGGCGCACCCGCATGCTCTCCGCACAGAAAGCCTTCCACGGCCGCACCTCGCTCGCCGTGGAGGTGACCGACAACCCCAAGATTATCGCACCCATCAATGCCAACAACCACGTCACCTACCTGCCGCTGAACGATATCAGCGCTTGGGAGGCAGAACTCGCCAAGGGCGACGTGTGCGCATGTATCCTGGAGTGCATCCAGGGCGTCGGCGGCATCAGGATGGCGACGGCGGAATTCGCATCCCAACTCCTCGATGCCTGCCACCGCTATGGGACTGTGCTCATCTGCGATGAGATACAGTGTGGCTACGGGCGCAGCGGAAGGTTCTTCGCCCACCAATGGCTCGGCATACGACCCGACCTCATCACAGTGGCCAAGGGCATCGCCAACGGTTTCCCCATGTCGGCACTGCTTATCTCGCCCGACTTTACCCCTGTCTACGGACAACTTGGCACCACCTTTGGCGGCAACCACTTGGCATGTGCCGCCGCCCTTGCCGTGCTCGACATCATCGAACAAGAGCATCTGGTGGAGAATGCAGAGAAAGTGGGCAACCACATTATCGAAGAACTGAAAAAGCTGCAGGCCACCCAACCGCATATCATTGACGTGCGCGGCAGAGGTCTGATGATAGGTATCCAACTCGACATGCCCTATAAGGAGGTGCGCCGCCGACTGGTTGAAGAAGAGCACTGCTTCGTAGGCTGCTCTGGCACCGACACGCTGCGTTTGCTGCCACCCCTCTGCCTTACTGAGGCCGAGGCCGACCTGTTTATTGAGAAACTTAAAACCGTATTGTCATGAGAACAGCCATCATAGGAGCAGGAGCCATGGGAGGTGCCCTGGCAGAAGGACTGCTCAAAAGTGGAGCTATAGAACCCTCCAACCTCACCATTGCCGACCCCTGCGAAGCTGCATTAAAACGTTTTGAGGGCAGTGGTGCCAGCATCACCATCGACAACTCCGCTGCTGTTGCCGATGCCGACACCCTGTTTGTCGTCGTTAAGCCATGGCTTGTGCAACAGGTCATCGAAGGCATCATGCCCCATATCAGCGGCAGACGCCTCACCATTGTGGTCATCGCCGCAGGAGTGCCCTCAGCAAGCATCAGCCATTGGCTGCAGATGGACAGCAATTCTGAATTCACCCTTTTCCTCGCCATCCCCAACACCGCCATCGCTGTGATGCAGTCGATGACCTTCCTTGTGCCTGCTGTAGCAGGAGCTGCCGATACCGAGGCGATGAAGGGACTCTTCGAAAAGGTGGGCGAGTGCATTGTCACCGAGGAACGGTTGCTGGCAGCTGGCACTACCCTTGCCTCATGCGGCATCGCCTACGCCATGCGCTACATCCGTGCCGCCACCGAGGGAGGCGTGGAAATCGGCTTCAAGGCACACGATGCCCAGCAAATCGTCCAACAGACCGTTAAGGGTGCTGTTGCCCTGCTGCAAGCCACAGGCAACCATCCTGAGGCGGAAATCGACAAAGTGACCACCCCTGGCGGTGTCACCATCAAAGGCCTCAACGAGATGGAACATGCCGGATTCACCTCCGCTGTTATCCGCGGTCTGAAGGCCGGAATGAAAGCATAGTTGAGGAGATTAACCAATACATTTCAACCTAATATCAAATTTTATGGAAGAACAAATCAAACAGATAGGCGAGCGACTGCGCGGACTCCGCGACGTGCTCGACATCAGCACTGAAGAGATGGCCGAAGTGTGCGGCATCAGCGTGGCACATTATGAGCAGATGGAGAACGGCGAGAGCGAACTGTCTGTCGCCAACCTTCAAAAGATAGCCAAGCACTACGGTGTGTCGCTCGACGTGCTCATGTTCGGCGAAGAGCCCAAGATGAGTTCCTATTTCCTCACCCGCAAAGGACAGGGCATGAGCGTGGAGCGCCGCAGCGCATACAACTACGAGAGCCTTGCCAGTGGCTTCCGCGGCAGGAAAGCCGACCCGTTTATCGTCACCGTGGAACCCAAACCCGCTGACACCCCCAAGGAGATGAACTCACACAGTGGCCAAGAATTCAATATGGTGCTCGAAGGCACTATGGAACTCACCATCGGCAGCAAGGTGCTCACCCTCAACGAGGGCGACTCCATCTACTTCGATGCCACACAGCCCCACGGCATGAGGACCCTCAACGACCAGCCCGTGAGGTTCCTGGCGATTATTTTCTAAGAAAACTCTATTTCCCCGGAAAATCCGGAATCTCCGGAAAACCCGAATAAAAAAAACAAAAAAGACAATACAAAAAATGGTAGAAAGATTCCTGTCGCAGACTTCCTTCACTTCAGTGGAAGACTTCAAGGAACACCTGCACTTCAACATCAAGGAGAACTTCAACTTCGCCTACGACGTGGTTGACGCTTGGGCAGAGGAACAGCCCGACAAACTCGCGCTGCTGTGGACCAACGACGAGGGAGCCGAGGTAAGGCTATCCTTCAGCGACCTCAAACAGCGCAGCGACCAAGCCGCCGCCTACCTCATGTCATTAGGCATCGGCCATGGCGACATGGTGATGCTCATCCTGAAGCGCCGCCTCGAGTGGTGGATTACGATGCTCGCCCTCTGCAAGATTGGTGCCGTCGCCATTCCCGCCACCCATATGCTCACCAAGAAAGACATCGTCTACCGCAACAACCGAGCCTCGGTAAAAGGCATTATCTGCGTAGGTGAGGAATATGTCACCAATCAGATACTGGCAGCCATGCCCGACAGTCCCACCGTCGATGTACTCGTCAGCGTGGGTCCCATCATTGGTGAGGGCTTCCATGACTGGCATGCCGAGATTGGCGGGGCACCCTCCTTCGTGCGTCCCAAGCACGTCAACACCAACGACGACACCATGCTGATGTACTTCACCAGCGGGACAAGCGGCGAGCCCAAGATGGTGGCTCACGACCACCTCTATGCCTTGGGGCACCTCACCACCGGCGTGTTCTGGCACAACCTGAAGGAGGACAGCATCCACCTGACAGTAGCCGACACCGGATGGGGAAAGGCCGTGTGGGGCAAGTTCTACGGACAATGGTTTGCCGGTGCTGCCGTCTTTGTCTACGACCACGAGAAATTCTCCGCCGACAACATGCTGCGCCAGATGGCGAAATACCGCGTCACCTCGTTCTGCGCGCCACCTACCGTCTACCGCTTCCTCATCCGCGAGGATTTCTCACAATACGACCTCAGTGCGCTGCGCTACTGCTGCACCGCCGGCGAGGCGCTCAATGCTGCCGTCTACAACAAGTTCCTTCAACTCACCGGTATCAGGTTGATGGAGGGATTCGGTCAGACCGAGACCACCATGACCCTCGGAACCATGCCGTGGATGGAGCCCAAACCCGGCAGCATGGGAATGCCCAACCCCCAGTACGACATACGGCTCATCAAACCCGACGGCACGCCCTGTGAGGATGGTGAGAAAGGCGAAATCGTGGTGCATGTGGGCGACCGCAAGCCCATCGGACTGTTCAAGGAATACTACCGTGATGAGGAACTCACCCGAGAGGCATGGCACGACGGACTCTACCACACCGGCGACGTGGCATGGCGCGACGAAGACGGCTACTACTGGTTTGAGGGCCGTATCGACGACGTCATCAAGTCGAGCGGCTACCGCATCGGACCATTTGAGGTGGAGAGTGCGCTGATGACTCATCCCGCCGTCGTGGAATGCGCCATCACAGGTGTTCCCGATGATATTCGTGGCATGGTGGTGAAGGCTACCGTGGTGCTCGGCAAGGAATGGAAGGACAAGGCTGGCGAAGCATTGGTGAAGGAACTGCAAAACCATGTGAAGCGAGTGACAGCCCCGTACAAATATCCCCGCATCATCGAGTTTGTTGATGAACTGCCCAAGACCATCAGCGGCAAGATACGCCGTGTGGAAATCAGGGACAAGGACAAAGCACAACAGGCAAAATCATGAAACACAGGATAGTCGTCAAAGTTGGCTCCAACGTGCTCACCCGCACCGACGGAAAACTCGACGTGACCCGTATGTCGGCACTCGTCGACCAGATTGCCATGCTCAGGAAACAGGGCTATGAGGTCATCTTGGTGTCATCGGGTGCCATGGCGTCAGGGCGCGGTGAACTCAAGGTGAGCCACAGCCTCGACTCTGTCGAACAGCGGCAATTGTTCTCTGCCGTCGGTCAGGTGAAACTCATCGGACTCTACTACGACCTGTTCAGGGAGTTCGGCATCCATGTGGGACAGGTGCTCACGATGAAGGAGAATTTCGAGCCCGGCGAGCAGTACAGCAACCAACGTGCCTGTATGACGGTGATGCTGGAGAACGACGTACTGCCCATCGTCAATGAGAACGACACGGTGAGCGTCACCGAACTGATGTTTACCGACAACGATGAGTTGTCGGGACTGATTGCACAGATGATGCAAGCCGACACGCTCATCCTGCTCTCGAACATCGACGGCATCTTCACTGCCAATCCCGATGACCCCGATGCCAAACTCATCCGCCAGGTGGCTCCCGACCGCGACCTGAGCGAGTATATCCAACCAGAGAAGAGCGCCTTCGGACGGGGCGGTATGCACTCCAAATACACCACAGCACGCAAAGTGTCGCAAAGCGGTATCCGCGTCATCATCGCCAACGGCGAGCGCGAGGATATCCTCACCGACCTCTTCGAGCGGCCAGCAGATACCCCCCACACAGAGTTTATCATTTAGCCGGAAAACCCGGAATATCCGGATAATCCGGAATCTCCGGAAAAAAACAGACACCACCTATATGCAATCAAAAACAATCTTTGAGCAGGCGAAAGCCGCCAGCCGAGAGTTGCTGCTCGTCAGCGACCAGCGCAAGAATGAAATACTAAGAGCCGTTGCCGACGCCATCGCCGACAACAGCGCCATGCTTCTTGAGGCCAACGCCCGCGACCTGGCACGCATGGACCGCAGCAACCCTCTCTACGACCGTCTGCTGCTCGACGAGAAACGTCTGGCAGGCATTGCCAACGACATGTGCCATGTCGCCGAACTGCCCACACCTCTGGGCAAAACACTTATTGACAAAACCCTCGACAACGGACTACACCTGCGCCGTGTTTCGGTGCCGTTTGGTGTGATAGGTATCATCTATGAGGCCCGTCCCAATGTGAGTTTCGATGTCTTCTCCCTCTGCTTCAAGAGCGGCAACGCCTGTGTGCTCAAGGGAGGGCGTGATGCCGACGACTCCAACCGCGCCATTGTGGGGATGATACAGGACATTCTCGCCAAAGAGGGCATCAACCCTGCCGTTGTGCAATTGTTGCCCGCCACCCATGAGGCCACAGGCGAGATGCTCAATGCCGTGGGCTATATCGACCTTTGCATCCCCCGCGGCGGCAAACGGCTCATCGAGTTCGTTCGCGACAATGCCCGCGTGCCAGTCATCGAGACTGGTGCCGGTGTGGTCAACACCTATTTCGACAAAGAGGGCGACCTCACCATCGGTCAGCGTTGCGTCAACAATGCCAAGACACGCCGGGTGAGTGTGTGCAACGCCCTCGACTGCCTCATCATCCACGAGGAGCGCCTTGCTGACCTCGCCGAACTCTGCGCACCACTCAGCAGCAGCCATGTCATAATCTATGCCGACGAGCAAGCCTATCAGGCACTCGACGGCCACTACCCCGCCGACTTGCTCTGCCCTGCCACCGACAAGAGTTACGGCACGGAGTTCATGGACTATATCATGGCCATCCGCACCGTGCCGACGGCAGAGGAAGCCATCCGTCACATCAGCCAATATGGCAGCGGCCACAGCGAGAGCATCATCACAGAGAACGCAACCACCGCCGCCATGTTTGAGGCACAGGTGGATGCAGCCTGCGTCTATGTCAACGCGCCCACCAGTTTCACCGACGGCGCACAGTTTGGCCTCGGAGCAGAAATCGGCATCAGCACCCAGAAACTCGGTCCCCGAGGTCCGATGGGTCTCGCTGAGATGACCACCTACAAATGGCTCATTGAGGGCCGCGGACAGGTAAGGCCATGAGTAGATGAAAGATGAAGGATGAAGGATGAAGGATGAAAGATGAAAGATTAAAAATGGAATGACAATATGAGAACATTTTTCAATGTGGAAGACCTTGGCGACTTGCGCGGAGCGCTTGCCGAGGCACAGGAAATAAAAAAAGACCGTTTCGCCTTCCAGCATCTGGGCAAGAACAAGACGTTGTTGATGATATTCTTCAACAACAGCCTGCGCACGCGCCTGTCTACCCAGAAGGCCGCCATGAACTTAGGCATGAACGTCATCGTGCTCGACGTAAACGCCGGTGCATGGAAACTGGAAACTGAGCGTGGCGTCATCATGGACGGCGACAAGAGCGAGCACCTGCTCGAGGCCATCCCTGTGATGGGCAGTTACTGCGACATCATCGCCGTACGCTCCTTCGCCGGTCTCACCGACCGCGAGTTCGACTATGCCGAGACCATCGTAGGACAATTCGTACGCTACAGCGGTCGTCCCGTCATCGCCATGGAGACTGCCACGGTACATCCCCTCCAGGCATTCGCCGACCTCATCACCATTGAGGAATACAAACCAGTGGCACGCCCGAAGGTGGTGCTCACCTGGGCACCCCACTGCCGTGCCCTCCCCCAGGCTGTGCCCAACTCCTTTGCACAATGGATGAACGCCGCAGATGTCGACCTCGTCATCACCCACCCAGAAGGCTATGAGCTTGACCCGAAGTTTGTAGGCGGCGCCCGTGTAGAATACGACCAACGCAAGGCTCTCGAAGGTGCCCATTTCGTCTATGCGAAGAACTGGAGCTGTCCTGGTGTGACCAATCCCGAGGACTATGGCAAAATCATCAGCCGCGACATGAGCTGGACCATCGACACCGAGCATATGTCATGGACCGACAACGGATATTTCATGCACTGTCTGCCTGTGCGCCGCGGTCTGATTGTCACCGACGACGTCATCGAGAGCGACCACTCCATTGTCATCCCCGAGGCAGCCAACCGCGAGATATCCGCCCAAACGGTCCTCAAACGGGTGCTGGAATAAAAAGCACTTGCATCAGCCAACTTAATACATACGTTAGGATGTGCCTGAAGCCGAAACTTCAGGCACATTCTTTCTATTGATACGGATATATTTATGCCTGTTCAACTATCTGTTGCCAAATTTGCTCATTTTTTGATTTTTCCTACGATATTTTTCCAATATTACAAGTTTTTAGTTATCTTTGCCTTCTCTACTACTCAAGAACAATCATTAACATGAAACGACCTATAACTCTATTACTATACAGTCTATTGTGCATATGCCTATCTACAACTGCATGGGCACAAGAGAGCCACGTATTAGGCTATTGTTCAGATGACCTCACCGGAGCTGCAGCCTATGGAATCAACTCTGAAGTGCGCCTTTCTGGAGCCATCCGCCTGCCAATGAGTACGATGCAGCGCTATAAAGACGGCCGTGTCACACACATCAAGGTTGCACTTGGCGAAGGAGTGGAAAAGCCATCCGTGTGGATTCGCACATCACTGACAGAGAGTTCGAAAGTCTCCCAAAGCATCAGCCAGCCCGTCAATGGTTGGAACGACGTGGAACTCAACCGTCCGCTCACCATCGACGGCAGCGACCTCTACATCGGTTTCACCTACACCCAACCAGCAGGCGTGAAAGGCATATTCACCAAGGGCGAGGGCAATGCGAACACCTCGCTGCTCGCCATCGACAACGTATGGGATGACTTCCATAATGACGGTGTCGGCATTCTTTGCATCCAGGCTATCGTTGAGGCCGATCTCCCCGAGCACGACCTCGGCATCATTACCGTAGAGACCGACAGCCTTTTCTACCATCAGTCAGGTCAGGTGCAAGTGTCGGCAACAATAGAGAACCTTGGCACTGCCAGCACCAACGGTTATCATCTGATATGGAGCATCGACGGACAAGTCGTCAACGCCGACAAAGTACTTTATGAAGCCCCTGCTCCTGGCGAGACCTTCACCACCAACAAGGCATTCAGTCTGAATAGTCTCAGTGAGGGCATGCACAAGGTAGAAGTCAGGCTGAACGGCGATAATACTGATGAGAAAACCGACAACAACACCTGCCAATCCACCTTCTACACCTATACAGCCACTTACAACCGCAAGGTGCTGCTGGAGCACTTCACCTCGCTGCCCTGCGTCAACTGTCCCCCAATAGACCAACTATTGGAGAGCGTTGTCTCCAACCGCAACGATGTGGTTTGGGCTGCCCACCATGTGGGATATCGCAACGATGAGTTCACCATCGACGCCAGCGAGCCTTATGTCAAGTTTGGCGTATTGGGCAACCCTTATGTCATGCTCGACCGATGTGCCATGGCGGATGAGACACCCGCCTTCACCATCGGCAACTACACCGCCGACCAGCTAAGCGCCACCTTCGACAAGACCAGTCAGCGGCCCACCTTCATGCAACTCGACGCACAGCTTGAGGCTGAAGGCAGACTGTTGAAAGCCACGATAGGCGGACAGGCATGGAAATGTTTCCAGGAAATCTACCCCCGTGCCACCCTCAACGTGTTTATCGTGGAGGATGACGTACCCGCTGTCGGCACCCAGGCAGGCGATTCCAACAAGAAGCGCCACGACAACATTGTCAGGGCTATCCTCACACGGCAGTCGGGCGACCTGCCTACATGGACAGAAGGGAACACCTTCACCGAGACTTTCTCCACCGAGGCTGATGCCTCATGGAACTTGAGCAACCTCCGCGTGGTGGCGTTCGTCACCGCTGCCGCCGACCGCCGCACCGGCTACCCCACTGGTGAGGTGCTCAACGCCACACAAGCCCCCATCAGTCTGCAAGCCCAAACCAAACTGCCCTACCGACAGACTTTCGACGATGTGAGCGATTTCGAGACCTTCATCGTTGAAGACGACAACAACGATGGTGCCACCTGGCAATACGACGACATCATGTTGGCTGCCAAAAGCGAGCGCAATGATGATGCCGACGACTGGCTCATCACACCGACATTTGAGCTGAAGAAGGGACAGACCTACCAACTCAAATTCAATGCTTACAACGAACTTGAAGACACGGAAACCATCGACATCTTCATGGGAACTGGCAATACAGCTTCCGCACTGACCACCAATATCATGCCTGCCACAGCTGTCACAGCCATTACCCCCACCACCTTCACTGTCACCTTCGTGGCTGAGAGTACAGATTTCTACCGCATCGGTTTCCACCACCGCACAACAGGCAACCCCTACTTCAACTTCCTCTACATCGACGACATCAGCCTGGAGGAGGTCACCAGTCAGGCGGCACCAGCAGCCGTCACCGACCTCATCGTGACACCAGGTGAGCAAGGCGCTCTCTCCGCCACCATCACCCTGCGCACACCAAAGCAGACCATCGACGAGCAACCGCTCACCCAACTTGACAAGGTAGACCTCTACCGCGACGGCCAACTGCTCCACTCATTTGCCTCCCCAGCAATTGATGCCGAGCTTACCTACAACGACACGGAGGGACTTTCCAACGGCAGCCATACCTACAAGGCCATCGCCGTCAACAGCAAGGGCAGCAGCAGTCCGACAGAGACCACTACCTATATCGGCATCGACGTACCAGGCCCCGTGGAGAACCTTCATTTCGCCTACGACTACGACACACACAAGGCTACCGTCACCTGGGATGCGCCCTCCATAGGTGCCCACGGAGGTTATGTCGATGCCAACAACCTACGTTACAGTCTGCGCAAATATCCCATGTCGCCGGGCAAGACCATCACCGGCCCCATCAGTGCCACACACTTTGAAGAAGAATTCGACATCGACTGGCTCACCGCAGCCGCCGAGGAACGCTACCGAGAGGCAGAAGAGACCTATGGGATACCCGTGGCTCATACCATCGTTATCGACGGACAGGGACTGACTTACTATTTCGTGAAAGCCATCTCCGACACCGGTGAGGGTGCAGAGGCCACCTCAGAGTCACGCATCATCGGAGAGCCTTACGCTCTCCCCTTCGCCGAGTCGTTCGCCGATGCCATGCCGAGTCATTTCTGGTACAAGCCCGTCACTGCCCTCCGCAACCGCTGGTATGAGATGGCCGACAACCGCTTCTCACAGGACGGCGACAATGGATTCCTCGCCTACACCGTCTCTGTCATCGAAGGCAATGACACCAACATCGAGGAGACAGCCATTGCCCATACCGGCCGGCTCGACCTGTCGAAAGCCACCACCCCTGTCATATCGCTCTACTACTTCATCCCCTACACCATGAGATACCCACTGAGCATCAAGGTGTCGGGCGACGGGCAGAATTTCACCACCATAGGCACTATCGACACCTCCGACGAGACCATGACAGGCCGTTATGTGCGCGCCATCGTACCCCTGACGGGCATCAGCAATCCCAGCAGTTGCTATGTGGGACTGGAGAGCACCCTCACCAGCAGTTCGGAGCTCATCTATGTGGACAACATCACCATCTACGACCAGAAGAGCTACGACCTCGCAGCCTCACTTGCCCATCTGCCCTCACATCTATGGAGTGGTGAACCACGTACCGTGAGCGTGGATGTGAGCAATATCGGTGAAGCCGATGTCGAGGCTGGAGCCTATGATGTCGACATCCTTGTCGATGGCCGAATCTGCGGCAACGCCACAGGAACTGCCGTGAAAGTAGGTGAGACAGCGACCATCAATGTTGCTGCCACTGCCAACGCCAGCATGTCATCCACCAGTGAGATTTGTGCGAGAGTCAACTACGCTGCCGACGAGAATACCGACAACAACACCAGCGATGCCGCCAGCATCAAGGTGAAATGCCCCTCCTTCCCCGTACCGCAACAACCCGTTATCTCCAGCGGAGTCACTATCCTCGAATGGAATGCCCCTGAGCCACCTCGCAGCCAGGACGAGACAGTCACCGAAAGTTTTGAAGACTATGAGGACTTCACCACCACCGACCTCGGCGACTGGGTGCTGATAGACCTCGACCAGCACCTCACCTACAGTTGGGGCGAAGACTACAACTGGCCCAACCGCACCCGTCCCCATGCCTTCATCGTCATGACTCCTGCAGAGGTGGAACTGTCCAACGGCGGAAAGGGACTGAGTGCTTCATGGCAGGCTCATAGCGGAGCCAAGATGCTCATGTCGTCGAGCAGTTACGAGGCAGACGACTGGCTCATCTCTCCCGACCTATCGGGCAGCGCACAAACCATCACCTTCTATGCCCGCGGCACCAACAGCTACTCGGAGTCGTTTGAGGTGCTCTACTCCACCACCGACGATGAACCAGAGAGTTTCACTGCCATCGGCAAGAAAGTTGCCTTCAAGGGAGCTGAATGGAAACAATACACCTATCAATTGCCTGAGGGCAGCCGCTATTTCGCTATCCATAAAGTGACCAATGACGGCGACAAATTTTTCATCGACGACATCACCTTCATCCCAGAAACCCATGCTCGCCAGGACCTCACCCTCCTGGGCTACAATGTCTATTGCGATGGTGAGCGCGTCAACGATGCCCTCATCACTGGAAACACCTTCAGCGAGATAGGCGATGGCGACTATTACGTCACCGCTGTCTATGACAAGGGGGAATCCGCCTTGTCTGAGAAAGCCATCAGAAACCATACAGGCATCAGCGAACTCCCTGCAGACACAGAAAAGACTTCCCGCCTCTATGACCTCATGGGCCGTCCCACCACCGGGAAACAGAAAGGCATCTACATCCAGGGAGGGAAGAAGGTGATTAAAAATTGAATAATAAAATTGGAGAATTATATATCTAAATCTATTTTTTATGTTTAACCTATTAAAAATACTAACGTATGAAGAATAGAATTTTACCTATCCTCATGATGCTGCTAACAGTAGTAGGCATGGGTAGCGCAAGAGCGCAGACAGTCATCTACTCTTGGGACGATGGCGATGAAAGTGGCGGATTGGCAACTTCTACTAATGCCAAAAACATTGCCTTTAACAGTTCTGGGACTTACGGCTACACCACCCTCCGTCTGAATGGAAAGAGTGACTATTCCACGGACTATGTCACCATCACGCTTGACAAAGCCCTTGCAGGAGGAGAGAAAATCAGCGTCACCGCTTTCCGCAGCAGGAACGACGTGGACTATCAGAGTGGTTTCAAAGCAAAATTCGACAAAGGTGGCGAAGTGAAATCATCAACAGGTCTTGAGTTCGTCAACCTTGACCAGTCGGACGCCTCAGCAGAAGACAGCAACCGCGGCACCGAGCCCAACACCTGTGAGTTCACCGTGCCTGCGGAAGCTGCAGGCAGTGCGGTCATCACCATGACCCGTTCTCACACACAGACCAACCTGTACATTGACAAGCTCGTGATTACCACAAGTGAAGGCGACGAACCCGTTGAACCCGTCGTGACCATTGCCAAGCCGACCTTTGAGGTGAACGGCGTGAAGTACGAGAGCGGTGCTACCGTGGAAGGTCTGAAGACAGGACAGCAAGTCATCATCAACGTGGAGGACGGCATGTATATCTATACCAACTGGAGCAGCAAGACTGGTGGCAAAAAAGAGACCTACTACATCGTTGACCGCATGAAAGGCCAGAACACTTTCCCCGCATCCACCTCTTCAGGCGGACAGCGTGTGCTTTATGCTGTTGCAGGCGATAAAGATGACGCCACTGGCAATTCCAGCGACCTGGCCTATATCATATTCCCTGGCGTGGTTGCCAGCGAGCCTGTCTTCTCACCCGCTGCTGGCGAGGTGGAAGCAGGTACTGTAGTAACCCTGACCAAGGGCTGCAAGGACGACAAGGTGTTCTACACCACTGACGGCAGCGACCCAACTGCAGAGAGCACAGCCTACACAGAGGAAGGCATCAAGGTAGAGGAAGGCGTAACCATCAAGGCCATCGCCTTTGACAAAAACGCTGAAAATGGAAGCGCCATTGTTTCAGCCACCTATACCATCCCCACACCTGCTGTGGTCATCCCCACTCCCACATTCACTCCTGAGAGCGGTTCGACCATCGCCTTCGGCGGCGAGGTGACCATCTCCTACGACCAAGCTTATACCCTTTACTATACTACCGATGGCAGCGACCCGAAGACCTCCGACACTGTTCAGCCTGGTTTCAACAATCCTGAGACCATCATCGCAGAAAAAGAAGGCACCCTCACCATCAAGGCCTTCCTGAGCAACAAGGACGGTGAGAGCGAAGTGGTGACAGCCACCTACACCGTCGAGGGCAAGCCCATCGTGGTGGGCGCTCCGACCTTCGACCCAGCTCCGGGTGCTGTGGAGAAAGGCACTCAGGTGCATATCATCTTCGGCGAGAACGCAACATCTGTCTCCTTCACCACCGATGGCAGTGACCCGTTGCTGGGAGATGTTTACACCAGTTCCAAGCAGATTGATGCCCTGGCTCCCATCATCATCAACGAGGAGACCACCATCAAGGCCATTTGCCGCACGAATGAAGGTGGAAAGACCTACAGCTCAGAGGTTGTGACAGTGAAATACACAGTCAAGGAGCCAGAGGTGCAGCCTGATTTCGCTCTCACCTTCGACCCGAAGGACGGCACCGAGGTAGAGGTAGACAATGAGATTACGCTCACCTACGATGAAGAGGCATTCCTGCTCTACTACACCACCGACGGCAGCGACCCGAAGGCTCCCACCAGCAACGTCATCAGCGCCTGGGGCAACGAGGAGAAGGTGACCGTCAAGGGCGAGGGCAACTTCGTCATCAATGCTTATCTCGAGAACCGCAAGACCAACGAACAGAGTGAGGTATTCACCGCCACCTATCCCATCAAGGCTGTGGCTCCGTTTGCCATTAACTTCGACCCAGAGAGCGGCGCAGAGGTAGAGGTGGATGATATCATCACCATGAGCTTCGACGGCGATGCCTTCAACTGCTCATACACCACCGACGGCAGCGACCCGAGGACATCCATGACAATGATGACCGCCATGCCCGAGGAATTCATCGTGGTCAAGGGCGAAGGTGAGTTTGTCATCACCGCCGTGCTTGAGAACCGCAAGACCAATGAGGTGAGCGAACTGTTCACCGCCACCTATACCATCAAGGCCACAGAGCCTGTGGTGGCCGATGTGACCATCGAGACCAAGGCCAACGGCTACGGCACCTTCTGCTATGACAAGGACCTCGACTTCAGCGCCAGCGATGCCAAGGCATACATCGGACGTCTCGACGGCAACAAGATTTACCTTACCGAAATCCAGCAAGTGCCCGCCGGCACAGGTATCCTCGTACAGTCTGGTGCTGCTGATTGCACCGTGCCCGTCATGGAGGGTGCTATTCCTATCAACAGCAAGAACGACTTCATTGGCGTGCTTGAGGATACCGAAGTGGCCTACGGCACTGTTTCCATCCTCTCTGTGGTCAATGGCGAGGAAGGCTTCTACAAGTTCCTTGGTACTACCATCCCAGCCTATCGTGCTTACTTCCCCGCTGTAGCAGCTGGAAGCGCACAGGCTAAACTGTCACTCATCTTCGAGGATGCCGACGGTATCGGACAGATTGTCAGCAACGCTATTGTCGACGGCAACGCCTACAACCTCAATGGCCAGCGCGTGAAGAGCAACTATAAGGGTGTGGTAATTGTCAATGGCAAGAAATACTACAAAAAATAATATTCATCATTAAAACCATTGATTATGAAAACAAATTATGTCAAGCCTGAGATGAAGGCTATCCACATGAACCTCAAGAAAGAGTTCATGGGATTCGACGAGCTGCAGAGCGCAGGAGCAACCGAAGTGATGAGCTCCGAAGGAAAAATCTTCTAAGTGAGACTTAAAGGCCATTCCTCTACAGGAGGCAAGCACCGCAGTGTGCCTGCCTCCTGTTTTTGGCTCCCGGATTCTCCGGAAAATCAGGAAAATCCGAATACATCGAAGGCAGGCGGCAGCTCGGAAAAGAAAATAAATGAAAATTTATTTTGCTTTTCTCTCGCCTTGCACTACCTTTGCAGCACAAAAGAAAAAAGGGATATGGACAGATATGAAATCTTCGCTCCCCAAAGCCGCGAACGGTTTGTCAACCGATTAGACGAGCTCTACCTCACCCTCAGCGAGTATCTTGAGAGAGAGAATGCTGAGGGACGGCATCTGCAGTTTGTCAAGGTTTTTCTGAGCGATGCGCAAAACCAGTACAAAGACCTCACTGATTCGGCCCTCTATACCGACATCCTCAGCCGTGCAGCCTGCTCGGTTATCGAGCAGCCGCCACTCGACGGCAGCAAAATTTCCATCCTCATCAAGACCACTGACGAAGAGGACAATTTCATCCTACACAGTATCCGCCTGACGGAGGAGGAGACAAGGGGTGCCAATTCCTATATCCAGACGATGCTCATCTTCAACAAATACCTTGAGAGCATCCGCAAGATGGGGCTCACCCTACGCGACCACTGCGTGCGCACATGGATATATGTCGCCGATATCGACGTCAACTATGAGGGGATGGTGAGGGCGCGCAACGACGTCTTCCGCAGCCAGGGACTCACCACCGAGACTCATTTCATCGCCAGTACGGGCATCGGCGGGTTCTCGCAGACGCGCAGTGCCTCTGTCGCCATCGACTTCCTCACTTTCCCCAAGGTGAAGGAGAGCGACAAGAAATATCTTCAGGCACTCGACAACCTCAACCCCACCCATGAGTATGGAGTGTCGTTTGAGCGCGGCACCCGCATGACGGTCGGCGATAAACAGACATTCTTTATCTCCGGTACGGCGAGCATCGACAAACATGGCAAGGCAATGTATGTGGGCGATATCCAGATGCAGACCGCCCGCCTGCTGCAGAACATCGGTGCGCTGCTCCATGACGGCGGTGCCACGATGAATGACGTGCGCTACTTCTTCGTCTATCTGCGCGATGCCTCCGACCGCGAAGTGGTGGAGCGCTTCCTTCAGAAGACCTACCCCGACATCCCCCACATACTGCTCCAAGGCAAGGTGTGCCGTCCCGAATGGCTCGTCGAGATGGAGTGTGTGGCGAATTTAGGAGTTTAGGAGTATAGAAGTGTAGGAGTGTGGGAGTTTAGACATACGATTTGCTTATCATGGCTTTGAAACACAGTCTTGTCTTCATGCTGATGGTACTGCCTTTGATGGCAGCAGCTCAGGTGAACGGGGGGCAGGTGAACCCCGAGGACCGTCCTGTGGATACAGACAACCCCACTTTCGTTCCGGAAATGGAACTGAAGAAGGCGGTTGTGGATGGCGACAGTGTGCTGTTCATGCAGATGAACAATGTGTATGTCTACCCTGTGATGGAACTGACGAGCGAGAAACAGCGCAAAGCATACAACCGTTTGGTGACAAACGTGAAAAAGGTGCTTCCCATCGCAAAGGAAACCAACAGCATCATCATCGAGACCTACGAATATCTGCAGACCATCCCCGATGAGAAGGAGCGCAAGGCACACATGAAACGTGTGGAGGCGGAGATTTACAAGAAGTACAAGCCTCGGATGAAGAAACTCACCTACTCTCAGGGCAAGCTGCTCATCAAGCTCGTGAACCGCGAGTGCAACTCCTCATCATACGATATTGTGAAAGCCTTCATGGGTCCCATCCGTGCCGGTTTCTGGCAGGCTTTTGCCTGGACCTTTGGTGCCAGCCTGAAAAAGGAATACCACCCCGAAGGCACCGACCGCCTCACCGAGCGCGTCGTCCTGATGGTAGAGGCTGGGCAATTATAATCCCCCTAAAAAATAGACCGGATTTTCCGGAAAATCCGGACTTTCCGGATAACCCGGCCCCCCAGCCCCCCCAAAAACAAGATGGCGCCAGCCTCATCACTGAGGTCTGGCGCCGGGTGTGTTCTAGTAATTAGATGCAGGTTGGCGTAGTATCTTCAGAGCGTGAAGAGCACTTGCACCAAAGTCTGGCCAACTGCTTTCAATGTATTTTTGTCAATATGTGCCATGGTGTCGATGACGGTGTGCCATGTAGGACCGAATGAACTTTCCGCACAGTCGGGATAATAGGGAATGATGTCGATGGTGGGAATGCCTGCCTTCTCGTTGACGGGCAGGTGGTCGTCGGTGATTTGTCCACCCAGCGACATGGGGAAATAGCCACTGTAGCCCGCCTCATGGGCAGCTCGCCACACCTTCTCTACAATCTGCGGCGCCATTTTTACCGACATCATCTCCTTATGGAACTGTGCCGCTTCGCCTCCCACCATGTCAAGGAGAATGCCGAACTCCGTGGTGTATCCCTCAGCATGGTAATTGCTTGCCCAATACTGTGCCCCTAAAGCCCATGAGTTCTCATCGCTGCGGTTGGTCCATTGTGGAATACCCCAGTCCTCCGCATCGAAGCACACGAAGTCAACACCTACTTCAAGGGAGTCTGCCTCATTCAGCAGGCGTGCCATCTCCAGCATCACCGCCACACCGCTCGCCCCGTCGTTGGCAGCCATGACAGGTTTCTGCCAATTGGTGCTGTCGGGGTCATTGTCTGCCCATGGCCTGCTGTCCCAGTGTGCACAAAGCAGGATATGGCGCTGTCGCTCTGGATGGTGGCGTGCGATGATATTGGTCGCCCTGAGCATAGTGCCATCATAGCCTGTCAGAGCAGCTTTCTGCAACTCCACGGTGCATCCAAATTGCTGGAATTTCTCCGCTATCCACGCCGCACACTGCTCATGCGCCTCACTGTTCATCGTTCGAGGTCCGAACGCACACTGTGCATAGCAGTATGCCCAAGCAGAATCAGCCTCGAACTCCGGTCCGATGCTCTCCACCTCGATGACATCTACATTGCCACCACCGCCACCCTTACAGGAAGCATTGCTGAGGAGTATTATGGCAACACATGCCACGGCAATGGTGGCTATCTTTCTGCGGACGCTATGCATCGCATCCCAACTCTTGCTCACGGTAGATTTTATTATGTTATAATTCTTAACTATCAATTATCAATCTTTAATTTTGCTGCACTTGTGCCATGACACGCAACCAGTTGCCACCCCAAATCTTCTGGATGTCGCGCTCGCTGTATTTGTTTTTCAGCAATGCGAGGGTGAAATTCACCATTTCCGAAGCATTGGCGAGTCCCAGGACACCTCCGTCGCCGTCGAAGTCTGACCCCAGTCCCACATGGTCGATACCCATGATACGCACGGCATGGTTGAGATGCTCTATGGCATCGCGGATGGTGGCCTCCCCCTCCGTCCGGAGGAAACCGCCATAGAGGGTGACATGCACCACGCCGCCCTTCTTGGCAATGGCCCTCAGTTGGTCGTCGGTGAGGTTGCGCGGCACGTCGCAAAGTGCCTTGCAGTTGGAGTGGCTGCACACGATGGGTGTCTTGCTGATTTCGAGTGCATCGTAGAAGCTCTGCTCGCTGGCATGGCTGAGGTCGACCATGATGCCCTGACGGTTCATCTCGCGGATGACCTTTTCGCCAAACTTGCTCACACCATGGTTGGTGTCGCATCCCTTGGCGCTGTCACAGATGTCGTTGTCACCATTGTGGCAGAGGGTGATATACACCACACCTCGCTGTGCGAAGTGCTTGATGTTCTCTATATCATGGTTGAGGGCGATGCCGTTTTCAATGGCGAACATCACCGACTTGCGGTCCTTCCGCTTGTCCTCAAAGAGGTCGGCGGGCGTGCGCGCGATGCTGAGGTATTTGCGGTTGCTTCTGACTATCGCCTCTATCTTGTCAAAGATGAAGTCGGCATACTCCATGGGCGTGTTGACATCAAACGCCACCTTTGAGGAGAACGACTCCCCCATTTTGGGCTGCGGCAGGTAGGCCGCCATGATGACGGCATCCTGTCTTCCCTCCGTCATCTTGTGGAGGTCGACGAGGATACGGCTGTCGCGTGAGTCAAACTTGATGTCCTCATGGAAGAACATGGGCGTGTCGCAATGGGTGTCGAGAGTAAGCACCCGCTCATGGATGCGCTTGACGAGTTTGTAGTTGCTTGCCTGTGCAACGAGCCACTCGAAGAGTTTCCTGCCGTCCGCCTCAAGGTTCTCCGGATGCCACTGCACCCCGAGTATGGGTTTGAACTCACGGCTCTCAATAGCCTCGATGACGCCGTCTGGAGCTTTGGCTGTGACGCGGAATTTCTTCCCTGGGTCTGCCACCGCCTGGTGGTGGAAGGAGTTGACAAAGATGCGCTCGCTCTTGTAGATGCGGTAGACGATGGAGTCCTTGTCGATGTCCACAGAGTGAGTAGGTTGGTTGCGCTCGCAGTCCTGGGTGTGCTTCACCACCTTCTGCCGTGGTGCGGCAGGCTCTTTCTCCTTGTCTTTTTCTTTCTTTTTCTTCTTGTCGGCATTCTCTGCTTCTGCCAGTTCCTGTTCAGCCATCGCTGTGGTGATGTCCTGCATCACCTTTCCGCCAAGAGCCACCGCCATGGTCTGGATGCCCCGACAGATGCCCAGGATGGGAATCTGCCTGTTGTATGCCAGTCGGGTGATGAGCAGCTCAGGCAGGTCGCGCTGTGCGTTGATGTGATGGAGTTCGGGTGAAGGTTCCTCGCCAGCCCAGAGAGGGTTGATGTCGGCACCTCCTGAGAGCAGGAGTCCGTCGATTCCCTCGAGGGTGTTGATAATCACATCCTTGTCCTCCACAGGGGGGATGAGCACAGGAGTACCTCCCGCAGCCACCACCTGCTGGTAGTAGGCTTGCGTCATGGTCGCCTCCCCTTTCTGGAAGTTGGCGGTAATGCCTATGATGGGTTTTTGCTTGGCCTCCGGGAAGGAGGCATAGATATTGTCGAGATGTGTGCTGAGGTCAAAGGATGCCATAGCTTATGCTTCGATGTCTTCTATCCTGACAGGTATTTCGCGCTTGATGCTCTGTTCGAGCGAGATAAGTGTCTCTGTCGCCACCACGCCAGGGATGCTCTGCAATTGGTTGTTGAGCAGGTCCATGAGTTGTTCGTTATCGCGTGCGAAGAGTTTCACAAGCATGGTATAGGGTCCGGTGGTGAAGTGGCACTCCACGATTTCTGGGATGTGAACCAGTCGCTCACAGACCGACTTATACATACTTCCTCTCTCGAGTGTGATGCCCACGTAGGTGCAGGTGTGATAGCCGAGGCTTTTGGGATTGACATCAAATCCGCTTCCGGTGATGATGCCGTTTTCGATGAGATGCTGGACACGCTGATGGATGGCGGCCCTTGACACATTGCACTCTGCTGCCACATCCTTGAACGGGATACGTGCGTTTTTGGAGAGGATACAAAGGATTTTCTTATCGAGCTGGTCGATTTTCTCAGTAGCCATTGTGTTGTTGCTGTTCTGTTAGTAATAAAAAAGAGTTGTTGACATATTGTTAGCAAAATTAGGCATTTTCCGTGAAACGGACAACATTTTTCTGCTTTTTTTGTCAAAAATCCTCATTTTACTCTTTTTTTGTTTTTCTGAGAAGTCGGACACGTCGGACTTGTCGGACTAATCGCCAGAGTTGAGATAAGAGATGATTTCGTCAAGGTTGTGGGCGAAAGCGATGCGCTGTCTGTAGTCGCCGCGGAGGAAGCCTTGTTGCTGCAGATGACAGAAAAGGCTCTCCAGTTGGTCCCAGAATCCTTTCATGCTGTACATGATAACCCGTTTGTCGTGATAGGCAAGCGTACCCTCTCCAGCCACAGAAAACACCTCGTCGAGGGTTCCGATACCGCCTGGCAGTGCGATGAACACATCGCTGTGCTGTGTCATGAGTTGCTTGCGCTCAGAGAGTGTCGTACAGAGATAGCGCTCATGGTCGATGGGATTGGCATGCTCGTTTTTCAGCAGGAGTGAGGGCACCACGCCCACCACCCTTCCGCCGTTGTCCGCCACGGCATGAGCAATGCAGTCCATCAGTCCGAGGTCAGTACCCCCATATACTAATGTATGCTGGTGCTGTCCCATCCACTCGCCCAGTTGTCTGGTGAGTGTGAAGAAGTCTGGGTCAATCTGACTGTTGGCAGAGCAAAAGATTCCGATTTTCATATTGATTACCTCCTTCCTCCCATGAGGATATAGGTGGTGAAAGGCAGTCGGGTGCGCATGAGCCAGTAAAGGAGAAGTCCGAAGAGGACGATGATGGCCACGGCTGCGATATAAATGATGAGTGCGAGCCACCAATTGTGGGGCATGATGTAGCCATGTCCCAGCACCAGCACGACAAATCCCAGTATCATATAATGATAGGAGAAGATGAAGAAACTGGCGTTGGAGAGTGTCATGTCCTGCACGTACCACGAACCCGCACGCACCATGATGGTGGTAAACGACATACCGAAGACAAGTCCGATGACGTATTCCAAACGGTAGATGAACTCACATGGCCACCACTGCTCCAGTCCGATAACTGCCGCCAGGAGGATGAACGCCGGCAGCGCGTAGGGCAGCATGGCGACGATAAACTCCTTCTTCCTTATGCCGTAATAGGCACCATAGGCGAAGAAGAGCCAGCACTGCGGGTCGAATCCAGTGATGTCGGGCCAGTAGCCGAAAGCAAAGATGACGACGAGGAAAAGGATATAGCGCACCAGCGGCCGCCGTCCGGAGAGGATGGTGAACCACCTGACTGCGAAATAGACAATGGGAGCGCACACCATCACCACGATGAGGTCTCTGATGAACCAAAACTGCACGGCGATGGGTGCCTTCATGGCACTCCCCCCATCTATGAGGGATATGTTCCAAAGTGCCTTCAGGCCATCCATGAATGTCATCTTGTCAAAAGGTATGCCGAGAATGGGAACCTTGCCAGAAAACAGTCCGATAATGATGCAGAGCAGCAGGTAGAGCAGATTCCAGAGGATATAAGGCACGAGAAGCGACTGCACCCTCCTCATCAGTTTCTTGAGCCAGATGTCCATGGAGAACTGTCCTGTCTTGAAGAAGAGGTATCCCGATATGAAGTAGAAGAAGGGGATGGCGATGGGTGCTATGCGCTGTGAGAAGAGGTTGATGAACTTGGTGGTGAAGGGCAATGAGGCCCACTCCTCGCTCAACGTGGTGAAGTTGCAGTGGATAAACAACACCAGCACGATGAGCGGGAATCGCAGAAACGCGATGACTTTGGATTGTAAGTCAGTGGGCCTCACCTTTTTTGAATTAAGAATTAAGAATCATGAATTATGATTACACTTGCTTTTTTTGTTTTTGTCACGAATTGGAGAATTGTCGAATTTGTCATTCGCTGATTCTTTAATTCGTGACAAGAAAACATCCTATATTCTGTCTTTCTTGAGGCGTTCTGCCATGGCGCGTCCGAGAGCCTCGCAGCGTGCGCGAGAATCGGCGTTGATGGCCTGTTTCATCTCCACAGGTTCACCCACGGCCTCGAAGTGCAGCGCATTGTCGTTCCACTCCTGAATCTTGGCCACCGCCTTGCTCGCCCATCCGAAACTGCCAAACCATCCGATGAGGCGGTTTTTCATATCCTTGTGAGCGATTTCGGAGAGCAGCACGTCCATCTCGTGATAGAGGCTCGTGTTGTAGGTCGGTGCACCCACGATAAGCGCCTTGTAGCGGAAGATGTCGCGCAGGATATAGGAGTGGTGGGTCTTCGACACGTTGTAGATGACGATGTTCTTGATGCCCGCCTTGCTGGCGGCGGCGGCGATAATCTCTGCCATGCGCTCAGTGTTGCCATACATGGTGCCGTAGCAGATGACGATGCCCTCCTCGCTCTCGTAGCGGCTGAGCTGGTCGTAGATGCCGATGACCTTCTGTATATTCTCATGCCACACCGGACCATGGGTGGAGCAGATGTAGTCGAGCTGTATGCCAGCGAGTTTCTTCAGAGCGTTCTGCACGGGAGTGCCGTATTTTCCTACGATATTGGAGTAGTATCTCACCATCTCAAGCCAGAAGGTGTCGCAGTTGATTTCGCTGTCGATGACACCACCGTTGAGTGCGCCGAAGCATCCGAAGGCATCACCGGAGAAGAGCACGTGGTTGGCGGCATCGAGAGTGACCATCGTCTCAGGCCAGTGCACCATGGGGGTAAGGACGAAGGTGAGTTCACGCCCTCCAAGAGAGAGGGTGTCGCCATTCTTCACCTCGATTTCTCCTCCGCTGATGTTGTAGAAACCGCTGAGCATTCCGAAAGTCTTCTTGTTGCCCACCACCTGGATGTTGGGGTAGTATTTGCGTATCAGTGCGATAGACCCACTGTGGTCGGGTTCCATGTGGTTGACGACGAGGTAGTCGATGGGGCGGTCGCCGATGACCTCCTGGATATTCTCGATGAACTGTGTGAAGAAGTCCACCTCGACGGTGTCGATGAGGCACACTTTCTCATCCACGATGAGGTATGAGTTGTAAGACACGCCGTTGGGTAATGGCCACAATCCCTCAAAGAGGAACTTGTTGCGGTCGTTGACGCCCACGTAATAGATGTTGTTGGTGATTTCAGTCATATTTTGGAGATTTGAGGATTGAGATTTGAGATTTGAGGATTGAGATTTGTCAGACTTGTCGGACTTGTCGGACTCGTCGGACTCGTCGAGCTACCACTCCAGGTAGGTGTCTTTTTCCTCCTTGGCTTCCTGAGCCATCTGTGCGCCAAACTCCGGTTGGATGGAGTTGGAGATGGTCTGGCAGCAGTTGGCGGCAAACATCTGAGCCCAGTGGATGATTTTGTCCCAGATACGGGCAGGGATGCCTCTGTCGAGCGCCTCGCGGGTAATGCCATAGCGCATCAGTCCATAGATGAAGCCAGCGTTGAAATTGTCGCCGGCACCGATGGTGCTCACCGTATTGGTCTGGATGATGGGGAAGCTTTTCTTGATACCCCTTGTTGCCCTTAGTTCCACATTATGTACGCCGTTGGTGCAGATGAAGTTCTTGCAGTAAAACGACACCTCAGCACTATAGATTTTGTCGGGGTCTTCCTTGTTGTATAGCACGCGGAAGTCATCTACACTGCCCCTGACAAAGTCGGCATACTCGAGGTTCTCGAGCAGGTTGGGGGTGATTTTCATCACGTCGTTCTTGTGCGACGGTCTGAAATTGACGTCATAGTATAGGATGGCACCATGGCTCCGTGCATAATCGAGAAAACCGAGTACCTGTGGGCGTATGACGGGATTGACGGCGTAGTATGAGCCGAACATGACGATGTCGTCGGGGTTGACCTCTGGGCATACAAACTCCAGCTGGTCGTGGCTGTGGTCCTTGTAGAAGAGGTATTCGGCATCGTTGTTGGCATCGAGGAATGCCAATGAGATGGGCGACTTGCTTTCAGGATATACATGTATCTCGTCGGCGTTGACGTGGTTTTCCTTGAGGAAGTTGATGATGTTCTTCCCCACACGGTCGTTACCAGCCTCGCTGATGAACGAAGCGTTGATGCCCGCCCTTCCGAGCGAGATGACGCCATTGAACACGGAGCCACCAGGTACGGCTCCTATGGGTTGCTCGTTTTTGAATATGATGTCGAGCACAGTTTCTCCAATTCCTATTACTTTACGCATGTGTTTCTTGTTTGGTTTTGCTCAATACGCGTTTTTATCGGGTATGATGAGCGTGAGTGCTGTTTTGAGAATGATTTTGATGTCGAGCCAGAATGTCCAGTTCTCGATATACCAGATGTCCTTTTGGATGCGTTCCTCCATCTCCCAGATTTCCTTGGTCTCACCGCGGCTGCCGCTCACTTGCGCCCATCCCGTGATGCCTGGAAGGCTGAAATGCCTCACCATATACTTGTCGATGATGTCGCCATACTGCTCGGTGTGGGCAAGCATGTGCGGCCTCGGTCCGACGATGCTCATGTCTCCCTTGAGGACGTTGAAGAACTGGGGGAACTCATCGATGTTGGTGTGTCGGATAAACTCCCCAAAGGGGAACTTCCTCGGGTCGTCCTTGGTGGCCTGCACGAGGTCGGCATCAGCATTGACGTGCATGGAGCGGAACTTGTAGCAGGTGAAGGTGCGGCCGTTGAGACCTGTGCGTGCCTGCTTGAAGAACAAGGGTCCGGGACTCTGCCTCTTGATGAGCAGGGCGATGATGGGGATGAACGGCAGCATGAGGATGCATACGATGGCGCTTACCACGATGTCGAAGGTGCGCTTGATGAAGCGGTTGAACGGCTGCGACAGCGGTTCGTGGTGGTTGGTGAACACCATCGTCTCGCCCAGTTGCTCCGGCTGCAGGTTGAGGAGGAAGTTGCCCGACATCCTCGGCACGTAGTAAAAATGCACGAGGTTTTTGTCGCAGAAGCGCATCAGCTTCACAATCTCCGTATTCTCGTCGTGCGAGAGGCTGACGAAAAGTTCGTCGGTGGTGGAGATGTCGATGTCACCTGGTGCCACCTCGGCACCCTCCTCGCGAGCACTGAGCGAGTAGGTGTCCATAAGCCTGTTGAGGTCATCGATATTGCCGAGACGGGAGATGGCCTCCGGACAGTTCTCCATGCGCTCGTCGGCGAAATAGCCCCTGATTTTGTATCCTGTCGAGGAGTCTGAGATGAGGTTTCTGTAGAGGATGAGCAGCGATGGGTCGCTTCCCACGAAAACAACACTTCTGGTGTTGCGTCCCGCCTGTCTGAAATAGCTGATGAAAAGTTTCTCCACCAGTCTGACGAAGAAGATGGAAGCCGTCTCAGTGATGAGGAAGAGTCCCATGAACTGGAACATACCTCCGCTCTCTCCGAGCAGACGGAGGCTGACGAACATGAGCGACACCTGCAGGAGACAGAGCTTGACGACGCTGATGAACACCTCGTCGATGCCGGTCCTTCTGCGGTGGATGATACTCCCCACGAGGAACTGGCTGATGGCCATGGCGAAGTTGGCGGCAATGAATACCTCACGCGGTTCCTGCTGAAAATATGGAGGGTAGAGGATATGTATAACGTACAGGTATCTGGAGGCCAGGAACAACAGCAGATTCATGACGATAAAATCGACAACAATCACACCGGCCCTGATCATTCCATTACCCGTAGAGTATTTTTTGGCTGCCATAAAGCTAAATTACAGTCTCATTCTTAATGATACTGCAAAGGTAGTGCAAGGCGAGCGAAAAGCAAAATAAAAAGCGAAGTTTTTATTTTTTCGGACAAGTCGGACGAGTCGGACTGGTCGGACGAGTCGGACTGGTCGGACAAACCCGATTAGTTTTTCTCTGCGACGTGGTAGTCGAAGCGGTCTACATCAATATATCCGCCGGCGCGCTTGGTGGCATAGCAGAAAATGGCGAATTTCGTTCCCATGAAGAACCGCCGATAATCGAAGCGCATACGGAAGTCGCTGCCGAACTTTGTCCACTGCTCCCCGTCGAGGCTGTAGTAGAATGTGGCGAGGTCGCGCCCGCCACGCTCCCCTGCGCGGAAGTCACCATCGATGCGGAGATACACCGTCTTCCCCTTGAGGTCGATGCTCTCCACCACCTTCTCCTCCACTTTCTCCACGGCTTTCTCACGACCGGAGAGCGACACGCTCTGCTCACTCATCTCAAGTACGCATTTCTTTCCCACCTTCTTGATGGTGAGCGTTCCCGCATCGCCATTGAACGCAGAGAAACCTGCACGGTCGCCGTCCTTCATGTGTGAGAAGTCGATGACTACGGCACCGCTGCATGTCGGTCCTTCCATACGCTGCGTCAGCGTGTTGGGGGCAAGGAAGATATTTTCCACCACGCGGTTTGTCTTCAGGCGCAGGAATCCTGGTCGCTCGGTCAGCGACCACGCATTGTCCACAGGGTTGTGGTTCCACTGCCAGTGAAGCCCCAGCTTGGCATCATCGAAACCGTCGGCCTTGACGATACCGGTCTTCGGCTGGTTGCTCTTCAGCGGGCGCATCGTCTGTGGCACTTTCCCGTTCTCATCGCCTATCATCGGCCACCCGTCAATCCAGCGACAGGGCGAGAGGGTGAGCACACGCCCCACGCCACCACGGTCCTGGAAGATGATGCCATACCAGTCGCCGTCCTCCGTATCGACGATGGTGCCCTGCCCCACATAGGGGAAGCCGCCGAAATCGCTTTCGAGGATGACCGCCTTCTCGTATGGCCCATGGATGTCGTCAGCTCGGTAGCACACCTCGCGGCGGTGGCGTCCCGGCCCATACGACTGCGATATCATCAGCAGATAGTATTTGCCTCGGTGCTTGATGACACGGCTGCCCTCGAGGAGTCCTGTCTCGTCCTCCTCACGCTGGAAAATACGCTTGTAAGTCCCCTCGATGACGTCCGAGAGGTCGGGTTTGAGTTCCATCAGTTCGCCGGTACCATAGACGACATACACGCGTCCGTCGTCATCGAAGAAGAGGGAGCAGTCGTGGAAGTGGCGCATTCGTGAGACGAGGTTCCACGGTCCGGCAGCCTTCTCTGCCGAGAAGATGTAGGTATCACCCATTGCCCCTTGCTCGTTGGGTGCCAGCAGGGCATAGAAACGTCCGTTGTGATACTTCAATGATGTCGCCCACTGTCCGCGTCCATATACCGTACCCTCCTGCAGGTCGTACTTGGGGGAGTCGGTGAGGCGGTCGAAGATATAGCCCACGGTCTCCCAGTTGAGCAGGTCTTTCGACTGCATGACGGGTGCTCCGGGCATAAGGTGCATGGTGGTGGAGACGAGGTAGAAGGTGTCGCCCACACGGATGACATCGGGGTCGGGCACGTCAGCCCACAGCATGGGGTTATAGATACGCTGACCATCATCGGCCTTCACTGTTGTCATGCCACCCATGAGGAACAGGATGACCATTACACTCATCAAAAACATTCTTCGCATGATCTCTGGTATTTGGTTGATGGGTGTAAAATTATAAAAAATGAAGGAGTGCTCAAAGGGCATCACTCAAATTGGTAGGTCTCAATGACATATTTGTAACTTACGCAAAAAAAGTGTCTACGGATAATTAGGGTATAAGAATGATTATATATCATTATTTTCAACATGCACACGAAATTGCCACCCCACTTGTGTGTAAACCTTTTTACTACACGTCTTATCAAAGCCCTCAACATCAAAATCTTATAACCTCAATGAATGAGAATCTTCGATACTGCTTTTTATCTGATGTATCAAAAACATTGCCAATTGTTTTATTTGCAATTATCAGAAAAAAAAATGGAACTAATAATGTATAATATTATTAAACAAAAAAATAACTTTGCATCCGAATTTGTCGTGAGAATTGATACATGTCCTGATTTGGGTACATAAAGATACAAAAAAGAAGGGTTTTAATTCAATTCAACCAAACTATATTTTTCAACAAACAACAATCAAATGAAAAAAGTTCTACTAACAAAGAAGATCTTGTTGTTGTGCCTGCTATCCTTGATGGCACTAACAAGTTGGGCTGAGGATTATTATCCTAGCAACAATTACTCTCGAGGGAATCTGATAAAAAACTCTTCAGGTGAGGATGTCAGGTATCTAAGTTCTTACAGCAATCGAATTGCTATTACCGGAAGTTTTTACAACGACTCAGAGTGGCGGTGGAGAAATAACAACGGCAGTAATGAATGGATGCCCTGGTCAAATCAGACCCTCTCTATTATGAATCTATTTAATGGAGATAAAGTGAAGATTTCTTTTTGGGGTAGTTCTAAACCTACAATCAAGTCAAACAACACCAATAAAGGTTTGAATTCTGTAAGTTCAGAAGAAGAAGTGACTTTTACTGCTACTGCTGGTTCTATTGATTTCACTGTTTCTCTTGGTATATATATCACAAAAATTGTGGTTACACCTGCCAACACACAATCACGCATCGCTTTCGACACCTCAAAAATGACTGGCAATTATTATCGCAGCCAGTTGTCGAGCCGTAGCTTTAACGAACCTGCATTGTCTGTTTATCCAAGTAATGCTACAGTAACCTATGAAGTGACGTCATATGACGACTACAATGGAACTGAAATTTTAAAAGATCCAAACTATGATGCAAATTCTGATGATTTGAACAAACATATAGATAAGCAAGTAGCTACACTTAATGTTAATGAGAATGATGCTGAGGACCAAGACCATTCATATAGAAAGATTGGAGATCTCCTTTTCAAAAATATAGGTTTTTGCAAAGTGAAGGCCACAGCTAATGGACAATCTGCCGAATATTGGGTTGAAGTATGGGACAACGAGGCTTGCTATGAATTTGTTAACAACAATACGAGATTCCAATTCATCCCCAATCCAGATGAAGCACTGACAGAAGCTTCTCAGCGAGGAGGTTTCATGGCCAACCGTGTTGTTTCGGGTGTTGGCGGTATAGAAATGACCATTGGCAACCCATACAACAACTCTGTTATCGTCTATAATGACAATGGTCATATGGTCTGTTTTTCCAATGCATCCAATGGATGGTGGGATCGATTCCCTTATAGAGTCTGGTGGCCAACCGAAGGTACTTTCTATCAATTTGAGGCAACAGCTAAAGGTAAGCTCAAGTTTGGTGGTGTAAAACAACATACTGGTGGTAGAGTTTATCTGGTCAATAAGAGCACATTAGCTCAAACTGATGTCTTCGCTGCCGATCAATTGGGTTATTTGGAATCTGGAGAGATTGAAATGGATCCAGGACAAATATATTACATGCATGGAGAGGCCGAATCAGGAAAATGGGGAAACTTCACCCTTGAGTGGTTTAGCTTTGAGACAGACTTAAAGGTTTCTGCCAAATATGGCGTAGCAGCAGAATGCGGAGCAACATCTGTCACATCTTTGGAAACAGTCACTGGAGCTGGACAAGCCACTATAGTGGGATATAAAGGAACTATCGAAAGCGCTAAGGTTAGTTTGTCAAACAACCACATAGTATTCAGCGATATTACTTACAAGACCAATGAGGACAACAAAAAGGGTGGAGCTATCAAGGTGAGGTTAAGCCAAGGATCCAGCTATGTGGATTATGTAATGACCATTCCTTATGGCACTCATGTATGGGACTTCCGCAAATCTTCTGATGAAGGCGGTGAGTTCACTAATGTACAATTGGTAGCAGACATGAATAATAACTCCAACGACTTAAGCCGTGTTTACAAGATTCACCGCAGGGCCGATGGTAAGTGGAATGAGTTGGAAAGCCCGATTTTGGCTGCCCACAGTGCTGTAGAGGGCAATAATGCTTTCTTTATGAGTTACACCAACGGACTGGTGTTCCTGACGAGTGCAGACCATTTTGGTGCAGGCGAGACAGTCAACGAACATGGCAGCACATACGAGAAGAGTCATGGTCTTGCCGGTATTGACGATGATGAGGAATACTATTATCCCGCCAGCACAGTGAAGGAGGCAGAACTGGTGTGGATCCAAGGCACAACAACCATTTTGTTCCCAGGTGTGAAAGCTGGACAGTATATCAAGATATGGAACAGAAGACATGCAGACAACAAAGGTGAGACTTGGACAGCACGAAATCTTGTTGACCTTAATGGTGTGGCTTATGATGAATCCATCGAATTCAAGCTTCGTGGCATTTCTGACGAAAGGGTTACTTATAAGGATGATATGATAGGTGGTGCATTGTTCAGAGTGCCCGACGACTATACAGCAACTAATGACTTGACACAATTGCCTGCCATTTCCCTTACTGATGACGGCTGGTCGAAAATCTATAAGATTGAGATTATGGATGAGTGCAAGCCTGATTTGTTCCTGACAGAAGAACCCGGTTGGAATCAATGGGAAAATTTCTTAATTATAGATGATGACTCAGAAAACGCTTCGGTTGTGGTCGTTGATGGTGTTCCTGTAAAAAAGGCATACGATGGTCACGCTGGTAGAATTGGTGCAACACAGGCACACACCTGCAGATTCGATGTAGAGTATGACCCCAACCAAGTAGATATCGAGGTCAACAAAACGGTGTCACCATACGGAGCAGCCTACAACCGTTTGGAAATCACTTATAATGGTGGCTATGGTCTTGTGAAGATTATCCAGAGTGAGTTGGGTGACAACGAAGGTGATTACAAGTATGTTTACAGCAAGAATGAGACTTATATTGCCGTAGGTGAACTGACCACTCAGCAATATCCTTATACATGGGACTTCACCGACTATAACATGTTCTTAGGAACAAAGACCAACAAGACGGCAGAGAAGATGGCAGCAGCCAAGACAGCAGGAGCATACGGTATCTGGACAGGAACTGAGAAGCCTTTCAGCCAGCCTGCATATGTAGATGAGGATTTCCTCCCGCAGGTCAATGTGGAAGAGCAGCCCAACACGCTGACTCGTAAGCCTTTGTTCGCCCAAGGCTCACAACTCTCTGCTTTGAATAACGCTATTGCCGAAACAGAAGGATTGGGCATCTATCGTCCATTCCAGGCAAATCAGAAAAGCTTCTACTACTATTTCACTATCGAGGGTACATTTGCTAAACGAGAGCGCAAATACAATGCTTATGATTTGCAGAATGATGCTCTGAAAGCCACTGGAGATGATGTTGAGGGTGTAGGCAAAATAAATGTCCCCAAAGTTGACGCAGGCATGTATGTCTTCGTAAAGGCTTCAAAAGAACCCACCAGCGTCTCAGCAAATGCTGCAAAGGTGACCAAATATGAGGGTCATGTGAACAATTTCGATTTGGTCAACGGCGTATATGTCTATAAGGTGAACACAAAGGGTGATGTGACTCTTGATTTCGGCACTGAAGCTTATGTCTACAAAATTGGTGTCACCGACCAATTCAAACAGATTGTCAATGATGCAGGCAAGACCACAGAAAGCCGTGCCATTGATATCGACTACATGCAGACCAATGCATTTGCCGACATCGACATGCATGCATATAGGGCATTTGACTACGTAGACAACAATGACAAGACCTCAGGTTCTATGTCAATAGAGGAAGTTGGCCCGACAGCTAAAGAGCAAGGCCTGTTGCTCTTCTGCGAGGGTGGAGGCAATGTAAGCTGCCCGCTCTTCGTTCCTGCAGTGAACAATGAAGCACAGACCTATTCAGCATCAGACAACAAATTGATTGCCAATGTCACAGCAGGCACAGCACCTGCTTCAACAGAAGACACTTATAACTATGTGTTCACCAATGTATATTACAACAGCAAAGGTGAAAAACAAACGAGTGATAGTTACAGCTTCTACAAAGTGAAGAGCAGCGGCACCCTCAGAGCCAACATGGCTTATCTGCAATTAAGCAAGAGCAATGACAAAGTGAGCTATACCAACGAATATGTGGTCATTGGTGACAACGGCAATGCAACAGCCATTGAGGCTATCGAAATGGCAAATGGTGTGTCAGACATCAATGGAACCGAGCCTGTATTCTACAACCTACAAGGTGTGCGCATGAACGGCATTCCTTCTCAAAAGGGAATCTACATTGTGAACGGTAAGAAAGTATATGTGAAATAATTTCTATGCCCATCTTAATTTGACAAATTACAACAACGAATAATCATGAATAGAATGAAAAGAGCATATATAAAGCCCGAAACAGATGCCGTCATCATCAATGTTGACAAAGCATACCTTGACTCAGTAGGCGTCAATGGTGGTTCACTTGAAGGCAAGTATGAAGATGCTGCCGAGGGAAACAAAGGTTTCATAGACAATTCTGATTTTGCAGACGAAATTACCGTCCAAGCTCCCAACCTCTGGGATGAGTAAAATCTCTCCTCCATAAAAAAATCGGGGCAGCCATGTGGCTGCCCCGATTTTTTATATCATGTCGGACAAGTCAGACTCGTCAGACAAGTCAGACGGGTCGGACAATAAACTCAAAACTCAAAGGGGATGGTGAGTTGGCGGTCGCCAAGGAGATTGAAGGAACGGCGGTGATAAGGGGTGATGCCATGCTGGCGGATGGCCTCACGGTGTTTCTTGGTGGGATAGCCCTTGTTGCTCAACCAGTCGTATTGGGGGTATTCCTCGGCAAGGGCGTTCATATAGTCATCACGGAACGTTTTGGCGAGGATACTCGCTGCAGCTATCGACAGGTACTTGCCATCACCCTTGACAATGGTGGCGTATGGCAAGTCATGATAAGGTTTGAAACGGTTGCCATCGACGATGATGGCCTGCGGACGGACAGTGAGTTGGTCGAGGGCGCGGTGCATGGCGAGAATCGAGGCATTGAGGATGTTGATTTTGTCAATTTCCTCGGGTGTGACCACTCCTACAGCCCATGCCACGGCATCACGCATGATGACCTCACGCAAGGCGTAGCGCTGCCGCTCCGTGAGTTGCTTGGAGTCATTGAGTTGGTCGTTGGAATAGTCGGACGGGAGAATGACCGCCGCCGCATAGACGCTGCCAGCGAGACAACCGCGTCCAGCCTCGTCGCAACCTGCCTCAGTGAGGCCGGGATGATAGTGGGAACTCAGTTGATAGTTCATAGTGCATAGTGCATAGTTCATAGTTGTCAGGGTCGGACAGGTCGGACTCGTCGGACAATGCTAAAACATCCTCGCGACGCGGCGGATGGCGGCGACGAGAGCGTCGACATCCTCGCGGGTGTTGTAGAGGGCGAAGGAAGCGCGGACGGTGCCGAGGATACCGAGGCGCTGCATGAGGGGCTGCGCACAGTGATGGCCTGTGCGCACAGCGATGCCGAGGCGGTCGAGGAGCGTACCCATATCGAGATGATGGATGTCGCCTACGAGAAAACTCACCACGGCATCCTTCTCTGATGCCTCGCCGATGAGCCGCATCCCCTCGATGGTGCGCAACTGCTCCATGCAATACAGGGTGAGGTCACGCTCATGCGCCGCGATGCGCTCAAGACCGATGCGCTCTATATAGTCGATGGCGACCGCCAATCCATGGGTGGCGATATAGTCGGGCGTGCCCGCCTCAAATTTCAGGGGTGGCCGCTCAAAAGTGGTGCGCTCAAAACTCACCGTGGCTATCATCTCACCCCCACCCTGATAGGGCGGCAGGCGGTCGAGCCATTCCTCCCTGCCATAAAGCACACCAATGCCTGTGGGACCGTACATCTTATGACCGCTGAAGGCAAGGAAGTCGCAGCCGAGTGCCTGCACGTCGACCTTGAAGTGGGGCGCGCTCTGCGCCGCGTCGATGAGCACCGGTACACCATGCTCATGTGCGATGCGGATGATGTCGGCAACAGGGTTGACAGTGCCTAACACATTGCTCACATGAGCGACGCTGACGAGGCGCGTACGGTCGTTGAACAGCCGCTCAAACTCGTCCATAAGGAGTTCGCCGCTGTCGCTGATGGGAATGACGCGGAGGCGGATGCCCTTGCGTGCCTGCAGCAGTTGCCACGGCACGATATTGGAGTGGTGCTCCATCACCGATACGATGACCTCGTCGCCTTCCTTCATGAGTTCGCCATAACTGCTCGCCACCAGGTTGATGGCCTCGGTGGTGCCTCGCGTAAAGACAATCTCCTCTGTCTTCTCCGCATTGATGAAGCGGCGCACCGTCTCGCGGGCCGCCTCATGGAGGTCGGTGGCCTGCTGCGAGAGGTAGTGCACACCACGGTGCACGTTGGCATTGACATTGAGGTATTCCTCACGCATGGCATCGAGCACACACAACGGCTTCTGCGTCGTGGCAGCATTGTCGAGATACACCAGCGGCCGGTCGTAGACCGTGCGTGAGAGGATGGGAAATTCCTTTTTTATTTCAGAGTTCATAATGCATAGTGCATAGTGCATAGTTTTGTCGGACAGTCATCAAATACTATTTACATAGCTGGCAGCCCTCGCATTTGCTGAGCTCGCCACGAAAACGCTTGTCGACAAGGTAGTGGAGGCGGTCGCGGAGGGGTGCGAGCTGCATCTGGTCGATGACCTCATTGACAAAGGCGGTCTGGAGAAGCAGGAGCGCCTCCTCTCGGCTGATACCCCGCTGCTGCATATAGAAGAGAGCGGCATCATTGAGCTGTCCCACCGTACTGCCGTGGGAGCACTTCACGTCGTCGGCGTAAATCTCCAGCATCGGTTGGGTGTACATCCTCGCCTCGCGGGTAGCACAGAGATTCTGGTTGGTCATCGCCGACTCCGTTTTTTGGGCACCAGGTTGCACAAGCACTTTTCCTGCGAATGCACCTATCGCCTGGTCGTTGAGCACATATTTATAGAGTTGCCTGCTGGTGCCGTGCGCCGCCTGATGGACAATGAGCGTGTTGTTGTCCACACGCTGCTGCTTGTCGGCGATAACACAGCCGTTGAGCACGCACTCAGCCCCCTCACCCATGAGCGACACATCGGCGCGGTTGCGTGTGATGCCGTTGTGCAGGGTGATGATGTTGTGGTGCATGCGGCTGTCGCGCTGCTGCTCCACATAAAGGTTGCTCACCCTTACGCTCTTGTTGTGTGTCTCCTCGAGGCAATAGAGGTCGAGCGAGGCATTGGCACCGACAAACGCCTCCGTCACCTGGGTGGCAAGGAAGTGGCGGTCGTCGGCGGCATGGTCGCAGAAGAGCAGTTTCAGCTCTGCCCCCTCACCAAGGATGATGAGTACACGGCGGTTGACCATCAAGTCGACATCAGCGCGCAGGATGTTGATGACCTGGATGGTGCGCTCCACCCTCACGCCGTTGGGAACATAGACAAGCAGACCGTCCTGCGCCAGCATGGTGTTGAGGGCGGTGACAGCATCGCCGTCGGTCTTGGCAAGCCGTGCATAATGCTCTGCCACCCATTCCGGACGCTCTGCCGCCACCCTACGAAGGGAGTCGACAACCACACCTACCGGCAACTGGCTCTTCGGCAGCGCCTTGTCGTAGAACATATCGTTGACGACGAAATAGAGCGAGGTACTCAGGTTGGGCACGTCGCACCGGAAAGCGTCGTAGGGGTTGACAGGTATGTCAAGACGGTTGAGGTTGAGGCCATAGTCGGGTGCGAAGAGTTGCTGCATGTCGGCATAGCGGTAGCGCTCCACCTTCTTGGAGGGGAACCCCAAGTGGCGGAAGTCGTCGAATGCCTGTTGGCGCACCGCATTGAGCACGTCGGCGGAATGGCCGTCGATCATGCCACGGCACTGCCCGAAAAGGTCGATATACTGCTGCTCACTGCTCATGGACCGATGCTTTTATCCAATCATAGCCTTTGCTCTCTATCTCCTTGGCGAGTTCAGGACCGCCAGTGCGCACGATGCGCCCCTGATAGAGCACGTGCACCACATCGGGGCGTATCATCTCGAGCAACCGCTCGTAGTGGGTGATGACGATGACCGACGTGTCGGGCGTGTGCATTCTGTTCACCCCTTCGGCAACGATGCGCATGGCATCGACATCGAGTCCAGAGTCTGTCTCATCGAGGATGGAGAGCTTGGGCTCGAGCATTGCCATCTGGAAAATCTCGTTGCGTTTCTTCTCTCCGCCGCTGAAGCCCTCGTTGACCGAGCGGTTGGCAAGTTTACTGTCGAGTTCCACCATCTTGCGCTTCTCACGCATGAGTTTGAGAAACTCCGATGCGTTGAGGGGCTCAAGTCCCTGATATTCACGCTTGGCATTGACGGCAGCGCGCATGAAATTGGTCATCGACACGCCAGGTATCTCCACTGGATACTGGAAAGAGAGGAAGATGCCCTCGCGGGCACGGTCCTCAGGTTTCATTTCCAGCAGGTTTTTGCCATTCAACCATGCCTCACCCTCGGTGACCGTATAGAGGGGATTGCCAGTGAGAACAGCCGAGAGGGTTGACTTACCCGAACCATTGGGTCCCATGATGGCATGGGTCTCGCCGGCACGGATTTCCAGGTCGATGCCGCGCAGGATTTCCTTATCGCCGATATTGGCGTGGAGATTTTTTATCTTTAGCATGATGATATTGTTTTTTAATCTTTCATATCCATCACCCCACGGTGCCCTCGAGAGAGACGGAGAGGAGTTTCTTCGCCTCGGCGGCAAACTCCATGGGGAGTTTGTTAATCACCTCCTTGGCATAGCCGTTGACGATGAGACCGACAGCCTGCTCCATGGGGATGCCACGCTGGTTGCAGTAGAAGAGCTGGTCCTCACTGATTTTCGACGTGGTGGCCTCGTGCTCCACGATGGCGGTGTCGTTGTGGATGTCCATATAGGGGAAGGTATGTGCCCCGCACTCGCTGCCCAAGAGCAGCGAGTCACAACTGGAGTAGTTGCGTGCGCCGTCGGCATGGGCGGTAGCCCTCACCAGTCCACGGTAGGAGTTCTGCGAGTGTCCGGCGGAGATGCCCTTGGAGATGATGGTCGACTTGCTGTTGCGGCCCATGTGAATCATCTTTGTGCCGGTGTCTGCCTCCTGATAGTGGTTGGTGACTGCCACGCTGTAGAACTCCGCCACGGTGTTGTCGCCACGGAGGATGCAGGAGGGATATTTCCAAGTGATGGCACTGCCCGTCTCCACCTGTGTCCACGAGAGTTTCGCTCCCTCGCCGCGCAGGTCGCCGCGCTTGGTGACAAGGTTGAACACCCCTCCCCTGCCGTGCTCATCACCGGGATACCAGTTTTGCACGGTGGAGTATTTCACCTCGGCATGATTGTTGACGATGATTTCCACGATGGCGGCATGCAACTGGTTCTCGTCGCGCATGGGCGCCGTGCAGCCCTCGAGGTAACTGACGTAGGCGTCGTCGTCGGCAACGATGAGCGTGCGCTCAAACTGTCCGGTGTTGCGTGCGTTGATGCGGAAATAGCTGCTGAGTTCCATAGGGCAGCGGACGCCCTTGGGGATATACACGAAAGAACCGTCGCTGAAGACGGCGCTGTTGAGGGCGGCGTAGAAGTTGTCGCGGTAGGGAACGACAGTGCCCAGATACTGCCTGACGAGGTCGGGATGCTGCTTTACGGCATCGCCGATAGAGCAGAAGATGATGCCCTTCTCAGCCAGTTTCTCCTTGAAAGTGGTCTTCACCGACACCGAGTCCATGATGGCATCGACGGCCGTGCCGCTCAAGGCAAGCCGTTCCTCAAGGGGAATGCCGAGTTTGTCGAAGGTCTTCTCCAGTTCGGGGTCTATCTCCTTGTTTTGCGGCTTCTTTGCCAAAGGGTCGGCATAATAGGAGATGGCCTGGTAGTCGATTTCGGGCAAATGGACGTGACCCCAGGAAGGCTGCTTGAGTGTGGTCCAGTATCTGAATGCATTGAGGCGGAACTCAAGGAGCCAAACTGGCTCACCTTTCTTCCGGGAGATGAGCCTCACCACATCCTCGTTGAGTCCCTTGTCGATGATTTCGGTGGGCACGTCGGTGGTAAAGCCGAACTCATATTTCTGTTCGGCGATGCGGCGCACCAGTTCATTGCCGTCCTTCTGGGACTCTATCTCATTATTCATAGTTTTTTGTTTTTTCTAGAATTGTCGCACTTATCAGACTCGTCGGATAATCAATTCTCTCACCTCTCACCTCTCACCTCTCACCCCTTATACTTCACTGCCAGCATTGTCTGGTCGTCACTCTGCTCTGCATCACTTACAAAGGCATGTACCTCCTTTGTGATTTGGGTGATGATATCCACCGGGGTATTTTTTCCTTCAGCAAGCATCTTCTCGGCGATGGCGGTGACCCGCCCGATACCAAACTGCGCATGGTTGGCATCCTCTGCCTCAGTAAGTCCGTCGGTAAAGAGGAAAATGGTGGTCTGTGGGTCGATGTCTGCCTCCTGTACGGTGAATTCCCATCCTGGTATCACCCCGAGGGGCAAGTTGGGGTCGCAGGGCAACAGCCCCACCCCCCTGCCGATGAGCATCGGGGCATCATGACCGGCATTGCAGTAGCGCAGCATGCCGGTCGAGAGGTTGAGAACGCCGATGAAGGAGGTGACAAACATATTCGTCTCATTGCCCTCTGCCAATGCCTCATTGAGGGCAGCGGCAATATGGTCGGGTTTTGCCGTATGGGCAGAGATATTGCGGAACAAAGAGCGTGTGACCGCCATCACCAGTGAGGCAGGCACACCTTTTCCCGACACGTCGCCGATGCAGAAGAACATCTGGTTGTCGCGGATATAGAAGTCGAAGAGGTCGCCGCCCACCTCCTTGGCGGGGTCGAGTGAACCGAAGATGTCGATGTCGTCGCGCTCGGGGTAAGGCGGGAAAATCTTGGGTAGCATGCCCATCTGGATGTCGTGGGCAATCTTCAACTCATTCTCGATGGTCGTCTTCGAGACAGTTGTCTCTTTCAGTTCATCAACATATTTCACCAGCGAGTGCTGCATATCGTCGAACGAGTTGCGCAACAGTCCTATCTCATCATTGTGCTTGATGACCGGAAGCGGCGTGCTGAAATTGCCCTTTGCCACCTCATCGGCAGAAAGCGCAAGTTGCTTCAGCGGCTTGACCGCACGGCGGATGACGAAATGACTGACGAGGAAGGCGGCGAGCAACCCGATGGCGATGAGAACCAGAAGTACCACTCCCACAAACAGTCCTATCATGTTGAGGCTATACTCAGGAACGGCAAGTGCCAGCGACCAGTCGGTATGCTTAATTGGTGAATAGAAGACAAACATGGAGCGACCGTCGAGCTTGAAGGCCTCAGGAACCTTTTCATCCTTCAATCCATAATAACCCTTCTCACCCGCCAACATCTGACTGACAAAACTGTCGTCGGCGGTGCCAGGTGTGCCCTTGGTGTAGTCGCTGACTTTCTTTCTGAGAATGCGCTCGCGGTCGGGATGCACGAGATAGGTGCCGTCACTTGTGACAAGGAAGCTATAGGGTTTCACTTTACTGAATTTTCCATTGCGGAAATCCAAATCCTTTCCCCTATACTTTTTTGACATCTCCACGCTGGGAGACATCCACTCCTGCGAGAAGACATCCCAGTCGTGGTCGCGCATCCTTATGCGGAGCCATTCGAGCGACAAGTCGGCGCCAAGCACTGCCACCGTCCGTCCAGTGCGGTCGTGGATGGGGAAGAGACAAGCCACCAATGGTGTGATGGAATCGTTGCCCTCGAAGAACGGCTTCGACCAATAGCCCTCCGTGGCCTCCATGGCCTCGGTGAACCACTCGGCACTGAGGTAGTCGTTAGTAGGACCGCCGACGGTCTTCGTCTCGATGTGGATGCTGTCGGTGCGCACCGCATAAGGACAAAACCAACGTCCCTTCTGCGGATAGTAGTCTGCCATGAAGGAGAGACCGCAACTGCGGATGTGGGTGTTCATGCTCACGATTCGCTCCATGAGGGCATACAGGCGATCAGGATGTCTGAGGCTCTCCTCAATCTCCGGTATGTGGTTGGACGCACCGGTAAAGACATTCGAGGTCACCCGTCGCACCTCTTGGACGGAGGCTTCAAGGAACACCTCTTGGCGCATCCCCTCAGACTCCACACAATATGCCTTGATGGCATCATAAATTATCCATGCCACCAAACCCATAGTAATGAGCATCAAGAGCACAATCCGCTTGGTCAGACGCCCAGCGAACGACCGCATCTTCTCCTCTTTCTTCATCACAGTTTCTGCTCCACCTCGATCTCCATGAAGGTCTCGATGATGTCGCCTACCTGGATGTCATTGAAGTTGACGAGCGAGATGCCGCACTCCAATCCGGTGGCTACCTCCTTGGCGTCATCCTTGTAACGCTTGAGGGCACTGATAGGAGCGGTGTGCACCACGATGCCGTCGCGCACGACGCGCGCCTTGTCCTTGTTGTGCACCTTGCCGTCGGTAACAAGGCCACCGGCGACGGTTCCTACCTTGGAGATTTTGAAGACCTGCTTCACCTCTATCTCGGCGGTGACAACCTCCTTCTTCACCTTGTCGAGCATACCCTGCATGGTGGAGCGCACCTCGTCGATAGCATCGTAGATGATGGAGTAGGTGTTGATTTCGACACCCTCGCGCTCGGCGAGTTTGCGGGCCTCTGCCGAGGGACGCACCTGGAAGCCAACGATGATGGCCTTGGATGCCGAAGCGAGCATGACGTCGTTCTCGGAAATCTGGCCCACCGCCTTGTTGATGACATTGACCTGCACCTTCTCGGTGGACAGTTTGATGAACGAGTCGGAGAGCGCCTCGATGGAACCGTCGGTGTCGCCCTTGACGATGATGTTGAGTTCGTGGAACTCACCCAGTGCGATGCGGTGTGACAATTCGTCGAGACCGAACTTCTTCGTGGTGCGCAGGCCCTGCTCACGCTGCAACTGCAGGCGCTTGTTGGTGATATCGCGGGCTTCCTGCTCGGTAGACATCACGTGGAAGGTGTCACCTGCCGTGGGAGCGCCGTTGAGTCCGAGGATGATGGCGGGCTCTGCGGGTCCTGCCTCCTGGATGCGCTGGTTGCGCTCGTTGAACATCGCCTTGATGCGTCCGAAACTGGTGCCGGCTACAACGATGTCGCCCACCTTGAGTGTGCCGTTGGAGACGAGGACAGTAGAGACATATCCACGGCCCTTGTCGAGCGAAGACTCAATGATGGAACCCGTGGCCTTGCGGTTGGGGTTGGCCTTGAGGTCGAGCATCTCGGCCTCGAGGAGCACTTTCTCCAGCAGGTCGTCGACGCCAATACCCTTCTTGGCAGAAATCTCCTGACACTGGTATTTGCCGCCCCAGTCCTCTACGAGGAGGTTCATGTTGGCAAGGTCCTCACGTATCTTGTCGGGATTGGCTCCCGGCTTGTCAATCTTGTTGATGGCGAACACCATGGGCACGTTGGCTGCCTGGGCGTGGGCGATGGCTTCCTTGGTGGTGGGCATCACGGAGTCGTCGGCAGCGACGATGATGATGGCGATGTCGGTGACCTGAGCACCACGGGCACGCATGGCGGTGAACGCCTCATGACCCGGGGTGTCGAGGAAGGTAATCTGACGGCCGTCGGCAAGTTCCACATTGTAGGCGCCGATGTGCTGGGTGATACCGCCTGCCTCGCCGGCGATGACATTGGTCTTGCGGATGTAGTCGAGCAACGAGGTCTTGCCGTGGTCGACATGTCCCATGACGGTGACAATCGGGGCACGCGGCACGAGGTCGTTCTCGTCGTCCTCCTCCTCGGTGATGGCGTTCTGCACCTCTGCACTGACATACTCGGTCTTGAAGCCGAACTCATCAGCAACGATATTGATGGTCTCAGCATCGAGGCGCTGGTTGATGCTCACCATGATGCCGATGCTCATGCAGGTACCGATGACCTGAGTGACAGCGACGTTCATCATCGTGGCCAACTCGCTGACGGTGACGAACTCGGTGAGTTTGAGAATCTTGCTCTCTGCCCTTGCCTCTGCCTGCTCTTCCTGCAGACGCTCCTGCACGGCCTCGCGCTTCTCCTTGCGATATTTGGCGCCTTTCTTGTTCTGGCCCTTGCTGGTGAGGCGGGCGAGGGTCTCCCTCACCTGTCTTGCCACATCCTCCTCATTGACCTCAATGGAGCGGACGGGAGCCTTCGGCTTCTGCTTGTTCTTCTTGCCTTTGTTCTTTCCACCCTGGCCCTGACCTTGGTTCTGGCCCTGGCTCTGGCTCTGACTGGCAGCGGCGATATCGACACGCTCCCTGCCACCGATGCGGCTGCGCTTGCGCTTCTCACCTGTGCCAGCTGCTCCGGCATGCTGCTGCTGAGCTTTCTTCTCACGCTCCTTGCGCAGCTCCTCCTTGGTCTTCTTGCGGGGACGGGTGCACTGGTCGACACTGCCAAGGTCTATCTTGCCTATCACCTTCGGGGCATTGGCCTGCTCGATGGGGATGGCGAAAATCTCCGGTTCACCCGACTCTTTGGCGGGCTCGGCATTCTCGGTCTCATCAGACTCGTCAGACACGTCGGACATGTCGGACTCGTCGGACTGAACTGGCTGAGAGGCAGCTTTTTCTTCAGCGACAGGTTGTTCCTCAGGCTGCTCTTCAGGCTGCACAACCTCCACCACGGGTTCCTCTGGCTTCTTGATTTCCTCACCAGACGGCTCCTCTTTGGGAGCGACCTCCTTGGGGGTGACCTTCTCCGGCTCTTCCTCCTTGGCGGCGGGCTGCTCCTTGACCACAGGTGGCTCCACCTTTGGCTCTTCCTTATTAACGGGCTTGGCGGGTTGTGCCGGTGCTGCATCCTTGAGCTTCTGCGGTTCGGCCGGTTTCTGCGGCTTGCCCACATTGGCGAGGTCTATCGAACCGAGCTGTCTCACCTGCTGCCTGTTGGAATCAAGGAGTGTTTCGGCGCGATGGCTCTCAGGTTCCTTCTCCTTTTTCTTCTCTTTGTTCTTCTTCGGGAAGATTTTGTCGGCCTGCGTCCTCACATCCCTGTCTTTCTTGAACGCCTCGACCAATGCCGCATACTGCTCGTCGTTGAGCTTGAAACTGGGAGTCTCCTCCACCTCGCCCAACTCCTTCCGCTTCTGCAGGAACTCCACTGCGGTCGAGAGTCCAATATTCAGTTCTCTTATTACTTTATTTAATCGTATTGCCATTCTATGCTTATTCTTATTCTAAGATTTTGAGATTTGAAATTTGAGATTTGAGATTTGAGCTTCGCTTGATTGTCGGCTGCACCTCGGCATACTGAAAGCAAGCTTTCGTCTGCACTCGGTTTGCACGACAATTGGGTTTAAGCTTCGCTCAATTCTCAAACTCTGCCTTGAGGATGCTGAGCAGGTTGTCGACTGTTTCCTCCTCCAGGTCGGCCTTCTCGACAAGCATCTCACGGGGAGCCCTGAGCACAGCCTTTGCGGTGTCGAGTCCGATGCGCTTGATGGCGTCGATGACCCACTGGTCAACCTCGTCAGCAAAATCGTCGAGGTAGATATCCTCCTCGGCCTCGTCGACCTCACGGAAGACATCAATGGTATACCCGGTAAGCATGGAGGCGAGCTTGATGTTGAGACCACCGCGGCCGATGGCGAGCGATACTTCCTCGGGCTTGAGATATACCTCAGCCTTTTTGTTGGCCTCGTCGATATTGATGCTCGACACCTTGGCGGGACTGAGCGCGCGCTGGATGTAGAGCTTGGTGTTGGTGGTGTAGTTGATGACGTCGATATTCTCGTTGCACAACTCCCTCACGATGCCGTGGACACGGCTGCCCTTGACACCGACACAGGCACCGACGGGGTCGATGCGGTCGTCGTAGCTCTCGACTGCCACCTTGGCTCTCTCGCCCGGCATTCGTGCAATCTCCTTGATGGAGATAAGACCGTCGTTGATTTCGGGCACCTCACCCTCGAGAAGACGGGCAAGGAATGACTTGTGGGTGCGTGAGAGGATGATTTTGGGATTGTTGTTCTCATTATCCACACGGAGGATGACGGCACGGATGGTCTCACCCTTGTGGTACTGTTCGTTGGGAATCTGCTCCGACTTGGGGAGAATCAGCTCATTGTTCTCATCATCGACGATGAGCACCTCGCGCTTCCAGGTCTGATAGACCTCACCACTGATAATCTGTCCCACACGGTCCTTGTACTTGTTGTAGAGGGAGTCGTGCTCCAACTCAAGGATTTTTGAGGCGAGGGTCTGCCTGAGGTTGAGGATGGCGCGGCGGCCAAACTTCTCAAACTGTATACGCTCACTCACTTCCTCATCAAGCTCGTAGTCCTCGTCGAGTTTCTGTGCCTCAGAGAGTGCTATCTCCTTGTTGGGGTCGTTGACTTCACCGTCGGGCACGACGATGCGGTTTTGGTAAATCTCAAAGTCGCCCTTGTCGGGGTTGACGATAACGTCGAAATTCTCATCGCTTCCGAAAATCTTGGAAATGACGTTGCGGAAGCTCTCTTCTAGCACGCTGACGAGCGTCGTGCCGTCGATGTTCTTGTTCTCTTTGAACTCCTTGAACATCTCAAACATATTCGGCTTGGAATCTGCTGTTTTCTTTGCTGCCATAGCTTTATTTGAAACTTATTATATATTTTGTGTATTTGACTTCATCCATATTGAACGTGTGGTCGATGTCGGTAAGCACGGGGCGCTTCTTCCCCTCCACCTTCACCTTTTCCTGAGCGGTGACGGTGAATTGTCTGCCGTCAACTTCCTTGAGCACACCCTTGGTCTTCTTGCCTTCGGCGTCGAGCACCTCGACTTCCTTGCCCACGAAATTGACATATTGCTGGGGCACCTTGAAAGGCTGACCCAGTCCGGCGGAACCTACCTCGAGCTCAAAGTCCTCTTCATCACGGTCAAGGTGGTCCTCGATGTAGCGGCTCAGGTCCACGCAGTCTTCTATCCACACGCCATCGGCATGGTCGATTTCGACCACAATCTTGTTGTCTTGGCTGATTTCCACGTCGACCAGGAAATAATCCTTTCCCTGCAGCCATTCGTCGACCAATTTTACAATAATACTTTTCTCAATCATTTTAGATGTACTATTTTCGCTATATATCACCTATTCTACTTTGCTCATTTCAATATAAAATGAGGAGCTTTTTCAAGCCCCTCATTCCACTGAACGGTGCAAAGGTACGAAAAAATACCCACGCCGCCAAACTTTTTCCTATTTTTTAGGCCACCGGCCATAGTTTTTCCCCTTGTTCACCCCAGTGAACGCACTCATCCCCTCCTCTGGGGAAGGTTTGCGAGAGTTTTTCACTCCCTCTTTTTGGAGGATTGGGGAGAGGTGCTCAATATCTTCCTATACTCCTCGGGACTGTTGATGAGGCGCACGGCCTCCTCCATCTGCTTGTCACCCCTGAGGCTGTTGGCGATGGCACCACGCTGGTAATAGTAGGCAGCCACGATATCGTTGGCGAGGATTTTCTTGAGTTGCTCTTTGTTGTAGTCAAGGTCGTGGGATAGGTTGTGCTGGAGTTTCTTCTCCAGCTGACCAAACACCTCCTGGGCGTCGTCGTAATATCCCTCAAACTTGGCGAGTTTGATGAGTTGCTGGAGATATTTCTCACTCTCCGGGTCATAGGTGAAGCCACTGTCGAGCACACGCTGTTTGAACTCCTCGTACTCAGCGTCGGAAATCTCAAACTCGTCGGCAGGAGGGATGGTGGCGTGGCGCGAGATATAGTCAACCTCATAGTCGAACATCACCTCAGTGGAGTCAACACCCGAAGAGGCGAGGTAATAGGCGATGTTTGGCAGTGAGTCGGGCTGCACCACCACATCGGGCATGATGCCTCCGCCGTCGCGCACCTCCCTGCCATGTGCGGTGTGGAACACCTTGGTGAGCGAGTCGGGAATATGCTCGGTGTATCCACCGCGCGCGTGCTTATAATTGATGGCCTGGATGCATCGTCCGCTGGGGATGTAGTATTTGTTGCTGGTAAGTTTGAGGCTGCCGTTGTAGGGCAGGTCGACGGAGGTCTGGACGAGTCCCTTGCCATAGGTCCGCGTGCCAAGGATGACAGCACGGTCGAGGTCCTGCAGCGCACCGCTGGTAATCTCGCTGGCACTGGCGGTGGACTCACTCACGAGCACGACGACGGGCATCACGGTGTCGAGGGGCTCCGACTTGGTGATGTAGTCGATGTTGGAGCGTTTCAGCTTACCACGGTTGGAGACAATAAGCTGCCCCTTGGGTACAAAGAGATTGACAATCTGCACAGCCTCCGACTCCGACCCACCGCCGTTGCCGCGAAGGTCGAACACCAGTCCCTTCATACCTTTCTCCTTCATCTCGATGATGGCATTGCGCACCTCTTTGGCACAGTCCTCGGTAAACTGCCTGAGATTAAGGTATCCGATACCGTTGGGCTGCAACCCATAGTAGGGCACAGAGGGTGTCTGGATGGTTTTCCTCGTTATCTTCATCTGCATCTTCTTCCCTGTGGTGGGGCGCAGGATTTTGAGGATGAAAGACGAACCTGGGTCGCCGCGCAGGTGACTGCTCACGTAGCTGACGTTCTTGTCAACCATCGAGGAGTCGTCGATGGCAAGGATGATATCGCCCTTGCGCAGCCCCGCCTTGTCGGCCGGCATGCCCTCGTAAGGCTCGTCGATGACCACGCGCTTGATTTTGGTGTTGTAGCGGATGAGGGCACCGATGCCAGCGAACTTGCCGGTGTAGATTTCCTTGAGGTCCTTCATATTCTCCTCGGGGTAGTACTCAGTATAGGGGTCGAGGCTCCTCAGCATCGCCTTGATACCCGTACCAATCACCTCCTCTGCATCAAGAGTGTCGACATAGATGAGGTCGAGGTTCTTATAGATGGCATTGAACACGTCGAGGTTTTTCTTCACCTCAAAGTTGTGGTCGCTCTCTGTCTGCGCCATAGAGGGGAGGCAGACCATTGCGGCTACAAGTGTCAGCAGTATGTTTCGTATCTTCATGTGCTTGTTGCGGTAGTTGCTTGATAATTGTATTAACGAATGATGGTAGTCGTGTAAATGACGCTGCAAAAATACATCATTATATGCGTATTCCGCCTAAAAACACGGAAAAAATCATCGTTTTTCATCAAAAAACGAAATTTTCCCCCAAAAAGTTTGGTGGAATAAAAAAATGGTTATACTTTTGCAACCGCAATCGAAAAAATACTGCTTCAGTAGCTCAGTTGGTTAGAGCACCTGACTGTTAATCAGGGGGTCGTTGGTTCAAGCCCATCCTGAAGCGCCAAAGAAAGAGTTTTGTAGGTCAATGACTTACGGGACTCTTCTTTTTCACATATTTCAAATTTGCACCCAATTTGCACCCATTTTTGAACGATGCGCCCATCTGCACCCACAACTTTGCAGAATTCTCACAAAAAATTCTGCAAAAGATAATCTATGCAGAGCGTTGTCAAGTTCTAACGTTGACAAGTTGAAAATACATATGGGATTTCAACCGTCAACAAGCATTTTTACCCACGAAGATTACTTGTTCTTTGTTTTTGACAGTATCCTTATTCGCTCTTTATAATTTAGTAATCCTTTTGCCCTCGGTGAAGATTTATCAACCTCCTTTTCGATGGCAACAACAAATTTATCAGTAACTGTCAAAGAGTTATTCAACATTCTTACGCCTGTCACATCTGTAATTCCAGATTTGTATGTCGTCTTCCCTTGGGAAATCTTAAATCCATAAGAAGTTATTGTTTCTATTATTTTCGGCACTACGTGCTTAAAATCTGTCTGCGATGACATGGTCACGTCATCCACAAATGTTGTGAATCTCAGTCCTTCACGTCTTGCTATGGTTTGTAAAGCCACACCTGTTGGTATAAACACCAAATTGGCAATTGTTGTTGATGTGGGTGCCCCTTGAGGGAGATGTCCATTATAGGTTGTCAGCTTTGTTAGCATGGATGAAACGTCACGCGAAAACCCTACTCTCACAAACATTTCATACACTTTTTTATTTGTAATAAATGGAAAGAAATCTTTCAGATCAGTCTGAAATACATATTTCTGCCCTTTGTGGAAACGTGCATTTCGGATATTATCACGAGATTTGATACCTCCAAATGCATACTCTGGCATCCGAATATTATCAACCAAGTATTTGTTGATTCGCTTTTGAATTTCCTTCAGTTCATCTTTTGGCGGGTTTATAACCCTTGTCCAAAATTCTCCATATTTCTCTTTATACTGCTGCTTGTTTCGCCTTTTGTTTCCAAGTTTGTCTGTTTTATAGCGATGAAACTCCGTATAAAACTCTTTTGTATGCTTAGCAATATAATTCACACGCTCTACACTCTTGTGCAGAACGTAAGAACATAATATATCGTTTTTCTGTATGAGCATAAAAAATAAGTAGGGATGTTACCAGCCAAGCCAACTCAAAATTAACAATGCAAGTTTTGCGATGAAACCAAGGGCGAGTATAAACTCAACACACTTACGAAACATTTTCCACAAACCTTTAAAGATTGGACCGAGTCTTTTTCGACCTCTCTTTTTACCATTATTTAAAAGAACGACTCTCCTGCTGGAGATGGAACAACGGCTCTTTGAGCCAAGGAGCCAGAAACCTTGTCTCTGCTCCTCATGATAAAAAATAAATCTGCGCATAATAGTACACATTTAAATTTTAAGTTTAAATTAAGGCGACGTGGCCCGTGTCCTATTTGCAACGTCACGCAATGTCCTATATGCGCTGTTCCTGTTCCATCCCCCTTATTCCGTGTCCTTTAAACTTAGAGCAAAAAGACACAACAAATCGATTAATGACAATAAA
>CACXIP010000021.1 GCA_902767775.1 uncultured Prevotellaceae bacterium | reverse complement strand
CTTTTGCAACCGCAATGCCTTTTACTATCGGTATCGTCACAAAAAGGTTCGCATTTTTGGAAAGTTCGCATTTTATGCTAAATGCGAACGTTCGCATTTATCATAAAATCTGAAAGACTTACCCCTTTCGGTGGAATTTTTCACGTGACTAAAATCATGGGGACAGTCCCTTGATTCTCCGTCCTCTTCAGATTACGGGAACTTGTATCCAAGTGTGAAAGTCAGCACGCGGTTGTGGGCGAAGGAGTACCCGCCAATGCCTGCATCTTTGTTTTTATGCAGGTCGGTTAGTCCAAAAGAGTATCTGAGGTCTGCCACCACATGCTTGTATTCATAACTCATGCCTATGGGAAGGGAAAGGGAGAATGACTTGATATCGGCATCTGACGACTCAGCCTTGAATGCCTGTCCTTCAAACTCCATCGTCACATCACCCTTGGTCTTTTTCCCAATGGCAAATTCCGGTTGCAAGCCGGCTTTAAGGGCAAGTCCTTTCCACACATATACATTGGCCAGGACAGGCACGGTGAAGCAGTTGAGATGGATTTTCAAATCATCTTTGATGCTGACCTTCACACCGTCGAAATCCGAGGAATGCCCCTTGGTGTTGTAGGCGGCTCCCTCTTGTGTATAGAAGGCACCGAGAGAGAGGCCGACAACAGACGTGAATTGGTACTGCCCTTCTGCGCCTATGGTGAAACCCACTTTGTTATTCATGTCGCCGAACCCCATGGCTCCAGCCCGAATCAACGTGCTTTCGTCGACTGGTCGGAGTTCGTCTATACCACCATCTACATAATGACCTTCCGGAATAATGACGTATGAGATTGTTGCCGGCATTTTCCCTGAGAAACTGCTTGCTGTAACACCTGCCTTCGGTGTGATGGAAAACGTCTTCGCTTTCTGCTGGGCATTGGCTGTGACTGTCATCAACACCAATGCAAGGGTCAATATATTTGTTTTCATATAAACCATGAATTATGAACTATGAACTATGAATTATGAACTACTTCACATATTTCCTGCCGTTCTGTATGTAGACACCTTTCTGAGGAACGCCTTTTAGACGAAGGCCTTGGAGGTCATATATTTCCTGGCAGCTATCAGAAAAACTATTTGTGATTGCAGGTTGAATGTTTGTGATTTGGTTGAGGTCCTCGATAGAAAAGATACATTTGTCACCGTCATAGCACGACAGCAACAGACTCCCGCTGGATGCTTCCCACCAAAATGGGACGTAAGGAGGGCCAGCCATGCATCCAATTCCCTCTATCCAATAATCCACCAAGCCGTCTATGATCTCAAGATCTTCTTCATAAACCCACATATCCAAACACCTGCGGTTTGTTCCACTGATGCAGAACGTCCTCACCTGCTTCACCTCCATCTGGGAATGGTCATTGACCTCATCCTTGAAAATGTCACCAGTCCAGAGGTTGATGTCAAAGGTCAGTATCTCTGAAATAAAATCCAGAGAGCATTTGTATATGCGGCCATCCTCTTCACGAAGGCCACAGATAAAACTACCGTCACGAAACAGTTTTTTGTAAGTTTTTCCACCCATGATGGTGTCGCCCTTCAGCAAAAAGGTGGAAGGCCAGCCTACACCCCATCGTCCCTTGATGTCTTTGAAGTAGCCGGGGGTGGAATCAGACTCTGGCGGCTCTGCCGGATGGATACTCACCACATTCCAGACCCGGCCATCGACAAGCATTGGCAACATAGTGTCCTGAGCCGCAGAAGTCATCCTAATGGCAATGGCAAACAATAATAACAGATATTTGTTCATCATAAAAAACAATTAAACTTTCCGCTTTCAAAATTATAAAAATATATAGAATTATAAAATATATAGAGTCAGAAATTCATATTAGACTAATTTTCAAGGCTGCAATATTTCCAGTTCAGTACCGCTCTTAACCTCAAAGTCGTTTTGAATAGTTATGCCTCCTGCACTTTTATTTGTGACTTTTCCTTTATGGATGGTAACAGGACCAAGTGATAAAGAGCTATTGACGTTACTGCCAACATAGGTATTCGTGGAAAAAACAGAAAGATTTCTAACAATATCTTCATTTTGCAAATACACTGAATTGCCAACACGGGCAATGTAAGGTATATAGCCTTGTTTCGTTATGCACAAATAGCAGTCTGCATAGACATCACTGAGACTTATTCCGTTAACATTATTATATAATTTGTAATAGCTTTCTCCATAATCAGCGGCACTGGAGATGCAGATTGTACAGTCACTGATTCCCGAAGAAATGCTAAGGTTTCCATTGGAGAAAGAAACTGAAACGTCATTAAATGTTTGTGGGGTTTGAATAAAAATAGGCGTCTCTGGGTCACCCAAAGGATTCAAAGTCATTATGAGCCATCGATATTGATTATAAATAGTATCTTGGGCTTGAGTTGTAAATGCATTTTTTGCAGACATGGCAGCCCTGCCGAATTGTCTGTCATAACTGGATAAGATGTGTTCATAGAATTTTTCTATAAAATAGTAAGTGGAATAAGTAAATCCTTCACGAGAACAACCATAATATGCCAAGATACCACTATTTGGATTCCTCATAAAAGATTCACTAAGGCAGGTCGTATAATAATCTGTTTCATCAGGGAAATCAGTGGATATCTTATCAAATGCATTTGAATAACAAGATATGGTGGTTATTATAGAATAACCACTGTTTACTAAACTGCTTGCTTTGTCTAATTTGTATAAAGTCCCGTTTTCTAAAAAGCCCCATTTATTTGCCCAAGCATGGGAGTACTCGTCAACAAAAGTGTATCCTTTCTCCAATTCTGTTTGGAAATGATCTCCAGTTGCATCATAATTGATTCCATCTGGATGGTCTGAATATGTGTCAAAAAGTTCAAAAAATGTATTACTACCCCAATATGGTTGGACACCATGCTCATAGACATATTCCCCTTGATACTGACTATCACTTATTAATTCGTGGTTCTTCATTGTATAGGTATATCTCAAATTTCCACAACTCAGCATTTTACTCGTCCACCCATCCGTTTTTGGGTAACTTTCATATTCAATAATACGGTTAACAAAAATCTCTGCTTCTGAAAGTGTGGATACAGAACATCTCGTTATAATATATTCTGGATCCAAATCAATGTTGTCATTTAATTCTGCATACACGTTATTTCCATTAGAATCCCAGGAAAAGCAATTATCAAGACATGAATAATAGAGGTCGGCAGGGGTATCTGTGGTGTCATCGCTATTTGTCAAATCGGTAGGTAGATAGCATATTTGTGCTGGGACAACATCAGTATCACCGGCAAGGAGAGCATATTCCATATCATTATTATAATAATAACTGGCCAATACAGTCTTTATCGCCAGATGTGGAGAAAGATTAGGATAAACGTCAAAGCAATCCTCTACGGTAATTACTTTTGTTCTCACTCCTTTCATTGTCTTCCAATGGGCAAGTTTCTCAAAAACTGGCTTCAGTGCCTCGTTTGTAACAATGATGTATTTGTAAATTGTTGTTTCTGTCGACGAAACGGTTTTAGTCAAGTTTGGATATAATGTTTCTATTTCATTTCCATTTATAGTCATATCCTTAACGATATCACGCATATTACAACCTTTACTCTTTGAAGAACCTTTTGAATACACAGACTTTAAATTTAGATGCAGACTGAAATCCTTCTTCAGATATAGGTTCTTGTTTTCTACGTCATATCTGAAAGGGCAAACAATAAAGGAAAGATACTTGTATCCGTCCATCATATGTGTTCCCGTAAACTGCACATTTTCATCAGGATATGTTTTCTTAGTGTAATTGGTCTGCCCAGTGCGTATAACATTTTGATCAATATTAGATGGCATATCTTCTGGGATATAATTAACGATAACATTTGACTCCACGAGTGTCTCTTTCTCTTCACAGGAAAAGCCAACATAATCATCAGTTGGACTAATCAATATGTTTACACCAAGACAAGGCAATGCCGGGTCAAAAGCATTACCCCAAATGACAGCCTTACCATCTGTTGAAACAATATTCAAAATGTCACCATCTTTTGTAAAAGAAAAGTCTTTCTCGCTAAAGTTAATAGAGAAAACTCTTGACTTTTGTGCAAAGAGGCACATAGGTACAAGCAAATAAGATAAAAATATAATCTTTCTCATAATATCTTTTGATAAAGTGTTTCAATCTGTATGTCTGAAGCTCTCCCGTCCGATGGCGGTGGCATATTGACATTACATTGACAATGCATAGACATTCATATCAGATATATAATAGGCCTGATCCATATTGTTATTGATTATTAATTCGTTGTAAGCAACATCCTCCTTTTCTCCACAACCTTTCAAGTGACAATAATGTGCCTTACTCTCATTTGGACACAATCATTCTCTTGGTGTCGATTTCCTGTCCATTGACAATGAGTGAATACAGGAACATACCCTCACCCAATTCATAGCCGTTTACAGAAACGCTTTCCATGCCTTTTGAGACGGGAAGTTTCTTGAGTTGCTTTCCCGTCATGTCAAAGATACATACGGATGCTTCCTTGGCATCGTCTGACAACTTGAATCGAATAACTGTCTTCTCCCTGAAAGGATTGGGCGTGTTCTGGTACAGGATGCTTTTGCTTGCTGAACTGGCAGCATACGTATCAGTGGTTTGTGGCTGCTTTTTGAGATTTGCATCTTCGGATTTCAGTTCATCCAGCTCCTGCTTCAATACCTGGATGGACCTGATAAGCAAGGGAACCATTTCAATATAGTTCACTGAAAGTTGCCCATCCGTCCCTTCCAATACCAAATTGGGATATATCTCCTGAAGTTCTTGGGCTGAGAGTCCGAAATGGAGGCGGGTGGCTAATTCTTCCTCGTCTTTTTTCATCATCTCATAAGAAGCCCTCACCTCTTCTGTCATCTCACCTATTTCCTCAGGGGTTCTTTCACTTGTCAGGTTTTTGAGATTGTATTCAAGAACATTCATCCTGAGAAGATTGTCAAGCGTCTGTATTCCGTACTTGTCATTCTGGGCCATAGGCCTAACATTCTCGTTAAGTTCGGAAACTGCAGGTGAGTAATACCCATTGGACGTTATTCCTGCAGAAACATATACGCCGCCATGGAAATAACCTGCATAAAGGCCTAAAATATTGTCTGGATGACCATACATGTATGTATAGCAAGTGCCATATATACCGGCACCTCCCAAATATTGGTTTGGGCTGGAGTATCCTATCATTCCGCTCACTCCATAATTACGACCATGGTTCCGATTGATCTCCGCAACACCGAGGACACCGAAATTTGTATCGGTAGTATCGTTTTGATTAGGGTTAACATATCCTTCAACCCCTATATTATATCCAGAACTAGCTGTTGGTTTAGCGGCAAAAGCGATTTTTTTGATACTAGAGTAACCACCCATATAATAGGGATTTTGCCCTACAGATAAGTTTGGGACAAAATCTGTATTGGTTGTGCCAACTACTACATTGCCATTCGAATTCACTTTCAACTGTGCATGGGCATTGAAAACAGATGCCAGAATGAATATGGATAACAAAAAGAGTTTTTTCATTGTCTTTAATGTTTTTATGTGTGAATCGTTTATTCTTGAGGAAAAAAAGAGGGTGTCACACCCTCTTTTTTATTATAAGGTGATTTCTCCCACAAAACAATAGATACCAACAAATAGTCTTAACTCATATGTACCTGAAAGAGCACTAGGTAGAATAGTAGTAGATTCTGCACTCAAAACAGTCGTTTCGAACAATACTTGGTCATCATCAAGTATTTGGAGTATGTAATCAGAATGTGTTTCTCCAAAAAGTAACTCATGACCAATCTGATATACTGTTGGGGCAAGAATTGGTTGCTTCATTGGGCCGTTGCTTCCAAGAGAAGGATCTTCCCATGTCAAATCAAGTTGCAAAGGAGTTGTAGGGTCATCATTGATTTTGGCCGTAATACTCGAAAAGAATGAAAAAGAGAAAAGAACGGCAACAAGTAAGAAATGCATTTTTTTCATATCCTTAAAAAAGTTTAGTGTTAAACAAATTCAATTCAAAGATAGAAATTAAAATGCAATGCTACAAGCAGACCTATTTCATATTTTTCATTTGTTCATTTCATATTTTTCATAGTTTGCTAAAATGCAATATGATAATTCGTTAGATTAGTTCATACTTAAAATGTAATTATTTAAATCTGATGCTTTCCCTTCAATTTCGAATAACTTTTTCAAAATAGTTCTCTTTGAATTAGACAGGACTTGAGGTGAGATTCCAAGCAAGATAGATATTTCGGATGCAGAAAAGCCAAGCCTTATCAATATGCAGATCCTGATTTCTCTTTGTGACAAGGCTCTATTTTTATCTTGTAGTCGATTGATAAATGTTTTATGCTGTTCAAGCATTAATTCATGCAACTCGTTCAATTGCAAATTATCAGCTTTATAGCCATGAATAGCCAATGAATGCAATTCTTTCACCTTATTGCTTCTTTCCAAGCTGTTTTCAGGGAAAGCAATAGGCATTGCATCATGTTCTTTCATTTTGATTCGTAATCCTTCAAGCTGGCTTTCTTTAGTTTGAAGAAGATTCCTGAATCCAGAGTTCTCATCCTTCAATAATGCCAAATCACTTTTAATCATCTCATATTCATACATAAGAAGGTTGTAATCAGTACTCTGTTTAATAAGTTTATCTTCATTCTCCTTTTTCTTCTTGTTGTAGAGCAAAAGCAGGATGACAAAAGTTAGAATGGAAATAACCAAAATCATCGTGATAATGATAGACTTGACTGATGATTCCTTCTCCTTGTCCGAAAGCATGAAATACAGTTGATCATTGTTGTAAGCAGCCTGAGTTTTTGACAATATCCCCTGATATTTGAATAAATTGGATGAATCATTGGCTTCACAATACAGTCTTGAGTATTTGGCCACAGAATCTGGGATATTCTTTTTTTCATATACGTCCAACAGACCGCGATAAGCATATACCTTGTAATAGACATCATTTCTCTGCCCCATTATGGAGCGGTATGCGCATTCTGCGGAATCCATCATGTTGATGGCAAAATAATAATCTCCTCGATATAATTCAAACACATCCCAACTTCTATCGCCCTTAAAACATGAAACGGTGTTTTCAACTATGTTGATATAATCTCTCACCTTTTCTGTTTTGTTTGCTCTCAAAGCATGAAGAATACAAGGACTTAGCGCTCTGGTAGCTTTGACATTTTCCCCTTTTTTCTTATATTCATTGTGAATCAACAATAGAATGCTGTCTGCCTCATTGATTCTGTTAAGTTCACAAAGTGAAAGGGCTTTTTGTTCTTCTGCATTTAGATATAATATGGAATCCTGATGGTATTTTGCTATTCTCGCGGCTTTTTCTTGGTGAGCAATTGCTTCCAGGGGCAAATACTGTTTGAAAAACATATAACCCATCTGAAGATGTATGATAGAAAGAAGATGATTGTCACAATCCATTGCATTTGTATCAGCATATTCTAATGCTGATTGGTATTCACGCTGTGATTTTGGCATCTCCCCCATGTCATAATAAGCCCTTCCGAGGAGGTAATGCGCCAACATCTTCTCGTTGGGTGTGCCATGGTGGTCATAATAGTCGGTGAGGACGAGTTGGAGGCTGTCGGAGCGGAAGACTGTGTCGCATTTGTTCTGTGCCATGAGACGCAGAAGTTGCCAACGACGGAGATTTTTACGTGAGAAATCCTGAGATGACGGCTCAAAGGAGTCAAGGATGGCGAGGGCAGAATCAGGCCTGTCGTTGATGACTGCCTGTGCCGCGTCGAGCGCAGCACGCTCCTTCCCGTTGCCCACACAGGCAGCGAGCAGGATGGTTGCGACGATGATGTATAACAGTTTCCGCATGATGTTTATGGTCGGACATCAAGTATGTCCATACATTTTCCTCATTTTTGGTTTTCGGACGCGATACATCGCGTCCCTACTTGTCACACTGCCATTCCGTGATGTTGCGCTCCTTGGAGGAGAAGGCTATGCCAACCTTGGTGATGGAACTTTAGGCCGCTAAGTTAGGGAAAAAAAGTGAAACTTCCAAATTTTATGAGTTGGTAAGCTGTGCCAGATTGGTTGGCATTCACAATTCTTGTAAATTTACATCATTCCCTCCAACCTTTGATTTCAAAAACCAGCCAAAATTGTTGAATTCATGGATTATTATATGTATTTTTGTGGTCGATTTGCGATTATAGTTAAAACGAATGTTTGATAAACTGCTGAGATTAACAGGCAAGGACAAGCCCGAAAGGAAAGATGTAGCATTGGTGCTTTCAAGTGGCGGTGCCCGAGGCCTTGCACATATCGGAGCCATTGAGGTGCTGGAAGAGGAAGGGTATCATATCACCTCTATAGCCGGCTGTAGCATGGGAGCCCTTATCGGTGGAGTCTATGCCGCTGGCAAATTGGAAGAATTCAGAGAGTGGATGAAAGGCATTGACCGCAAGAAGATGTTGGAACTGACCGATTTCTCCTTGTCACTCAACCACATTGTCAAAGGAGACCGTATCATTGAGGCCATCATGGAGTTTGTGCCTGACGTAGACATTGAAGAACTCCCCATTCCCTATTGTGCAGTAGCAACAGACTGGGTGTCGGGGCGCGAAGTGATATTCCGCACCGGCAGTCTCTTCAAAGCCATACGTGCCAGCATTTCCCTTCCTTCATTTTATAAGCCCGTGCAACGAGACGGGATGATTCTCATCGACGGAGGCGTGGTCAACCCAATCCCACTGAACAGAGTGGAGCGCCATAAAGACGACCTGCTGATGGGGGTGGATGTCTGTGGACAGGATTACAAAGCACAAGAGAACATGAAGCATGAGATTTCCGAGCGCCGCAAGAGCAGCAAATCGCTGGCCACACAGATTCTCAACAAGTTGATTCCTGACAATATCGATTTCAACTACTACACGATGCTCACACGCACCAGCTCAATGATGATTCGTCAGAATGCCAAGCTGATGAGCCAGTTGATGAACCCCGACATCCTGGTCGACATACAGATGAGCCGCTATGGGGGTTTTGATTATGACAAATCCGAGAGACTGATTGCCATTGGCCGGCAGAAAACAATTAAAGCGCTCAGCAAATACGCATCGCAATCAAAGAGACGCTAACATTTCCCCCAAATCAGAAAGGATATCCTATGGCGAAGTGTATGCTGTTGCCATCACCGAGCGAGGGGATATTGAAATAGCCTGACTTTCCTGTTTCATAGGGTGCGTGAAGAGCGATGCCCCAGTCGAGACGTACCACAAAAAAGTCCAGATTGTATCTCAGGCCTATTCCCGTGCCAAGTGCCATCTGGTCGTGCAGCTTGGAGAACTCAAACTTGGTTCCTTGCTCATACTCATAGTCTCCCATCATCCACACATTGCCCGCATCGAGGAAAATGGCTCCATAGAGGTTGCCGAACAGACGTGGCCGGTATTCAAGATTGGCTTGAAGCTTGAAATTGCCTATCTGCTCAACAAAACGCCATCTCTTGACAGATGAGCGGTAGTTGCCCGGTCCGATGCTTCTCACAGTGAACGCCCTGATGCTGTTGGCACCACCCACCCAGAAATTCTCCGTATAGGGTATGTAGGAGGAGTTACCAAAAGCCCAGGCATATCCCGTGCTGAGATGGCCAACGAGCTGAGAATGCTCATCAAGTCGCCATGTCTTGGTGAAGTCTGTCTCCACTTTCAGAAACTGTGCGTAAGGATTCTTAAACAGTTCCTTGTTCTTCTCATTCCAACCCTTTCCAAAAGCTGTGTAGGCAAGGGACAACAGGTTGGCGGATTCGCTCACGGATGTCTGCCAGAAGATGGGATTGCGCTCCGTGGAAGGACTGGTATAGGTGAGCGTATATTTCATTTTTGGAATGAAGAGGTCGGACATCGTCGCCATGAGATAAGGATGCTCGCTGAGCAGTTCATTGAACTTCTCTGTACCGTTTTTGAGATAGTTGTATTCCACTGACAGCGGCGTGAACTGATGACGCCAATTGGGACCGAACTGGTATTTGTAGGTCAGTTCGCCCGATACGATATGCCGTTTGAAGAATCCGGAGCGGTTGACCACATTGCTGGAAGCCTTGACCGTGGTGGTCGGCGTATAGAAATAGCGCCTGCGACCACGACGGGGCCTCCGCCGGTCGTTGAGGTTCCATGGCCGCAATAGTCTCGGAAAATCTATCGACACGTCGCCGCCATACTCATAGGAATTGATTTCCGACGAACTGTGGTCGAAGGCATGTCCCGTCTGCCACTCATAGGCGCCATGGAGGTTGATGTTGAGGTTCTCGCCTCCCCTGAAAGCATTTCTCTTGGTGAAACCCACAATCAGTTGCGGACCGAGAAAACCTGTCGTTTTACCTTTGAGATTGGTCTCCACATAAAAGTCGTAGGGTTTGTCGAAAACACAGTTGAGATTGAGGTCAAGTGAGTCGCAGGTGGCTGAGTCGCGTGGAGTGAAATTGAAGTCCACCATGCTGAAGAGACCATTGGTACTCAGCTTGTTGGCCGACTCCATGTAGTCTGTATAATTGTAGAGCCGGCCCGGCCGCAGTTTCATGTCCTTCATGATGACTCTTGTGCGGATGGGTGACTTCTTTCCATTGAAATGCACAGTATAACGCCCTCTTCCCGTAGAGTTGGTGGTCTGCTCCATAAATGACTTCTTGAGGCTGATGTCTATTTTGCCGATATACCATTTGCGCATGGCGACATCGGGAAGGCTGTCGGCCAACTGCAGCCGCATTTGCACCTTGCCTGGCACGGCCAGTGTATCGGCGAGATAGGAGGCGTATCCTTTCTGATAATAAAAAAAGCCATTGTCGCGGAAGAGCGTGGAAATACGGGTTCGCTCGCCGTCAAGCGTAGACACATCGAAAGGCACATCCCGTCTTACAAGCGCCTCTTCTCTCGTACTGTCAATCAAAGCCATTGCCTCGGGCGGGAATTTGTCGTAATGCAAGGTATCGATGGTGAACAGATGGCCCATGTCCACGAGATAGCCTACCTTTGCTTTTTTGGGGTTGCGGGTGTCCACCTCATGCGACGTCACCTTACCTCTGAAATAGCCATGCACGTTGAGTGCCGACTGAGCTACCGATGCCCTCAGTTCGGGATTGACCTTGCTCATGAGCACAGGAGCCTTTCCGAAGGAACGCGTCATCCACTTGGCGAAATCACTCTCCTTGTCGGAGAAAGCATTCCATATCCAAAGCCGCCACTGCAGAGGGGTGCGATAATAGGAACTGCCAAACAGTGCTCCATTTGGCGGACAGTCGAGGGCGGCAGCCACCTCTTCCTGGGTGATGGTGAAATGGTCGTTTTTCTCATAGTTGGTGTAGGTCACCTTGTCGATGCCTGTGTAGAGCCTGTCTCCATCGGGAACACTGCTCGTGGTGGAGCATGAAAGAAGGAGGACAAAAGATGAGCACAAAAGGATGAAGGATGAAGGCAGGGCACCCCACTGTGAAAGTGCAGAGGGGAGGTGACTGATGACTGAATGGTATGACTTCATGAACTTCATCTTTGTTTTGTTTTTACTGTTTTACAGAGTCTGCAGGGAGTGCCTCCTTGATGACAACAGAGTCGGTGGAAAGTGGTCTGTTGCCTGGGTAGAAGGGAGAGTCGCCATTCATTCTCCCGGTAGGAAGCAGTGTCGGTTGCTTGTCTGCTTTGAAGCGGAAGATATCCTTGAAATGCTGCAGTTTGCGCCGCCAGAGGAAACCAACTCCATATTCACCTATCTCGCCTTCAAGCCAATCATAGGAGTCACGGTCATAGAAGAGTTTGATATATTGGTTGGAAGTCGCACTCAGACGGTATTCGAAAGCCACATTGGTGAAGAACGACTGGTTGGTTGTCTGTGCATCTGAACCTGTGGAGACCTTTCCACCGAGGACGATGCGGAGACGGTTGTTCCAGAACCTCTTGGCAAACTTGAACGAATAGTCGGTATGCATGCTGCCTGACGCATCGGTGGCGTTGTCAACTCCCACAGAGAAGTCGAGCGAGCGAAGCGCATTTCCCGTGATGTTGTTGATCTCGCTCTGGAGGAACGAACTGAGAGCGCCGTTCATGGTGAATCCGCTGGTATTGCCGTCGGCAAGATACATGCCTGTGGTGAGCATGGTGACAGCCACCTTTGCCCTTTCCTCTGTGGTCATGCTGGCGAGTTCGGTGCCAATCGCCATATCCTCGGGGGCGTCGATGATGAACTCCACACCCATGTTTTCAAGTGTCTGCGTGATGACCACACCACAGACGAAGTTGACACTTCTCGTGCCACCGCCCTCGTCCTCCACAGTGGCCTTCCTGCTCTCTGTTGCCGTGATATGCAGGGTGGGGTTCATGGGTTCGCCCTTGAACTCTATGTAACTGCCCTCCTGAATGGTGAAGGTCTTGAGTGGAATGACGGGCAGCGAGTATTTCATCTCAGCCTCGTTAAGCACATATCTGCCCGTGAGGCGAAGGTTGTCCACCACATTGTATCTCATGCGCAGGTCACCACCGCCCATCAGGTCGATGTAGTTGCTGTGGTCGGCATTGAGGTCACACTTGATGCGTGCTCCCTCGTCAACACTCAGCGAGAGGTCCATGTTGAAGCCGGTCAGCGGCGGACGGTTGACCACTTGTACTGTTGAGTCGCTGAAGTCGACAAATCTCACCAATTCGTCAAGCCGGTTGTCTGCTGCCAGGGGTGAGTCACGCAGCACGTAGGTCATGTCGGTAGAGCCCAGCACATCCACCTTACCCCTCATGGTAAGGGCATCCACCGGCCCCCTCATGTTGCCGAAGAAATTGACGAAAGCCTTTCCGAATGCCTCTGACTTGGGATTCTCCTTGGCATTGATGATTTGGAAATTTCTCGCTGTCATGCGCATATCAAGCATCATACGATTGAGATTGGAGAAGTCGAAATGCCCGGTGATATTGAGAGGCGTGTTGTTCTGGTCGAGGATTTCGAAATTCTCAAAGAGCAGGTTGCTTCCCACTATACGCACGGGGTCGTTGGCTATGCGCATCTCCACGCCATAAGGGATGCTGAAGACATATGAGTCATCGAGATAAACCTCGCCGTTGACATCCGGACGGGAGAGTGAGCCCTTGATGGTGAGGTCGCCCTCTCCATATCCGCGCAGACCGAATATCTGGTCGGGAATGAAGCCGTTGGCAAGCGACAGTGGCAACCTGTTCATGGTCAGCTTGGCATCGATATGCCCCTCTCCCTTGGGGTTGTATGTTCCCACCAGTGCACCTACCTCTTCCCCGTTGCTGAAGAGCACGCCGTCGACATGATGCGACCCGTCATCATTGGGCAGATAAACGAAGTCAGTACCCAGGTCACCCATCGGCATGCGCTGATAAGTGAGGTCCTTGATGCTGACGGAACTGGACACCGACAGGTCGGACTCCGTTTGGAGAATGTGGAAGTCACCATCGGCGATACCTGCCACATCAGGCATGTACGGCAGTTGCGCCACGATGCGCGCCAGGTCGAGTTTTCCCACTGTCAGCGTCAGGTCCTGCAGGGCTTCGCGGTTGTCATCATTGGTATACACCTGTATCAGCATGCCGTCGTCGGACTTCAGTTTGAGGTCGGCCGACAGGCGTTTGTCATCTCCCAGATAGACATAGTTGTCCTTGTTTGCCGTGAATGGGATGTATCCCAGAATGGGATTGTCCCTGGTGAGGTGCATCATGACTCCATTCTGTTCGATGGAGGCGACAGCACCAAGGTCAAAGGCCAGTCTGTTGTCCTTATCGTAGAGCTTGACATTGGCATCTGCTCCCTGCTCGAGGATGGAGCCATCGACATAGGCGTCAAAGCAATACTGAGGATTGTCGGGGCCGTTGCGAACCCTTGCGTTGTATTTGAATCCCGTGCTGTCGGTGAGGATGGCAAAATTGATGCTGTCGAGCTGTATGCTGTCGGCTATGAGATGGTCGACTGCAATATGTCCGTTGAGGCCGTTGACATGCGATGACCTCATATCGACCAGCAGATTGTCGAAAGAATAGCCTTGTTCCTGGATGAGGTTGACAAAGAAATTTTCGCGTCCGCTGGTGAGGTAGATATTGGCGTCGGGCAGTTTGTCGCGAAGGAGCATTTGGTCAAAATGCTTATCCTTCATCTGATTGGTTAGTTCCTTTGAGAAATTCTCTGCCTGACTGAGCATCTTCTTGTATCCGCCTCGTCCGTTCATGTCGAGATGGAAGTCGCCGCAGTCCACCCTGGCGTAAGTGGTGTCGCGCCGGGTGAGCACATCGAGGGTGAGGTCGTCGGGACGGAAAAGGGTATTGTTGTAGGTAATCGACATGTCGCCCATCGAACCCACCACCTTGTAATAGTCCTTGAAATCGGAGTCGATGTCAAGATGCGCACATCCTGATGCCGTGAGGGGTTTGTCGAAGAGCCGCAGGTTGTAGAAGTCTGCGTGGTTGAGGTCGCATGCGAAGGTTCCCTGCAGGCGTTTGGTGTTCATGAGCGCGTCGAAGGAGACACGGCCGTCGACCAATTTGTTTCGGCTGTCGATGTCGGCATGCAGCCTTCCCTTGCTCAGTGTGGCTTCTCCCTTCATCCCGTCCAGGTCATACTGACCATAACGGAATCGCTTGATGTCGGCCCTTGCCCTCATCTGGGTGGAAGGCGAGAGGAAGTCGGTCCCCTGTCCGTCGGCTTCCACATGGGCTGTCAACGGACTCAGTCCCATGTTGGGAACAAAATGCTGCAGTGGGAAAGCCTCTGCGTCCACGGTGGCGGAGTATTTCATCTTGTCGGAGTCGAAAGCCACAAGTGCCTTCATCTTTCCCCCACCCTCCGTGGCCGTGAAGTCGGCTCCATACTGATGTCCGTTGACCTTGAAATCTCCGTCGATGTTGATTCCCTTGGGTATCTTTACCTTCTCTGTGATAGAGGGGTCGAGGGCTGCCGTCACGAAGCCGAGGTCGGCGGTGTTGCCTTTCAGATGCATGTCCGCCTTGAGGTTGGCGGGGTCGTTGAGGTTGGCCACATATCCGTCGCCACTCATCTGCAGCGCCGTAGGCAACGAGACATGGAAATTGCGCAGTTCCATCCGCTTCATGTTTCCCGTAGCCTTGCCCTTGACCGCCAGCGGCTGGTTGGGCCATTTGCGTTTGAAGTCCTGAGGCATGTTCCCCATCACCCTCATGACATCCTGTTTTCCGAAATAGCCGTCGACATCTGCCCATATCTTTCCGGGATGGTCGTCGTCGAAGGCATTGAAGTCCATGTCGGCAGAAGCTGTGAGCTGGGAGTCGGGTGTGCGCAGGTTCAGGTCCTTCACATGGACGGCTGCGGAATCCAATGCCACCTTGGCGGTGAGTTCATCTACCTGCAGTCCGCTTTTCTCCTTGAAGGAGCATGAGCGCAGCGCGAGGTTCAGTCCGCTGTCTGAGTAAGAGACAGAGTCGACCCTCACCGCCATGTCGGACACTTCTATGTGATTGGCGTCCAGTCCGTCGGTTGCGGGTTGGAAACGGTTGTCATACTGCAGTTTCGAAATCTGGCAGTCGAGTTGTCCCACCTCATATTTGCCCTGTCCCAAATCGATGTCTCCCTCTTTTGCCTTTGCCTCAGCGATATACCCACTTACGTGCATGGTATCTCCTGGCATCCGCAAGTCAATTTGGGTGCGTTTCAATTGAAGGTCTGCCACTCTGATGCGCCAGTTGTTCTCTGTCTCTGTCGTATCAGGCGGCATGGTGTCGGCAAGGCATATCTCCAGCTTTGCACTGTCGAGCAAAGCATGGTCAACATTGGCGAGCGACTCCTTCAGATTCACCCCGTGGCATTGCAGGTCGACCTTCTCCACGTTGCCTTTCACCCTCACATCGGGGATGAGGCCGTCGGTATTGAGCCGCAGACGCTCAAAACCCAGCGCATCGATTTCGACCTGTTTCTTGAACAAAGGCTTGAGTTGGATGTCTACATACAACTTTCCCACATCGGCGATGGTATCGCGCACTCCCGGGATGGAGTCATTGTCCTTGATGACACGCACATCATCTGCAGTAAGGTCGAGGGGGAACCTGAGGGCGACATGACCGACCGAAATGTCCATTCCCGTCTGCTCTGAGGCATATGCCGCCACCTTGTCCACCGCCCAGTTCTGCACAGGTGGCAGATACAAGAGCAGCGTGAGCAGCAAGAAGAGCAGTATGGGAGTGACCAACAGAATGGCCAGCCATTTCATCGCCTTTTTCATGTCGTCAAGCCAGAAGAATCGGTTGGTGTGTTGATGGAAGCCACGAGGTCGCGCCAGAGGTTGTCTTCAGGAACAGGTGCCTCTGCCACGACGGTGATATGAGAAACGGGGTGTTCAAGCTCCACCTTTCGGGCGAGCAGCGAGATGCTACCGTCAGGATTTGACCTTCGGGCACCATATTTCAGGTCACCCTTGATGGGGCAACCGATACCTGCAAGCTGGCACCTGATCTGGTGATGGCGCCCTGTGAGCAATTTCACCTCCAACAGGCTGTAGCGCTCGGTGGTGGAGAGAAGGCGATAACTGAGCACCGCCTTTTTTGAACCGGGCACCTCACGAGAGTGCAAATAACTCTTGTTTTGCTTCTCGTTTCGGGTGAGCCAGCCCTCAAGGGTGGCCTCTTCTATCTCAGGCCGTCCCTGCACGACAGCCCAGTAGGTCTTGTGTACGCTGCCATCCCTGAACATGTCGTTGAGCCGCGACAGTGCCTTGGAAGTCTTGGCGAAGACAACCACTCCGGCAACAGGCCGGTCAAGGCGGTGCACGACGCCAAGAAACACATTGCCAGGCTTGCCGTGCTCCACCTTGATGTAATCTTTCACCGTGTCAGACAGTGGCTGGTCTCCCGTCTTGTCTCCCTGGACGATTTCACCACTTGCTTTCGACACAATGATGACGTGGTTGTCTTCGTAAAGAACTTTCATAAGAAAGTATTGTTACGAAAAGAAAAAAATCACATATTCATTCCGCCGTCTACCTGTATGACCTGTCCGGTGACATACGACGACATGTCGCTGGCGAGGAATGTGGCGACATTGGCGATGTCCTCCACGGTGCCTCCCCTGCGAAGAGGAATTTTGCTAATCCATTCCTTGCGCACGTCCTCAGGCAGTTGCTGGGTCATGGCAGTGTCGATGAATCCAGGAGCGATGGCGTTGGCGCGGATGCCACGGCTTCCCACCTCCTGACCGATGCTCTTCGCAAGGGCGATGAGTCCTGCCTTTGATGCTGCATAGTTGCACTGTCCTGCGTTTCCATGCACACCCACCACCGACGACATATTGATAATGGAGCCCTTGCGCTGCCTCATCATAATCGGGGTGCATGCGTGGATGAAGTTGAATGCTGATTTGAGGTTGACGTTGATGACGGCATCCCACTGCCCCTCTGTCATGCGCAGCATGAGTCCGTCCTTGGTGATGCCGGCATTGTTGACCAGGATGTCGATGCTTCCGAAGTCTGCCTGTATCTGCTTGACCACCTCCTCGGTCTGGGCGAAGTCAGCAGCATTGCTGGCATATCCCTTGGCCTTGACACCGAGGGCGGCGATTTCGTCCTCTGTGGCCTTGCCCATCTCGTCAATGACGAGGTCGGTGAATGCGATGTTGGCGCCCTCCTGGGCAAACTTCAAGGCGATGGCCTTGCCGATACCACGTGCGGCACCAGTGATGAGTGCCGTCTTTCCTTCCAATAATTTCATAATATAAAATAGTGTTTGTTGGGTTTTCGTTTTTATTTGTTGATGCTCTTACCGAGAGCGCCATAGACCACCTTCGCCACCAGCGGCCTGCTGGTTTCCTCGGTCAGTCCGTGTCCGAGTCGTCCGTAGATATAAGGCACCTCCAAACCTTTGACACAGTAGTGCGTGATGTCTGCCACCAATTCCACATTGTCGATGTCAAACTCACCGTCTGCCTTGCCTTCGGCATATACCTTACGGAACAACTCTATCTCGTCGGCATCAAAATTCTTGCGAATTTTCTCCACCATCCAGATATTACGGAAAAACTCAGCCCTCAGGTTTCCGTTTCTGACCACCGTCTCCTTAATCATATTCAGGTGGGTATAAATCAGTTCGATGATTTTGTCCTGAGGCTGGATTTTCTTTGCAGCCACCTCATCCAACTTGTCGGAAAGCCTTTCCAACTCTGATGCGATGACCGCCGAATAGATGTCCTCCTTACTTTTAAAATAGGTATAGAGTGTGCGCCGTCCCTTATTGGAAGCGACGGCAATATCATTCATTGTCGTGTTCTCAAGCCCTTTTTTGGCAAAGAGTTGCCTTGCCACATCTACGAGCAGTTGCCTTGTTTTAGAAATTGACATATTCCGCCTCCTTTTTGCACATTACCAATAATGTGTGCAAAATTAGGGGAATTATTTGGAATAAACAAGCATTGGCGGCTTTTTTTTCAGTAAGCGGTGGCAAAACCGCCGCTTACTGAAAAAGTTAAGTAGTTATAGTAGTTAACCACATGAAAGTTGAACTTGAATGATAAATGAATAATTGATGGCAATTATATGTTGAAAGAAAAAAATATGAATTCCCTCTACGCTCATGAATTTTATCATCAATTTTTTCCTTCTTTTTTCGAGTGTCTTGGCATGGCGGACAAACGCCATATATGGCCGCCTCTTCTATATTGAACCGCCATTCTTGTAGGAGTATCGTCTAAACTCCTAAAAAAGAGTCATATGTCTAAACTCCTATACTCCTAGACTCCTAAACTCCTAAAAAGTTTCCTTATCCTCAAGCGTGAGGGATGCCGACTGTAGGTCGTGTGCCTTGGCGGTGAGGGTGATGCTGCCGGGTGTGCGGTCGGCACGGACCACGACGAGGCATTTGCCGTTGAAGGCATGCCTGTTGTCTGCCTTGAAGCGCTCAAGCGATGTCTGGCACCCATTGTCAACACCGGCAATTGTCGCACCTTTGAGTTGGAAGAACACCTGGTTGTCGGCCCTCGGACACAGGTTGCCATCACGGTCCACCACCTCTACGGTAACGAATGCCAGGCTCTTGCCGTCGGCAGGCATCGACTGGCGGTTGGTGGTGAGTCTGAGATGATGGGGCGCCCCAGCAGTGCGGATGGTTTGCTCCCTCACATCCTTTCCGTCCTTTCTTGCCACGACCTTCACCTCTCCTGGTTCGAAGACAACCCTCCACATCACATGATACTGATGGGAATCTGCCTTCCGCCTTACACCCTGACTGCGCCCGTTGATATACAACTCCACCTCATCGGCCTGGTTGTAATAGCACCACATGTCAATGGTCTGACCTTCTATCCAGTTCCAATGGGGGAAGAGGTGCAGCACGGGCTTGTCGGTCCACTCGCTCTGATACATATAATAGGTGTCCTTGGGGAAGCCTGCCAAGTCGATGATGCCGAAATAACTACTCCTGGCGGGATAGGCATAAGGTGTGGGTTCGCCGATATAATCGAAACCCGTCCAGATGAACTGCCCACCCACAAAATCGTTGTGCTTCACCACGTCCCATGTCTCCTCATGCGTGCTGCTCCAAGAGGCATGCATGTTGTCGTATGCGCTGCATTTGAACGACGGGTCTGTATAGGGCAGCCACCACTCCTTGGGCGCCTTGTAGACCGTGTCGCTGGGCATCATATAGTAACTCCGTGTCTGCAATGCGCTTACGCTCTCACTCATAATGAATGGTTTTCCCGGGAAGTTCTTGGGCACATCCTTAATCCACTGGTGGTGATAGTTGAACCCGATGATGTCTATGGCTCCGCTCTTGAAGAGGTGGTTGTTGGGAGAAGGCTCATTGCACCCCGCCGTGATGGGTCGTGAGGTGTCATATTTTCTCACGATTTCAGCCAGATGACGGGTGAGCAGTGAGTTGACGCTCAGCTCTCCTTCCTTCGCTAATGTCGAGGCGTCGTGCCCCGCATTCAGGATGAGGTTGGCCTGTTCGAGCGTCAGCGTGTCTGCTTCTGCCGACGACCACTGTTCGAGCACCTCATTTCCTATGCTCCACATGAGGATGCAGGGATGGTTGCGGTCGCGCAGGATGAGGTCGGCCAAGTCGCGCTCATGCCATTCGTCAAAGAAACGGGCATAGTCGTTCTGAGTCTTTTTGCGCCGCCACATATCAAACGACTCGTCCATGACGATGAGTCCCATGGTGTCGCACATATTCAGCAGTTCGGGTGCTGGAGGGTTGTGTGAGCAGCGCACCGCATTCACACCCATGTCTCGCAGGATGGTCAGTTTTCTGTGCAGCGCATCCTCTGCGATGGCGGCACCGAGGCAACCTAAGTCGTGGTGCTCACATACTCCGTTGATTTTCATTGACTTTCCATTCAGCGAGAAGCCATTCTGCGGGTCGAAGACAAACGAGCGGAAACCTGTGGTGGTGGTGACTGCATCTGTCACCTTACCTGCCACCAGCACTTCTGTCTGCACCTGATAGACATACGGGTTGTCGACCGACCACAACTGGGGGCGCCGCACCTTCAGCTGGGCATTCACTCCCGAACCCTTTGCCACCACCTTGCCGTTGGCATCGAGGATGGTGTGGCGGACGGTGGGTCGCTGCCCTCTTTCCTGTCCAACGACTTCCGTTGCAATGGTGACATCACCCTTCGCCGTGGTCTGCACATGGATGCCCCAATGTGCAACATGCACCTTCTCCGTGGCAGTCAGCCACACATGGCGGTAGATGCCACACCCGCTGTACCACCTGGAGTTGGGCTGGTCGCTGTTGTCCACCCTCACTGCCACCACATTGTCGCCTCCGCGGTTGAGGTATGGGGTGAGGTCATACTCAAACGAGCTGTAGCCATACGGACGCTGTCCGAGGCGATGTCCGTTGATATATACTGCCGCATTCATATAGACACCGTCAAACTCAATGAAATAGCAGTCGGCATCACCAACACGGAAATGCTTGCGGTACCACCCCACTCCGCCTGGCAATGCGCCACCGCCTGCTCCAGAGGGGTTCGACGGGGAGAAGTCACCCTCTATTGCCCAGTCGTGGGGCAAGTCGAGGGTCCTCCAAGAAGCATCATTGTATCCGGTCTCTGCCATCTTGGCGGAGTCGGCGAGGATGAATCGCCATCCCTCATCAAAGCATTGGCGGTCGCGTGCTCTTGCTGTCAAGGCTGAGACGCACAAAATGATGAACAGCAGTTTTCTCATTTCCTCAGAGTTTGATTTTGATTTCTTTTCCGGTGTAGTTGACCAACTGCCCCTCTGGGTTCACCAGGTTGAGCGGCTGGGGCTTGTCCTTAGAGATGACCACGACATTGAACTGTCTGTTCTTGAGCATGCCCTTGAACGAACCGCTGCGTTGTCCTATGGTGAGGGTCTTTGATGCCTCCTCATATTTCATATCGATGGTGGCGTATTTTCCCTTCTCATAATTGTAGTTGGTGCCCTCATCCTCATAGAGCTGGAACTCGCCGTCCTTGCCTTGATAGACATAAAGATTGATGAGTTCTGCCGGCTTTTGGTCGCACCACTCCATCTCGGGTCCGAAAGGCACGATGCTGCCTTCCCTGACATAAACGGGAATCCGCTCGTAGGGCGCATCCACCACGAGTGTCTGTCCGCCGTCCACATGCTCACCGGTATACAGGTCATACCATCCACAGGTCTGCGGGAAATAGACGCTGCGGTTGCGGGCTTTGTAGTAGCCCACAGGACAAGCCATGAAGGCGGGGCCGAACATCCATTGGTCGGGTATGTCATATACATTCTGGTCGCTGGTGAAGTCCATTGACAGACCACGCATCATGGTATAATCCTTGAAGTGTACCCATCCTGCCATGGAATAGAGATACGGCATCAGATGATAGCGAAGCTTGTCATACCACACGATGGTTTTGTATGCCGGATGGTTGTCGGGGGCGATGTTCCACACCTCGCGCAGCGGCCACTGTCCGTGGGCACGGTAAAGCGGGATGAAGCAACCAAACTGGTTCCACCGGGCTTGGAGTTCACGCCACTCGGTGAGGTCGGCGGTTTCCACGCCCGTCCTGTCGAATTCCTGTTGTGCCTTCACATACCTGTTCTCTACGGAGAAGCCACCCTGGTCCATCCCCCAGAAGGGAAGTCCGCTCATCGAGTAGTTGAGTCCGGCGGTCATCTGTGACCTCATGTCCTCCCAGCGGGTGCCGATATCGCCCGACCATGTGGCGGTAGAATATCTCTGCTCGCCTGCGAATCCGCTTCTTGTGAGCAGGAACACGCGCTGGTTGGGGTTGACAGAGCGCTGTCCGTTGTAGATGGCGTCTGCATTGACGATGGAATAGGCATTGAAATACTCCGTTGAGGTGCCGAGGGCTGTCGGTCCGCTCAGCGCCTTGCGGTACCACACCGGTGTGCAGTCCCTCACATTGGGCTCGGAGGCATCCATCCACCAAGCATCGATACCAAACTTATATTTGCTGTAGAGCTTCTCGTTCATCTGCCTCCAGAACACCTTTCTGGCTCCTGCATCGTATGCGTCATAGAAAGAACCTTTGTAGCCCAACCAGTCGTGGATGTCGTCGGTGATGGCCTGACGATATATCCATCCCTTGCCGTCGAGTTCCTTGTAGTTGTCCACCGTCTCGTAGAATTTCGGCCACACCGATATCATGAACCTGCCATTCATCTGGTGAACGCTGTCGAGCATCGCCTGCGGGTTGGGGAAACGGGATGTCTCAAACTCATGGCTGCCCCAGTCGGGCAGGGGCCAGTAGTTCCAGTCCTGCACGATATTGTCGATGGGGATATGGCGCTTTCTGAACTCAGCCAGCGTCTCTTCTATCTCTGCGCTGCTCTTGTATCTCTCCCTGCTCTGCCAGAATCCCAGCACCCATTTGGGATAGAGCGATGCCTTTCCGGTCAGCGTACGGTATCCGCTGATGACCTCATCCATATTATTGCCGGCGATGAAATAATAGTCCATGTCGCGGCTCATCTCACTCCAGATGCTGAGGGTTTTCTTGGAGTCGAACGGCTGAGCCACACGCAGACCGCAATAGCTCGTGCCGCCGTCTGGCTTCCACTCTACACGCAGTTGTGTACGTTTTCCTTTCTGAAGGGGAGCCGTGAATTTCCATGAGTTGGGGTTCCACGCAGTGCGCCACCTCTCGGGCACCACTTCCTTGCCACCGACATACACCCGCATGTATCCGGCATAATAGAGGATGAAATGGTAGACATCCGATTCTGGAGCCTCTACAAAACCATCATACACCACCTGTGCGCCATCGAGGTTGAATCCCTTGGGCAGGTTCTTGATGCCTCCGTCTTCCGTGGCATTGCCTATCTTGGATGTATTCGGACAGTCAAACTCGAAATACAGAGAGTCTTCGTCGCGGACAAGCTTTTTGCCGTTTCTGTCAACATATGTTCCGGTGAGATGGCCTTCCTTTCCATTCTTGTCATAGAGTTTGAAAGCCCTGTTGAGCTGGATGTAGTCGTTGGGATTGCCCCACCTGCCAAGGCTGTAGCTGTCCCACAGCAGACCGAAGTTGAGGTTGGTCATGACGAACGGCACGCTTACCTTGGTGTTGTATTGGTAGAGCTCCTCGTTCTTCTCCAGCATGTTGTATTCCTCTGCCTGATGCTGGCCAAGTCCATAGACTGCCTTCAAGGCGGGGTTGCGGTCGAACTGCAGCTGCCATGACAGCCCATTCAGCTCACTCTCTGAGAGTTGGCGCTGAGGCACGCCGAGCTCTCGCTCTGGCATCCTGAAATGCTTGAATGTCTTTCCGTTTTTGGCTTCTTTGAGCAGTTGTTTGCCTTGTGCGTCATAAAAAGACACATCGCCCGACTGCTTGTCGATGGTGGCGCTGACATTGGCTGCCTTCACACGGATGCTTTGGGTGTCTTCGGTGACCTCAAATTGGGGCTTTGCCTTCTGAGGCACGATGATGAGGCTTTTTTTCTCAGGCAGCACCTGTTCCGATGTTGCCCTAACGCGAATGATGTTGTCATTGACTACCTCCAGGCACACCACCCGTGCGCCATCATTCTGAGGATTCGCCACCTGTATGGTGACGGTGTTGCCATTGCGTGTAAAACCAGCGGCACCCGCTACTGTTGTCATCAACAATAGGATGGCCGAGAAGAATAACTTTAGATTTTTCATTGATATTGTTTTTGAGATTGTTTGTGATATCTGTTTTTTACTATTGTGCTGAATGCTTGACACTGCTGTCCCTTATCTTGAGAATCATCGGGATGACCTCCTTATAGATTTTATGGTCACCGTTGATGTTTTTCATCAGCAGTTCGCAAGCCTTCATGCCCTGAACATGCGCCTGGTCCATGATGGCAGACAACTTTGGTGTCACAAATGCGGCTGTGTCGCCATCGGTGAATCCGATGATGGCCACATCATCAGGAATATTCAAGCCCCTGCTCTTGATAGCATCAAAGGCAGCGTAGGTGACGATGTCGTTGAAGGCGAGGATGGCGTCAGGGGGATTGGGGCTGTCGAGCAGGGCAAGCGTAGCGTTTCTGGCCACGTCGAAGTCGATTTTCCCACATGCCACCAATTCCCTCTCTATCGGTATCCGGTTTTCACGCAGCGCCTCCAGATAGCCGTGTTTGCGCCGTTTCACCATATCAAGATGATTGGGGCCTCCGATGAAGGCGATTCGGCGGCAGCCGTTGTCTATGAGGTGCTGGGTGGCCTCTTGTGCGGCAATGTCGCCGTTGGCCACCACCTGTGAGAACAGTTCGGGAAGACATGTCCTGGCGAAGAACACAAGCGGGATGCCCATTTCATGGATTTCCTTGAAATGAGCATAGTCGACCGTGTCCTGGGCAAGGCATGCGATGATGCCTTCCACATGCATGGAGATAAAGTTGTCGATGGCCTGTTTCTCACGCTCATGATTCTCATGGCTGTTGGAACTGAAGACCGAATAGCCTTGCTGCAAGGCGTATTCCTCTATACCGTCAAGCACTGCGGCGAAATAATGTGTGACGAGATTGGGCACTACGACACCGATGACGCGCGGAGCCTCTTTTCTCAGGCTCTGGGCAAACGGATTGGGTCTGTAATTGAGTTGCTTGGCCAATGCCTTGACTTTCGCTCTCATCTCCTCTCCCACCTCATGGCTGCCCCTCAGTGCCCTTGACACTGTTGCGATAGACACCCCAAGTTGGTCTGCGAGGTCTTTAAGTGAAACTCTGTGCTGTTTCATGTCATATCAGTTAAGGTGGGTTGATACTCCACAAATCTGTTAAATAATGAAAATATCGTCAATACTTGGTGCAAAGATAATGAAAAAAGTTCGTTTCGCAAACGTTTACGTTATGTTTTTGCACTTATTATTCTATTTATTTGCAGGAAAACCCTTACCTTTGCAGCAGAATTAGGAAGAGTAATGAATAGTTGATAATAAGTTAGTTAGAAAAAACTAATCATGGAAGTTGTCGGGAGACAATTTCCATGTTTTTTTATGCAATAATGGTTAAAATTTTGTGTGTTTCCGTGTTTTTATTTACTTTTGTTGGTGTAAATGCACAAAGAATTGAATATAACTAAAAAATAACATGAAGAGAGCACTATTGACCGCATTTGTCCTGGCCGCCATCATGACGTGCAGGGCACAGAGTTTTGAATACCTCACCTTCGAGAAGGCCGACGGCACATTGGTATCCATTCCTGCCGAGGGACTGACACTTACCTTCGCAGACGGCAATCTTGTGTCAAGCGACGGCACAACCATCCCACTGTCAAGCCTGAGCAAGATGTTTTTCACTGAGACGTCCGGCATCGCGACCGTCCAGGCAAACCTTCCGGAAGGTGCGGTCGACGCCTATACTCCATCGGGCATACATGTAGGGACATTCGGCGACACTCGGGATGCCCTAAACCGACTTCCCAAAGGATTCTACGTGATTAGGGACACCAAAGGCAACATCCTCAAAACTGCAGTAAGATGAAGAAGATACTCACCATAGCCATCCTGTCTGTGCTCACCTTGACAACCCATGCACAGACACTGCGTGTCAACATGGGCGACGTGACATACGCCATCCCGGCATCTCAAACCGGCGACATGCTTTATCAAGAGGGGACCTCCCTGAAAATAGGTGATAAAGTCTATTCCCTGAGCGACATCACCAACATCACCATCGACAACAGAAGCGTCAGCGACAACTGTGTGGTCGTGAACTATTCCGGCAATTCTGCCAAGGTGGAGATTTCTGGAAACATTGCTCCTTTCATCACTGCCAAGGTGAATGGTGCCCATGTGTGTGTCGCAGCCAGTGACTATCTTGCACAAAATGTGACCTATACCCTCAGCGGCAACAGCAGCAATGGCTCGTTCTACATGGAGGGCAGCCATGCCATGCAGTTGGTGCTCAGCAACCTCTCACTCACCAATCCCGACAGTGCCGCCATCAACATCCAGAACGGCAAGATGATCGGTGTGGAACTCGCTGATGGCACAAGCAACAGCCTGACCGACGGTTTGACCAATGCTGCTGATGACGACAGCGACGGACACAAGGCAGCCTTCTACATCGATGGCCATTCGTCATGGACCGGCGCTGGCAGCCTGACCATCACCGGCAATGTGAAGCATGCCTACGACAGCGATGAGTATACGCTGCTCAACGAGGGCCTCGGCACCATTACAGTGAATGCTGTCGGCGATGGGTTCCATATCAACCAGTATTTCAAGATGTTGGGAGGCACATTGAACATCACCGCTGCTGGCGACGGCATCGATGTGGAGATGAAGAAGAGCGACAAGACCGACAATGGCTACCTGACCATTTCCGGAGGCACACTCACCGTGACGACCACCGGCAACGCCACAAAGGCAATGAAATGCGACAGCAACATGATAGTGACGGGTGGCGTCATCACCGCCACGACAAGTGGCACCGCCATCTACGAGGCTGATGTCGCCGACATATCCAGCAATGCTGCTGCCAAATGCGACGGCACATTCACCATGTCGGGCGGCACGATGTCGCTGACGAGCACCGGAGCGGGCGGCAAGGGCATCAACTCTACTGGTGCCATCACCATCAGCGGCGGCACACTGACCGTGGTGACCACAGGAAAAGTATTTGAATACGGCACACTGGACACCAAACCTCAGGCCATCAAGAGCGACCAATCCATCACACTCAGCGGCGGCACCATCCTCTCATGTGCTTCTGAGGACAGCGGGACGGCTTTCAAGACCGACTATGAGGTATTGACCAACGGTGCCACTCTGATGGGCATCGGCGGCAAGGCCACCACAGGTGCCAAGAGTTCCACCCACGGGAGCAAGAAATACAAGGATGTGAATGTGAAAGGTGGTCAGACGCTGTCATACGACGGGGTGACGTTCACCATCCCTTCCATCTACTCCAACACTGAGGCGAAAATCATCGTCTCATCGCCAACCATGTAAAAAACAAGCATGTAAAAAGCGGTGACCAAAGCCACCGCCTTATCAGACAAATCTCATTGCCGTGTAGTCTAACCTGTCATTACGGGAAGGCTACACGGCAATCTTTTTATTTGGGGAAGATGATACGGTAATTTCCACTGAGGTGCATGAAGGCGAAGAGCCTCAGCAGTCCGTCATAATAAGCATCAAAATAGCCATCCTCGAAGGGCACATGCTTGGCGTTCCACAATGCATCGACAAACTCCTTGCTCTTGTCGTGGCTGCACAACATTGAGGCGGCTGCCACTGTGGAGACCAAACCGATGGAATGGCGGAGTTTGCGGAATCCTCCTGCGGGAATGATTTCTCCCTCCTCGGGCAGGCTGCCGTCCGTGCGGTACTGGTCCATAAAGTCGTTGACTCCCTGCGAATAGAAGAAATTCTGAATCTTCTCGCCATACTGCTGCTGCCACTCCCGGTCGGCACAGCTCCACTCATAGTCGAGCGTGATGTTCATCGGCACACGCCATGAGTCGTACCGGAAATTGTTGTTGCCGTTACGACGGGGAGCACCCTGCTGTCCCTGACGCATGCCCGGGAAACGCGGTGCCTGCATCTCACTGCCGTCATACTGGCACTGGTCACCATTCAGACCTGTCTTCTCATTGATGCACTTGTGAAGGAACTCCCTGCTCTTCACGGCACATTCCTTCCAGAAGTCGGCACGGCCATCATCGCCCCATTTAGCCCAAACCTCATAAAATGCGGGGATGTGGTAGGAGGGGTCGGTGAAGCGCTGGCCAAATCCATCAGGGGTGAAGGTGATGAGTTTTGTCTCGGGGTCGATGAGATACTGCATCGCTTTTTGTGGCTGCTGGTTCTGCTGGGCCTGCTGACCCTGCGCCTGACCTCCGAATCCGCCCCAGAATCCACCACGTTGAACTTCCTCATATTCACGTGGCTGTATGCAGTCAAGGATATGCTTTGCCTCTGCCTTGTAGTTGATGCCCGTGTCGTCGCCCCAACGGTTGGAGGCAAAGATGAGCGAGGTGATGAAGTAGAGTTCGCCATCCGAGGCAGCGCCATCCGAATTGCGTGTGCCATCCGTCCTGCAGCTCCATGCGAAGTAGCCTTCCCTTCTTCCAGACTGATGCTGCATATATTTCTTGCTCCATCTCCAAAGCCTGTCAAAAATATCTTTCTTGTCAAACTGCACGGCTATCATCAGACCGTAGGACATGCCCTCGGTGCGAGCATCGTGGTTTTTGATGTCGGAGATGTACCCCATGGAGTCGCCCACCTCAAAATACACCTTGTTGGGACCATAGAAGACATCATTGAATACCTCCTTGAGTTTCTGGTCGACCTCCTTTTTGCCATAACCCATCTCCACAAGCAGGTTCCTGTATTTCTTGGTTTCAAATGCACCTTTTTTCCAAGGCGTGTAGGCTGATACGCCTGCCGACATCATGAATGCCATCATCAATACGAGTATTTTTCTCATTTCCACTAAATATTTTAATAAGTTAGTTTACGATTTGGGAACAAAGGTACGAAACAAATTCAGAGGATGAGCCTATAATTGTATCACATTGTTTTCAAATTGTATTTTTGGGGAACCATTTAATACAAAATGGCCCTGGCATTAAGATTTTATTGTTAATTTAGCAGAAAATTTCAACAAACCATTTTTATCAACAATGAAAAGACGAATGACATTATTAGCAGCCATGTTGGTTGCCTGTATGGGCATCTATGCCCAAAAAACCATGAAAGCCCCTGCGGGAGGCAAGGCCATCAGTGACGAATTGCTCGGCATTTTCTTTGAGGACATCAGCAGTGCTGCTGATGGCGGCCTGTATGCCGAACTCATCCAAAACGGCTCTTTTGAGTACAACCCCACAGAGCGCGACGGCTGGGGACCCGGAACAGCCTGGCGCCTCACACGTCCCGGACACTCCCTCGGTTGGATTGCCTACGGCACCGAGCAGCCCCTCAACTCCAACAACCCGACCTATATGCGTCTTCATACCGAGCGTGTCGGACATTACTACGACTTCAATGGTTGGACTGGCTTTGGCATCCAAAACGATGGTTTCGACGGTATCAGCGTGAAGGCGGGAGCCAAATACAATCTCTCCATCTACCTCCGCAATGTGAAGGGCGACGCCAAGAAAGTTCGCATAGCCTTGTCTGAGCCACAGCAGGGATGGGGACGTCCTCCGAAACTCATTGCCGACGCGGAATTCCAGGTGAGCGGCAACGGATGGCAGAAATACGAGGCACAGCTGACTGCCAAAGAAGATGCCAGCAAGGCGAACCTTCAGATTCTCTCACTGACAACGGGCATCTTGGATGTCGACATGGTGTCGCTGATGCCGGAGGATACCTACAAGGGCCACGGCATGAGGAAAGACCTGGCTCAGGCATTGGCCGACCTCCATCCGAAATTCATGCGCTTCCCCGGCGGTTGCGTGGTGCATGGCGGTGGCGACGGATTCTGGGACACCTATCGCTGGAAGACCACTGTCGGTCCGAAAGAGCAGCGCCGTGGTCTCAAGAACACCTGGGGCTACCACCAGTCGATGGGATTGGGCTACTTCGAATATTTCCAATTTTGTGAGGACCTCGGCATGGAGCCGCTGCCCATCCTCCCCTGCGGAGTGAGCTGCCAGGGCACCAATGGCGGATGGAGCATGCGCGACCAGGCACAGGATGTGGTCCCCATGGAGGAGATGGACGAATGGGTTGACGAAGCCCTTGACCTCATCGAATGGGCAAACGGTGACGTGAATACCCGCTGGGGCCGTCTGCGTGCAGAGGCAGGCCATCCGAAGCCCTTCAACCTGAAGTACCTCGGCCTGGGCAACGAGGAGCGCATCTCCCCTGAGTTCATCGAGCGTTTCAAGTATATCTACGAGAAGGTTCGTGCCGCACATCCCGAGATTGTCATCGTCGGCACAGCTGGTCCTGGCTCACACCCCGGCAACCGTGACTTCGAGGCTGGATGGAAACTTGCCGATGAGATTGGACTTCCCATCCTCGATGAGCATTACTATGAACCGCGCGACTATTTCCTCAACAAGCGCCAATACGACGACTACCCTCGCGACCGCAAGACAAAGGTGTATCTCGGAGAATATGCTGCCAAGGACAAAAAATTGATTGATGCACTGGCAGAAGGTCTTTACTTGCTCCACGTGGAGCGCAACGGCGATGTGGTGTGCATGACATCATATGCCCCGCTCTTCGCACGCAAAAATGCCACCAACTGGAATCCCGACCTCATCTATTTTGACAACGAGCGTCCTTTCCTCACCTGCAGCTACTACGTACAGCAAATGTTTGGCCTGTCGGCAGGACAGTATTACTACGGCGACTGCGTGACGATAGACGGGGCAACCAATCTCCAGGGACAATCGGTGGTGCTCAATGTCAAGACCCGCCAACTCTTCGTCAAAATGTGCAATGCCAGCGCTGATGGCAAGAAGGCGCACCTCGACCTCTCAAGGTTCAAGGGGATGAAGTCTGCCACCAAGACCGTCATCTCTGGTCAACCCGAGGATGAGAACAACTACGACCAGCAGCCCATCGCACCGCAGACATCCACCATCAAGGTCTCAAAGAAGATGGACCTTGACCTTGCACCCTACTCGATGGTGATGCTGCAGATTTCTCTATAGACAAAAGACTTATCAATAATAAAGAGGCACAGCCGCTGTGATGGCTGTGCCTCTTTTTCTATACCTTCGACTTCTATGCCTTCGACCAGGAGGATAGGTATCTTACCACCCTGCATGGGTTGCCCACCGCAATACAGTTGGACGGGATGTCGCTGACGACTACCGAACCGGCGCCTATGGTCACATTGTCGCCAATGGTCACGCCTGGCAGAATGGTCACCGCACCACCTATCCATACACTGTTGCCGATTGACACAGGCAGCGCCCACTCCCTCCTCGAGTTTCTCTCCACGGGGTCGGTGCTGTGACAGGCTGTATAGATGCTCACATTGGGACCGATGAAACAGTCGTCGCCGATGGTCACCCTCGCCTCATCCAGCACTGTGAAGGAGAAGTTGGCGAAAAATCTTTTCCCTACACTGATTTGCTTGCCATAGTCACAGTAGAACGGCTGGTTGATAATGATATGGTCGTCTGCGATATGACCCAGCAATCCTTTCAATATTTTCAGTCGCTCCTCGGTCTGCGAAGGCCTGAGATTGTTGTAGTCATGGATGATTTCCTTCACCTCATTCAGTTCTCTAAGCAATTCCTCATCGACAGCAGAATAAAGTTCACCTGCCAGCATTTTCTCTTTTTCGGTCATGGGTTGGTTGTTTGGTCGTTTGGTCGTTTGGTCGTTTGGTGGTTTAGGAGTTTAGGAGTCTAGGAGATTAGGAGTTTAGACATATGACTGATTTATAGGAGCTTAGGAGTTTGGGAGTATAGGAGTTTAGACGTATGAATTATATGGCTTAACTACTTAACTTCTTTAACATCTTAACTACCTTCATTTAAATTCATCTTTCATCTTTAATCTTTCATCTTTAATTTATAAATAGGTGTTTTTGATTTCAAATTGCAAATTTACAAAAAAAGAAGATTTTTTTCATTTTCCATGTAGTTAATTGTGGGTATTGAACGACTAAAGAGCAGAAACAGTTCAATCAACATCAATAAAAAACCAAAACAATGAAAAAATTAATCCACCTCCTTATCATCAGCATGATGACCATCATCGCCAACGCACAAGTCATCACCGCAAACAGCATTATTGAGAACTATCAAAATGCAACCCAGAATGAAAACAGCGACTTCTGCTACAATGTCGAAATGAACGAAGGTCGCATCACCACTCAGTATGTCTATCGCAAGGTAGGCGACAACGGCACCGAACTGAGGCCCAGCATCCAATACCAATATGAATATGACTCAGCCGACCGTCTTCTCTCACGCACCAAACTACGCTGGGACAATGTCTCCAGGAAATGGAATACCGACAGCCGCCTCGACTACACCTACACTGCCGACAGTTTCACAGTGGAAACACGCAAATGGAACGAGAACAAACACCAATACAGCAAACCCATCAACAAGGTGGCATATCAGATTCTGCCCGACAAATCCCTCGCTTTAGTCAACAACTAACTCAACTATAAACTCCTCCACTAATTGATTAACCCTAATATTTGAAACTGGATCCGCCGACGAACTCACGCATGATGCTTGTCGGCGGAATTTCTTTGTCGCTGACAGGCAAAAAATAATGGATGAACTTCAGCAGCCTGTGGGCCTCGGCATACTCCGGACAGTTTTTGGGAACAGTGGAGAGAATAATCTCCGCATTGGTTCGGAGAACGGCAAACTCAATGTTGAGCGCTGAGTTGAACATGACGTCTGCCGACTCCTGGAACGGAAGAATCCATTTTTCCTCTGCCTCACACACATTGGGCCACATGCTGATGGTTTCCTTCGCTGTATACGCGCCCTTGTTGTAATCTCTGATGATTCTTCGCAGCAGGCGGTTGTCGCGGGTGGGTATCCAGTTGTGGTCGTCGAGTGAGACACTGGTGAGAGCAGACACAAAAATCCTGAAACTTGCCGACTTGGGGATGCTCTCCGTGAGCAAGGGGTTGAGCGCATGTATTCCCTCAATGATGAGCACATTGTCGCCCTGCAACTTCAGCTTCTTGCCGTTATACTCACGCATGCCGGTGACAAAGTTGTACTCAGGCACCTCCACACGCTCTCCTTTCATCAGTTTGGTCAGATGTTCCTCCAGCAAGGCGCAGTCCACCGCCTTGATATTGTCGAAGTCATATTGTCCGTTGGGAAGCAGCGGCGTGTCGACACGGTTGACGAAATAATCATCTGTGGAGAACGAAATCGGCCTCAGTCCGCAGGCGAGCAACTGCACGGAGAGTCGTTTGGTGAATGTCGTCTTTCCCGAACTTGACGGTCCGGTGATGAGCACGATTCTCACTGGGTTTTCCTCCCTTCTGAAGCGACGGTCGATTTCCTCTGCTATCTGCACGATTTTCTTCTCCTGAAGCGCCTCGCTCACCTGTATCAGCTCTGAGGCATGTCCCTTGAGTATCGCCTTGTTGACATCTCCGGCATTCGACAGCCTCATGATGATGTCCCATCTCACCTTCTCTGCAAACATCTCAAAGGTGTTGGTCATCTCCCTTTTCTCTGCCAACTGGAGCGGGTTGTGGTTGTCTGGCACCCTCAGCAGCATACCGTCGTTGAGAAGCTCCAGTCCCCATACTTTCAGATACCCTGCCGACGGCACTAATGGTCCATAGTAATAGTCGGCGGTGTCGCCCAACATATAATAGTCGCTGTAGATTTGACCGCTCGTCTCCAGGAGTTTGACCTTGTCGGCAAATCCCCTTTCCTTGAACACCCTGATGGCCTCCTCTGTCGTCGCCTCTGTCCTCCTGAATGGAATGTCAAGGTTGACGATTTCCTGCATGCGGTCACGGATAAGTTGTATATCGTGCTCAGTCAGAGCGTCATTGCCCTTTTTCTTGAAGTTGCAGTAGTATCCTCCCGACAAAGAGTGCTCGATGAAGAGCTTGCTTCCCGGGAAGAGGTCGCTTGTCGCCTTGTACAGCACGAAGCACAACGAGCGCACATATGCCCTTAGCCCAGCACCCGAACTCGCGTCGAGGAACTCCACATCACGATTTTGAAACAGTCTGAATTTCAGCCCTTGAGAGGTGTTGTTCACCTTGGCCGACACCACGGGGTATGGCAACTTGATTTCATCAGCAAAAGCTTGATAGACATCGAGCAGCGACGTGCCCTCCGGAAAACTCTTTGTAATGTTGATATTCTTGCAGCGAATTTGTAACATGAGGCTTATAGATTGTTTGATGCTACAAAGTTAACAAAAAGAAATGACATGAAATGAAAAATGCAGAAAAACTTATCCTCTTGTTTTGCATTATGTCCATTATTCATTATCTTTGCTCCGCAAAAACTGTTTTGAAAAACCAAACTACTACACCCTAACAATGATGAAAACACTCCGTTTTATCGCCGCCATAGCTATTGTGTTGATGGGCATCCTGCCTGCCGCCGCATCCGACTATCTCACCTATCTCACCCCGGAGAGAGGATATGTGGAGGTCACCCAAACAAATGACCTCGCTGCGGGCAACAGCTATTACTATATCCTTACCTCTGCCGAGGACAACGGACTGATTGTAGGCATCGGTGCCTATGAAGCCAAACCAGGATGGGCGAGCGAGGATTCCAAGGCGCTGCGCTACAAAGAAGCGTCATCCGACCCGATGCTGGAGCGCTCCAACTACTTCACCATTGAGCGCGACGGCTCTTATATCGGACTGCGCAACATCGTGTACAGCGCAGACCTTTTCCAAACCCACAATGAAGCAGGCTTCATGTATGTGAACACCTTCACCGACAAAAACCTCGATGAATGGAGTTATCTCACCCCCACCTACCAAGACGGCTACTGGCTGTTGGAGAGTGGAAAATATCCCTTGGCAGAAGGTGATTTGTATTCAGGCTACCTCGGACCATGGAACAACAAGGTGGAGGAAGGAGAGGCTGTCGCCCTCAACCGCAAGAACACAGCTGGCGACGAGGCTGGACGATACCGCATCTTCCGCATCGCCAAAACCGACTATGAGAGACAATACCAAGAGTTGAGGTACCAAGAACTCTTCTCTGCCACTGCCGACCATCCCGCTGATGCGACATGGCTGATTGTCAACCCCTCTTTTGAGAGTGGCGACGTGACAGGTTGGACTCGTGTACCCAACGTAACAGATGACGATGAATTCACCACCCGCGACTATGGCATGAGTGGCAAGGAGGGAGGCTATCTCTTCAACGCCTATCAGTGGTGGGGGTCCAACATTGGAGTTACCCAGACCATAGAGCATGCGCCCAGCGGCCGCTACGAACTATCGGCCGTTATCTGCACCTGGGGAGGCCGTGAGGTAACACTCAAAGGCAATTTCAATTCGGTGACCAAGACCGGAATCGACGATGCCACGGGCATCCCGGTGAGCATCCCTCTCACCATCACAGACAATAAACTCACCATCAGCGCAGGAAGCACCGGACAGTGGTGGATTGAAGGACACAACGAGGAGACACAGACCTTCTTCAAGATAGACAACGTGCGACTCGTCTGCCATGGTATTTTCCTCGACGGTGCGGCATTGCCCCTGCCCGATGACGACAACACCCTACTCTCCCCCGGTCAATGGTACTATTACGAAGTGGGATACCACACCCAATACCGGCTGAAGGGCAACATCAACGACATGGTTTACAGCACCGACGGCTTCTCATTGCTCGGTGACATATCCACACAACCCGCTAAAAAGAAACTGACCTTGGCGACAGGGCGTGTATATTTCAAAACCACCCGCAGCGACGCCACGCTGAGCATCTCCCTTGACCGTGAGATGGAGGAGACTACATTCACTGCCACCGCCCTCAATGTAGATGGTCTGCCACAGAAAGTTGCGTTTGTCACTCTCAATGAAGACGGTCCAGGCAGCGACGGCACCAAACTCATCAGCAAGTATCTGGCAAAAAAAGGATACGACATCATCGGGGTCAGCGAGGACTTCAACTATCATGGTTCACTGATGAGTGCCCTTGAAGACAATTACGATTGTGGCACCTTGCGCGCCACACTCAGTCTGACAGACCTCAGCATCCCCTTCGACACCGATGGCCTCAATCTCCTTTGGAAGAAAGGACTGGTGGACAAAGGCACTGAAAGTTGGACGAGATGGAACACCACCACATCGACCGATGGCAACCAATATGTGAAGAAAGGATTCCGCCATTACGAGATGACTCCTGCCGAGGGCATGGTGATTGATGTCTATGTGCTCCACATGGATGCCGGCGACAAGTCCGTCGGTTCGCGCGAATCACAATGGGAACAACTGGCAGAGGCCATTGGCAATGCTGACAACAACCGCCCCAAACTCGTCATCGGCGACACCAACAGCCGTTGGACCCGCGAGGATATCAAGGGCCATTTCTTCGACTTGCTGCCACAATACAACATCTCAGATGCCTGGGTGCAGCTCTGCCGCAACAACGAATACCCCACTACGTCAATGAACGACATCACCAACAACGAGGACCCCACCGCATATGCCAACTACGAGGTTGTGGACAAAATCATCTACCTCAACCCCAAAGCTGACAACACTGTCCAACTATCTGCCAAGAGTTTCAAGATTGAGCGCGACTACATCTATGCCGAGGTGGATGGTTCAGACAACGGCAATCCCTTGGGCGACCACAAACCTGTCGTAGTGGAGTTTGCCTGCGTCAAATCGGGTGATGTCAAACCATTGCTTGGCGATGTGAACAGAGACGGAATCATCAACGTGTCCGACATCATGGCGACGCTGAACATCGTCATGGGCCAAGACAATGAGGAGCCATTCAAATTTGACCATGTCGCCGCCAACGCCAACAACGACAGCGACATCACCATTTCTGATGTGATGTGCATCGTCAAAATGGTGCAAAACGGAGAATAATCGACTCGTCGGACCTGTCGGACTAAGAAAAAACTTATGGCTTGGAAAAAGAAATATCGTTGTTCCTCATGCGGCTATGAGGCTGAGGTATATGAGGGACGTGGTCTGTTCCGCCAACAGATCAGTGCGATGTATTGTCCAGATTGCCATACGATTCAAAACATTGTGGTGGGTGGCATCATCGCCGATGTCGCCCCTTCCTTCCGCAGTGAGGTGGGACGTTTGTGCCTCCGCTGCGGCAGTGCCGACATCAAGGTGTGGAACAAAAAGACATGCCCCAAGTGTCAGGGTGAGATGCAGGAGACGGGCGAAAAGGAGTTCTGGACGTGATTATTTCCACGGATAACTGCCGGGCTTCAGTGTGACAAGCATCCCGTTGTCTGCCTTCATCCTCACCACACCTGGCGCCAGTTGGCATATTTCGCAGAAATGTGAAAAGCACAGCGCACGGCAACAGGCGGATGCCGTCGCACCTCCCTCTATAATCAGTTGTTGGGGACAATGACATCTCACTATCTTTCCGACGATTTCCGCCATGGTCTCACGTATCCGCACCGCCACCTCTTTGCCTGTCAGGTGATGGTGGGCGACAGCCAATGCTAATGCATGATGGGCGGCATACTGCGATACTAACTCCTCTGTCCACTCATCAGCGGAAATCTCACCATTGTATAGCGCCAGCGGCATATAGGCCGTGGTCATAGGCAGTGCCTCAGGTTTGCTCTGCGTACTCCCACACACCACCAGCACATCCTCCTTCGGAAAAGCTGGCATATCCGTCGGACCCGTCAGACTCGTCGGACCTGTCGGAGCCGCCAATTGCTGCAGGAGAGCCGAGAACATATCCGCTGCACCTGCCAGAAGTGTTTGGCCATCAGCCTTTTCCACCCAATGTCTCACATCATCCTCAGAAGAGATGTCCGGCATCATGATGCCCATATCATCCGCCTCAGGAAACCGCATACGCAGTGAAGAAGACCTCGCAGGAAACTCTGGGTCAGCAGCAAATTTCGTCAGGCTGATGGGAACGTCATTGATATAATAGATACCCTCTCTGATGACTCTTCCCTTCGAGGGATTGGCAGGGATGAAAAGAGCTCGCTGCATTCCCGTCACTTCCAGCAAGGTCAGCAATTCCGCTATGATATGTCCACGCAGCGCTGAGTCTGTTTTTTTAAACAGCACGACATCCTCGGGCAGTGCCTGCGCCACGCGGCGTGTCACGTCCACCGCCTCACTCTCGTCGGCAGAACGGGTATCCGTTGCCAGCACGGTCACCTTTTTTTCTATCTTCAGAGGTCCTTCTGGCATCGCCGTCAGTAAGTCCACGCTCAGTCCGCATCCGCTGGCAAGGCCTGCCATCTCAGCAGCCCCCGTCAGGTCATCGGCTATGACGACAATCTTTTTCCACATCAGCGGTTCATCCTGTTGAGTGCCATCTTGGTGGCATAATCTACAGACACCATCAGGGCATCCTCACTTGCGATTCCCTTTCCTGCCACATCGAAAGCGGTACCGTGGTCCACCGACACACGGATGATGGGCAGTCCGAGTGTGATGTTGACACCCTTGACGCTATCCATCTTTCCGGTCTCTGCATTCCAGTTGAATCCCACCACCTTGAACGGGATATGTCCCTGGTCGTGATACATCGCCACACATCCGTCAAACTGTCCGCATTTCGCTTTGGCGAAGAGGGTGTCAGGCGGCACAGGTCCCACCACGTTGAATCCCCGGGCTATGAGTTCCTCCACTGCCGGGGTGATTTCCAGTGCCTCCTCATCACCAAACAATCCGTTGTCCGATGAATGGGGATTGAGTCCTGCGATACCGATACGTGGGTTCTGGATACAAAACTGCCTGCACGCATCATCTATCAGTTCGGTCACCTCGATGATGCGCGCTTTCTTCACCAGGTCGCATGCCTTCCTCAGCGGCACATGGGTAGACACGTGGATAACCCTCAGATGCTCGTCTGCCAACAGCATGGCATATTTCTTGGTGTGGGTGAAAGTGGCGTAAATCTCAGTATGCCCGTCGTAGTGGTGTCCTGCCAGATTGAGAGCCTCTTTATTGAGCGGTGCCGTCACCGTACCGTCTACCTTTCCCTCCATCGCCAGGTCAATCGCCTTGCGCACGGAGACAAAGGCGGCATTGCCGCACTGCGCAGCCACCTGTCCGTATTCCAGTTGGTCGATATCCACGCAATTCAGGTCATAGACATCGATAACGCCAAAGGTAAAACGGGCATCCTCCACGTTGCTGACTGCATTCACCTGCATATCAAATCCCAGCAGGTCAACCGCTTTCCTGATGACCTTGGCGTCGCCTGTGACAATAGGTCTGCATTTCTCATACGTTTCCTGATGGCTGAGTGCCTTCACCACGATTTCGGGTCCTATTCCTGCAGGGTCACCCATCGTTATCGCTAATATTGGTTTCATATTTTTTTATTTTTGAGATTTGAGATTTTAAATTTGAGATTTAAGCTTCGCTTGATTGTCGGCTGCACCTCGGCATACTGAAAGCAAGCTTTCGTCTGCACTCGGTTGGCACGACAATTGAGATTTTATCCCGCCTTTTATGTTCGGTATGTCGCTGTACCACAGCGACCATCCCTTTCAATCACATGTCTAAACTCCTAGACTCCTAATCTCCTAAACTCCTGAAAAATCATATGTCTAAACTCCTAGACTCCTATACTCCTAAGCTCCTAAAAATCAGTCATATGTCTAAACTCCTAAACTCCTAAACCACCAAACGACCAACCCACCAACTCTCACTTCTCTTCCTTCATCTTATAAATCGTAAGATTGATATCCGCAAGAGGAGTCTTGAAGAGGAAACTGGCGAGATAGCCCACCACAAGTACGATGAGGTGGCTGTATACTCCCAGCATGTATTTATGCTGTTTGAAGTTCCAGTCGCCAAGGTCCAACAAGGTGTTCTTGGTTCCGTCGCCGTCGAGGTCCACCTTGGTGGAGGTCAGCACCGCATAGGCAGTGAAGATGACCGCCACGGCGATGCCGATATACAGTCCTTGTTTGTTGGCCCTTCTGCTGAACAGTCCGAGCAGGAAGATACCCACGATGCCCGCCGAGAAAATGGCATAAAGCGAGAACAGCGCACCAAGCACCCCTTCTCCGCCCCATGAGACATAGAGACATGCCACTCCCACGGCAGCTATTCCAGCCACAACGACCATCCATTTTCCAAACCTCAGTTTTTCCTTGTCTGTACTGTTGGGGCGGAACCGTGCGTAGTAGTCCTGCACCGCAATGGCCGACAGGCAGTTAAGGTCTGCGTCGAGACTCGATATGGCTGCCGCCGCGAGTGCCGCGATAATCAGTCCCCTAACACCCACCGGCAGTTGGTTGCCGATAAAATAGGGGAACACCTCGTCGGCCTTGATATCGGCAGGCAGCACAGGAGCACCGGCTGAGTGGTAGTAGGCGAAGAGCAACGTTCCGATGAACATAAACATCGCCCAGATGGGCACGCTCATGAGCACCCCGATGAAGGCAGCCTTTTTCGCCTCCTTGTCGCTGCGTGCTGTGAGATACCGCTGCACGATGGTTTGGTCGGTGCCATATTTCTGGAGTGCGTAGAAGATACCGTTGAGCACCATCACCACAAACGTACACTCCGTGAAGTCCCATGTATAGGGACCGAAGTCTATCTTGTTGTATTCCCCTGCGATGCGCATCGCCTCTGCCGGTCCGCCCTCAGGCAGGAAGAGCAGCAGCACCACGCAGATGATACCGCCTCCTATGAGCAGTGCCCCCTGCACCACATCCATCCACACTATCGCTTCCATGCCACCCAACAGGGTGAGAATGATGATGGTGATGCCCAATACGATGACGACCGTATAGATATTGATTTGCAGGAAGGTAGCGAGTGCCATGGATACGAGGAAGAATACCGTACCTGCCTTGGAGAAGTGACCCAGGGTGAATGCCAGCGAACTGTACAGTCTGGCGAAGAGTCCGAAGCGCCTTTCGAAATACTCGTAGGTGGATAGCTTGATGACTCTTCTGAACAGCGGCACGATAACACCGATAAGCGCAACCAGCACGACAGGCACCATGAGACCTTGCACGAGCAGAATCCAGTTGCCCTCGTAGGCTGCTCCCGGGTATGCCAGGAAGGTGACACTCGAGATGAGCGTGGCGAAGATGGAGATACCTACCGCCCATGCGGGGATTTTCCCGCCTCCTGCGAAATAGGTGTCTGTGTCTTTCTGTCGGTGGGCGAACCACATTCCCATGCCAATGGCGAGGAGCACCGACACAATAACGATGATATAGTCAATCCAATGCATCTATTGAGGTTTGAGGTTGGAGATTTAAGCTTCGCTTGATTGTCGGCTGCACCTCGGCATACTGAAAGCAAGCTTTAGTCTGCACTCGGTTGGCACGACAATTGAGGTTTGTCGGACTATCTACTTCCCATTGAGGTTTTTTGCTTTTTGGGCTATCACTTCCTCTTCCTCTTTGGAAAGACGGGTGAGCGGCAAGAGCATCCATGGTTCACAGAGGTCAAGGGTTGTCATCATCACCTTGAGGGCTGCCAGACTCTCCCCCAACGTATGGTCTTTCTGATAGACCGAGCAGATGTCGGCTGTCAATTGCTGGAGTTGCTCTGCCTTCTCCTTTTCCCCATTGACACCAACCTCATAGAGTTGCTGATAAAGATGCGGCACAAAATTGCCACCCGATGGCACGATACCATCAGCACCCAAGGCGAGCGTCTCCGCCGACAAGGCGGCACACCCGCAGAAGAACGAGAAGTCCTCACGGTCTTTCGCAAACTCGATGATTTCCTTCATCCTTGGCAGGTTGCGCTCCGAGTCTTTGAGTCCCACTATGTTGGGATGGTCGGCAAGGCGTTTGATGATGTCGATGGGGATGCTCATGTGTGTCGTGGCAAGGATGTTGTAGAGCATCAGCGGTCCGGGGATGCTGTCGGCAAGAGCCATGTAATATCCATACATCTGTTCGGGTGTGAGCGCATAGTATGTGGGCAATGTCGCCACGATGACATCTGCCCCCGCACTGACATATTCCTTGGCGGAAGAGACTTGGTCTGCGAAACAATTGCCTGTAAGTCCTGCGTACACCTTCACTTGCCCGTCGGCTGCCTCCACCGCCTTTTGCACGAAGAGCAATCCTTCTCTGCGTTCCAGCGAATTGCCCTCTCCTGTTGTGCCCATCAGCAGCGGTGCCACATGATTCACAGCCAGGAATCTCACTATTTTTTGCGTAGCAGCAGTGTCGACTTTGCCATTTTCGTTTACGGGAGTGACCATTGGCACCACCACACCATGGTATTTCTTGTTCTTCATTGATTTTGATGTGTTTATGAGGAAAAAAATCATAATAATGACGTAATTACACGTGAAAAGTAATCAAAGTAGTGGCGTTTAATCATTTTTATGAAAGTGATGGGGGATGTTTCTCAATAATTATTGCTAAATTTGCAGCCGTTTAAACAAAATTGAATGAGAAGGATATTCCTTATGGCAGTCATGACACTGTTTTCTTTGTACATGATAGCCAATCCTATATCACCCACTCAGGCACTGAGTAAAGCCCGTCTGATGGCGGGTAAGCGCCTTGCCGGAAAACCGACTGACATCAAGATAGCCTATCAAACTAAAAGGGCTTCTGGTGAACCATGCCTCTATGTCGTCAATATGGGGCATGGCGGTGGTTTTGTCGTCCTTTCTGGCGACGACAGCACCGACGAGGTCATCGGTTACAGCGACAACGGAGATTTCGATGCCGAGCAGATGCCCGACAATATGCGGGCATGGCTGAACCAATGGACAACAGATATTGACGCTACCCTTTCTGCCGACATCCAGCTGGCATCAAGACCTCTCAAAGCCAAGGCACAAAATATCCATCCCACCGATGTTATCGAACCGCTTATCACCACCCAGTGGGGACAAGGGGCTCCCTACAACAAATACTGTCCAACCATCAATGGTGTTCAAAGTCCCACTGGCTGTACAGCAACGGCAATGGCTCAGTTACTGTATTTTCACCGCCACCCCACCGGCAACACAACCACCATTCCCTCCTATGTGACGACTACGGCAAAGCAGTCCATTCCCCAACTGTCCGCCACCTCCTTCAACTGGGACCTGATTACCCCCGAAGTGACGGAGACCACCCCTGAGGAAGTCACTGACGAGATTGCCAAGCTGATGGTCTACTGCGGCCACTCCGTCAACATGGACTATAAGGAAAACACATCGAGCTCGTATGTCTTCGATGTTCCGGAGAGTCTGACCAAGTATTTTGGCTATGCCAACACCATGCACTATGTGCTGCGTGAATCATACGATATAGAGGGTTGGGACAACCTGCTTGTGAACGAACTCAAGAACAACCGACCCGTCATCTACTCTGCCAACACCAACATCAATGCAGGCCATGCTTTCATCTGCGACGGCTATGATGGAAAGGGTTTCTTCCACATCAACTGGGGCTGGCTGGGAGCAGGCGACGGCTACTATCTGCTGACCTCAGCCCATGCCAAAGGCGAAGGCCTCAATCCCAATGTGAAGAACTACCACCTCACCCTCAACCAAGCCGCTGTGATAGGCATCCAGGCTGTTGGCGAGGACGGATATGTGCTGCCAGCAGAGGAACTGAGAGCATATAGCCGTCCAAGTTTGAAAAACGGTCGTCTGTACACCCGTGCAGACAACAAGTCCGCCTTCACAGACATTATTTTCCAACAGTCGGTCATCAACACCCTCCCCGACCAGAAAGCATTCTATCATGCCTTTGGACTCTTCGACGACATGGGTACCCTTGTCTCCGTACTGAAGCCTACCACCATCACCAGCACATTCACCGCTGGCAGGAAAAAAGAACTTGAGGTGACCTCAGCCAGCATTGGTGCCAATATCTCCGAAGGACATTACACCATCAAGGCTATTTACAAGGAAAAAAACTCTGCTGAGTGGACTCCTATGGGCGGAACTGACAAGAACTATATCGACGTGGTCATCAACGGCACACAACTCACACTTACACCGGTTCCCAAGGCCGATTTCACTGTCAACGCACTGTGGATTGACAAGTCATTCCTCCATATCGACTTCGACAACAACGATGAGGAGTTTTTCGGTCCCATCTACCTCAGGAAATACAATTCCAAGACCAAAGTCATCACGGAAGTTTGCCATGACGACCTTTCTGTTGTCCCACAGGCGCATATGCACTACGAGTTGTTCATTCCCGAGGACCAGACACTCAACCTGTCAAAAGACCGTTTCTATCTGTCCGTCGATGAATACGACAGCCAGTACTTCTATACCAACGACAAGACCACACAGGTGAGCCTCAGCAAGCGCGTCGACATCGACAACCTTGACGAAGACAACACCACCATCGTGGGCGACCGCCTGATGGGAAGGCTCGTTGTGAGCAACAAGGGCAAGACTGCCTACAACGGAGTGGTTAAGTTCAATATGGGTGACAAACTGGACAACATCACCCCATTGTGGAGCGACACGGTGAGCATCGCCGCTGGCGACAGCATCGTCATCCCCATTGAGCATATGCTGGACAACACCGAGGATTTCCGTATCCTCAGCATCCACCAAACAGGAAACTATTCATGGGTGTGCGACAGTACGGATGTCTATGAGATAGCCAAAGGTGCCATCTACTGGACCAAGACGGGAGAGATGAGCGTCATCAAATCGACGTCAGCCACTTTCCAGGTGCCCGAGGACGCGCTTGCCATCATCCTTGCCAACTCCTACACCAAGGATGTGAAACCCAACAGCAACCCCAACACCATCTACATGCTCAACACCACCATGCCCAAGAGTCTGAAGGAGACGAACTACGTGGATGGTTCTGGACAGGGCCGCAACCTTACCCTTACCGATGGTTACGACTACCTCATACCGCGTGAGATGACATTTGGCAAGGTGACCTATTCACGTGAGCTCAGCGACAGCGACTCCCTGGTGTGGACCACCATTGCCCTGCCTTTCAAGCCTGCCGAAATCAAGGCCGACGATGAGAGCATCCTACCAAGAGTCAACGAGAAAGACGTCGACAGCCATCTGCGCATCCTTGAAATGACTGGGGTGAATGACACCATCGTGGCAACCGCCTTCATCACCGAACTGGAGGAATACACTCCATACCTCATGGCTTACGACACCGTTCTTGTGGGTAAGAAACTGACCTTCGAGGCTCAGAGGTGCACCGTCTCCCCCACCATCGCAGATAGTATTCAGGTGGTGGCTGGCAACTACACGTTGCACGGCACGAATGTCGAAAACTCACTTGCCAACATCTACACTTTCGACGGCAACCGCCTCCGCCATAATGAGGAAGCCAGCAGCGTGGCTTCGTTCCGTGCCTACCTCACCGGCAGCAGCGCCGACTCACCCGAACTGCTGGCGATAGACATCGACAATCCTATCCCTGAGATTCCCTTTGTGAAATTGCCGGGCGACGCCAATGTTGATGAAAAGGTCAACATCGCCGACATCATGCTCATCGTGCGCTATATCATGGAGGAGCATCCCGAGCCCTTCAACGAAATCAATGCCGACTACGATGGCAACGGCATCATTGACGTCACCGATGTCACCGCAACCATCACCGACATCCTCGGCGGTGAGGACATGGCAGCAAAAACACAAGCGGAAGAGAACCTTTAGTATTTATCCACCGGTTCCGCACCCATCTTTATCTTTAATTTGCCTCCCTTGACCACATCGGCAAAGGGGATGTGCGGCTCTTTGAGTTTCTTGCCGTTGAGGCGGTACTCCTGCACGTGCAGGGGAAACCCTCGATGGAACCATCGCGGTAATCATAGCCCGTTGCCTCCCAACCATCCTTGTTGCCCAGATGGCCGTTGGTACTGGGTCCGGGCTTGGCCATTCCGAAGGGCATGGCTCCGGGAGCGAAGTGGAAATAGCGGCAATGAGCCGTACCGATACGCGGCTCCACATATCGAGGATACCATTGGGCAATGGTCTCAGGGGTATCACAACTTGCCATGGCGCCCATCATGCAGGCAAACATCAATAGAGTTTTTATGGGTTTCATCATCTTACATGTAAAAACAGTTCAACTGCCATTGAAAAATATTTGCAAAGATACTCTTTTTGTGCAACATTTTCTCTTTTTTTGCTACCTTTGCACCACTACTAAATCTATTTTATTAAATGCGAGAATCTTCTCGGACAAATTTAAAGCATAACAAACACTTATCATGGGAAAAATGAATCGTATGGCCATCGTCATCGCTTTGCTCGGACTGATGGCGATGCCGGTAAAGGCACAGAAATGGGAACATCTGGCAGACACGCCACAGATGGGTTGGAGCACTTGGAACAAGTTTCAGGGAAACATTTCCGAAGACATCATCAAAGGCATTGCCGATGCAATGGTGGAAAGCGGCCTTCGCGATGCTGGGTATACCTACATCAATATCGATGACTGCTGGCATGGGCAACGCGACAAGGATGGGTTCATCCAGGCTGACCCCAAGAAGTTTCCCAACGGCATGAAAGCCTTAGCCGACTACGTTCATTCAAAAGGTCTGAAACTGGGCATCTACAGCGATGCTGGTACAGGCACCTGCGCCAATATGCCTGGCTCATTGGGACATGAGTATCAGGATGCCCTGCAGTATGCCCGATGGGGAGTGGACTATCTGAAATATGACTGGTGCAACACCACCAATGTCAATCCCCAGGGAGCGTACCAACTCATCAGCGATGCCCTGCGGGCAAGTGGGCGCCCCATATTCCTGAGCATGTGCGAATGGGGCAACAGCAAGCCTTGGAAATGGGCTCGCGAGATAGGCCATTCGTGGCGGACCACACCTGACATCTGGTGCAGTTTCGACTCGCTCCGCGTCTTCGAGGCTGGTTACAGCCAGTTTGGTGTCATGCAGTGCATCGCCTTCAACGACAGCCTCCGCCAGTATGCCGGTCCTGGCTATTGGAACGACCCCGACATGCTGGAGGTGGGCAATGGGATGTCGGAGAATGAAGACCGCGCCCACTTCACGATGTGGTGCATGATGGCAAGTCCGCTGATTCTCGGCAATGACCTGCGCAATATGAGTGAGGCAACTCGCAACATTCTGATGAACAAGGAGATGATAGCCATCGACCAAGACGCATTGGGCGTGCAAGGTTGGCACTGCATGGACCGCGGCGGCTTGCAGTTCTGGCTCAAGCCATTGGCAAACGGCAGCTGGGCTTTCACCATTCTGAACCCCACTCAGCAGGATATCACGTGCGAACTCAACTGGCAGGACCTTAACCTGACGGACAAGGAGGTGAGTGGACGCAGCACCAAACTGGATACCCAAGTATATAAAGTCTACAACCTGTGGACGCACAAGCAGGAGGGCAAGACTTCTGTAAAAAACAAGACTGAACGGAAAATCACCGTCAAGAGCCATGATGTCGTGGCATACAGATTGGACCTATAAAAAGATAGCCTTATGACCAGCAGAAGAATCCTGTTTGCAGTGGTGACATGGATGGTTGCCATTGGCATCAATGCACAAAACGTGAGAGAGAAAATCCTTCTTAATGAGGATTGGAAGTTCGCTTTTGGCAACGCAGCCGACCCCGCCAAGGACTTTGGCTGTGGCACGGAGTATTTCAACTATCTGACGAAGGCCAACTCCATTCACAATGAGGGTCCCTATTCCAGCAAGTTTGATGACACAGCATGGCAGACGGTAGAGGTGCCACATGACTGGGTGACCATTCTGCCCTATGCACAGTCGGCAAGTCACTCGCATGGATACAAAACTGTTGGCTATAAATATCCGGAGACCAGCGTGGGATGGTATCGCAAGGTGATTCAGATTCCCGCAGAAGACCTTGGAAAGCATATCGCCCTGCAATTCGACGGCATCTTCCGCAATGCCCGTATCTGGTTCAACGGCTTTTACATGGGAACAGAACCCAGCGGCTATGCCACGCAGGTATACGACGTGACCGAGTATGTGAACTATGGTGGCGACAACCTGATTTGTGTCCGCGCCGATGCCTCCCTTGAGGAAGGGTGGTTTTATGAGGGGGCTGGCATCTACCGCGATGCCTGGCTCTTGAAAACCGCTGCCGTCAGTGTGGCTCCTTTCGGCACCTTTGTCTATGCCGACCTGACACAACCTTATGCCAAGGCTACACTGCACGTTGAGACAGAAGTCAGCAACAGTTCGCTGACCTCCCAGACCTGTCAGGTGAGCCAGCGCCTGCTGGATGCTGAGGGGCGTGAGGTGGCGAAGAGCAATATGGAATCGCTGACGCTGAAGCCGAAGGAAACCCTCGGTTGCAAACAGCAGTTCGACATCAGCCATCCGCATCTCTGGAGTACGACCGACCCCTATCTGTATAAGGTGGAGACAACGGTCATGGTGGATGGCAAGGTCAATGATGTATATGAGACCACTATGGGCATTCGCCAGGTTGAGTTCGATGCCGACCGTGGCTTCCTGCTCAACGGGAAGCAGCTGAAACTGAAAGGCGTCAACCTGCACCAAGACCATGCCGGTGTGGGGGCCGCCATCCCCAATGCCTTGCAGGCATGGCGCATCAAAAAACTGAAAGAATTGGGTTGCAACGCCTATCGTGCCTCGCACAACCCCATGACCCCTGCCCTGCTCGACATTTGCGACCGCGAGGGTATTTTGGTCATTGACGAGAACCGCCTCTCCGGCATCAATGCCGAGCATCAGCGTCTGCTGGAGAACATGATTAAGCGCGACCGCAATCACCCATCGGTTATCTTATGGAGCGACGGCAACGAGGAATGGGGCATGGAGAACACGGTGACCGGACGCCGGGTGGCAGAGGCAATGCGCGAGTATACCCGTCTGCTCGACCCGACACGTCACTCCACCATTGCCAACGCCGGTGGTGGCGAGATGATTAAAGGCCTTGACGTGGTGGGATTCAACTACATCCAGCAAAACAATGTCGATGTGCGCAAGCAGCAAAATCCCTCGTGGAAGATTGTGGGCACTGAGGAGACCACGGGCTGTGGCACACGCGGCATCTATTTCAATTCAAAGGATGTGCCAGGTCACATGGTTTCCATGAACCGCGACACTACCCACCATCATGTGGAAAATGTCATCGAACGCGGATGGAAATTCTATGCTGAGCGCCCATGGGCTGCCGGTATCTTCTACTGGACAGGCTTCGACTACCGGGGTGAGCCCAACCCGCTCTCGTTCCCTGCCCATGACTCGGAGTTCGGCATCATGGACTATTGCGGATTTTGGAAAGACGAGGCATGGTATCTGAAGTCATGGTGGACGGACGAACCCGTGCTGCACATCTTCCCTCACTGGAACCTGGCTGGTCACGAGGGAGAAGAGGTGGAATTGTGGGCATACAGCAACTGCGATGAAGTGGAACTGATGGTAAATGGCAAAAAAATGGGCCGCCAGCCGATGCCCAAGAATGGGCACCTGAAATGGAAAGCCACCTACAAACCGGGCAAGGTGGTTGCTGTCGGCTATAAAAACGGCAGACGTGTGATGACTCAGACCATCGAGACCACCAAACCCGCCAGCAAAATCATTGTGAAGGCCGACCGCACCGCTATCACTGCCGACGGTCGCGATATGGCTGTGGTAACCATCGAGGTGCAGGATGCCAAGGGACGTGTCGTGCCCGATGCCTGTCCCATGCTCAAATTCCGGCTGGAGGGCGAAGGCCATATCCTCGGAGCCGGCAATGGCGACCCCTCATTTTTGGGAGAGGACCATCCCAAGCAGCGAGACTGTCACGATTTCAGCATCCCCGCCTTCAACGGTCTGGCTCAGGTTCTCATCCAGAGCAACCGACAGCCATCGACACTCACCCTTACGGTCCAGTCTGATGGCTTGACTGCCGGCAGCATGTCAATTGTTGCAGAGTAAACGACCTGTAGGATACAGCTGTTTTAGAGGGATGTGATTTCAATACGGGGTTGCTGACCGCGGGTGTCCTGTCGTTTCCATGTGATGGTGACAGTGCGCTGCTCACCGGGCATCAAGGTCAGGTAGTTGTCACTGTAGACGACGGGCAGGATTTGTTCGCCGTCCTCGCCTTTCAGGTTCAGGCGAAGGAATACGGCGGGTGTCTTTCCCGTATTCTTAAGTATCACTTCTGCTTGTTCGCCGCTGATTTTTACCTGTTGGTGCAACATGGGCTTTGGCAGGGACGACAGTGCGCGGTAATCATTCTCCTTGCGTCCCATGATATAGAGATTCTCTGACAAGATGCCGTTCTTGTCAGACAGTTGCAAACGCAGGAAATAGACATCCGTCGTCACTCTGGGCATCAATTCTGACAGTTTCAGCCATGCCTGGGTGCTGTCGTCAGCACTGTTCACTTGAGTCTTCTTCTGACTGACACGCTTTCCGTTGAGGTCGAAGATGGTGGCTGTGGCATTGATTTTCGTCTGGTTGCCGGCAGAATGATTCACCATCTCTATGCTGTCTGTCAGGGCGTTGTACTGGATGTGGAGCGGTTCACAGGCTTTCTTCGCTCCGAAGTATGCGGCTGTTGGTTCAAAATAGTAATCGTAGATTTGCCACACCATCGACGGCCAACAGGGATGGCTCATCCAAAGCAGCAGACCAGCACGGCTCTTGCTCGTCGACTCAAACATGCCGCGATAGCCATTGTAGTTGATGAGTTGCGCCCAACGGCTGAACTCCTCGGCACTCTTCGCCTCACCAAATCCTTCCTTGACCAACCGGTTGAATTCCGATGCGCGCTGTGCTCCCTGCAGCGTGAAGTCATGCTGTCCCCACTGGAGCGACTGGGGCCAGAGGGCATCAGGACTGAACGTGCGGCGCAGACTCTCTATGTTCATCACGTTGGGCATGCCTCGTTCAGAGTGTATCTTGCCGCTCTGCTTCCCGAAATACTCCTTCATCGTCAAGGCTCGGTATGGACCGCCGCCGCTGACACCCTCGGAAGAAGAGTGCGAGATATACTCCATGCCTGGTGCAAGCTGATAGACATATTCACGCAGTTTGCGGTCGATGGCATCGGGCGGGAATCCCTCGTTGCGGCCGCAATAGAGTCCGATGCTGGCATGAGAACGCATACGGCGGGTGTAGTCGTAGGCGTTGCAGAGAAAGAGGGCGTCGTCGTATGGGTCTGGTCCGTCTGCGGGATTGGCCAGCCAGAAGTCCTGCCATATCATGATGCCGTGGCGGTCGCAGGCGTCATAGAATGCCTCGTCACCTATCTGCCCCACCCAGTTGCGTATCATCGTGAAGTTCATGTCACGGTGATACCCCACTGCGATGTCATATTCACGTGAACGATAGAGCAGGTTGTGTTCGTCAAATCCCCAGTTGCCACCGAGCGGTATGAAGCGGCGGCCATTCACGTAGATGCGCAGGGAGTCCTTCGCATCCACATACTTCATCTCTCTCAGTCCGGTCTTGTAACTGATGGCGGTGGAGACGGAGGTGGCTTCTGGGGTGAATGCGAAGCCTGCATCATAGAGATAAGGCTCGCCATAGCCGTTGGGCCACCATAGCCGGAAGTTGCCGCCCGTCAGTTGGGGGAACTGCTCCGGGGCAAAGGTTATTTCCTGTTCTGCTTGGGCTGGCAAGGTGACGGTCTTTTCAAAACGCACATCGCCGATGTATCCGCTCAACGTACCTTTGACGGCCTTGCTGCCGCTGTTGCGAACAAAAACTGACGGATGCAAGGCAACCGCCTTGTGGTCTTCCGAAATCACCGTTCTGACATAGGGGTCGCTGACAGACACCATACCCGTAGAAGTCAGATACACCTCATTCCAAATACCTGACTCACGGCCACGGACGGTAGTAATCCAATCCCACCCCACTGATGCGTGGAATGTTGGATTGTCTGCTCCAAGAATGCCGCCGTTGAACTGTGTCGTGTTCTCGTCTTTCTCCTTGATGGCAGCAAAGTGGTCATTGCAGATGATCTCCACGGCGAGATAGTTGGCACCCTTGTGAAGCAGCCCTGTCACGTTGAATTTTCCCCGCATGAAGGCTCCTTCGATGCGTCCCAGATACTGCCCGTTCAGAAAGACGTTGGCCTTCCAGTTGATGCCGTCGAAATTGAGCCATTGCTGACCGTTTTCTGCGAGTTCAGTGACTTCAAACTCATCACGATACCAGAAGTTGGAACGGAAAAACGACTCCGATATCTGGTCCACATCATCAGCATAGTTGGGATTCGGTACCGCACCGATATTGATATACGAGGCAAGCACCGTTCCGGGCACTGTGGCAACTATCCACTTGCTGGTGTCATAGCCCTTGGTGGCTATTTCCTCACCAGTGGCATTCACCTCCGAGGCTCGCTGCAACCGCCAGTTGCCACCGCTCAGTTCATAGCGGTCACCCCGTTTGCCTGCTACGGCATGTGGGATATATTGCTTTTGCTGGCGCGACAGCACCTCCATCTCACGCAATGCGTAATAGCCAGCCTCTCCCGCTTCCTCCATCAGCAGCCTTACATAGCGGCAGTTGGTTTTAGGAATGGCTTCTGCGGAGATGTCTGCTATTGTAGTCCATGAATGGGCATCGTCAGACACTTGGATACGCCCCCGTTTGGGTGCCTGATACCAGTGGAGTTTCACTTGTTCGATAGGCAAGACACTGCCCAGGTCGGTATAAAGCCACTGCTCACCACCACCATTGCTTATCCACATGCTGCAAAACTGTCGAGAAGACAGCAATTCCACTTCTTTGCCTTCGGCATCTGTGAACTGCAACTCGCGGATGTCCCAGTGGGCTGTTCCCTCCATGTCAAACAACACCCGCAGGTGATTGGCCAAACAAGGTGTGTTCAATCGGATGGTCTCCTGCAATACTCGGGCGGGCAACAGGTTTTGTTCCTCCTGCTTGTTGGGGTCGGAGTGAAGCTTGTAATGCAGCAACTCTCCTGGCAGACCGTTGCCCTTCAGCTCTCCAATGGTCTGCCAGTTCTTCTGGTCAGCAGACATCTGCACACGTAGGCTATATCCTTTTTTTGCGACCTTGTCATCATATATCGCCATGCCCTGAATCTTGAGTCTTGCCGGACAGATGGCGGGAGCATTGTCGTTCCAGTCGTATTGCAGCCAGGAATGGCTTCCCATCAGGATATTCCGTGAGTACTTACCACCATCAATTGCCCATTCCGCTTCCTTCCGAGGCAAGATCCCATTCGGCGTGCTTACCGATAGTGTCGCGGGCTCACGTTGGTCACACAGTCCGTCTGTCACCAAATGTGCCACATGATTGTAATCGAGTGCTGAAGAGGCATACGCCACGCGGTGCAGCGCTACATTGCTGAGTTCCCCATTGCCCCTCAACCAACTGACAGTTGGAGCATAATACTCACTTGGCGAACCCGGATATTGTCCGATTCCCCGTGTTCCATCTGCCCATGTTGCTATCGTGGCAGTAAGTAGACAAAACATTATCACAGATTTTTTCATGTTCATCATATTTGCCTACAAAGATAGTATAAGTACTTCTTTTTACCACATTTATTTTCAAGAACTTTATGTTTCAACTGTTGCAGAAAGTGTACAACCATTCTCCAATTCGCCAATTCCTGAGTTTCATCACTGCCACGAGCAACAATTCTCCAATTCGAAAATTCGTGATTTTTTATCACTGTCACGAGCAACAATTCTCCAATTCGAAAATTCGTGATTTTTTATCACTGTCACGAGCAACAATTCTCCAATTCGAAAATTCGGGAGTTTCATCACTGCCACGAGCAACAATTCTCCAATTCGAAAATTCGCAACTTATCACTGCCACGAGCAACAATTCTCCAATTCGAAAATTCGGGAGTTTCATCATTATCATAGATTAGAAAATTCAAGAATTTTTTCTTCTTTTTTGTGAGTGCCTTGGCACTTTTTCTCGCTTCCCCATACGCAAGTTTTTTCATCCTTTTTATCCTTTTTCCTAAGCGAAGCGTTTTTTTATTCTATCATCTCCCACCTCAACAATTCTCTAATTCGCCAATTCGGGAGTTATTTATATCTTTCACTCTATAGAGAGATTTGACTTCCGCTTCGCACGTCGACCTTTGTTTGTCGAAGACCCACGAAGAACGCAGAAATTCAAGAATTTTGTGCTCAGTCTGTAGAGACGCAATATATTGCGTCTCAGTGATATGCGGTTTTTTTCATTACATTCTTGGTGGGAGACGTGATGTATCACGTCTCTACAACGTTGCACTGCCCTTTTGTTATAATATCATTGGTGTATTTTTCAAGGGAACAAAGGAATCAAGAAAGAGAGTGCCTTACGGGTAGAACCAACGGTCGACGGCCGAAGGGGAAGTCAAATGACAAAAAAATAGAATAGAAAATTGTAAAAAATATTATCTTATCATTTTCTTATCATTTTTCTTATCATTTCCGCCTTAGGTGCCTCATTCCTGAGCGAAGTTTTTTAATTCTCTTCTCACCACAACAATTCTCTAATTCGAAAATTCGGGAGTTTCATCATTATCACAGATTGGAAAATTCAAGAATTTTTTCTTCTTTTTTGTGAGTGCCTTGGCACTTTTTCTCGCTTCCCCATACGCAAGTTTTTTCATCCTTTTTATCCATTTTCCTGAGCGAAGTCCTCATTGCCATAAGGCAAACAAAAATGGGATATAACAAATGAACGTCGGCTGTCGCCTCCGTTGTAGTATGTTTTTTATTGTAAGGATTT
>CACXIP010000020.1 GCA_902767775.1 uncultured Prevotellaceae bacterium | reverse complement strand
TCCGGATAGTCGAAGCACTTGATGCGCACGCCACGGGTACCACGCTTGCCGTAGTGCCACCTCTCATAAAGGTTGTAAGCAGGATTGAACTCCAGCGTATCGACACAAGAATAGACATCGAAGGCATCGCCGTAGCCGTTCGAGCCGTTGAACGTTATGTTGCGGTTCTTGATGGTCAGCCTCTGGACATGTGCCGAATAGAACATCGCACCACTAAGGTTTCCCAATGACTCAGGCAAGGTGATATGCCCCAAGCTCGGACAAGTGTTGAAAGTGGACATCTGCATGACGGTCACCCCCTCGGGGATGTTCACGTCCACGAGTTTCGTGCAGGTGCTGAAGATACGGTCAGTGTCCCAGTTGGTCAGGGTGTTGGGAACAGAGACGGAGGTGATTTCCTCACAGGTGCGGAAAGCCCTCGATTCGAAGGCTGTTACGGTGTAGCTGACGCCACCGTTCGTGACGGTTTCAGGTATCACCACCGCGCCCGAAATGGAAGTGTTGGCCGCCTTGACAGACACTGTGCCAGTCGAAGTGCCGGCATCCTCGGTCAAGACGGTATAGGTCAGGTCGTTGAGGGTGAACGCATCACCCACAGCAGCATTAGCGTTGAGCGTGACCATGAGCACGCCCATCAGGTAGAAAATTCTTCTCATAACATTTTGAATTTTTAGTAAAACCTTGTTGTTGATGAAATGAAAGACAGCCTTGCCAGAGCGTCATCACATCTCATCCCATACGCTGAAAGAATGGTCCTTGCCCTCTTCAACATCCTCAAAAAAGGAGTTGTTGGCATCCGATTCCTCGGGAGTGGTCTCGCCCGAACCGATGTTGATCATGAAGGGCTGGCAGAAGTTCTCACAAAGCTCCGCTTCGGGAGCGACATACGTTTTTTTCTTGATTGTCATTTCCATTTTATTTTATTTGTAGTGTTAGTGGATTGTCTTGTCTTTGCACCTTGTCGTAGGCCGTGTGCAGGATGCCGTTCAGATAGACTTTCTTTGCCAGGCCGTCGGACATATTCATATACCGGTCGCCCATCTCCTTGGGAATCTCCCTCATGGGCAACTCGACGCCGTCACGAGAGGCACTGACGGCATAGCTGCCATCCTTCTTCACGAAGATGCCCGGGTTCTCGAACACCTCCGTCATTTGCAGGAAATCGTTCAGGTATGACGGCTTCAGGTACATCCTGCTGACCCTGTCGTTGATTCTCGGTTTCACAGCCACCACGTTGTTGCACATGTCCAAGACATAGCCCGCCATCTGCGAAGAAACCAGCAGCATGGGCACTTCGCCGTAGATGCCGCAGTCCCTCGACCAGAGGGGAAGACGGAACTCACGGGCCAGGGAGACAGCGTCAGCCTGGTACGACTCGTAGAAAGAGCCTTGGTCAATCAGGATCCTCTTTAGGGGATTCCTTTTCTGTTGCGCCTTGAAATCCTCGAAAGAGAGCAGCGAGCGGATATCGCAGTTGGTCATGGCACCCATGCCGATAAGACTTTCCCTCTTTTCCGCGTCGTGCATCAAGAGGTGCAAGTGTTGGGCAAGGGTGGTCAGCATGGGAACCTTTTCAAGGCACACGTTCCACGACTGTCCCTTGACCACGCTCTCCCTCACGGCATCGGAACGGAACAGCGTCAATGAGTCGCCTGATTTCTCCACGAAGGGATAGCGGTAGGCATGTTCGATGCCACGCTTGAAGGTATTGTACTTCAAGTCCTTGATGGGAAAAATCACTTCCTCGCCATCAACCCTCCTGCGGAAGGCGTCGATGGTCTGCTGCGCGATGGACAGCTGCGCCTCCATCGGGTCGGACACCCGGATGTCGAGCAAGTCCACCGAGGTTTCCGTCAAGTGGAAGTTGAACAAACCTTTTATCTGCAGGATGTCATCACAGATGGGCATCAGACTCAGCCGTGAGCCACCCACCACAACAGTCGCCGTCTGCCAGCCGAACTGCTCGAACAGCTTGTCCGCATCGGCACCGATGGCCACATGGTTGTCAATTTGGTCGTTGAGGATGATGATAGCATCACGATGTTGCTCTTTCGCACTCAGCATGTCGTAGCCGAGCTTCATGATGTCCCGGTTGAAATAGTCGGCATAGCCGGCATTGCGGATGGCCGCCATGTCCTTGGCCAACAACGCCCGTTCTTCCCCGGACAGTCCTCTCACCAGCCGCTCGTAGTGGCCGAGTATGTTCTCCCACATCACGCCGGATGCCAGTTCTTTCACGTTGTCCAGCGAGAGGTCAGTCTTTGCGATGGCATTCAGCCAATGCTCCAGGCTCTCGGGAGTCTCAACGGCCATCAGCGAGTTGTAGATGCACCTTGTGGTGACGTCATCCAACAGTTCCGGGTTCGCCGTAAAATGGTCATGCACCAGCACGTAGTCCTCCTTCGCCCTTTGTATCTGATATAAGTCAGGGTTCATGTTCTTGTCTCTCTTTCCAATGCCAAACATTTGTCTTTGATGATTTGCGTTTCTATGATTGTCTTATGGCAAGGGCAGTTCGAAGGACTTGTGGATGGCCTTGCCGTCCTTGTCGAAAAACAGCCACCGCTCAGCGCGGTAGGTGTTGCCGTATTTGTCCTTCGCCTTGTAGTCCACACGCAGCTTCCATCCCGACCACTCGCCTTTCTCGTTGGTCTTGTAGACCATCGTGCGCAGGTCCGTCATCGCCTTCATCTGCCTTTCGGCCAGGCTCATCACATAGTGGTCGTCGGGATTGAAAGCCGTCATGTTGTTCGTCCGGTCCATGATGAGGGCGGTCACGCTCTGCATGATGGCCGTGATGCCGTTCACCTCATGCTGAGAGAGGTAGTTCACGCCGAACGCCGAGTCCGGCTCCGAGATGGCCGTGATGGCGAAGCCGTCGGGGGAGTCCATCGACATACGGATGTTCTCCTCCGCCAGCCCAGCCATCCTTGCCTTGCGGTCGCACGAGGCGAGCAGCGCGATGACTAGGAGGGAAAAAAGAAAAGCTTTTCTCCTCATGGCCGTCAGTATTTGGTGGAGTAATGGTTGAAATGCGAGTAAGCCTTGAAGCGCACCACGTTCTTGGCAGGTACCTCAATGACCTTGCCTGACGGAATCTTGACGGTATGCGCCTTCTTCTCCCTGCAGTAGAGTCTTCCGAACTCCAGGATCTTCACTTCACCGCCTTTCGACAGTTCCTCACTCACGATGCACAGGATGGCATCGAGGCATTCCTTTACAATCGTCTGCGGTCGGCCACACCTGTTGGCCGCACCTGAAATCAATTCGTTCTTGTTCATGATATGTCGTTTTTTGATGAATAATCATATCTTGATGACCTTCTTCCTGTCTGGGGTCAATCCCAGCCGTTGGAAATAGACCGCCCCGTTATTCTGGAACAGCTCCAGCGGCTCGCGTGTGCGTCCCTCCTCGCAAATCTGGCGCATCTCCTCGGCAGACACATGGTGTCCGGCGATGTTGCGCCAAAGGGAGAAGTTGCAATTCACCTCGGGATTCTTGAAGTTGGAGCAGTTGTATGCGATGGGGCCGGCAAGGATGTTGCCGCCACAGGTGGGGCATATCGTGACCTTCGAGTCGAGACCCACGATGCCGTCATCCTTCACGACCAACAAGGAAGAGAAAACCTTCCCGTCGAGGGACGTGAAGCCGTCGAGCACCTGCTGCTCCCCTTCGAGGAAGCTCTCCATCTCGCTCTCGCTGATGAAACGGCTGTGAATCAACCCCGTGACGTGGAAGGTGCACTGCGCCTTTCTGCCAAGGCTGTACTCACAGGCATAGCCCTTGCTCGTCCTCAGCACCCTGCCACCGCAGACGGGACAGCGGCCATGCAGGACATGCGCCCTTACGCGCACGTCCACCCTGCCGCCGACGATGACAAACCTTGCCATGAAGGTCTGTCCGCTGTGGTTCACCATGGGCATCTCGTTGGTGCTCCCCTCCGTGATCAACTGACTCACGAGGGCCGCGTCAAGCTCGACACCGTGTATCTTCCTGAAAATTCTGAATCCGCACTTCCTGCCATCGGGCATCCTGCCTCCATCACAAAAGAAGGCACCAGAAGCTTCGATGACGGAGCCGTTGCCGCAGATGGGGCATCTGCCGATGATATGTCGGTTGTTGTCTTGTGTCATTTTCCAAGTGCTAAAATCGTTATAACCAGTCCACGAGTCAGCCCTAAGAAAACCAACAATCTTGGAAAGGCTGCCCGGCAGGGAGGTGGCCCCGATGCCAGACGAGCCGTTTCCTGAAACAAAATACTACTTACCTAAAACCTAAATCTAATGACAAATATCAAACTAACATCACAAATATTTCCACTCGTAAATGAGGCTCTCCACGATGGCCTTGCCCGACATGGCGATGGCCCAGCCCTCGGGGTCGAGACCATACCAGAGGTCCTGCCACGACATCGTGCGTATCTGCCAGGCGAGCAGCCACAGGTCGGTGTTGATGCTTTCCAGCTTCGACACCACCTCGTTGGCCACATAGTACCGCTCAGCCGAACTGAGCAGGTTCACCTTGTGCTTCTCCGTCACGGGGTTGCCTTGGTCGTCGTAGGTGTCCACGTTGTAGGAGCCGCTGGTCACCAGCTGCTTCATGAACGGGTACAAGCTTGCCATCTGCGTGGCGGCATCGGTCAGCTCGTCGGAAACGAGCAGGGCGATGGCCGTACCCTTCAGGTGTCCCGGCACGGAGTTCTTCACCAGCACCATGTTCTGCGGGATTTCCGTGGCCACGAGTTGGGCGGCACGCTTGATCTGGTAGAGGTTCTGCATCGCACCCTGTGCGTTGGAGAGGTAGTCGAGCATCTTGTTCTCCACCTCGTGCATGCGTTCCATGGCCACCGTCACCGCCGCTTCGGCAGCGATGATCTTGTTCTGCGTGTTCTCCCTGTCCTTGAAGATTTTCTTCAGGATCTCGGTCTGCGCCACCACCGCGCCGGTGAGTGTCGGGTCGGTCTGCTGTGCGTGTCCACCAATACATATTGTAAGGAGGAGCACCATGCTAACGGTTCGCAATCTCATAGATATTCCTTTCCCTTTTGCAATCTTCCACTTTCTCTCGGAGCATTCCGATCAAGTCCATGTCAGCAGGCACTCCGAGGATGTCGCTGACGGAATCGGACTTATCGGTAGAATAGACGGTCACGGTCTTGATGCCGAGGAGCCGTTGAAAGAAGGAGCGGCTCTCCTGGTAGTCCGTGATGCGGTAAAGCTCGATGTAGTCCGTCTGCTTGGAGAACACGCCCCTGATGTGGCAGAGCGTCTCGTCCTCCAGCATCCACCGGACACTGACGAGCATAATGTATCTGATGACGAGGATGGAGAGCATGAACACCATCAATGCGGCCATTGCCAGCATGAGGTAGCGGTCAGCTCTTTTTGCATAGACGGGCATCGCGCCGATGAAGAAGGCCGTGAGGGCCATCAGTCCGGCGTTGTCGGCAAGGAACTGCCTGAAGTCCGCCTTTACGTTCACTGTCTTGTTGCTTGTCTTGCCCATGTCGTTGGTCACATTTTTCTTCCTTTGTTGCGTCGCTGCTCCAGCGCTTCGTCACGTTGGAACTTGTTCGTTGTCTCCAGTTGCTCCCACGGCCTTCTCATGATGACGTCATTCCAGTCCTTGAACTCCCTTGGCGGTTTCCACTGGGATACCCGTCCGCTGAGCTTGACGTGCTTGCCCAGTTCGGAAAGCGTAGCCTTGCCGGGAGGCAGGAGGATGTCCTTGCCCTCCACCGACAAGTGGATGCCCTCGTCGGTGCGCACCACGTGCAGGCTCTTGTTTTCGAGCAGGGCCGCCATGCGGATGCCATACACCTGGCCCGCCATGTCGTTGTCGAAACAGTCCACCGCACGGGCTTTTGTGTAGTGGTTCATCACCGCCTTTATCTGTTGGTCGGAGAACGTGCCTCCGATGGAGACGAACACCGACCGCTCCTTGTCGAGTTTCTTGTGGTTGATCTGGTAGAATGCCATGATGTCGTAGGCGCTTTCGGCGAAATAGACGTTCCTGACAGCTTTCGGGTTCTCGAAGGAAGACAGGCCGACAATCCAGGCAGCCGTGGTGGAGTTGGTGCCCGTAGCTTTCGACTTATACTGTCCGAAGCCACGAATCTCGTAGCCCACTACCTCGTCATTGCCTGGCACACGGTAGGGAAAGCCGATGTTGAACTCCTTGTAGCTCTCCGACTGCGTGTCGCGGATGCGGACGATATACGGGGCGAAGGTCTCCGCCGTAAATTGGTTGAAGCCCCTCGGAGCCATGAACTGCAAGGCGTTTCTGACGTGGTCGGACATCGGCTGCGTCTCCCAACGTTCCGGCTCGAACGACTGCCGTCCGGGATAGCTGACACGGCCAAGATAGGAATCGCCGTTGATTTCCGGCATCGGCTCGTTGGCCAGTTTCATCAGCACTTTCCCGACAATCTCCCATTGGTTCCTCCCCGTCTCATTGAAACGGTTGATGTTCTCCTGGATGAAGGCGATGACGTCGCCGCTGCCAAAACCCTTGTGACGGAAATAGAACTGGTTGGCCTTGTCGTGCGGCTCGCGGATGACGATGCTGTCGGAGTGTCCTCCGTTGCCGTCGGGCAGCACCATCTCGATGAAGCGACCGACCCCGGCCTGCCTGTTCACTTGGTAGCCCAGGTAGTAGGCCACGTCATCTATGCCCACCCTCTCTTTAAGAGCCTTGAAATCAGGTAATCCCATAAGCTAACCGATTTTCATGCTCCGGCTTTCCTGCCGGACTGAATGTACTATTTCCTTTCCGAATTTGGAGTTCAGCTCAGCGGACAGGACGGCTTGCTTCTCCTTGCCCTCGGGCATGAGGAAGTAGCGGTTGCCCGTCTCGCGGTCGATGGGTTTCATGCCCAGCTCCACACCCTGGTAGGAAGCACGGATGGCATACTCGCCGTTCTTCTTCTTGATGATGGCGGCATCCTCGAACTTCACCCCTTCGGTTTTTGCAACCGCAGGTTCTGCAGCCATGACGGCCACCTCGGTCTTTGCCACCTCCGGCTGTTCGGCAGACCTCTCTTTGTTCTTGTCCAGAAGAGGGTCCTGGCCAAGTGCTATACGCTGCTTGTCCACCGCTTCCAGCACCATGGCCGAAGCCTTGTTGACATCGGCCATCACCGACACGATGAACTTGGGGTTCTCCTTCAGCACGTCAATCCATCCGTCAAGGTAGGCGGCGTTGTTGTCGAGGATTCGCTTGTCGAAGCCCATGGCGTAACCCACGTTGGCTGCCGTCAATTCGGCGACCAGTTCCTCCTTTGCATATTTCTCGTCGCCGAACTTGTCGCCCTTGGTGCGGTTGAGCCGTTCGGGAGTGCCCGTGGAGTGAGCCATCTCATGGAGGGCAGAGGAATAGTATTCCATGCCGTCCTTGTAGGTTTCCTCCGGGGTGGTGCCGATGTTGAACTGTTCCTTCATCGGCACCACGATGCGGTCACGCGACGGACTGTAGTAGGCACTCGAAGACTGTCTGTCCACTTGTATGGGGCACACCCATTCCTGACGCTCAAAGAGGCGGTCGAGGGCGGCGTTCTCATACATGCCCTTCGCATCCTTGATCTCAGGAGCGGTGAATCTCGCCATCAGCTTGTCGTACTTCTCCTTGTTCACCTCTTCGAGGTTCGTCTGCTCCACGTTGAACACGTTGTACGCTTTCAGGAAGGGGATGACAGTATATTGTTTCTGCTCCTCCTTGGACATGTTGCGGTAGTCGCTGCTGCTGACACGCTTGCCGTCCTTGTCCTGGATGGTGAAGTCCCAGTAGATGACCGGCATCGCCGTGGCACCCTTGTTGACGTGCGCCCCCTCTTTCTGAATCTGCAGGAAAGTCATATAGACGGGAGTGCGGTAGCCGTGCATGGCGGCGTCCATCTGGAGGAAGAAGGAGTTGGAGCCGGAATAGTTCCTGCCGCTGATGTTCTGCGGCATCCCGAAGACGGCCTTGCCGTCAATCCATCCCTTCTTCCAGTCGCCGGCCTTCATCTCCTCCATCCGGGTTATCATCATCTCGGTGAACTTGTCGACGGCCTTCTGGCCCGCCGACTTGTGTTCACCTGACGTAGTGCTGCCTGTGTTCTTGCGCTTATACATGGCTACACCGCTCCTTCCTGCTCTTGCCAAAGTCGCTCCTCGGTCTGCTCCACATACAGTTCGGCATATTCCTCGGTCTGTTCGACGTTGTGTTCCTTGCACCATTGAGCGAAGTCCTCTGCGCTGTCGCCTTGCCTGACGAACTCCAGCCAGCCGATTCTCCCTTCCTGTTTGAGCTGAACCAGCTCCTCGTAACTTTTCCTTGCCATTGTCTTTTCATTATTAAAGGTTTGACAAAACGTTTGAACTGCGGGCTATCGTTTCATGCCCATCGACTGCTCCAGCTTCGGAGCCGCCATCAGACCCTTGATTTCCGTAGAAAGGTACTTGGCCGCCAGTTGCTCTCGTGTCGCCGTCTTGGTGTTGAAGAGCGAGAAGCCATCATCGTAGGAGAGATGCTTCTTGTCGGTCTTGCCGCGCTCGCCCATGTCCACGCTGATGAACCACTGGCCGGACTTTCTGTCCTTGGCCACGAGGATGTCCTTGATTTCGGCACCCTCCGGCATCTTGAACTGCTGGTAGTGGGATGCGAGGTGCAGCTTCTCACCGAAATTCCTCTCCACGAGGGCAGCGGGAGTGACGGTGCGGTCGAAGAACGCATTGAGGTCGGCATAGGTCATCGTGGTCGACATTTTCTGGTCGCCCACCTCGGCATAGAGCTTGTAACGGCCATAGTCCTTCCTGGTCTCGTCATGTTCCTTGTACACGTTCATCTTGGTGATGGCGCTTCCATCGGAGAGGTAGTGGTTGGCTGCATACTCCTCACGGCTCACCTTCGGAGCCAGCTTGGAGGGATAGTAGGTCTGCATCAGCTGCTCCACGGAGATTTCCTTCTTCTGGTAGGCAGCCAGGTCCTCAGCGTGCATCCTCATCGGGCGCAGCTGCACCCCATCGAGCTTGGCGGTGAAGTACCATGTCTCGGGGTTGATGTTCGACTGGAAGGCATGGGCGTGGGAGACTTTCTGACCGTTGACAGTCACCATCTGCGGTTCGCGTGGCTTGCGCTCGGCCTTGGCCTCCTGTGCTTCCCCCTCTTTCGGGGTGTCGGCCTTTTTCCCGGCCTTCGCCTCGGTTTTCACCTCGGTCTTGGCGGTCGTTTCCTCAGCCTTCTTCTCCGCCTTGCCGATTACCTCCCTCACCTCGGCAACTTGTTTCTTCTCCTGGGTGTTGGCCGGCATGTCAGCGATGGCTACGCGCTGCCCGGCCCTGATGAGTTTCGGGAGATAGGTGTCAAGGGCATGGTAAGGGAATGATGCCAGGAACTCGCCCTGTGACTTGGCCCGTGGCTTGGTCAGTGTGATGCCGAGAATGTCAGACGCTTTTTTGGCGTCCTCGTTCAGCGTGTGGTAGAAATCACCGGAACGGAACAGCAGCATGGCATCGGGATGCTTCTCTTTCAGCGACTTGTACTGTTCAGAGAGCGTTGGTGTCTTCTCGCCCTTCTCTTTCCTCGTTGTCTTTCTTTCCCCAGTGTCATTCTCAACGGCGGCTTCCTTGCCGCTGTCGGTCTTTGCGGATTTTTTCCCAGCGACGTTCTTCTGCTCGTCCTGAGGGGCGTCCTGCCTTGCCTCTTCTTGTTTTTTCTTGCTTGCCATAATGCGTTACATTTATTGTTGTGAATGAATGAAAACGCACCGTCAATGCCTGAACCTTGCCATTGGGTGACATGGTGACAGACTTTCACCTGAATACGGCAAAAGGGAAAACAAACATAAAGTATCATTGATGGCCGGACTTTCTCAGCCCAGGCCTTTCGGCGAAATAAAGATCATTCCCATTTTCGGTACTGTTTCGAAGTTTAGAATTTTCCAGAATCTCAGCCTTCTACCGGTTGCCGCTCAGACTTGGCAAGCACTCCTGCCCACTGCCTGGCTTTCGCCGGTCTCCAGTGAAAATGGTGAACTGACAGTTTTCAAAGCTTCAGTCCGGAGCTTCTCTTTTCCTCTTTTTTGAGGGAGGTCTTCTCTTCCTTGTGGGAGAGATGTTCCACGACCTTCTGGTATTCCCAGCGGTTCTCGTCGGTCAGCACGTAGCCCATGAAGCCCTCGTGCTCGTGGTCGTACTTGATTTTCATCTGGCGCTCCCACTCGTTCATATCGCCATTGACGACCTTGAATCCGTGCGGCTCGCGCAAATCGACACCGACGGTCACTTTCTGGTCGCCCACGGACAGTTCGACGGGCTTGCCCTCCATGACTGCCTGTTTCTGGTTGGTGCCCAGTTCGATGTCCTTCAGTTTTTCCACGTTTCGGAGCCTGTCAGATATCCGGATGGAGGCAGCCTCTCGTATCATCAAAGAGTTGGTCTCCCGGTCAAGTTGGATGTATTTCATCTTACGGATGCCATCCGTTCTCAACTCCTTTCGAAGCACGCCACCCTCTTTGAGCTTCTCGGCCTCCTTGTTGCTCAGCCTTACCTGTCCTCTCTCCATCTCTTTGCGGACTTGGTAGGTCATCAGGTTGACTGTGCCGGACTCATCCCTGACCAGTTGGAGCTTCATCGGCATGGATATCACCTTGCCGTTCTCTGCCTTGTAACGGGTCATGATGAGGGGTGTTACGCGACCGTTCATCAGGGGTTCGAGAATGTCTCTCGGCATTTTAAGCAGTTGTGTCCTGCCGATGCCGAGCTTTTCCATCTTCTCGTATGGAATTTCTTCCTCTAAAAAATTTCTTTCCATTATCAGTACGTTAAAAAATATTCGTATCTTTGCCGCAAAGTTACACAAAAATATCAATACATGAATAGAAAATCGTATTTAATTTGCCTAATGGTATCATTTTTTTCGTTTTTACCGCTTTCAGCACAGTTTTTCACCATCACACCCGACACGGCAAGGCACTCCAGACGTGCCGTCAACGTCAGGGAGGTTATACCCAAAGAAGATGAGCCACCTATGGAGAACCCCAAGTCGGATGAACGGAACCAGGGGGAAGAAGAAGTGTTCGCCACTTCGGCCAGAGGTCATGAGATTGCCATCGAGCGGGACGTGCCCGTGTTCGTCAACGTGAAGGACAGCATGATGAAGGAGCTGCTGCATGACCGTTTGAATGTGTGTCTGCCGCTCGACTTCCTCAAAGTCAACTCCAACTACGGCTACCGCACCGACCCCATCTTCCATTGCACACGCTTCCATGACGGTATCGACCTGAACTGCCTTTATGCCAACGTCTATTCCATGCTGCCCGCAGTGGTGAAAAAGGTGGCACATAGCAACCACGGCTATGGCAACCACGTGGTATTAGAACACGGAGACATCGAGTGTCTTTATGGTCATTTGAGCATGATCCTGGTGAGCGAGGGTGATATCATCCCTGCCGGAACAGTGGTAGGTATATCGGGCAACACGGGGAAATCGACCGGACCACATCTTCATGTCCGCATTTGGAAGGACGGAAGGAGCGTTGACCCCAAACCCTTCATCGACTATCTCAATGATTACATTACGCGACTTCAGGACAAGATACAGTATCTGAAGTTCGGCAAGAAACCGCCGCTTGACCTGAACATCGGCAATCTCGCCATGGTGTTGGAACAGCAAGGCGTGTCGCATCCGCGCATCGTCATCGCCCAAGCCCTTTTGGAAACAGGCTACTTCACATCGAGGGTTTGCCTGGAGAACAACAACCTCTTCGGCTTGCGTCATCCGAAAGATGGAGGCTATTACGAGTTCGACAACTGGGAGGAGAGTGTGAAAGCATATCGTGACTACGTGCAATATAAATATAAAGGTGGGGATTACTACCAGTTCCTCCAGCGCATAGGCTATGCGGAAGACCCAGACTATGTGACCAAAGTAATGCAGATAGCAAGGACATTGTAATGTAAGAGAAGTTAAGCAATTGAGTTCATCATAGCTTCAATTCGGCATTTTGTCCACAGCGTCTTGCAAAATTCCCATCTTTTCTGCCACGGATTCATGCAGGTCATTCAACTTTTGGTCGATCTCGTCTCGGAGCATTGTCAACGTGGTATTAAAGAGGACTCGAACCTTTCTATTGTCGAACAGTTCTATGCTGTCGATGTTAAACTTTTCGGCAAAGAAGACGCTGACATGAACGTAGGTGGAATAGAGCATCATCAAATCGAGAAGGATACCATATCTTGTCGTTAATCCTTTCTCAACGCGGTGAATCATTAGTTGTGAGGTGTTGATTTGTTTTCCAACATCCGTTTGAGTCATTTTCAACTTCTGGCGAACCAGTTTGAAGCGACGACCTATTTCTACGAGGTCGATAGGTGTAGTAAATTCTTTCATAGCTTTGAATTTGGAGTTATAGATATGTGAAAAGTTAGATGGCTTTGAAGAAACCATCGAGTCTTATTCAGAGGGAACAGAGGTAGATGACTGACAAATGCAGAGGGTAATATATATAGAATAGGTATTTCATCCATTGCCCTTTGACGAAACCGCGTCTTCCTGAATACATCAAGGGAATAGCCAGTCCTATGGCTGAGCCGAGGATGCCATATTCCATCAGTAATGGAAAGCCGAAGAGCAAGGTCAGTCCCCTATGTTTGCGGAACAGGTAGAACACCACCATCAGACAGATGCCGTGCCAGGTGTAATCTGTATTGAGCATGGTGGAGATAACAGAAAAGAGTGCCGTTTCCATCAGCATCAGCCATAGTGCGTCGTGGATATGGTCAATGAGGAAGACAACCACCAGTCCAAGGAACAAGGTGAATACGACGTTATGGCTGCCCTCGTTGCCCAACAACTGCCATGGAATCTCAGCAACAATGGCCGTCAGCAACAATGCCGCCATGTATCTCCCGACATACCGGGTATGATGATACCCCTCGATGATAAGAAAGGCAAAGATGGGAAAAGCAAAGCGGCCAATGCACCGCATCGTTTCGTAAAGCCAAGTGTCACCCATCCCCAACTGTTGGTTGAGGATGTAATAGGCGACGTGGTCGATGGTCATGGAGACCACGGCGATTACCTTCAGCGCACTGCCGCTGAGGAATCGGTAAAGCATAAGGTCGTTCTTCATTTGCTAATCGTTTCCTGGTACGACATCACGACAGCCGCGCTCAATTAGGACACCCGACCGGTGCCCTTTTTGAGACGGTTCTCGTATTCTTAAATAAGTTGTCAGGAAGTGGGGCAAAGGACAAGTCCTTCCGATGGCAAAAAGTTTCCAGTTTTCAGCACTCGGACCCGCACAACCTTTACAGGGACATCATCCTCATCTTGCTTCTATAAGAGGTTTATCCCAAAATATCTTTCCATTGGCTTCATCAGCCAACGAGTCAGCTTCTTCTTGTATAATTTCCATGAACTGCTGTTCACGCTTCTTCGACCTCCGGCCAGGTGCCTCGAACACAACCTTGGAGAAATAGGCATCGTAGGAAACAGCAAAGTCATCCTCAGAGACATGAGGGAAGAAAGAAACCGCCACGTCATACTTGATTCGTCCTTCCTCGGAAGTGGCTATCAGCATCACAGAGGCAGCATGACGTTCAACACCGTTGAATGTACATTCAGCGGCGAAGTATTGTTGATAGACATTGACTGTAGCCATAGCTGATGATTGTTGGGATGGTTATAGGAGGTTGATGGATTCTTCCAAATCCTCACCGACTTTTTTACTTGCTACCTCAAATTGGCTTAACATCTCTTCCCGAAGGAGAGACAGCTTCGCCTTGACGATGGAATTGAGGGAGTAGTTCTTGCTGAACAAGGTCTCGTCTTCAATATCGAACTTCTTGGAAAGAAGCCCGTCGAGCGAAACATGCTGAGAGTAGTACATCAGCATACTGAGGAAGAACGGTGAAAGGACATTCTCACCCTTTTCCATACGGAAGACCATCAACTGCGAGGTGCCCAGTTCCTCGGCAATCTTAGTCTGTGTCATTCCCAACTTCTGACGGACCAGCTTGAAGCGTTTGCCCATCTCCTTCACGTCTATGGCTTTTGCGTAATCGTTCATGTGTGTTATATCAATTTTGATGCAAAAGTACACAATTTAATGGAAAAATGAACAGTTTATATGGAAAATTTATAGTTATATGTTTGTCATTTGATTATTTAGGACTAATGATAAGATTATATTTGATTAGTTATGAAAAATGAGTTAATTTTGCATGTCAAACTAACCAAAGAAGAGTAGTATGGGAGATTTTTCTAAAGGCAACGACAGAATTTTTAAGAGAATGGGCTATAAAGACCGAGGGTCTTCAAGTCTTAAAAATTCGGATGAATATGACCCTACAATTGAAAGAGCAAGGGTTAAATATCGTTATGCTACAAAGAGGTGGTTTGGAGTTAAAGGATGGTCTGTATATGAATCACTAATGGAATTCGGCGTTGCAGTAAGATATGTCAATGTAGATTTTCTGGAATGTGAATGTTACGCACCGGATCCCGAATATGACGATTGCTGCATATACTTTGTAATAACAGAAGATGAGTTAGAACGTATAGTTAAGGGAAGAAGGGACTTACATGACTTTTTAACCATGGCTGGAGTATCTTTGGTGAATTTCATCTTGATGGAAATGCCTGATAAAATTTATTATCTCAGTCAGTTTTATGATTTTATAGAATTGTTGGGATTGGACGAAGACATAGAAGCTACTCCCCGGGAAGAAATAAGTATAAAAATTTAAAATGACAATAAGAGGAAATAAAAACCATTATTCCCAATGTTATTAATATCTCTGTAATAATCACCTATGAATGAGCCATTGGAAGACATTGTTTTTATAACAAAGCCAATTGAAAAAGACCTTCAAGATATAAAGTCTTGGTGTGAAGACTATAATTATTCTAATGCAGAAAGTGCTTTCAAGCGTAACAATCTTTTTGTCATTCATTATCTGGATAAAGCTATTGCCTTTTTATGCTATCGGCGTGAAAAGATAGTGGCGACTATAGACTTTGCAGAAGTACAATCTATATTTAGAAATATGCAAGTCGGAGGATATATGCTTGAAAGTACCTTGAAACACTTCAAGCGGACAAGAATAAAAATTGCAGAGCTATATTGTACATCTATAAAATCTCATCGTCATGCGAAACGCCATGGCTTTATTCCAATAAAAAAAGCACACGATGATAAAAAATGGATGTTCCGTCCATTGGTTGAAACCAGGAAACCACGCAAGAATAGCAAAGTATTGTTCGCTATATGGAAGAATACTATGGGTTCCTATGACCAAAAACCAGATGTAAGTTGGGCTTTGGATCAAGATTTGGAACATCCTATTATAGCATACTGCTATGGAGATTGGACTGTCGGAATTATAGACAACGGAAACGTTGTAAAAGAAACTGTATTCAAAAGATTCTTCAAAGGAATAGAATATGACTATGTTTACATAGTCGGTAATAAAATCAACGAATAATTGTTCTCAATAAGAATTCTTAATGAGGTCACTTTTATTCCTCTGCATTGGGAACAGCTGACATTAAGTCAATTTATGGAGATTTATGGCTGGGTGGGAAAACCCTATAAAGATTACCACACCGAGGGCAACGAACCCATACTTCTGGATTATAGTTACTCATAAACTCATAAGCATCACATCCAATTGCCTTAGCAATTTGTGTTATATCTTCCAAATTAAACTCTTTGCTATTAACCCTCTCCCTTAATTGGGCATATGTCATTCCTAATTTTGCACATACTTCTTTCATGGTTAAACCATGTCTGTCTGCTGCCTGTTTGATATTATCAAAGATATTCATAAAAATGCTTGTCAAGATTATGTTTGATTTTTCAATGTGCAAATTTAGGATAAAAAGAAAGAAACACAAAAATAAAAGGGTTGCTTACAAAGCTGAGTACTTATTCCCAATATGGTAAAAGATATCACATACCGATATTTTTTCACACTTATTTAACCAAAAAATATCAGCATCTGATAGCTTGTTAAAGATTCATAAATGTGAAGCTGGAGTACAAGGAAAAACACAATTCTTGGGTTGGTAGTCATTTAAGTGTGCAGAAAAAATAGACCCACAGACATCACGTCTACAGGTCTATCATACTTATTGTCACATTTAAAATATGAAAAATATAAAAAACTCTATTCCTCGTCAGAGAGAAGTTCTCTCTGATGTTGTGCAAACTCTCTGATACACTCTATTTGTTCTTTTTCTGACATATTAAAGAAAGCAACCACTCTATCAGGGACTGTAGGGTTCTGCTTAAAATAGTCGTATGACTTTTTGAGGGCGTCATACAATATACCTTTTATGTCCTTTTCTCCCTTATAACAACCATTAAGTTGACAGATCGTTTGTAAAATGTATCCGACGGCTACACCTAAAGCGCCATTCAACTCTCCTATTGTGAGTCCCTTTTTTCCTGTTTCATCCATAGCTTGCTTGAAATGCTCTACTAATGAGAACGCAAACTCTTCCGTACCTTCGGGAAACTGTTGCCAGAACAATTCCTCCGTCATGTTTTGTTCTTGTTTCTTGTTCATGATTCAAAAATTGTGATGATTATAAAATATTGATATTACTATTTACCAGAAGCTCCCGACCGCCCCAATAGCTCATTGACCATTTGCTCGACCTCTTCATTGACACGTTTGAAGTTGCGATTGAGCATGATTTCCTTCTCCTTCTCCGAGGCGAAGGCATATATCTTGGGGAGATCGACGTAAAAGGATTCTTCCTGCTTGATTTTCTCCATGTCGAAGTTGGTCTTGCAGAAATATTTGGTGGTCTTGAACTCCTCAGACTCCTCGATGTTGATACCGTCGAGGGCTTTCATATCCGTGGGGGTGAAGTCACGCGCTGCCTGACCTGCCAGCCATCCCGTCGCCATGTCTGCTATCTTGGCAGCTGGAACGAGGTAGTCCATCTTTTCTGAGATGGATGTTGATACCTTATGGTCGTTGATGGTGATTGACTTGGAGGTCTGCTTGGCCTTGCCGAACACGTCGTTCTGTGCCCATTCCAAGGTCTCCTTGTTGCGGGCGGCACCCATGAAGATATTGCCGCAGGTGGTGATAATTTTCTGCATACCATTCTTGCCGTAGTCCGCTTCCAACTGAGGCAGTTCCTGGAAACCCAACGTCACCGCCACTTTGTTGGAACGAGCCGTACCTATCAGACGGTCGATCTTGTGGAAGTAGAGCGTCGGCAACTCATCAACGATGATGGACACCGGCAGGTTGCCCTTGCTGTTCACACGGGTCACCAGACGGTTCAGGATAAGGGCATTCAACGAACCGACAATCTGCTCCTTCTCCGGGTCGTTGGCAATCACGAGATATGAGGGATGCTCACGGTCAGAAATCTTCAGGTCGAAGTCATCTCCAGTGAACACCCAGTAGGCTTCAGGTGAAACCAATCGAGCCGCATTGACACGCAGCGTACCCACCATACCTTCCAACTGGTCCATCGCCTTGTTCTCCCACGCAGAATGGAAGGGAGCCATCAGCGACATTATCTTCTCGTCCTGCATGAGGATATTGAATACGTCGCTATAAGCACGGCCAAGGAATGACAGTACATGGGGCATATCAGAGAACTCACCAGTGATGGTGTCCGGCTCAACCTCGTGCCCCTCGTCATCCTCATACCATGACCGCTTGATGACAATCTTCTTGTCCCTCATGTCCGTATAGCTGAAGCCATTCAAGTCCACGAACATGCCGTCATCATCTGTAGATATGCTGTTGGCCTTGTTGTCCACGAAGTCGAGAACCACCTTTCCTTTCTCGTCGATGGCCTGGAAATCCGTCCAGTTGCGGATGACCAACCGCAGTTTCCTTCCCTCATACTCCACATACCGCTTCAGCTTCTTGCCGTTCTTGAAGCCCGTGGGACGGAAGTTGATGAAGAAAAAGATGATGGCCGCGAGGAAGTTCTCCGCAGAGTTCTGGAAGAACGCCTCCGAACCGCCTTTCTTCTCACCACCCTTGTTGAGAGAAGAAAGCAACGTGGCCGCCGTCTCAGACGCAGCAGCCAAATCCGGGATGTATTTCCGCTGTATAGGATTAATGCGGTTGGAATACTCCACATCGGTAAAGTTGACGATATTGAAGGCGCAGTTCTCCGGCAGGTGGCCGTACCGCTTGTTCTTGCAGTACTGGTAAAAGAGGTTCTTCGCCAGCGTCGGGAACTTGTAATCATACACCATCATGGTGAAGCCCTTGGCAGAATGCTGCCTGATGAAAGGGTCGATGATGCCGAACGACTTACCCGATCCAGGTGTACCCAGCACGATGGTCGCACGGAAGGGATTGATGATGTTGATCCATCCCTTGTGCATCTTCCTCTTATAATAGTATATCATGGGGATGTTGACCGAGTACTCGTTCTCGTTCTTCTCCTCCGACTGTTCAAATGACTCGTTCTCGAAGTTGAAGCGGTCGTCGCCCAACTTGTAGTTGTAGTACCGGGCGATGCCGTCGCCTCCCTGGTGGACGAGCATCGTGCCGAGGATGGACGTGATGGCGTAAAGCACCCTGTTGGCAGGGATGCCGCCCATCATGCCGCCCCATTCGCCGATATGGAACACCATGCAGACCACAATCATGGAGAAACCTGCTATAATGGGATAGAGCACCATCGTCCTGATGTTGAACTTCAAACTCTTCTTCGCCTTGGTGCCGATGCAGGTCACGAAGATGAAAAGCAGCTCGAAGAACTTGCATGACAGCACGGAGTTGAATATGTGGAAACGTCCTATCAACTCCAGGATGAAACCCGTCACACGGTTATCTGTCTGGATGGGCAGGTTCATCACCAGTTCTATGATGAGGAAAACATAAATGCAGCTGCGGAACAAGCCGTACATCTGCTGTTGTTCTTTCGTCTCTTCTATGGGCATGGCTCAAAATATGTTTTCTTGATGCTGTTGGGGTGAATGGGGCTGCCGACAGACAAGCCGGCAGTCCCCGCTGATCAAATTACAATAATTGAACATGAATGAAGAAATCATCTGATTCTCATAACAGGCCTGACCGCACCCGGCGAGGTCTTCACCGTAGAGGTGACGAAGCCGTTGGCCAGGCTCACGCTCAGGTAGTACATCTGCTCGCTCTCCGACGAAGAGCCGTCCTGAGACGAACTGACATACTGGCTATTGGAGAAAGCGTCGCCCTCGATTATCCTCATGGCGGTTTCCACCGCACAGCGGTTAGCCGACAATGCACGCAACTCTCCAGCTGATGGCAGCACCCATCCCGACACAGGGGAAAGATAATGAAGCACAGACTCTACAGCCGGACTGTTGATGCCAGAGGCAACGATGGCCGCCGTGTTCTCCGTGCCACATTTCGACACCGCGTCGTTCACCACCCCCGACACCGAGCTGAGCGTGTCGGAGAACTGGTGACTGCCCAGTTCCCGAAGTCCCACGACCAAAGCCGTGTCTTTGTTCACATAGAAGATGACACCCGCCGCCTGATGCTCAGAGGCATCGTAGCCCATAGGCGAGATGATGGTGTTGTCGGTGAGCAGGATGCTGCCCACCCTGATACTGCTGTCATAGATGTCCGTGTGGTCATGGCAAGAGACCATGCCCAAGGCTGCCAGCAGAATGGCCAGCAGCCCCCGGCACGGACGATAGGACATTATATAATCATAGCTTTTCATAATCAGAATGGGATTTTGAGTCCGACAATAATACCGTTCCTGAATGTATCGCCGTGGAAGAAGCCCACCTGGTTCTTCTGAATCACGGAGAGCTGCATCCTGTTTTGGAATACATAGTTGTATTCAAGACCGCCCTCCACGGCAAAGAAGTAGTCGCCAGTATGTGCGCCGCACTCCGGACCGATGCGGAAACGAAGCGTGGAGTTCTTGAAACGCCGCAGCAGCTTCTTGTAGAGCACGCCGCCGCCCCAGTAGTAATCCTTCCAGAACGACTCGTCGCAGACATGGCCGCAGACGGGATCTTCATGCCAGCGGTTGCCAATCTCGCCGAACAGCTCCACCGCGTCGGAGTAGGACAGTTCCTTCTCATAGCCGAAGGTAGCATTGAGGGTGCTGTTGAACAGGAACCCGGCATTCAGGTTGAAGAACCCGTCACCGTCGCCGGCACGAGCCATGGCAATGGACAGTGCCAGACATAAGGGAAATAGAAACTTTCTCATGGTCTATCTGTAAATATTGATGGTGAACGGAAGGCGGTTTAGCAGACTCTCGTCAAAACTGTCGGCGTGCAGCACATCGTCATACTCTATGGGGATGTAGATGACACGCCCAGAAATCTGGTCTTCGGCAATCTCCAGCCGGAGAATCTTCTCATCAGGGAACGTCAGCTTGTCGATGACGATGACGTTCCGATAGCCCTTTTGGAAACTCTTCGCACGGTTGAGCGAATACACGGGAGTCAGTTCGATGGTCTGCGAGTTGGTGGCTTTCGCCTCCTTCTTGTCTGTCAGCTTGATGCGCACCTCGTCGATATCGTACTTGATCTTCGTGCTGTTGTAGAGCGAGAAGTCAATGAAGAAGTAGTCGTTGATGGCGTATATGTTGTTCACCACCGCCTTGATTCCATAACGTTGGCTATGGATGTTGTTGAACTTCTTGCCGCTGCCGAAAATGGCCCAGGCGTAGTTGGCCATCTGACTCTCCGGCATCAGCACATCGGGGTTGGAATACCGTTTCATCTCATCCAGTTGGATGGAATACACCGAGTAAGCCTTGGCAGGTCCCGATGTGTAGATGACATCGAACTGCGCCAGGTGACGCTCGCCGATAACCGTGATGGTGCCAGCCAACTCATTCTCATACATCCGTCCTGCAGGTTTGATACGAACGATGTTGTCGGCGCATTGGTTGCCCACAATCTTGTCCGTAGATATGTCCACCAGCTTGATGTTCTCCGGCATGATGACGTGGGTGGTCACCTCTTCATTCACATAGATGACGTTCTTCCTCACCGTCTTGTCAAAGATGTAGGAGTCGGCCTTGTTGGCACTCCTCACATACCTTACCTTTGCCGTGTCGGGGCGAATCTCCCCGTACTTCTTCTGCGCGGAAGCCGGGACGGCCAGCGTGCCCAGCACCGCTAATGCGATTGTGATTCTATTCATGTCTTTTATGTTTTGATGATTATATGTCACTGCACTTTTCTGCACTAAACTGCACTAAACTGCACTCGATGTCACTTCATGTCACTTTATGTCACTTCGTGTCACTTTTCAAATTAAACATACCGTTTTTACACTCTTTTTACACTTTTTTTTCACCCTTTTTTCACTTTAGCACATCATGCATTTATGTATTCTTGGCGTATTTTCATACCCATGTGGTTCCCATGTGGTACCCATGTGGGAATCATATTCAATACACCTTTTTACACATTAGTACACATTTAGTACACCTGCTTTACACCTTGGTTTGCATGTTACATCATGCAAAATGTTACACCACGCAATAACTGGAATCCGTCGAACTATTCCGAAATTTTTCGAACTTTTCCGTAATTTTTCGAACTTTTTCGTAAACTATCGGTATTTTTCGGATTTCTCAGTTTCCAGACAGGGCATCGGCGTTGACCAGGTAAACGATGGTGTTGTATTTGATTCTTGCCTTGTTCTTCCGAATGTTGCCGGAAATGGCACTGGAGGCAGACTGATACATATTTTGGAGAGCCTGCAGAGCCAGGGCTTCACCGCTCAGACCATAGCCGTCGCTTTCAAAGGAGATATTGCTCTGCATGGCTTGTGCCCCTGCATCCTTCATCATGTCACGGAAAGCAGACTCCGGCACATAGAAACCCTCCATCCCGTCGTTGTCGAACACTGAGAGATTCACCTTGACGAACTTGTCACCTATGAGGATGCTGGTGATGGTAGCCATTACACGCTGTTGTCCGAAGCCGGTCACAGTACCATATAAATAGGTGCCCTTTTTCAAGGTAGTGTTCTTGATGACCACATCATCGAGCAGCTTGAAGCGAAGCCGTGTTCCTTCATGCGCCTTGGTGGTCTTGTCAATCATCGCCTTGATGAGCGGAGCATCCGCCTGTTGCTGTTGGTCGATGGTGTTGAACTTGTCCGCATTGGGGTCGGAGACTTTCTGCACCACCTCGGCCTTTTCCTCTTCTTTCTTCTTGGAAGAAGTGCTGTCGTTCTGCTGAGTCATAGAAGTGTTCTCACCATATGTTGAACCAGCCTTTGGTTGATTACTGGAACTGCCAGTACCAAAGACATCCTCCATCACACGCTGCCGTTCACGGCTTCGGTTTTGGATGTACTCCAACTCACGGGCATAATCATCCAATTCATCCTGCCGGGACGTACCTCTGTTGCCACCGAAAGAGGAACCGCTGGAACCACCCGAACCACGGCCACTATAGGAGTTGATGTGCTTGCGCGACTCGGCAAGGCTGCGCTCCAAGTCCTCCAGCTCTTTCTGTTTCTGCTCCCTTTTGGCGTTCTCAGCGTCTATCTGATTAAGCTCATGCTCCTGATAGCCGCTTTGCGTACTGTCCTGCTGCTCTTTCTCATCGCCGAGCGCACCGATGGCCGTATAGGCACCGTCCTCACTGAACCGCTTGCTCATCTCGTCCATCTTGTTGCCCATACCTTCGTTGCGGGCATCCGGCAATGTCATATTGATGTTGTCGGTCACCACGCCCTCCTTCTTCTCATCATCGTTTCCTCCGAAGAGTTGGGAGAGAGTATATCCCAAAAACACCAGTGGCAGGAAAATCACCAACGGCAGGATATACTTCGGCTGCTTGAAATTGATTTTCTTCATAACTGTCTATTTATTATTGTTCTCTAAGTTTCTCACAATCATTTCCAGCTGCTTGTACTTGATGACAATCTGCACGGAATCATCGTGTGACTTCAGAGGGATGTTCACCAGGGAATCCAGTTCGTGCTTGATTTCTTTTCCCCTCATTGTCATTTTTTCGACTTGCGACACCTGATAGTCCTTGTTTTCCTGAATGCGCCGCATTCCGTTGAACATCGGACTGACGATGGCGATGCTGTCAAACCGAGGCTCATGTTCCTCGTCACCCTCCAAGAGACTGGTCAGGACACCTGCTGCAAGCGAGATGAGCAATGCCCCCATAGTGAAGGATGCCGTGCGCCCCTTGTGCTGTTCACACCATTGGTTGGCTTTACCTATCCGCTCACGCAGACGGAACCTTTTTGCCAGTTTCCACAGTCCCAGGCGCATCAGTCGGATGTGCTTCGGGTCTTTGCGTCTTGTTTCTTTGCTTTTCTTATCAAATACTCCCATATCCTAAGCAAAATCTTTAATTGCCATATCTCAAATTTTGATCTTAAATCTTTCATCATTTAACTTTGATTTAGTAGTCCAAATCCTTGTTTTCCAAAGTACGCCAGTTGACGATGAGCAACCCGTGGGGATTATTCTGCGTCCTTGGCACACCTTCCAAACCACCCACGGTGACGATGGAACGTCTCATGTCCCTTGAACGCCGTTTGATGAGTTGCGTGCCATAGTAGGTGAATCTCCTCTCATGCTCGTCGAGCAGGATGGAGTCACAGATGATGGTGCAGACCGCCGAAGAGGAGATGATGTCCGAATAGAAACCATTCTCCTCCATGGCCTGTTTCTGTTTCATCGCCGTACCGTCGGCCATGTACATCGCCTTTCCCAACGTCCATTTGATGTAGTCATCATCAGGCGGCAGATTAAAAAAGTATTGGTGGAAGAGTTGGATATGTGCCTTGGCTTCCATCACGAAGTTCGCTTCCTGTTTGCTCCTCTCCGCCAAGAAGGGGATGTCGCCGTCGAGGACGTAGATTTGGTTGCGCTCGTCGGTCACCAACTTTGCACAATAGAATACGGTGAAGCCGCAGATGACCGTGCACCCGATCACCGTCACGAGGACGGTGAACAGGGCCAGTCTTGTTTTCTGTTCCAGACTTTGTATCAACATAACACACTATTTTTTCATGTGAGTGATGGGATGTGCCATGATGGTACCAGCCGTGACGGCACCTGAAGCGGCACCTGAAACGACACCAGTCGCCACAGCACCTGCAGTACTTCCTGCACTACTGCTGACACCACCTGGTACAAGCCACGAAGCGACTTCCGGCACGAAGCGGATGACATATGCACCCACAAGCATACCCATGGCATACATGCAGTTCGAGCCGATACCCTGAATACCCAGGGCACCAATCTGACCCCATGAGGTCACGTCACCCTCCAGCAGCTTGCTGTATGCGGTGATGTCCTCCTGAAGGTTGTAAAGCAAGATGAAGTCCACATAATACAGGCACATGTAAACTACAAATCCCCATAGCGAAAGCGAGAGGTATTTGCCAATCCACTGTGCCCACGCACTGCTCCACGGAGGCACAATGGACAGTGCAAACATGATTGGCGCGAACATCGCCAATATGGTGAGGAAAATACGTTGCGCTATCAGCATTCCGTAGTAGCTCATCTGGAAAATCAGCTCGCCCACGAAGCGTATCACGTCGTTGATCCACTCAGAAATCTTGGTCTCTGCAGCCACGGCGGCACGCTGAGCATAGTTCTCAATGGTCGAACCCAAGTTCTCCATGCTATAGATGAGCTTGTCCCACCAGTGAGCATCCTCACCGATGGCCTCTATCTGTTTTGCTGCCTCGATGCTGTCCTGTACCTCTCGCAACCGGTCCAAGTATTCCCCTTGTTTCTCGGCCACCTTCCTTTCCAGAGCTGCCACCTCCTTGTTCTTGGCCAATGCCATCGCCTTGGTGGTGTACTCCAATGCCTTGCCTGGAGACTGGAGTGAGTTGCATATCCATGTGCTCGATGTGATACACACCGAGAGTCCCACGATGCGTAGCAGTCGCAGCACGTCAACCGCCCTGCGTCCGAGCATCATCATCCAGCACTCGTAGGAACCCATACAGAGGGCCAGGCACAGGCCGATGACACGTGCATAGCCCACGGCATTGCCGAGGATAGCCGACTTCGGAAACGATTCCATGGCCACCAGCAGCTTGTCAAGGCTCTCGTCGATGGACGGGAGACCCATCGTGAGCAGCATATCGGTGATGGTCAATAATAGTCCTGACATCATTTCTCAATAGTCTTATGTTGAAGTTGATGAATAGTCGTTATTTAATAATGCGTCTGTGCCATACCCACCAGATGTGCCACACGGCTCACCAATTCTTCCATCTGATGCTTGGCGTCTGTATAAGCTTTCTGCCGTTTGGCATTCTCCAACTCATAGCCAATGCCTTGCTTGTGGATGTATTCGATGTTGGTGCAGATAATCTCGTTTTGCCGTGAGAGCTGAGTGACCTGATAGTTCATCTTGCCGCCGCTCTTATACATGCAAAACAACAGACCCTCTGAGATGGCATCCTGCATCCGCTCAAAATCATCCTTGAAAGTGGCGTACATCAGATCGACGTTGCGGTCAGCCGCACGAGCCACGTCCTCGTCATGCAGTTCCTTCACCATGGCCATCTCTTCCTCCACTTTCTGCTCCTTCTGACGTTGTGTCTCTTCGGAGATGATGCGGGTTGGCATGATGCGTTTCACGTCGGAGTCTTCCTCCTTGAACCTGACGTGGTAGCCGCTCTTGAAGCCGCGCCACCGCCAGTACTTTTCTGCACCACTGTAGCCGTTGTGCAAAAAGTAGTAATACCATTCAGGGGCGAAGTCCCATGGACCGTTTTCCATCGACTGCCACTGCTTTTGCTTCTGCTCGTCAAACACGACGGTCTGCGCCTGAACGGTCATCGCCGCCAGGCAGCACAATATGAATAGGTGTATTTTCAATGCTTTCATTTCTGTATCTCCTTTCTGTATCACCTTATGTTAAAGCAAGGCCGGGCACTTACGCGCCCAGCCAGTTGTTGATGACACCATTGGCGATTTTATCGAGCACCTCGCTGTTGAGGATGTCCCAGATATAGTCATGGCCGAAGCCGCCGATGGCCACTGCACTGCACCAGAGGGAAGCGCTGTCGATGATGCCTCGCATTGTGTCGATGCGTGTCTTCAGTTCAAACACCATCTCCAGTTTCTCGTCCATCGAGGCTTTCATCACGTTCATACCGGCAGCGGACATCGTGGCGAACATCAGCTTGATGCCCTTTATCTCACGGTCGCACGCAAACATCGCCTCAGTGTAGTACCAGCCCACCATGGGTTTCTTCTTCACCGTCTCCACCATGTTGGTGGTGAAGTCAGCGTAGTCGGTAATGAGCCGGTATAGGCTGTTGGCCGTGGAACTGAGCGCACCTGCCAGCACCACATACGAGTATGCGTTGCTGAGCTTGCTGTCGAGCGTTGTTCGCACGTCGTTGAATTTCTTTGCCCCTTTGGTCACCAGAGACTGCTCGCCGAAGCTCGTGGCGACACGTGCCATGGCATCGTCTTCCTCTGCCTTCACCAGCTTGTGCAGACTGATAAGCGCCTCGATGGTGGGAAGGTCATGAGGCAGGTCGAAGACCTCTGCACGTACCGGTGAAAGGCAGAGCACCAAACAAACTATGAATACTATAGACTTTTTCATACGCCAAGTGTGTTCCAGTCGTTAATGAGTCCTTCCACGATGTTCTTGCCAGTGAAATAGGCAGCCCAGGATTGGGGGTCGATGGCATAGAGCACGTCCGACAATCCGTTGCAGTACTGGCACATCATGGCCATGACTTCCATTTTGTATTTGATTTCCAACAGTCGCGAGTAGATCCTGTTGGCCATGGTCAGTCGCTCGTAGCGGTTGAGTAGATTGTAGCCGTCGCCGACGTTGTTCTCTGTCGAGAGGTCATTGATATTGTCTGTGTTCCAACCACATTTCTGGCAGACATACACATGAGGTTTGTCCGGATTGGTCGTGTCTATGGTCTTCAAGTCACCGCCACACCTTTGGCATTTCATGATGGGCGTCGCTTTTTTCAGGGGGTTGTGCACCTTCCCGTTGTTAACGATGTCTATGAAGTCAGTCACAAGTCCCTCCGTTTCAGTCACCACATCGGCTATCTCCGACACACAGAGAATGTAGTTCTTGACCGGGGAGTGGTTGATGTAGTCAATCACGACGGGCACGTTCTCCATGATTTCAAGGGTGAGCTGGCAGATTTCCACATAGTATTTGGTCTCCTCGCCAAAACCAGTGATATTCTCCATCGACAGATGGTAGAGTTCCTTGATGGTCTGCATAGCCGCCGTGTACTGCATGATTTTCTGCTGCTTGGACGACATGGAGTCGAGCCTTGCGTTGTGCTTCTCCTCAATGAGTTTCTGCGAGGCGGTGTTGGCAGACACCTGGGCTGTAGTCTTTGGGTCGAAGACCACGCGCCAGGCCGCGCCCGCCGTTGACGAGACGGCGAGCAGGACGGCCATTGCCAAAAGGCGCGTTGCAAAACAATGAAAAAAACTACATAACCTATTATCTATGAAAAACCTTAGTCTCTCCATAAGCTCATTACACATTGATGGTTGTTCACTTTCCTTGCGAAATCGAGGTACTTGCCCACGCCGGCAGCCTTGCGGTCTTGCTCAATGAGGGCGATGGCCTTCAGCGTGTCGCCGTCACAGTGGGCGGCATATATTTTCAGAGCTTCCTTCTCGGCACGCTCCGTGGTATAAGCCCAGTAGCACTCCGGCGGTTCCTCCACACCATAGACATCCGACACCTGGCCACGGCATATCCACACCTCTTTGAAGTAGGAGCGCCCCTCGTGGTTGTTCAGGGCATTGATGGTGAATATCTGTCGCCTTTGCACGTCGGTCAGACCCATCACGGCTGCTATCTGGTCGTAGCGGTCCTTGAACTTCGACTGGTCGAGCAGAATCTTCACGTCGGAGTTGTTGATGATGGCTTCCTTGACTATGGGGGAGTCAATCACGTCGTTCAGCTCCTGTGTCACCACTCCGGCGATGCCGTGGAACTTGCGCACCGTCTTGTAGAGATACTTGATGTACTCTGCCATGGTGGGCGAGGAGATGGCCTTCCATGCTTCCTCGATGATGAGCGCCTTGCGGCCTTTCTTGATGCGCATCTTCTGCAGGAACACGTCCATGATGATGAGCACCACGATGGGGAAGAGCACGGGGTCGTCCTTGATCTTGTCAATCTCGAATACGATGAACTTGGCGTCGAAGAGGGAGTCGTCCACGTCGTTGTTGAGCGTGTGCTCCAGTTCGCCGCCCTTGTAGAACTGTTCCAAAATCGCGGCGAAGTTGTCGATGTCGAAACCGATTTTCTTCTCCGTCATGATTTGTGGAATCCGTTCCAGGGCAAACTCATAGTAGGAGTTGAACGAGAGGTTGGTCACCTTCATCTTTCTCCGCTGAGTCTCCATCTTGTCAATCTTCTTCTCGATGCGCATGAGGTACTTGCCTTCAATCAGCTCGGGCATCAGTTTGATGAGCAGTTTTCCTGCTGCATCCTTCTCACCTTCGCTGGCCGCTTGGTCGGTCACCAGTTTGTGGAGTTTGTCCACTCTCCGGCTCACCCTCTCATGGTGTTCTCGCTCCTCCTCGGTGAACTCCAGTTCGTCCACGTCTTTGGGAACCTTCGTGTCGGAAGGAGCGTTCTCTTCCAGTTCGTCTATGCGGTAGTCGTCGCCGTATTTCTCTTCAAGCTTCTCCTCGTACCGCTGGAACTCGCCGTTTTTCTTGTCCTCCAGGAGCAGCCTCTCACGCAGCTTGTCGCGCTCCTCGGGAGAATATTTGTCGAAGGGATGAAAGTATTCCTCGTAGTACTCCACAATCGTCTGGTTGATGATCTTGTCCTCAATCTTGGTCGCAGGCTCGTTGCCTTTGAAGATGAGGAAGATGAGCGATTTGAGGAAGTTCTTCTTTTCCCCGAAGTTCTTTTCATACTCCTCGGTGGTCACCTTGAAGGGGTTCATCGAGATGGGCTTGTCCTTCGAGTAGGTGATGTAAGTGCCATGAAGCGAGCTACATATACCCTCATAAGAGTCGCCGGTATCGACCATGACAACGTCGGTATCTTGCTCCAAAAGCTGCCTGACGACGCTATTCATATGAAAGCTCTTCCCGCTGCCGCTTGGCCCGAGGCAAAAGAAGTTGGCATTGTCTGTCATCTTCACTTTGCCCTCCTTGCCGGTGATGTCTATTGCCACTGGCAAGCCCTGCCTGTCTGTATAGAAGGTGGTGAGCGGAGTCACCTCCGACTGTTTCAGATGCTCCTTGAAAAAGAGGCACAGAGCACAGTCGGCCAGGGTCAGGAACAGGTCATAGTCCTGTGAGAAGCGGTAGGCCTGTCCGGGGAACGAACACTCGAACAGCTCAAACTGGTTGTAGGCGTTGTCCGAAGGAGCAATGCCACACTCATAGAGCTTCGCCTCTATATAAGAGGTGACTGGCGTGAGCTTGTCGAAGGCGCAGCTGACGAGGATGTTGAAGTTGGTATGCACCAGAAGCTTTCCCTCCTTGGCTATGAGGTCAAGCACCTCGTCAATGTCTGCCTTGGCAATCTTGTTCGACGGGTCGGGCATCGAGCCGTGGCGTTTCGCCTTGGTCTGCAGTTTCCTCTGCAACCTTCTCTGCTGCGGAATCTGAATCACCTGGTTATAGACGATGCAGTCCGCATCGGGGACGGAGGCGAGAAATGCAAGCAGGTCGGTGGCTATCTGAAAGCCGTTGACCGACACGGGCTGGAAGGGTCTGACGAATGTGGGCAGGTTGATTACGTCCACATCCACGAGATTGACCGATTTCAGTATTCGGTCGCCCAGGTTCAGGTACTCGTCGCCGCTCTTGAAGTTGCGCATGGCAAACGGCCCTTTTTTGAATTGGAAGGCCATGAAGCGGTGCAGGTACTCGTCCACCTCCTGACGGCTCAGCTTGTGATGCCGGATGCCTCGCTCGGCAAGTATGTCCACTACCTTGCTCACCTTGACATGGAAGTCGAGCCACAGTTTCGGGTCGTACTTGACGAACGTGCTGCGCGGAGCCTCCTGCGTGATGGTGAGGTAGGTCTTGATTTCCGTATAAGGCCTCCCTTCATAGTATCGGAAGTAGGCCTGCGAGAGGAACGCCATGTCTGGCGTGATGTCGTGGTGGTAACGCTGTCGGCAGAAGATGTCCTGCTTCTGCAGCGCATACCCCTCTCCAAGTGTCTGCACGATGTTGTTCAACACATCGGCATAGGCATAGTACTGGTCCTGGTCGGTGCAGTACTGCTGGACGGGATTCTCCACCTCTATGATGACGGAGCAGTCGCCCTTGTCGGAGAACAGCACCGTGTTGAGATGCCGGCCTTGCTCGTCCTTCACGTCCTGAAGTTGTGCGAACAGGCCGTTCATGGGTTTCTTCTTGCCAAGCATCCGGGCCTCCTTTCTTTTCAGTGAACATAGAGGTCACGATAGACGTGGATGCCCTTGTGGCGCTTCTTGGCATGAAGCCCGCTACGCTGTTTCACATAGATGGTCAGCAGTCCAATGATGGCGATGACCACCATGGCGACGAAGCCGGCGAGCTTGCCCATGATGATGGAGAAGACTATGAACCCCACAAAGGAGAAGCCTATGGCTCCTGCCGCAAACGTGAGGAACCTTCCCCGGATGCCCATGAACTCCAACGGTTTTTGGAGTCCCTTGAAAACTGGATAGCCCGTAAGGTCGGTTTCCATTTCTTTGGCTTTCATCTGAGGGGATGAAGCCCTTTTTTATTGCACCATCCCCTCTGAGTGAGACATCCGTAACTACTTGAAGAAGAGGGGCAAAGCCTCTGACATAGCGATGAATGCGACGCATCCACCGATGGTCATCATTATGGTCTTCTTCACGTCTTGATCCCCGTTCTGCATTTTAAAGTAGACATTAAAAGCACCCACGAGGACGATGACGGCTGCGATGGCCTTCATCAGGTTGGAGACAGGCGTCTGATAGGAGCTGATCTCCGTGGTAGCCTTGGTGAAACCACCGGCTCCCGTGCTCGATGCGAACAGCTGGGAGGCGGACGTGCACAGTGCCAGGAAGAACATGGCAGCACGTTGAACCGAAAAGATGGTGGCTCTTTTTATAGAGCACAAGATGGACTTACCGAGCCTCACAAGGCCGGTCCAAAATGATTTTAAAATTTGAAACATTTTTTTCCTTGTTGAAGGGAAAACTTACATGTTACAAATAAAAAGATTCTGTTGGTCCGTTATCCAGAATACATGGCTCACGCCATGAGGTATGTGTGATTTAAGTGTGGCTTGCGCCACTTGATAATGTTCTTAATATAGGTCAGGCTTATGCAGCCGCATAGTTTTCGTTCCAGTCATTGACCACGGCACCCAGTTCGCTGTTCTTGCCGTTGATGGACAAATCCTCCAACTTTGGCACCAGGTCGTTGATTTCGATGCCGCCGGTCATGGCCACCACGTCGTCAGGAACAGACTCTTCCTCCTGCGGGGCGTTGTCCTCCTTTTCGATGATGATGGGACTGAACGCCAAGGCTTCGTCGCTGATGTCGATTTCCTCCTCTTCCATTACTGGGGCGATTTCCACACCTTCCTTGGAGAAGAAGAGGTCATAGACAACCATGCCGCCGTAACCGAGCACGTAGGCGATGCAGAGGAATGTCATGATGGATGAAAAGGTCATGTTCGAATGTCGATTTTACTGTTATTGTCTTAGAGTGACCCGCCGCCTTGTTGGAACTTGGCGTAACGGGCCGACTCGTGAACTGGTCATCATTTATATGGTATCGTATGCCGACAAAAAAAGCGGCGCATCCAAGTCATATAGCCGGTGCTGAGGTTCTGGAAAATACCTATCGAAAAGCTACATACAAATGGTCACGCCGCTGTACTATGATGACCGCCCATGGGATTCCAAAGGAGCTTCCCACAAACAGACAATAACCGCAAAAACGCGAGTGTTTGACAGTCCTTTACGATGTCAGTTGAATTTTCCAGATTCCTAACGGGATTTAAGGCTTCACCTCGGCATAGTGAGCAAGCTCCCTCTGCTCTCGGTTTGCGCTTAAATTCCACAGGGATTTTGGGCGAACCATCAATCCCTTAAAGCACGCAGACTATACATAACGCTCGATGAACTCCTTCGTGTCATCCATCGCTTGGATGACGGAGTTTCTTTAACACGTGCAAAGGTAACAAATTATTTTGATACTGCAAATTTTATATGTGTTTTTTAGGAAATTTATTTTATCGAATCTTAATCCCACATATTTATTTGCGTATTGATAATATTTCTGTTTCTTCGAGACAGTCTTCCATCAGGAATGCTCATATACTTCAAGGATTTGTGTCTCACTGACACTTGCCTGAATGTATTCGAACATCGTGCCAGTCATCACCGCGTCGATGTTGTCGAGCGCATTGTGGAGAGAACAGGCTTGGCAAAGGTAATACACATTGTTGCGTTTTTCCTTTTCTGTCTTCTCGTCGATGGTGATGAAAGCGAGTTTTGCCTTGTAGAACTTGATTTCATCCGTGCCCGATTTAAGCACTTCATCTTCCATGAAAAAGACTTCTCGATATGGAGCTTTCTTTATCTCAGCCACCTCAAACTCACCGCTGATATATGACTCCATTGCCTCCATCAAGCGGTTTTCTGCCTCAGTGAAAGACTGAGCGTCCACCACGTATTGCTCAGCCACCATCTTCTGGTTGCCGTTCTCCTGCATCTGTTCGTAGCGCACCTTGCACTCGAACCATGTTGATGTTTTTGATCTCATATTATTTGTGTTTATGGGTTGCAATTAACAATACTATTTTAGTTTTGTTCATTCAACTCTCCAAGAGTAAGGACGTGTCCATCTATTGAACACGCCCTTTGCTTGTCTGCTCGGCTTATCAGCCTTTCCTCACATCCCACGCACGGTTGCTGCCGAACCAACGCCCGTCCTTTTGGTGTGCGTCCGGGTCGAAGCTGACTGTCACGAAGTCACCTTGTTGAATGTCGAACTCTCTGATTTTGTTTTCGCCAAACAGGTCGAAAAGCAGCCGTTTCGGATATTTGTCATCCGTTTCCAGCACATACTGTTGGACCTTCCATTCTCCTTTTGCCGTCCTTCCCGACTTCATCGGCAGGACAGCGATGATTCTTCCTTGTATTTCCATTGTCGTTGTTGTGATATAAGATTAATAATGTAAAAACACTGTTTGGATAAGATGGGAACACCCCTTTATTCCCATAGCAACAGGCGGAAGCCGTTGGTGATGGCATTATTCTCGATGTCCTCATACCTTTCCATCGTATCGTTATAGTAGGCGGTCATACTGCCCTTGATGACGATATAGCCATGCTGCTTCAGTTGTTCTGCAGCTTCATACCGTGACTTGTCCTTACCAATGGGGCGGTTGTACTTGGTGGTAATTCCGAAAATCCTTCTCCGTAATTCGGATTTCAGACCTTTGCTCGTACCTATGGCAATGATTTTATTCCTTTCCTCTCTCACCAGTTGACAACCCAGGGATTTCGCGATTCGCTGCACTGTTTTACGGCAAACTCCAGCTTTTTTTGCTATTTCGTCGTATGAGAAATCGCCGAACAATTCTTGCACCAGAATCCATGTCTGGAATGTGCTTTTGTATTTGCATAAGGCATCTTTGTAGAGATTCAGCTCCTTTGCTTTCCGACGGATAGAGCTGATACTCATACGATAGCGTTTAGCCAATATATGATTAGGAGTGGTGGCATACTCCTCAGCAAATTGTTCCATCAGCTCTAAGGTCCAAAATGTCTTTGGTCGTGCCATGGCTCAGTCGTTTACGATTCTTATCTTGCAGGCAAACCTCTTACAGATGCGAAGGCTGCCAGACTGTTTCTTGTTGCACCTCTCGTCCTTGCAGTTCTGACAAGTCAGATAATACTTGGTCTCGCACTTGGGGTTGAAATAGCAACTGAAGCAATAGAAAGCCAGTCCTTCAGTATTCTCAAAGATACGGATGGCTATGTCCTTTCGTGCCCGGCAAAGCAGCTTCCAGATGAAAGCCTTTGCTCCGGCTCCTCGCAGGTGGGGAGCATTCTTGAAACCATGATGCCATACCTTCCTATGTCGTTCCAGATATTCCTCGGCGGTCATGCTTCTGTTTGACAAGAACCGCTCGATGTGACGGCTTCTACAATAGTATGTCAGTTGGATGATGAGATGGATAAACATTCTCACCACCACGACGTACAATATCGCCAGAGCTGTCAACTTCAATATCATTATCGCTGTGCTCATTTCCTCGTTTGTTTTGGTCATTGACTGTGGTCAAACAGCCGGATGATGTCCCTGATGAAGCCAGTTGTCACTACGGCCAAGGATTTGTTCACCTTGGTCTCATCCTTACGGCACAGGTCAAACACCTTGCCGCAAAGTATGTTGGTCACTTGCAGCAATTCTCTCAGGTCCTTATCCATGATGGCTATTTTGAGGGTTTTGAATCTTCTTCTATTTTCATCATCGACCACGTCTGAATGCACCATGCAAACACTTCATTCAATGGGAAGTCTAAGCCATCATAGCCACAAAATAGTTTCTTGTCGGCATGATAATGGCCATTGAACAGACAGCCGTCGGTGGTAAGAAAAATGACTTCCGGTTTGTCTTTGCTTGACACTTTGTCCGGAGTCTTATCCGAAGTGAGAAAGAATTGGACATCATCGTCATCGTCTTTTGGTGGCCACAGTCGGAAGCCATAATAGATGGAGACCAAAGCCATTTGAACTTGAAAGAAATAGACGAGAAAGAGCAGGATGCTACGCTTTGTGTCGTGGATTTCTACATTGTCAAGGAATGTGAGCGTAATGTAGTTGAAGAACCCACACAAGCAAATGCAGCACAGGAATGCGAGACTCGCAAACGCAAAGTTTTTGTTTTTTATATTCATAATTCACCTTTGATTTCGATTTTGATAAAATTTTCCAGATTTCATCGATTAAGTAGTGCCGCCGACGATGATTGCCACCGCCAGCGGCACCTGGAGGTCAGAGCAATGTATTCCTCTTGTTGAGATGTTGCCGAAGAATGTCTTGGTTCTGAATGATGAATGCACGGAGTATGGAATTAACCAATGTGGTTATGGACATTTTATTGATGTCGCACGCTTTCAATGTCTCAATGATTTCAGCGTCGATCAGGCACGCCTTTCGGTCGCCTTTTCTTGTGCGGTAGTCATATTGTTGGCTGCAGTCGAGGAAGAGTGACCACGAGTCGCCGATGACCGGTTCCTCTACCTCTTCTGTCGCGGTGGAAACAGTTTCCTGCCCCTTGATGTCTCTCACTAAGCCGTCGATGTCCGGCAGTTGCAGCAAGTCAGCATCGGATGTTTTCTGTTGTGTCCTCATCATTTCTCCTCCCCGAATATTTTGTTATAGATGAAGTCAAACGTAGGGGAAATGATACCCCTCTGCTCATAATTGATGCCCATGGTATTGTATCGCTGCATGTCAATCTTCGATTCCACCTTTGGAGCAATATGGCCATAATGGGAAAAACTCTCTTCGGTCTTTGCCCACAGTTCAAGCTCATGCTTCTTCCCATATCGTTTGTCATGCTTGTTGACGATAAAGAACAGCTGCGCTTTCATCTTGGGAAATTTCTCTCTCAGTCTCATCAGGAAGACGATGAAGGTGACTGTGGAGTTGATAGAGGTAGGCTCGTACTGGAAAGGGCACACCACATAGTCTGATTTGAGGAAAATCGGAATCAGACCTTGTTGGGTGAGGTTGCCCGGAGAATCGATGAGCACTGTGCCATCCATGCTTTGGATGGTTTGCATCATCTTACTCACGTTATCCATATTGCCGATGTCGAAAGCCTGAACCAAGAAGGGGATTTTGGTGTCAGGGTATTTCTTCTCGTCCATCTTCCGTTTTTCGGAGATGGTCTGTTGGTTGTCGCAATCGACCACCAACGTCTTCTTCCCCTTCTCCGCCAAATAACTGGCGAACAGGGTACAAAGCGTTGTCTTTCCGACCCCGCCTTTTTGATTACCAAATGTGATTACCATATACATAGATTGTTTGTGATGAAAAAATAAACGAATACTCTTGTTCTAATTCACGGTCACTAAGACCATGGGGAAGAAAAAATACTCCATTTTTGGTAGGCCACTTATTACTTGGAGTCGGGCCCCAGAACAAGTATTCGTTGACGATGTACTTTTCATCACACATCCCGATGGGATGGCCAACAATTACAGCAAGGTCAATTGCTGCCTTCGCTTGAAAAGAAGATGGTATCTTCTCTCAGCGGAATATAGATTATGAACCAGCCACAAAGGTAAGAAATAAAATTTGTACCATCAAATTTTACAGCAGTTTTTTAGTAAAATATGAAAAATAAAGTTTTAAAAGTAGCATTTTTATAAAAACACATAATAAAATTTTAGTATTTTACTAAAATATAATTTTTATGTTTTTACATTTTACAAAAATCACAAACTACTACGATAACACACCTTATTATAGTATAATACCCATCAGAAAAGGCATCCTGACACCATAAAAATATAAAAATACAAAAAAGTAAAAATACTATTTTTCAATTTTACAAAAATATGATTTTGGTATTTTCACATAAAAAAAAACCTCAGGAAGCCGATGTTTCAAATCACTAGCATCGGCTTCCTGGAATCTATTTAATATGTGGGTTCGTATCTGTTTTACAACCCCTTGTCAAATTTAGAAATTTGCATCCTTATAGTCAAGAGGGTCATATTCCCATGCCCATGGCAATTCTTTTTCTTCCCTTACATCGGAAAAGGCACCATGCCCAAGTCGTGCCAATGAATCTACATCATTGAAGTTTTTACTTACTTGTTCTTTCAATTCTGGCGTTATCTCCAATGACTTTATGATACGGTTGTACATATAGCAGAAGAGTTTCCATTCTTTTCTTATATATTCAGCCGTATATGGTGGTTGTTTCATTGCTTCTCGTCTTTGGAGTTTGCAGTCCATCATATATGCAAAGATACTCGCTTTTTCCTCTTCTGTAAAAGCTATCGTTTCCCAACCATACGTGTCGGGTTCATCTTTGGGCTTATGATCCTTAACTGGATTGTAGTGCCAATGACCTTTTGACTCTTTGTATTCTAATAAAATCAATTCTTTCATACTAATACTATCTACTATTATTTTAATTTTGATGGATTATAACCACTTTCTCAAAAGTAGTTTCTGTTTGTTGGCTATTGGGTGCATTATACTTGACCGATAGTAGCGCAAAGTTACAAAACAATTGGTTGTTTTTCCTATGTTGGATAGAAAATAATTTGCCAATAATCTTTATCCTCTAACACTATAGGTTAACTAATCGATGGATTCGTCACAGAATGGATGTTCACCTGGATGACACCAATGCGGAATCTCCTGTCGTAAGTCCATATCAAAATCCACATCTATTTTGAGAGTGTCAATATCCATGGCACCACCATAGTTGTCAATCATCATTTCATGAATATAAAAATCTCCGAAGATACTGTCACATCCTGAACAGCCAAATGACATGTATGACTTACCCATTGTTCTACTAAATCGTTCCTTCACGGTCGCCAAATTTAGATAGCTTCCTTTTTCCGTATTTGCATACTCTTGTATCTTCTTCAATATTTCAGGCCGGAAAGAATATTTTTCAGATGACCACATGGCCTCGGACGGATGGATATAGGTATTACATGCAGATTTCAAAGGTGCTATATAATGAATGTGGTTTATCAGACCGCATTTCCAACACGGCATTTCCAAGAAATTGATTTCCATATATGGCAATGGATTCAATGTATGGCAGAATTTTATACGACCATTGACAAAATCAGTGATGAATGTTTCTAATGGAAGAGTTTTCCTGTCTTTCAGTGATACATAGACCTTCTCGTTTTTGCATTCCAATTTGAAGACTGGCAGTTCTTCCATTTCCAGTATCATCCTTGCAGGCTCTTTCTCAAAAAGCCAGCATCCGACAATGCCGTCTCTTATATATTTTTCCTGTCTCTCTTTTGTCCGTTTTAGAGTTTGGGGAGATGTCTGAATCTCGAAAGCATAAGAAACACCATTGGATTTCACCATAACATCGGCTCGCCAGTCTTTTCCCTTATATTCCGATTTCACTTCCAGACCCAACTCATTGCATATCTCTACAATTTGTTGCTGTACATATCCATGTATCGAGTTCATAGCTATTCATTTTTGATTTTCACATGCAAAGAAACAAAAAACGCCGCAAATTGCCAAGTTGTTGACCATGCTTTCTCTTCATCTTGGCAATATTTTTATTCGTAGAGTGCAGCCTATCTTCACAGATGAGGAAAAATCCTGCATGAAACATCAAAAATGCGATAAAATGGCCGTTTTGAAGCCTATTTCTTTAAAATAAGGTGTATAATTAGTAAAATATATTGTACCTTTGCATCTACTAAATCTATCAAATACCTTATGCCTACCAACAAAAACGCATCCATACGATATCAGACACTCGACAAGTGTTTCCGAGACTTCAGTCATCGGTATTATATCGAAGACCTCATTGCCAAGTGTGATGAAGCCTTGCAGAGCTATAACGGTATGGGTGGAGTGAGCCGTCGCCAGATTTTTGATGACATCAAGTATATGGAGAGTGAGGCAGGATGGAGCATTCCACTCGAACGCCGGAAGAAAGACCGGAAGGTGTTTTATCGATACGAGACACAGGATTTCTCCATCAACAACCAACCTCTGACCAAAGCCGAAGCCAACCAGTTGAGATTGGCCATACAGACATTGAGCCGATTCCGTGGACTTGCCGACAATGAATGGATAGAGGATGTCATCTCCAACCTCGAATGGAGGTTCAACCTGAGGGGCGACTGTGGAAAAGTAGTGGGGTTTGATCAGAACAAGGAACTGAAAGGCTTGTCGTTTCTACCCAAGCTCTTCGATGCAATGACCAGCCAAAAGGTGCTGCGTATCACTTATCGTAGCTATAAGAAGGATAGCGAGGAGCGAGTGCAGACAGTTCATCCGTATTATACCCGACAATACAACAACCGTTGGTTCCTTTTGGCCCTGGATAACGATTATCATACCATCACTAACTTTGCCCTTGACCGTATTATTTCCATTGAGATAGTGGAGAATGTGGATTTTATCCCCAATGAAAGCATCGACTTCGAACATTACTTTGATGACGTCATTGGAGTGACGATACCGCCAAGGAGTGTGGAGAAACTCACCATCCACCTACAATTTACAGAGAAGCAGTTCCCCTATATCACGTCGAAACCGCTTCATCCTTCCCAGAAAGTCATTGACCGAGAGAATCGCATACTCTGCATAGAGGTGAAGCCCAATTACGAGCTTGACCACCACATACTATCTTTTGGAAAAGACGTGGAAGTGCTATCTCCAGCATCATACCGTCAACATATACATGAAATCTTATTAGATAATCTGAAAAAATACGACTCGTGCAGATAGAGCGCACAGGTGAGCATTAATTTTGCAAACAATTATGAGCACAAAAAACAATAGTCCATATACAGCAGCAATAACCGGATGTTCATTTCTCATATATGAGTTCAAGCGGTTCTTGCCATTATTGATGGCGGAGAATGCAGACCAACTTATCAAAGAAGAGATAGAGAACAATCAAATTCTGCAAGTCAATTCACGCAAGGCTCGTCGTACATTCGCTTTGGAATTCAAACGACGTTTCAACTCTGTTCCCATATATTTCTGGCAATCATGGCAGGGATGGAGTGAGACTGGCCAACGGGCTGGATTGTTCTATGCCATCTTGAAAACATACAAACTTGTCTTCGATTTCCACTTCAATGTAGCCATCCGCCATTGGAATTCTATCAACCATCAGTTAGACAAATCTGACATTATGATGGAATTTAATGAGATTGCTGCACATGATGAATTTGTTGATAGTTGGTCAGACAATACCAAAGACCGATGTGCCAGCCAATATCTCACCTTTCTTCGGCAAACCGGTTTGTTGAATGAAAAGAGCAATCAACTTCAATCCATTCGTCCTGACAATGATGAATTGGAATATTACTTCCGAGCCGGGGAGGAGTGGTTTTTGGAAGCACTTCTTCTTTTTCCATACGAGATTAACGAAATTAAATCGCATATCTTATGAAAAAAATGTCTATTGAAGAGTTGTATGATTATCTCTGCTCTCCACAGTTTCTTGACGAGAAGAGTGGAAACATCTTTTACAACTATTACATATACCAGTACCCTGCCAGTGAAGAATACATGATTCGCCAGCAGATACAAGAGTTCAAGAAGAAGTTGGAAAGGCCGACGAACTTTGTCAACGCTTTGGAACTTGACTTGTTCCGGGTTTTCTGCGACTATCTGCGAAATGAGAAGTTTGGCGAAACCTCTTTGCTTGAAGATACATTTGAAGGAGACAAGACTCACCCCGACTTGGTGACTGAGGAACTGACAGCAGAAGCCAATTCAGACAATTTCATCAGTTTTGTGAGTGACAAGATAGAGGAGCATATGGCCACTAATGACGGTTATAACAAGCCATACGTGTTCATTCACGGCATTGGCAAAATGTTCCCTTATATGCGGACGAACGTATTCCTCACTCGTTACGAAAAATATAACGATCCCAGCAGGTATCGCATCATTCTTTTTTACCCTGGTCATCAAGAAGGGAACTCTTTCTCCTTGTTCGATACATTGGAGGATGCTCATACCTATCGTGCCATTCTGTTAGTAAATAAATAAAAACACCTCAATATGAAATTCAAAGATTTATACGAAAAAGGTCTTGACCGCAAGGTGAATCCTGCCGTCTCGGCTTCCGACCTCAGTGACGATACTGTGTTGACTGAAATCACAGAGTATGTCTTCACGCCAGAGCTGATAGCCAATCTCTTTAAGATTTTACAGAATGTCAAGGATAATCAAGGCAGCCATGTGGGCATCTGGATAAACGGCTATTTTGGTTCAGGTAAATCTCACTTCCTGAAATATGCCGGCTACTGCCTTTCCAATATCGGCATACATCGCGATTTGGCTTTTGAGCGTTTCTATGAAGCTACTCAGGAGATGATGCACAGCAATCAAGACCTCACCATCCTTGAAGACGTGGGTGTTTCATTAAGTGAAATCAAAGCGCTGCAGAACTGGTATGTCAACAGGGCAGATGTTGAGATGATCCTGTTCAATATTGGAGACGTTCACGATGCGAATGCCAATCAAGCAACGGCTTTTACTACCATTTTCTGGAATCAGTTCAACGCCAAGCGTGGCTACAATTCATTCAACCTGGCCATGGCACAATATCTGGAAAAGGCATTGGATGATGATGGCAAGTTCGGAGAGTTTAAGGAATATGTGAAGAGCAAGGGCTATGACTGGGAGCGGAACATTTCACGCTTTGCAGCAGGACGGCTTGACTTAGCTCTAAGGATGGCGAAGGAAGTGGACCCGGCTTTGGCCACAGATGTCATTCGCACGAAGATAGTCAACAACGACATCAATGTATCGGTGGAGTCTTTTGCCCAGGAATTGAAAGAATATATCGACAGCAAGGCCAACCGTAATTTCCGCTTGCTGTTCTTCGTCGATGAAGTAAGCCAGTTCATCGGTCAACACCGTGAACTACTTTTGCAGTTGCAGTCGCTTGTGAAACGTCTCGATGAGGTATGTGAGTCCAAGGTGTGGATTGCTTGTACGGCACAGCAGACATTGGAGGATGTCGTTACGAATGTAGGCGGCAACGCTACCAATCCGGAAGACGAAGTAGGAAAGATTCTTGGACGTTTTGAGGTTCGTGCTTCCTTGCAAGGCACCTCGCCGGAATACATCACACAGAAACGTATTCTTGACAAGAAGGGCGATGTGGAGTTGATGCTTGCCAAGATGTTTGAGAAAGACAAGGCACGTCTCGATGCCCAATTCGTGCTCCCCAGCACATACAAAAGTTACAAAGACAAGGAAAACTTTGCTGCTTACTATCCTTTTGTTCCCTATCAGTTCCAGTTGATCAAGAAGGTGCTCGATTCCTTCGAGACGATGAACTATGTGGACAAGCAGGTGAAGGGTAACGAGCGTTCACTCATCAACATCACCTATTCCATAGCCCGTGAGACCCAGGATATGGAGGTCGGCGAGTTCGTCCCATTCGACAAGTTCTTCGGTGCCATGTTCCAGGGTTCGATGCAGCACCTTGGTCAGCGTGCTTTTGAGAATGCCCGTCAGGCTCTTGAACTTATCGACGATGAGAAAAAGCAGGCGTTTTATCGTCGTGTGGTTTATGTGTTGTTCATGGTTTGTAACCTGAAGGATGAAGATAAGCAACAGTTCTCTGCCACTATTGACAATGTTGCGACCCTGCTGATGTCACAAGTGGATGCGAATAAGGCAGTCATCAAGGAAGAGGTCTCGAAAGTTTTGGCCTACCTCATCGACAAAGCCGTCATCCGCAAGGTTAAGACCGAGACAAACACTCTGATTTATGAGTTCTTTACGGAAGAAGAATCCAAGGTGGCTCAGATTATCAAGAACCAGCAGGTTGACAGCAACACCTATAGTGATGAGTTGCGTAAGATTTTCTTCAATCACTTTGGCAATCCTTCCAACAAGGAGAATTTCGCCACCCGTTCTTTCAATGTGGGTGTAAGCATCGATGGACGCAACTATCTCAGCAATAATGCTGACATAAACGTTGATTTCATTACCACTGCCAATACGGACTCCCCTGACCAGTTCGCTTTTTCTTTAAACAACACTCCCCAAGGTACCCATTTGGTGTATTTCCTTTATCCCCAACTGAAGGACAACAAGGAACTTCGAGCCAATTTCCTCTATTACTGCCGGGTGCAGCGTTTTGCGCAGGAGCCAGCCATCAGTGAAGAACGCCAACGAACCAAGAGAATTTTCTCAGAACGAGCAGACGAACTTTATAAGAGAGATATTCTTCCACTATTCCAGCAGATGCTCGACACATGTCCAGTTATTTCCTGTGGGAATGTGATGACTGCAGCCGACACAGGTACGGCCAAGAAAGCAGAGCGTTACAAGACCTTGTTGAACAAGCATCTTGAAACGCTGTATCAGTTCGCAGGATTAGTGAACAATAATGCAACCCCCAGGAATCAGACCGACCTTTCTGCAAAGATTCTTCGGCCAGTAGAAGCCACCCTTCCGGGAATGCCTCTTTCACAACCAGAGAAGAAGATAAAGGACTGGCTTGACCGTCAGCCCCATGATGTCACCGTGGCCGATGCCATACGTCAGTTCGCCAGAGTGCCATACGGATGGAGTGACTTCGCCACCATTTATTACCTCAATGAACTGGTACGCCGCCATCTTTATGCTTTCAATTACAACAACAATCCCAATGTTACTCGTGAAGAAACCGCACGGAACATCGTCCGTGACGCTTCAAAGTTCACTGTCGAAAAGGCCAAGGCAATTCCCCAGGAAGTACTCAATGATTTTATTGAGGCATGGAAGGACATCTTTAATGTGATGTCTGTCAAAGGCAGCAACGACAGCACAGAACTGTTCCGCAACTGCAAGGAGACCGATGACAGTGCTCTCAACAAACTGTTGAAGAACTACCGTGAATTATCCCATAAGATTAATGGTTGTCCATTTGCCCATGTCATTGACGAAGCCATTACGCTTATGGAGAAGTGGACGACTATCAGGGAAGACCTGAAATTCTTCCAGACCATCATAGATGCCCGTGAGGAAGCCAGCAAACTGTTCGACCGTTGTAAGAGCATCAACACTTTCTATGGCGACCAATTCTCACGCTATCAGCAAATCATTAGCTTCATTGATGATAACCGCGATAATTTCTCTTTCCTCCATAATGACCAGCAGGAAGCCTTACGTTCACTACGTGCCGTGACCACCGATGAAGAGCCATGGGAGCGTATGCCTTCTTATACTAAACTTCAAAAGACCATCAATGGTAAGTTACAGGAGAAGAAAAAGGAATTGATACAAATCATCAAAGACAAATTCAATGCCGTATTTGATGATCTGGAGCAGTATGCTAAAAGCGTGAATGTGCCTCGTGACAAATTTGCAAAAAGAGATGTCACCATTTCTTTGAGAACCAACACCAATAACTTCTATGCGCTTCAAGCCAATGCCTTTACAGATGATTTCTATGAAGAGCAGACGAAAAAAATCAATAATGCAATAGTTCCGCCACCAACTCCTCCTACACCTCCTATGCCGCCAAGTGGCGAAGAGCCTCCATTACCACCTAAGCCAGTCAAGCCGCGTGTTAGAAAGGTTGTTCATCTAAACACCCAAACCAGTGTGCCTATGCATACAGAAGCAGACATTGATTTGTATCTTCAAGGACTTAAAGCAGAGTTGATGCAACATTTGGATGATGATATAGATATCATCATAAATTGATTTTGTTATCATTAACAAATCTGTGTCAAAACAAAAAAAACACAATTAACACTATTTCGCATGGCCAGAACACTAGTTGATAATTGCGGTATTGTATACCTATTTACAAATGATGTATTTTGTAATTTGGGGATACATAAATTTGGTATAACAATCAACCCATTTGAGAGGAAAAGAATACAAAGCAATTCTACTCCTCCCAATCATCCTTTTTACGATGAAGTAATCATTTTTTCTAAATCATATAAAAGTATTGAAAAGAAATTAAAGGAAATTTTTATACAAAAGGGATGGATAATCAATAACAATGGGGAAAATGGTGGTTGTGAATGGATACAATGTACTCATATCAACGACGTCATAGATGTTTATAAAAACATTTTGATTAGTTTCCCTGATTCCGAATTATGTCACAATGGAAGAAGATATGTATATCGGAATAATGCAATAATAGATATGCAACTACCTAATTGTAGAATGGATTTTCTTGGAATTAAAAATGGCGACAAGATAAAATGTGTATCTGATAATAAGGAGTTTGAAGTACGCAACAATAAGATATTGGTGAATGGACAAGAAATGACTCTCACAAAATATATGAATGAAAATCATCCAAGAAACGGCATAACTAACCAGCACAATGGTTATCAGTATTTTACATATAAAAGAAATAAGATTTATGAGATGTGGCAGGAATTAGTTACAGCTCATATATAAAATGATATGAAAAATGGATACAAGCCGGCTGAAACGCTTCGCCACTGAAGCACGCAATATATTGATACAAGGGGTGCGCAACCGCTTGCAGGCACTGGGCTTTGACCTTAAAACAGGACAGCCCAGTGAACTGCCACAAGAAATGGAGGGAGGTGCCGTGTTTATGAATGATGTGGTGAGTCTTGACTTCTATAAACGTTGGATGTCACTCTATCACAATATTCAATCAAGAAGCATTCGCGAGGTGACGGAGGAAGCAGCATACACCTGGTTCAACCGTTTTATGGCCATCCGTATTATGGAGAAGCAGGGATTCATTGCTCCCGTTTTGGAATACGAGAGCGGGGATATCCATGTGCCTGCTATTGTTAGCGATGCACAACAAGGTCGATTCCCTGATATGCGTGAGACAGAACGACAGAAACTGATGGACTTACTCGAAGACCCAAGTAAGGTAGAGCAGCAGTTTGCCCTGCTTATCGTGGCCTACTGTCATGCTAATCCCATCGTCAATCAATGTTTTGGTGCAATAGCAGACTATACGGAATTGTTGCTGCCACCAAATATCCTTTCTGATGCAGGATTCCTCACCATGCTCAACCATACGGAGTTCATATCCGACGAACAGTATGCCAGTGCAGAACTGATAGGCTGGCTCTATCAGTTTTATATCTCCGACCGAAAAGATGAAGCCTTTGCCAAGAAAGGCAAGTATGACCCAGATGAAATCGCTCCTGCCACGCAAATCTTTACACCCAATTGGATCGTGAAGTATATGGTGCAAAACACCATCGGTCGTATCTATCTTGACAATAATCCATATGAGGATGAATTGCAAGAAAAATGGAGGTGCCTTGTAGAACCGACAGAGAAAACGCCAGAAGATGGTATTTTCCACTACGAAGACCTAAGGGAACTAAAAGCAGCCGACTTGGCTTGTGGTTCTGGCCATATCTTGAATGAGGCTTTTGATATGTTCTATGGCCTATATATCAATGAAGGTTACAACCGAAAGGATGCAATAGCCCACATATTCCGTTACAACCTGTTAGGCATCGATATAGACAGCCGTGCCAAGCAGTTGGCTACTTTTGCTTTATTGATGAAAGCATGTCAGAAAGATGCTTCATTCCTCGATGGTCATCTGATGCCAAGAGTCTACGCTATGCCGCGACCTATCGGTGAGGTGATGCCCGATAATTTAACACTCACCCTTGAAGATGAAGATGCCGTTAGGGCATGGTTGGGAATGATAGTACCCATATTTCTTATGGGTGACAACCAGAAGATGGTTGGTGAATTGTGTGATGCCATACAATTAATTGACGATGCTGGTACCTTAGGCAGTATTATGAAATTCAATCTTTCTGAATCCACCCGAAACACCGTAATAATTCGGTTGCAGGAGTATGAGGAGATGATGATACAAGGGGGAATAGTAACAGAGGAAAACCGGTTGTTGATGCCATATATGCGTATTATCTTGGCATTGACAGACCATTATGCAGCAATCTGTATGAATCCGCCATATATGGGTAGTGGTCGTTTCGACAATGTACTGTCGAAGTATGTTAGGGACAACTACGAGAAATCAAAGGCTGACCTCTTTGCCGTATTTATGGAGGTTGCTATCGACAGATTGGCAGATAATGGCAAATATGGTATGATTAATATGCACTCGTGGATGTTCTTGTCATCGTTTGAGAAGTTACGTCGTGACTTACTTGAAAATTTCCATATTGACTCGCTTTTACACCTTGGCCCCCGTACTTTTGATGAACTTAGTGGTGAGGTAGTTCAAAATGCTGCTTTTGTGGTCACGAATAGTTTATCAAGAATTAGAGAATTAGAGAATTGTGGCACTTATTTCCGATTGGTTGATGGCAAGAATTGTAGCGACAAAGAACGCATGTTCTTTGATGCTCAGACCAACCATACGGAGAGGGTGTACTATGCCAATGTGGAGCAAGGAAACTTTGAGAAGATTCCAGGACTTCCAATTGGGTACTGGGCAAGTAGCATGATAATGAGAAATTTTATATCAGGTGAGTCTCTCTCATCTTTCATTACAGCTTCTGTAGGAATACAGACAGGAGATAATGGCTTGTTTATGCGTCTGTGGTGGGAGGTCGTAGCCGACAATATTAAATTTGATGCTACTAACGTTAATTCAAGTTTTCAATCAAAAAAATGGTTCCCATTTAACAAAGGAGGAGCTTTTAGAAAATGGTATGGCAATAATGAGTTTTTAGTTGATTGGCAAAATGACGGAGAAAGAATTAAGTTAAATAGTGAAGAAACAGGGCATCACTATCAGCAATATGATGACTCTCTCAAATTCAAGCCAATGATTACATGGTCAAGAATTGCGACAAGTGTGACATCGTTTAGGGTGAAATCTGGATTTTTGTCAGACATGTCAGGATTCTGCTTATATCCACATGACAATGGGTTTATCCATTATTATACTGGCTTCTTAAACTCAATTGTTTGTACCGAATATCTAAAAATACTTGCTCCAACATTGAACTTTATGGTTGGCCCAGTAACTTCAGTTCCAATCATTATTAGAAATGACACAAGTATATCATCTTTTGTAAAACAGAATATAGAGATTTCCAAATTCGATTGGGACTCCCACGAAACCTCATGGGATTTCAAGTCAAATCCTCTCGTCGCTCTTTGCAATCAATACATGCAGGAAGATTGTGACGCATCGTCCTACCGCATAGAGAACTTCGTGAAGGAATTTGAGGAGCAATGGACAGACAAATTTATGCAACTCCATGAGAACGAAGAAGAGTTGAATCGCCAATTCATCGAGATATACGGCTTACAAAACGAACTAACCCCAGACGTTCCGTTGGATGAAATCACCATCCTGCAACAAGGAGAAATCTCGATTGAGCGAGAGCAGAGTCCAAACTCATTTGGAACTATGCCGAACGAAGAAGAGATTCGGCGAAACCAAATCTCCATAAAAGACAATCAAATTGTATGGCATACAGATGTACTGATGAAGCAGCTCATTAGTTATGCCGTAGGCTGTATGATGGGTCGCTACAGTATTGACAAGCCCGGTTTGATACTTGCTAACCAGGGTGACGGCATTGAGCAGTTCAATGAACAAGTGTCCAATAGTCGTTTCGAGGTAGATGATGATGGCATCGTGCCACTGATGTCCGCCCAAAGTGACTTCTCTGATAATGCCACAGTTAGATTTAAGCATTGGCTCTCTGTAGCCTTTGGCGAAGATACCCTAGTTGAGAACCTGAACTTCATTGAAGCATCTCTTGGCAAGAGCATCGATGACTACTTTGTAAAGGACTTTTGGAAAGACCATAAAAAGATGTATCAGAATCGGCCCATCTACTGGCTTTTCAGTAGTAAGAAGGGCGCATTCCAGTGCATCGCCTACATGCACCGGATGGATGCCTTTACCGCAGAGCGCATCCGCACGAAGTACCTGTTGCCACACATTGAGTGGCTACTTCAGAAACAAAGCGAGATGGAAGCCGAAGCTGCCAACCTCTCTGCCAGAGAGCGAAAGCAACTTGACAATATCGTCAAGCAGATAGCGGAATGCCGGGAGTATCACGACCGCCTCCATGTCATTGCCGACAAACAAATTGCCTTCGACCTCGACGATGGTGTGGTGGTCAACTATGCCAAGTTTGGAGATGTGCTCCAAAAAATTAAGTAAGAATAGAGATTTGAAAGACTGAATGAATTAAATCACTTGAAAATATGGATACTAACCGACTGAAACGCTTCGCTACTGAAGCTCGCAATATATTGATGCAGGGCGTAGCACATCGCTTGCAGGCACTGGGCTTTAAGGCTGATGGCACAGCAATTGAAGAACCGCAACAATTTGAGGGTGGTGCTACCTTTATGGGTGAAACCGTGGCTGAAGATTTTTATCAGAAGTGGCTGTCGCTTGCCCATGCCATTAAGTCGCATAGTTTAGAGGAAATAGCTGAAGAAGCAGCATATACTTGGTTTAACCGTTTAGTTGCCATCCGTATCATGGTGAAGAATGGTCTCATTGCTCCCGTCCTTCAGTATGAGAGTGAAGGTGTACACATTCCACTCCTCGTGAGCGAAGCACGACAAGGTCGTATTCCAGAAATGAAGGCCGATGAGTTGCGTAAGCTTGAAGAATTATTGATTGACGACAGTCAGACAGCAGAACAGTTTCGCATTCTTATTGTAGCTTTCTGCCATGCCAATCCAGTCATTTACAAGTGTTTTGGTCATATTACGGACTATACAGAATTGCTTTTGCCTACCAACATCTTGGCTGAGGGCGGTTTTGTGGATATGCTCAACAATACAGAGTTTATTAGTGAAGAAGATTACCATTCACCAGAACTCATTGGCTGGCTATATCAATTCTATATTTCTGAAAAGAAGGATGATGTTTTTGCCAGTTTCAAGAAAGGTAAAAAAGCAGAGGCAAAGGATATTCCTGCAGCCACGCAAATCTTCACACCCAACTGGATTGTGAAATACATGGTGCAGAATACCATCGGGCGTATCTATCTCGATAACAATCCATACGAGGATGACATTCAAAAACGTTGGAAATACCTTGTTGAACCAACAGAACCAACACCGGAGGAAAACATACTTCATTATGATGACCTTAAAGAACTGAAATTCGCAGACCTCGCCTGTGGCTCGGGACATATCTTAAATGAAGGTTTCGATATACTCTACGACCTTTATCTCCTTGAAGGTTACAGCCGAAAACAAGCCATCGAGAATATTTTCAAATACAACCTGACTGGTGTTGACATCGACACTCGTGCCAAACAGTTGGCCCAATTTGCCCTTTTGTTAAAAGCATGTCAAAAAGACAGCAGTTTTGCCGATGCTCATCTTATGCCAAAAATATTGGATATGCCAGAACCATATCCATACAAGGAAAGCCTTCGAGATACACTTCCAAGCTTTTTCATTGGTGGAAATCAGCAGATGATACAAGAGGTTATAGATGCTATCAACCTGATGGATCAAGCAAAGAACCTCGGTAGCATTATGAAATTCAATATCTCTGAGAATACTCGCAATGCCATCATGATTCGAATGGAGGAATATGAGAAGGAATCTTATGTTCCTGAAGCAATTCGTCAACTGATGCCATATATGAGTATCATTCTTGTTTTGACGAAGAAATATTCTGCTATGGTAGCAAATCCACCATATATGGGTAGAGGAAATATGAATACAATGCTTTCATTTTACCTTGACAAAGTGTATCCTATTTCTAAACAAGATTTATTTGCAACATTCATGGTTATGATGTTGGACAGGACTATTCCTAATGGCCTTTCGGCATTTATTACAATGGAATCATGGATGTTCCTGTCATCTTTTGAGAAATTACGGCAAGAATTATTAGATCATTTTTATTTGTTCTCATTAGGACATTTTGGTTGGCATATTATAGGTATTGCTTTTGGAACTGCTATGACAATAATCCAAAAATGTAAATCCAATGGACGTAGAGGAGAATACTCATACTTAACAATTGATGATATAGACAAAACAAATAATATTCCTTTCGTTTATCCTAAGAAAGATAATGGAAGATATTCCATTGTGAAACAAGAGAGCTTTGAGAAAATTCCCGGATATCCGATTGGATATTGGGTAAGTGAAAAAACTATTTCAATATTTAACAATTCTGAGAAAATTAAAGATTTTGCAGATGTTAGACATGGAATGTCTACAGGAAAAAACGAACTTTTTGTTCGTTTTTGGCATGAAGTTGGTAGAAATGATATAAACACTGCATTAAAAAAGCAACCTGAGAGTTTACAAATGCAAGAAAAGTATGTTCCATACAATAAAGGAGGTGATTTTAGAAAATGGTATGGAAACGCAACACATGTTCTTCGTTACGACAAGAAAGGTCAAAATCAAATGAGTGTCTTGTCTGGACATAGACATGATGGAAAGGAACGCTATTTCCAGGAAGGAATAACTTGGTCCTTTATAAGCTCACATAATTTTGGTGTAAGATATACCCCAACGGGCTTTTCTTTTGATGTGGCAGGTTCCTCTATGTTTATGCTACACGAAAAAATAAATTACGTTCTTGCTGTTTTGTGTTCAAAAATAGGAACACATTGTATGGCTATAATGAACCCAACATTCAATTTCCAAGTAGGTAACCTTAAGAACATTCCGATTATTCAAAAGAAACAGGAACAAATTAATAATTTAGCACATAACTGTATTTTAATATCTCGTGAGGATTGGGACTCACACGAGACTTCTTGGGACTTCCAACGCAATGAACTCTTGACAATGGATTTGGACGTACTGTTTGAAAACGTAGATTGGTTAATCGACAAAGAATATCGAGAAACAGGGCGGCGTGTTTATATCGAGCCAGCTGGTCCCGAACCAGAGAAACTGGAATGGTGCTACACCACTTATTGTCAGAAATGGGAACGTCTATTCGACCAATTACATCGGAACGAAGAGGAGCTGAACCGCCAATTCATTGAAATATACGGTTTGCAGGACGAACTGACACCAGATGTTCCAATGGACGAGATTACCATTTTGCAACAAGGCGAAATCTCCATTAAAAACAATCAAATTGTTTGGCATCCTGACGTTATAATGAAGCAGCTCATTAGTTACGCAGTAGGATGTATGATGGGACGCTACAGTATTGACAAGCCTGGTTTGATTCTTGCTAACCAAGGTGACGGTATTGAGCAGTTCAATAAACTGGTACCTAATAGCCGTTTTGAGGTGGATGATGACGGCATCGTGCCGTTGATGTCAGCACAAAGCGACTTTGCCGATAATGCCACAGTACGCTTCAAACATTGGCTGTCCGTCACCTTTGGTGAAGAGACATTAGTCGAGAACCTGAACTTCATCGAGTCAGCCTTGGGCAAGAGCATCGATGACTACTTTGTTAAGGACTTCTGGAAAGATCACAAGAAGATGTATCAGAATCGCCCCATCTACTGGCTTTTCAGCAGTAAAAAGGGCGCGTTCCAGTGCATCGTCTATATGCACCGTATGGATGCCTACACTGCAGAACGAATCCGCACGAAGTACCTGTTGCCACACATTGAGTGGCTACTCCAGAAACAAAGTGAGATGGAAGCCGAAGCCGCCAACCTCTCCGCCCGTGAGCGCAAGCAACTTGACAATATCGTCAAGCAGATAGCAGAGTGTCGGGAGTATCACGACCGTCTCCATGTCATTGCAGACCAACAAATCGCTTTCGACCTCGACGATGGCGTATTGGTTAACTATGCCAAATTCGGAGATGTGTTAGCAAAAATAAAATAAGAATAAGCAAGACAAGTATGGCGAATATTTATATTGTTGATTCTGTAAGGCTTAACAGAAATGGGCTGCAAGCAAAGGGTTCGAATGGGACTTGGGTCGCTCTTCACCAGCAGCAAGGCAGCCTTGATGGGGCATGCGTTGTTTATAGCACGATAATGGCCCTCCTCGTTATAGGCTATCTTGATAATGAAGATATCGATATATGGGAAAAAAGGAATCCTGATAAACGCACTCCAAAAGGAAAATTGTTGAGTCATCTTCTTGATGAACAGGGCTTAGTTAGAGACGGCTACTCACTTAAAACACTTACAAAAGAACTAAGGGAGTTATGTGCCGGGACACATATAGTACATAAGACTAAATCTATCATATTATCAAGTATAGCCGATAGTATTTATAACGATGTACCTGTTATACTTAGATTGTATAGCAACAATGGAATGGATCATGCTGTTTTAGCAATAGGAGTTGAATATTCTGGTGAGGAAGGAAATGAGAAAGTAAATAAGATTTTGTGCCTTGACCCAGGATTTGAACAACCAACAATAACATATTGGAATTGTGTTATTGACACTGAGCGCAATAACACAGGGGATTTTCCATATTGGTATATCACTGATGATATTAAAGCAAAAATTGAGATAAAAGAGTACGTATCTGTAGACAATGATAAATAATCAAAGAAAGTATGAATAGTACACAAGACAAGATATATCAGTATTTCGAACGCGACCCACAGTTGAAGGTGCTCTTTATCTTCAATAACGACTGGGTTGCTGCAGAGTTGGAAGGAGCCACTTGGGCAGAAGGTTATCGCTATGTGGACTTCAAGGGAGACTGGTTCACGGTGAAATATAACCTGGACAATGACTGGCAGAACGATAAGGTGATCATGATGATGCATCAGCCCTCGCCCCTGCAACAAAAGTCACTGCAAGTCAAATTCCCTTTAATGGACGTACTTGTGGCCAATATGGAATACCGCAGCCAGGACTATGCAGCCTTTATGCAGCAAAACGGTTTGCCGGAAACGGACAAGAAAATGGTGAAATTTGTGGAACGCAACATTCAGGCATTACAGTCCGAAAAGATGCATAGGCTGTTCGCATCATATTATGCAGACCGAAGCATCACCACAGACAAGTTCGTTCGTGGTTTTATCAGCACCTATTTCGGACAGCAACGTGTTCTTGACTGGGATGCCATCATCGTAAGGCTGCTTCTGCAAGGTCGTGAGAGTGAAAAGCAGAAACAGAAGGACTTCTTCATAAGACTTCGTGGATGCAAAGATGCCAGTGATATGCTAAATCAAAGGCTGACTGATATTTTTGGTGTTGGTTTCGAAGACAATACGATGGAGAAGATAGGTAGCATCGTGAAAGTGTTGAAATACAATGCCATCACACAGAATCTGGCTCCTGTTTCAGGGGACAACTACAAGCAATACCGCATCAACGATTCCTTAGCCTTGCAGCAGATGAACCGCATTTTGGAACTGGCACTCAGCAGTGAGAAGTCTGCGGTGGCATTACAGGAACTATTTGATGAATTAGGCAATGACGTTCACGACGAGAACATCATCAACTGGTATGGTACAGAGGCCAACTATTACTTTGTTCCACAACGTTTATGCATACCTATCATTAAGACGCTGATGGAAGACAAGGTTGAGAAAGAGCCTGAATTGGTTATCAACAGGGTAGAAGATTTGCTCATCAAACATAACGACCATGGTACGATGGCGATGATGATGAACTATGCCCTTATGGTGGCAAGGACGTATAAAGCCATGTTGTCATCGGGTTCCATAACGTTGAATACCCCCGATGAGTATGTCACACGATATCAAAACGACTTCTTTGCCATTGACCAACTCTATCGTCTCGCCAACGAATGTTTCTTCAAACTGGATCCATCTTCTGATTTGTTTGTCACTATGCAAAGTGCTAAGCATTCCCTTGACTTGAATTATGCAAAATTCAACAACCGCTTGAACTTTGAATGGACGCGGTGCATCAAGGAGACTGGTGGTATGAAGGAAGTGCATTTGTTGCGGCAACAGGATTTCTATCAGGAAAAAATACATCCACTACAGAAAAAAGTAGTGGTCATCATCAGTGATGCGCTGCGTTATGAAGTGGCCCAGGAACTGATAGGCGAATTGGCAAAATCACGCCATGTAGCCACACTAAAACCGGCGCTTGCCATGCTTCCGACAGAGACGAAATATTGCAAGCCGTCTTTACTGCCACATCATTCTCTGAAACTTTATGGTACTGGTGAGTCACAAGACATGTCTGTGGACAACCACATTCTGAACACCATAGACAAGCGTTCCGAACATTTGCAACGCTATCGTGATGGTGCCATATGTGTGTCTTTTGATACTGTAGCGGAATATAATCAAGACAAGAACCGAGAGATATTCAAACATTCTGTGGTATATATCTTCCATGACGTGGTTGACAGAAAGAGCCATGACGGGACGGCCAAGCAAATCACACAAAATTGCAGGGAGGCCATCCAAGACCTGGCGACATTGATTCCCAAGATTCATGCGTCATATAACGTGAGGGAATTGTATGTGACCAGTGATCATGGTTTCCTTTTCAATGATATTGTCTTTGCAGAAAAAGACAAAGAGAAGGTAGAGGAAGATTTCTTAGAAAAGAGTACCCGTTACTATCTGACAAATTCAGATGCCGAAGTAGCAAGATTCATCAAGTTCCCGTTGGGTGAAGTGTCGGCTATGGAGAATGCAAAAGATGTATTTGTGGCTGTGCCACAAGGTACCAACCGGGTAGCAGCCCCATCGGGAGGATATATGTTCACTCATGGTGGAGCCGCATTGCAGGAAATCATTATCCCTGTCATCAATAGCCGCCAAGAAAGATCGGACAGTAAACAACCCGTAGGTGTGATGATTCTCGACAGAAAACTATCCATTCAGGCATCGCGTTTACGTTTCAAACTATTGCAGACGGAGGCGGTGTCGATGAATATGAAAGAAAGACTCGTAAGAGTAGCTTTATATTACAACGACGAGCCTGTGACATCTATTGTGGATGTGATGCTCGATAAGACAGCACCTTCTTTGGACGACCGCAAGATTGTAGTTGACCTGACCTTGAACAAGAATGTGGAAGCAAAGGTGCTTCAACTGAAGATCTATGATGCAACGGACAATCTGAATCCGCTTATCAAGGAGAATGTGACCAACAACACTTTAATTGAAAACGATTTTGACTTCTAAGGATATGGAACAGAATGAGCAGCAAGAGCAAAACCAAATAAATAAGGGTTTTGGAGAATCTGAAATAAAGAAGGCAGAAAACCATTTACAGCAAAAAGTGATGGATTCCTTCATCGGCAAGGTGGTCAGAAAAGACCTGGCTTTTCTGGTGAAAGGAGGTCTGCCCGTGCCGACATACGTATTGGAGTATCTGCTTGGCCAGTATTGCGCAAGTGACGACGAAGTAGTAATCGCTGAAGGTCTGGAGAAAGTCAAGTCAGTTATCCAAAACAACTACGTACACCGTGCGGAAGCTGAATCTGTTAAGGGTAAGATACGTGAAGCCGGCAAGCACCGTGTGATTGATAAAATATCCGTGACGCTCAATGAAAAGGCCGATGAATATCATGCCACATTCGCCAATTTGGCTTTGAGCGGTGTACCCATTGGTACTGAATATGTGCGCAAGAATCCCAAACTGCTTTCCGGCAATGGAGTATGGTGTATTGTCACCATTGGCTACATCCCAGGAGAGGATGTCAAAGTGAGATGGGATATTCAACAACTCAAACCCATTCAGATTTCCAATATTGATTTGGAGGAGTATATAGAACAGCGACAGAACTTCACCACGGAGGAGTGGTTGGACTTCATGATGCACACTGTAGGTCTGAATCCGGACAATATGAACCGAAGGGAAAAAATCATTACTTTGGCTCGTCTTCTCCCTCATGTTGAAAACAACTTCAACTTTGTTGAACTTGGTCCGAAGGGAACAGGTAAAAGTCATGTATTCCAAGAACTATCACCTTACGGCGTTCTGGTCAGTGGTGGTGACGTGACCTCGGCACGTCTATTTGTCCGCATGTCGGGCAAGCATGAAGAACTCGGCTTGGTTGGCTATTGGGATGTCGTGGCATGGGACGAGTTTGAGCAGCAGAAGGGCCGTTCGGTGGATGCCGTGCTGATTGATACGATGCAAAACTATCTTGCCAATAAAGCCTTCAACCGTGGCAAGGGCACACACGAGGCAAGTGCGTCGATGTCCTTTGTGGGCAACACCAAGCATACCGTGCCTTATATGCTCCGCTCCAGCCATCTGTTTGAGAGTATCCCCACCTCATTTATCAAGGGTGCGTTCCTCGACCGCATCCATCTCTATAATCCGGGATGGGAAATCAAGATGTTAAAGAAAGACAGTTTCTCAAAGGGCTACGGTCTGATTACCGACTACATCGCAGCCGTACTACATGGGTTGCGTAACCGTGATTTGACATCAATGTTGAAAGACTATGCCAAGTTTGACGGCTCTTTATCAGAACGTGACAGTCTGGCTATCCGCAAAACCTTCTCTGGAATGGTGAAACTGCTCTATCCCGATGGCAAGATGACAGACAAGGAGGCGTATGAGTTAGTTGACTTCGCAGCCGAAAGTCGCAAGCGTGTAAAAGACCAGCTTTATGTCATCGACGAGACCTTCAAGGCCGAACCAGCCAAGTTTGAGTACATCAAAGTAAAAACTGGCGAGAAGAAAGTGGTTAAGACTTTGGAACAGATAGAAAATGACTTCATTCCTGAGCATGAGCGTGGACAAACCTGCCCCACAAACTGAGGAACCCGAAACAGAAAAGCCATCTACTCCTTCTGAGGAAAAACCCAAAAAGAAACTGGCTTCAAAATATGTCGAGGTACGTGCCAACCAAAAGAACGTATCGTATGACCGTCTGTTCGGCGACTATCTTGAAACAGCAAAGCATATTATCATCACAGACCCGTATATCCGTATGCACTTCCAGATTGACAACCTGGTGGAACTGATTCAGACCATTCGTGATAGGTGTGAATCCGAGGATATTTCAATCGAGCTGCATACGCAGAACGATGATGAGAACATTCCCGAGATGATTGACATCTTTGATGACCTCGCCGCCGAACTGGAAACCTACGGTGTGGAGTTTACCTATCATTTCGATGCCGACCACGACCGCTTCATCCAACTTGATAACGGGTGGAAAATTGTCCTCTCACGTGGTCTTGACATCTTTGACAAGTATTCCCGCTTCTCTCTCAGCAACACTCGACAGGTCAACCGCCGATGCCGGGAGTTCTCCGTGACGTATATTCAGGAATAGGTATAATCATAACTTGATATGAAAAGAATTTTATATTTCCCTTTACTCCTAATCATTACGACCTTGGTTTCTTGTGCATCATCCAAAAGCACAACTACAGTTTCCAATGGCACAGACCTGTCCAAGTATAAGTATATTGTTTTTGGGAAAGAAGATGATGGCGATGCAGAGTTAGCAGATATTTTAATGATGGTTCAAAATGAACTATCAGGGAAATTGACAGTCGTTTCGGATGCTAAAGCAGTGCAACTGATAGCCCAAGGTGAGCCTGTGTTATCTCCAAGAATCAATGTGAAGTCAGAGAAATGGGACGGCGGTCATACATATATATCTATAAGTTTTTATGATGCTGAAACCAATCAAAGTGTTGCTGTCGTAAAGTCTAGCGGAATAGGATTATCTATCTCACAAGACCAAAAACTTGCTTTCAAGGCGATAAAAAAAGAATTAGACAAGGTCTTTAAATAAAACAAGTTGTTTATAAATGAGATGGCGGAGAAGAAAATCACCTTTGACAAATATCACAAGAAGGCACTATCTTGCATCGAAAAAGGAGAGAACCTTTTCATCACAGGAAAAGCTGGAACAGGTAAGACCACTTTATTGAAGGAAATAAGAAGGAAATATGAAGGCAAGAAAGTCTTAGCTGTTCTTGCCCCTACTGGTGTGGCCGCTGAAAATGCAGGTGGTTTCACTATGCATAACTTTCTCAGATTACCACTCAAACCATATCTTCCACAACACAAAGTCCTTCCCAACCTTTACCAACTTGATGATGGGGCTGCTGAAGCAGTACGTAGCATAGACATTCTTATCATAGATGAGATCAGTATGGTAAGGTGTGATATGCTTGATGCAACGGATATGATACTCCGGCATTATCGTAAAAGCCGCAAACCGTTTGGAGGGGTTCAACTTGTCATGTTTGGTGACCTTTATCAACTCTGTCCTGTAGTCAAGTCTGATGAATGGGAAACGCTAAGAGAATATTATAAGTCACTATATTTCTTTTGTTGCTACGCTTTTCAGAAATTCAAATATAGGGTAGTGGAACTAAAGATAGTCTATAGACAAGACAACCGTGACTTCATCAATTTGCTCAACGACATCCGTGTGGCCAACGTTAAACTTGAAGACATCAAAGAATTGGACAGGAGGTATGAACCAAAATTCCGACCAAAAGTCAATGAGAATGTTGTGACTTTGATGACGCATATCAAAATGACAGATGAATGGAATGATGATATGTTTGCCAAATTACGAAACAAGGCGAGAACTTATGATGGCTGGGCATGGAATTGGTTTGGTGAGCGATTTCCCGTAAAATATCATCTCACTCTCAAAGTGGGGTCACGAGTGATGTTCCAAAGGAATGACAACTTCGGGCATCAGTTTGTAAATGGTACAATGGGATGGGTAAAGGCGTTACGTGAAGACTCTATCATTGTGGAAAAAGACAGCGGAGAACTCGTGAATGTTGAAAGAGCGAAATGGGAGCAACTTGATTATTATGTCGACAAAAAGACAAAGACGATTTATTCCGAGGTCTCAGGAACCTATACTCAATTTCCTCTTAAACTCGCTTGGGCTGTCAGTATTCATAAGAGTCAGGGGTTAACATTTGAGGAAGTGGCTATTGATGCTTCAAAATCATTTACGTTCGGGCAGGTATATGTGGCGTTAAGCAGATGTAAGACCTTAGAGGGTATACATCTTCTTTCTAAAATACCTTCACACAAGATCATTGCTGATGACATCGTTAAACAATATGTAGATTGTATAGACAAAGAAGGGAATGTGAACCTTCCAGAAGAGTTTGATCCTATCAAATATGAGACAGGGGCTTTGGAACTCAATGTCAAGCGTTCCGTATTCTGCAATATACGTGACGGGAAAAAGAAGAATTACCATCATACTATTTACGACCCTGAATATGCCCGTAAACTATTCCTTCATAAAAACAATAAAGTCTGCATCAACAGGATCTTCAGTTCCATAAAAAAGGAATGGAGTTATTGGGACACCAATGATGGCCATTGTCCTTTTGTTATAAGGCAGTATAAGAAAGTTGTCTTTATCTGCACAGATATGGGAAAACGAATGGAAGCGGATATTGATGGCACAACAGAAGTTTATCAAACGGTGGATTCTGATGGGGATGATACATGGGCTTTCAGATTCAGAATAGGAAAAATAAAAAAATAACAAGAAATCAGTATCTTTCATACGTTGATAAAAAGCGGCCAACGAGAGTCATGAAGTCGTATCTTGAAATACAAGTACCCATCGAAAAGGATGCTCCTTGGTTCGAAGAACTAAGGAGCGCATTTTCAGACATTCCAGTCAGATGGCAGGATGGATTCTATCATATCACCTTGGCTTTCCTGAATGAGACTCCAGAGGTTGTTGATTTACGCCCCTTATTGGAGAAGCATTTAAATGGGGCATATGCTCCAGTGTTGACATTCGACAAATTGGATGTGTTCGCAACTGCATCAGGGATGTTCATCATCTATCTAACGTCAACCTGTGTGCCAGAATCGTTCCGCGAGTTAATTGGAGCAATACGCAAGGACATGAAAGCCGCTGGTTTTCGGATTCAGAGTGACTTTATGCTACACGTCACCCTCGGACGGGTAAGAGATGAGAATGTTACAACACTGAAACAATTGATTGATCGTTTCACCGTTCCACCCTTTACACTCTCACTGACGGATGTCGATTACAGGGTGTTCCGTGGAAAGACATTATACGAGAACAAACTAAAGAAATAAGCTAACCATCACCCAGGAAAAAAAGAATTTACGCTGACCTGTGCCACGCTATGGTCGCTATGGGAAAATGGTTGTATCTTTGAAATTATTTAGGTATAGTAAATAGTGACAGACATGAAAAAGGAATTTAGTTCATACATTTCTGACCCAAGCGGATTGGTTGTGTCGTTAGTGGAAGACGTCTTCGACAAGTCCATTGATGAGGTGCTTACCCATTGGAAGGATCTCTGGAACTTTGTCCCGTCTGGTTCACTAAACAAAATGGGAGCAGCATATTTATTCGCTCAGAGCGTCAAAAACCGACTTCCTTGCTATGGCTTCATCTGTATGTGGATGGCATATCATGCTCGTGATAATTGGGCGTATGCGCCGAAGAAATTGTATTACGAAGAGGCGATAAAGTTCAGCCATTGTGAAGACATGCGTCAAGACGTACAACGGAATTATGAGTATTTCTTGATGCGAATTGAAAAGGAAAGGACGGTGGGTATTGCCCCCGAAGCAGCGGAAAGAATTGTGGGGATAGACAAATTGCAAGATTTCTATGGCGAAGACGAATGGAATCTGCATGATGCCGTGGTAGAATCGATGTCATATCATCGTGAAAATAACACCTTGGAGATAATCGTCGATACCCAAATAGCAGCTTGGAGTAAAGATAACCATGAACATACCATACAATTTCTGTTTTCTGACCTTATCAAGATTGAAGTTGATATTGACAAAGGAAACGACTATATGGATGAAAGCAGAATCTATATCTATAATGGATTTATTGTTGCAGAGTTCATTTCCGCTCATCTGATAGTGACTGCAAAGAATTTGACTATCGGTGAAATCGGTACTTGTGAATGAAATGATAATCTATTATATTGATAGATTATAATATCAAGAGAACAGGGGCGGCAATTAAGCCGTCCCTGTTGTATCTGGATGGTGGCTCATCGTTATTATTACCTCTTATAGGACTTATAGAATTTGTTGGGTCCACCTATCTTGAAATAGTAAGTTTTTCTGGATAAAGATTCGCTGCATTCCACTTTCTTCTTTACTTTTTCCGTAGTTGCTTATTTTAGGGGATTAGACATTTCAAAACGCAAAAATAGGATGTAACAGTGCAGCCTATCTTCACAGAAGAGAAAAATGTTGTGAAACAGGGGCTTTTTATTAATTTGTTTTTATCTATGAAGAAAGGTCGCACACTTGTTGAATATATTTGCATGGAATTTGATGGTAAGTGTACCACGATTTGAACCAAGTGGAAAATAAATTTGCAGCCGTTATGAAATAATACTTAACCAAACATTATTTAGTTATGAAACAAGTGGAAAAATCGAAAATTGTTAAGTGGATGGCTTGTGCATGTATTGCACTGCCAGCAATGTCTTTGGTGTCATGCAGCAGTGATGACGATGAGGAAAGCATCAATACTTCACCCATTACTGTGTATGCCGGTAGTACGTACAACATTGAAGGGGATGTCAACAGCGCAGTATCTTCCAACGAATTTGTTGCTATTGTAGAAAAGAACACAGTTACTGGTAACCATGTGGGTGAAACATCTATCACTGTCAACAGCAAGCATAAGATTCCTGTGACCGTGCGTCCGAAATATATGATTATGAATGATCCTGTCACTGATTGGGGGGCATCTAAGGCTACCATCAAGCAAAAACAAACTCAGGGGACTCTCAGACAAGAGACCAGTGATATGTTGGCATATGAAAATTGTGGAGATGCAGAGCTGATGGGCTATTCATTCAAGAACGGCAAACTGGCAGGTATTGTAGTGATGGTGTCAATTTCAAAAATGGACGCATACATCAATTATCTGAAAGAAAGATTTGCTTTTTTGCCAGAACAATATGAGAACTATACGTTCCTCGGTTTTGATGCTTATACCTTGGCACAATCAACCACCGTGGCCGCATTGAGCATCTATAACACGGACTATCTATCATGTGTATATATGCCTACAGCAGATTTCAAGTCAGGTGCTAAAGCACCAAAAATAAATGTCCAAGAAACACTTGGTATTCCAAGTGATATGAAGGCAACACGCGAGTTGACCTTTCAACTATCAGATGCCATAGGCATTTCAAAGTGATTTAGGAAAGAATCAGTAATTCTATATAAAGACACTATCCGTATAATATTGATTGTCAATATTGTACGGATATGTGTTTTGTTAATACATCCTAAAAATGGTATGTTTAATTCGATTCGTCTATATAGGCTTGACGATTCTCCTCTATTTTTGTAAGTTTTTGGGGGAATCATCAACCTTCGGCAATTACCGAGAAATCTGGTATCACCTCTTCAACGACCTGTCATCATCTACCTCATAGCTACTACCACCGACTTCCCATTCACGGTTGCTGTCATTTGAACCGCCACGCTGCTTGGCCACCTTGTCGATAGCGCGACCGACACCAGAGCCAGAGATTTGTTGTGTCTGGCCTTGTTGTTTCTGCACTTGTTTGGATTGAAACCGTTTCACATCGAGGCCATAGTCATTCATATTGATGATGGTGCGGTTGGCGAAGTCGATGCAATAGTACTGGTCATCGGCACGGGTGATGAAATAGCCGTCCTCGTGGAGCTTGTCCACAAGAGCGTCATCAGAAGTGGTGTCGAAGATGCTGCGCAGTTGCGATACCGTCTTGCCGACGTTGGATCCTGGTGCGGATTGGATGGTGATACGCTCAGGATGATGGTACTTGCCAATCTGACAAAGGATGTGTCGCTCCAACTCATTGGTTGGACAGAAGGACTGAAGCCAGGAGCGGCGGTCGTTGGAACGTAGCGTGGTTAGGATATGCTCGGGCAACTGGTAGGTGGAATCACCAAAACGGACGCTGCCATTCAAGAGCTTGGTACCAAACTGGCGACGCAGGAATTGGTTGAGTTCCTTGGTGGTTAAGTTGATGTTGTCATCCAACATCTGGTCGATAAAGGCATCAATCTGCCGGAATCGCTCTTCCTTGGATTGGAACTGGAGCAGTTCCTTAACCTTCACCACATCGCTGCCCTTGAAGACGGCCTTGGTGTGGTGGTCAACAATCAAGTAACCGTATGGAGAATCTTTTAAGCCGAGGAACACCATGCTGACACCGAATTTCGCTTTCATGGCATCCTGCAGTTCCTGACGATTGGCAGACATGTCACGATACTTCTTCAAGATGGCTTTGAGTTGGGCCATACGCTTCTTGTCTTGCTTCTTATGGCAGATTTTGCTCTCCACCAACTGCACCTTCACTTTCTCCTGCACCTCGCCGTTGCGTTTCAGAATTATCTCGTCATCCTCTGTATAGCATTCGTAGCCCATGGCTTCGAGGATGGCCGTGAACTGCGGCACAGAAGCGAATTGGTATTGAAACGCCTTAGACACCGCTTCACCCACTCGTTGAGACTCGTCAACACCCATGATACGGTTGATAACGTCTTGTGAACGCATCTTCTCAAAGTTGTGGTCAATCTTCTTCCCGAATGGGTCAATCCGGCTTGTGATGACATGGATGTGGTTATTGTCGGTATCGTGGTGGCCATATATCAAAAGAGGCTGTCCGGGTTGTCCGTAGCCCATCTCACGGAGATACTGATGGGCTATCTCGACCAGTTCCTCCTGGGTGTATTCATTGCCCCGGCAAGAGATGGCCAGATGGAACTGTGGGTACTTGATGCGTCCGTTCTTGGAGGAATAATCCAAGAGAAACGAGGTGAGGTCTTCCCAGGTGTAGGCATCGCCTATGGCAATATAGCCAAAGTTGGTCATCTCCAATAGTTCGGCGCGGCCCTGAGCAGCCTTGCGTTCATTATATTCCACAGCGTGGAAGTTGGCACTGGATGGAAGTATCGTGGCTATCATAAGCACAAAATTTGTATTTTATAATTTTGTATATTTTACTATTCGTAATTCTATGTATTTACAATTTTTAGACTTACGTATTTCATAAAAGATGTATTTATGGTAATACGATAAATTGTATTGTCAATCTTTCATAAAGATATACTTTCGTAAAGTTGTATTTTAGAAATATTGAATTTCATAAAAATAGTATTTTACTAAAATGGTATTTCATAAAAATAACATTTTATAAATGATACATTTTTACAAAGATGGTAAATAGCAAAATCACATTATATCATTTTACCTCCGTGTCAGCTTCGTGAATATCTTGTGCTGCTCATCCTTCACCTTCTCCAGAAAGACGAGGAGATGGGTGAGCTGCGGCATGATGACTTTCTCGTAATAGATCTGGGTGAGTTCACCGCCGATGGCGAGTTCATTGGCCCGTTTCATCGCCTGGTTGAAGTTGCCGCCAAGCCATGCCAAGTCCTGCTGATACTTTCGATAGAGAGCTGCCATTTCAGTCAATGCCTCAATCTTACGTATCGTTCCAATGTCGTTGAACTGTCTGACGGCATCCCTTATCATTCCACTGATTGTCGGATAGTTAGCTGCCTTTTCCTTGAAAATAGCATCCTCCTCCGGCGTAAGCCTTACCTTGCGTACAATATTCCTTTTATCCATGTTATCCCAGATATAATAATACGAGTTGCGAGTATTGTTTCCCTGTTGTTGCAGGCAAGATGACTTTTGGGGGCATATCCACAGAGGGGATTTGTGGCCACAAAAGTACAACTTGCTAAGCAACTTTCCAACCTTGTTTACCATTACCAGGGCAGATGAAGATGACCGATGGCATAGCTGCGCTATGACGGAGTTTATCTTATCTACGCTTGCTGGACAAAGGTAAGCATAATGACAAATAGTCGATTTTTTTCATAGTATTATTATTGTTAAATAATGCTATTGAAAAGTAGTAAATATCATAAATACAAAAGATTATATTTACATATTATTAAAAATAGGAAAGATGAAAAATATAAAAATTGTACTTTTAGTAAATATAATTTTTATGATTATTGAAAGTAGTAAAATAGTAAAATTACATTTCGTATCTTTTATATTTTTAGGCAATGCAAAAGATAGAAAGATACAAAATACAAAAGATGTATTTTTATAAAAATATGAAATACAATTTTTAGTAATTGCATCTTTAGTAAAATAGTAAAATTACGAAAAAGGGTGCCCGGAGTCTCGCGACCTTCAGCACCCGCCTGACACTAAGAACTCTTTCTTAGTATATCTCATTTTGAGCTATTACGACCAGAGGGAAGAAGGCACAAAAAAGTGGACTGCCCACCATGCACCCTCGACGCTCGGCTAAAGCACACACAGACACACAGTGAAGCAGCCCACAATGTGGGCTGTCGCTGTGCTTCGTCTGTGTTGAAATTAGCCGATTTCGAGGATGAAGCACATCTTCCAAGATACCAGGAGGCGGACAGCTCAGCCCCTTGGCGCGACAAAGATATAAAATTTCAGTCAATTTGCATTGCTCCTGAGGCAAAAACTATCATGTGGAAGAGTTTTCTTGATGATTCTCCTCCTTTTTGACGGGTCTGAACTCAACCATGTAAGGGATTCCCTTCCTGTCAGAGGAATGGGCAAGGCGGTTGAAGCATTGGATGTTAATGTCTGGATCACGCAATATATCCTCTGCGGTGAGTGTACTGTTTCTGTCCATCAACTCCCAACCATGGGATATACCACCCTCTGGATAGATGCTTAATTCGTAGTTTCCATTTGAAACACTCAACGACCTTGTATGTTTGATGTTCTTGTCAATCAGTTCGAATGGTTGGTCAACAATTCTATCTATACATTGACCGAGAAACTTGTCACGACTTTCAGGGTAGGAGAACTTGTTGATAGGTTTCAACGTGTTGTCATCGTACTTCACATGGAAATCCTTTTTTGAAACATAAATCCGAATGGAGCGGAAGTTCAAATGGAAATGAAAACTCATTCGCCGGATAAACTGTGCAAGCATGAGGCAGCCAAGAGGGCTGTTCAAATAGCGGTCTTCGTAAACGAGATCCACCGTACCATTCCTGGAAAACTCTCCATAAATGTAAGCCCATTTGTCGGGATGATACTCCAGGAGTAAATCGAAGAAGTCATCGCTACCGGTATGTTCCATCACTTTGAAACTGAAAGTGACACCCTCCTTGAATACACGGTTCTTCATCAATAGTTCCATGTCGATGAATCTGAACAGAAGTCGCTCGATAGCACTTACCACTCTGTATGATTCGTTAGGGTGCCAGTCGCCCATCACCTTGCTGAAGCAGTTGGTGAGCATTGTTGTAAACTTGTCTCTTTGCTGAGATGTCATCCATCTCTCATCGTCTTTCGGGTCGATTGAGTCCGAATCAGTTCCAACATTCAGCTGAAACTGATTTTTCTGTTGTTCTTTATTTGCCATGTTAGTTTTAGTTAACGATGGTCTTATAAGATAACGAGAATCGTTACATCTAAGTGAACGAACTATGATTTTTGATAATTTTCTTCAAATCACTAATGGTTTCCCTTTTCTCCTGGTCATCGGTGTAAGAAACAGTATCATCCATCGTTCTTGTAAACACATTGGCCAGAAGCGTCCTTGTCTCATTATCCATGATGATTGAATAAACATCATCAACAGTCTTTGGTATGTTTAACAAGTCCAGCAATTCTTCTGCCCATATGACAAACGATGGTCCAAGGCAAATAACACAGAATCTGAATATCAGTTCTATCTGGCATCTGTGCTCTAATAGAATGGGGAGTAACCAGCTGATGCTAAAATCAATATCCGCATATCTATATTTGACGATACGCTCATCATCTTCATCTCGGAACGTGATGATCTTGGCATAAAACCGGTTTCTTATCTCATCCAAATCTCTGAGAATGGTGTTTTTTGATTTTACATGGGTTACACCCCTGCGGTCAAGTCTTTCGTTTACTTCGTCCATCATTTCTTTCATACTAATTCCGTCTTTCTTTTTTAGTAAGCCATCAATAGTGCTTACTCTAAGGCTGAAATTCTTTGTGTCAGGCATATATGTAAGCTTTTGGGTGATTTCAGTCCTTTTTTGTGGCATGTACCACCAAGACGCCATCCTCAAAAGGGACAGCGAAAGCTCAATCTATTCACAAAACATGTATTCCTGCCGTTGTTGGCAGGTAGCTCAAAATGGGAACCCCAAAGATAACATATGCATGTGCGGCCTTTCTTCACGCCAGAAAAAAATTCAAAGAAAATGTAGAATTACGGTTGACAGGGGGATTTGTTGATATTCAAAACGTAAAGATTTTTGTCAATATTGTGGGTCTTGAAATTTGCTTATTTCAGATATTTTTTGTATATTTGTAGGTAAGGAAGGCTGTGTCCAACAGTCTGAAAAGTAAGGTATTAAACAACAAAAACGACAGGATAATGGTGATATTTACATTCTTTTTTACGTTGTCATACGCCATCTTCCATGCCATCTTCACGGTGGTCGCTCTCGTCTTGAAGGCGATAGTGAAGTTACTGTCATTCATCGTGCATGGAATACTGCGTTGACAATCGAGTAGGAGGAAAATGAAATAGTTTTCCTCCTATTTCATTTTCCGACCTCTCACACCACCGTACGTGCCGTTCGGCATACGGCGGTTCTTAACACGGATGCAACTTCACATAATAATCCATTAGGCAGGGGTAGCCCGCACGTTTCAGATTTTCTGCCGTGGCTACACGGTGCATGAAGCTGTGGGCAACTCGGCAGTAGCCTTTACGGCTGTTCGCCCATTGCCACGACTGCCACTTGGCGATGCCGCATTTCTGCAGATTCTTGGAACGTGTGCCTACCCCCTTCCAACATTTCCATATACACATACGGATTCGACTGCGCAGCCATTGGTCGGTGTCTTCCAAGAAGCAGCGCATGTCGGCATACCGAAAGTAGGACACCCAACCTCGGATGGCGTGGGTCAGTACCTCCTTGCGCCCCGCATAGCCGATATTCCAGCTACGACTGGTCAACTCTTTAAGTTTGCTGCGCAGCTTGGACTTTGTCTTCGGATGGACGCACAAGCGAGTCCTTCCCTTTCATGTGTAAAAGGAGTAGCCAAGGTACTTCTGACCGTTCACGCTGCCTACATGGGTCTTCTCGCGGTTCACCTTCAGGAAAAGCTTCTTCTCGATGTAGCGGCTAATGCTTTCGCAGACCCTTTCAGCTGCACGCGGACTCTTGCAAAAGATGATGCAGTCGTCGGCATAGCGGACAAACGGAAGACCACGGCGTTCGAGTTCATGGTCAAGCTCGTTAAGCATGATGTTGCTCAGTATCGGGCTTAAAGGGCCGCCTTGCGGCACGCCCTGCTCCGTTGCCTCGAACTTGTGGCTTACCATCACGCCTGCACGCAAGTACTTGTGGACGAGTGACACGACACGTCCGTCCTTGACGGTCTCCGACAGCAGCTGTATCAGCTTGCTTTGGTTCACCGTATCGAAAAACTTCTCCATGTCAAGGTCTATACAGTACTTGTAGCCGTCATTGATGATTTCCTGCGCTCGCTGCAATGCCTGGTGTGCGCTCTTGCCTGGGCGGAAGCCATAGCTTCCGTCCGAGAACTTGGGCTCATAAACAAGGCTCAGCACCTGCGCTATGGATTGCTGGATGACGCGGTCAACCACGGTCGGGATGCCGAGCTGGCGCGTCTTGCCACCATCCTTGGGTATCTCTACCCTGCGGACGGGATTCGGACGGAACTTGCCGTCCAACAGACTTTCAACTATTTCCACCTTGTGGCTTCGCAGGTACGGGAGCAAATGCTCCACGTCCATCTTGTCGATGCCGCCGCTCCCCTTGTTCGCCTTGACTTGTCTGTACGCTCTGTTAAGGTTGTCGGGAGTCAAGATGTACTCAAGCATCCTGTCTGACGTTAGTTGCACTTCCACGAGGTCGTCTCCGACCATCCCAATCAAAGTCTGCGCTCCCTCATAGCTTTCGTGTTCCGCACTATCCTTTTGAGGGCAGCTTTCATGTGTTTTCTGCATTTCTTCCTTCATCGGGTAATCTAAAGTCGTAGCTCGTTTGGTTAAGTTCTGCCCTTCACCAAGGCCAACGAGCTTTAAGGCCTCGGCTACTATGGCGTCTGCTGACTTCTGCGGGTTCGCTGTTGCTGCTTGCCAAAGGGCTCGCCCCGCAGACCTCCTCGGATAAGGGCTTTGTCTTTCCACCTTATGCCTGCCACATTTACACTCACCGTTCCGAATAGCTATCGGGCTTTGGCTTGTTTTGCAGCCTTACCCACGGCTCCGTGCCTTGTATGTGGTTCCTGTTCGTCAGGCCAGATGTTTGCCGCCAGCTTCTTTCAGATTCCGCCTCACGGCGGACACCCTTGCTCTTGGCTATGTGATTCCCGCTATTAGGGCTCACTCGGGACTTGCACCCGTTAGACAATGCTCATGCCGAGCATACCAAAAAGCCATCACACGAATGGTGCGATGGCTCTCACGATGATGTTATAGTCCGGGATCACTTCCGGATAAAGTACTCAATGGCGCTATGCACCAGGATGTAGTGTGTGCGTGTCTGTTGGCACCGGCCACACCAAGGGTTGTATGCGTCGAGTGAGAGGGTGGCATAGAGTTTCGGGAGTTCTTTCTTGATTCTCCTAACCAGACGGGGATAGCTGGCTTTCCTTGCGCCTTTCATCAGTTCGTTCCATCTTTTGATGTCGATGGACGTGCAATCTGTTTCCAAATACATGGTGTTGATGGTTTGGGTTGTTGGCAGTTGGTTGGGCTGCCGAATCCTTGTTTTACGTCCTTTCCCTTTCGTTGGTTCCGTAAGGTCCAACATTGGGAAAAGATTTTACAAAGCAGCCCAAAACGGACTTGTTGAGACAACCAAACCAAGGAACTTGGTAGGAATTGCGCGGAATACCCAGATGACCATCTGTGGAAGGCTGCTGTGCCATTCCGCAACAAGTAGCGAAGCGGTACTTGGTGGGTTGTCGCAAGGCCGTCACTTTGCGACGTAAAACCCTTTTCCATGTTGACACCTGACAGGAAAGGTCGTTGATGCCTGTTTAGAACCTCCGAAACCTTCAAAAACGGCAAAAAAAGAGTGCCGAATGGCGCCGGAACGGCATCTTTTTTTTCCCTCTGGTTCAAGGTTTCCATAAAGCTTTATTTTTAAATATATTTTTAAGCTTTATTTTAGCCGACCGAAAAGTAGTTGATTTTCAATGATTTACAAATGAAAAATGGCTTCAGATGGGAGAAATTGCGCTGGTAGATGGGAGAAAATGCGCTGTCAGATGGGAGAAATTGCGCTGCAGATGGGAGAAATTGCGCTACTCAGATGGGAGAAATTGCGCTGAATTGCCGGAAACGGTTTCGGAGAGCCAAAAACAGCAAAAAAATGCCCTTTTTGCTGCCCAAAACGGCGGTAAAATGGGCTTTTTGAAGCCGAACTTGGTAGGAAATGCGCGTCAGATGGGAGAAATTGCGCTAAAAAATGACTTTCAACTAAGTTGAAAGAGTCCCCAACGATGTCCAAAATCGCGGTAAAATGGGCTATTTTGAGCTCAGATGGGAGAAATTGCGCTGAATTTATACACTTTTTAACAATCTTCGACTTTTGGCGGGTTCATGGAAATCTCTTATTTTTGCGGCAACAAATCTGGAAACGTATGCCAAAGAAAAAAGACGAGTTGGGTTATCATCTTGAATTGATGTTGATCCGCCACGAGAAACTGAGATGGAGCAATGCCATCATCGATGCTCCCATATCATACAACCTCCTTGAACGCCGGGCGATGTACTTCCTGACGGGAGAGGTAAAGCGCAAGTTCGTGGAGAAAGGCTTAGGAGTGCCTGAGAACTGGAAGGAATTGTATTTCTACCTGACCGACAACGACCTTGGGTTGATTGGCGGCTCGAAGAATGTGCCAAGGACATACGAGGTGCTGAGTACCATGGGGGAGAAGTTCATCACAGTCAAGTACATGGATAAGAACGGCAAGGAAATCATAGGGAAGGTTCACTGGGTAGACGCTTTCTTCTATGACAAAGAAACGGGGCAGTATGCCGTGCGTGTGTCGCCGGAGATCATGCCATATCTCATCAACCTCAGCAAGAACTTCACCATCTTCGACTCTGGAGCGGCCATGAAGTTGCGTTCCAAATACTCGCAGAAGATGTATGAGCTGTGTTGCCGGTTTGGCGGTGACTACAGGCATTTTGACTTGAAGCAACAAGCTCAGGGACTTATGTACAAGAAGCGTGTCATCCCCATCACTATCAGCGACTTCAGGGCACTTTTCAACCTGGACGAGATACGTGACCCCAAGACGGGAAGAGTCCTGCAGCCATCGGTTTACGAGAACTTCAAGGATGTGCGACGATACATCCTCAATCCCGCAATGGATGAACTGCTGACGATGTTCAGATACAAAGCCTCGGACGTTTGGTTCGAGTACGACACTCGGGACCAGAAGGGGAAAAACGGCAAGGTCAAATCCATCGTCATATACATCTATACCCGTGACAATCCCAAGAAAGGAGAGCAGCGGCCCTGGCAAAAGGGTGATGAGGACTTATGGCCTTTCGAGTGTGTTCCCGACGCAGAGGCGGACAAAAGGACACCTGCCCAAAAGCTCCATGCCAGCGAATTCTATAAATATGACCCCCAATATCAGGAAGCAGTAGTACAGGCATTGCTTAACAGGTATCTCAACAAGAAGGAAGTGGCTTATTATATGACCCGTATAAGAAAAATGGCCCAACGTCACCCGGACACCCTGACACAGGTAATCATGGTGATTCAGGGCAAGGAGAAGCAGCCCAAGTTCATCAAGGGCACCAAGCAATACAAGCGCAATGCCATCATCGACTATGTACTGAAGGAAAACCTGAAGGAATTCGGGTGGTCTATAGAGCCGCCAGCATCAAGGAAGGAGAGGGCAAGAGACCTCATTGAAACTGTGTGACCATCATTCGCGGTACTACAATACCACCATTATATATTAATGTCAAACATCAAAAGCGCGTCAAAATGGAGAGAATAAACAACCATCAGCAACAAAACCGTTCGGAGGGGTTAACATCGACTTTTCCAAAAAACGGGAAGAAAATGTTCAAAATCTTTCGTAGGTGTAAAGTACTGTTAGTTAACACTTCTGAACACCATTTTACAATGCCAAAAAGCCCTCGGTTGTGCAAATGTTGTGCAAAAACGGTGTCAAAAAAAATCAAGTGCCTGAAAATCAGACACTTGACTCTTGCATTTGTCGGGATTACTGGACTCGAACCAGCGACCTCGCGCCCCCCAGACGTGTGCGCTACCAACTGCGCTAAATCCCGATTTTGCGACTGCAAAGGTAAGGCTTATTTTTGAAATGACAAAATTTTCAGCCAGTTTTTTTGTGGCCAACGGAGATTTTGTGCTTGTTGCTGGTTCTTGGTCGGTGTTCCCTGTTTCTTATTCCTTTGCTTTTTCTTTCGCTTTCCTTGCGTACTCAAAGAGTGACAGGGGCAGATGACAATAGCCTGAGGGATTCTTGTCAAGGTAGTCCTGATGGTATTCCTCAGCTGAATAGAAGTTCTCCAATGGCTTTTTCTCCACGGCAAACTGCTGTCCGCATTTCTTCTGCTCCTCGTCGTATACCTCGTTGATGGTCGGCAGATCCGCTTCATCGGTATAATAGATGCCGGTGCGGTATTGCGTACCCTTGTCGTGCCCCTGCTGATTGACGCTCACAGGGTCGATTGCCTTGAAATAGAGTTGGAGCAGGAACCGCAGGCTCACCACCTCGGGGTTGTATCTGACGTGGACAGTCTCAGCGAAGCGGGTCGTGTCGGTGCATACCTTTTCGTAGGTGGGATTCTCTATGATGCCGTTGGCGTAGCCCACCTCGGTCTCTACCACACCCTCCACTTGCTTGAAGTAATGCTCTGTTCCCCAGAAACATCCGCCTGCCAGGTAGATTTCCTTGACGCCTTCCTGTGTTGCCGTCTCTTGCCCGGCAGTTGTTTGCTTAGCCTCTTTCATACTCAGGGCACGGACTATTGACCCAAATACTCCGATTTGATGATGCCACCTAATGCCCTTCCAGTGATTTGGGCCCATATCTTCATCTTGGCCAGTTTCGTACCGGGTAGGATAGGGGGCTCGGTTCCGCCGTTGACGTTTTTTACACTGAACAGGGTCTTTCCCGCTTTGTCTGTAATGATGGCATCACAGTAGATGTTGCCCACGTCGGTGACCGTTTTCACTTTAACCTTCATGGTATAGGGGGAATCAGTGTAATATCCGAAGGTCAGCACACCACCAAGTCTGTTGTTGACACCTTTCTGAAAACGTCCCGAGATAGTTGGCTTGTCCTTTTGCCAGTCACTCTCGTAGTTGGAGAAATCTTTCTCGTTCATTCCCATGATGGATGCTTCAGAGAAATCCAGGATATAGTTGATTTTCGACCCCGGCTTGATGTCGGACATTTCCTTGACAGTCACCTCCTGTGCATTTGCTGCCAATGAGAAAAGGCACATGGCGACCATGCATAAAGTTTGATACATTGTTTTCATTTTGTTAAGTTTTTAAAGGTTGAACACCTAATGACATTTCCTCAATTACAAAGATAGCATTTAAACGAGAAAACTGCCGCCTTGGTATCAAAAAATGGAGAAATTGACCAAACTTATAGAAAAAACGGACAATAATTAGGGATTTTTAGTACGCTATCTTTGCAGATTAGTCGAATAATTCTTATTTTTGCTGCATATATCGAAACATAAAACTAAATAGGATATGATGAATAACAGATTGATGGCCTTTGTGCTGATGTTGTGGGTTGGTTTCTTCGCCGCTTATGCCAATGATGGAGTCTATTATGTCAGTGGCAGCCATCTGGAACCCGTGCAGGAGACAGACATCTCAGTGAAGAAAGAGTTGCTCACCATTACCATTACCGACGGCCCCTTCGCTTTCGTCGAGGTGGAGTATGAGTTCATGAACAATGGCGAGCCCAAGGATGTGACGATGGGCTTTGAGGCGAGGGCACCCTACAACGATGGTGACTCACTCAATCTCAAGGGTATTCATCCGCATATCAAGGATTTTTCCGTGGTGATGAATGGAAAAAAACTTAACTGCAGCAACGGAGTGGTTTTTGCCGAGCAATTTGGAGACGAATATCCCAAAGAGCTGAAAGAAGCGATAGGGAAGGGGAGGCACTTGATTCCTGTCGATTTCAAACGTTGGAAATATGATGCGGAAAATAGCGAGCGACTCTACAACAAACAGACCGACGAATATGCTGACTTTGCCTATGCCTACTATTTTGATGCTCATTTCAACCGCGGACTCAACACAGTACGCCACACATACAGCTACCGTATTTCCTATTCAGTGGGGCAGGCATTCCACATCCCATATTGGCTGACACCAGCCATGCGTTGGGCTAACCATCAGATTGATGACTTCACCCTTCGCATCAAGGTTGACAATTGCACCAAGCACTTCGTCATCGAAAACACACCTTTCGAAGGCTCGTCATTCCGGGTGACAGCAGGAAAGGGGAAGACACGGGTGCTGACCGCATCCGAAGACAACATCAAGCTGACCGAGGTGGTGTTGCGCAACGGCACTGTCGAATGGCATGGCAACAACTACCGTACCGAGCATGACATGGACATCGACTCTGGCGAGGTGCTCGATTATCTCGTTAATTGGGGCAACAAACCAGCGCCCATCTACTATGACAGCAGCGACACCTTCGGCGGATGGCTGGTTATGGACAGAGATTATTCGGGTTATTATCCCGGAAAGGGAACAAAAAAGCAGATAAGAGACTTCGTCGCCCGTATCCGCCGCAATCTGCCCTACGCACACAGGGGATATGTGTTCAAGGATGCTACCTTGCGCAAAGTCTTTGAGTCACAGTGGTGGTATATGCCCGACCCGTCGTGGAAACCCACCGACAATTCATTCAGCGAGCATGAGCAATACCTCATTAAGAATAGTGGAACTTTCTATGACTGAGGTTTGGGGACAGTTGCGTTAAATATCTTAAACTTTTCATATATTTAACGGCAATACCCTACCTCTGTTTGCATATTTGAAAAAAAAGTGCCACCTTTGCAAAATGATTTCGAAATTAAAACTCTTCGCAGTTGCCACTCTCGTGGCCTTCTCTGGAAATGTAGCCGCACAAAACGGTACTAACTCACCTTACAGCCAGTATGGACTCGGTTCGTTGGCCGACCAAGCCAACGGATTCAACAAAGGTATGGGCGGACTCGGACAGGGCTACCGCAATGGCACACAGGTTAACTTTTCCAATCCTGCCTCATATTCCTCCATCGACTCACTGACGTTCATCTTCGATGTGGGAATGTCGGGACAATTAACCCATTTTGAGGAAAACGGCATCAAGAAAAATGCCAGAAACGCCAACTTCGAGTATGTCGTGGCTGGATTCAGGGCATTCAAGCATTTAGGCGTCAGTTTCGGTGTCATGCCTTACTCCAGCGTAGGCTACGCTTTTTATAGCGAAAATAAGGTAGGGGATGTCGACAACACCATTTACACCAATACCTATTCGGGAACTGGTGGACTTCACCAGGCATACCTTGGCATGGGATGGGAAATCTTCAAGGGATTCTCCCTCGGTGTCAATGGCTCATACCTCTGGGGCGACTACCAAAGGTCGATTGTCAACAGCTACAGCGATGCATACGTCAACACACTGTCGAAATACTACACCGCCAATGTCAACAACTATAAGTTGGACATGGGCGCACAGGTGAATATTCCTTTTTCCAAGAAGTCAAGCCTAACCCTGGGATTCACCTACGGACTCGGACACAAACTCGGAACCAATCCAGAGTGTAAGGTCATATCCACCAACTCCCAGACAGCTGTTTCCGACACTGCCACCTATAAGGTGGAGAACGGCCTTAGTATGCCTACCGTGCTCAGTGGGGGTGTGATGCTCAACCTCAATGGGAAGCTCAGGGTGGGAGCCGACTACCAACTGCAGAAATGGGGCAAGGAGCCTTTCCCTGAATATCAAGTCGTCAATGGGAAACCTTCCTATGTGTTGAGAGACGATTGCTTCAAGGACAGACAGAAATTCACCATCGGAGGAGAGTATTGTGCCAATCAGGAGTCACGCCGATTCCTCGACAGACTGAGATTTAGAGCGGGAGTGTCGTACACCACACCTTATTTAATTATAAATGGTCAAGACGGTCCCAAGGAATATGCTGTAAGCGCAGGATTCGGCATACCGCTGATGAATATATGGAACAACCGCTCCATCCTCAACGTAAGCGGACAGTGGGTAAGGATGGATGCCGGCAGCTTGCTGAAAGAGAATATTTTCCGCATCAACATTGGCATCACCTTCAATGAGAGGTGGTTCATGAAATGGAAGGTTGACTGATTTCAGCTCAAGGGATGATGCGCAGACTCCTTCTTATGCTCTTTGCTGTCACGCTCCTCGCTGCCAACATGGCGTGCAGCGAGGAACATGAGCATATTGCAAATGCCATCTACCCGCAAGACTCCGTGCCCGTGATGATGTCGTATGGCGTCAACACCCTCATCTCTGACTCGGGAATCATCAAATACCGCATTGTCACAGAGCAATGGGAGGTGAACCCCAACAGGAATCCATCAAGGTGGGTATTTGAAAAAGGTCTGTTCCTCGAACAGTTCGACCTTGCCATGCATATCCAGTCCTACATCCAGTGCGACACGGCATACTATTATGACATCCAGAAACTCTGGGAACTGCATGGAAGGGTTAGGATTCTCACCAAAAACGGACTGAGATTCAGCAGCGAGGAACTCTACTGGGACGAACGTTCCCACGAACTCTATTCCAACAAGTTCTCACATCTCATCACCGAGGATAAGGAACTGCAAGGCAACCGTTTCAGAAGCGACGAGCGGATGACCAAGTATTCGGTGAAAACCACCAAGGGATATTTCGACAAAAAAGACTTCGAGAACAACTCCAAGGAAAATATGACCAAACAACAGGCCGACTCTGCCAAACACCATGGCAGACAGCCAAAACAGCCAAGAAGAATAAAAAACAACTGACAAATGGACTGGCTTCTCATCATCGGCATTCTCATCACCATGGTGTTCTCCGCCTTCTTCTCAGGGATGGAGATTGCCTTCGTGTCGAGCAACAGGATGCTGGCTGAGATGGACAGGGAGAAAAACGGCATCTCGCAAAAGTGCATCGCCGTCTTCTACAGAAACCCCAACAACTTCGTCAGCACCATGCTCGTGGGCAATAACATCGCCCTCGTCGTATACGGCATCCTCATCGCACGACTGTTCGACGCGACGATTTTCAAAGGATGCTCGGCTGCATTCACCGTACCTGCCGACACCATACTCTCCACCATCATCGTGCTCTTCACTGGGGAGTTCCTGCCGAAGACACTCTTCAAAAACCTCCCCAACAAACTGCTCACCATCTTCGCAGTGCCGGCATACCTGTGCTATATCGTGCTGTGGCCCATATCCAAATTCGCCTCTCTGCTGGCACGGTTGTTGCTCAGAATCATAGGCGTCAAGATGGATAAGGTAAAAGACGATGAGATGTTCTCAAAGGTCGACCTTGACTACCTCGTGCAGTCGAGCATCGACAATGCGAGCGACGAGGAAAGCATCAACGAGGAGGTGAAAATCTTCCAAAACGCTCTCGACTTCAGCGATACTAAAGTGAGAGACTGCATGGTGCCAAGAACGGAAATCGATGCCGTGGACGAAAACTGCGCCGCTGCCGAACTCAACCAAAAGTTCATCGAGAGCGGACACTCCAAAATCGTCGTCTACCGCGAGGATATCGACCATATCATCGGATATATCCACTCCTCGGAGATGTTCAGAAAACCCGACGACTGGAGAACGGAGATACGCACCATGCCGTTCGTGCCGGAGACCATGTCGGCGCATAAAATGATGCAGATGTTCCTGCAGCAGAAAAAGAGCCTCGGCGTGGTCGTCGATGAGTTTGGAGGAACAAGTGGCATCGTCTCTCTCGAGGATATCGTAGAGGAAATTTTCGGAGAGATAGAGGACGAGCACGACAACTCCAACTATGTGGCCAAGAAAGTAGGCGACAACGAATACGTGCTCTCCGCAAGACTTGAAATCGACAAGGTCAATGAGATGTTCGGGCTGCAACTTCCGGAAAGCGACGAATATATGACCATCGGAGGACTCATTCTCCACGATTACCAGAGTTTCCCCAAACTCAACGAAATCGTCCATATCGGACACTTCCAGTTCAAAATCATCAAGAATACAATGACAAAAATCGAACTGGTCAGACTAATTGTGACTCAATAAAACAAATTTCAACGCAAAAATTCGCCCTTTTGCTTTTTTATTAGTAACTTTGTGCGCTTTTTTGGAAATAATTGACAAATACAAATATAAACAACAATAAAAAGTAATGGCAGCATTAGGTACAATCAGAAGCAAAGGCACTTTCCTGATTATCATTATCGGATTGGGCCTCTTTGGATTTATTGCCGGCGACATGTTCCGCTCCTGCGAGACTACTGGCAGGATGAGGAGCACGAGAGTCGGTGAAGTGTTAGGTGAGAAAATCGGCGTACAGGATTACCAGGATTATCTCAATGAATTCGTAGAGTGCACGAAAATAGCATCGCCTCAGGCAGATGAAGACCAAATCAGGGCAATGGCATGGAACAGCTTTGTGCAGAATAAAATCATCGAGAACGAAGCTGAGCAACTCGGACTCGCCGTGACAACGGAAGAGGTGAAGAATGTCATGACACAGGGTACCAACCAGGTGCTCATGGAGATTGCCAACGTGACTGGATTCGTCAACCAGCAGACTGGGCGTTTCGATATGAACCTCTACAATGAGTTCATCAACAACTACAAGACCCAGAGAAACGCATCCCCCGAGGCTGCTGAGTATTTCGACAAAGTGTATAAGTTCCTTGCATTCAAGGTGAAGCAACTGCGTCAGCAGCTCCTCGCTCAGAAGTATCAGGCACTTCTCTCCACTTCTGTCCTCTCCAATCCCATAGAGGCCAAGTTCCTCTTCGACGCTGAAAAGCAGGAGAGTGATGTCGAACTGGCTTACATCGACTACAAAACCATCAACGACAAGGATGTCCAGGTGGAAGAAAGCGACCTCAAGGCCAAATACAACGAGAAGAAGGAAATGTTCAAGATTCCTGAGGAAATCAGGGGCATCAAGTATATTATTGTCAAGAAGGAGGCTTCACAGGCCGACCGCACCAACCTCTTCAAGGCAATGGAGAAGAGCGCCAATCAACTCAGAGAAGGCGAGAGCCCAGAGAAGGTTGTTCGTGAGAGCCGCTCAAATGTTGCTTATCTCGGAGTTCCTGTCACAAGGAATGCTTTCTCACCGGATATCGCCAGCAAAATCGACTCCATGGCTGCTGGTGCAGTGGCTGGACCTATTGAGAGCAAGAGCGACAATACCTACAATGTCATCAAGCTCATCAGCAAGAATATGCTGCCCGACTCTGTCGAGTATCGTGTCATCAGCGTCGTAGGCAAGACAAATGCCGAGACACAGACCAAGGCCGACAGCGTGATCAACGCCATCAAGGCTGGAGGCGACTTTGAGGCTATTGCCAAGAAATACCAGCAGACCGGTGAGAAGACTTGGGTGACTACCGCTCAGTATGAGAGGGCCAACAACATGACCAAGGACAACCAAACTGCTTTCAACGAAATCAACACGATGGGGCTCAATGAGGTCAAGAGCATCCCGATGGCACAGGGCGCTCTCGTCATTCAGGTGACCGACAGAAGGGCTATGGTGCAGAAGTATGACGTTGCTGTCATCAAGCGCGATATCACTTTCTCCGACGAGACTTCACACGCCATCAGCGACAAGTTCAAGCAGTTCGTCGCCGGACACCAGACCATCGAGGCTATGGAGAAGGATGCTGTGAAGGCTGGATACCAGATTCAGGAAAACAAGAATGTGCTTACCTCACAAGGACAGCTTTCTGGAATCGGCAACTCAAGGGATGCCCTGAAGTGGGTGTTCGAGGCAAAGAAGGGAGATATCTCTGAGGTGATGACCGTGGGACAGAACCGTGACGAGATTCTGGTGATGGCTCTTACCGACATCAATCCCAAGGGATATATGGCTATGGATAATGAGGATGTGAAGACATACCTCCAGCAGGAAGTGCTGCGCGACAAGAAGGCTGAGAAAATCATCGCCAAACTCAATGGCGTGAAGAGCATTGCCGACGCTGTCAAGCAGGGTGCCAAGACTGATTCCATCAATCAGATTACCTTCTCTGCTCCCGCATTCGTAGGTGCAGTGCAGTCACAGGAACCGGCTCTCAGCGGTGCTGTCGCAGCCACAGAGAAAGGACAGTTCTCCTCTCATCCTGTCAAGGGCTACGGTGCAGTCTATGTATTCAAAGTCAACGACAGGCGCACCATTGAGGGTAAGTATGATGAAAAAGAGTATGCACAGAAAGCTATGCAGAACAATATGCAAAGCCTCTCACGTACTGCTTTCCAGGAACTCTACCTCAATGCTGATGTGAAGGACAACAGATACCTCTTCTTCTAAAAAATAATAGATGAAATGTAGAAAAAGAGGGCTTCCCCAAACAGGAAACCCTCTTTTTCGTAAAATCAACAACGGATGCCAATGAAATCAAAATTGTTTTTTGTAACGGCAATGTGTGCCGTGGCGGTCATCTCCGCCATGCTGACGGGATGCGGCAGTGTAGAAACGGTGGAAGCCACGTCGTCACCACAGAAAAGGGAGTTCCGCGGCGCATGGATACAGGCGGTCAACGGACAGTTTATAGGAATGTCAACGCAGCAGATGCAGAAGACGCTTTCCTATCAACTCGATGAACTGTGGAAAGATGGTGTCAATGCCATTATCTTCCAGGTAAGGCCGGAGTGTGACGCGCTCTACAAAAGCAACATTGAGCCTTGGAGCCGTTTTCTCACAGGACAACAGGGACTTGCACCCAGTCCTTATTGGGACCCGCTGCAGTGGATGATTGATGAATGCCACAAAAGAGGGATGGAACTACATGCGTGGATCAATCCCTATCGTGCGAAGACAAAGACCACCAACGAGTTGGCATCCAACCATATCGCCGCAAAAAGGAGAGACCTCATCTTTGAATACGACGGACTCTATCTGCTCAATCCGGGCATTCCGGAGACAAGAGACTATATCTGCAGGGTGGTCGACGACATCGTGGCAAGGTATGATATCGACGGACTGCATATCGACGACTATTTCTACCCCTATCCGGTGCCAGGACTTGCCATTGATGATGACAGACAGTTTGCAGGCAACAACAAGGGATTTTCCAACAAGGGCGACTGGAGGAGAGACAATGTCAACATTTTCATCAAGCAGCTCTACAAGACCATCCATGACCGCAAGCCATGGGTGAAGTTTGGCGTGTCTCCATTCGGCATCTACCGTAACAAGGCAAGCGACCCCAATGTGGGAAGTGCCACCAATGGTACGCAGAACTACGATGACCTTTATGCCGATGTGCTGCTGTGGGTCAACAACGGATGGGTGGACTATTGCGTTCCTCAGATATATTGGGAAATTGGAAACAAGGCGGCAGATTACCAGACGCTCATCAAATGGTGGAACAATTATTCTTCCAAAAGGCCACTATTTATCGGAGAGGATATTGAGAGAACGGCGAAATACAACGACCTCAACAATCCCAATATCAACCAGATGGCAGCCAAATTCAGACTCCACAGGCAGATGCCTAATGTCAGCGGAACCGTGTTGTGGTATGCCAAGGCTGCCGTCGACAATGTGGGCAACTATGGCACCAACCTGAGAAACAACTACTGGCGCTACAGGGCTCTGCAGCCCACCATGCCGTTTATCGACAACAAGTCACCCAAGAAACCAAGAAAGGTGAAGATGGTGAAGACAGACGATGGCCCCATGCTCTTCTGGACGGAGCCAAAAGGCAGCGGATGGAAGGACAAGGCGGTGAAGTTTGTCGTATATAAGTTCGAGGCCGACGAGAAGGTCAACTTGGCAGATGTGTCGAAAATCGTCTCCATGACCACCAAAAACTTTTACCGCCTGCCATACAAGGATGGCAAGACCAAAGTGACTTACGTTGTCACTGCCCTCGACCGCATGAGCAATGAGAGCGACGGAGTAGCCGTAAAAGTGAAGTTGTAAAAAAAATAGACCATCTGGGATTTTCTAGATGGTCTAATTTTTTAAGATAATATAGATATTCTAAGATTTTTAGACATCCTTCATCAGGTCCTCGAAGAAACTGTCGAGGTCCTGGTCGAGGTTTTCCATCAGGGCGCCTGTGATGATGACGGTGTCGCCGTCAGCGATATAGAGCTCAGCGATGCTTTCTTTCTCGTCGTCCTCAAGCACGATATGGAACGGCTTCAGGATGCCGTAGCTGTCAATCACTTTGTTTTGACGCTTGAGCACTTGGCGCAATAAGGTGGCCACCTTCTCATAGAAATCATCATCCTTGTTCTCTATCCATTCCTCCACCACACAACGCGTAATCTCTGCATCGTCGTCGTCAAAGGCAAGCAGTTCGCCGCTGTCCTGAGATACACGGAGATGGATGTCGGTGAGAAGGGTAGGGGTTTCCGTGGAGGGGAATTTCTGACCGATTTTCCTCACCGTACGCTCAATTTGCTGAATGGTCTGTTCTGATGCTTTCATTGATGATGATATTAACTTTTGTTGAACTCACGCAGACGAATCCGGGTGAGCGCTTGCTTCGTGTTGTATGTGAAATCTCCGTTCTGAATCCAACTGTAATAGCCTGGGTCCTTGCGTAATACCTCGGCGACAGGGCGTCCCTTGTACTTGCCGAAATTGAAGACCTCTTGCTTCCTTATTTGACCGTTCTCGTCTTTCACAGGCTCACCTTTGGCATCCAATATCGGCTTCCATATCATGCGGCCAGCAAAATCGACGTTGTCGTTGGTGCGTGAGAAGTCGGCCAACTGGTCCATGTCATTGGGAAGACAGCGGTCTGACTCCGTCTGATGTCTCTCGCTGTACATTTCCAACTGCCCCAGAAGCACCTTGTAGGTGGCTTCGGTATCTTCATTGGCCAAATGGGCCTGATAGTCGTCGGACATCTTTCGGCCGCAGTAGAATTGATAGGCGGCAGACAGGTTGCGGGGCTCCATCTTGTGGAATATCGTCTGGATGTCTATCAGATGGCATTTTGAGAAGTCAAAATCAATTCCTGCACGAAGAAACTCCTCCGCCAGCATGGGGATGTCAAAGTGGTTGGAGTTGAAGCCGGCAAAGTCACAACCCTTGAAGGTCTCTGACAAACGCTTGGCATAGTGTTGGAATGATGGCTCATACTCCACCATCTCATTCGTGATGCTGGTAATCTTGGTGGTCTCTGCCGAAATGGGCATGCCAGGGTTGACGAGGAGGTTCTCACGCTCCTCACGGCCGTCGGGCCATACCTTGATGAAGGCTATCTGGATGATGCGGTCTTTTACAAGGTCAAGCCCCGTTGTCTCCAGGTCGAAGACAATCAGGGGCCGTTTCAGATTCAGTTTCATAGACGCGGGATGCGGTCGTTAATCGTTCAGAAGGGTTGGCATGATGAGCATCAGCACCTCTTCTTGCTCTGGCTGCTCAGCGGGCACCACCACACCGGCACGGCTGGGGTCGGCCAATTCGATGATGACTTCCTCGCTGTCTATGCTGTTCAGTATTTCGGTGAGGGCAGGGCCCTTGAAGCCAATCGCCATGGGTATGCCGTCGTAGTCACAGTTCAGGCTCTCCTTGGCACTTGTTGCGAAATCGATGTCCTCAGAGGAGATTTCCACCTGTGTGGCGTCTACCTTGAACTTCACAAGCTCGCTGCTCTCGCTGGCAAATGGCATCACGCGGCGAAGGGCACTCACAAAGGTCTTGCGGTCGATGCGCAGATGGTTGGGATTCTCCTTGGGAATCACGGAGTTGTAGTTGGGATAACGGCCTTCAATCAGACGGCAGATGAGCACACCGTCGGAGAAACTGATGACAGCATTGCGGTCATTGAACTGAATGACCACATCGCCGCCGTCCTTCGACAGCACGTTCTTCAGCAGGGTGGCTGGCTTTTTGGGGAGGATAAACGATGCCGGATTCTCGTTCTTGACCGTGAAAATGCGGTTGCGCACCAATTTGCACCCGTCGCTGGCAACAATGGCGGTATACTCGGGAGTAATGTCGAAATAGATGCCGTTCATCACAGGGCGAAGCGTCTCTGTCGCTGTGGCAAACAAGGTGCGGTTGATATTCGACAACAATGCGCCAGAGTCAAACGTGATGGTGGCGACATCGTTGGGAAGTGGCTGTGTTTGTGGATATTCCTCAGCATTCTGCGCGGTGAAGTTGTACATACCGTTTTGATAATATACTTTCACGGTATATTCCATGGTGTCTACCTCGAAAATAAGGGGCTGCTCGGGCAATTCGCGCATGGCATCCAAAATGGTGCTGCTGCTCACGACGAAACTGCCGTTGCCGTCACTCTCTGTCAGTTCGCAGGTGGAGCGCATCACGTTCTCACTGTCGGAGGCTGTGAGGGTCAACTGCCCGTCTTTCACATCGAAGAGGAAACCTTCGAGGATTGGCATGGAATTCTTGCTCATGATGACCTTGGAGAGGATGGTCAACTTGCTGCTAAGGGTGCTGCTTGAAAGGGTAAATCTCATTGGTATCTGATTTTGATTGTTAATATGCTTGTCGTTCAGGGCTTTTTGCCTATGCTGTTTGCTGTTTGACCTGCGTCTTGTTGTTATTGACTACAAAATTACAAAAATCCCACCACATGACAAAAAAATGGGGCAAAAGTTTCTTGGTCTGCACTAAATTTTGTAATTTCGCATCTGATTTAACAATCGGAATAACTCAATCTATTTATCATTTAATACATCATTTTTTTATGGAATTACAAGGTAAGATAATTCGTGCGCTCGAGCCAAAAACAGGTACATCGGCAAGGGGTGATTGGAAAGTACAGGAATTTGTGCTCGAAACCATTGATGGACAATTCTCACGCAAAATGGTCTTCTCCGTATTTGGAGAGGAAAAACTGCAGCGATTCAACATACAGGAGGGACAGGATGTCAACGTCTCATTCGACATCGATGCCAGAGAGTATAATGGTAGGTGGTTCAACAGCATCAGGGCTTTCGACGTGAGGCCTATTATACCCAATGCCGTTAATCCAGGCAATGTGGCTGCTTCAGTTGCTTCACCAGTACCCAATAACCCCGTCGCTCCATCTATGCCACCGGCAGCCGATACCTTTGGCTCAGCACCTGGTGACAGTGGCGAAGACCTCCCCTTCTAAGTAAGAGAAGTTCAGCAGAATTCATACAAAAGCCAGCCCATTCCGGGCTGGCTTTCGCTATTTTCAAACCTCAATTGTCGTGCAAACCGAGTGCAGACGAAAGCTTGCTTTCAGAATGCCGAGGTGCAGCCGACAATCAAGCAAAGCTTAAACCTCAAACCTCAATTGTCGTGCAAACCGAGTGCAGACTAAAGCTTGCTTTCAGTATGCCGAGGTGCAGCCGACAATCAAGCGAAGCTTAAATCTCAAATCTCAAATCTCAAACCTCAAACCTCAAAATTCAACATCCCTTTTCACCATAAACTGGCCGATGCGGCGCACACGCTTGTGGCGGTCCACAGCATTGAGGTTGTACACTCCGTTGGGAAGGGTGCGGATGTTGATGTTCTTGTCGGTCATGGCGCGGATGGTCATCACGTTGCCGGCCATGTTGGTGATGTTGAGGTAGTCATACTCCATCGTGGGGTCACGAGGAGGCATTTCCAGATTGCGCCCGTCATTCTTGAGCCATTTCACCTGACTTTGGCGCTTGGGCTGACTGCTTTGGATGGCGTCACTCTCATTGCCGTAGCGGTCGATGGCGGTCACGGCATAATAGTGTTGGCCGTCATTCCTGCTCACGGCGAGTTGGGATTGGGTGATGCGCCGTGCCACAAGGTTGCGTGCATCCTTGATGTTGACAGGGGCAGTTGTGCTCGCATAGACATTATACATTAAATAAGGTGCGCCGCTTTGGTCTTTGGCCCCCCACCAGCTGATGCGGAGCAGGTCGTCACTTTCTTCAAATTTGATGCCCTGAGGACGGATAGGACGCACCGACGACTGCCATGTCATCGGCGGGGTGAGGGATGGGTAGGTGTCAAACTGCCGCTCTACAAAAGAGTAGATGCCTTTCACGTTGTCGGTGAAGAAACGGCTTCTGAAATAAGTATGTCCCATGCCGAGTTGGCGAAGCACGTGGAGCTCGCGGGTGATGTCGGTGAGGGGCCAGTTGGCTCCGTCGTTGCCGCGGGAGAGCAGATAGATGCCCAGGCCAGGAGCGACGGTGCGGCCATAGGTGTTGGCAGCCCAGTCAACGGCAAAGGGGTAGAAATTGTCGCCCTTGAAATACATCATTGGGTAAAGTTGGTCCATGATGCCCTCACGGAGCCAACCTTGTGCGTCCTGACACACCGTCTCGTAGGCGTTCCACCCACGGCTGGGGTAACGGCTCAGGTCGCTGTATTTGCCCACAGGTGAGCAACTCACCTTCACCCAAGGTTTCGAGGATTTCACCGATTGGTGTATCTGTCTCACGATGCGGGTGATATTCTCGCGTCCCTGACTGCGGCTCACCTTATATTTCCAGTTCTCCGGATAGCGGATATAGTCGAGGTGGATGCCGTCTACATCATACCTGTCCACAATCTCACGGCAGATGTTGGCGATGTACCCAGCGGTCTGGCTGTTCTCCGGATTCATATAGCCCTCGTCATCCTTTTTCATGATCATAGAAGGGTATCGCTCACGGAGTTGGCGGCAACCGATGCTGTTCCATTTCCCAACGGGGATGGCGACAACCCAGGCATGCAACTCCATGCCGCGCTTGTGGCACTCGTCGATGGCAAACTGAAGAGGGTCGTAGCCAGGGTCACGTCCGGGCTTGCCGGTAAGGCAACCATCAAATGGCTCAAAACGTGAGGGGTACAGCGTCGTGGCGCGAACGCGGGTTTGGAGGAGTATGGTGTTCACATGCGATTGACCGAGACGGTCGAGGATGTTGCGAAATTGCTGCTTTTGGCGCTCGATGGATTCTGGGTTCGTGGCTTTCACTGATGGCCAGTCAAGGCCGTTGAGCGTTGTCAGCCACACTGCGCGTACCTCATACTTGGGCACTTGGGCGCTGACACCAAGAATCATCATGCACAAGATGAGGGTCAGGTAGATTTTTTTTGCCATTATTGGGAAGGAGTAATTCTTATTTTTTGCAAAGTTACGAATAAGCGAGTGGAAAGCAAAATAAAAAACGGAGTTTTTATTTTCTTTCCCGAGCGGAAATTCCAACACAGAGGCACAGAGATACAGAGTTTTTATTTTTCTCTGTGTCTTTGTATCTCTGTGTTGTATTTATATATGGAAGCGGAAATTCCAACACAGAGGCACAGAGATACAGAGGTTATTCTTTTTGCATCAGATTTTTGATTCAGCATTTAGACATAGGTATGGAGTTATAGAGTTTTTCTTTGTGCCTCTGTAACTCTGTGTTGGATATATAATAAATAGTGCAAGTAACTTCAATGAAATTAAGTTACGGATATTTTCCTTTTTTCAAATATTATTTGTAATTTTGCACCTATAATCAATTGATTTGAGAAATGTTATCATTTTTACTTAGTCTTCTGGCACTCATAGCCGGGTATTTTTTCTATGGCAAATTCATTGAAAGAGTCTTTGCACCCGACGGAAGGCCAACTCCAGCCATTGCCAAAGCGGATGGCGTGGATTTTATAGCACTTCCTACATGGAAGGTGTTCATGATTCAGTTTCTGAACATCGCAGGCACCGGACCTATCTTCGGAGCCATCATGGGAGCTTGGTATGGACCGATGGCGTATCTGTGGATTGTCCTCGGATGTATCTTCGCCGGCGCCATGCACGATTTCTTCAGCGGAATGCTGTCCATACGCAATGGAGGAGCCAATCTGCCGGAACTCATCGGTAAGTATCTGGGCAAGGCGACAAAGGCGGTGATGCTGGTCTTCTCCGTGTTCCTCCTTGTCATGGTGGGTGTCGTGTTCGTCTATAGTCCTGCCCTGTTGCTCGAGAACATGCTGCCAGCAGGACTGATTGTTTGGGTGATTGTCATTTTCGCTTACTATATCCTGGCGACAATGTTGCCCATCGACAAAATCATTGGCAGGTTCTATCCCATCTTCGCCTTCTCGCTCCTTTTCATGGCGGCTGCACTGCTTGTGGTGCTGTTGCTCAAGTGGCCGGCATTGCCAGAACTGTGGGATAACATGTCGAATATCAATCGCAACCAACCGGCTGAAATCCTTGGAGCCGATTCATTCATGGCCAAGAACCCCATCTTCCCATGTATTTTCCTCACCATCGCCTGCGGAGCTATCAGTGGTTTCCATGCCACACAGAGTCCGCTGATGGCGCGATGCCTGAAGGATGAGAAACTCGGAAGACCGGTATTCTATGGTTCTATGATAACCGAGGGATTGGTGGCGCTGATATGGGCAACCGTCTCTTCATATTTCTTCTACTACGGTGGATGGCGCGAGGTAGTGCCGGCAGACGTAGTGCAGCAGTTCAATGAGCAGCTTCAGGGCGACTCGCCGAAGACCCTCGTGCAGTTCTTCACCGCTCCAAGTGTGGTGCAGCATGTCTGTTCGGGATGGCTTGGCGTCTTTGGTGGCATCCTCGCTGTCCTCGGCGTGGTGGCGGCTCCCATCACAAGCGGCGATACGGCGTTCCGTAGCGCAAGGCTCATCATCGCTTCGGCATTGAATATGGAGCAACGCACCATTCCCAAGCGTCTCGCCATCTCTCTGCCAATGTTCGGCGCGTCTGTCCTCCTGCTGGTATGGCAGATGGAGAATCCTGACGGATTCAATACGATCTGGCAGTATTTTGGATGGGGCAACCAGACACTGTCGGTCTTCACGCTATGGGCAATAACGGTATATTTGGCCAAACATCATAAGCCTTATTTCATCTCCTTGATACCGGCGCTGTTCATGACCACAGTCTGTACCACATTCATCTTCGTCAGTCCCAATATGCTGGGAACGACGATACCTACAACAATTGGATATATCCTCGGCGCTGTCTGTCTGGCAGTGGCTATAGGCTCCTTCTCCACATGGCTGGTCAATTTCCGCAAGTTGGAGAAAAACAACAAAGAACTATCAATCTAATCACTCCAATTCATTTAATACATTCAATCATGATTAAGAAACTTTCTTTTTTGTTGGTGGCGCTTGTTATGACACTCACAGCAAGTGCACAGTTTGAGCAAGGCAAGAAATACATCAGTGCGTCGTTCTCTGGATTGGATTTCAGCTACAACGGATTAAGTGACCTCAACGTTGGCTTCCAGGCAAAGGGAGGATATCTCCTCGACGACAACCTGATGGTGCTTGGCAGTCTTGGATACAGCCATATTGGTGACGATATCACACCCGACAGGTTTTCCGTAGGAGCCGAGGGTAGGTATTACATCATCCAAAACGGTATCTATCTGGGTGCTGGTGCCACATACAAGCATGGCGGCAATGACTACAATGACATCATGCCGACGGTGGAGATAGGATATGCCTTCTTCATCAACCGTACCGTCACCATCGAACCGGCCCTCTACTACGAGCAGTCACTCAACGACCACAGCAAGTATTCCAACGTGGGACTGAGGATAGGACTGGGCATCTACCTCTTCTAAACATAGGATGCTCCAGCAATATCCGTCGGCTCTCCTCGAAAAAGCCGTGGGGGAGTTCAGCAAACTTCCCGGCATCGGGCGCAAGACGGCTTTGCGCCTGGTGCTCTTCTTATTGCGCCAGCCTGTAGCCGACGTGGAGGTATTCACCGAGGCACTGGCTCAGATGAGGCGGGAAGTGAAATATTGCAAGGTTTGCCACAACATCAGCGACACCGATGTGTGCCCGATATGCGCGGACAACAGGCGCGACCGCTCACAGGTCTGCGTCGTTGAGAATGTGCAGGACGTGATGGCGGTGGAGAATACGCAGCAATACCGCGGACTTTATCATGTGCTCGGTGGGGTTATCTCACCTGTGGAAGGTATCGGACCGTCCGACCTGCAAATCGACTCCCTTGTGGAAAGGGTGGCAGAAGGACAGGTGGAGGAGGTCATCCTCGCACTGGGAAGCACCATGGAGGGGGATACCACAAACTTCTACATCTCCCGGAAACTCGCTCCTTACGACGTACAGCTCTCTGTCCTTGCAAGGGGCATCTCTGTGGGGGATGAACTGGAATATACCGATGAGGTGACACTGGGGCGCTCCATCATCAACCGAACACCGTTCAATACCCCATAATCTTATCCTTCTTTCACTTTTTGCTTATGCAGAAGACCAAGAACATTTTGCTGTGTACGCTTTGGGGCACGATTTTCGCAGCTGTCCTGCTCGTCGTTTTTTATGAGTTCTCTCTGTGGGAGTCGGGCACGTTGGCGGAGAGCAAGAAGATAGAATTCATCTGTGCTGTGGGGATGGAACTGGTAGCACTTTCATCCATACCGCTTGCCTTGAGGCTGTTCAAGTTTAAGAAAATTGCGAACGACCTGACCACACGCAAGGAAAAAGCCTTGCTCATGTGGGGAATGCTCAGGATGCTGGTGCTTTGTGTGCCAGTGCTGTGCAATCTCGTGCTCTATTATCTGTTCCTCAATCCTACTTTTATGTATCTGGCACTCATCCATGCCATCTGCCTGATGTTTGTTTATCCCACTATCGACAGATGTGTGGCTGAGACAACACCGCAAACTTGAAGTCTTTTGGGATGAAACTCTCCGTCATCATCGTCAGCTACAATGTCAGACATTACTTGTATCAATGTCTCGAAAGCCTGGAAAGGGCATTGAGGGATGTTGACGCAGAGGTGTTTGTCGTCGACAACCATTCCAAGGATGGGAGCATACAGTATGTCACGGAGTTCTTCCCAGAGGTGAACTATGTGGAGAGCAACCACAACCTGGGGTTTGCCAGGGCCAACAATGTGGCGATACGGCGTAGCACGGGAGAATATGTGCTGCTGCTCAATCCCGATACCGTTGTGGGGGAGCAGACCATCAAAAAGGTGCTGCAGCATATGGAACAGCAACCTCAGGCGGGAGCGGCAGGGGTGATGATGCTCAAGTCGGACGGGGAGAAGGCAATGGAGTCAAGGCGGGGGCTGCCCACACCGATGACGGCTTTCTACAAAATGTCTGGACTGTGCAGGCATTTCCCCAAGCACAAAAAGATGGGGCATTACTACATGGGGTATCTGCCATGGAATCAGCCTGCCGAGATTGAGGTGGTGAGCGGGGCTTTCTGCATGCTTAGGCGGGAGGCCTTGGAGAAAGTGGGCCTGCTCGACGAGGATTTCTTCATGTATGGAGAGGACATCGACTTGTCCTACCGTCTGGTTAAAGGGGGATACCGCAACTGGTATCTGCCAGAGACCATACTTCACTATAAGGGGGAGAGCACACAGAAATCGTCTTTCCGATATGTGCATGTGTTCTATGAGGCCATGCTCATCTTTTTCAAAAAACACTACAGCGGGGCATCGTGGTGGCTTACCGTACCTATCAAGACGGCCATCGGTCTCAAGGCGACCCTGGCACTCATCCAGATGCAGGCCAACAAGGCACGCAAGGCTCTTGGATTCTTCAGTCCAAGACGGCGTGACCCCGAATATGTCTTTTTCGGCTCCGAGACCTCCATCCAACAATGCAGGGAACTGTCAAGAAAAAAAGGTCTGACGGCGTCTTTTGTCGTGGCAGACAGCATGACAAAGCCCAATGGGCATCTCGATAGTATGGAGGAGAACGACCACAACAAAAATCCGAAATATATGGTGTATGACGTGGAGGCTTATCCTTTTGAGACCATTCTTGACATCTTCCAACGTCAACCGATACCGGGTATCTATATCGGAACTTACCATCCACGGACACAAACCATCATCACGGCAGAGGAGGTGCTGAAATGATTTTGAAACAGCCAGGACAAAAATTGTCATTGAGGGCTCTGGAGCCTGAGGACCTCGATTTTCTGTATTCTATAGAAAACGATGCTGAACTTTGGGATTTTGGGTGTGCCAATGTGCCATATTCCAAATTCTCTCTCAACAATTATATTGTCGGCAGCACATGCGACATCTATGCCGACAAACAGATGCGGCTGCTGATGGAAAATGAGGAGGGAAAGGCGGTGGGACTCATCGACCTCTTCAATTTTGAACCCAAGCACCAAAGGGCAGAAGTGGGCATCGTGGTGGCACGGGAATACCGAAACATGGGATATGGGCATGAGGCGCTGATGCAGATTGTCGCCTATGCACGACATACATTGCACCTGCACCAGATTTATGCATTTGTGGATGAGGAAAACGACTATTCGAAAAAACTCTTTGAAGGGGCTGGATTTACTGCTGGACCGAGGCTGAAGGATTGGATACAGAAAGACGGACACTATGGAGATGCCGTCATGATGTATTTTTTCATGTAAAAATTTTCGGAAAAGTTTGGTCGTTCGGATTTTTTAATCTACCTTTGCATCCGCAAATCAGAACAACCACAAGATTGGTGCGTTAGTTCAGTTGGTTAGAATGCCGGCCTGTCACGCCGGAGGTCACGGGTCCGAGTCCCGTACGCACCGCCAACAGTTCTGATTGGTGCGTTAGTTCAGTTGGTTAGAATGCCGGCCTGTCACGCCGGAGGTCACGGGTCCGAGTCCCGTACGCACCGCAAAGGATGGAGACTGTGAAGGTCTCCTTTTTTTGTGAACTATGGTGAACAATAGCAGCAACTCCCGCATGGCACAATTCGAACTGCTCCGAATCCTCGCGATGTTCGGCGTGGTGCTCAACCATGTGTTCAACTACGGACTCGACATCTATGGCGATTTCCGGGTAGATGCATCACAAGGCGGAGGCTTCGTGCTGTGGAGTGTTCTTGAATTGCTGAAACTGATGGCACTGCCGAGTGTCAATTGCTACATACTCATCACAGGCTATTTCCTGATCGACAAGACACAACTGAGGTTGAGGGGCATCTGGAAAGTGTGGAGCACCACATGGGTGTATGCTGTTGGCATCTACTTGCTGGCGGTGGCTGTGGGCATCAATCCGTTTGACCGATACGAACTGGCAAGACATGCTTTGCCTTTGATTTCCAATTCCTACTGGTTTGTCACATCATATATCGCACTGATGCTCTTGTGCCCTGTGCTGGCATGGGGACTGCAGCATGTGTCCAAGCGGCAGTTTCAGGCAGTGTTGGTGGTGGGAGGCTTGGTGTGCTTCCAACCCTTGGGAGGGTGGTATCTGATGGATGACCAGCAAATAGTGCTCTTCGTCTATCTGTTCATGATAGGAGGGTATATCCGACGATACCATGAGAAGTCTGCCAAGACAACTGCTCCATTGCTAGCATATCTGGGCATTCTTATGATGATGTATGCCTACACGGTGTATAAGAATCAGTTGCTTGACAGCCAGCATTACACCATATTTGCCATGGCATATCACGGTCTCGTGCTGCCATTGTCGGTAGCTTTCTTCCTTTTCATGAAGAACATGTCAATAGGCAACTTGAGAATGAGAAAGGCCATACTTGCCGTGGCGCCGCTCTCTTTTGCGGTATATATCATCCATACCCATTCCACCGTGCATGCCTTATTGTGGACTGCCGTCAGCCATTCATGGCCTCATGTGGGCATGTGGGCGTTGCCGCTATATTGTATCGCTGTCGCTGCCGCTGTTTTCGTCGTTGGCGTGCTGATGGAGTTCTGCCGAGTTCGACTCGCTCGCATTATTGCCGCACACATTTGAATAGATGCAGTTGGCGCAGCGCTTTCTTTCCGTGGTGGGCTCAAAGGGTTTGCCGGGTTCCATGATTTCTGCAATCAGCGCAGAAAGATGATGCTCAAAGGCTTCTATGTATGGTTGGATGTCCTTGATTTCCTGTTTATCGAATTTCAGCACCGGACTGTAGTTGTCTTGCTGAGTTTTCTGAATGAAGAGCAGCGCAGGGCTTACCTCCAGTCCATTGGGGTTGATGGCCGTGTCGCCTCTCACAATCATGGAGTAGAGCATGGCTTGGAGGTAGTAGTCACTATGGTTGTCAATTTTGTTGCTGTCAAAAACATCATCTATGCCTGAGAGGCTGGATTTCACGTCTTTGACTCCGGTCTTGTAGTCTACGACACGGATGCGGCGCTCACCGTCGCTGTCTGTCACCTCATCCAGACGGTCAATGCGTCCTCCTACCTTCAATTGTCGTTTCCCCTCACTGGTCTCCACCTCGATGGTGGTGAAGACATCACCCTCAAGACCACGGATGGTGAAAGGAGCAAGGTTGCGGTCTATCTTCATCAATTGGTGGAGATAATGGTCAATCACCTTGATGTTGATTAGCTGAAGTCCGTTGAGGTCGGGCACCTTGTTGCCATCGGGATTCTTGAACAGGTGCTTCATGATGGCTTTGTTGAGGTTGCGCTCGATGATGGATGGGTCTTTTAAGACATGGTCAATCATCGATTGGCTGATGTCGTGTCCTCCAAGGGCGAACACGTCCTTGGCCTTGAGGTGCTCACGGTCTACACCCGTAATCTCGTCATAAATCATTTGAGAGGCATCGTGGAAGATGTTGCCGAACTTCAAATTGTCCATCACATCGCTTTCATCATTGGGCTCCTTGATGCCTGCCACATAATTGTAGAAGAACAGCAAGGGGCACCGCAGATAGCGGTTGATGGCGGTAGGAGAAAGTGTGGTCATCGAATGGAGGCACTGCATCACCGCTTCACTTTTCTTGATGGGGCGTCGCTGGCGTATGGTAGGCAACTGATGGGAACAGAGCACACGCTTGTCGATAGCATGCACGCCCTCCAGCAACAGCTGAAGCATGAATCGGCTCCTCTCACCCGTGTTTTTCTTCTCAGGGGCATTGCCATACATGATGGTCACATCGCCCGCGCGCTGAATCATCCTGAAGAAATAGTAGGCATAAAGCCCAACCTTGTTGTCGATGGTGCTCAGCCCGAAAGCGTGGCGGATGGAGTGGGGGATGAACGAGGGACTGTCGAGACCTTTGGGCATGTTGCCCTCGTTGCATGACAAGATAAGCAGGTGGTCGAAGTCAAGGTTGCGGGTCTCGAGGACACCCATCACCTGCAGCCCGACGGCAGGCTCGCCGTGGAAAGGTATGCTGACAGTGGACAGCAACTGGCGTATCAGGCGTTGGTAGGTCGTGGGGTCGCACTTCAGGTCTCCGCTGGCAAGCAGGGTATGGAGGCGGTTGATGAGCGTATAGGCGCGGAACAGCGACTCATGTGTCAGTGGGTCGGCAAGTTGTGCCTGCTGCACGGCCATGGCCACATGGCGGATGATGTCGAGCAACCATTGGTTGGTCTCACGGTTGGCGTCATATTCTTGGGATGGGTCCGACGAAATAGCAAGGTCACGGAACAGCATCCTCAGACCGTCGTCGAGCGACAACTCTTCGCGTGAAGGGTAATAGCGGTGCTCGGTCACCAACTTCTCACACAGTTCTGAGGATTGGTCGGAGATATACATGGCATAGGGATGGCGGAGCAGGCTGATGACGAATTTCTGGCGATACTTGTCTTTGCCTGACCTGCCAAACAGGGAGAGTTCGAGCAGTTGGACAATCAGGGAGGAGACGGCTGTCTGGCCGAGCGGGAAACCAGATGTGATGTTGACTTCCTCTACCTCGGTGGGGATGCAGTGGATGAGGGTGGGGAGAAGCCCCTCGTTGCAGAGGACGATGGCAGTGCGGTTGCCGTCTTTCACACGGCGCTCGTCCTGAAGCCATTGCCCCACATAGCGGGCCTGGATGCTGTCGGTCGAGGCTCCGATATAAGATATGTGTTTCTCTCGCTCTGCATTGCTCAGGTTGTTGTAGATGGCATCGTCGTCGCTGTCGAGGAGGTTGGGAAACTCGTTCATGAACCTGCGGATGGAGGCGCCTGCCTCGTTGTCGTTTTCCATGTAGAAACGGTCGTAGTCCCAGTAGAATCCCACTTCGCATTCCCGGCGAAGACGGCGGAAGAGCTGCCGCTCCACTTCCTGAAGGGCGTTGAAGCCGACAAAGAGAAAGGTGCTTTTGCCAAAATCAATGGAGGTGTCTTCCACTACCGAACGAAACAGGGCTCCCTCGTAGCAGAGTCCTTGCTGGCGCAGTTGCTTGTTGTAATGGGTGTAGATATCGCCGAAACGGCTCCAAAGATTGAGAAATTTCTCCTTCAGTTGTGTATTGTGATGCTCGTTGAAATCCTTGAAAAAAGACTTGAGCACTTTTATCTGCTCATCGCTGAGATAATCGATGCTGTCGTATTCATGGAGGTCGCGGAGGTTGGTGAAAATGGCTTTTGTGTCGGCCATGCTCTTGTCGATGTCGTCAAAGTCGGAGAGCATCACCTCGCCCCAGCTATAGAATTGGTCGAGCGTCTCGTCCTTGCCGGTGCAAGCAACGTAGCTGCGGTGCAGGTCGCACACAAGTTTGATGTCGTCGGCAACGGTCAGTGGGCTGTGCGCACGAAACAACTCGCTGATAGTGGTGTAGGAGGGACTCCATACCGGTTTCTCGCTCAACTCACAGAGATACTCGTTGAGAAACAGCGAGGCACGCTTGTTGGGGAAGACAACAGTGAGGTGCGACAGGTCGTGGCCGTAGCGTTTGAGCAGGTCTTTTGCCACATGTTTCAGAAAAGGTGTGCAGTGGGATATGGTGGAGGAGTTCATAGCGGTTTTACTTTTTGTGTTTTGTTGAAACTCACATACCAGAGGTATCCTTCAACCTGAGGATAGCCCATGTCGTGGAGCAGTGTCATGTAGCGGCGAACCTGATTTTCGTGTTCTTTTTCGTATCTGCCGAATTTGAAGTCTACCACGATGGTGCGCTTGCCGTCGGTCATCACTCGGTCGGGACGGAGCACCTTGGGGTGACCGTCTTCTTTGGTGATGATGCCGCACTCGTTGTGAAGCGTCCATTGGCCGGAAAACCAACTCCTCACCAACTTGTTGCTGAGGGCTGTGGCGAGCATGTCCTGCAATTCCTTTGGTGAGATTTCATCGTAGAGAATTCCCTCATGAGTCATCTCCTGCAGCACATTGTCGATGTCCTCGATGCTGCGGAGTCGCGAGAATATCTCATGCAGCAGGTTGCCGCGGCTGATGTAGCTGGCACGGAGTAACTCTTGTGGGTCGGTGCTGGTGAAGGCATGACTGCTGTTGCTCTGTCTGAAATGAGCGGCATTGGGATAGGATTTCATGACAAACGGCTCACTGCGGTCGGGTTGCAGCAGCAGGTTCTGACTCTCTTTTTTCTCTTTTTCCGTCGACAGCTCCTCCAGTTCAGGAGCAATGCCGTAATCAAAGAAGATGTGGCCGTCATCCTGGATTTGGATTTGGCTGTCGTCCAGATAGAAGGTTCCCTCTTTTGGCGAGGCCATCTTTCTGAGGCTGTTCTCTATCAGCAGGCTGCGTCTTGAAGATGTCTCCTTTTTCTTCTTGGAATTGGGATTCTGCGACACGCCAAAGACATACAGGCGGGTGCGGGCACGGGTGAATCCCACGTAAAGCATATTGAGGTTGTCTACCATGTTCTGCAGATGCTCCAGATGGCTGTCATTCTCATAGGTGGTGTTCTCCATGGAATTGAAACTGTAGTCCACTGGAAGTATGGGCAGAGCTTTGTATGGTTCTTCATTGGTATGACACCAGATGGTGTTGGTTTTCTCCAATGGCCAGTCGCAGAAGGGCATGATGACATTCTCATACTCAAGTCCCTTGCTTTTATGGATGGTCAGAATGCGGATGCCATCGATATTCTCACCATGGATGGTCTCCTTGTGGTATTTGTCATCCCATAACTGGAGGAAGCGGTCAAGGTCGGAAGTGTAGTCTTTCAGATGTTCGGCAATGATGTCGAAGAAATGGCAGAGATACGGACTCTGACCTTCGGCTTGGTCCAGGCAGAACAACTGGCAGATGCGCTCTGCGAGGTCGGACAGGGGAAGGGAGCGGAGATGGTTGAAATCTGCGGTGGTGGAAAAGCCTAAGGGGAGCCACTCGCTGAAAGCGGTGGTGGCATCCTTCATGTTGGTGGCAAGAAGTATCTCGTCATCATTGAGCCTTTTGCGCAGGATGTCGTTGTTCCATGTCTTGGCAAGATAAGCTTTGCTGAGCAAATCGTTTTCGTTGGATAAAACGCGCATGGCGTTGATGACCATGTTGATGGCTAATGATGAGTCAAGGCGGTAGGCCTCGTCGGACACGATGGGGATGTCAGGGATATGTGTCTGGAAATACTCAGCTGTGTCGGATATCTCCTCGTTTGAGCGGGCGAGGATGGCGATGTGTTTCGATGCAATGCCATGCTGGAGGAGCGTCTTGACGGTTTCGGCTATGCGTTCCAAAATGTGGTCTTTGTATTCCTGTGACGGCATCAGTTCCACATGCACATACCCTTCATCGCCTTTGTTGGAGGGGATAGACTGGCACACATCACTGTAGGCTGACTTCAGTTGGTCGGCGTCGCTGCTTGATATGTTTGCAAGTTGGTCGTGCTCGATGGCGGCAGCTGTAGTGAAGAAATGGTTGTTGAAGGTGATGATGCGGCGGCAGGAGCGGTAGTTGGTGTCAAGCGATGTCGTCTCAATGAGACGGCGGTCGTCTCCAAACTCATGTTCGATGCCGTTGAGCAACCGCCAGTCGCCCGAACGCCAGCGGTAGATGCTTTGTTTCACGTCGCCGACAATGAGGTTGCCGCTGTTCTGCGACATGCAGTTGCTGAGCAGTATCTTGAAATTGCGCCATTGCAGGGTGCTGGTGTCTTGAAACTCGTCAATCATGATTTGGCGGAGAGGGGCGCCGATACGCTCAAAGATAAATGGACTGTCGCTCTTGTCAATCATGGCATTGAGGAGCCCCTGTGTGTCGCTGAGCAAAAAACGGTTGGACTCATCGTTCATATCTCTGATGGTCTTCTCTATTCTTCCCAGCAGACGCAGTTCGTTGAGGTGCCTGAGTGTGAGTTGGGCAGAGCGGTATTGGCGATAGCTTTTGCGTCGATTCGACTCAGCGGCTTTCAGAAGGTCAATGAGTTGTGTCTGTGCCAGTTGGATGATGGCAGCGCGGTTGGGTGAATCGCCCGCCCAGTTCTCAGGGCGCTCCAGACAGTCGGCAACCCTTTTGGCAGTGGGGGCACCGTTGAACTTGCCGTCGCGAAGATTGGCGAAATAGCTGTATATTCCTCCACTCTCCTTGTATTTGAAATCTGAAGGGCTGAAGGCGGCTGTCGCTTCGAAGAATTGGTTGCCGAAATCAGCCATGATGGCAAGATGCTTGTTTTGGATATCCTCAAGTTGCTTCTTGAAATCGTTGAAGAATTGCTCGTTTTCCAAAAGAGGATGGAGCTCCTTTTGGTGCATCTTATAGGTGTCCTTGAACAATTGCTCACCAAAGGTCTTGATTTGCCTGATGACATTCCACCCTTTTCCCTTGTTGATGGTGTCAAGGATATAGGACATCAGCCAGGAGAGCACCTTGTCTTTGTCTTCCAGTGACTCTATCAGGTTGTCGACGGCTATTTCCTCCACCTGCTTGTCATTGAGTTCTACTCGGAGATTGGCGGTCAGGTCGAGTTCTCTGGCGAGGTTCTTCAGGATGCGCTGAAAAAACTTGTCGATGGTTTCCACACGGAATGCGTTGTAGTCATGCGTCAGGCTGCGCAGCGCTGTTTGGGCTTGCTTCCTGACGAAGGACTCATCTACATGCAGTTCTTCCATAATTCTCTCCAAATAATCGTTGGAGTCTTCGTAACCATGGGCGAGACCATTCAACTGACTCAATATTCTGACTTTCATCTCCTCCGTTGCCTTGTTGGTGAAGGTCACAGCGAGGATGCTGCGGTATGAATATGGGTCTTTGATGAGCAACTTGATGTACTCCACAGCAAGGCGAAACGTCTTGCCGCTCCCTGCACTTGCCTTGTAAACTCTTAGTGGTATGTTTTCAGTATTGGGTTTCTCTTGCATACAATAATAGATTCAAAAATGTGGCGGTTTCTATCACTGTTGACTTGTTATTTACGCTACAAATTTAATTATTTTTGTTGGTTTCCCCATTTCTTCAACCTGCTTTTTTCAACTTTATCAATAGAAAATAAAAAAAGAGGGTGTGTCAAAATAGGCATACCCTCTTATTTGTTAAAAAATGCTCAAAGGCCGAACTTTCCCAAGCTCGGCCTTTGTCATGTCGTAAAGATT
>CACXIP010000019.1 GCA_902767775.1 uncultured Prevotellaceae bacterium | reverse complement strand
ACGGAAGGGTCATCAATGAGACAAGATATGTGGGGTTCAAGGTCGGCAGCCTGAAAAACGGCCTCACAAACATCCTTCAGGATGCTTTTGAAAAAGACAGGGGCAAGGCCAAGACGGCATTTATCAACACGTCTCCCGATGCACCACGCGTCCACTATCAAATCGTCCAGAAAAACAGTTCCGCCATCATCCTTGGCAACAAGCAGAAATCTTCCTATCTCATCCTTACTTTCCCCGACAAGGATCATCCAGGATATCGTTTTGCCTATGCAGCGGAATGGTGGGACGCAAACGACCCCGACGACACCAACATCAATGAAGGATTCCTGGTGGTGGCCTATGGCGAAACGCCGAAAGCACAGACCGGTTTCTCTCCATCCTTCAACATGGGCAACATCCTGAATGTGGACACTGCTTTCTATAAAATGCTCCCTGACACCAGTTGGGTGGGGAACATGGAAAGAATTCGGGAGTTACCGAAAATGGAATGGCCCGGAATAGTAATAAAGGACGGACCGAGTCTCCATTGGGACAAGGATTCACAGCAATTCAAGATGACGCAACCGTATGGCAAGCCGCAAGACCTTCCCTCCAGCGGCAACAAGGGGGAATGGATGGCGAATGCCATTGACCATGTTGAGCATCTCAGCAACAAGGACTGGCATCGTCTGTTCGGACTCATCACCCAAAAGATGATTGACAAGGACAACACGGAGGAAGACCTTATCGTGGCTGCCGGCATCATCCTACAACTCTGCAAGAACGCCGAGTCTTTGGACGAAGATGAGAAAGGAGTCTGTATCGTACGCCTCAATGACATCGCCGAAGATTTCAACGACACATATGTTGGGGACCTGCTGAGACTCAGTGCCAGGAAACTGGGAAATTAACGGTTGACATCAATATAACAAGTAGTAGCAAATATCATCAACTCAATCACACCCGGGAACAGATGTGGGGCGCAGTGATGCGCCCTACATCTGCTAAATACATCCACCTCACTCCCCGCTTTCCCCTACACTCAGCCCGTATCCTCCCAACTGACCCTCTATCTTCTTCACCTTATAGATACAGTTGGGGTCCTGGGAAAGAAAACAAAAACTTCGTGTTTTGTTTTACTTTCCGCTCGCTTATTGGAACTTTGATGCCTCGCATCGAAGATACTTCCGCTCGGGAAAGAAAACAAAAACTTCGTGTTTTGTTTTGCTTTCCGCTCGCTTATTCGTATCTTTGACCCTTGAAACAAACTATTTCTCATGAAAAGACTATTACTCCTCATTTTCTGCGCACTCACAGGTATGATAGCCAGTGCCAAGGTGGTGCTGCCTAAGATGTTTTCCGATGGGATGGTGTTGCAGCGCGAGACACAAGCCAACCTATGGGGAACAGCACGGAAGAGTGCGACAGTCACCATCACCACCTCCTGGGATAAGAAAAAATACCTGTCCAAGACTGATGGCAACGGGCAATGGCGGCAATCCATCATGACACCAAGGGCCGGAGGTCCCTACTCCATCACCCTCAGCGACGGCGAGACAACTGTCCTTAACGACATCCTCATCGGCGAGGTGTGGATTTGCAGCGGGCAGAGCAATATGGAGATGCAGATGAAAGGGTTTAAGGCCCAGCCCGTAGAAGGAGCCATCACCGACGGCTTGCACAGCCGTGACCCCCATCTGCGTATGTTCACCGTGAAGCGCAACAGTCAGTATGCCCCTGTCGACACCGTCAGCGGCAGTTGGATGGACGCCACCCCCGCTCATGTGCGTGAGTTCAGTGCCACAGCTTATTATTTCGGACGTGCGCTGCGCGACGTCCTTAACATTCCTGTCGGACTGATTGTCACCTCCTGGGGCGGTTCGGCTTGCGAGGCATGGATGACCGCCGAATGGCTACGTGCCTTCCCTGACGCAAAGATACCACAGTCAGCAGCCGACATCAAGTCGCAGAACCGCACACCCACTGTGCTCTACAACGGAATGCTCCACCCCCTCATCGGCTACACCATGCGCGGTGTTATCTGGTATCAAGGCGAGGACAACGTACCCCGCTATGCAACCTACGCCGATATGCTTGGGACGATGATACGCGGATGGCGCACCAACTGGCAGCAAGGCGACTTCCCCTTCTACTATTGTCAGATAGCCCCCTATGACTACAGCCTTATCGGATGGGAGGTGAACAGTGCGCTGCTACGCGAGCAACAAGCCCGTGTGGAGCGTGAAGTGCCCAACACCGGCATGGCGGTGCTGATGGACGCAGGACTGGAATACGGCATCCACCCCCGCAAGAAACGCCAGGCAGGCGAGCGTCTCGCCATGCTCGCCCTGGGGAAGACCTACGGCATCGGCGGCATCCCGGAACATGCACGCTACGAAGGGGTGGAATTCAAAGGCGATACTGCCGTGGTGCGTTTCGACCGCTCCAAGGAATGGGTGTATTTCGACAAAGGCACCTCCAGCGACCTCTTTGAGATAGCCGGTGCCGACCGAGTGTTCCACCCTGCCAAGGCGTGGATAGAGCGCAACCGGGTCTTTCTGCGCAGCGAGGCAGTTAAAGAACCAGTGGCCGTGCGCTATGCCTTCCATAACTGGGCCGATGGTGACCTTTTCTGCGACGGACTGCCCGTCAGCAGTTTTCGAAGCGACAATTGGGGGGAATGAGTTTTTAGTTCATAGTTTATAGTTTATAGTTCATAGTTCATAGTTTATAGTTCATAGTTCATAACTTTTTAGACAGATAGCGGATATGACCAGGTTTTTGCTGTCGTTTCTGATGTTATTTGACATGGTTATGGCTCAGGCAGCCGACTATGTGCCCAGCGATTATGTATGGACTACGCCGAGCAAGAACTCCAGCGAGTCGATGCCCTGCGGCGGTCATGACATCGGTATGAACATCTGGGTGGAGGACGGCGACATCCTGATATATGTCTCCCAAAGCGGTTGGTTTGATGAGAACAACACTCTTCTGAAAGCCGGACGATGGCGACTTCATCTCGAAAGCAACCCATGGGGAGGTCAAGACTTCCGACAAACGCTCCGTCTCGACCACGGGAATGTCACCATCAATGGTGGCGGCGCAGAGGTGCTGATATGGGCAGATGTCTTTTACCCCACAGTCTATTTGGATATCCGTTCCCGCCAGAAGACGCACGCCACACTCAGTTATGAGAGTTGGCGCTACAAGGACCGTCCGCTCACCAAAGCCGAGTGCCAGCAGTGCTCCTACAAATGGCTGATACCCAAGGACTGCATCACCCACGCCGACCAAATAGATGCCCGCGACCGACAGCTGACTGTCACCCATCGCAACTCAGCGCAGACCATTTTCGACTACACGGTGTCATACGAGCGACTTGATGCCATCAAAGACAGTCTATACAACCCCATTGGCGGCAGGACGATGACCATGACGATGAAAGCAGATGGTTTTCATTTTGCTGGCACAAGTGATGGTCAATATGCCTCCACCGACTACCGGGCATGGAACTACCACCACGACCATCTGCGCCATGCTGTCGTGCAAATCACCCTCAACAATGGTGAAGGTACGTCTGACAGTCCACCACGCTTTGTTCAGGATTCCAAAAATCGGTCTGCCCGCTGGTGGCATGCGTTCTGGCAGCGCAGTTGGATAGTGGCAGACGATAATCATCCCGATGCAGCACGCATGGTGCGCAACTATGAACTGATGCGCTACATCCTGGGCTGCAACGCCTATGGTAAGTGGCCAACGAAATTCAACGGCGGCCTGTTCACCTTCGACCCTGTCTATGTGGAAGCACCCAAAGATGGGGTTCCCTCCAACCCCTTCACTCCCGACTACCGCAAATGGGGCGGCGGTACGATGACCGCACAAAACCAACGCCTCGTCTACTGGCCCATGCTGAAGAGCGGCGACACCGACATGCTGGCAGCCCAACTCGACACCTATCTGCGATTGCTGCCCACCGCCGTGGCTCGAACCAGGTATTACTGGCATCACGGAGGAGCCTCCTTCACCGAACAAATTGAGAACTTCGGACTGCCCAACCCTGCGGAGTATGGCAAGCATTCTGAGGACAACGACTGGGGTGTGGAGCGCAATGCCTGGTTGGAATATGAGTGGGACACCGCCCTGGAGTTCTGCCTCATGGCCTTGTTGGCACCAAGTTATGCCAACGACACAGCCTCCTACAATAAATACCATCCACTTGTTGAGGAATGCCTTCGCTTCTTCGACGAGCACTACCAATACAGGGCACGGCAACGTGGCGCCAAGGCATTCGACGGCGACGACCGCCTCATCATCTATCCCGGTTCTGCCTGCGAGACCTACAAGATGGCATACAATCCGTCGAGCACCATCGCCGCACTCAAGGCAGTGACCTCCCATTTCCCGTCATCACCCCTTGTCCCCGAGCGCATCCCCGACATCCCGCTCCATGTCATCGGCGGTGACACCTGCATTGCACCTGCCGTTGTCTGGGCACGCATACAGAACACGGAGACCCCACAACTCTATCCCGTCTTCCCTTGGCGTATCTTCGGACTGGGGCGCGACAGGCTCGACATCGCCCGCAACACCTATTGGAAAGACCCACATGCCACTGCCATGCGCAGCACCAAGGGATGGAAGCAAGACAACATTTGGGCAGCCTGCCTGGGACTCACCGACGAGGCACAGCGACTCAACACCGAGAAGTTGGCCGACGGTCCCTACCGCTTCCCTGCTTTCTGGGATGCGGGGTTCGACTGGGCGCCCGACCTCAACCGCGGCGGAGCGGCGATGACAGGCTTGCAAGAGATGCTGCTGCAGGAGACACCCGACGGACAGCTGCTCCTCTTTCCTGCATGGCCCCGTGAGTGGAATGTCCGTTTCCGCCTGCATGCCACCAAGGGCCGCATCGTGGAGGGAACTCTCCGCGACGGCACCATCACCCATCAAGTCCTCACCGCTCCATCATCCCGTCCATGAGAACAAAATTCCTGACCCTCCTGCTGTTGGTTTTTCTCCACACCAATGCACAACCCGTCATCACAAGAATGTCCTGCAACCATCAAAGCGGAACTGCAGCCATCGTTGATGGGAAAGTGCGTGTGGGGTGGCAATACGCCGACAAGAAACATACCGCCGTCATGCAGGACAGTTATCAGATTAGGGTGCATGAGCGGCTGTCCCACCGAAAAATCTATGACAGCGGAAAAGTGCATGCTACTGAGAGTCAACTGATATCTTTGCCGTCTTTGGCACCCAACCTCCATGGCTACGAGTGGCAGGTGCGCATTATGTGCAAAGACAGCAACGGGAAACGAACAAGATGGTCAGAATGGAGCAAGGTGCAACAACTCCGCGTGGCACCAAAAGACATCACAGAAGCAGAAGGAGAAAGACGCCCCCAATGGATTGGAGCCATCAGCAAACGGCACGCAGGCATCCCCAATGGCCGTTGGAGCAATGAGGTGTTCAAGAAAGACACCTTCAAGACACGATGGGAAAATGTGGATACATTTTCAGCCAAGAGCATCATCTTACGCAAGGAATTCCACGCCCCCCGCAAGGTGGTTGATGCTGTGGCATATGTCTGTGGCCTTGGACATTACGAACTCACCCTCAACGGAAAGAAGGTAGGCAACAGCGAGTTTGCCCCACTTTGGAGTGAATACAGCAAGACCGTATATTACAACATCCATGACGTGACACCTCTTCTGCGCCAAGGCGGTAATGCCGTTGCCGTGCTTTTGGGCAATGGTTTTTTCAATGTGCAGCGCGGCAACCGCTACAGCAAGCTTCAAACAAGTTTCGGTCCTCCGCAATTGTTTTTGCGGATGGACATCACCTATGATGACGGCAACACGGAGAGCATTGTCAGCGACACCTCCTGGCGGTGGACACTCAGTCCCATCACCTTCAACAGTATCTTTGGCGGAGAGTCGTATGACGCACGGATGGAGCAACAAGGATGCATGGCTGCAGGATTCGATGACAGCCGTTGGCGACATGCCATCATCGTGGAAGGTCCCCAAGGCAGGCTGAGCCCGGAGACTTGCCATCCCGTCAAAATCATGGAGCACTACGGAGTACAGTCATGGCGGGCCATACCATCCGACTCCCTTGAGGCCGCCTCTGCCAAGACTCGTCGCGCGGTGGACGCCTCCGCCTTCGTCTGCGACATGGGACAGAACCTTGCTGGTTTTCCCGCCATCACCGTGTCAGGAAAACGAGGACAAAAAGTGACCATGCTCGTCTCAGAACGGCTTACCCCACAGGGGGCCTGCGACCAATCACAGACAGGACGCCAGCACTACTACGAATACACGCTCCGAGGTAACGGGAAAGAGACCTGGCATCCACGATTCTCCTATTATGGTTTTCGCTACATCCAAGTGGAGGGAGCCGTCATGGAAGGACAGCCTAATCCCAAAGGACTCCCCGTGGTGCATGACCTAAAGAGCTGCTTCATCTACAACTCCGCCCCAGAGACCTCCACCTTCTGGTGCAACAACGACCTATTCACCCGCACCCACCGCCTCATCGAACGGGCAGAACGCAGCAACATGCAGGCGGTGCTCACCGACTGTCCCCATAGGGAAAAACTGGGGTGGTTGGAGCAGGACCATCTCTGCGGGCCGTCACTGCTCTTCAACTATGACATGACAACCCTCATTCCCAAAATAATACGAGACATCGTAGACACGCAGAAGCCCAACGGCATGGTACCTACCACCGCGCCACAATTTGTGTCGTTCGGCAACCTATTTGACGACTCGCCCGAATGGGGCTCCACACTCATCATCCTGCCCTTCATGTATTACGACATGTATGGCGACAGCACACTCATCACCGATAATTATCAACCGATGCGACGGTATGTCGACTACCTCACCTCACGGGCAGACGACGGCATCGTCAGCCATGGCCTCGGCGACTGGTATGACTATGGTCCCAACAAACCGGGATTTGCGCAAAACACCCCTGTGCCTTTAGTGGCTACCGCACACTATATCTACGACTTACAACTCATCACCGAGGTAGCCCGCATGACCCACAACGACGAAGACGCAGCCAAATATGCGATGCTCTGCAAAGAGGTAACCGAGTCGTTCAACCGTCATTTCTATCATCCCGACTCCTGCTATTACGGCACAGGCAGTCAGACGAGCAATGCCTTGCCGCTGTTTCTTGGCATTGCTGGCGAGCATAAGGAAGCTGTGCTGCAAAGCCTCATCAACGACATACACGCCCATGGCGACCGCCTGACTACAGGCGACGTGGGCAACCGCTACCTCTTCCGTGTGCTGGCAGACAATGGTTGCAACGAACTGCTCTTCAAGATGCTCAACCACTATGAGACTCCGGGCTATGGCTTCCAACTCGCACAAGGAGCCACCACGCTCACCGAGCAATGGGACCCACGGCAGGGTTCATCAGAAAACCATTTCATGCTGGGACAAATCGACGAATGGCTCTTTCGCTCGATTGCCGGATTCCGTCAGAAGGAGGGCACACATGGCATGCGCCATCTGATTATCAACCCCCAGACCATTGGTGACATCAGGCAGGTCAAGGCCTCCATCCAAACTCCCTATGGCAAGGTTAGCATCGACTACGATGCCACCACCGGCAAGAAAGACATTCGTATTCCTGCAGGGTGCGTAATCAATTGAAAATTGAAGAATGAAAAGTCGTGCTTACTCTCCTTTGTAAGCCCTGTTGTTGTTGAGTTGGATATGATTGAGAATTCTCCTCTTCTCAATGAAGTCGTGCAGTCCCAAATCATCAAGATAATCATTGGAGATAAGAGAACTATCATACAATTCATTGACAACATCAAGCACAGGGTTGAACTCCTTCTTGAGTTGCTTCAACTCATCATCAGTGAAGAAATGCGACGAGTTGGAAAGTTGCTCCAACTTCTCATTGAACCGCTGCACCTCCTTGGCGCATTGCTGGGCCAGGGCTTTCTGACGTCTGTTCTGCAGGATAACGTAAACAATACCTCCCAGAATGAGGACAGCAACAACAATAAGCACGATGAGTTGCATATCAATAATAATTTGGTCTATTTTTTCCTAATCAATCAATTCGAATAGTTGTATTTCCTTTGCAAAAGTATAAAAAATAAGGAACAACACAAACTATTTGTTGTCATTTTTTAATTGATGAATGAGAAAAATAGTTACTTTGCTGTTTTAGTCTGAAATCAGGATTAGGTTTCACAAAAATATAAAGTGTTTTATTTTGTATTGTCTCCGCCTTGCACTACCTTTGCACCAACTAAAACCAGACTATCATGAAATTGAGATTATTGACCTCAGTAGTGGTGCTCTCCGTTGGCATCCAAGTGACAGCACAAAGTACTGCCAAGAACTACAAATCAGCATATCACAGCAACCCCATCAGTTCATGTGTGTTCTGTGCCGACCCCACGGCATTGGAGTTTGAGGGCAGGGTGTATGTTTACGGAAGCAACGACCACCAGCAGTTTATCAAAAATGGCAAAAAGGGGAGCAACGACTATGGAGCCATCAAATCATTGGTCGTCTTCTCATCCGACGACATGGTCAACTGGACCTTCCACGGCACCATCGATGTTGCCAAGCTCTGCAGCAGTTGGGGATGGCGTTTTGCCGCCTCCTGGGCACCATCAGTGACCTGGCGTGTGAACAAACAAGGCAAAAATGAGTTCTTTCTCTATTTCGCCAACAGCGGCGGCAGCGTGGGCATGCTGAGAGCCGACACTCCCATCGGTCCGTGGCGGTCGCCTCTGAGCAAGCCGCTCATCGACGGCGACACGCCTGGTGTCAGCCCCTGCAACTGGATTTTCGACCCCGGCGTAGTGATTGACGACAATGGTGTCGGCTGGATTGCCTTCGGTGGCGGCGACCCCAACAGCCAAGGCACCAAACTGATGCCCGGCAACTCCCGCATCGCCAAACTCAAGGAGAGCATGACAGCACTCGATGGAAAGGCAGTCAATCTCCCTGCCCCATATCTGTTTGAGGCCAGTGAGCTCAACATGATGAACGGCAGGTTTGTCTATACCTACAACACCTCATGGTCGGACCGCAATGACTGGAGCAAATACGCCAAGCGCGGCAACAACAAGGCACCCTCGTCGTGCAGCATGTGCTATATGGTGACCGACAACCCGTTGGACCCCGATGCATGGGAGTACAGAGGAGAATATGTGCCCAACGAAGGCAATTTCGGTTTCGGATGGGGCAACAACCATACCCACCTTCAGAAATTTGGCAATGACTACTACTTGTTTTTCCACTCATCAATGCTCGAGCAGGACATGAATACGGGAGCCTCAGGTTTTCGTTCCATCGGTGTGGAAAAAGCAAACGTGAACGAAAGCACACAGACCATCCAACAAATCACCATGACCAAAAAAGGTCCGAGTGCTGTCCACAACCTCAATCCCTATGACCTGCAGCAGGCTGAGACGATGGCCACCTCAGGCGGTGTCAACTACGAGGATTTCACCAACATCACGAGAGTCACCTCAGTCAGCACTTTAGGCAACGATGCTTCGAGCAACATGCAAGTCAATATGAGGACTGGCTCATGGACAATGGTGCGCAATGTGGACTTCGGCAGTGAGGGAGCCAAACTCTTCACCCTCAAGGCGAGCGGCAAGGGAAAACTGGAAATCCGCTTCCAGGCTGTCTCATACGAGACGGTAGCCACATTTGAATTCTCCTCCACAAGTATCGCCGAACACACATTTGAGGTGGATCCGAGTGTTTTCCAAGGTGTGAAAAACATATTCTTCGTCTTCACCGAGGCGAGCAATGTAAAATTCGACGCATGGAAATTCGACCACAATACCACTGGCATACAAGAGGTCACCACCACCGATTCATCCTCTCCTGTATTCGACATTTCCGGTGTGCGCCGCTCCACTCCTCCCACCCACGGCATCTACATCAAAAACAAGAAAAAATACTTGTCAAGGTAAGAAAGGAATAGCTTTTTTGTGATTTTTCAGTTGCCAACCAAATGCAAACCCATATTTACACCGTTTTGCAAGGTTTGCAATAATTTTGCCGTGTCCTTTTCGTTATAAAAAGGACTGGCAACATGAAAATGAAACAATTATTTCTGACTTTGACAACATGCCTGTTGTTGCTGGGATGCTCCAATAGCAACAGGCGGCCATTCTCCCTGCAGGGCGGATGGACTCTCTCGCAAGTAGAATATCCCGTAGGCAAAACAGACACGTTTCCCCAAAACGGGATGACCTGGTTGCATATCTATGATGGCGACAGCACCTTGATGGAATGCCAACTGATTCGTACCGCATCCGCAATGGTCATACAGCCAAGTGCACAATGCGGCATCACACTGATAGACAAAGGTGGTGGCGAAAAACTCTATTTAGAGGCCGACAACCCCAAGCCACTGACAGTTGTCGACGACACCACCATTGTCATCCAAAGCTATGGGGCACTCTATACTTGGCACAGGGCTGATGCCAATACCCAAGAGTGGGAGGATGAGATACACAACATCATCACCCAAGATTTGCAAGGTGGGAGAACAGACTACAACCGCCATTATGTGCTCTCAGCGAAAGAACGGCAACAAGCCACATTTATCCATTGGTTGTTCTTCGCCATAGCCCTGCTCATGTTGGTTTTTGCCCAAATCACCTATACCAACAGAAAGGCCAGGCAACGACTGCAAAGACAACTGCTCCAAATCCAGGAGGAGCACGAAGAACGACCACAACCCATCAGGAAAGCCATTGAGACCGTGGAGGCGACATTCTTCGCCTCCGACGAATACCATACGCTGCAACACCGTTTAGCCAGCGGACAAAGGTTGAAAGAAGAGGAATGGGACGGGATTGAGGAACTGCTCAGAAAAGTGTACCCTGGTTTCAGCGGTCAACTACGCAACCTCTACGAGATGTCTGACCTGGAATATCAAGTCTGCGTCCTCACCAAACTCCGCATCCCACCATCCAGCATCGCTTCTGTACTGGTGCGTGACATCAGCACCATCAGCAGCGTACGCAGTCGGTTGTTCAAAAAGGTATTCGGCAGAAAAGGTGGTGCTCGGGAATGGGATGAATTCATCCTTTCCATCGGGGTTTAACTATTGCAAACTGTTGGCATCCCCCCTTCTGTGAAATGCAAAGCAGATGCCAACCCCATTCTATTGACAAATCTCAGAAAGCATTTACCTTTGCCGATGAAAAAGTTATTCAACCAATTTACTAATCTAAAAAACCTAAAGAAGATGACAAAGAAAATGATGATGATGGTTGCCATGCTGATGACAGCAACCACGTTGATGGCCCAAGGCACGAAAGTATCCGACAAGGAATTGGTAGGCGTATGGCTCATGGAGTCGATGCAATGGGAGGGAGAGAAGAAAATCGTCTGTGGCAAAGGGACAGGTTATGCACAATTCAAGTACTATGGCGCCAACGGTGAATATGCCTGTGCTGAGATTGCCATGAACAAAGAAGGGAAATGTGTGGTGATGCCCCACGAATACGGCACCTATTCCTTCAAGAATGGTGTCTATAGTGAGATGGGACGCAGCACCGAACCAGGCAGTATGGTGTTGGTGGACAAGAACACTTTTAAAGGTAAGTGGAACAAGCGCCATGACATCTGGAAGAAACAGACAGCCATGCCCGAGAAGCTGGTGAAATACATCCTGGACTGTTGCAGGATGAAAGATACGCCCGCCGACATCCAACAAATGATCAAACAAAACATGTTCAAATAAGAACTCATTCTGCAACAAGTAGTTATAACATTTACTAAGGTTTATCAAATATCATAAAGGTTCAAACCCTGGGGCGACTGGAGGCTGCAGCGATGCACCCTTCAGTTTTTTGTTTTACATTCCTCAACAACCAGTAGATACGCTCCCGAAATTGGGTACATCAGGCATGCTTTAAACGTCAAAGGAAAAAGAAACATCCAACTAAAACAAATTCCCAAAGACATGAAAAAAGCAATGGAACAGAAACTGGTGGTGCGCCCCATCGTGGGATGCCTTACCCATTCCCACTTTTGGGAGGGTCCCTGTCGTGCAGGATATGCCAAGGACATGACTCCCGAGGCAGAGAATGCCGCAGCCACCGCCGCCTTTGAGGCAGCCAAAGAGGAATTAAAGAAAGTCACTCCAGAAATCACCCTGCTGCCCGCCATCGACGCCCGTTACGACGAGAAATTCGTGGTGAGCCGCGAAGTATACGCACAAATAGAGGAAGACATCGACCAAGTGGACTTCTTCCTCTGTATGAACTGGCGCATCCCCAAGCTGGAACGCTACCGCAAACCCGTCGTCATCATGCAGAACGGCAACGAGGGCATCGACTTCGCCGCCTACTGCCGTTCGATAGGATTGGAGGCATTTGTCTGCATGGACATCCAAGACCTCAACGAGATTGCACACGTGCTTTGGGTGCGCAAAGTGGTTGCCCACACCCGCGCGTTGGTACTCACCCACGGCAGCATGCCTACTTTCGGCTTGCAGAGTGTCATCCGCGACCCCGAACTCATCCGCAGCCGCTACGGCATGGAAATCGTCAAACTGCCTTTCAAGGACATTTTCAAATACATGGACGAGGTAACAGATGAAGAGGCCTCTCCCATCGCAGAGCGTATCTGGGGCAATGCTTTGGAGACCAAGGTGCGCAAGGAGTGGTTCATCAACGACATCAAATACTACCTCGCCGCCAAGCGGATGATGGATGCATACGACTGCAACGCCTTCTCTACCGCCTGCCATGAACTCTGCACCAGCGAGATACCCCAGAACAGGAAGTTCACCCCATGCATCTGCCACTCGCTGCTCAAGGACGAGGGATATCCCAGTGCCTGTGAGGAAGACCTCAACGCGCTGCTGGCAATGACCATCATGCAAGCCGCCGCCATGCGGCCCGCCTTCATGGGCAATCCCAACATGGAAACCGACGACCTGCTGCGCATCCACCATGCCGTGCCCGCCCTCTGCATGAACGGTTACGGCAGCAAGCCACTGAAATACAAACTTTGGGCATTCACGGGACAGGGATTCGGCGGCAAGCTGCAGGTGGACTTCACAGAGAATGAGGAGCAATACATCACCCTCGGACGGTTCAATCCCATGGCAGACACGATGAGTGTGAAACGCGGTGAGGTGCTTCGCTCTGAGTTTGATGCCGTCTATTGCTCACCATATTATTACATCAAGATGAACGATGCCCGCGGGTTCATGCACCAACTGGCAGGATTCGGGCACCATCAGGTGCTTGTCTTCGGCGACCACACCAAGATGCTGCACCAGATTTCCGAGGTCATGGGCTTCAAGGTGATGGAGCATCAATAAGCGACAATGGTCTACCTCAACAACGCAGCCACAAGTTACCCTAAACCTCCGTCGGTGGTGAAAGCCGTCGCTGAGGTTCTGGAAGCCACGCCCGCGAGTGCCTTGCGCAGTTCGCTCACAGCGGGTGATGACATATTGGCTTTGCTGCGAAAAGACCTTGCCAGCCTGCTCCATGTGAGCTACCCCGACCGCATCTTCCTCACCAGCGGAGCCACCGATGCCCTCAACCGCCTCATTGGCGGACTGGCCTTCAGCCGTGCCCTCGTCACCACCGACAACCACAACAGCGTGCTCCGCCCCCTCGAGAATCGGGACCATCAAGAGCCTATAGAATATCTGGAAAATCTTGATTATCTGGAAAATCCAGCTATCCCCAGTCAAGATGGCAGCCAGGCACTCCTCAGCCTCCCCCACTGCTCCAATGTCACGGGCACCATCCATGACATCGCCACCATCTGCCAAAAAGCCCACCAGCATCATCTCTTGGTGATGCTCGATGCCGCACAAAGCGCCGGATGCATCCCCATCCATGCCGAGGAATGGGGTGTTGATGTCATCGCCTTCACTGGGCATAAAGCCTTGTTTGGTCCTCAGGGCACAGGAGGATTCTATATCCGTCCAGGCATTCACCTCCGTCCCACCATGTTCGGAGGCACTGGGCGCGACAGCAGCATCATCCGATATGATGATGGTGACTGGGAATACGAGGTAGGCACCCCCAACATGCCCGGACTCGCCGGTCTCAAAGCAGGGGTGGAATATGTGCTGCAAACAGGAGTGGAGACCATTTGCAGGCAATTGCAATCACAGACTCAATGGCTCATCAGCCAACTGAAAGGCTTTCCTAAGGTAAGGCTATACATCCCTGACCATCATGGCAGAGAGTCGCAGGGACCTGTCGTCAGTTTCAACATCGACGGACTGAAGCCAGCCGATGTGGGATATATCCTTCAAAACGCATACGGCATCACCACAAGGACCGGTCTGCACTGCGCTCCCCTCATCCACCAACAACTCGGCACCGCCCCCTGGGGCACCGTGAGGGTGAGCCTGTCATACCACACCACGCAAGACGACCTGCAGGCACTTGTCGAGGCTGTTCAAGATATCTGTCAAAGCCTATGAGAATCATCAGCATCAACCCCTCACCCGAACCCTGCGCAGAGGCAGGATGGCATGCCTCGCAGTATCTTCTTGACGGCACGCTGACCCGTGAACTCGTCATGGCACTCCGGCCCTTGGGGAGTCTGCTGCTGATGGACAATCTGCGCCAACCCTTTTTCAAGATAGAAAGCCATCACTATATGCTCAAGGGACTGCTCGGAGACCACAGCATACGGGTCGCCGTACATCAAGACCACGAAGAAGAGACCAACCTGATCAAACAACTGCTTTATAACTATGAAACATCATCTTAGACTTCTTGCACTGTTGACGCTCCTCCTTCCCATGAAAGCCTTAGCCGGTGACATCATCGTCACGTCCGGAGGCAATCTGCATGAGGCATTGCGGCAGGCACGCGAGTGGAGGCGGACTGGCGACTCCCGCTGCCAAGGCGGCATCCACATCATCGTCAAGGCAGGACGATATTACATGGAGGAACCGCTGTTCATCCGGCCAGAAGACAGCGGCAGCGAAGACTCACCCACCATCATCAGCGGAGAGAAAGGCACCGTGATTTGCGGCGACGCACCCCAGCGGCACACCCAACTCTACCCCAAGGAGGGCATGGAGCGCATCATCGGTTTTGACAAAGAGAAGCGCACCATCACCATTCCCACCCCACCCCAAGACGTGCTTCGTGAGCCACATCTCGAGATGGTGGTGCATCAGCGCTGGGCAATTGCCATCCTGCGGGTGAAGGAACTGAAGGTATATGGCAAACAGACTGTGGTAACCTTTATGGAGCCAGAGAGCAGGTTGGAGTTTGAGCATCCCTGGCCCCAACCCGTCATTGACGGCGAGAAAGGCAACAGCAGTTTTCTGCTGCGGACCACCGAACAGCGTGACGGCATCGAACAACTCATTGTCATCCAAGGCACTCCGGAGCACCCTGTGAGCCATGTGACATTGGAAGGACTGAAGTTGGAGAACACCTGCTGGAACCGTCCGCTGCACAAAGGACATGTGACACTGCAAGGCGGATTTCCCATCATCGATGCCTATAAATTGGAAAAAGAAGGTCTGCCCTGGGCTGCCACGCTCGAGAACCAGGCATGGGTAGAGCGCCCGGTGGCTGCCGTGAGCATCAGTTGGGCGAACCACATCAACGTGGAGAGATGCACCTTTGCCCAACTCGCCGCCACCGCCCTCGACTTCTCCATCGGCATCAGCGACTGCAAGGTCAGCGCCTGCCATTTCTCCAACATCGGCGGAACGGCCATCCTCGCAGGTTCATTTGCCGAGAGTCCGCGTGAGGTGCACAGGCCCTACACCAACCTTGCCCCACTTTGCCGCAACCTGAGTATCAACCACAACTCCATCATCAACGCCACCACAGAGGATTGGGGCGCCGTCGCCATCGGATGCGGTTATGTAAGCCACACCGACATCACCCACAATGCGATAGACAGCGTCAACTACTCCGGCATCTGTGTGGGATGGGGATGGACACCTGAGGACACAGGCATGTCGCACAACCGCATCACCCACAATATCATCAACCACTATGCGATGCAGCTGTATGACACAGGAGCGATTTACACCCTGTCCAACCAACCACAATCGGTCATAGAGAAAAATGCCGTCTATCCTCATGAGCCAGCACCCTATGCCACCAACGACCGGTGCTTCCCTATCTACCTTGATGCCGCCACTGATGGCTACACTATCAGCGACAACAACATCATAGGAAAAGGACTCGTCACCAAAGACCAGATAGGATTCAACAACCCGGGACCCGCCATCCGCATCAATGTCCCCAAACCATAGGTCAATATGAAAGCCACCAACTACCACCTCTTCGACTTCATGGACTTCGACCCCTCGCTGCAGGGTGATGAAGCACTGTGGAAAGCCTATGCTCCGACAACCATTGAGGAGCACGACGGCGACATCCACATCACCATACCTTTTCAATGCCAGTTGCAGCAGGAAGACATGGCGCCCGACACCCATGTAGCACAGCAAAGCCACACCCTCATCATCAGGGCATATGCCCCAAACATCCTGCGCCTCTTCATCAGCATGACCGGCGACGAAATGACTGAGCACGACGAGATGCTGACCATGCAGGTGGAGCGGATTCCCCTTCACCTCAACGGCACAGCCATCCTCGGACCTGATGACAAGATACGAGCCTTTGCCGACCTCAGCGCACCAGTCCTCGACCACTGGAGCGACCTGCTCCCCGCTCCGCAGCCAGCACCCTTCATCACCTTCTATCCCGACGGCGATGAGCGGAAAGGCATCGCACTGAGCGACGACCATTTCTCCCCACCCCGCTACGATGCCCTGCCCATCGGTTATGTCAGCGGCAGCGACGGACATTGTGAGCGTGCCACTCTCAGTTTCCGATGCGATGCCAACGAGTGTTTTGTCGGTACTGGAGAGCGCTTCCGCAAGATGGACCTCAGCGGACAGACATTCCAACTGAAGAACCAAGACGGACAGGGAGTCAACAACCGTCGCTGCTACAAGAACATCCCCTTCTATCTCTCCAGCCGCGGTTACGGTGTGTTCTACCATACAAGTTACTACAGCAAGCTCTCCCTCGCCGACCATTCCACCCGTTCGGTGCAGTTCCTGTGCGACCGTGCCACTCTCGATGCCTTTCTCATCGGCGGTTCCACCCCTGAGCAGATACTCCGTACCTACCGCATGCTCACCGGCTTCCCAGCCATGCCTCCCCTATGGTCGTTTGGTATCTGGATGAGCCGCATGACTTATTTCTCCGCCGACGAGGTGGAAGACATCTGCCACCGTCTGCGCGAGGAGCATTATCCCTGCGACGTCATCCACCTCGACACGGGGTGGTTCCGTCAGGACTGGTTGTGTGAGTGGAAATTCAACCCGGAGCGCTTCCCCGACCCCGAGGGTTTCATCCGGCACTTGGGAGAGCAAGGGTTCAAGGTGTCGCTCTGGCAACTGCCATACATTGCGAAGGGAGCAGAACAATTGGAAGAAGCAAAGGCCAACCAATATATCGGTCCTCTGGTGCATGAACAAGCCAGTGAAGGCAGCAATTTCTCCGCCCTTGACTATGCCGGCACCATCGACTTCACCAACCCCGAAGCCACACGATGGTATCAGTCGTTGCTGGGCGACCTGCTCCGCATGGGAGTGAAGTGCATCAAAACCGACTTTGGCGAGAACATCCACATGGATGCCGTGTACCGCAATATGACACCAGCCCAACTCAACAACCTCTATGCCCTGCTCTATCAGAAAGCCGCTTACGAGGTGACCAAGGAGGAGACGGGCGACGGCATCATCTGGGCACGTGCCGGATGGGCGGGATGCCAGCGCTACCCACTCCACTGGGGTGGCGACAGTGCCAGTTCGTGGGACGGCATGGCGGGTTCGCTCCGCGGAGGACTCCACCTCGGTCTGAGCGGCTTTGCCTTCTGGAGCCATGACGTGCCGGGATTCCATTCCGTCCCCGACTTCATGAACTCGCCCCTCGACACCAATATATATATAAGGTGGACGCAGTTTGGTGTCTTCACCTCCCACATGCGCTACCACGGCACCTGCAAACGCGAACCCTGGCATTATCCCGCCATTGCTCCCCTCGTGAAGAAGTGGTGGCGGCTGCGCTACCGGCTGATACCCTATATCATCGACCAGAGCGAGAAGGCATGCAAGAGCGGCATGCCACTGGTCCAAGCCCTGCTGCTGCGGCATCCCCACGACCGCCAGTGCTGGCATATCGACGACGAATACTACTTCGGACACGATTTCCTCGTCTGTCCGGTGATGAGCGGTGACAACCGCCGCGACATCTACCTCCCCGAGGGGGTATGGGTCGATTTCTTCACCGGTGAGCGCATGGAAGGCGGCCGCTGGTATTACGATATGGAGACACCACTTGAGCGCATGCCTGTCTTCGTGCGCCCAGGTGCCATGATTAAAATATACCCCCACGATGTGGACAGCACCGATGAGATGGACCTCTCGGCAAGTGTATGGTGGGAAATTTCACGCGACTATCAAGGTTACGAATTATGAACACACACTACATGCAAGGCCTCGACTGGATGATCCTGGCCACCTATTTCATCATCCTGCTTGCCATCGGTATCTGGGCAAGCATGCAGCGCAAGAAAGAGAGCAGCCTCTTCCTCGCCGAGCGCTCACTTCGTTGGTATCACATCGGATTCTCGATGTGGGGTACCAATGTCGGACCGTCGATGCTCATCGCCAGTGCCAGCGCAGGTTTCACCACCGGTATCGTTTCGGGCAACTACGCCTGGTATGCCTTCATTTTCATCGCACTGCTCGCCTTTGTCTTCGCCCCCCGCTACTTAGGTGCCAACATCAATACGTTGCCTGAGTTCATGGGACTGCGTTTCGGGCAGTCCACCCGCAACATCCTCGCCTGGTACACCATCGTCACCGTCATCATCTCATGGCTGGCACTCACCCTCTTTGCAGGAGGCATCCTCATCCGGCAAGTGTTCGACATTCCAATGTGGCTCTCCGCACTCACCCTGTTGCTTATCTCCGCCTTCTTCACCATGCTGGGCGGACTGAAGGCAGTGGCGTATACCAACGTCTATCAGATGCTGTTGCTCATCATCGTCTCTGCCACGCTCACCATCGTCGGTCTCAACCATGTGGGCGGCATCGGAGCACTTGTGTCAAAGGTTCCCTCCGACTATTGGGTGCTGTTCAAGCCCAACAGCGACGAGGCGTTCCCCTGGCTGCCAATCATCTTGGGCTACCCCATCATGGGTGTGTGGTTTTGGTGCACCGACCAGTCGATGGTGCAGCCCGTGCTGGCAGCGCGCAGCCTCAACGAAGGGCAGAAAGGCACCAATTTCACGGGATGGCTGAAAATCCTCGACGTGCCCCTCTATATCCTGCCCGGTGTCATCTGCTTCGCCCTCTACCCCACACTGGAGAATCCCGATGAAGCATACCTCACCATGGTGGAGAATCTCTTCCCCGTAGGGATGGTGGGATTGGTGTTTGCCGTGTTGACCGCCTGTCTGGTGTCTACCATCGGGTCGGCACTCAATGCTCTGAGCACCGTGTTCACCATGGACATCTATGTGAAGAAGTTCCGTCCCGACGCCACTCAGCAGCACATCAACCATGTGGGGCGCGTGGTGACGCTGGTAGGAGCTGTCATCGCCATCATCCTCACCGTAGCCATCGACAGCATCAAGGGGCTCAACCTATTCAACATCTTCCAGTCTGTGCTGAGTTTCATCGCACCTCCTATGACCGCCGTCTTCCTTCTCGGTGTTTTTTGGCGGCGAACCACAACACAGGCGGCAAACATCGCACTCACAGCAGGAACCGCCTTCTGCCTCATTGTCGGCATCCTCTATCTGTGGCCTCCCCAGTGGCTGTCGTTCCCCTGGCCGCACTTCATGCTGCTGTCCTTCTGGCTGTTCGTCATCCTCGCAACACTGATGGTCATCGTCTCCCTTTGCGGCAAACAAGATGAGAAGCATGATATCCCCGCACCCATCCGCGAACCCGTCAGGCGCACAACGGCCATCCTATGGCTGCTCCTCGCCGTGGTGATGGTGGGGCTCTATGTGTTTTTCAATTGAAAATTGACGATAGAATATTAAAAATTCATCTTTTTGTATTATCTTTGTCATTCAAATCCTTTTGATATGATGAAAAGAATCATGATGACCTTGCTGTGCATGGCTGCCGTGGTGCTGTGCATGGCTCAGAAAGTGACTGCCGACGAGGCACGGCAGAAAGCCATTGAGTTTATGACGGAAAGGGGCAGACAACCCATCGGCATGAGCCGCAAGATGATGCGCCATGAAAAAGAGCAAGCCACCGCGCCCTACTATGTGTTCAACACTGATGGCCAACAGGGATACGTCATCATCTCAGGCGATGAGCGCACGGAGGCTGTTCTGGGCTATGCCGACGAAGGAGCCTTTGATGAAGACAACATCCCCGACAACATGAAAGCCTGGCTGAACGTCTATACCAAGCAAATCAAAGATTTGCAGGAAGGGCGTCTGAAGGCTTCCCCCTTGCGGGTCCCCACCCATCCCGCCATCAGACAAATGATAAAAAGCCGCTGGGACCAGGGAGTCATTGACCAGAATGGGGATGCCTACAACAAGCTATGTCCCAAAATCAGCAACATCTATTGCAAGACAGGGTGCGTTGCCACCGCCATGGCGCAGATTATGCGCTATCACCAATGGCCCCAGTCGTTCTCCGCCTCCATTCCCAAATATACATCCAACACCACCATCGGCGACCTTGCCGCGCTCCCCTCGGTGAAATTTGACTGGGCAAATATGCTTGACGTCTACCGTGGCAGCGAGAACACTACCCAGCAGAATGCCGTGGCACGGCTGATGCGCTACTGCGGACAAGCTGTGGAGATGGACTATGGGACAGGTGCGTCAAGTGCCTACGTTTCCAAGGAGGCAAATGCCCTCCGTACCTATTTCGGCTATGACACCAACACGAGAAACATTTCGCGCAGCGACTATACGGCTGCCACATGGGACGAGCTCATTTACAGTGAACTGCAGGCTGGTCGCCCTGTTCTTTACAATGGTTCATCTGACGGTGGCGGACACGCCTTCGTGTGCGATGGATATGACGGAAAGGGCTATTACCACATCAATTGGGGCTGGGGTGGATTTCAAGACGGCTTTTTCAGGCTCTCCATCATGAATCCCGATGGCGGAGGTTCCGGAGCCAGCGGCACCAAAGATGGTTACTCCATGGAGCAGACTGCTGTCGTGGGCATCCAGCCTCCCACTGGCAAAGCCGAGGACAACCGTGCCTTGATGCTGTATGAGTGGGGAGTTGAAGGCAACACCATCAGTGTTTCGTTAATCAACCGCACAGGTATAGCCGGCTCCTTTGACTATGGATTTGCCTTGCAGGACATGAACGACAACAGCGGCGAGATGATTCTCATCTACAGCACCATAACCCTCGAGCCCAACTATTATGGCATTTACAATATCAATGTCAACAAAATTGCCTTACCCGACGGCACCTATCGTTTTTATCCCTTCTCCCGTCTTGCCAACGGCGGAGCAGCGCATATCTCCGGGCAATACACCTTCTATTTCGAGGTAATTGTCAGCGGTGGCACGGTGAAGTCCATCACACAACACCCCCTGCCCAAGATGACCTTGGCCAGCCAGCAATGCGTGAGCAACAAAGTGGTGGACATGGTGCAGGAGATACAGGTGGGCATGAAAAACAGCGGAGAGGAATTCAACGGCATCGTCTATCTCTTTGCCTCACAAAACCGCACCGACAAGGGAAAAGCCGTCAACAAGACAGGTATGGTTGTAGAAGCAGGTGCCACCGAGAAGGTCAGCCTGTACTTCACGCCCGACCAAGTCGGCACCTGGTATGTATGGGCTGACACCGACCCAGAGGGCAAGAGCGGCTACTCACCACTCACCGTTCAGGTGAGGGCGCTTCCCACCGCCAACTCCAACCTAAAGGTTGTCTCCTGCGACATTGATGCAAAGCCAGAGGCCACCGTTCGTTTCAAAGTGAAGAACATGGGTACTGACGGTTACTTCATGCCGCTGTATTGCTATCTCTTCGTTCCTGAAGAGAACTGGAGCATTGACGGCAGCTTCACAGGCAACCTCAACCTCTCACCGGGAGCGGAGACTGAGTTGACCTTCAATTTCTCCGGATTAGAAACCGGAAGGACCTATTACATAGGTATCTTCTATCACGTCAAGCACACATCTAATGAAACAGCCAACCTCATGTGGTCGAACAACTTCACTGTGAAAAGTGATGTCTATAAGGGAGACGTTGAAGGCGACGGCATCATCAACATCACCGATGCGATGTGCATCGTCGACTATGTGCTGGGCAAGCAGCCCACCAATTTCATCTTCCAGAATGCCGACATGGACGACAACGGTACCGTGGATGTCACTGATGCCATGCGCATCGTTGACATCATTCTTGGGAAAAATTAAGGCTGGATTTTCCGGATAGTCCGGAGATTCCGGGTTTTCCGGGTTTTCCGGATAATAATAAATTCGGGCGGTATTCCGCCCGAATTTATTATTATATCAAAATAGGATGCTCGGCGTCGTTTTTATTGCCTGCGGAAATTCCACTTGGAATTGTCGCTGCTGAAGTCGTAGGGAGCCAAGGTTGGCGTACTGTCGCCAGCAGAGTAGAGGACATAGGTGGTGTTGAGACCCTCCTTGCCAGGAATCTGCTTGGGCAGCAGGCGGAAAGTACCGTCGGTGAGTTGCTCGACGCGCCACAACTGCTCAGGAGCACCTGTGAAAGCCGTGGTGGTCAGTTCGAGAGACTCTGTAGCGGTAAGAGCACGCTCAGTACCCTCAATCTCAATCTTGTAATACGGTCCGCCAAGATAGCCTCCAGCCTCAGGCACTGCCTTCACCGACCACAGCTGGTGGGGACGGAACATGAAGTCACCTGCACGCACGGGGATATCGCCAGCCGGCCAAGTGGAAGCCACTTGCTCCAATGTCTGGTTGGCGATGGGCTTCGGCGGTTGCGGATTGCTGTTATTTCTCATCCATCCCTGGCGCTCTTGCTGCATACGCACGAAGTCAACAGCCAGTTCGAGAGAGTAACCACGGCGCTCCGACTCAATCTCGTAGGTACCATCCTTGAAGCGGTCGCCTGCCACAGGCCAGTCATTTTTCCAGAGCAAGGGACGGATAGCCAATACACTGCGACCACCCTGGTCGAAGTCAGCCTCCCAGTGGAACGACATGATTTCCACGCCCTCGTCGATAATGGTGCGTCCGAAGTGTCCGGCACCCGTCTTGCGGTCGCCAGCGGCAATGACCATTCGACCACCACCGTGGTACATATCGCGGCCAACATTGTCCATATAGGGTCCTTCAACGCTTTTCGAACGGCCAACGACGATGTTGTAGGTCGAGTTCACACCATCGCAGCAGGTACCGTGAGTTCCCAGCAGATAATACCAACCGTTGCGGTAGATGAGGTCGGTGGCCTCGCAGTCGATGGCGATATCCTTCTCCTTGTTCCCACTCACACGGAAACCTGTCGTGGGGTCAATCTCAATCAGTCGGATGGTGCCGAAATAAGTACCATAACTTGCCCAGAGGCGTCCTGTCGTGGGGTCAAGCAACAGTCCGGGGTCGATGGCATCCTGGTCTTCCATGCCGTCGCTCGAGCACACCTCGACAGCGGTAGTCCATTTGAAATCGGGCGACTTCGGGTCGAGGGTTTTGTTCCACATCGTCAAGATGCGACCGCTGTGGCCGCCGCCCAATCCGCCGCCAGTGGCACCATAGATGCACAGATAGCGGTCGCCTATCTTCATCACGTCGGGTGCGGCTCCGCCACCTGGGCGATCAGCACCGCTGTGCCAGCTCCAACCATCCTCGCTGATGAGGCCGCCGCCACCGGTGCCAAAAGTGTAGTACTTGCCTTCGCACTCGGCGATGGTCGAAGGGTCGTGTATGTAGGGCTCGCCCACCTGCGCCGCCACGGGGCTGAAAGATAAATTGGAAATGATAAATGATATACCTATCAGATATTTCGTCTTCATAATCTTCTGCTTAACATTATTGGTTATTATTTAACAGTTACTGTATAGTTAGTGACGGGCAAGCCCTTCTCGTCAATGAAGCGCACGCAGAAGTCGCTCATGCCAGGACCATTGATGATGGCACCGCGCAGGATGTTGCGGCCTTTCTTCAGGGTAATGCGCTGCGACATGGCGTCGTCCTTTACCATGCGGCGGTCGCCACTGAGCAGCAAGGTTTCCTCACCATTGAGCCACCACATGGACGCAGAGTTGCTTCCTACTGCCAGACGTACATTCTCAATATCCTCCGGACAGTCGATGATGGTGACGGCCCAGAAGAGCACGCCATATACCTTATCACTATATTTCTCGGCGAAGCGGAACAACTTCACGTTGAACATATTGCTTTCCAGAGCATGCCAGGTCAATGTCTGCTTCACCGTCTTCACCTCTGGCTGTGCAGGTGCAGCAGCACCGCGTCCGAAGCCAGCGGGAGCCTGTTCCTGCTGGAACACTGCAGTGACTTTCTGACCATCTTTAGGCAGAATGGTCTGCTGCCCCTTGAAATATGGCCTGTTGAAATGCTCGCGAAGATAACTGTCGGTGAAGACGGTATTTCCGCTGTTGGGCTTGTCGATAGGCTCCAGCAACATCCAACGGCGTATGAAACCGTCGTTGTCGGGTTTGGCAGCCGGAGCGTTTGCGGCAACAGGTGTGAAGTAGTTGGGACGGTTCTTGAACTGCACCCAGTCTACGCTGAGGGCACCGCTGCCCTCATTGGTGATGACCAAATCGGTGACACCCGTGGGTGTGTAGTCCAGATTGACAGCCTGAGTGAGCCACTGGTTGCGCAAGTCACGGCGGAAGCGGCTCATCATGGGGTTGGGAGCAGCACCAGCTGGTGGCTCAGGAGGTCTCACGGTCAGTTTGATGCGGGCGATGACCTTGCCCTTGGCACTCTTCTCACGGATGCACAACTCCGTATCATCGGAAGCCTTGACGTTCATAATCAGATAGCCGTCCTTGATGACGCTGAAGTCAACATCGTTATATTGGAGCCAACTGCCCTTGGCAGGCAAGGTAGCCTGATAGCTGCGGAAGGTATTGACCGTATCAATCAATGCTTCTGTCACATCGGCACTGGCGCTGCTGAAACGGTCGATTTCTATCTTTTCAGTTGCCTTGTTGACACCTACGCCACGTATGGTCTGTTTCACCTCCTGAATGGTGCCGTCGGGATTGAAGAACAGTTTCTCGATGCATGCCGAACGGCGCTTGTCATCGCTGGGTGAGAAGTAGTTGTGATGATAGAACAAATACCACTGCCCCTTGAAATTGACGATGCTGTGGTGGTTGGTCCAGCAGCCGTTGGGCTGTTCTGCCATAATAAGACCTTTGTATTCGTAAGGACCCATGGGGTTCTTACTCATCGCATATCCAAGGACCTCGGTGTTTTCCCTCACATATGGATAAGTCAGGTAATAGTTGCCGTTGTACTCAAAGGCAAAGGGTCCCTCGGCCTGTCGGTTGGGCAGGTCTTTAAGGCAGCTGACGCCCACCATCTCCACCTCGCGGTTGCCCCACTTGACGGTTTCTTTCGGGTTGTCGTCAGCAAGTTCCTTCATGTTGGGTTTGAGTTTTGCGCAACGTCCGTTGCCCCAGAAGATGTAGGCATTGCCATCGGATGCCTGAAGCACACATGGGTCGATGCCATTGATGCCCTTGATGGGTTCTTTCTCTGGAATGAACGGTCCCGTCGGGCTGTCGGCAATGGCGACGCCAACAGCAAAACCACCGCGACCTTCAGCAGGAGCGGAGGGGAAATAGAAATAGTACTTACCATTTCTCTCCACACAGTCGGGTGCCCACATGGAATAGGAGTTTGGTCTTACCCATGGCACTTTGTTCTGGGTGACAATCATACCATGGTCTGTCCAGTCTGTCAGGTTATCTGACGAGAACACGTGGTAGTCTTCCATGCAGAACCAGTCCTGACGCTGTCCTGCCGGCGGGAAGATGTCGTGAGAGGGATAAAGGTAGATTCTGTCGCCGAAAACCCTCGCTGTAGGGTCGGCGGAAAACTGATTGCGGATAATGGGATTTTGAGCCGAGGTGGCCAAAGGCATCCCAAGGAGCAACAATAGGGTGAGTTTTTTCAGCATATTTAAAAAATTGATAATATAAGTTAGCAATTCTGTTTGTTATCAGCCAAATCAGCAAAAAATTGTTCTTTGCAAAATAAACGAAAAAAAACGAAAGGATGAAAAATCTTCTGCATTCATTTTTGAAATGTGACAAAAGATAACATCTATGATACAGAATTCTTTTCCTTTTACCTTATATAATATATAAAGAAACATGATAAAATCATCAAAACATAGATTCCACAAGTTTGTTAAGAGAACAAAAACCAAAAAGACTGTTTGAGGATACAATTGACGTGTTTTTATCCATTTTTTCATGTTTTCACGCCAAAAAACATGGTTTTGTGTTTTGCAAATGTATCATGTTGTTTTGTAAAACAATCATCTAAAAAAATCGAAGGCTTAAAGATTCTTTACATCATTAAAATAAATTAACTTTGCGCCAAACTTAATACGAAGAAACCAAACGCCCCCATTCAAAAGGTCAAAAGGGGGTGACAACTAAGAATACAATTTGAAATTACTCTTTTTATTTTTTAACCAAAAACCAAGCTATGTGGAATTTTAAATCACTGCAAAAGCCGTTAGTGTTTCTGTTCCTGCTCTGTTTGTTCCCACTGGGAGCAATGGCTCAGAACGTTGTAAAAGGAACAGTACTTGATGAAGCGGGCGAACCGATTATCGGTGCGACCGTGAAAGTGGAAGGAACCAGTGTTGGAGCTATCTCCGACTTCAATGGTAACTTCAGCGTAGAGGCCCCCTCTAACGCCACCCTGTCCATCACCTACGTGGGTTATGTGCCCCAGAAGGTGTCTGTAGGTGGCAAGTCCAACATCTCCGTTACCCTGAAAGAAGACTTCGCCATGCTGAACGACGTGGTGGTCATCGGTTACGGTACAATGAAGAAGAGCGACATCTCTGGTTCTGTCGCCACTGTCGACCAGGAAGCCGTGATGAAGCGCGTGCCGCAGAACATCGGCCAGGTGCTTCAGGGTGCTGCCGCTGGTGTGCAGGTGTCCATGCAGGACGGTTCTCCTGATGGAAAAGCAGCCATCCGTATCCGTGGTATCGGTACCATCAATGGCGATGCTTCTCCTCTTTATGTGGTTGATGGTGTGCAAGTGGGCAACAACGCCGACTTCGTCAACCCCGCCGACATTGAGCGCGTTGAGATTTTGAAGGACGCCTCCGCCACCGCCATCTACGGTTCGGCTGGTGCCAACGGTGTTGTCATGATTACCACCAAGCACGGTAGCAAGGGTCACACCAACATCACCCTGACCGCTGACTGGGGTATCCAGACTCTGCCTAACACCATTGACGTTCTTGACCTCAACACTTATGCCGATGCCATCCGCAAGGCCAAGGGCAAGGATATGTTCATCAACCAAGTTTGGGATTCCAAGTATGATGGCAAGCGCAAGGAAATCGACTGGCAGAAGGAGATGACCCGCGCAGCCCTCAAGCAGCAGTATGGCGCCTCTGTCAACGGTGGCACCGACAAGACTGTGTACAACCTCTCATTTGGCTACAACAACATCGACGGTCTTGTTGTAAACACCAACTACAAGCGCTTCACCACCCGTGCCAATATCAGCACCAAGGTGAACAAGTACTTGGAAGTGGGTGGTGACATCAACTTCACCCACAGTGAGAGCCATGGTTCAAACATGTCACTGGGCAACAACCAGAACATGTCTTCTCTCCGTGACTTCGCCTCTATGACTCCGACTTTGGACTACCTGGATGGCAATGACGCAGCTAAAGGACAACTTGTCAACGTCAACCTTGAGAACCCCGACGGTTCATACGGTACTGGCTATCAGGCAACAACGAACGGATGGGAAGGCAACACCAATATCGGTGCCAACCCCTATGCCTCACAGATGGAGAACGGCGAGCGTGCCCGCAACGGCAACGACCGCATCCAGACAACAGCCTTCGTCGACCTGACCTTCCTGGATACCGGCATCCACAAGCTCGATGTCCGCAGCCAAGGTACCTATACCTATTCAGCCAGCAACGGCTCAGACTTCACTGGTGGCCGCCATCGCTTCAACTATGTTGACGGTGCACTGACTGAGATTCCTATGAATGCTGACCAGACCCTGGCCTTCTCGCTGAACAACAGCCACAGCTACAGCCTTGGCCTGCAGACCTACCTTACTTATAATCTCAATTACGACATCCACAACCTGACATTGATGCTCGGTAATGAGGTTGGCAAGTCTTGGGGACAGTGGGTGAACTCCAGTTCAAGAAGTTTCCCCTCCATTTACAACCGCAGTATCAACCTGACCATGGACCTCAACTCCAAGGCTACTGGTGGTGCCTACAACTCTGACGTACATACCATCTCCTACTTCGCACGTGCTACCTACAGCCTGATGGACCGCTACATCATCACCGGTACCATCCGTAAGGACGGCAGCTCCAACTTCTCGAAGGGCAACCGTTGGGGTACATTCCCCTCAGTGGCTGGTGCATGGCGTATCAGCGAGGAGCCGTTCCTGAAAGACAATGCTTTTGTCAACAACCTGAAACTCCGCGTGGGTTGGGGTCAGACCGGTAACGCCGGTGGTGTGGCTGGTGCAGCTGTCATTGCTCAGAACATCGACGGTGCTTACAATTTCTATGGCACAAATGGTGTCTCTGGCAACTGGGGTAACCGTCACCGTGACATCGGTTTCTACATGCCGCTGAAAGACGCCAACCTGAAATGGGAGACCACCGAGATGACCAACTTCGGTATCGACTTCGCATTCCTGAACGACTGGGATATCACCCTCGACTACTTCATCAAGAACACCAAGGACCTGCTCCTCTATCGTCAGCTGCGTCCGTCTGCTGGTTACACTCAGGTTTACACCAACTTTGGTGAGATTCAGAACAAAGGTTTCGAGTTTGCTGTGGGCTATCACAAGCAGTTCAGCAAGGACTTCAGCTTCAATGCCCGCCTGACAGGCTCCACCATCAGCAACAAGGTGAAGAAGATGGGTGAAGTGCTCTACAACACCGCTTCCAGCAACGGTGCTTACATTGATGGCTCTCAGGTAGGTGCTGTCGACGGCAACGGTCACTGGAACAACCACTCCATCTGTATGGAGGGTGAGGCTATTGGTTCGTTCTACGGTTATGTGACCGACGGCGTTATCAAGGACGAGGCTGACCTCAAAGACTACCAGTCACGCATCCAGACCGACGCAGAGTCGAAGTGCGACACCGATCACCCGCTGTCAGTAGGCGACATGAAATTCAAGGACCTCAATGGTGACAAGGTCATCGACAGCAAGGACCGCAAGATCCTCGGCAACGGTTTCCCGAAGCTGAACTACGGTCTCACACTGGGCGCCACCTATAAGGAATTTGACTTCAGCCTCTATATGTACGGCGTATTTGGTCAGGACATCCTCTCCTACTCAGCTATGAAACTGAGCAGCATGACACAGCTCGACGACCAAACCACACCAAACATTCTGAAGGATGCCTATAACGATTCATTCAGCAACGGCGGCAGCGCTCTGCCTCGTCTGTCCATCCTCGACCCGAACCGCAACACCCGTGTCAGCGACCTGTGGGTGAAGAAAGGCGACTTCCTGCGCATTGCCAACCTTCAGATTGGTTACACCCTGCCGAAGAACATCAGCAATATGCTCGCTATCCAGAAAGCACGCATCTATGTTGGTGTGAACAACTTGCTGACCATCTCTGGCTACAACAAGTATGGTGATCCTGAGTGCGGTAGCGGTTCTGTCCTCTACCAAGGCCTTGACACTGGTCGTTATCCTCAGCCTCGCACATGGATGGCTGGTATCAACGTTACCTTCTAATGATATTAGTACACAGAGAAAATAAAAGATTTAGAAAGAACAATAAATATGAAGACAAAATATTTTATTTTAGGAGCCGCTCTGTGCAGTGTGACGGGTTTGGGCCTGACATCCTGTGACAACGAGGAGTTTCTGAATGTAACAGCTTATGATGTGGTCGACGAAGCCGCATCCTATGAGAGCAAGGAGAATGCCAAGAGGGCACTCAATGGTGTCTATGACTTGGTTTACCCAGAGGACAGCTATGATGGTGACTGGGGCTTCAAGCCCAACCTCTTCACAGGTTGCCACCCGACGATTGACACCCAGGCTACGGGTTGGGATAAGGACTGGAACGTACAGGCATGGAACTCCGGTTCCGGTGAGTTGCTTAATGGTTGGAAGCATGCATATGCTGCTATCTGCCGCGCCAACGACTTCCTGGAGAAGCTGAAGAGTTTCCCGGCAGACCAGATTGGTGGTGAGAAATCACTGAAATATCTTGAGGGCGAAGGCCGTGCACTGCGTGGCTTCTTCTATCACTGGCTCGCTACGACCTTCGGCCGCGTGCCTATGCTGGCCACTGGCGAGAACGGTGTCAACACCCCGCTGAAAGCCAAACCAGATACCTACGCAGAGATGTGGGACTTCATCATTGAGGACTTCAAGGCAGCAGCAGATCTTCTTGAATGGCAGCCCTGGGACATGGAATATGGCCGGTGCACCAAGGGTATGGCCCTGGCTTACCTCGGCGATGCCTATATGTGGAAAGCTTATCGTATTGGCGAAGGCTCCAATGGAGTCCAAGGTGTAGGCGTAGCACCTACCACAGAGAACGAGTGCTACCAACTGGCAGCCGCCTGCTTCAAGCAGATTCTCGACAGCCACACCTACAAACTCAATGAGTCGTTCACCACGCTGTGGGATCCCGCTTCTGCATGGGGACCCGAAGCCATCTGGGTGGAGCAGCTCGACGAAGGCAACAACTGGGGCAAGTGGGACAACCTGACCTCCAAGCTGATGCTGAAATGGTACACCGCATGTCCTGAGAACGGCGGCTGGGGCTCACTCTATCTCTCTTGGGAGTGGTACTCCTGCTATGAGACTGGTGACAAGCGCCGTGCTGGCTCATGCTACACAGGTGCCGTTCCTCAGATCGACCCCGAGAACCCCGCTTACGATCCTCAGTACGCAGGCTGGCTGGGCAAGTTCGACAAGGCCATCTATGGCGTGAACCCCTATCTGCAGGAAGTGCTCGGCAAGGGACAGGCTGCTACTGCCACCAAGCAGTTCCACTTCAACAACGGCGAGTGGGCACCTTCCATCTGGAGTTCGAAGATGTGGCGTACCGCCTCTGCCGACTACAAGTCATGGGGTGACGGCCACTGGAGCCCGACTCCCATCTACTGGAAGCGTCTTCCCAATGTGATGCTTGACTATGCAGAGTGCTGCTTCCGTCTCGGACAGGAGGCTGAAGGCTGGAAACAACTTGACGAGCTCCGCAACCGTGCATTCGGTAAGCTGGAGGACGGCAATGAAAAGGCTCTGACCGAAAAATACCTGCCCTACTACAATAAGTTCGCTGAGTGGACTGAACGCACTGAGTGGACTCAGGAACAGATTAATGACTCTCTTGCCGCTGGTGTAAAAATTGATAAATTTGCCGGTGGTCCGTTCTACAAGAACCGCACTGAGTATCCCATCCCGTTCGGAAGCGATGGTGCCGTCGTGGTGCCCGCAAAGGACTACTACACCCAGTATGCTGCCCAGAAGGGCTTCAAGTCTCCCGTCTGGAAAGTGGCTGTGAACACCGAGCGCCGCAAGGAGTTCAACTGCGAGTGGTGTCTGCGTCCGGACATGCAGAAGTCAGGCTTCATGGCCGACCATGTCGCCACCAACTATCCGAAGCGCAATGTTGACAACCTCAAGGATGTGCCTTGGACCAACCGCGACTACGACTATGTCGACCTGAAGATGGACATGCCTATTCCTGAGGATGAGCTCATCATGAACACGCTTCTGGAACAGAATGAGGCATATAAAGGTAAAAACTAACGATGTTTTTAGGTTATATAGAAGAATGACCCTACCAACATGAGGGTAAAACGGAGTGCTGCGTCGGGAGATGCAGCACTCTATTTTCAAACCAAACAAAAAACAAGCCCCAACATGGTGAAACGACTATTTGCCACTCCATGCCGAATATGGTGCCTGCTGATGCTTGCCAGCATTTGCTGCGGATGCCACCATGTCCAAACAGAGGTTGCCAATGGGACACCCGAGGAGCAAGAGTATGACCAACTCATGCAACAGAAGCAGTGGGCGAAGATCATAGAAAAGAACAGCCTCTCCCCCACCCAATCACCTGCCTGCCGCAATGTGGTACGCTGGGCATCATGGCAATTAGGCCAATGCAGCCGTGAAGAACTCGACATGTGCCTGCAGGACTCGCATGGTGTCTTAGGCAGTGAGACCGCCGCGCTGATGATGAGCGACATCTATCTTCAGTTAGGCATGGTGAACATGGCACGGCGCGCCGCATTCGACGCCATGGTGGCAATGCGCAGCGAAAAGCCGAACAGCCGCGCCCTGAAACGGCTGGCTGAAGTCGCTCTCATCACTGGGGAATATGACCTCGCCAAGAAATATGTCAAAATCGGCGAGGAGAACAAAGACTGCCACAAATGGGCACGCACATTGAAACCTCTCGTTGAGCATCCAGAAAAAATAGCACAATACCCCACCTATCAAAAACTCCGTGAGATTCATGAAAAAAAGCAAGACGAGTTTTTCCTTTAGCCTGTTGCTGAGCGTCTGCCTGCTCACCGCTTGCACCTCCAGTCCGAAAGACGCAGAGGTGGTGGACGAGTTGCCCGCCATCTACCCCGACTATGTGGAGGTTACCATCCCAGTAGGCATCGCCCCGCTCAATTTCGCGATGGCAGACGACAGCGTGACCGCCATCGACGTGGAGGTGAACGGCTCATGGGGCGGCACGATGCATTCCAACGGCACATACACCGACTTCGACATCGAGCAGTGGCACGCCATGGTGAAGCAAAACCGTGGCGGACAACTGAACGTAAGCGTCTGCGCCAAGCGCGACGGGGAATGGAAGCGCTACCGTGACTTCAATATCCATGTGGCAAAGACTGCCTTGCCCGAATGGGGCATTACCTACCGCCGCATTGCGCCAGGCTATGAGATGTTCGGTCTCATGGGTATCTATGAGCGTGAACTGAGCACTTTTGAGGAAAAATCTCTCTTGGACAACGGAGCCAATGAGGGGATGTGCATCAACTGCCATACCCCCAACCATACCAATCCCGACCAATATGTCGTGCATATCAGAGGCGGGAATGGTGCGACACTGATGCATGTCAACGGAAAAGACGAAATGCTGAAAGCCGTCAACGACTCATTGGGAGGTACCATGGTCTACCCCTACTGGCATCCAGGTGGCCGCTATTGTGCCTTCTCCACCAACAAAACCTCACAGATGTTCCATATCAAGAAAGCGAACAACGTAGAGGTGTATGACTCATCCTCTGATGTGTTTGTCTATGACACCGAGACCCATCAGCTCATCGGTGACACCCTTATCATGAAAAAATATTGGGCAGAGAACTGTCCAGCCTTCTCCCCCGACGGCAAATGGCTTTATTTCACCACCGCACGCCGCCAAATATATCCCACCGACTATGACAAGGAGCGCTACAGCCTCTGCCGCGTGAGTTTCGACCCTGCGACAGGACAAATCGGTCAGCATGTGGATACCCTCGTCAATGCTGCCGCCGAAGGAAAGAGTGTGAGTTGGCCACGTCCCTCCTACGATGGACGCTACCTGATGTACACCCTCTCCGACTATGGCTATTTCACCATCTGGCATCCTGAGAGCGACCTCTGGCTCCTTGACCTGGAAACCGCCCAATGCCGCCCGCTCACTCCTGTCAACAGCGACCGGGCAGACAGTTTCCACAATTGGAGCAGCGACAGCAAATGGTTCCTTTTCACCAGCCGGCGCGACGACGGTCGCTACTCCCGCATCTACATCTCCTCCATAGGGCCTGACGGAAGAGCCACCAAGCCCTTCATGCTGCCACAGCGCGACCCCAAGCGATTCTATACCCAATCGCTGTATTCCTACAACACTCCTGACTTTACCGCAAGACCCGTAGGCAACGACTCACAGGCACAAATCAAAGCCCTGGAAAGCGGGGAGCGCATTCCCACGGTGCTTTGGATGAAGGAGTAGGGACGCGATGTATCTCGTCCGCTGGATGAAGGATGAAGGTTTAATAGTCCTATTCTGATGGTAAGTAGAAATTGATTATTCCTCTGTAACGAAATCGGGGCGCACATCATCATTTTCAGTCATCACAGTGACGTTGTCCATGTGGATGCCGCGGGTATGGCGCATATAAAAACCCTTGGCAGGTAGGTTGCCCCACATCGTCGCCTCAGGATACTCCTTTTCCTTCTCATCTGCCAATGCCTGCCTGATGGCAGGCATATCTGTTTCTGCCACGCCACCACGATGATGCAGTTGGATGCGGCTAAGCCACACGTCCTCCACAGGATGACCGGGAAGGCCTGTGATGGAGCATCCCATCGGTCCCGCATTACGGATATGAATATTGTCGAGATAAATACCACGTATGGAACCCACATGGTTGATAACCTGTCCCTCATGGTATCCCCTCGCACGGTTGGCAAGCCTAATGAAGATGGGCGACTCGGTGCCCTCAACGGTAATGTCGGAAATGCTGACATTCTCCATCCGCCCGCCATCAACAATCTCAAGGGAGATGGCAGACGACCCTATCCACTGCCCAAAGAACTTTTCCTTTTGGTCGGCACTTGGTCTGACCACGATGCCCGCTATGCTGATATTGCGGAAGCCACCGTTGGTCTCCGTGCCCAATTTGATGGCGTTGCAGTGACTCGACACCACACAGTCGGCGATGCGTACATTCTCGCACAGCCGCGGTGAAGTGCTCTTGAGCGTGATGGCATCGTCATCGCTGTCGGCCAGCATCCCCCTAACCACCACGTCATGACATCCGTCGATGTCGAGCGCATCGTTGTTGTAGTTGTTGCGGTTGACCACCGTGATGCCCTCGATGCGCACCATATCACATGCCAGATAGTGCTGCATCCAACAGCCAGAATTGCGCAGGGTAATACCGCTGACCGCCACATCGCGGCACTGGATGAAGCGCAGCAGATGCGGGCGGGTGATGCCCTCGTCGTTCCATGAGAGTTTGGCGAATGCCCTTCCACGTCCGTCGATGGTGCCTCGTCCGGTGATGGACACATGCTCCACGCTGTCGGCATAGATAAGCTGCACCGTCTCTGTCTGTGTGCGCAGCGACACATACGATGAACGCATGGGACGGTAGTCGCTCAGACGTGTACTGCCATAAAGCGTCGCCCCACTCTCCAGATGCAGTTCTACCCCAGAGCGAAGCACCAAAGTGCCAATGGAATAACTGCCTGCCGGTACCACTACCCTGCCGCCTCCGTCGGCACTACATTGGTCGATGGCACGTTGGATGGCATCGCTGCTCAGCTTTGTAGTGTCTGACACAGCACCATAGTCAAGAATGGAATAATCGCGTGCTCCGACTGCAGTACAGCCAAGAATCATCAAGAGAATCAATAGACTTTTCTGTTTCATAGTGAAAGTTTTATGCAAAAATAGCATTTTTCTTTGAATAATCAACTAAAAACATCACGAATGGTTGAATAGCCGAATTAGAATGATTCAACAATTCGAAAACTCGATAATTCGGGATACAACCTCATACACCCAAAAAGGGAGCAGTTTCACAACTGCCCCCTCACCTAAAATAAAATAACCTAAAAAACTAATTTCGATAAGCCGGATTCTGATATGCTTCTTTTTCTGCGTCGGTCATCTCCATGCCGTCGAGCTGTCCCTGCGGAATTGGACGGAGATAGAAACCAACGGGGATGTTACGCTTGAACTCCTCCAAATCCTTGTCAGTGTAGCCACTGCCAGCGATATGGTAGGTGGTGGCACGCTTGGCCCATGTCTGGGTACGGATGAGGTCGAACCAACGGTAACCCTCACCCCAGAACTCACGGCTGCGCTCATCCAGGATGTAGTCGATGGTGATGGTGGCTGGTGTGGCAGCCAACATCTCTTCGGTATGGTCGACCGAAACAGCCACATCGTCGTTCTGGCTGAAGGTCTGCTTGCCGGCACGGGCACGAAGCACGTTGACCAGACGCTTGGCTTCCTCATTTTGGTTGAGTTTCACAGCAGCCTCAGCAGCGATGAGATAGAGCTCAGAGAACTTGGCGATATTCCAAGGACGAGGGCTTCCGCCGTTGACCTTGCTTCCAAGACCACCGGCATTGTCGGTGCGGTAGATACCAATCTTCCAGTTGATGGGATACTTCTTGCGGCTGATATGGTTGACTGCCACCACGAAGTCGGCACGTCCTGCCATCTCGCCGAAGCCAAGTTTGCCATCAGCACCAGTGTAGTTGATATTGCCATCCTCGCTCTCAGGCACCCAACTGAAGTAAACCTCGTTGGGATAAACCTTCATGTCGTTGGCACCATAGACAAAAGCATCGGTACCACCAGCCTTCTTCCAGTTGGTGTGATAGCGGAGGGTGAATGTAGCGTCATAACGTGAATCGATAGCTTTGACAGCATCTTCCCAGACACCGCCCTTCATGAAGTTGTCGGCGATTGGAGCCATACGGGTCCAAGGACGGCCGAGAGCCTGCACTGCCTCACGCTGAATGGGATTGATGAAGATAGGTTTACCATCATCATCCTTTCTGTCGGTCTTTGCTGTCATCTCGGTATAGTTCCATGTCTCCATCCAGTAGGCAAAGTTCTCAGGCGAACCACCACTACCCCAACCATAGCCGGCACCACCGTTACCGAATTTCTCATTCTCGTCGTGGTCGGCATAGAGCATTATCTCAGAGTTGCGGTCGTTGGTGGCCACATTCACATCATAGAAAGTAGGCTGCAAGCCGTAAGGGCCAGGATTGTTGATGGCTTCCATAGCTGTCTGATAAGCTTTCTGGAAATAGCTGTTGGCCTGTCCCGACTCGCGGTTGCACTCAGGATAGGTAGGAATCTGATTCGGGTTCTCCAGCCACCATGCGTAGGTCAGATAAGCCTTGGAGAGGAACAGGCGAGCGAGATTCTTGGTTGCCGTACCTGTCAAACGTGGATTGTCAGGCAGGTCTTTGACAGCCTTCTCCAGGTCGGCAAAGATAGCGGTATACACCTCTGGCACTGTATTGCGGACAGAGGTACGGACCGTTGAAGTGTTGAACTTCAACTCACCTGCACCCAAGTCGAGTGGCACGCCACCAAAGGTCTGCACGAGCAAGAAGTAATCGAATGCACGGAAGAAATAAGCCTCAGCGAGCAAGGCATCGTCGATGCCAGCAGCAGCACCATTCTCAATGATGCCATTGGCTGTATTGATATTGGCAAATGCAGTTCCCCAAAGGAGGTCGGAACGGCTGCTGGTGGAAGTGAGATTGCCCACACCTGAGAGGTCAGCATCCTTGAAGTTGCCGTCAGCAGACTGTGCATAGGTATACTCGTCGGTACCTGTCTCACAGTGGTTGAGCCAATAGCCGTTACCATAGAAATAGCGCAGGTGCGCATAGAGAGAGGTCAAACCGCCCTCGATACCCGTCTTCGTGGTGAAGAAAGTCGGGTCGAACTGGCTGCGCGGCTGCTCGTCAAGGATATCGGAGCATGAGGTGAAGGTGGTAGAAAGACCACAGCACAACAAACCCGCAGCAAGGAAATATTTGATATTCTTGGTTTTCATATTCTTATCTATATTAATTGTTCTTTTTTCTATCCTCAATAGTCTATTAGAATGTCACATTAACACCGAAGAGGAAGTTGCGGGTAGAAGGCGTATTGTAGCCTACGATAGGCATTCTGTGCTTGCCAGAATACTCACCGTATGCCACAGCCGTGTTCTGGTTGGCCCAGGAGTTGGTCTCAGGATCAAGTCCGCTCTCGTTGGTAAACGGAGAGAAAAGAACGAAGGGATTCTGCACGGTAGCATAGAGGCGCAAACGGCTGATGCCGAGGTCTTTCACTGCCTTCAGTTTGTCGAAATTGTAACCGAGGGTGATGGCACGGATTTTCATGTAACCAGCATTGAAGTAGCCGAGAGTAGAACCATACTTGGGGTTGTCACCGCTTTGGATGCCACCGGGTTTCGGATATTTGGCACCTGTGTTTTCTGGGGTCCAATAGTCCACGTCAAGTTGTCCGCGGCGGCCTGTCAGCATGTTCAGATAACCGTTGGAGGAGTGGATGGCACTGATGAGTTTGCCACCAATCTGGAAGGCACCAATCACAGTCAGGTCGAAGTTCTTGTAACCCACAGTGGTGTTGAAACCACCGATGAGGTCGGGCTCCATGCTCATGATCTGACGGTCGTCGGCACCGATGGCACGGGTGGGAAGGCCGTTGGCATCATAGTCGCCCGTATATTTCACTCTAATCATACCCAGGTTGCCACCCGGCTCAAGGATACTGAAATTGGTCTTATCCCCAACGGTCTTCACGTCACTCTCATTCCAAAGGCCCTCATACTCATAGTCGTAGATGACATCGATGGGATGTCCGACAAACCAACGGTTGCCCTCATCGCGGTCCTCGCCGGAAGCGAGAGCGACAAGTTTGTTGCGGTTGGCATAGAGGTTGATACCTGCCTCCCAGTTCCATCCGTTCTTGTTGTCGAGGATGATACCATTGAGGGTGAACTCCCAACCCTTGTTCTCCGTCTTACCGATATTGCCGGTGAAGCTGCTCACACCTGATGTGGAAGGCATTGAGACATCGAGCAGGATATCGTTGGTCTTCTGGATATAGTACTCAAACGAACCATAGAGGCGTCCGCTGAACAGTGAGAAGTCAAGACCTACGTTCCATGTCTTGGAATACTCCCATCCCAGTTCGGGGTTGGGCAGTGCGTTGACATAGTAACCAGCCTGATAAGTACTACCGAAGTTGTAGTTGCGCACGGCGAGTCCGCCGAGTGTAGAATAAGGATTGATACTCTGGTTGGAGGTCTCACCATATCCAACACGCAGTTTCAGGTTGTCGACCCAAGTGATAGGCTCCATGAAACTCTCACGAGAGATGTTCCAACCAGCACTGACTGCGGGATAGGTATGCCACTGGTGGCCCTTTGCCAGACGTGAGGAGGCATCGGAGCGAATAGCAGCTGAAATCATATACTTATTATCATAGGAGTACATCACACGACCCATCCATGACATCAGGCCACTCTGCCAATAGCTGTAATTGTTGAGGTTGACCTCACCTACAGCCTTGTCGAGAGCATAGTACTGGAAGTAGTCGGCAGGAATGTTCTGTGCGGAGGCACCTGTTGACTCATAGGTGGTCTGCTCTGCAGAATACATACCCACAACATTCAAGTTATGCTTCTCAGCGAAAGTACGGTCGTAGGTGAGCAAATTCTCCACCACCCAGTTGCGGGTCTGGTTCTCGGAGATACCACCACCATTGACAGCTTTCTCATCCTTGTTGTTCACACCTGTACCTGTGAAGTTGCCACCCTTGGAAGAGCGGAAGTTCAGACCGACATTGATGCGGTAGCTCAGACCCTCAACCCATGGGCATTTCACCTCGCCGAAGAGAGTGTTGTAGGAACCGATACCTTTGTTCTCATTGAGCCAGACGTCCTTGTCTCTCTTCACCGTCTCCTTGGTGACCACAGCCTGGTCGTCGGAGGGAAGGGTGACGAAGCGCTTGAGGTTGCCATTGGCATCATACGGGCTGGCGAGCGGGCTCTTGCTCAGTACGCCGTACATATCGTTCACACCCTGTGTGGTGCGATAGCTGGTGTTGGTGCTCAGTCCGAAGCGGAACCACTTGCCCACCATCTGGTCGAAATTGCCACGGATGGAGATACGGTCGTATTCCTGTGTCGGAACAGGCGACTCATCATGATAGTAACCTGCGCCGAAGCTATAGCTGCCGCCGTTGGTGCCGCCTGCCACACTCACGTCGTGGTTGTGGCTCACACCAGTCTGATAGTAAAGGTCCTGCCAGTCGGTATTGGTGTTGTCGTCCTCATCAAGAGAATTTTTGTAGAGACCGGCAAACTTCCTGAATTCAGAAAAAGTAGGACCGTCCATCATAGGATACTTGTGGAACACCTTCTTGAAACTAACATATCCGTTGTAGGTCACCTTAGCAGGAGCGCCCTGGTTACCCTTCACTGTGGTGATGATAATCACACCGTTGGCACCACGAGAACCGTAGATGGCAGTGGCGGAAGCATCCTTGAGAATGTCCATCGACTTGATGTCGGTGGGGTTGATGTCAGAAAGCTGTCCCATGAAGGGGATTCCGTCGAGCACGATGAGCGGGTCGTTGGAAGCACTCAGTGAACGCTGACCACGGATACGAATCTGCATCTCAGCACCTGGCTGTGTGGAGGTCTGCGTCATCAGCACACCAGCAACACGTCCCTGCAATGCCTGAGCAGCATTGGTAGCGGCAATCTGGTTGAGTTTCTCACCATTGACATTGGCCACAGAACCAGTGACTGCCTCTCGGCGCTGTGTACCATAACCGATGACCACCACCTCATTGAGGTTACCGCCCTCAGCCTCGAGTTTGACGTTCAGATTGCCTTGGTTGCCTACCCTGATTTCCTGGGTGACATAGCCCACATAAGAGATGACGAGTGTTGCACCCGGATTCACGTTGATGGAGAAATTGCCATTAACATCAGTCACAACACCATTGGAGGTGCCCTTTTCCATCACAGTAGCACCGATGAGCGCTCCCTCGGAGTCACTCACCTGACCTGTCACTTTCTTGGATTGCTGCACCTCATCGGAAGAAAGCACTCCGGTCGGCGCTGCAACAGCTTGTGGTGTGCTGAGCACCCCAAACAGGGAACAAAGCCCCATCAAGCAGATTGTTTTTTTCAAGTTTAAATGCATAACAACACGTTTTGTTAGTTAAGAATATAATTTGGTTGAAATAATTGTAATTGGTTTAAATCAGTAGACAGAAGTGAACAAAATGACGCTGCAAAGATAAAGGAATATCCAAAATGTAACGTAAAAATACGTTTCAACGTCATTAAAATATGTTTCATAGACAAAAAAGCATCGCAACAAAAAAGCCACCCTCTCTTTGGGAGCAAGGTGGCATGTCAAATCCCTCTATTTGAGGAAGTATTAAGAAGAGGTATCCTCTGCATATTCTGTGGGTGTGCGTCCAAAATGTTTCTTGAAAACCGTGGAGAAATAAGTCTGATTGTTGAATCCCACGGAATAAGCCACCTGTGCGATATTGACTTTTCCCTCGCGGATGAGTCGTGCTGCCTGCTGCAGACGCAGATTGCGGATGAACTCACCAGTCGAGATGCCGGTGATTTCCTTCATCTTTCGATGCAGTTGGGTGCGGCTCAGTCCCACCTCGTCACAGAGACGGTCGACATTGAAGTCGGGGTCTTGCAGATTCTCATTCACCGTGTGCATGATACGTTCCATGAGCAGGTCGTTGTTGCCCCTGACCTCCACATTCTCCAATTTGTCCTCCTGGGTCTGGGCACCACTGAACTTACCTCTCAGACGGCGCACATTGTCGACGAGGTTGTCGACAAGGATGTGCAGTTCCTCCATGTTGAATGGTTTGGCAAGATAGGCGTCGGCTCCCTTGCGGAGTCCTTCAAGACGGTCGCTCACCTCCACTTTGGAAGTCAGCAGGATAACGGGGATATCACTGATGTTGGGATTGCTCTTGAGTTGTCGCAGCATGGTGATACCATCCATCTCGGGCATCATCACATCGCAGATGACAAGGTCGTAGCCACTGTTGTCAGTGAGCAGTTTCTTGAGGGCCTCGCGTCCGTTGGATGCCGTGTCTATGCGATACCACTGTCCCAGTTCGTTCTTGATATACTGAGCTACCTCGAAATCGTCATCGACCACGAGCAGGCGGAAATTGCGTGAGCCCTGGCGGTGTGACTGTTGATTGCCGCCACCGTCCTCATCCACTATCTCCTCCGGCTTCAAATGTTCCTTACCCATAGGAAGCTGCACATCGAGACAGGCTCCCCGTTGACCATCAGTGCGGTTGTATGCCTTGATGCTGCCCCCGTGGAGAAGGACTATGGCACGGCTCAGATTGAGTCCAATTCCTGTTCCCTCAATATGTAGGCCGTTGTTGTCCTTACCCTGATAGAACCTTTCGAACAACCTTTCGGTGTTCTCGTCCTTGAAACCGAGGCCATTGTCCACGACACGGAGGCAGACGGTCTCACCATCCTGACTGAGGATGACACGCACCTCTCCGCCGTCATAAGTATATTTGAAGGCATTGGAAAGCAGGTTGGTCACCACCTTGTCGAACTGTATGCGGTCTATCCATGCCATCACTTTCTCGTCCTCATGCTCGAAGGTGAAATTGATGTTTCGCTGATGAGCATTGAACTGGAAGAGTGAGCAGATGCCTGTGATAAACTCCACGAGGTCGGTCTCGCTGCAGTGGAGGTGCATCTGGTTCTTGTCTATCTTGCGCTCGTCGAGAATCTGGTTGACGAGGAGAAGCAGGCGCTGCGCATTGCGGTCGATAATCTGGATATCTTCTTGGCTCTCCTTATCGGTGAGCCGCTCCTTCAGTTTGTTGAGGGGGCCCATAATCAGCGTCAAGGGTGAGCGGATGTCGTGGGTGGCATTGATGAGGAAGCGCATTTTCTGCTCATCGAGGTCTGCCCTGCGCCGACGCTCCCTATAATAACCAATCCAGATGGTGGCACCGATTGCCAAGAGCGCATACAGCAGATATGCCCATGTGGAGGCGTACCACGGCGACTGAATGATGACATTCACGATACGAGTGCCATCATAATAGGTTCCATTGGTCATCGCCCTAACCTCTATCTCATAATTTCCTGGATTCATGCGGCTGAAAGCCACGCTGTTGGAACCATCCATGAACGGCACCCACTGACCACCGTTGATGCGGTATTCGTAGTTGACATTCTCGGCATTGACAAAGTCAAGCAGGGAAAACTCCATGGAAAACGAGTTTCGGTCGTAGGGAATCTTAAACTTGTCGGAAAGGCATCCCACCGACTTGCCTTCGATAACGAAATTGGTGAGCACCACCTTCTCATCAGTGTTGACAGCGGCACCCGACACCTCGTTTGGATAAAATGTGGCGACACCCTCGATACTGCCAAAACTCATCCGTCCGTCATCACCTTGTGCTATGGCACCAAGAACGAACTCACGTGTCTCAAGTCCGTTTCCACTCACATGACTGATGACTCGCTTGTGGCGCTGGTCATAATGCCAGATGCCATTGGCAGAACTCATCCAAAAATCTCCATTCTGCGAACAGGCAATGGCATAAACGGGTTTGTTGTCCACCTCTTTCATTCCCTTGTACCTGCTCACCTCCGATGTGGCACGGTCGAACCAATAGAGACCGTTTTCCGTACCAATGAGGATGGAGCCGTCTTTCTGTTCGCATAGCGAGAAGCACTGGATACCTTTCAACTGCAAATCCCAGTCAAAGATGCGGAAATTGCGGTCGGCGGGATTCATTACGCAAACACCATTGGTCGTGGCAATCCACAGCAAGCCACGGCTGTCGAAGAGGAATGCCTTCACCCAGTCGTTGCACAGTCCGCCCAGTTTGGGGTCAATATGGTACATGCTCAACGACTCTGTCTGTCCTGTTGCGGTGTCAAAGATGCAGAAGCCCTTGCCGTAGTTGCATACATAAAGATGTCCCTCACCGTCATCCGCCATGCAGTTGATGCCCCATCCGTCGACAACAAGGCGCTTTGTACTGGTTCCTGTAGCAGGGTTGTAACTGTAGAGCGTGCTCTCGCTGCTCACCCAGTAATTGCCCTTGCGGTCACGGTAGATGCAGTTGGCGCCAGAGGGTGATGCCGGAGCCGGGGTAATCTTTCCATCAGCGTCGAACCGGTATATGCCGCTTTTCTGGACGGTACACCACAGTGTGCCTCCCTCTCCCTGGATGAGACTGGAGAGGCTGCTGCCCAACTGGATATTCTGTGTGGCAAACTTCCACGTGCGAAACGCCTCCTTGCCCTGATTGAGCTGCAGGAGTCCTTTTCTGAAGCAACTCACCCACAGGTTTTGGTCCTTGTCCTCAAAGATATAATTGACATTGGCAGTGGAGAGGTCATATTTTCCAGTCCTGCTCTCCACGCTTTGCAGTTTTTTGCTGCCTTTGGGGATGACGAACAGGCCACGCCCAGACGTACCGATATAGATATTGCCGCCATGGTCGATCATGGCAGCTCGCACCGACACTGTCGCCCCAATAGCGGAAAGGTCGATACCGGCATCAGTGAGTTGCCCAGATGCGTAATCGTAGCGAAGAATGCCATATGTACATACAGCGAGAAATCCCTTAGAATCAGTACGGAGAAAGGCGACAACAGGTCCACATGGGGACTCAAAGTCCCTCGTCGCCGTGGGTTGAAGTCCACTGGCTTTCATTCGTGTGATGGTGGCTGTCTGATAGCCGCGCCAGAAACTATGCTGGTCGTCCTCAAACAAGAGAGTGAGGAAATCGTTTTTCTCTGAGCGTGAGAACTGCTTTTCCTGTGTGATGGCATCGCTTCCCACACGGATGGAATAAAGGCCATAACCAGAGGTGCCGATGAGGATATTGCCCTCACTGTCCTCATAGATGCACTCCACCCTCGGCAGCATGCCCGATGGAAAGCGGTATCTCACAAACTGGTTGGTGGCATGGTCGTAGCGGCTTAGTCCCCTGGCGCCTCCCACCCACAGGCGGTGCTTGCTGTCGGTAAGCAACCGTGTGATTTCATTACCCTGTATGGAGGTGGTGTCGTCCTCATTGGTGAAATAATGCGTGAAACGGTATCCATCAAACTTGTTGAGGCCGAACTGAGTGCCCACCCAGATGTACCCGTAATGGTCTTGTGTGACAAAACTGGTGGCGCTGCTCGACAACTTGTCGGCAGTATACAAACGTCCGCTGTCCGCCATGGCAGACAGGACAGCCATCAGGCACATCAGGGAGAATATGAATACTCTTCTCATGGTAGATGCTGTTCAGGGGTATGCTATTCCATGCGTTTTGGCGACTCGATGCCAAACAGATATGATGGTTGCCAGCCTCCGCAGTCGAGGACGATTTTCTCGAACACGATACCTGGGTCAAGCGGTTGTATCCGCAAGGTGTGGCTTCCTGCATCCGCCGGCAAGTCGATGGTGCTTTCCACTACACGCTTCGCCACGGTAGGATAATAGACACTGTAGATATTTGCCGGGGCCTCATTGAGGTTCGCATTGAAGTTGATGGTCTGTGGAGTTCCGTCGTCGAGAGTTACCTGATAGCAAAGCCCTCCCTTGTTGAGGAAATCGAGCGTTGATTTCACCACAACGTGGAGCTTTTTGACTGGCGATGCGTTCTCAAAACGATAGCAAAGCGCTGCCCCATCAACACTGGCGGTGGTGGGTCGCAGGGTGATGCCGCTGAGCGTACGTCCCATTCCGGGGATGACGGTCCAAGCAGCCTCGGAGGCGTCCTTGCGGTCGAAGGTATGCTCAGCCTCAATGACCACCATGCCATCGCGCTCCACGAACACAAAGTTCTTTCCCTCGGTGTCCACCCTTTGCACCCTCGGCATCATATCACGGGGGAAATTGTCGTTCCAACTCCTATAGCCAATGTGTTTCTGTATCATCATACCGTTCCACTTACCTCCGGCGAAGTCATGGTTGTAGGAAGCACACAGGACCGAGTCGCGACGGAATGCCGCCGCCACTTTGTCTGCCCAGATGTTGGCCTCGGGATTTCCCTCCTTGCTCAACTGTTGGTTCATCGCCTGTGCATAATACATCTCATAGATGTTTGCCATCGCCTGGATAGGGAACAGCACAATCTGCTGATAAGCATCACGGTAGGCCTCATCGAGGGTGACATACTGACGCAGCGCCTCTTTCTCCAATCGGTTGTAGTCGGCCACTACCCTCTCCCACTCTCCTGTTGCCAGGTTGTAGGTGCGGCTGTCGAGCATCTCGGCAGTGATGCGCCCGTTGTACTTGCAACACAGGTCGAGCAGACGTGCCGCCTCTGGAGCCTGACTTTCGCCAAACTGCTGCCGGCAGAAGCTGAGCGTGTGGTCGGGGATGGTCTCGCCACCCTTCCATGCCATATCGAGGAAGAGCTGGATGGGGTATTCCATGGGTTTGAGGTCGCCAACATTGAGAATCCACATACGGTCGATGCCGTTCTCATATGCCAGTGAGAGTTGTTCCCACATATTTTGTATGGGAGTGACATTGAGCCACTTGGAGTTGCGTGGAGCCCCCACATAGTCGACATGATAATAGAGTCCCCATCCACCGGGATGGCGGCGCTCCTTGGCGTTGGGCACGCGTCTCACATTACCCCAGTTGTCATCGCAGAGCAACATGGTCACATCATCAGGCACACGCATTCCTTGGTCGTAGTAGTCGAGCACCTCTTTATATAATGCCCACACCTGAGGAGTTTCCTTAGCAGGACGCTTGGTGACATCGCTGATAATCTTGCGCTGTTGGCGCACGATGTCGAGCAGCAACTTGGTGTCGGCATCCTTGCTCATCGCCTCGTCGCCATCACCCCGCATGCCGATGGTCACCACATCCTCGGTGCCCTTCATGCGCTCGATGCCCTCACGGAAGAACTTGTCGAGCACCTCATTGTTCGTGCGATAATTCCACTGTCCGTAATCCTTCCGGTGGCGAGCCCACTCCTGATGGTTGCGAGCCATAGGCTCATGGTGTGACGTACCAATGATGATGCCCATCTCATCGGCTGTAGAGGAGTTGAGCGGATCGTCGGCATAGAATGCCCAATCCCACATGGCAGGCCACATAAAATTACCTTTCAGACGGAGGAGCAGCTCAAAGACCTTGGCATAGAACTCATGACCACCATACTGTGTGCCAAAAGTGTTCTTGACCCAAGTTGTAAGGCAGGGAGCCTCGTCGTTGAGGAAAATACCCCGGTAGCGCACGGCCGGTTCGCCATCAGTGTATGTTCCTGGTTTGAGCCATATCTTGCTATGCTGCTCCACAGGCACGTCAGCCCACCAATACCAGGGAGACACACCAGCCTGGCGCGACAACTCATAGATGCCGTAGATGGCGCCTCTCTTGTCGCTACCTGTGATGCGCATCGTCTTTCCATCTATCTGGATGATATATTTTTCCCTTGCCTTCATCTTGGGGTCGATGGCAACGCTGATGTCGGCGTTGTCAGCCTGAGCAGCAATGGTGCATTTGGCTCCGCAAACCTTGTTGAGGTCATTGCACAAGTCATTTGCCGCACGCAGCACGCCCTTGTCGGCTGTAGCCACAAAAACGTTCACCTTGCCGCCCTCGTTGAGGAACCATCCCTCACCAGTGAAATTGACAAACTGTTCCGCAGCCTGAAGTGTCAGGGGTAAGAGTATACTCAAAAAAACAAAAAGAAATGTGCGCATAGTTTTCATCTTCGTTCAAGTAGAGTTTTTGCAAAAATAATAGTTTTTTGGATGACATTAAAAAAAATTCCATCTAAAATCCCCAGATGAAACAAAATAAAAAACAATTGGCGGAATTGTTTGTTTTTGTTTTTGACTATCTCAACGTTTTTATTTAATTTTGCACATCAATTCAAGGAATCCATGCTCATCGTCAAATTACTGCAAACATTCGGCGAGTACCTTATACTCATGGGCAAGACATTCTCACGACCAGAAAGGATGAGGATGTTCTTCAAGAAATATGTGAAGGAAATGTCAGACCTGGGAGTTGACTCCATCGGCATCGTCCTTCTCATCTCCTTTTTCATCGGCGCTGTGATTTGCATTCAGATGAAAATCAACATCCAAAGTCCGTGGATGCCCCGGTTCACCACAGGATATACCACACGTGAAATCCTGCTGTTGGAATTCTCCTCCTCCATCATGTGTCTCATCTTGGCTGGAAAGGTGGGTTCAAACATCGCATCCGAACTGGGCACCATGCGCGTCACGCAGCAGATTGACGCCCTTGACATCATGGGTGTAAACTCCGCCTGCTACCTCATCCTGCCCAAGATACTGGGTATGATCACCATCATGCCGTTCCTGGTGATTTTCAGTGCTGCCAACGGCATTCTGGGCGCATATGCCACTGCTTACATAGGACATATGCTTCCTCCCGACGACCTCACCATTGGCTTACAGCACGCCTTCAATCCATGGTTTGTGTGGATGAGCATCATCAAGAGCCTCTTTTTCGCCTTCATCATATCAAGCGTATCGTCCTACTACGGCTACTCCGTAAAAGGTGGTTCGATAGAGGTAGGCAAGGCAAGCACTGCCGCCGTGGTGTCGAGCAGCGTACTGATTCTTTTCTCCGATGTGTTTCTCACCCAATTGCTGTCGTGACCATCACCATCATTATCTTTTGGGAAAATGATTGAAATCAAAAACCTATACAAATCCTTCGAAGACAAAGAGGTGCTCCACGATATCAGTGCCATCTTTGAGAACGGCAAGACCAACCTGATTATCGGTCAGAGCGGCTCGGGCAAGACCGTGCTGATGAAAAACCTCGTTGGACTGCTCGACCCCACCAAAGGTCAGGTGCTCTACGACGGTCGCGACTTCGTGGCGATGAGCAAACGTGAGAAGATTATGCTGAGAAGGGAAATGGGCATGATTTTCCAAAGTGCGGCACTATTTGACTCCATGACCGTATTGGAGAATGTGATGTTCCCACTTGACATGTTCTCGTCGATGAACTACCGTGAACGGAGGAAACGTGCCCGTGAATGCCTCGACCGTGTCAACCTGATAGAGGCACAGCAGAAATTTCCCGGGGAGATATCAGGCGGTATGCAGAAACGCGTCGCCATTGCAAGGGCGATTGCGCTCAATCCGAAATACCTCTTCTGCGATGAGCCCAACTCAGGCCTTGACCCTAAGACATCCCTGGTGATTGACGACCTGCTCAGCGGCATCACCAAGGAATACAACACGACAACCATCATCAACACACACGATATGAACTCGGTGATGGGCATCGGGGAAAACATCATCTTTATATATGAGGGCAAAAAAGACTGGCAAGGATGCAGCAGCCAAATTATGGAGTCGACGAACAAGCGACTCACCGACTTCATCTTTGCCAGCGACCTGCTGAAGGAGATGCGCTCAACGGTCAATGAGAGCCATCATCAACAAGCATCATCTCATTCTCCAAACACCACCACGCTCCACCAAGGGGACGACAATCTGCTCTGACGTGCTGTCGTTATAATTCACTACAAGGAACGCATTGGCAGTGTGGCTTTCCGCATCTATTTCCGCATTGACAATGCCGAATGTAGCGATGCCTTTGTGCAACTGGCGCTGGCGGTCCATAAACATCTTGATATTGTCGCGCAACTGCTCCTTGTAATTACCCGGCAAGGAGTCCGCGCCATCGATACCTGCTACATAGTCATCGTAACGGCCATCCAGCAGATAGTCATAATAGAGTTTGGCAGTAGTCGCCACCACTTTCTCGGGTTCGGCTTCCTTACCGCACCCCAAAAGTATGATGGCCACTACTGCCAGCAATAATGTCAGACCACGCCACATAGACTACTTCTGACGGATAAACACATTGATGGGACAACCTGTCATCTGCCAGTTCTCACGTATCTTGTTCTCAAGGAAACGCCTATAGGGCTCCTTTACATACTGTGGCAGGTTGGCGTAAAACACGAAAGTGGGAATCTGTGTGTTGGGCACTTGCATGCAATACTTGATTTTGATGTACTTGCCCTTGACCGATGGTGGCGGGAACGCCTCGATGATAGGCAGCATCACCTCATTGAGTTTTGAGGTTCCCACCTTAGCGGTACGGTTGAGATAAACCTGCTTGGCAGTTTCCAGCACCTTGAAAATGCGCTGCTTGGTGATGGCAGAGGCAAAAATAATGGGGAAGTCGGTGAAAGGAGCCATTCGGTCGCGGATGGCATTCTCAAATGTCTTGACGACCACCTGATCCTTGTTCTCCACCAAGTCCCATTTGTTGACAACCACGACAAGCGACTTGTTGTTGCGCTGGATAAGCTGGAAAATATTCATGTCCTGCGCCTCAATACCGCGGGTCGCATCAATCATCAGGATACAGACATCGGAGTTCTCTATCGCGCGTATGCTTCGCATGACGGAATAGAATTCGAGGTCCTCAGTCACCTTGTTCTTGCGCCTGATGCCAGCTGTATCCACCAAGTAGAAATCAAAGCCAAACTTGTCGTAGCGTGTATAGATGCTGTCGCGGGTGGTGCCAGCGATATCGGTAACGATATGCCTGTCCTCGCCTATAAAGGCATTGATGAGACTGCTCTTGCCAGCATTGGGACGGCCTACGACGGCAAAGCGGGGAATACCCTCCTCGATGTCAGAACCACCCGATTCCTTCAGATTGGCAAGCACCGTGTCGAGCAAGTCGCCGGTGCCGCTTCCTGTGGCAGCACTGATGGGGATGGGGTCGCCGAGTCCCAGTTTGTAAAACTCTGCGGCTCCGTAATACTGGTCGAAGTTGTCGGCCTTGTTCACCACAAGCAGCACAGGCAGTTTTGCCTTGCGCAGGATAAGCGCCACATCCTCATCCCAGTCTGTCAGACCAGTGTTGATGTCAACGAGGAAAAGCACCAGGTCTGCTTCCTCGGTGGCGATGACCACCTGCTTGCGGATTTCCTCCTCGAAGATGTCATCCGATTTGACAACCCACCCGCCAGTGTCGACAACGGAGAATTCCCGTCCGTTCCATTCACACTTACCGTACTGACGGTCGCGGGTGGTGCCTGCCTCGTCGCTGACAATTGCCTTGCGGGATTTGGTCAGCCTGTTGAAAAGTGTCGACTTTCCCACATTGGGACGGCCTACTATTGCTACTAAATTTCCCATTTTTCTCTTTTTTTGTAAGGTTGTGAGGTTGTGAGCAACCTTTTATTCAGGATTATATCCAAAATGGTCAAGTTCGCGTTTCGAACTTCTCCAATCCTTGTCGACCTTGACGAAGGTCTCAAGGAAGATACGCTTGCCAAAGAACTTCTCCAGTGCCTTGCGGGCCTCTGTGCTCACTCTCTTCAGGGCAACGCCCTGATGGCCTATGATGATGCCCTTTTGGGAATCACGCTCAACATAGATGACCGCACTGATGCGGATGATTTTCTCTTCTTCCTTGAACTGCTCCACACTCACCTCCACCGAGTAGGGGATTTCCTTGTCGTAATAGAGCAATATCTTCTCACGGATAATCTCTGAGACAAAGAAACGGGCAGGCTTGTCGGTGAGTTGGTCCTTGTCGAAATAGGGCGGACTGTCGGGCAGCAGTTCACCAATGCGCTTGAGCAGCACCTCGGTGCCAAACTTGTTGGCAGCGGAGATAGGGAGAATCTCTGCCCCAGGCAACAGCTGATGCCAGCGCTCCACCACCTCGACAAGCCCCTTTTGGTCGGTGAGGTCTATCTTGTTGATGAGGAGCAGCACCGGAATGGTGAGGCTGCGTACTTTCTCCAGGAAGTCCAGGTTTTTCTCGGGATTCTCCACCACGTCGGTGACATAGAGAAGCACATCGGCGTCAGCAAGGGCCGACTCCGAGAAAGCAAGCATCGACTCCTGCAGTTTGTAGTTGGGTTTCAGCACGCCAGGCGTGTCGGAAAAGACTATCTGCATTTCATCGGTGTTGACGATGCCCATGATGCGGTGCCTTGTGGTCTGCGCCTTGAACGTGGCGATGGAGATACGTTCCCCCACGAGTTGGTTCATCAGCGTACTCTTGCCGACGTTGGGGTTGCCTACGATATTGACGAATCCTGCCTTATGTTTCATTGTTCTTAAATGACAAAAACGCATCTTTTCATGATGGAAGGATGCGTTCTGAGGTTATTGGAGTAATCACTTATTTCACAGGGGCAGCGGCAGCGAAACCGTCGTATGCCCATCTGAGATAGGAAGCACCGTGTACAAAACCGGCCCCGAAAGCAGTGAGGATGAGATTGTCACCCCGTTTGAGGCGATTCTCATATTCCCACAGCGCCAAGGGGATGGTGGCTGCACTGGTGTTGCCGAAATGCTCGATGTTGACCATTACCTGTTCCATGGGCAGTTCCAACCGGCGTGCCACCGCCTCAATGATGCGCATGTTGGCCTGATGGGGCACGACCCAGGTGATGTTGTCCTTGCTGAGACCGTTTCGCTCTGCAATAAGCGCACAGTCATCACTCATGTTGGTAACAGCGTATCTGAACACCGTGCGCCCCTCCTGATAGAGGAAATGCAGGCGATGGTCGATGGTGAAATGCGATGGAGGACATACGGAACCGCCGGCCTTCATGTGAAGGAACGGCAGACCTTTTCCGTCGGTTCGGAAATAGGAGTCCTTGTACCCCATCTCCTCATTCTCATCGGCTGCTTCCACTAATACTGCCCCCGCTCCGTCGCCAAAGAGAGGACAAGTGGCTCTGTCGGTGTAGTCGACCATAGATGACATCTTGTCGGCACCCACCACAATGATTCTCTTGTATCGTCCACTCTCTATCAGCGAAGCTGCATTGTCGAGGGCATAAAGGAATCCGCAGCAAGCTCCCCAGAAATCGAATGCGAATGCATTCTTCAGGCCCAACTTCCCCAGCACGATGGATGCGGTGGAGGGGAATTGGTAGTCAGCCGTCGAGGTGGCCAGAATGAGGGCATCAATAGTGTCGGGATCGACTCCCGTCTTCTTGACCACCATCTTGGCAGCCTTGCGGGCCATATACGATGTTCCGAGGCCTTCCTCCGTGAGGATTCGGCGCTCCTTGATGCCCACGCGCGTCATTATCCACTCGTCGTTGGTCTCCACCATCCTCGATAGTTCCTCGTTGTTGAGGACATAGTCGGGGACGTATCCACCCACGCCGGTGATAATCGCTCTGGTCTTACCCATTTTACTCCACGGTTTCCTTCACGATAGCGACCTTGCCTCTATAGTAACCACAGGTAGAGCATACGGTGTGGTATACATAGTAAGCGCCGCAGTTGGGGCAAAGTGCCAATGTGGGGGCAATTGCCTTGTCGTGAGTTCTTCTCTTCAGTGTACGAGTCTTTGACTGTCTTCTTTTAGGATGTGCCATTTTGAATTATTCTTTTATTGTTGATTTTAATTTCTCCAATTCTTTCCATCGTGGGTCGGTCTCGTCCTCCTCGGGCATCCGTGCTGTCATCTCTTCTATACGAGTGAGCATCTCGGCGTTGCATTCACCTTCCGCATGCACATGTCTTGTCGGAATGGCGAGAGCTATCATCTCGTAGAGCAACCACGACACATCGAGGATGCCTTCCTCTTCCGGTACCGTGATGACCTCTTCTTCGTCAGAGTAGCGTTCACCGAGGCGTGCGATGATGGAGCTGTCGGTGCAAACAGGCTGCTGCAAGTCGTCGAGACACACATCACACACCACCGTGGCCTCTCCCTCAATGTGGAAGTTGAGCTCATAAACGCCAGCCGTCTTGTGCACGTCAAGTGTGGCATGGAGCATCCCTCCCTTCACCTCAGTGGCCTCGATGGCATCAAAATAGTCGTTGTCGAGCATGAACTCATAGGAGGCATTTTCCTCCGTCTGGCCCTTCAACTCTATCTTAAATCTTTCTAAACTACCCATTTGGGCTGCAAAGTTACAACTTTTTTTTGAATTGAATGAAAAAAAACGGAAAATAATTAACCTCGCAGTTCGATTCTGAAAGTGGTTCCCTTCCCTATTTCCGATGACTTGACAAAAATTCTCCCTTTATGGTACTCCTCAACAATGCGTTTGGCAAGAGAGAGACCAAGTCCCCAACCGCGTTTTTTTGTGGTAAAACCAGGTGTGAACACATTGTGGATGTCTTTCTTACGGATTCCCTTACCAGTGTCCTCCACCTCGACAGCGGTGCGTCCATCCTCATCCAGCACACGAAGGGTTATCCTCCCCTCTCCTTCCATTGCATCCACCGCATTTTTGCAGAGGTTTTCTATCACCCACTCAAAGAGTTGGGGATTGATGTCGACGATGAGGTCCTCGTCAGGGAATTCGGTGAGCATCTCCACCTTGGCAGAGGTGCGGCGGTTCATATAGTCCACCACATGCGCCAATACCTCTGTGAGGCTGCTGGGCACCAGTTCGGGAAGAGACCCGATTTTGGAGAAGCGGTCGGCGATGAGCTGAAGGCGTTTCACATCCTTGTCCATCTCAGGCAGCAACTCATCGTCGGGATATGACTCCTTGAGAATTTCCGTCCATGCCATCAGACTGGAGATGGGTGTGCCCAACTGGTGTGCCGTCTCTTTGGAAAGTCCCACCCACACCTTGTTCTGCTCTGCACGTTTGGATGTAAGCAGGGCGAAAATGGCAATAACGACGAACACCATGACGATGCCCAACTGTACATAGGGCCACATGGAAAGGCGTTTGATCATCACTGAGTCATCATAGCATACATTGATGAAGTCGCCCTTGCCCTCGTCGTCGAGATAGATTTTAATGGCGTTGCCTGCCTTCAGCATATCTTGTCCCATGACAGAAGCCTTCTGGAGGCTGTCGGCAAAGTCTGTGCCCCGGGGGTCGATATTCCTGAAGGTGGTTGCCTCCCCATGCCGGTCGAGCACAATCACGGGGATGGTGTTATTCTCGTTGATGACCTTCAGCACCAGATTGAGGTCGGTCTCCTCATCCGCCTGATTGAGGGCACGCATGGCTTCTGCCCAAACCTCCATCTTGTTGTGTTCCTCGATGGAGAGGTCGCGAACGAGATAGTGTGAGATGAAGAGAGAGGCCATGGCAATAAGCACAGCCGCCACCACAAGGATGATCTTCACCTGGCGAATCCTATCCGTCCACTGCATATATGAAAGGTGCTGAGGTTAGGTGTATTCCTGTCCAGAACTGACGGTAATTATCCGAAGAAGAAATAGCCGATGAAAACGGCCGCTATGACTCCGGCGAAATCAGCAGAGAGTCCGCAGGCTACAGAATAGCGGTACTTGCGGATACCTACGCTGCCGAAATAGACAGCAAGGATGTAGAATGTCGTATCCGTACATCCCTGGATGATGCTCGAAAGATGTCCGATGAACGAATCGACTCCGAAATGGGTGAAGTTCTCCAGCATCATGCCACGTGCCGCAGGTCCGCTGAGAGGTTTCATCAAAGCCACGGGCAGAGCACCCACGAAGTCTGAATTGAGTCCCAATTTCTCAACACCCGACTCCACCAGTTCCTGAAGCATCTGCATTCCTCCCGATGCGCGGAATATTCCTACGGCCACCAGGATAGCCACCACATAGGGAATGATGGTGACAGCCACTCCAAAACCACCCTTGGCCCCTTCGATAAAGGAATTGTAGACATTGATTTTCTTGAGAAATCCCGAGAAGATGAATATCATGATGGCACCAAGAATCATCACGCTCGTGAGCACACGGCAGAAATGCTGCATCTCCTCCTGAGTCATGCCATGAATGGCATAGAACAGCAGTCCCACAAAAGCAGCGATGACACCAAACATCAAAAGGATATAGCGGTTGAAGAGATTGATGCGCTGATAGATGGAGCAAACAATGAGTCCGAAGACAGTAGAGCAAAGAGAGGTAAGCAACAGCGGAATAAAGACATCCGTAGGGTCTGCCGCTCCGCTCTGCGCCCGATATGCCATGATGGAAATGGGGATGATGGTGATGCCCGACGTGTTGAGTGTGAGAAACATAATCATGGCGTTACTGGCCGTGTCTTTCTCCTTATTGATGCTCTGCAACTCATTCATCGCCTTCAGTCCTATAGGGGTAGCTGCATTGTCCAGTCCCAGCATATTGGCAGAGATGTTCATGAAAATAGAGCCCAAAGCCGGGTGTCCCTTGGGAATGTCAGGGAACAGGCGTGTCAGCACAGGACTGAGGAAAGAGGCAAGACGCTTGATGAGTCCGCTGTCCTCGCCAATCTTAAGGATGCCCATCCACAATGCCAGTGTTCCGGTCAGGCCCAGACACATCTCAAAGGCATTCTTCGACATCTCGAAAGTGGAGTCCATCATAGCAGGCAGCGTCTCAAAATCACCCATGATGAGTTTGATGACACCTACGATGAACCCTATGAAGAAAAGGGCAATCCAGATATAATTGAGAGCCATGTCTTAATGCTTTTTGGGTTGGGGCTTGGCGGGCGCGGTCTTTTTCACCCTTCCTTGCTCTGCTGCCGCCGACTGTATCATCTCATTGTTGAGGACAATGTCGGGATTGAGATGGCGAAGGCGCTCGATGTGCTGCTTGCGCATAGCTTTGATTTCAAAGGGCAAATCATCCTCCATCTCACTCTTGATAATGACTTTCATGCCCATGAAGGCATAATTGTTGCGGAGGTCAATGATGTCGGCATCCTTCAGACGGATGCAGCCCTCACTGGCACGTCCCGGCACGCTTTCCTCATTGTTCGTGCTTCCGTGTATGCCTATTCCACTGTGGCCAGGGGTGACCAGACGGAGGAAGAAATTGCCATAGGACTTGATGTTGCCACGGCCGTCGCCAAAATCATGCTTCCAAGTGGAGGCATCCTGTATCTGCGAGATGGTGAAAGGCTTTGACATCGTACTGTTGGGAGTGCGCATGTCTCCCCTGCGCTCCTTGTTGCCTTTCTTCAGTCCGAAAGCACAATCATAGCGTGCCAGCATGACCGTATCCTTACCCTGCACCTCATAGACATAGAGATAATAGTCTTTCTTTGACATAATGATGAAGCAGCGCTGGCGGTCACGCATCAGTCCCGGCTTACTGATTGTCTCATCGGGAGCAATACGAATGGCACGTTTGCCATAATCAAGCACTACACGCTCACGGATATCAGGACTCGAATATGGGAGTCCGTCACCACTTGACTGTACGATAAGACTCGTCAGCAGGGTTAACAATATCTTAATTCCTGTCATTATTTTTATTATATTAAGATGTTACGAATTATTTGCTATTCAACAAGGTATGTAAATTGTTTCGACATATAATAACGCTTGCCCATATAGACAACCTGATACCAGTCGCCCTGCTCTCCCACACACTCCAGCTGCGTACCTTTTTTCACTGAGCGAGTGGCACCTTTCTCATCCTTGAGGTAACCGGCAGTCAGACTCGGTCCAAACCGCATCCGCACGCCCTCGCCGTTGACCACGACACGCTGCGTCTTTTTCGCATCATATCCAACTTTCTTTACGGCTGGATGTTCCAAGTCTACGGAGTCAACCTTAATGGAATCGGTCTTTGACTTGGGCTCAAGTTCTATCTCCTCAGACTGTATAGAGGTATAGTGATAGATACCTCCGATGATGAGGAGCAATGCAAGTACTGCGATAATGAAAAAGAGCAATTTCTTGTCGTTCTCTGGACGTGGGGGTCTGTCGTCGACAGGTTTGTTCTCACCATAATCGGAATTATCAGAGGGATGTTCTCCATCAAGCACCTCTTTTTGTTCAAACTGCTTAATCGACCTGCCGCAATATGGGCAGACGTTTGCGTCATAGGGTATCTGTCTCCCGCAATGTTGACATTTTATCATTTCCTTATCGTTTGGGGGGATAATCTTTTTCCGCCACAATTGAAATGCAAAAATACAACATTTTTGAGAAATAATTGAAAATTGAGGATTAAAAATAAAAAATATGGATAGACAGCCGGAAAGACCGGAGAGACCGAAAAAGCCGGAATGTTCGGAGAAACCGGAATATCCGGATTATCCGGAAAATCCGGGCAGGCAAGACCTGCCGAATAAAAAATGCCCCACACAAAAAAAATGCCGGGCCCCTCGGTCTTCAAGACCAGAGGGGCCCAGGCTTAAAAAGGAGGCGGCGACCTACTCTCCCGCATTGCATTGCAGTACCATCGGCGCTGGCGGGCTTAACTTCTCTGTTCGGGATGGGAAGAGGTGGGACCCCG
>CACXIP010000018.1:41585-152903 GCA_902767775.1 uncultured Prevotellaceae bacterium | reverse complement strand
TACTGACGTATAAGCGAGGTGCTCTCTTTGCCATGGTGGGTGATGAGTGCCTTCATGCCGATATTATTATTAGCGGCGAGATGACTGCCACCATGATGAGCCCTTCGGGCAGAATCATCACCCTCAATTTGCATCACTCCGGCAATATGCTGGCGCCCGCTTTTCTCTTTGCTGCCGACAATCATTACCCAGTGACCGTGGAGGCTGTCGTCGACACCCATGTGCTGCAACTCATGCGTGCGGATATGGAGGCACTGATTCTTTCCGACAGCCGTATCGCCCTCAACGAAATTCACATCCTCTCAAATATCGTGTCGTATCTCACCAAAAAGGTGTCGATGCTCTCTATGAGCGTGCGTGAGAAGGTGGAAAGTTATTTTAAAGAAGAACAAAAGAAGCAACAGAGCCGGCATCTGCGGATTCCCCTCTCCCGACAGGCACTGGCTGAGCAATTCGGCATACAGAAGTATTCTTTGCAGCGGTGCCTCAGAGAGATGCAGGAGGCTGGCGAAATACAGATAGATGGTAGGGTTGTGCATCTTTTGAAATAACCGACGAGACACTATCTTAAAAATATGGTAACAATGAGTGCGCAAACTTTAGTCAATTCCGACGCATTGGCGAACATCGACTCCCTGTCCATCGACTCCCTTAGCATCTCCAAGCTGCATGTGGACTCCATTTTCGGCTCTGCCTCCAACCCCGACCTGATTACTTTCGACAATCACCTCGGGCATATATTCTGGGGCGGAGTGGGCTCGGTATTCATCTATCTCCTCATCATGTGCCTCCTTGCCGTTTTCTTCTACAAGAACGAGAAGGCCATGAATTTCTGCGAGAGATACCTTACCTCGGCTTTCGTCTTGGTGTGGATAATGGGATTCGTTATCTACAACATCGGTATGTATCCGGAGCATGAGGCGGATACCACATCGGCCATCTGGGCTCTGCTCGGCGTGGCTCCCATGGCCATCATACATGCCTTTGGAATGTTTTTGCTGCAAAGCGACATCAGTGCCCTGCATGAGGAATGCTACATCAACGGATGGTTTTTGTTCTTTTACTCCATCACCCATCTGCTGGCGGCCTTCATCTCCATGGTTTTCATCATCAGGCATTTCGGGTTCAATATCTTAGCAGGCATCATCCGATATTGGAAGACGAACGTGAGCATCAAGGAGAAGACCGACCTCTATGTATTTTGGGGCATGAACGACGCCACCTATTACCTCGCCAAGGACATCATCGACAACGACAAGGGCAACGAAGACAACATCGTCATCATCAGAATCTACAACGACAAAAAAGATGAAAACAAACCGCTGGGCTTTGACCGACTATTCAGTTTCCTCTCGCTGACCAAAAGAAAGATGGAAGGCTTGCAGAAACTGCAAAAACAGGGTTGTCTGACGGTCAGCACCTATGGGTCGGTGATGAACTCCATGCAGGCGACAGACAACAAAAACTTACTTCATCAACTGCGGCTGAACAGTATATCCCGGCTGATTAACCACACCACAGACACCGTACACATGTTCTTTCTGGAGGATGATGAGGCTTTCAACATACAGGCGGTAACCAATCTCAAGAACGACAACGAACTGATAGCATTTGCTAATAGAAAAAATGATAATGGAAAGATAAGAATAAGGTTTTACTGCCATGCCCGCTACAACAGCATCCACAAGGTGATAGAGGACGAGCAGACTCCTGAGAACATGGAGGTGAAGGTGGTCGACTCCTCGCATATCAGTGTGGAGAAATTGAAACAGGACGGCAACCTGCACCCTGTCAACTACGTTGATGTAGACAAAGATGCCACGGTCTCCTCACCCTTCCATGCCTTGGTAGTGGGGTTCGGCGAGGTAGGACTCGATGTCGTGCGCTTCCTTTATGAGTTTGGGGCTTTCGTCAAAACTGGCAGTACAGCGAAAAAGGTGGAGCGGTCTGAGTTCAGATGCCACGTAATAGATAAGAACATGAACGAGAAAGCGGGGTTGTTCTACGCCAACGCACCTTCCATCAAGTTAACCCAAGACAACCAAGACGACAAACAGGCAAAGGAAATCAATCTGTACAACATGGACTGCCAGAGCATTGATTTCTACAAACGGCTGACATCATGGATTAAGACTCTCAACTATGTGGTGCTGGTCACAGAGAACGACGAGTTGAACATCTCTCTCGCCATCCGCATCCTGCGACTCGCCATCCGACACAGAGACAACCTGGATAAATTCCGTATCGTCGTGCGCGTACAACACGACGAGAACGACCACATACAAAGAGTCGCCAACCACTACAATCGTCTGTGTGCGGCAGAAGACAACAGCACTGACCCATCCCGACTGCAACAAAAAACGATATCCTCTGATGCGATAATCAGCACACCCATCACCCTGTTTGGCGCAACGGAAAAGGCCTATTCCTTCAAAGAGATTGTCAGTGATGCATTGAGGGACGAGGCAAAGAAGTTCAAAATGAAGTATGACCAGTCGCTCAATGCCAGCAGAAAACGCTCTGGTAAAGACTCATATGAAATCGAAAGTTGGGATGAGGAGAGAAACAGAATCATGCAACTGAGCGGTTCCAACAAAGGTTTCTCTCCCACATACAGCGGAGTGATGAGACTGAGAAGAATTCAGACTCAGAACATCTGCAACAGCCTGCACAAAGAGACAAAAGTCAAGCTGGCACAATTAGCATTAGGTAAAGAAAAATACGAAGAAATCCTCCAAGGCAATTTGAAGAGGGAAGACCAGCAAATCACCTATGTCTGGAAAGAAAACCTCAGCCTACCCCAAGAGTATCAGAGGGTGCTGGACGTGCTGGCACAGACCGAGCACCTGAGATGGAACGCCTCTCACGAGATACTGGGATACTCAGGCACGAATGACAACAAGGATGAGGCAAGACTGCTGCACGATTACCTCAAAGACTGGCAGGAGCTCACTGTTTCCACCCAAAGCTATGACTACAATGTGGTGGATGTGTCGCTCAACTTATGAGGTAATGCCCCATACTGAAAGGGGGGCGGCCCACGAATGGACCGTCCCCCCGAATTAATCCTATCCGACGTAGGATTATGTTTTATTGATGCAAAAATAGTGTTTATTCCAATACGTTGTTATTTGATCCTTAATTATTTAACAATAATTACACATTGGCACAATGTAAAGATAAATCAGTTTTCCCCAACATAAACTGCTCGATGTTGGACATGTCTTTTCGTACGCCGTCTGTGATGAATTGCCTGAAAGAGTCGAGCAGGTCGAGTTGTGACAGCGTCGCATTGTGGGTCTGCTGCTCATAGAGCGTACCGCTGATACCTACCTTCGACGACTTGCCCTGCAAGGCTCCAGTCACCCCCGAGATGTCTTCCATGAATCCAAGTTGGGTCTGGAGCAACTCATTGATGCCGATGTTCACCGCATTGGCGGAAATCTGCTGTGGCATCGCAGCACCATTGCGTGTCTTCACCGCAATGACGCCATTGAAACGTGCCCACTCATCAGCGACATCAGCAAGGGTATAGCCATCGGGGATGCTCTCCTCCGGCACCAGCAGCACACCCTTTGCCGACGAGCGCATCACCCAGTCGTATAAGGTGATGAGCCGGTTGGTGTAGCGTTGTTGGTCGATGACATCAGCCACGAACGAGTGTATCTCACCATCGATGAAGGGGTAAGCCTTGAATACGTAGGGATGGCTGCCATGCTGATAGGGAGAGACTCCCTCAGACAACACATCACCAAAGGGCGACAGATAGGTGTAATGCCACTCGTCGGTCACCGTCCACATCATGTCGGAAGATGCTTCCACTCCTGCTTCCGCTGAAAGGGCATCAACCCACCGCAGATGTCCGCCCGAGCGGTCATGGCAGAGAAAACCCGGTCTGCGCACACGATGCCACACCTCCACCACCCTGCATAGTCCCAATGATGCAGGGAAGAAGAAATCGGAAGCGCCATGTGGCTGCCCCCACTCTTCCAAAAGCACCCTCACACGGTCACGGTAGTCGGCAGCCGAATAGACAGCCGCCAGATGCCGCACATCCTCGCCACTGTGGGCAAAAGCCTCACAGACAGCGTCGAAACGCATGTCGTGAATCTCTCCGATGCACTCCACGTCCCACCCACGGCAGTCGCTGATGTCGGAGTTGACAAAGAAATGGTCGGGTGGCACATTGTCCGTCCAGCAACCGATGCGACCATTCCGACAGCCACCCGTCTTGCGCTGCACCGCCAGTCCGGAGATGAGGAATTCCTCCAGCATTCGGGTGTCGAGCTCATCGGCACAGTTCTCCTTCCTCACGGCATCAAGCAGGGCAGACGTATTTTGGGGCTTGGCCTGCGAGCGATACAAGCCCAGCACTTGCTTCACCAAACGGCGGATGAGATTGTTTTTCAAGGGCTCGCTCCCCTGACTCCTGATATAATGTTCCTCACGCATCATTTGACCATCCACCATGATGCGGTCACTCCACTGGTCACCATAACAGTAACGCTTGCAGCGATTGCGTGTCTGGCGGAAACTGCTCAAGCGGTCCCAATAGTTCCTTGCCTCAAAAAGCAAGGCGATTTTCTTGTGTTTTTTGTCCATTATCTTGCAAAATTTGCCTTATTCAGATACAAAGATAATGTATGGGCGAGAAAAAGGGCTGTCAAATCAACCAAAACGAATAAAAAAAATACATAATTACGATAAATAGCAAAGTGTTACCATATAAATAACAATTTTAATAAAAAAGTCGCCTATAAGTTTACATTTTGCCGATTTTAACAATTATTATTAATGATTTGTTAGAGTTTTTTCTATTTTTGCAACAATCTAAAAGCAGACAGATGAGTAGTCTGCCAATGACAACTATTCACCTTTTAATATTTTGAGATTTGGTACACATTGGACAATTGATCAAACAGACATTGAAGCAGAAGCGCAAATCGGTGGTATGGTTTGCCGGCGAATTATCTTGCAGCCGCACTAACGTGTACAAGATATTCTCAAAGCCATCCATCGATACTGGCGACTTGGTTAGGATTTCGCGCATTCTTGATTACAATTTCTTTGAAGTTTACTGCAAGGATATGAAGAAGGAATCCTAAAAAGTGGAGAACATCGGGCATTTCGGGCATCCTTAAACGAGGATGCCTGTTTTTTTTCAAAAAAAAGTTGCTTTTGTGATGATGTTTTTGTACTTTTGCGAATTGAATACAAATTGATTGGAAATCATGTTCTTACGAAAACTCATCACGGCTACTGCGGTTGCCATTGTGTTGGTGGGATGCGGCAAGCATTCTGTCACTGTGTCTGAGGTGGAGTTCAACGACGAGAAAGTGTATGTCGACGGACATCCCTTCACCGGCACTGTGTGGAGCGACGACAATGCCACATGGCAGCTGACCGCCACCGAGGGCATCCCCACTGCTGTCACCTTCTACCACAACGGCGGCGCGGTGGCATACAGCATGGAGTCGTCAGCCGACACGACCGACCTCCGAACATACGATGAGGAAGGCACGCTCATCCCCATCGACTCCTTTGTGGTGCGCTACAAGTCTCTGGCGACAGAGATTCCCTCGCTGCTTCAACTTATCAAGGGTGAGAGCAAAGACTAAACCGACTGTGTCATGAAAAAGGCATTCATCATCATCACCATCCTCATCCTTGCCGGGGCAGGCACAGGATACTATTTTTATGACAAGCACGAGAAAAAGGTAGCCCACGAGCGGTTTGTGCGTGACTCCTTGCGCCATGCCCGTGACTTGGAGAACGCCCGCATCGCCGCCATAGAGAAAGCACACCGCGACTCCATCGCCGCTTTTGAGAAGACTCACTCGCCCGACATCATCAAGGCGGTGGCAGAGCAACTCATCCAAGAGGAGGTGATGAGCGGCCGCAACCACATCGGCGGCAAGAACTGGTCGGAGCGCATCAACATCCTGAGGGAGCAGTGCGACAATGTGGTTGCCTACGACACGACAGGCATCGACTCAATATACAAGTCATTCAATTTCAAGGGACTGATGGGCAACGACATCCATGTGCGTTCAGACAGCGTCATGAGGGTCTACTACATATCGCCCGACTCCTGCTATGTCGATGTGCATTTCAATATCGGTGATGAATACCCCAAAGGCCAGACAGTCACCTTCAAATTGGTCTTTGAGGAGGAGAAATGGCTCATCGACGACTTCACCTTCATGTATGATGATGGTGAATTCGTCAGAGAGACCGAAGAAATGAAATGGTTTATCGGAGAATTCGGTAATATCAAAGAAGAGGAGGAAGAACAGCCCTAACTGTTCTTCACCACAAGTACCTCAGCAGGACGCAAGAGCTTGTCCTTGCGGAAGAAGCCGTCACGTTTGATGACAGCCACGCTGCCTTCCGGTTTCTCATTGTCGGCAACCGTTCCCACTATCTTGCCTTTGGAGGCATCAAACTCCCCGTTGGGGAACTCAATCTTGCGCACGCCGTAGGACTCCAGCACTTCCAACAACTTGGTCTTGGCGGTGAGCATACGTGTGATGGCACTGGTGGAAATCTTGCTCTGGTCGAGTCCCCTCTCATGGATGGTGGCCTCAGCCCATTCAAATGACTCCAATACCTGAAGGAAATTCTTGCAGATTTCGCCCACCTGATTGTCGTTCGACTTCTCTTGGGTGGAAATCCAGTCATTGAGATGGATATTGTCCTCGTAGAGGTGTTTGATTTCTTCTCTTATATCGTCAAATTTGCTCATAGCACTTTCTAATTCTTGTTTCTGTTTAGTCTATTTCACGACAAGTTCATCACCAATCTCAAGAGGTTGGTTGACGCTGCGGCCGTTCATCTTGGCTATTTCCGCGTCAGTGATTTTGCCTTTGTAGAGTTTGTTGGCGATTTTCCACAAAGTGTCACCTTTCTTCACCACATAGATTTTCTTGCCGTCCTTTATCGTCACCAGGTCATTGGGAGCCGTGATGCCGTCGTCGGCTGCCGGAGCGGCCTCTTCCTTTTCCTGAGCCTTGGCCTGCTCTTTATTGTCGGAACTGACAGCCTTTGCTGTCGAGGCTTCAGGCAAGGCAGTGCCCTGAATCCGCTCATTGAGCGAGGCTATGGAGTCTTCAAGTTGGGCAATACGCTGAGCATCGGCTGTGGGGGCCTCTCCTTTCGTGAAAAACAAAATAGCGAAGACCAGAGCAGCCAGGAGGCCAAGCAAAGCGACGGGTTTCCACACCGAAGACTTTGACTTGCTGTCTTTCTCTATGCTGTCAAGGATACGGAACAGGCGAAGACTGCTTCCGCATTCCGGACACCTCACATCACCCTGATGATAGTCGGGGATGTCTTTACGCCCACATACGGGGCATTTTGTGCTGTCAACCATTATTTTACCAAAAATTATAGGGCAATTGTTGCCATTTCCAAAAATCGCCTCAAAATTAATAAAAAAAATCCACACTCACACAATTTTGTGCAAGAAAAGTTTTGATTTTCAAAAAAATAGGATATTTCAGCCCGTCACCGCAGCATAAACCCGCCACCCTTATGGTTGACCGGCTGCACCATTACCTGTGCTGTCCACTGCGGCATAGACGCATTTCACGTATCCTTTCTTGCCGTGATAGAGCACCTGATACCACTCTCCTGAGGTGCCTAGGTATTCTGCGCCCTCTCCTCCCACGAAGAGTCTTCCAATGGTGTCAGAGGCGACAGTGGGCTGTTTTCTGATGTTCACATAGCCGTCCTCAGAATGGGCAAGCACCCTTTTCGCTGCTGGTTGAGGAGAGGCTGCAGCCTTTGGTGCAACCACTGCATCGCTGTCAGCCACCGTGGTCACCGACCCACTGTCAGCCTCGCCGGCAGGGGTGTCCTCATCTTCTGTGATGGAGTCCACGTAAGTATTGCTCTCCGTCACCCCTGGCCGCGACGGACGGCAGCCTGTCACCAGCATGACAGTCAGGCACAAGGTGATGAACAAATGACTTCTTCTCATTCGGCTATAGTTTTTGTTTGGCTATTGTTGTGAGTCAGCATCCTCCACATGTCCGCACCCTCCGTCAAAGCAATGGGTGCAGATGCGGCACTTGGGCAAGCCTATCGATTTGACAAGATTTTCTATCTTATTGAATTTCAACGAAGTGATGCCCAACCGATGAGCGATTTCATCCACCATACGGCGATATTCCTCACTGTCGGTCTCGGCATATTTGCACAGGTTTTTGTCAGGGGCTCCTTCGAAATCCTGTATCACGCGGCGCGTGATGAGTTCCAGGTCACTTTTCGAACTGGTGAAGTTGATGAACGGGCAGCTATAGACAAGCGGCGGGCACGAAATGCGTGCATGCACCTCTTTGGCGCCATAGTCGAAGAAGTTGCGCACGTTGTCGCGCAGTTGGGTGCCTCTCACGATGGAGTCGTCGCAGAACACCACCCTCTGTCCGGTAAGAATCTTCTTGTTGGGGATGAGTTTCATCTTCGCCACCAGCCTGCGTCGCGACTGGTCGCCCGGAGTGAAGCTACGAGGCCATGTCGGGGTATATTTCAGGACAGCCCGTTTGTAGGGGATGCCCTTCCCTACGGCATAGCCCAATGCCATGCCCACGCCGGAGTCGGGCACTCCGCACACGATATCTGCCTCGGTGTCATCCTCCTGTCCCATAATCATGCCGTTGCGCTCACGCACATCCTCCACGTTGATGCCGTCGTAGTCGCTGGAGGGGAATCCGTAATACACCCACAGGAAGGCGCATATCTGCTCCTTGTTGCCCGGAGCCTGAAGCACCTCCATGCTGTCGGCGCTCAGTTTGACAATCTCACCTGGGCCAAGGTCGTGGACGGGGGTGTAGTCAAGGTTGGGGAAGCTTGCCGACTCACTTGTGGCGGCATAAGCGCCCTCCTTTCGTCCGATGGTGATGGGGGTACGCCCAAACTTGTCGCGAGCGGCAATGATGCCGTCCTCAGTCAGGATGAGCATGGAGCATGAGCCTTGCACCTGCTTGAACACGTTGTTGATGCCGTCGACGAAAGAGGTGCCCATATTGATGAGCAATGCCACCAACTCAGTCGGGTTGATTTTGTTGGCAGACTGTTCGCTGAAGTGCATGCGCATGGCGAGCAACCGGTCGGCGATTTCGCGCTGGTTGTTGATTTTCGCCACGGTGACGACGGCGAAGCGCCCTAAGTGTGAGTTGACGATGATGGGTTGCGGGTCGGTGTCGCTGATGATGCCAATGCCCTGATGTCCTTGGAACTGGTCGAGTTCATCCTCGAACTTCGAGCGGAAATAGTCGCGCTCCAGACTGTGGATGGAACGGCTGAACCCCTTTTCCGGGTCAAAAGTAGCCATACCTGCACGCCGCGTGCCCATGTGTGAGTTGTAGTCGGTGCCATAGAACAGGTCATTGACGCAGTCTGACACCGAAATGGTCCCAAAAAAGCCTCCCATTGTCGGATTTCCTTACTTTCTACCTTGATAAATACATTTGAGACAGTCGCCCTGCCCCATTTCGACTGCAAAGGTAGTGAAAAAATCTGTTAAGCGAACAAAACACAAATGAATTTGTATGATTGTGAGTGAGAAATTGATTCATGGCAATTAGAGTTTTTCTTTTGACATGTAATTACCAAGAATTATCCATCAATTTTTTTATTTCTTTTTGTGAGTGCCTTGGCACTTTTTCTTGCTTCGCTGTACACCACGGATTTTTTCAAGCCTTTTTATTCTTTTTCTGAAGCGTAGCGGTTTTTATTTTCTCTTCATCCATCTCACATTCTAATGCTATGAAGTCACGAATTAGAGAGATTTGTCGAAGACCCACGAGGAACGCAGTAATTAAAGAATTTTCCATTATGATGAATTTATATGAATTTGAGATGAGGGGGTGTCAAATCGCACAAGGTTTTTCCTTTTGGGCACACCCAGAGTTAGTTTCCACATCAAATAAAACAGCAACTCTACAGACTGAGCACAGACATTCTTGTATAATAATGGGCTTCAGTTATCAAAATTCTTCAATTTGCTAATTCGGGACGACAACATCTTCCATCAAAAAAGCCATTAAAATCCATGTATATCACTGAGACGCAATATATTGCGTCTCTACAAACTGAGCACAGACATTCTTGTATAATAATGGGCTTCAGTTATCAAAATTCTTCAATTCGCTAATTCGGGACAAAAAAATTAACGAAAAATTCGTGAGCGATTGATGGCAATTCATGTTATACCTTCAACATCCTTCGGCCGTCGACCGTTGGTTCTGCGCGATGCGCACCCTCTTCCTTGCTTCTTTGCCAATTATCAAATCTTTTCCATGATTTCACTCAGCAAGAAGGTGCGGTGGCAGTCGACACATGCCAAATGTGGCCTGATGATGGGATTCCTGCTCCCCGTCTGCGTATGGCCGAATATCTGATATACGCCAGGCAATGGGTCGGCAGCAGACACCTCGGTGAAATCAGCCCACATCGGACCGCCAGAGGGAGCCCATCCGCCACGCTCCCACCCCACATCCGCCAATGCACGGATGCCTTCTTCGCTGTCCATCAATGCATTGATGTTCTCTGCGGTTGGTTCGCCCAACACCTGCTCACGCTGATGCACCCACTCCGACGACACGCCGGCATGCGTCAGCAGACAGTGCGTCTCGCCATAGTCTGCCTCGAACGCCAAGGAGAAAAGATGGCGGTGGGCCTCGTATATCTTGGAGACAGGACGCTTTGACCAGAAGGAATAGCGGCTGCCTCTTGCCAAATCGTCGAATTTCTCCGACACATAGTGCATATCGTGGTTGCCCAGCAGCAATGTCACCTTGTCCTGAAGCTCCTCAGCAAATTCAACTATCTCACGGAACATCTCCACCGAGACGTCTCGGTCGATACCCTCATGGGGATACGGGTCGGTATAGTCGCCCAGAAAAATGACATGGGCATAGGCTCCGCCCTTGACCGGTTCACGCCAGAACGGCCTTCCGTGGACGTCCGGCACTATCAACAAATCATGTTCTTTGTCAAACTTCATCACGCTCATATGGTCTTGTTTTGATTACAAATATAACTATATGAATATGAAAAAAAGGCATTTCTTTCAAAAAAAATAAAAAAACATGCCTTTCGTTGATGAAATACCAACAAAAAGCCGTATATTTGAACCGAAAAATCAATGTTTAACCTAATCATGTCAGCTATGAGCGATTTTGACGACATTCTCAAACAGATCAGAGAGGGGCTCAGCCAAATGGCAGGAGAAGCCCAAGGAAAATACAATGAGTTGGTGGAATACCTTGACACCCACGACTCCGAGCAGATAAAGAACGACCTCCGCGAGATGGCAAAGAAAGCCACCGAGGGAGCCCGCGAGGGCATCGACAAGGCCAAGGAGCAGTTCGATGAGGTTGACATCAAGGAGAAAATCAACGATGCCCGCGAATCCTTGGAGGAAGGCATGGGCAAGGCAAAGGAGAAGGTGGAGGAAATCCGCTCCGACTACCAGGAGGGCAAATACGACGAGCGCATCGCCGAAGCCCGTGAGAAAATCGAGGACGGTCTCGACAAGGCCAAGGAAGTGCTTGGCGAGGGCATGGAGAGCGTCATGAAGCAGTTGGAGGAACTCAGAAAGAAATGGAACATATGAGAAAGACGCTGACCATCATTGTAGGACTCCTCGCCCTGCTGGTCATCGGCAGTTGCACTGAAGACACCCCAAGAAGTGTCGCAGAAAAGTCGATGCAGTACCTGAAGGACAAGGAATTTGGCAAATATGTCGACCTCGTTTATTTTGAGGAAGAGGTGACTGGCGAAAAGGAGCTCCTCAAGGACAAGAAGGACTCCATGCGCGACCTCATCCAAACCAAATACAATGCCTCAGTTGAGGAGAACGGCAACATCAAGGACTTCTCGTTCATCGACGAGGAGGTGAAAGACAGCACTGCCCTGGTGAGGCTTCAGGTCAACTACACCTCCGGCAAGTCCGACACACAGAAGGTGGACCTCCGCAAGACTCCCAACGGCGACTGGCGCATCTACTTCAAGGTGAAATGACGGTTCGGATGGCTCTGACCTGTCGTACTCGCTGAGTTTTATCAAAACAAGACGGACCAAGCATGTCTTACTTCCAAGTAACAGGACCCGCAAGGGGCTTGTTTTTCACAAAAGACAGGCGATTTCCGTCTTTTTTATGCAATCAAACAATCTACCCTACAACTCCCAACACATGGCAGAAAGCAAGAGAAAAAGGAAGGTGACGCCGGAAATCCAATATGACTATCGTGTGCGGCTCTATGAGGACGGCAAATACCACTGGATGTATGACCTCAATTTGATGAAAAACCCATCAGTACTTATCGACGTGTATAAGATGCTGGGCATGACGTTGCTCATCACAGCTTTCATCTTATTCATGATACAGGCATGTACCGAGGGACTGCATTTCGAGGGAATGGGATTTGTGCTGAAGCTCACAGGCGTCTTGGCTGGCATTTTACTGGTGCTCGGCTTGCTGGGATATCTTCTGTATGCAGTTGTAGCTGGCGGCATATATACCGTGCATTTCACCATGGACGAGAACGGCTTTGTGCATGAGCAAGCGCCTCGTTCCCAAAAGGTAGCAGAACGCATTGGCTGCCTCGCCGCCCTTGTCGGCATATTCGCACGCAGGCCTGGCGTGACGGGTTCGGGCATGATAGCTGCAAGCCGCACCTCGATGAGTTCCCACTTCTCTAACGTCAAGAAGGTGAAAGCCCTCCGCCGTATGAATACCATCATGGTGAATGAGCCTTTCGGCAAAAACCGCGTCTACGTCAACGACGAGGACTTCGACTTCGTGTATGACTTCATCATCAAAAGATGCCCCAAGGCGAAGATAAAGTGAAAAACACATTTTTTTCTTGACGAAAAAGATAGCACGAATCTGTCTCTCTTTTTTCGTAATATGAGTTCTTCTTAGAAAAATGTCTAAAAAATGTAAAAATCTCAATAGTTATAAATGATTTTATTATATTTGCAACGCAAAAAATTAAAAAATTTACATTATGAAATCATTCTTTTTATGTTTAAGTTTACTTTTTTCGCTACAGGTCTTTTGTCAAGATTGGAGCGTGCAAGATGTATCAGGTGACGAGTTAAAAGGCACCTCAGATTATAAAGCCTTCATCTTTACTGAAGGTGCTTATCACTTCGTGTTTTGGGAAAATGATAACAATACTTTTAGATTGTATATTGACAAAGAAAAAGGATTTTTTAATTATTCAAGTATTAGAGGTAAAAAAGGAAATCATATAGTTTTGGGGTTAGTTGGTTTTTATGATGAATCAGATAAATTAATCGACAAAATAGAGAATTTCTGTTTAGAATTAGATGATGACGGAACGCCAAATAGTGCTCATCCTAATAGATATACCAGAATGGGGGGTAACAACAACAAAAATGTTAGAAAAATTATTAGCTTCATTAATGATTCCAAAGGATACGTGAGATTTGTGTATGATCTTTATGGCGGTGATGAATTAGATTTTAAAGTGAAATGTATGAAGTAAGATAAATTAAAGAAATAAGAGGACAACATAATTAAGGGGACAGGTATTAATTTGCTAAGTATTTCCATCTAATACCTGTCCCCAAATAATTTCAAAATTTTCTTCTCGATTTAAGTCCTTATAAACATTTTCCAAATTATAGAAAAATATTTTAAAGGACAATTCTCTCAACTACACAATCATCAAATGTAAAATGAGGGACAAGCCCAAAGTGATGGATATGCTTTGCGGATATTCAACCCCACCCCTACCCCTCCCCTTTAAAAATGGGAGGGGAGCTCCATTCGGCTCACGGCATTCGATATTGGCTATTTAACACGGCATACTATATTGACTATTTAACTGCGAATCAATTATTTAGAACACATATTTACTTGTTATGACTAATTGGAATGAATTATATGACCTTGCGCTGCAGATAGCCATCCGTGCGCATGAGGGTCAAAAAGACAAATCAGGACGTGAATATGTGACGCATCCCATACGGGTGGCTGAACGGTGCAAAGACCCGAGGGCAAAGATTGTGGCATTGCTGCACGACACCATTGAGGATACTGTCGTGACACCAGAATATCTTCGCAGTCAAGGATTCCCAGAGGAAATCATCGAGGGCGTTCTGTCTGTGACCAAACAAGAAGGAGAAGAAGGAGAAGAAAACTACGAGGATTTTGTGCTCCGAGCTGCCAAAAATCCTCTTGGCAAAGAAGTGAAACTGGCAGACTTGGAGGACAATATGGACATCCGGAGGCTGAAGAATATCACGGATGATGATGTTGCCCGACTGCGGAAATACCTCCGTGCATGGCATCTTCTGAACGGTGACTTGTAATCATACACAACAAAATCTTTCCAGCGTTGGCACCATCAAGATGGCTGTCTTGCCCACACCAATCAAAAAAACTTAGGAAATGTTGGCAAGAATGAAACAATAAAACTATATTTGCAACGAAAGGCAAATAATGTTTAAACATAAAAACGATTTATTCATGAAGAAGTATTTTTTAATGACCTTTATCACGCTGATTACCAGCATGACAGCAATAGGTCAAGATATGTTTAGCGGTACTACAGAATTGGAAGTAATAGCCAACGAATGGGAGAATGTCACCCTGAGGAATGTGCCCAATGGTTCTCTCGCCACGATGCTTGACTGCTTCAATAAAAAGTGGCCCACATGGATGCTGAAATCAGCTGTCAAAACAATGAAAAAAGGTGTGGCAGGCCGAGACACATATAGCAATGGACAAATTGTTGTACACAACAAGCCTAAGGACGGTTTTGTGTCGGTCGATTGGTACGGTCACGTTGAACGACATGAATTCATGAGAGCATGTTACTGGAAGCGTTCAAATGGCCACCGTTTGCTCGGAATATACTTTGGTGGGACTGACAAATACCCCAACATACATTTCGTTTGTTTCTACGACTACGACATGAAGAAACATACACTTACTCCAGAACCCCAAATCATCGATGGTTTCCGGACGACGGAAGACAGAAAATTCTACTATGACTTGCCAGAGGAAGGCAAAGAGTTGCAAATTACAGAATTCGGCTCACAGGGACATTTCATACACACCTTCAAATGGGACGGCATGAAGCCGGTGTTCTCAAAGTCTGAGAAGATAGAAATAGACGATGAAGAACATAACGATGAAGAAGATGAGTAATTCCTTTCAAGAAATGCCACAAAAGGAAATTATCAGCAAAGGAATCATATGGCTTAACTACTTAACTTCTATAACTACCTCCAACTTGAGAAAGTTGTAATTAAGAATAATAAAAACAGCCTCCATGCTCATCACATGGAGGCTGTACTTTTTTACAATATCACCATCCTCATCAGCCAGTAGGAGAACATTCCAGCCAGGTAGCCCACGAGGACTATCCAGGAGATGCGCTTCATATACCAACCAAAGGTGATTTTCTCAAGACCCATCACCACAACACCGGCAGCACTGCCGATAATCAGTATCGAACCGCCAACACCGGCACAGTAGGCCAGCAGTTGCCAGAAGATGCCATCCACGGCAAGGTCGCCAGTGGGAGCCACGGGATACATACCCATACATCCTGCCACCAACGGCACATTGTCGACGATTGAGGAGAGGACACCGATAACACCAGTGACCAAGTAATGGTTGCCACCCGACACCTCGTCCAATGACTTTCCGAGGGCGGTGAGCACACCCACCTCCTGCAACACGGCGACTGCCATGAGGATGCCCAGGAAGAACATGATGGTGGAGAGGTCGATGCGCGAGAGCAGGTCGCTCACACGCTTAGCCATTGTGTCGTCCTCATCGGTGTTGTGATGGAAAATCTCTGTGGTGGTCCACAGCAGGCCCAGTACCAACAAGATGCCCATGAACGGCGGCAGGTGGGTCAGCGTCTTGAAAATCGGCACGAAAACCAAACCACCAACACCCATCCAGAAGATGATGTTGCGCTGCTTCTTAGTGAACTGGCTCACGGCAGCAGGCGGTAGGTTCTGCGACTTGTCGAACTTCCCTTTCAGTGAGTATTGCAGGATGAATGCCGGCACAAGCATGGAGACGAGCGAGGGAACGAATATCTCGGAGAGCACACCCTGCGTGGTGATGACGCCCTTAATCCAAAGCATGATGGTGGTCACATCGCCGATGGGTGAGAACGCACCACCTGAGTTGGCTGCGATAACCACCATGGCGGCATATATCAGACGCTCGTTGCGCTCCTGCACCAGTTTGCGGAGCACCATAATCATCACTATCGACGTAGTGAGGTTGTCGAGGATAGCCGAGAGGAAAAATGTCATAAACGCCATGCGCCACATCAGTTTCCGTTTCGAACGTGTCTTGATGGCATCGCGCACAAAGTTGAAACCACCATTGGAGTCGACAATCTCGACGATGGTCATGGCACCCATCAGGAAGAATAGCGTACCCGCCGCATCTCCCAAGTGATGCTCAATTACCTCCGACACCTTGTGAACCACATCGGCTGCCGGCACATCAGGATAAAAGGAACCGGGAGCCAACATCAGCAATGTCCAACATCCCACACACATCAGCAGGGCTATCGCCGCCTTGTTGATTTTCGTCACACTCTCAAGGGCTATGCACAGATAGCCCACTACAAAGACGATAACAATCGCCGTAGTCAAAGCACTCATAACACAGATTTATTTTAGGTTGTTTTCAAATTAGTTTGCCAAAAGCAGTCGGCCTGGGTCAGAACGGCAGGAGGTTGTCGCCCTCCACATCGCAGGGAATAAAGCCCATCTCTGCCGACTTTTCCGCCGACATAACGAAGTAAATGACCTGTCCCTCGGCACACAACTCGCCATGGGCATTCTCCACCACCACGTTGATGACGGCGAGGTTGCGGCGGCGCTCTGCCAGATGTGCCTTCACGGTGACCTGTACCTCGTTGCTGGTGATGGGCTTGCGGAAGGTGACATCGAGTTTCGACGTCATCCCTGCAGCCTGCAACTTGCGGGTCACCACCCATCCTGCGGTCTCATCAATCAGCGTACTGATGATGCCGCCGTGGAGCACACCCACCCATCCCTCGAAATGGTCCTGAGGACGCCAGAAGCACAGGATGTTGTCACCTTCCTCAAAAAACTCCATGTGGAGTCCGATGGGGTTGTCGGGCGCACAACCGAAGCAGTTGTAGCCTTCCTTGTGCAACCATGGATTTCGAATCTTTCTCATTGTCGTATTGTATTTATAAAGCCTTTATTTATTGTTATCATCTGTCGGACTCGTCGGACTTGTCGGACTTGTCGGACTCGTCGGACTTGTCGGACTCGTCGGACTTGTCGGACTTGTCGGACCCGTCAGAAAGTGAACTGGAAGCCGATGCGCACACCATGGCGCACAGCACCCCTGTTGCCCGTGTAACTGAGCCGCCTCACATAGTCTACCTCAAAGAACTTGAGGATGTTGTGTATACCGGCATGTACCTCCCAATAGGGCTCGCAGCCGTTCATCAGATAGGTGTCGGCAGGCAGGGCGAAGAGGTAGTCGGAGTTGGCATTGGCGGCCAGACGGGGATTGTTCTTGTCGGTTAGTTTTCCTATCATACCCTTGATGCCCACCACCTCTCTCCATTTCAGCTTCTGCAGGAAGGGGATGCGGTTGAACAACTTGCCGTTGATGTCCCAATTGAGGTCGATGGTGGCATAGCGGTCGTTGAGGAACTCCATATTGCCCATCAGCGCGAAAGTCCCCTCCTCGATGATGTAGGAGAGGTTGGCAGGAGGCATGATGAGCAACGGGAACGGCACTTTGTTCCACTGTGCCCCAGCCTTCATCCGACAGTCGAGTTTGCCCCAGCTCTTCAACCAAAACCGCTTGTATATGCCCAGTTCTGTGAAGTTGTAGCGGTATTGTCCACCCAAGAGGCCATCGAATCCCATGGTGTGGGTGATGGAGAACTCTGGGGCATCGAAGTTGATGGGCAAGCGATGCTGCTTGGTGTTGATATAGGTGCGGCCCGGACAGTAGATGATGGTTGCGGTCGCCTCAGTGGTGCGGATTTTGTTGACCGGTGCTCCGTCGGAGACACGGTTGAAGGCAAGTTCTCCTGTGGGTTCGTTGCTCTCTGCCTTTGCACTGAATATGGTGCGTAGACCGCCCTCTGTCTCCCAGTCGAACTTCAGTTCCTGCCGGCTGTAGAAATACATCTGGTCGACCTTCTTCCAGCGGAAGGCAGTGAACACATTATCCTTGTCGGTATAGAGGAATTTGTCGGAGGGCGACATCACATCGTATGCACTGCTGAACGACAGGGTGCGGATGGGAAACTCCGCAGGGAGATAGTTTTTCTTGTTGAAGGAATAGGTGAGCAGCGAACTGTAGTAATGATTCTTGGTGTCGCGGCCGTATGCATAATAACCTTTCCAAAAGAGATGGGGATTGAGGGCTGCCGTCGTCTGTCCGCTCGCACGGAAGCGCATGCCGTCGACGAAGTTGCTCGACACGATGGTGTTGATGGGGCCGATGTCGAACTTGCTCTGCTTGCCGGGACCGCCGCCAAGCTCCACATGGTTCTCTATCAGTGCCTTGGCACCAAAAAGGATGTATTTGAAGCCCTTGATTTTCGTCATGTTGTTGATGAATTCATCCATCGACGACTCGCTCTTCGTCAGTTCCACCTGCCGTGAGTCGCCCCAGAACCGTTCATCCCGCATTCTTGCCGAGGGGTCTACCGTCTTTTTCGCCTTGCCCTTGAACAACTTTTTGGGCAGTGGGTCGAACGCATAGTCGTGGAGATAGGTGGCGCGTATCACCACCGCCTTGCTCAGAAACTGTGTCAGCGCCATCTCCACTATCATGTTGTCGATGGTGAGCACCCACTCGCCGTTGTCGAGTTGGGTGTATTCCTGCTCAATGCGCATGTTCTCAACGAAATTGACGTCGCTGCGCTTGGGAATCGACAGGTTGCAACGCTTCACATGGAGTGAGGAATCGGCGAGGACAAACAGTTCGCCACGGAAACCGAAGTCCTGCTGGTTGTTGGGGGTAAACTGCAGATGGTAGCACAGGTCGCGTCCCACATAGACGGTGTCCTCGATATAGAAACGGTAAAATGCCACGGCATCCTTGCCTATCGGACTGGTAAAGGGATACTGCAGCAAGCGTATCTGGTCGTCGTAGATGTCGACATCGGTGAAAGCATCCTTGAGCATGGTGTTGAGGATGTTGCCCGTCTCTATGAGTTGGTTGACACCTTTGCTGCGCTGTCCTGTGATGATGTCCTTCGCTGATTTCGGGTCTTTCCGGTAGATATGCTTCGACACGGTCTCGTCGACGGAGAGAGGGAGGATAAGTTTGTTGTTGAGCGGACACATCTCCACCTGGTCGACCATCCATTGCTGGTTTTTTGCCTGCACCGCCTCCAGTTCCGAGGGCGTCACATCGTTGACGGCAAGGGTGATTTTCTGGTATTTGTCATAGCTGTAGAAATCGTGGTTCTCAAGGTCGGTGCGGCGTTTCGCCTCCACCACCCTCTTCATCAACTCCACGGCGGGATTGTTTTTCCTGCTGTACTTGCTGCGGCGCTTCGACTTCACCACCACTTCCTCGAGTTTCTTGGTATCGGGGCGCAGCCTCACCACCAGTTGGTTGGGTGTTGACGCATTGATGGCAACAGTCTCATTTTTGTAGCCCACCGCCTTCACCGTGAGGGTCCATCCCTCATGGCGCGTTATGCTGAACCGTCCGTGCTCATCGCAGGCAACAGACACATGATGTCCCTTGTAGATGAGGCTTGCCATAGGGATAGAATCACCGCTCTCACGGTCGACGACAACGCCCATGAGTTGTGCGCTGACAGTTGTTGCCAAACAGAGCAACAAAAAAGTCAGCCATAATCTTACATTCAGCGGCATAGGCTTTGGTGCAGCTGGTCAGAAGGTGGTGCGAATGGTAAACCTCACACCTTGCTTGTTGGCAGTAGGCAAGTTAAGATAACTGAAACGCCTTACATATTCAACGTGCAAAAGCTTGAAAATATTGTGTATGCCGAAAGAAGCTTCAATATATGGTTTTTTCCAGTCCATCACATAGCACCCATCAGGGAATGCCATAAGGATATCATTTCCCTGATTCTCAGGAAGATATGGATTGTTTTTGTTGGTCAGTTTGCCCCACAGGCAGCGCACTCCAATCCACTCTCTCCACTTCAGTTTGCGGAACAGCGGGATGCGGTTGAAGATTTTGCCGTTGAGGTCCCAGTCTACCATCACCGACATATAACGGTCGTTGAGGAACTCCATATTGTTGATGAGGTTGAAGGTCTGGTCCTCCAGAATATAGCCGAGGTTGGCCACCGGCATGATAAGCAGCGGATAGGGCACTTGGTTCCACTGTGCTCCTGCCTTGATACGCGTGTCGATTTTGCCCCAGTTCATCGGCATCCACAGGCGCTTGTATATCTCGCCCTCGGTGAAGTTGTAGCGGTATTGTCCGCCAAGGACGCCTTTGAAGCCCATCGTATGCTGCAGACGGAAGACCGGTGCATCGAGGTTGATGGGCCATCGGTGCTGCTTGGTATTGATAAACGTCTCGCCGGGAGCATAGCGCATGCCAACGGTCGCTTCCGTATAGCGGATGGAGGGCAACAGCTCGTGGTCGGACAGCCGCTCAAAAGCAATGTCGCCGATGGGGTTCACCTTCTCGGTCTTCGCCTCGGCGAACATCTTGAAGCCCCACTCCTGCTCATAGTCGAAAGACACCGACTGACGGTTGTAGAGGAACATCTTGTTGATTTCGCTCACCTTGAAAGAGGTGAACATATTGTCCTTGTCGGTCTGGATAAACTTGTCGGAAGGCAGCGCCACGTCGCGCATCGACTGGAAAGTGATGGCCTGTTTGGGGAATTCTCGGGGCAGGTAGCCGGGCTTGTTGAACGTGTAGATGACCTCAGCATCGTAGTAGTTCTGCTTCGACACCATACCGCGTGCCACATATCCCTTGAGGAAGATGTGGGGATGGAAATTGGCGGTGGTCTGTGCACTGGCACGCAGACGCCATTTGTCGTAGAAGTTCTGCGAGATGATGGTGTTGATAGGGCCGATGTCCACTTTGCTGGGATGGTCCTTGTCGCCCGTCTCCACGAAGTTCTCGATGAGCGCCTTCAGACCGAAGATGATATATTTGAATCCCTTCAGGTCCTCGATATGTTTGATGAACGCATCGAGGGAGTTCTCGCTCTTGGTCAGTTCCACCTGCCTGTATTCGTCCCAGAAAGAGTCGTCGCGCATCTGGGCGTAGGCATCCTTCATCACCGTCTTCTTGCCGCGCAGCAGCGGTTTGGCTATCTCATCGAAGGCGAAGTCGGTGCGCCGCGTGTTGCGGATGACAATAAACTTGGAGAGGAAATTCGCCACCTTGAGTTCCACGAACATGTCGTCGACAGTAAGCACCCACTCGCCGTTGGGCAACTGGTTGAACTCCTGGATGCACCTCATGTTCTCCACCCAGTTGACATCGCTCGTCTTGGGAATGGTGAGCTCGCAACGCCTCACCTGATAGGTGGAGTCGTCCTTGATGTATATCTGTCCCCTGAAGCCAAAGTCCTGCTGGTTGTTGGGGGTGAAGTCGAGCATGATGCAACGGTCGTCGCCCAAATAGAGCGTGTCGGTGATGTAGAAGCGATAGAACTGGATGGCATCCTTGCCTATCGGACTGGTGAAGGGGTATTGGAACAACCTGACCTGGTCGTCGTAGATGTCGATGTCGGTGAAGACATCACGTATCACCGTGTTGACGATGTCACCAGTCTGAATAAGTTCATTCACTCCCGTCGAGGTCTCTCCCTTGATGATTTCCTTTTCTGTATGGGGGTTCTTACGGTAGAGTTTTTGCTTTACCGTCTCTTCCACGGAGACAGGGAGGATGAGCCGCTCATTGTATTGGCACAGCTCCACCTGGTTGAGCAGCCAAGGATGCTTCTTAAACATCTTCGACTCCAAGTTCTCTGGCGTGAGGTCGTTCAGCGCAAGAGTGAGTTTCTGATAGTTGTTGTACTGGTAAAAGTCGTGCGTCTTCAGGTCGGTGTGCTTCTTGGCGGCAATGACCTTGCGCATCAGCTCCACAGCGGGGTTGTCCTTGCGGCTGTATTTCGACGAACGCTTCTTGCGGATGGTCACCTCTTCCAACTTCTTCGTGTCCGACTTCAACTTCACCACAATATGCTCGGGAGTGGAGGAGGTGATGTTGATTACCTGCGGCACATAACCCACCGAACTGATGGTGAGTCGCCATCCGTTATGGCGGTCGATACTGAACCTACCTTCTTCATCGCTAACAACAGCCTTCTTGTTGCCACGGTAGATGGCACTGGCCAAAGGAATGGGACTGCCATCGGCGGCATCCACTATCTCACCCGTAATCTGGGCTCTGATTATCGACAGGTGCATCACCAGCACCAGTCCTATAAGGAAAAAACGTCTCAACGCTATCTAATTTACAATCTTAATACCTGACCTTCTTACAAAAAAGGCCTCACAATATTCTATTATTATCCCAAAGTGACTCAGACACGATTTGTGCAAAATATCACTTTTGAGTGTGCAAAGGTACGCAATACTTGTGAAAACAAGCAGAAAACGCAAAATCATTTTTGAGTTTTTATATTTTTTTATCCCATAACACCGCTATTTTAAATAAAATAGTTACTTTTGCATCCTAATATGAAACGTCCGCCTATACTTCCCGTCATCATCGGGACCGGTTTTGGAGCAGGTTTCTGGCCTTGGGGGCCGGGAACAGCAGGTGCCGTGCTGGCGACAGCCATCTGGTTCGCCATGTCGGCTGTCATGGGACAGACTGCGCTCATCGTTGTCACGGCGGTGCTCATCGTGGTGTTCACCATCCTCGGCACCTGGGCAACCGCCCGCCTGGAGCCTTTCTGGGGTGAGGACCCATCGCGCATCGTCGCCGATGAGATGGTGGGCGTATGGATACCGCTCCTGCTGGCTTCGGAGTGGAAGACGGCATTGGCAGCACTCCTCCTCTTCCGCTTTTTCGACATTCTCAAGCCACTCGGCATCAGGAAGTTGGATGAGCGGCCAGGGGCATTTTGGGTGATGGGCGACGATATCGCCGCCGGCATCTATTCCGCCATCGTCCTCGGGGCTGCACTCGTGGTGGCGCATTACCTCAATTGATGTGAAATGGGCAAGGTAAAGCATGAACTATGGCTGTTCTCCAAAGCACAGGTTACGGCGCAGTTGGCTACGCTGACCGACTTTGGCGTGTCTATCTTGCTCTATGAGCTATTCGGCATGTGGTATGTGGCAGCCTCCTTCATTGGGGCGGTTTCAGGAGGCATTGTCAACTGCCTGCTCAACTACCGCTGGGTCTTTGGCTCCGACGGTCAGAAAAAGCGCTATGTGGCACTGAAATACCTGCTGGTGTGGACAGGCAGCATCCTGCTCAACACTGGCGGCACCTACGCTCTGACCGAACTGTCAGGACACTATTTCGTCATCGCCAAGGCCATTGTCAGTGTGGCGGTGGCACTGTTGTGGAACTACCAAATGCAGCGGTTCTTTGTCTACCGCAACAAGCATATCACCAAATAACGACCAACAACCCTCATAGACTTAATAAAGAATTAAGGAAAAAGGAAATGGACTATCGTACTCCCATACAGAAATTTATCTATTTCGTCATCAACCCACTCATCAAGGGGATGATACGAATCGGCATCACGCCCAACATCATCACCACCATCGGACTGCTGGGCAATATCGTTGCCACGGCTCTGTTCCTCTATGCCGCACGGTGCATGGAGGGTGGCCAGACACAGCAGGCGTTTACACTTATCGGATGGGGAGGAGTGGTCATCCTCCTGGCAGGACTGTTTGACATGATGGACGGCAGACTCGCACGCCTGGGCAACATGTCATCCACTTTCGGCGCACTGTGGGACTCCACCCTCGACCGCTACAGCGAACTCATCACCCTCTTCGGCATCTGTATCGTACTCATCAAGGCAGGATGGTTCTGGATGGGTGTCGTCACCTTCCTCGCAATGGTCGGCTCCGTGATGGTGAGCTATGTCAGGGCAAGGGCTGAGGGCCTGGGCATTGACTGCAAGGTGGGACTCATGCAGCGCCCTGAGCGGGTGGTCGTGGCGGCCGTCGTCGCCATCATCACAGGACTGACCGACAACTTGTGGTGGCTGTCGGGCGGTATGATTCTAATAGCAGTCCTCGCCAATCTCACCGCGTTCTGGCGTGTCGAGCATTGTCGTAAACAACTCAACAAACGCGATGCAGCAGAAAAGTAATTCCCGGCTATCCACATGCCATGCGGCAGCCATACTGACTGCCTGCGCTGCGTTTCTTGTTTTTCAATATCTGGTGGTGGGACTGACGCCAGCCCATATCCTTATCGTGGCGCTCTTCGCAGCACTCTATCTCGCACATCCCTTCACCAGAAAGCTGGCAATAGCCATGCTGCCATTCATCGCCTTCGCCGTCAGCTATGACTGGATGCGCCTGTGGCCCAACTACAAAGTCAACCCCATCGACATACAACCGCTCTACGAGGCAGAACGCAACCTTTTTGGCATCGCCGCCAATGGTGAGGTCATCACGCCCAATGAATTCTTCATGGAGCACCACCACCCGGTGGCCGATGCGCTGGCTGGCTTTTTCTACCTCTGCTGGGTACCGCTGCCCGTAGCCTTCGGACTGTGGCTCTTCTTCCGTGGCGAGCGGCGCATGTATGCCCATTTCTCTCTTGTCTTCCTACTTGTCAACTGGATTGGGTTCTGCGGCTATTATATCCATCCGGCGGCTCCACCATGGTATGCCATCAACTTCGGCTTTGAGCCCGACTTCTCCACACCGGGCAATGTGGCGGGACTGGGACGTTTTGATGAACTTATCGGCATACCCGTCTTCAACAGTATCTATGTGGGCAATTCCAACATCTTCGCAGCTTTGCCATCGTTGCATGCCGCCTATATGCTCATTACCACCATCTATGCCGTGATGAGCCGGCAGCGGTGGAGCGTCATCATTGTCTTCGCCATCATCACCATGGGCATCTGGTGGACGGCGGTATATTCCTGCCATCACTACATCATCGACGTGCTCTTAGGCATCGCCACCGCTTTAGTGGGTATAGCGCTCTTCGAGCAGGTGCTTATGCGTATCCCACCCTTCCGCCGCTTTGTCGAGCGTTTCACCAGTGTGATATCATAATCACCGGGAGAGTCGGGAGAGCCGGAAAGCCAGCATCATCTATCTGCCAGAAATATGCAGGCGCCGTGCGACGGTGAACTGTGCGCCCGTATTGTTGCCGGTCCAATAGCCATGGTCGAGTCCGAAAGCCGCCTTGATGCTCCATCCGGCAAGGCGTGAGCGCTGTGGAAAATCATAACCCGCCTCAGCAAGATAATATCGGCTATATTCAGGACGGGTGGATGGCTGGTCATACGTACCTAGTCCCTGCTGCCATGTCCACATCAGCCGATAAGAGAGTCCTTCGGCAGGGTGTCCTGCTATGGCGAGGTGCCATGCTTTAAAACGGTTGTTGAGCGTACGTATGGTCTTGTCGCCATTGTAGAGCGGAGAGCGGTAGAGGGGATTGCCGTTCACCATACCCCAATGCTGCCATCCTGTGTGGATGTAGTGGTTATAATAGTTGTCCATTCCACCGATGTGGTCGGAGAGCGATGGTGTACGGTCATGATACACAGGTCCACTCTGATGTTTCGAGTAGATGTATTCTGCCACGATATTGGTCACCCATTTCTGGCGTTTCAACTGCACCTCTGCCCCCAGCATCATGTCGCGTAGGTCGTAAAGAAACCACCTGTTGTCCACCCACTCGTTCCATTCGTCACCCTTTCCATAGCCGTCGTATTCCAAAAAGAGCATCTGCGAACTGTCTTCAAAAAAATGGTCGCCATAAAGTGACAGCCGCCAAGCAGGACGGTTGTAGTTGAGCCTCAGCACATAACTGCCCAGATGATTACCCTCCTTATTTTTATAATCGCCCTCTCCGCTGTCGCCCCCAGCAGGGATGAAAGCATGGAGAAAACCCCTCGGACTGGCATCGTTCTCCAAAGTGGTATGCACACCATTATCGAACTGGTGTGAGGTGCCACCAAACTGGCAACCCATCTCCAAACCTATTTCGGCGGTGAAGGCATGCTCAGGCTTACCAATGCGCAGATAGCCCCCTTTGGTATGCACCAGGGTATGTTCGGTAAATTTCGACTGCTCTTCTGTGAAATCGCGCTGCCATCTGCCGTCGGTCTGGATGCCGTATGCTATATGTCCCTTGATGCCTACCCATCCCTTGGTGAAGGGTATATCCCAATAATCGGGCAGTGCAACACGCACTGAGGGATATGGTCGGGCGTTGGAACCCAGTGTCTGCGGTCCGCTACTGAGCTGTTGGTTGCGGAGTTCCACAGGCTGTTCCTTGCTGCCTATGGTGAATAATCCGCGGAGCCAACGCATCTCGCCATAAGCCTGCTGTACGACAAAGCGGCTGGTAAAATGAGTGGTGACAGCCACATCGGCACCGTAGGCGAAAGCCACCTTACGAGCCGAATCACATTCCATCGAGCGGAAAATGCCTGCCCGGAGATATCCATTGGTGGTTTCCAGCGAGGATAGTCCGTATTTATTGGCATTGAGCCACAGCGGGGTGTTGTCGCCCGAAGAGAAGGTCGCCTGTGCCTCCGTCCGCAGCTCTGTCTGCGCGACGCAAGGCAAGAAGGCAAGCATCGCCCCCAGCATCATAACAGCCCGAAAAGCCCTGCTCATCCGGAAAACCCGGAAAATCCGGAGAACCCGGAGTATCCGGAATATCCGGAATATCCAGTAAGGCCAAGGGAGAATAAAAGCGGCTTTTCTCATGGGCAAATCAGATTTAAATATTCTCATGCTTTAGCGTCTCATTCTCATGCTTTAGCATTTCATTCTGACTCCGAAGAACATTTATCTCACTCCGAAGAATGCCTATCTCATTACGGAGGACATCTATCTCTCGTTGCAAAGAAGTGATTTCTTTTTGCTGACTCTCGATAATCTGCTTTTGAGATGTTCTTTGCTCCAACCTTGCAGCAGTCATGCGCTCACGAATTCCGCCTTCGGTAGTAAACTCACGGTCTTTCTTTTGTATATAGCTCTCCAATGCCCGGTCAACTTGATGGCAGAGGCATATGGCCATATTTGCCAGTTCTTCATCATCCATTCTCACCAAAATCGGCTGATACGCCTCGTAAGTACTGTTTTCAGTGCAGAAACGATGAAGTTTTTCAAAACGTGGGTTGTTTTGATACCACTCAACCAATCCTTTTTTCTTGAGATAATCCTTATAATCCTCCAACAGTTCAAGATTGCTGCCCCTTGCTATCCCCAATAATTTCAATTCCACTTCCATAGACACCTGACCGTCACTGCTCCCCTCTGTGATATTCTGTTTAGTGCTTCTGGCAGCCTGCACCATCTGGTCCACCGTACGGTCTCCGTGGGTTTTCATATATCGCTGACAAAACACCTGGGTCAATTGATAAAGCACATCACTGCGCTGATAAAAACGGAGTTCGGTATAGACCACGGGTTTCCGCAACACGCTGGCCGTCCCATCGGAATAATGATTGATGGTAAGCCCGGCAGGTTGTTCGCTTTTGTCACCTCCGGTTTTGGGGAGGCCATCGCCCTTGTCCTGGGTAGGATTTTTGTCTTCTTTCATCGCGATATATCTATTATTTTTCCGGATTTTCCGGATTTTCCGGATTTTCCGGGCTTTCCGGCTCTTCCGGGCTTTCCGGCACTCCGAAGAGCATTATTTCCTCAGCCGGGAGACATATTTCACGGGGGTGCCGGGAGACTTGAGCACATCAGCAAACTCCTGGGGGGTGTGAGTCACCGGACCGCGCATCAACTCTGGCACATTGTAGCTCTTCAGCAACTGGCGGTGGTAGTCTGGGTTCTTGGAAGGCAGTTCGAAAGGCTTGGAGAAACCGCCCTTGCCGTCAAAATGGGCGATGAATGGCCGTGTGAATACCCCGTCGTTGCGCCTCGAGGAAAACACCACCCACTTGCCGTTGCTCGACCAGGAATGATAGCTGTCCGTATTGTCGGAGTTGATGCCATCGGCAGGCATGGCACTGCCTGAAATACCTGCATCACCACGCTCTTCGGACAATCCGGAATCTCCGGCATTCTTGAGGTCAATCATCCAAAGGTCGGCATCGCGGTGCCAGATATGGAAACACCCCCACTCACCCAGTGTAAAGAGCAGCCAGCGCCCGTCGGGAGAGATGCGGGGCAGAGTGGCACTCTTGTCCATGGCTGCGGCATCAAACACCAGTTCACGCTCACCAAACGTACGATTGTCGGGATTGAACGCCTTGCGGTAGATATTGTATTTCAGTTCCTTGGCACGCATGGTGACCTCCACGGCATCCACGCTGTCGTTCTCATACTCAAAATGTGCGCTGCAGAAATACAGGTACTTGCCGTCGGGAGCCCAGAAGGGGAAAATCTCAAATTCATCCCTCCCCTTCTCAATAGACGTCACCTCATGATGCTCAACGTCATAGACCACGAGGTCGCTCTCGGAGTCGAGCACCTCGATTTTATTGATGTCCGTAGTGTGGAAACTCTGCATCGTCTTGTTGGTGGAATAGGCGATGATGGGAAGCGAGGGATGCCATGAGGGATACACGCCGGCAGAAATCAGCGAGTCGGTTTTCATGTCCACCTTCTCCACTTTCCCGTCATATACGATAACGGTGCCGCCAAGGTTCTGACGGGCATGAAACTGCATGCGGTCGGGGTTGTACTGCTGGTAGTTGTGGCAGTTGACGCACTGTCCGCCCGATTCCGTGCTGCAGAGCATGTTGTCGACCATCACCTGCTCATCGTAGTTCTCCAGGCAACGTTGATTGAGTGTCAGTTCCTCATACGCCACAAACGAGGGGGATATGAGACGATAGCTCAGATAGGCATCGATGCTGTCGGGCGACACATGGATGGCGAAAGGCTTGAAGCGCAACCATTTGCCGTCTTTCTTGGCAAACACCTCCACGTTGATGTCCTTCCCCTTTGCCTTCTCCGTCAAAGACTTCCATTCGTCGATGTCGGGACACACCTTGACACCGCTGCACACAATGTCGTCTCCCTCTGCTGAAAAGCGGGTGACCATATCATCGACTATCAGCAGCAATTCGAACGACAGGGGCGCAATGTTCACCGGCACGGTGACGTCAAAGTATTCCGGATATATCTTGGGCATCATGTTGCTCTCAGTATATTGCTCAGGCACAGAGGTCTGCCTGCACGACATGAGCAGCACAGCCGCAAAGGCGGCAATCATCCATTTTTTCATCTTCTTATCTCCTCTTTGTTGGTGGAAAAACTCTTGATTGATAGCAACCACTGGGTTGGCGGATGAAGTCAATAGACCTCCTCTTGATAATGGTTGAAGAAATAGTCATAATAATAGGTATTCTGGAAGCCACTCATGCGAGGTTTGATCTGGTCCATGCCCATACCTTGATCTCGGTATGACTTAAAGGCATCCATGAACATCTGGCAACTCTCCAGCACCGACTTGTCGAAAGGCATCTTGCTGGCATCCACCTTGTCGTCCATCCCACCATAGAGACAGGCTGCCTGCTGATAGAGCGTGGGAACACGGTCGGCTTTGTGGAGTTCTGTATACTGATAGAAACGCAACCAGAAGAGGTTGGGATTGCGCACAAGCATCGATGCCAACAAGGCTTGTTCCTGCAGCACAGGGTTCTTGCTTTCCGTCCCCACGAAATGCTCAATGAGGAAGCGCTCCGTCAGCGCGTCATCGCCACTGAGATAATTCTCTTGGCTGCGGAGATGAAGGATGGCCAACAGTTCCGGATCCTGAACGACAAGCTGGGGATTGTGTACAAAATCATCATATCGCTGTGCCCACTTACGGTGGAACAGGGTTTTCTTAAGCAGACCGATGTATTTCTGTGCCGCATCCAATTCACCATTGACCAACGAGCACTTGACCATCAGTTTGAGGTTGTCCACTCTCCAACCATACTCCACACCGTCCTCCATGCACCAGCGGTAGCAGTAGTTGGGAATGCCGTAGTTGAGATAGAGCATCTTGCCGTCCCACTGCACAAGACGGGTGGAGAAAGGTGCGTTAGCAGCCTTGGCACCATTGCGGTAGTTGTACATCTCCTCGCCGATTTTGCCAGTCCGTGTCAGTGCCAGATTTTTCATCATCCACATGTCGCGGGTGGGTTCATCGGGTGTCTCACGGGCTATCCGCAGCACGCCGTCCCAGTCCAACTGGTCGACGCATCGGCGCATGGCAATCTCTCTGTGGAAATTGCCGTCCTTATACCAGAAAACGGCAAGCACCGCAGCCAGTATGCCTATCAGCAAGGCATCCATCCATCTCTTCGGTGCCTTCAGCGCCTTCCGTTGCTCACGGAAGCACACTGCCATCGCCATCAGTGACAGCACGATGACGACATATGGGATATGATAGGCAGGAAAACTCTCCAAGCGGAGCCGATAGATGGGCAATGCCGTCCAATAGATGTTCTCCAAGGGAGTCTCGTGATACCAGAGTCGGTAATACAGCAGGGGTACGGCGGCTACTGCCAGCAATGCCAAAATCGTGTCGGCGGCAGCCCATGCCTTGCCATTTCCCCTCGCATGCCAACCGACCAGCGCCATCAGTATGGCTGCCAACAATGCATAGAATCCCATGAGCGGATAGCAGCACACAACAGCCAGAAGCAGGAACAGGGTGCGGAAACCTCTTGGCAGCACACGGTATATCCAGCAGAGCGCCACCGCTCCCATCACCCCCAGGGTGGCAACGAAGAAAAAGCCGCGCAACTTGAGGTAGTAAATCCAATAGCCCAGATACACATCGGTGAGCAACAGCATGGCGATGGGTATCAAGGTCACCGCCAACCACCGGGTGGGGATACGAAAAGTTCGCTGCATGAGGAAGACCAGCAGCATCCAAAGCAGGCAGAGCACCGCCACGCCCAATGGGGGATAATATAGCATTTGGGTGAGATACGCTCCTGCCCAGGAGAGGAATCCTCCCGACACCACCATGCATTGCCTGAGGAATAGAGGGGTATGCAGAAAGAGGTTCTGCTCATCCACACGGGCAAGATAATTGTACTCCGTGCACACAAGTACCACCCCCATCGCCACTATCACCAAATATGGCCATAGCCTGTCCAACCATGAGAGTATGGAAAACTTATCCTTTTGATTCAACCGAGACTTCATTTAAATAACTATTAGGTAACTCCTATTTTTGTGTTTGCAGTGTGCGAAGATACCACTTTTTTGCGACACAGCCATCATTTTTCCGACTATTCGCCCCCTACATCTGTTTTTTTACAAAAAAAACACTACCTTTGCAACAATTTAGCCGTTTTGCGGTTATATATAATGTAAGAAACTATCCATTTTGGCAAGAACATACGATGAACAGGCAGCGAGCCTGGCATACAGCCATGATGCCATGAGACCTTGGCAGCGCATGGTGAAACGAGGGGCAGACATCCTCTGCTCGCTCGTGGGTCTTATTGTGCTCTCCCCCGTCTTCATCCTCTTCGCCGTCATGCTCAAAATACAGCGCAACGGTCCTGTGTTCTTCTCCCAAAAACGAATAGGCTACAAGGGAAAACCATTCACCATCTACAAGTTCCGCACCCTGAGCACCGTCGTGGAGGACGAGGGACCGCAACTCATCGCACAGAGCGACAGCGTGCAGTCCACCCCATTTGAGAAGTTCCTCCGCGACCACCATCTTGACGAACTTCCCCAACTGTGGAACGTGCTCATCGGCAACATGTCGCTGGTGGGTCCGCGCCCCGAGCGCAAATTCTACATCGACCAAATCATGGAGCATACCCATGACTACCTGCTCATCTACCAGATGAAACCCGGCCTCACCTCCGAGGCGACCATCTACAACGGCTATACCGACACCATGGAGAAGATGCTCAAGAGACTCGACATGGACATCAGGTACCTGGAGAACAGGACACTCCGTACCGACCTGAGCATCATCATCCAAACCATAGGATGCCTCTTCCAATCCTCTGAGGGACAAAAATATAATCAGACCAAGCCTCACCACCCCACCCCATCTCCGGCAGAGGCTGCCACGACAACAAACAACGAGCAATTCTGAGATTATGAGAAAATACGTGTTTTTGATCTTGTTCGCCGCGCTCATCCCCTTGTGCGCTGCGGCACAATCGTCGATGACCGACGACCAGGTTTTCAGATACATCGTCAAAGAGCACCAAGAGGGCACCTCGCAGCAACAGATAGGCATCCAACTCATACAGAGGGGCGTGGATGTCACGCAGCTCAGGCGCGTCAGGCAGAAATATGAGCGACTTGCCAAAGAGCAGGGCCTCGGCACCATGAGCAACAGCACCGAGACCACCGACGACCGCACCCGCAACAAGAAAAAGATGCAGGGCTACGATGGTCAGTACGATGACAAGACGACCGACATTTCCGGCAATAAGGGATACTACAACTCGGGCATGAGAATCAAGGACGATGTCATCACCACCCGCACCTTCGACGACGATGATGATGAGTACAACGATTTTCTCGACGAACTCAACGAGTGGCTTCCAGGCGACACCATCACCATGTATGAGAACCTCGTGGAGAAGCTGAAGAAACAGAAGAAGAAAATCTACGGCCACGACCTGTTCAACAACAAGCGCCTCTCCTTCGAGCCCAACATGAACATAGCCACACCGGAGAACTACCGGCTCGGCCCTGGTGATGCCGTATACATCGACATCTACGGAGCATCGCAGAAAACCATTGAGAGCACCGTGTCGCCCGACGGACGGGTCGTCATCGAAGGCTATGGACCAGTATATGTGGCTGGAATGACAGTGGAGCAGGCCAATGCCACCATCCGTTCCAAACTCGGCGCACGCTACCAGAGTTCGAAACTACGGCTCACAGTCGGCGAGACCCGCTCCATCATGGTGAATGTGGTGGGTGATGTCAAGACCCCAGGCACCTACACCCTCTCGGCTTTCGCCAGCGTTTTCCACGCCCTCTACATGGCAGGGGGTGTCACCGATATCGGAACACTGCGCAACATCCGCGTCTACCGCAACAGCCAACTGCTCTCTGTCGTCGATGTCTACGACTACCTGCAGAACGGCCGCATGACCGGCAACGTCAGGTTGCAGGACAACGACATGATTATGGTGGGTAGTTACGACTGCCTCGTATGCATCGAGGGCAAGGTGAAGCGGCCCATGTACTATGAGATGAAGCGCAACGAGAGTCTGCAGTCACTTGTCAAATATGCGGGAGGATTCACCGGCGATGCCTACAAACAGTCGCTGCGCGTCATCCGCAAGACAGGCCGCGAGCGCTCTGTGTATACCGTCGATGAATTCGACATGGCGTCATTCATCCTTGCCGATGGCGATTCCATCACCGTCGACTCCATCATCAGCCGCTACAGCAACATGGCACAAATCAAGGGTGCTGTGTTCCGTCCCGACATGTACCAGATGGATGGCGAAATCAATACGGTGAGGAAACTTATCGAGGCGGCAGGAGGACTCAAGGAAGAGGCTTTCACTGCTCATGCCGTGATGCACCGACTCAAGGAGGACCGTACCCGCGAGGTAATCAGGCTCGACATCGAAGGAATTCTCGATGGCACAAAGGCTGACATCCCCCTCAAGCCCAACGATGAACTGTTCATCCCCACCAAGCAGGACATGATGGAAGAACAGACACTCACCATCCATGGCGAGGTATTCTACCCAGGCATCTACAAATATGCTGCCAATGAGACCATCGAGGACTTCATCCTGCAGGCAGGTGGACTCAAGGAGACCGCTTCGGCAGTGAAAATCGACGTGGCTCGGCGCGTGACCAACCCACATGCCATCACGACAGATTCCATACGCTCACAAACCTACACCTTCGCCATCAAAGACGGCTTCGTCATCGAAGGAGAACCTGGTTTCACACTCATGCCATTCGATGAGGTCTATGTGCGCAAGAGCCCAGGCTCATACAAACAGCAGAACGTGACCATCGAGGGCGAGGTGATGTTTGCCGGCCCCTACACCATCTCCACCAAGAACATGCGCATCAGCGAACTGGTGAAGGCCGCAGGTGGTCTCAACGACCGGGCTTACGCCAAAGGAGCCCGACTGGAACGCCGCTACACTCAGGAGGAGCGCATGAATGCCATCGAAGCACTCAAGAAAGCGCGTGAACAGGCAGAGGTCAACCTGCAGGAGCAAATTGCGAGAAGCGGCAACGCCAGCCTCGCCAACGTCAGTCAGACGCAGCAGTTGCAGAAATATGAGGTGGGAGACACCTACCCTGTGGGTATTGACCTCGATGAGGCACTTCGCTCACCTGGCGGCGATGAGGACATCATGCTCCGCGAGGGCGACCGCATCATCGTACCGCAGTATACAGGAACAGTGAAAATCAGCGGCGAGGTGATGCATCCCAACTCTGTGGCTTATGAGGAGGGGCGCAGCATCAGCTACTATATCGACCAGGCGGGCGGCTACGGCAACAAGGCAAAGAAGCGCCAGACCTACGTCATCTATATGAACGGCAAGGTGGCAAAGAAGAGCCACAAAGCGAAACCGATGCCGGGATGCGAGATTGTGGTGCCGTCGAAACCCATCACACACACCTCGCTGCAGGAAACACTGAGCATCGCCACCTCAGTGGGCTCATTCGCCGCCATCATCGCCACTCTCGCCAGCATCTTAAAGTAAACAGCCATGAGCAACAAGATAGAAATCGACATCATCGCCCTGCTCAGAGCCATCAAAGACAACAAACTCTGGATGGGAGTGACCATGGGCATCTTCGGCATCATCGGACTCGCCGTCGCTTTCGGAACGCCCAAGGAATACCGCACATCGGTGATGCTCGCCCCGGAGACCGCCACCAGCAACAGTCTCACGTCGAACATATCGTCGCTCGCCTCCATGGTGGGCATGGACATGGACTTCGGCAACAGCAACGACGCCATCTATCCCGAACTCTATCCCGACCTCATCCAGTCGACCGACTTCCTTGTCAGCCTCTTCCCCGTCACCGTGGAGACCAAGGATGGAAGCCTCACCACCGACTACTACGACTACCTCAACAACCATACGCGCAAGGCTTGGTATAGGAAGCCTGCCGAATGGCTTGCCAACTTGGTGGAGAAGATGAAAGGCGACGACAGCGGCGCGCCGACCGATGACAGCCGGGTCAATCCCTTCAGACTCACAAAAAAGCAATACAACGTAGCGCACAAAATCGGCAAGAGCATCGACTGCTCGGTGGACAGGAAGACCAGCGTCATCACCATCGAGGTGACCGACCAGGACCCGCTCATCTCTGCCACGATGGCTGACTCCGTGCGCAACCGCCTGCAGAATTTCATCACCGAATACCGCACGAAAAAGGCACGCAACGACCTCGCTTACATGGAGCGGCTCTTCGCTGAGGCGCGCGAACAATATGTTAAGGCAAGACAGCAATATGCATCGTTCAGCGACACCAATCAGGACCTGATGCTCCAAACCTTCAAGTCGAAGCAGGATGACCTGGAGAACGACATGCAACTCAAATACAATGCCTACACGCAGATTTACGAGCAGTTGCAACTCTCCAAGGCAAAGGTGCAGGAGCGCACCCCTGCCTTCACCGTCGTGCAGTCGGCTTCGGTGCCCATCAAGCACATCAACAAGTCGAAACTCTCGGTGCTCATTCTCTCAATGTTCCTGGGTGCTGTAGCATACATCCTCTTCCTCGTTTGGAAGAAACGTCGCCAGGTGTTCATCATACGATAAGCACAAGCTGCGATGACCGCCGGGAACTACAACAACGACCAGCCCGCGTGGAGTGCGTGGGATGTCTGCCGGAGACATTGGCGGACATATGCTGTTGCGGCAGCAGCAGCCATTGCTCTCGCCATCATCATCTGCGCCTCCATCCCCAAGTCCTACTCCGCGCAGGTGAAAATCGCCAATGAGAAAGAAGAGACCGACCTCCTGCTGGGTCTCAACAGCTTTGCCTCATGGGCAAAGACCGCCTTAGGCGACCAAGAGGGACTGCGACAGCCTGAGGTATATTCCATGCTCGTGCCTACCAAGGAATTTGCCGAGGAAATGGCACGGATGCGCATCGAACCTCTCCATACCGACTACTACCACCATATCCTCGACCACCACCGCACTCCGTGGTGGCAGTCGCTCTTTGCCCCTGACCTCGAAGAACATACGAGAGTTATCGACATCATCCAGCACAACATCCGTTCCAAGGTCTCGCCAAAATACAAGACCACCATCATCCAGGCTACCGACCAAGACCCTGTGGTGGCGGCCCTTATGGCGGACTCTGCCCGAGTGCTCCTGCAACGCCATATGGCCAACTATGCTCGCGACCGCGCACAACGCGACCTCGAACAGGCTGCGGTGAAACTCAACCAAGAGAATGAACGGTTTATGGCTGCACGCAACGACTATGCGCGTTTCCGCGACACGCACAACGACCTCAGCACACCCCGTGCCATCTCAATGGAGCAGCACCTGCAAAACGAGTATGCCAATGCCTTTACCAACTACAGCAAGGCAATGGAGCAATACCGCCGCTGCGAGGCACTGGTGGGCAAGTTCTCCTACACCTTTGCCATACTGAGCAATGCCACGGTACCGCAGCATCCAACCGCACCCGCCACGATGGGGTATGTGCTGACGTTCGTCTTCATCACCCTCGTCGTCACCACCTGGGTGCTGCTCCTGCGACGTGCCATCAGTGAAAAACGACCAACATAGCCTATGGACCTGATACTCATCATCATCATGAGCATTCTGCTCGTCGGTTACATGCTGTTCAAGGCTGGCGACCTCTTCGCACCGTGGACAATCACTACCGCTGTGTGGCTCGCCATCGTGGTCATGTTCCAATTCCAAGGCGACCTCCTCTACCCTCTCGGCACGCAGTTCCACACAAGCCTCGCTCTGTGGCTGCCCATCTTTTGCGCATCATCACTTCTCACCTACTACCTACTGCCTGCCGTAGCGCATCCCGAGGAGACGTCAAGGCGGATACCGGAGACCAGCGGTCTGCTCTTCACCACGCTGTATGTCATCTCGATGGTCATCACACCGCTCTACCTCTACAAAATCATGCAGGTGGTGATGATGTTCGACACGGCCGACATGCTCAACAACCTTCGTCTGCTGGCGGTGTTCGGCGATGAGAAGTATGGGTTCCTCAACTACTCCTACGTGCTCAACCAAGTGCTCATCGTCGTGGCGCTGTGGCGATATCCCAAAGTGCCGCTGTGGCAGGTACTCACCATCGTGGCGGCAGGCATGATGAGTGCCTTTGCCATCATGGAGAAAGGCATGCTGTTCTTCCTCTTCGCTTCCCTCATGTATATCCTCTACCAGAAGCGGGTCATCCGCCCGCGCTCCATTTTCGTTTCTGTCATCGTGGTCGTGCTGGTGTTCTTCCTCATCAACCTGGCACGCGACTACACCAGCAGCGAGGGCGACAGCAGCGAGTCGATGTCCTTCCTCGACTTCTTCGCCATCTACGTGCTGTCGCCACCGGCAGCATTTGAGCGCATCTCACAGGATATCTCCACGCAGTTTGGCTCACATACGTTCCAAACGGTCTATCTCTTCCTCAACAGATTTGGAGGCGACTTTGAGGTAAACACCAAACTACAGGAGTTTGTGTGGGTGCCGCTGCCCACCAATGTGTACACGGTCTTCCAGCCTTTCTTCATGGATTTTGGCTACCGTGGTGTGGCATTCTTCGCATTGGTCTACGGCGTGCTGTCGGGGTGGATTTACCGCTATGCCCGCAACGGCAGCGGCTTTGCCAAATGTGTTTATGCCTTCGCCGTCTATGTGCTTGTTCTTCAATTCTATCAAGAAAACGTGATGATGAGTTTGGTCAACGTCATCCAGTTTGTCTTCTTTACCTGGTTGGTCACCCAACAGCAGTTTGCACTCAGGTGGGATTGGGGTGAAAGCGGTTCTCAGCAAGAATGGCGTGATATGGATTTATTGGACCAAAATGAACCAGAATGAACTGAAAAAAAGCAACAATAAGTTTTGAAAGCATTCCTTTTTATATTATATTTGCACCATAATTAATTAGGTATTATTTCAAGAATAATGACAAGAATAACACTTTATTCCTTTATAGCCTTCGCCATCAGCATTGTGTCAGGCTTTATCCTCATCCCGCTGATAATGAGATTTTGTCAGCGGAAGAAGCTTTATGACATTCCCAATGAACGCAAGGTGCACAAAAACAAAATTCCACGATTGGGCGGACTGAGTTTCATGCCCAGCATGGTACTCGCCTTCCTACTCGCCCTTCTCGTGATGGGCCACAATGAGGACCGCAACACCATACATGTGAGTCTGTGGGCATGCTGCTTCATGCTCGGACTGATTATGATCTACACGATGGGCATCATCGACGACCTGCTGGGACTCGACGCTAAGACCAAGTTCTTCGTCCAGATTATCGCAGCAACCCTTCTTCCGCTTTCTGGACTATACATCAACCATCTCTACGGCTTTTTCGGCATCGCCGAGATACCATTCTGGGTAGGAGCCTGCCTCACTGTCTTCATGATTGTCTTCATCGTCAATTCCATCAACCTCATAGACGGCATCGACGGACTGGCGGCGGGACTGTCGTTCCTCGCCCTCGGTGGCTTCCTCACCTGCTTCATCCGTTTTGGTCTTATCACCTATTGCATCCTGATAGCCGGAATGATGGGGGTGCTCGTACCCTACCTCTATTTCAACATCTGCGGCGACCCCGAGAAAAATCAGAAGATATTCATGGGCGACTCAGGCAGTCTGACACTGGGGTTCATCCTCAGCATGCTGTTCGTGAAATTTGCCATGGACAACCCTGCCATCATGGAATTCCGCCGTGGCGGACTGATGCTTTCCATCACCATGCTGCTCGTCCCGATGTTTGATGTCGTCCGTGTGGTTCTTACACGTATGTTCCACAAGAGAGCACTCTTCCAGGCAGACAAGAACCACCTCCACCATAAATGGCTGCGCGCCGGACTGGGACAGCATCAAGCGCTTTTCGCCATCCTGCTCACCGCCATCTTCTTTGGCGTCATCAACATCCTGATGGTTCAGTTCCTCGATATCAGCCTCACCTATTCCCTCACTATAGACATTATATTATATATCGTCTACAACATTCTTCTCGACAGCTATATCCGCCGCAAAGGCGAGAAACCGTTTGTGTAGGTCTTAATTCATAGTTCTTAGTTGGTCCATATTTCGCATTAATTGCTTAAATTTGCAGCATGAAAAAGAAATGTCGTTTTTTGATGCTGCCAATACTGCTGTTGGTGGGCATGATGACAGGCTGTGAACTGGAGTCTGTCCCACATGGCGATTTGTATGGATATTGGCATCTGGAGGCGGTCGACACCCTTTCGGGAGGAACAACAGATGTGAGCGACCAACGTTTGTTTTGGGCCATACAGAACCAATTGGTGGAGTGCAGTGACCGAGACAACCGACATATTCCAATCGTCATGCATTTTGAGCGTTCTGGAGACTCACTGCTGATGGACAAGGTATTTGTCAACGACCGTCCCAATGGCGACCCAGAGGTGACCGACGTGGGCGAAATCAGTTGCTATGGCCTGCGGTCGCTGAAGCCTCATTTGCACATCGACCAACTGTCAGACAGCAAGATGGTTCTCTCTGCAGAAGGTCTGGTGCTGAGATTCCGCAAGATGTGAGAACACCCAGCCTTTATTATCAACTATCAATTATTATACATCATGGATTAGAACAACTCATCAAAGACTGCTCCATCAGGCAGAAGAAAGGACTTCACTTCATCTTGACATCCGTTTTGATTTGGATACTGATTTGTGCTGTCCACCTCTCAGGGATGACCATCGAAATGAAAGACATTCTCACTTTCTGCTGTTCAGCCATCTTGTTTCCCTTAGCCTGGCTGATGTCCAAATGGCTGAAGATAGACTTTGAGGGCAAGGGCAACCCGCTTACAAAGGCAGGTATCCTGTTCTCGGTCAACCAAATGCTCTACATCCTCATTGCCATGTGGGCGCTGGCAGCGGTGCCAGAGAAGATGCTGATGGTCTACGCCATGATTTTCGGTGCGCATCTCATGCCGTTCAGTTGGCTCTACGATTCAAAGAGTTACCTGTACTTCTCCATTTTTATTCCCATTGCCGCACTCATCATAGGTCTCTATTTTCCACCATGGGTGCTGGCAGCATTGATGATTGTCATTGAGGCGATTTTCTCCGTCTGCCTCCAAGCAGAGTGCAAAAGACTGAAATAATAGTAAAGGAATTGACATACTAAAAAATGCAGGAGCTAAGAATCTTAGCCCCTGCATTTTTTCTTTTTCATGACCAGCATCATTGCGTTACCGTCACCTCGACAGTAGCGGTCTCGCCACTCTCCGTGTCGGTCACGGTGATGGTCGCAGTGCCGGTATTCACAGCATGGACTTCGAAGAAGACATTATCTCCATTTGCATTGTCAACGTCAGACACCGTGACCACATTCTCATTACTACTCTCCGCAGTATAATCTCCACTGCCATCGCTTACAGATACAGAAACATCTTCCCCACACACCAAAGTCAACTCGTTAGGCGTGAGCTGGAGAGTTTTTTTCACGGTCACTTCAACAGTGGCGGTCTGACCGCTTTGCGTGTCGGTCACAGTGATGGTCGCGGTGCCAGGACCTGCTGCGGTGATTAAGAAATGAATTCCTTCTGCAGAAATAGCTTCTGTGTCAACGTCTGTGTCTATCTCCGTGTCTACTTGAGGATATACCACTTCAACAGTTGCCACATTCTCATTACTGCTCTCCGCAGTATAATCTCCACTACCATCGCTTACAGATACAGAAACATCTTCCCCACACACCAAAGTCAACTCGTTCGGCGTGAGCTGGAGAGGCTTTTTAACGGTCACTTCAACGGTGGCGGTCTGACCGCTTTGCGTGTCGGTCACGGTGATGGTAGCGGTGCCAGGACCTGCTGCGGTGATTAAGAAATGAATTCCTTCTGCAGAAATGGCTTCTGTGTCAACATCTGTGTCTACCTCAGTATCAACGCCTGTGTCTACCTCCGTGTCTCCTTGAGGATATACCACTTCGACAGTTGCCACACTCTCATCGCTGCTAACCACATTATATTCGCCACAACCGTCGTTGGGATAAACCTTTGCTGTCTCTCCCACTTCCAAGGCCAGTATTTCCTCAGAAAGAGAGAAGGGTGTCGGAGGCATATCAATACTCAGTTGGATAGTGGCGGTCTCTCCTGTCTCCGTGTCGGATACAGTAATGGTGGCAGAGCCTCCTTCTCTCGGTGTGATATAGATTTTATTGTCTTCTATATTGACCTCAGCCACCGTTTCTTCGTCAATCTCCACTGTATAACTGCCACTACCTGAGAGGATTTCCACTGTGTATCCTTCATCAAAAGACAAACTGACCGAACTTTCTGACAACTGCAAGTGAGGTACGGGGATTTCTGTGGCAATGGGTCGGACAGAACGGCCTGATACCCTGTCGCCACCGTTGAATCCATACCATCCTTCATCGCTATTCAAATAAATATAATATGGATTATTGTTCTGGTCCACTCCCCAGCAGTAACCCCATTCGCCATTTTCCTCCAAACTGGTTCCTGAGCGATAGCCTGCAGCGGGAATAAAGATGGAACTACCATTCTTGCCTGTGAACAGACCGCCATCAACACCATTGATGTTTTTCCACTCGTATGCACAAGTGTTGAGCATCTCATCCATTTGTTCACTCGAAGGCATCAACCATGTCTCGCCCCACCTCATGTGGGCGACATCATTATTTGTGCCGGAAAAGTCACCTAATTCTTCCCATGTGTTGGATTCCTGGTCATAATGGGTATAGGTGGATTCATCGTAAACGCTCTTCTCCTCAATCTCACCCAAGGCATAATAACCACCATAGTTGGTCGGACTTTGGTTCTCCGGATGCTCGGTGTCCACGTTGCAGCACGCCCACATCGTGCCGGAGGGCAAGCCGAGGTCAATCATGTGCGGGTGGTGGTCGTCGGGACAGATGGGCTGCAACTCCCTATGGCTCTCCGTCACTTTCACAAAGACTTTGGCTTTCTCTCCAGATACGTTATCCATGATTTCAATATATCCCTCACTGACATGGGTGCCTGTGATAGAGAGTGTTGTCCCATCAAAAGAATACCAGAATACCAACGGAGACGAATCACATATGCCATAGTCGCCATTGCCGTCCAAGATAGTTACCGTGGCGGTCTCCAGCACCTCTATTTCAACGGTCTCGGCGGAGAATTTCAATGGCGTGTACTCATGATAAACAGGTCGGACGGTGGCACCATAATAGCGGGGCATGTATTTATCATAACTGCCATGTTCAGGATAAACGAAGAAGAATGAAGAGTAATCACCCCACATGCGCTCACTCATACCATCATCCAACTCCCAGTCTTCAGGATAATAGTTGTCTCCCGACCAATAGTATCCTTCCTCATCAGACGCTATGCCATGTTTTTCGTTTCCTTCTACAATCTCTGTATAAGGCAAGAAGATGCTGTTGCCATTGGGACCAGTGCATTGCACACCAGCAACACCATTCAACATCATCGGTTCATAGGAGCAGTTGTCGAGCATCTCCTCAATTTGAACTTTCGAGGGCATCCACCATGAGTTGCCCCAATTCACATAGGCAGCATCAAACTCCGTGCCGCTGATGCTTTCGCCAAGATCCCGCCATCTGTATCTTTCTTCTACTTCATCCTGAGCATCTCCGAATCCCTCAACACTATAATGCTCATAATTATCATAACGGTATTGTTCCTTCTCTTTTGTCTCACCCCAGGCGAAGTAACTGCCATCGGCCTCTGGCATATCGGCCCCCACATTGCAGCATGCCCACTTCGTGCCTGAGGGCAAGCCAAGGTCAATCATGTGCGGGTGATGGTCATCAGGACAGAGAGAGCCAGACTCATGATAAACGGGGCGGACAGAAAGGCCAAAATAACGGGGAATGCCCACATCCCTATGACCACCATCTTCATCTATATGATAGCATGAGGAGAAATCACCCCACATATGGGAATATACACTGTCTTCTTCATTCCATTCCAACTCCGATTCTTCCGGATAATAATTGTTGCCCGACCAATAATATCCTGTGCCACCATCTTCTTTGCCTTCATTAAGACCTCCATTCACATACCCTGAAAGGGGAAGGAAGATGATATTGCCGTTAGGTCCGGTAAGGTTCACGCCCACCTGATTATCCATCGTCACCGTTTCACTCACGCAGTTGTTGAGCAATTCCTCAAACTGACTATCAGATGGCATCTGCCACTTATTGCCCCAATTCACATAGGCTACATCAAACTCTGTGCCGCTGATGCTTTCACCAAGATTCCGCCAATGATTACGATCTCCGAATCCGGCATCTTCTTCATCAGCACCACCCTCAAAACCATCTGCACGATAATGTGCATAGTTATCATAAAGGTAGTTTTCCTTCACCTCTGTCTCACCCCAAGCATAGAAACTGCCATCGGAATCTGGCTTGTCGGCTCCGACATTACAGCATGCCCATTTCGTGCCGGAGGGCAAACCGAGGTCAATCATGTGTGGATGATGGTCGTCGGGACAATGATAAGGCACCTGTGAGGACGGCACCGTCACGCTGACGGCAATACTCTTTCCTGTCTGTGTATCAGATATGGTGATGGTGGTGGAGCCTCCTCCGACAGCAGTGATGTTTACCATATTGCCATCAATGGTGACAGTGGCCACATTGACATTGCTGGTGCCCACGATATAGTTGCCGCTGCCAGCGGTAATCTCGACCGCGGTGCTTTCGCCACTGGCTATCTCCACGTTGTTGCAGGAAACCGACAGGGGAACAGCTTCCGTACTGACCGGTCGGACATTGTAGCCCAAATATCGGTCAGCCCCATCGGAGTAGTTATAGTCTGCTCCACCCTCTTCCAAAGAAAGAAGATTCACGAAATATGCCTGATTATGGTCAGAGTGTGGTGTTCCCTCCCAGAAATAACCACCCCCTGCAGACTCATCACTCTGCATGCCGTTGATTTCCGTTCCCTCTTTCCATCCTCCATCAGGCACGAAAATGCTGTTGCCGTTGGAACCGGTGAACAATACACCCTTCACTCCATTCATACTGGTCTGGACATAAGAGGTGTTGATGAACAGTTCCTTGCTTTGTGCCCTGGAAGGCATATACCAGGTGTCGCCCCACTTGGCGTGCGCCACATCGTATTGCGTACCGTTGATAGAGGTGCCAAGGTTGTGGCAGGTGCCCTCTGAGCCGCCACTGTGGATGTAGGTAGACCAAGAGTAGTCGTCCTTTTCCGCTGTCTCTCCCCAGGCATAGTAACCGCCGTAGCTCTCAGGAGCTGTGGCATCCACGTTGCAGCACGCCCATTTTGTCCCTGAGGGCAAGCCGAGGTCAATCATGTGTGGGTGGTTGCTATCGGGGCATGACATCTCAGCTTCCTTGACCGTCACCTGAAGTTCCTTGGTCTGGCCAGTGTCCATATCCTTGACCGTCACCACATAAGTACCCAAATGTTGGGAGAATAAAGAAAACGACAAAGCGCCATCAATTATTTTCAGCTTTTCCGGGTCGGAACTGACAGCCTCATAGTTGCCGCTGCCAGCAGTGATACTGATGCTGATTTTGCTGTCAACAAGCAAATCCACCGACTCGCAGGAAAGTTCCAAATCAGGAACAGGAATTCCATTGGCGACGTAGTTGACAATCATCATCACATCGGTGATGTTGACATTGCCATCATCATTCAAGTCCCTGACCGATGAGGCAGACGAAGAAATGTTTGGTGCCTGATATTCAAACAACACACTCCCATGCTCAGTTTCTTCTCCATCAGGCCAACGAAACAACACCACTCCCTCTGAATCATATAAGATGAATGAGCATTCATTATCAAAGGAGCCAGGTATCCATTCAAATTGATAGGTGTGGCCTGCGGCCAGGGCGAGCGTGCCCTCCACAAAACCGTTGTCAGACAAGGTCAACTTCTCCAACTCACTCTCCGCATCTGTGTCATAGACCAAGATAGAAGCCCCATCCCACCCGTCATTACATTGGTCTCTCAACTCATACCTAATCTCCACATCACCCGTCTCCTCTTGTACCGAGGCATCAAGGACGCATTTCAACTCATCCATCGCATCGGTGATGGAGACTTTGCCATCAGCATTGACATCACCTTTCATGAGAGCCATGTAGGTCAGGAGTGTGCCATCAGATATAGGAGAGCCGGCATTTTGCGTGAGAAAGACATTGCCCTTTGCATCAGTAAACGTGAAAGAGCATTCTGAATCGTAAGAACCCTTATTCCAAATGAAATTGTAAGTACGGCCAGATATCAAGGCAAAGGTTCCCTCTGAGGAATTGCCAGAGGCAATGGCCAAGGAAGCCCATTCCTGTCCTGTCTCTGCATCCACAACGGAAATGGAGGCACCATTCCATCCGTCGCCCCAACTGTCTTGCAGTTCATAACTGATGACCGTGGTCACCGCATGAACAGACAATGACATGAGCAACATCATCAAGGCAGACAACAATTTCTTCGTTTTCATCGACCCCTCAAATGATATGGATGGTTTTAGCTGAATGAGACATTTATTAAAGTGCAAATTTAGTTCTTTTTTGCGAGAACCGTGCTATTTAGCGGTAAAAAACTCATTTTGTGGACGTTATTTCCTGTTCATTGGGCAGCGGATAAAAGATTGGAAGCAGAAGTCTTCCAACAAAAGTCAGCAACATAAAAAATGATTAGGGATTTTCCCCTCTTAATGTAGGGAAAATCCTTTTAGCATGTTTGGAAAAGTTCGTTTCTTTGCATCGTGAGAACAAGACAAAACATTTCTAACAAATAAAACCATACGAAAATGAAAAGAATTCTGATAGCCATGACAGCACTGCTGACCATCACATTGTCGGCAAGCGCAATGAGTTACGAGCAGGCCCGCCAGCAGGCTTTGTTCCTTACTGACAAGATGGCCTATGAACTCAACCTCACCGAGGAGCAGTACGAGGCCGCATACGAGGTCAACCTCGACTACCTGATGAGTGTCAACACCCAGGCAGACCTCTACGGAGTCTACTGGACACAGCGCAACCTTGACCTGAGCTATATCCTGCTCGAGTGGCAATATGAAGCCTATCTGGCTGCCTCCTATTTCTATCGCCCGCTCTATTGGGACAGAGGATACTGGCATTTCGGCATCTATGCCCGCTACCCATACCGCGACTACTTCTACTTCGGACGCCCCCACTTCTGGACAGTCTATCGTGGAGGTCACAGTTGGAGAAGCAACGGCGGACGCAGCTGGTATCACGGACGTGACTTTGCAGGACGTGGACACGGAAATCGTGGTGGACACGGTGGCATGCGCGACAGATTCGACCGCGGTGACTACGGACACGGACAAGGTGGTCCTGGCGGACGTGACGGACGCAATCCTGGCTTCGGCAACCGTGGAGGAGGCAACAACCATGGTGGAAACAACGGACGTCCTGGCGGCAACCACGGCAACAATCCTGATGTGGCCAACCACGGCGGCAGCAACGGCGGCAACAGCAACGTGAACCGTGATATCCGCACACGTTCTGGAGCAGGTCTCTCCGACAGAGGTGGCAGCACCTTCTCTCGCGACAACAACAGACTTGGCGGTGGCTCTCGCAGCGTGGCACGTCCCTCCACAAACGGTTCGACACGCAGCATGGGTTCCTCGAGCAGCACTCCTTCGCGCAGCTTTGGCTCAGCAGGTGCCACCACTCCCTCGCGCAACTTCAGCACACCCAACCGTGGCAGCAGTTCCCCGCGCAGCTTTGGTACTCCGAGCACCAGCTCTCCCTCACGCAGCATAGGCTCGACGAGCAGCACTCCTTCCCGCAGCTTCGGATCTTCAAGCCGTGGCAGCAGCGCTCCCTCTCGCAGCTTCAGCGCTCCCTCCAGCTCAAGTCGCTCTTCAGGCAGTTTCGGTGGTGGCCACAGTGGTGGCGGTAGCCGTGGCGGTGGATTCAGCGGCGGTGGCAGCCGAGGCGGAGGCGGTGGCAGCTTCGGTGGCGGCGGACGCGGACGCAGATAAGGTATTCAGTTATAAGGAAAAAAGATTGTTCTTTGGGATAGTATAGTGATAATCATGTTAACAAATGCAGGCGGGGCTCCTCAAGGAAGCCCCGCCATTTTTTATTTCTCAACTCCTAATCAGCCAATTCCAGGATGCGTACCTCTGCATTCATCATCTTCTGCACCTCATGCATGGGTTTGTCGTAATACACCGACTGTATCGCCTTGTTGATGATGCCATGTCCCACGGCAAGCACGGTCTGGTTGGGATATGTCTCAGCCACCCAGCGAAGGAAGCGTCGCGCCCTGTCTTTGAGCGTTCCCATCGGCTCCACATTGGGTGGCCAGGGTTTGTCCTTTAGGTCAGGAATGAACATCCCTGTGAAGTCTCCCCAGTCGCGCTCACGGAGCAGCGGTGTGGAAACCACCTCTGCCCCATGGCGGGCAGCGATGATGGCGCAGGTATCGTACGACCTCTTGAGGTCGGATGACACGAAGGCATCGATGGCGACAGAAGCCATACGTTCTGCCACTTCCTCCGCCTGCTTGATGCCACACTCATTGAGGGCACCCTGTGTCTGCCCCTGCATCACCTGTCTTGCATTATCCACGGTCTCACCATGGCGTACCAGATACAATGTGGTCATTTATTCAATCTTCAATTTTCAACAACTAAAAGAATCCATTCGGAAATATCTTGCAGCACCTCGGGCGAGATGGTCTCCTCGATTTGGAATGCGAGGATGGGATTGCCCGTGGGACTGTGATGGAACAGATGGCTCAGACCGGGATATACCTTGATGACATTCTTCGGATTCTTGGGCAGACACTGCTCCAATGCCTCATTATTGACAGAAGGAGGCACATTGAGGTCGTTCTCCGCGCCCAAAGCCAAGACTGGGCAATGGGTCTTTGCCACATATGGGCGAAGGTCCATGGCGATGAAATATTCCATCCATTTGTTTCCGGGAGAAGTTGCTTTCAAGTACTTGCATGCATCCTCAGGCGTTTTGCAAATATCGCTTGCCACACCCTGCGAACGGCTGATGAGGTTGAGCTGCACCATCATCAGGGTGTCTATTTTGCATGCAGGCCCCGACAGGCTCACCAAGAAATCGATAGCATCTTTAGCGGCAAGCATATAACCGATTCCACCACCCTCGCTATGACCGAGCAGTCCCACCTTAGAGAATTTCCCCAAACTTCTGAGATATCGGATGCCTGCCTCTGCATCATCCGAAAAGTCCTGTGTGGTAGCCCCTTCATAGACACCTGTTGACTTTGCAAAGCCTCGGTCGTCATACCTCAGGCTGGCGATGCCGTGACGTGCCAACCAGTCGGCAATCACAAAGAAAGGTTTGTGGAAGAAAATCTCCTCATCGCGGTTTTCTGCGCCACTGCCTGTCACCATCAGCACCACTGGTGGTTGTTTACGTTTCTTGTCTTTGTATCCCAGGGGATAAGTCAGCGTACCCGATAGCGTGTCGTTGGCAACGGGATTGACAAACCTCACCTCTTCTGTCTGATAGGGAAAAGGCGGAATAGGTTCTTGTGGCCGTTTGTACGACACATCGCCACGCTCCATCTCTACTTTGAGGGGTTGCAACCGCTGCACAAAGGTACCTTTTATCTTGTCGCCGGTACGTTTTCCGGAAAATGTCAGCATCAGTTTGGGAATGGATACCAAAAGGGAGTCATCGGTGAGGCTTTTCACCTGCATCTCCAGTCCCATCGCTCCCTGCTCGATGATGTCCATCGTGACGGTCTTCTTTCCCTCATCGATATGCAGCACCATGGTCAGTTCCTGTGCCCCCGCTTTCAGTTTCCCTTTCCACGGTCCATCCATACCCTGCCCCCCTACTCTTATCTGGGGCAATAAAGCCAACAATAAAACAAGAAACAGTATTTTTCTCATTATTATAATAGTTTTTAATTTTAGTTTCGCATATACTCAACTATCTACTTTCAAGTAATTAAGGAGTTAAAGGAGTTATCGCGGAATGATCAGCTTTTCTTAAACAATGTAATCAATTTTCATAAACAGCATTATCAGTTTTCTTTAGCGGAGTAATCAGGGATGAGGAGTGGATCATATCGCACATCATATTACATTGCAAAAGCATGGCTTTTTCAAGCCATGCTCTATAAATTGTAATGAACCATCAGAAAGGGAGTGTCAGAGCAAGGAGAATGCTACGTCCATCATCTTGGTGAAGGTGTTTTGGCGCTCCTCGGCAGTGGTGGCCTCACCCGTGAGGATGTGGTCGGAAATGGTGCAGATGCCAAGGGCACGGTTACCTGAGCGGGCAGCATTCATATAGAGTGCAGCCACCTCCATCTCAACGGCCAGAACCCCCATGTTCATCCATTTGTCGTTGTGGGCGTTCTCACCATAGAACACGTCTGATGACATCACATTGCCCACCTTGTAGCGGTAGCCCAGACGGTCGCAGGTGTCTGCCGCGCGGCGCAGCAATTCGTAGTTGGCGATGGGAGCGTAGGTGCCCGGCATCTCATACTGGTCAGCATAGTTGGAGTTGGTGCATGCCCCCATGGCGATGACGAGGTCGCCCAACTTCAGGTCCATGTTGATGGAGCCAGCCGACCCCACGCGGATGATGTTCTTCACCCCATAGAAGTTGTACAACTCGTAGGTGTAGATACCAATGGACGGCATACCCATGCCATGCCCCATCACACTGACGCGTTTGCCATCGTGTGTGCCTGTAAAACCGAGCATGCCACGCACTTTGTTGAATTGCACTGGGTTGTCAAGAAATTTCTCTGCCATCAGTTTGGCGCGAAGCGGGTCGCCCGCCATGATGACGGTCTCGGCGATTTCGCCGTACTGTGCCCCGATATGGGGAGTTGGTGTCTTTGCCATAATCGAAATTTTAGTTCATAGTTTAGAATTCACAATTCAAAGTTTTTCGTCGGACTTGTCGGACTCGTCTTATCACTCTTCCAAATCTGCTCGTGGAACAAGTCCCTCGATGTACTTGCAGAGGATGCCGATGCCCTTGAGATTCTCACCGCCCTGAGGGATGATGAGGTCGGCATATTTCTTCGTCGGTTCAATAAACTGCTCATGCATGGGCTTGAGCACGTTGAGGTAACGTTCAAGCACCATGTCGACGGTGCGCCCACGCTCCACCACATCGCGTGTGATGTTGCGGATGAGCCGCTCATCACTGTCGGTATCAACAAAAATCTTGAGGTCCATGAGGTCGCGCAGTTTTTTGTCAAACAGCGTCATGATGCCCTCTATGATAATCACAGGTTTGGGTTCCACATGCACTGTTCCAGGCAAGCGGTTGCTGAGGATATAAGAATAAGTGGGTTGTTCGATTGCCTCTCCCCTTCGCAGCATGTTGATCTGCTTGTTGAGCAGTTTCCAATCGAAGGCGTCGGGGTGGTCGAAATTGATGGCATGCCGTTCCTCCTCCGTCATGTGCGACGTGTCGTTGTAATAAGAGTCGAGTGGCACGACAGCCACATAATGAGGCGGCAAGGCCTGTACGATTTTTTTCACCACAGTGGTCTTTCCCGACCCTGTTCCTCCTGCGATACCGATAATTGTCATGTTTGTATGGTTGTTGGTTTTGAAATCAGATAGCGGTCGAAGAGCGGCTGATAGTAGGCAGCCTTGCGCTCCAAGCGCATGGGATAGGCGCGACTGCTGCTCGGCATTCGGTAGAGCCGTATCTTCCTTTGCTCAAAGGAGAATCCCACGCTCTCTCCCATCTTGGGTTGGGGGATGCCGAAATGTGCCGTGAAGAGGTCGGTCGCCTTCTGGCCTGTCGTCACCAGCGCCTCACACTCTGGTGCCTGGTGCAGCAGAGCACTCAGGTCTGTGGGTTCCACCACCTCCAGGTCTTTGTCTGAGGCAGTGCCGGTGGTGCGCCTCACTGCTACCGCTGTATCATAAAGCCCCACTCCCCTCTCCTGCAGCATGGCGACGATGTCTTGAAACTTAAAGGTGTGGTGCTCCTCGTCCACATACCTGTCTTTGTCGCCATGGAGACAGATGCCAAAGATACGCCACATGTCGTTGATGTAGTTGGGATAGAAGAAATCCATCGCCCACCGATGAGGGTCGGGTGGAAAACTACCCAGCATCAGCAACCGTGTATGCTCCGGCAGGAAGGGAGCCCATGGATGGCGGATGATGTCGGTGCTCAATTCTTCTCCTTGATGAGGAAGATGGCTGTGGGGAGGTGGTCAGAATATCCGTCAAGCCATACTCCGCCAGCGGTGGTGCGCTTGGGAGAGCCTTTGTAGCGGCCCTCGCTCTGGAGCAAGTAGCTGAAATTCTGAATCTTGCATCTCCAATAGGTGAGTTTGGAGTAGTCGCGTGTGCCAGCACGGTCGAGCATGTTGGGCGACACCACAATCTGGTCAAAGAGGTTCCAACTGCCCTCATAACTCAACGTTCCGGTTCCACTGTTGAGCACGTTCCACCATGGGTTGTACATCTCGTTGTCGGCCACATCTTTTATATTTGGCTTGGCACCCAGTTCCTCCGCCATACTCTTGTTCTGCGGGTCGTCGTTCATATCTCCCATCACAATAACCTTGCGGTTGGGGTCGGCACGCATCAGCGAGTCCTTCACGGCACGCACCTGACGGCCTGCACACTCACGGTAGAATGAACCCGAGAAGCGGCTCGGCCAGTGGCAAACGATAACGCTCACCGCCTCGTCGGCCAGCATACCCGACACAGTGAGGAAACCACGTGTCATAAACGAACTATCTGCCTCCAGTTCAGGAACGTAGGGTATCAGTTCCACGTCGCGCAGTGTGAAGAGTTTCGGGTTGTAGAGCATCGCGCAGTCCACGCCGCGGCGGTCAGGTCCCTCGATGTGGGCATACTTGTAGCCTCTCTCCGCCAGTTCAGGCTGAGCCACAAGGTCGTCGAGCGCACGGCTGTTCTCCACCTCGGAGACACCGATGATGGCGCATCCGAGTGGCAGTTTTCCGCTGCCCGTATCAGTACCCATATCAGCGAGTGTCCGAGCCATGTTGTGGAGCTTGCGGTTGTACTTGAGGGCATTCCACTTATATGACCCATTGGGAAGGAAATCATAGTCGTTCTTACCTTCATCGTGGCAGGTGTCGAAGAGGTTCTCCAGGTTGTAGAACCCTACGGCATAGACATTGTATTTCTTCTGAGCCGATGCAGATACTGCCACGGCAAGCAACATAATGAATAGCAAAAAATGTCTTTTCATATACATATTATAGATAATTGGTTAGCCATGATAGATGTGCCCACTATGGAGCGTTATCCAAGTTGTTGGTTTGATTTTGCAAATATCGGAAATTTTATCGAAAAAAATTATTTTTTGTTCAAAAATTTATTAAACATTGCTTTTTTTTTTCAAAGTTTTTTTGTTACTTTGCATCCAAACACAACTATCAAACCTATTGTCTTATGCAAAAAATGCTGAAAATAGCAGTGTTTGCTCTCTGCTACTCCCCTCTTGCCTTTGCGCAAGAGGTTGACTCATTGGAGCAGACCGGTGCGTTGGATGATGCGGTCTTCACATTTACGGAGGCCCAGTTGGGTGAGGACGACGACATGTCACAAAATGTTACCATCCTCGGCAGCAACACCAACGTATACGCCAATGAGGTGGGTTTCACCTTCTCGCCAGTGCGGTTCCGATTCAGAGCACTCAGCCAGAAGTACAACGACATCTACGTGAATGGCGCACTGATGAACGACTTGGAGTCTGGACAGTTCAGATACTCCAATGTCGGCGGCATCAACAACCTCACGCGGAACGTGGATGCCACCTTGCCCTTCGAGGACAACAGTTTCTCCATGACGGGCATCGGCGGCAGCAACAACTACAACTTTAGGGCATCGCAGGTGGCCCAAGGCAACAAGCTGTCGCTCAGCGGCGCCAACCGCAACTATGTTGCCAGGGCGATGTACACCTATGGCAGCGGCATCAGCAAGGACGGATGGGCATTCGCCGCCAGCCTCGGCTACAGGTGGGCAAGCAGAGGATATGTGGAAGGCACCTTCTACAACTCGCTGTCTTACTACCTCGGTGTTCAAAAGATTTCAGGCGACCACTCCATCTCATTCTCCACTTGGGGCAACCCGACGGAGAGGGCATCGCAGGGCGCCGGCACCGACGAGAGCTACTGGTTGGCGAACAACTACCAGTACAACCCCTATTGGGGCTACCAGAACGGCAAGGTACGCAACTCGCGCATCATCAACGATTTCGCACCGAGTGCCGTGCTGACATGGGACTGGAACATCGACTCCAAGACACGTCTCATCACCTCGCTCCACGGCAAGTACAGCAGGTATAAGAGCACCAAGCTCAACTACAACAATGCCGACAACCCCCAGCCCGACTACTGGAAGAACCTGCCCAGCAGTTACTATGACGTGTGGGACGAGGACGACTTGAACAACCGTACCGAACAAGGTCTGGCAGACTTCAACGCTGCTTATGATTTCCTGACATCGTCGAAGGAAGCAAGGCAAATCAACTGGGACCGCCTCTATGCTGCCAACCGCAACGCTGCAGCACAGGGTGCCGACGCCATGTATTATGTCCAGGCTAAACACAACGACAACATCTACCTCACTTTGTCCTCTACCCTCCACAAGCAACTCACCACCAAGTCGCACGCCAACATCGGTGTGATGCTGGGAGCCAACAAGGGTATGCACTACCAGACCATGGACGACCTGCTGGGTGCCCAAATATTCCACAATGTCAACACCTACGCCTTGGGCAACTACGCCGAAGGGTCTAACGAAGTGATGTATGACCTCAACAACCCCAATGGCGTTGTTGGTGAGGGCGACCGCTTCGGATATGACTACAACCTGCACGCACGCCGCGGTGTGCTGTGGGGCAACTACACCGAGAACTTCGGTCCGCTCCACTACAGCGTCTCCGCCAAGCTCAACTACGACGGCATGCAGCGCGACGGACGGATGAAGAACGGTATGTTTGCCGAATACTCCTACGGCAAGAGCAAGACCGCTCATTTCGTTAGCGGAGGTGGCAAGTTCAACTCCAACCTCAACATCGGTGGCGGCAACACCATCCTGTTGGGTATCGGATACGAGCACCGCGCACCGCAAATCACTACAGCCTTCGTCTCACCCGAGATGAACAACGACTTCGTGACCAACCTGCGCAACGAGCGCATCTTCAGCAGCGAACTCGGTTATCAGTTCATGAACTCACTCCTGCACGTCAACATCAATGCCTACTACAACTACCTGAGCCATGTGACGGAGTGGCAGAACTTCTACTTCGACGACATCAACTCGTTCTCCTACGTCTCACTGACCGACATCAACAAGGCATACTACGGCGTTGAGGCAGGTGTCACCGTCAAGGTCTCATCATCTTTCAACATCCAGGCCATCGGTACCATCAGCGAGGCTAAGAACCTGAACAATGCCAAGGTGAGGTATATGAACTCTACCAAAGCCATCTACACCGATGACATCGTGATGAACAAGGGCATGCACGAGGCAAGCACACCGCTCACCGCAGGTAGCATCATCCTCGACTACCACGCCAACGGATGGTTCATCGACCTCAAGGGCAATTTCTACGACCGCATCTACCTGAGCTACTCACCAAGCTACCGCTACGTGGGAACGCTCACCACCATGGCGACCGGCGACCCGAACATCGTCAACAACGACGGCACCTTCAACGTGCCTGAGCAAGCCAAGGGCAAGGGCGGTTTCATGCTCGACGGCTCACTGGGCAAGACACTGCGACTGAAGAAAGGCAAGCAGCTCTCCATCAACCTGTCGCTCACCAACATCCTCAACAACCGCAAGATATGCACAGGCGGTTACGAGCAGAGCCGCAGCGACTACACCGTCAAGGATGAAAACGGACAGACCACGGTCAACAACGTGAGGGCATACAAATTCTCGCTCAATCCCAAGAAGTACTACGCTTACGGCATCAACGGCATGCTCAACCTGACATTAAGATTCTAAACACACCAAAGATATGAAACGAATAAGTTATTTCCTCATCACTTTGGCCTGCACCCTGCTCACCACATGCATGGCAGGCAGTTACGACGACCCGTACACACCGGCTGAGGACGTCTTTGGCAACAAGGATATCTCAGAGACCAACGTCATCACCATCGCCGACCTCAAGGCCATGTTCAGCAGCACCATCAGCAGCAGCTCCATGAAAGAGGTCACCGATGACATCAAGATAAAGGGCACCGTGACGGGCAACGACATCGAGGGCAACATCTACAACGAGGTGGTCATCGACGACGGCACAGGAGCCTTCATCATCTGCATCGCACAGGGCGGACTCTTTGGAACACTCCCAGTGGGACAGGAAATCCTCGTCGACCTCAAGGGACTCTACGTAGGTGCCTATGGTCAACAAGGCGAGGTGGGAACACCCTATACCAGCAAGAGCGGTTCCACCTACGTCAGCCGCATGAGCCGATTCATCTGGAACCAGCACTTCCGCCCCATCGGCACAGCCAACCCACAGAGCGTGGTGCCTGAGGAGTTTGACAGGTTACGCATAAAGGATGCAGCCTATTTGGAGTCGCACTGCGGCAAACTCATGACACTGAAAGGAGTGGAAATCCAAGGCGCTGACGGCAAGGCAGTCTTTGCCCCCAGCGACGGCAGCGTCGCCCTGACTGCCAACTGTGCCAACCGTCAGTTCAAAGGCATCAGCAGCAGTCAGTTGGTATTGCGCACCAGCACCTACGCCGACTTCGCTGGCAACGTGATGCCCACTGGCTTGGTCGACGTGACAGGCATCTTCACCCGCTTCCGCGACACATGGCAAATCCTCATGCGTACCGAAAGCGATATCCAACCGGCACAATAGCCGCCTATCAACCATATAATAAAGTAAGAACAAAAACGACATAAAGTTATGAAAAAGACTATTTATTCATTACTGACCATGGCATTGGCGGTCTTCGCCCTCACCAGCTGCGAGGATGTGCCATCACCATTCGACTTCCCTACTAAGGGAGGAGACGTTCCCGGCACCATCTCTGAGCCTGCCGGAAGTGGAACATTGGCAGACCCGTATAATCCTGCAGGCGCTGCTGACGCTGTGAAAGACCTCACATGGACGAGCAACGATGTCTACGACACCACTGGCGATGTCTATATTAAAGGAAAGATTTCCCGCATCGCAGACAAAGGCACCTTCACTGAGGGTGGCACTTATGGCAATGCATCCTTCTACATCTCTGAAGACGGAACACAGAAAGGCGAGTTCTACTGCTTCCGCATCTTATACCTGGGTAATAAAAAGTTTGAGTCGGGCAAGACTGACATCAATGTCGGCGATGAAGTCATCGTGTGTGGTCAACTGATGAATTATCACAATAACACACCAGAGACAGTGGCTGGCAAGGCATATCTCTACTCGCTCAACGGCACAACGGAAGGAGGCGGTGGTGGCACCGGTGGTGAAGCAAAGGGCTCTGGCACACTCTCTGACCCGTATAATCCGGCAGGCGCTGCCAACGCAGTGAAAGACCTCACATGGACAAGCAACGAAGTCTACGACACCACGGGCGATGTCTATGTAAAAGGCAAGATTTCCCGCATCGCAGACAAAGGCACCTTCACTGAGGGTGGCACTTATGGCAACGCATCCTTCTACATCTCTGAAGACGGAACAGAGAATGGCGAGTTCTACTGCTTCCGCATCCTGTATCTGGGTAATAAAAAGTTTGAGTCGGGCAAGACTGACATCAAAGTTGGCGATGAAGTCATCATATGCGGACAATTGATGAATTATCGCAATAACACACCTGAGACAGTGGCTGGTAAGGCATATCTCTACTCGCTCAACGGCACGACCGAAGGCGGCGGTGGCGGTGGCGGCACCGGAGGTGATGCAAAGGGCTCTGGCACACTCTCTGACCCGTATAATCCGGCAGGCGCTGCTGATGCAGTGAAAAACCTCACATGGACGAGCAATGACAACTACGAAACCACGGGCGATGTCTATGTAAAAGGCAAGATTTCCCGCATCGCTGACAAAGGCACCTTCACTGAGGGTGGCACCTATGGCAACGCATCCTTCTATATCTCAGAAGACGGAACACAGAATGGCGAATTCTACTGCTTCCGCATCCTGTATCTGGGAAATAAAAAGTTTGAGTCGGGCAAGACTGACATCAAGGTCGGCGACGAAGTTATCGTGTACGGTCAACTGATGAACTATCGCAATAACACACCTGAGACAGTGGCTGGTAAGGCATACCTCTACTCGCTCAACGGCAAGACCGAAGGCGGTGGCGGCGGTGGCGGCGAAACCGGTGAGGTGAAAGCCGTGACCATCGCAGAGTTCAATGCCGCAGCAGTGAGCAACGACGTATGGTACAAGCTCTCCGGAACCGTCAAGAACCTCAAGGATGGCGACAAGTATGGTAACTTCGACCTCGAGGATGCCACTGGTTCGGTATATGTCTACGGCCTGCTCTCCGAGAAGGGTGGTGAAAAGCAGAAATTCCAGGAACTGGCTGCTGCCAAGGGCATCAAAAACGGCACCAAGCTCACCCTCATCGGCAACCGTGGTGACTACAACGGCAAGATTGAGGTATTGAATGCATACTTCGTCAGCGTTGACGGACAAGGTGGTGGCGGTGACGAACCGCAGCCAGGCGGCGCTGGTTCATACAGCAAGCCTTATAGCGTGACAGACGCCATCGCAGCAGGTTCTGGCGCCGGTGTCTATGTCAAGGCATATATCGTGGGATGCGTTTCTGGTCAGGCTTACGAGGAAGGCGCCACCTTCAGCGTACTGCAAGACGTGAAGACCAACCTGCTCATCGCAGCCTCAGCTTCCGAGACCGACCCCAGCAAGTGCATGCCCGTGCAGTTGCCTTCCGGAGCCGTCAGAAATGGGCTCAACCTTGCTGACAACCCCGACAACTTGGGTAAGGAAGTGCTGCTTTATGGCAACATCGAGGCATACTTCAAGGTACCTGGACTCAAGTCGGTGACCTACGCAGAAATTGGCGGAAAGGCCATCGGCACCAAAGCCGATGTGCGCCGCAAAGCGGTTAGAAGGAGATAACACTCATCGCATAACTATGACGGCAGAAGGCGGGTTCATCCCGCCTTTGCTGTCCTAAATACATTCTTTTTTCACAATTAGCGGAAAAAATTTGGTGGGATAAGAAAAAAAATGAAAAAAGGTATCCATCCAGAAAACTATCGCCCCGTCGTATTCAAGGATATGTCCAACGGCGATATGTTCCTTACAAAGTCCACATGCAAGACTACAGAGACAGTGGAATTTGAAGGTGAGACTTATCCATTGGTGAAAATCGAGATCTCGAACACCTCACACCCGTTCTACACAGGCAAGAACAAGCTTGTGGACACTGCCGGCCGCGTCGACCGCTTCATGAGCCGCTACGGAAAAATCAAGAAGTAATCGCTTGATTCTTCCATCTCCGCTCGTGACTCTGCCGCGAAGACAGCAATAACTGACGGACGAGCAACGAGACACTAAAGATATTTATATAAGGTGCTTCTGAAGCGTAGTTGCATATGCGCTCAGGTGCACCTTTTTTCAACCTCTCCAAGAAAAAGGCACCCCCTCACCTCTCACCCCTCACCCCTCACCTCTAACCTCCTAATCATGAAAAGACTATTCATCCTCTTCATCGGCATCACCCTGCTGGCCGCCTGCGGTGACGACAACGACGACAACAACTCGTCCACCCCCACCCCAGCCAGCAAGAATACCAATGCCAACCCCGCCCTGAAACCAGAATACCGACGTCTGGAAATGCCTCATATGAAAGGAGGCAGCAGCAACCTCATCGTCGTACACAGCACGGCAAAAAATGGCGTCAACTACATGCTGGAATGGGACTGCCTGAAAAAATCGCAACGGTGGAGCTGCTATACACTCGACAGGGACAACTCTCCCAGAAATGTAAGCCGCTACTACTCCGAATCCAACCAATATCCCCAAGACCCTGACATCCCTTCTGCCTACACCTTTGCCACCGACCCCTACAAACGCTCAGGCTACGACCACGGCCACATCTGCCCATCTTACGACAGGCTCAACAGCCGAGAGGAGAACATACAGACGTTCTACTTAAGCAACATGCAGCCTCAACGGAATATCTTCAACGCAGGGTTGTGGTTAAAGATGGAGCAGTTGATTAGCAATACATGGAACACCAACCAGTTCCGCGACACCCTCTATGTCTGCAAGGGCGGCACTATCGACAAGGAGGAGCAAATCCTCACCCGCCTGGGAAACGGACTCATCGTGCCTCGCTATTTCTTCATGGCAGTCCTCTGCAAGAACTCGCAAGGATACAAGGCTATCGGCTTGTGGGTGGAGCATCGCAATGAGGACCGCTCCAACGACAACATCATGGATTATGTGGTCAGTATCGATGAATTGGAGCGCCTCACTGACATTGATTTCTTCTGCAACCTGCCCGACGACCTTGAGGAGACCACAGAGCGGGTCGTCTACCCCGTCTCATGGGGACTGAGGAATTAAAAAACACACGAAAGCTTTGTTTTCTCAACAATAATGTGTAAGTTTGTGCGTTGATGAGACAAAGCATTATGATGAAGCAAAAAAACACCCCAACAATGCGGTTGCTGCTCCCCACCCTGCTGTGGGCGGCATTGCTCACCACCATCATGGGCTGCCAGGAGAAGGAAGAGCAGGCGCCTGTCCGCTCTGCCTACTACTGGAGCACCACATGGGAGGGTGACTCTGCCACGCTTGGTTTCATCAGCGACAACGACATCAGCCGGCTATACCTGCGCTACTTCGACGTGGTGGTCACACCCGAGGGCGAAGTCATGCCCAATGCCACCATCCGCTTCGCAAAACCGGTGCCCGACAGCATGGAGGTCATCCCCACCGTCTTCATCGTCAACGAGTGCATGCAAAAGGATGTCAGCATCCTCGACTCCCTGCTGCTGCATCGCATCCTGCAGATGTCGGAGACACACGACATCAGTCAGGTACATGAGATACAGATTGACTGCGACTGGACAAAAACCACGCAGAAGACCTATTTCGCCATGCTTGAGCGGCTGCGTGACGCCGCACATAAGAAAGGTCTGCAACTGTCCGCCACCATACGCCTCCACCAACTCTCCATGGAGGTGCCGCCCGTCGACCGTGGTGTGCTGATGATGTACAACACCGGCAATGTTGCCGACATCCGCCGCAACCCCATCCTCGACATGGACGATGCAGGCCCTTACCTGCGGCGACTCAGCAACTATGACCTGCCGCTGGCCACCGCCTACCCTGTCTTCGCCTGGCAACTGCTTTTCCGCGGCGACCAGTTGATAGGCATCCTTCACGGCGACGACGACATGAACATCTTCCCAGGCGACACCATCATCCAGCGCGAAGCCGAACTCAGCACCGTGCTGCAAGCCAAGGAAGCCGTGACAAGAAGGCGCAGCAACGCCAACAACGAGATTATCCTCTTCGATATCAGTCCACAGAATATCCAACGCATCAAACAATACAACTATGAAGAAATTTTCAGTCATTAGCCTTCTCTTTCTCACCATGACTGCCACCGCATGGGCATGCGGGGGAGAGATGGAATCCCACAACAACTACATGTTCAGCGTCTTCCCACGTGAAATGATGTCCGATGAGATGTTCTCAGAGCGCATCAACGAGTTCTGGAAGTCGTACAGCAACGGTTCCATGGAAAAATTCTACCAGGACGATGCAATGAAAATCGCGAAAAACAAGCGCGACAACGAGATGGTGGCTTATCTCGGCGAACTGTCAAAATACCTTGAAATCTGCGACCAACTGCGCGAGACATGGGATTATCCCACCAAGCAGCAGTTGCAGCAGCGCAGGCAGATACTCAACGGTATGGTGACGAAAAGCAACACCTACCGAGGCACAAAGCTGGCTCCACAGTGGGCTCTGCTGCGCATGAGGGCAAACATGGTGCTCGGACAATATGACGCCAATGTCACCTACTGGAAACAGACGGCCTCGAAAATGGCTCCCAGTGTCTTCCGCGACATGATGGAAAGCCTCTATGCCGCCGCCCTTGCACGAAAGGGACAACTGGCCCAGGCATGCGATATCTACGCCAAGCAAGGCGATATGCTAAGCATCAAGTGGGCTTTGCGCAAAATGCGCAACCTCGGAGGCATACGCACCATCTTCGATGTCACTCCCGATTCGCCTACCATGAACTTCCTCGTGCAGGACTTCGTCAACAACGCACAAGAGACCCTTGACTGCAAGGGCGACAAGGAATGGATAGAAGAGACGATTGACCGCCGTATCATCCTCAAGCGTGATGTAGACAACTTCATCAACTATGCCAACAATGTCATCAGCCAGGGAAAGACCAAGTCGCCCGCCATGTGGATGGCTGCCATAGGCGAACTGCAGTACCTATACGGAAATCAGGATGCTGCCCTTGCCACGCTCAACAAGGCGGTGAGCATGAACGGCACTCAGCGCATGAAGGACAATGCCCGCGCCATCCGACTCGTCGTATCGGTGAAGTCAGCCAAACTCGGCCCCGAGTACAGCCAATGGCTCGTGGGAGAGCTCAAATGGCTCACCGAGAAAATCAAGGAGGAAGGAAAAAACAACAAGGAAGACTGGTACAACTACTACGACAACCACTACTACGACATCCTCGACAGGGTGGTGTATAACCAACTCGTACCCAAATACAAGAACTACGGGCGCCCGGACATCGCCGCAGCATTTGTCAACTACATCGAGAGCAGAAGCGTGCTCGGTCTCGACAGTGATGAAGAGTCAGGAGGCTACTCCAGCGACTTCTTCCTCATCCTCGACTCGATGTCGACTGATGAAATGAAGCAATACATCGCTTTTGCGCAGTCAAAAGGCGGTGATGCACTTGAGCAGTATCTCAAAGGATACGTCAAGCCCTACCGCAACTATCTCAACGACATCCTGGGCACCAAATACCTGGCCATGGCAGACTTCAGCAGCGCCATCGACTACCTCAGCAAGGTACCGATGACATTTGTCAGAAACCAGGCCATCAGCCCCTATATGGCTCAGCGCAAATACTCAGAACCAAGATGGATGGGAAAACAAGAGATTGAGGAAGACGAGAGTGAGGCACAGCCTGCCATCAAAGCCATGCAGGTGAACAAGAAGATTGAATTCTGCCGCGAGATGACTCAGCTGCTCGGCCAGCTCCCCCTTGCCAACAGCGAGAAGCGGTCACAAATTGCATACGACCTTGCCACACGCTACTACCAGGCATCCTACCAGGGCGACTGCTGGTGGCTCACCGCCTATGGACAGAGCGTCTGCGACACCGCCAGGGCAGACCGACCCGACTTCGTCAGCTTTGCCATCAAATACCTCAATGAGAGCGCCAAGTCCAACGACCCCACGCTGAAGCTCAACAGCCTCTACGGACTGGCTTTCATTCCCATTGACGAATGGTGCGACCGCGACTACGACTGGGAAAATGACCGTGTAATCATCAAGCCACGGCGCAACAGCAGACAGTTCAAGGCTCTCAACGACCTGTCCCGATTCGTCAGCTCAGGCAATGCGCCACAGCCAGTCTATGTCACCAAGTGCGATGTGCTCAAACAATTCAAAAAGTTCATATAGAATTGTTAAATAAATGCAATAATATGGGGTTTTGACCGACAAGTTTGACAAAAAGCATTATTTTTGCACATCTGTTCATATCTATGAGACGACTCTCCGCGGGTGAGAAACATCACCTGAAAGGGAGGCTAACCAATTAAAAAAGGAGAAACATTATGCGCAAAGTAATCATGATGACCCTGCTGCTGCTCTGCTCGTTCAGCTTCGCCGCAGCACAGAAACAGGCCGAAATCAAGTTTGACAACAAAACCCACAATTTCGGCAAGTTCGCATCCAGCAACCCAGTGCAGAAGTGCACCTTCACATTCACCAACGTAGGCGATGCCCCGCTGGTCATCAACCAGGCTGTGGCCAGCTGTGGATGCACCGTACCGCAGTACACCAAGACACCAATCAACCCCGGAGAGAAGGGAACCATTGAGGTGACCTACAACGGAGCAGGAAAAGACCCCGGACATTTCAAGAAGAGCATCACGGTGCGTACCAATGGCAACGTCGAGATGACCCGACTGTATGTGGAAGGGGAAATGACAGAATAAAAAAGCCAGAAAAGAGCAAAATAGCTACTGATTTCTATTTTTCTCAGAAAAGCATCTTATTTTGCGACAAATGTGAAGGCCTTTCCTCACATTTGTCGCAAATTTGATTATATGTCGTACATTTTTATTGCAGAAATCTCAAAAATAAAATTGCCAATCAAAAAACTGTACGATCTTTGCACCGACAAAACAAGAAAACGACAATAATCAATAACAAACAACAATAATAAATCAACAAAAATGAAAACAATGTATTTCAATCCAAAAGCAGTTGCCAACAACTTGAACCATGTCAAAACTTCGACTTTTCTGTAGAATATTTCCACCACTTTAGTCCAGTTGTCAGCATCGGCGCTATCGCAGCTTTCAATGGTACGACCAGCGACATGTACTGCAAATTCCAGCGTACCAATGGCGAAAGTGCCACCAAAGAAAAAGTTGGTACTTCGAGCAAATACTTCTTTACAGTGATGCCTGCAGCCAAGTTCGACTGGCTCCGTAGAAAGAATTTCGGTCTATACTCGAAAGTGGCTGTCGGTGCCACGTACGCCTCAGAAAGGCAAAAGCAGGATGTTAATGGCGAGAAGAAAGAAGTGCACAGCGACAACGAAATCCGCTTCAATTTCCAGGCCTCGTTAATCGGCGTAGAGGTTGGTTCCCAAAAGCTTCGTGGCTTTGCCGAATTCGGTGTCGGTGAGCAGGGTATAGCACAGGCAGGTGTGCGTTATAAGTTCTAAACATCATTATTCACCAATAGTTTCTGAAGAAACAAGTAATCATACAGCGAAAAAACCGGTTGGCATCAAGTGCCAGCCGGTTTTAACTAATAGTGACCTTTTTTTTAAGTTATCCTGTCTCTGAGGTCTTTGGGCAAAGCCCTCCAATCTCTCAACCTTTAAAACGAATAGGAAAATCCTATCGACATAAATTCTTTGAACTGGAAGTATCCGTGGTGATGATCGCGGTAGGTGCTGTCGTCAAACCTCGGATAGATGAATAACTTGGTGGAGATGTATTTGTTGAAGTTGAACGTAAACGTGTTCTCCCACTCCCACTCCACGCGCTTGTAGGTGGTGAATCCATACATGCGGGTCTGGTAGGTTATGTTGTCGGATATCGCCCATTTCAAATCCACCGTGAACTGCGAACCGAAATCATGGAGCGTGTGCTTGTGCAGGTCAAGACCATAGCGTGTGGTGAAGTTTTCCTGGTCGCCAAACCAATTGCGGTCCACATACTTGAAGTTGTAGGCAAACGGAGCCAAGTGGATGGTACCCGTCAGCTTCTTTTTCCATGCCTCCACATTGTAGTCCATACCGAGTGAGATGTTGAGGTTGAACGGCGACATGATATCAGAGTACACATGGTAGTCGTTGCTCTTATAGCCTCTCCAGAACTGTGTGTAGGCAAGCAGCTGGAGTGTGTAGTACCATTTGTTGGTGGCCTGCAGACCCAGTTTGCTGGTGAAGCGGAGCAGGTCGTCTGAGGTCTTCAACGAGTGGACACTGTCACTCTTTGAGGTCAGGAATCCCAACTTCATCTCCAGTTTGTTGTCCCATTTCACCTTTTGCTTGTTGTTGTAGTTGGCCTCCATGGCAATGCTTCCCAATATCGAGTAGTTGCTCTCACCACCCTTGTACCAGTTGCCTGAGATATACGACTGCAGTCCCTGCAGGAAATAGTCGCCCTTGAAGGTCCAGAAATTCGGTTTGGTGACTACCACATCCACCTCGGGAGTGTCCTGCTCTGTCTGTTCAACATCGGGCAGCACCTGCTCGGTGAGTTCCACGTCCTGCTGGATGGGCACGATGATGTCGTTGCTGACACCGCCCACCTTGCGCAGCCTGTTCTCACTGTTGACCACAAGGTCGGGCCGCTCAAGATAAACCCCCATCAAAGTGTTGTCCACCTCGTCGCTCACCTCGTCAGTCCCACCCTGCTCACTCAGGCGCAAGGCTTTTCTGGCGGCGGAATGATAGAATGTAAGGGGTGCGAACAATTGATACAGCCGACCGTCAGCGATGCCCGCCTCCGCAATTGCTTCCTCAGCTGCCTGAAGCGAGTCGAGGTGCTCACGGCAAGCCACCAAAGAATCGGTGTAGTTCTTGTTCACCTGATACTCCTGATACTCAATGTAACGGCTTTGCTTGCTGGGCTTTTGGGCATACGCCGAAACAGCCAGCAATATGGCTAAAACAGTCAGCAAATTTCTCATATACATTTCCAATATTAGAATTTTCTGCAAATTTAAGTAAAATTTTGAATAAAACACAAAAATGGGGAAAAAAAATTGTAATTTTGCACTTTGATAGCGTTGGGACATTCATTTTCTATGATTTTTTAGACGCAACAACAAGAAAACATCAAGACAGACATGGACAAAAATACCGTATTCGGTTTTATCCTCATCGCAGTGGTGCTCATCGTTTTCAGTTGGTATAACCGACCAAGCGAGGAGGAAATCAAGGCACAACAGGAACAAGTGGAGAAAGCAAAGGCTGAGGCAGAGAAGGCTGCAGCCCAGAAGAAGGCGGAGGAAGCCAAGAAAGTGGCTGAAATCGCCAAGGCACGTGAGGACAGCACCGCCCTCTTCCACGACGCACTGCAAGGCACTGCCAGCAACGTGGTGCTCAAGAATGAGAAAATCGAACTCACCCTGAGCACCAAGGGCGGCACCGTGACCAAGGCGGTGGTGAAAGGATTCAAGAGCATCGACGGAAAGCCCGACGTCACCATCTTTGAGGGCAAGGACCAACAACTCAGTTTCCAGTTGGAGGGCAAGGACACCAACATCAACACCGCCGACCTCTTCTTCACACCTTCAGAAACGACCGACAGCACCGTGGTGATGACCGCCGATGCCGGCAACGGGCGCAAGATTGTCATGGACTATCTGCTGGGCAAGGACCACATGATGTACTTCAGTTTCCGTGCCGTCGGCATGGAGGGATTGTTCTCCACCAAGACTCACTCCATGGGCATCAACTGGAAGGAGAACTGCAAGCAGCAGGAGAAAGGCCATGCCTTCGAGAGCCGCTATGCCACCCTTACCTATAAGAAAAAGGATGGCGGTACCAAACACTTGAGCGAGACCTCGGAGAAGATTGACGAGAAGATTGAGGAGCCTCTCGACTGGATAGCATTCAAGTCGCAGTTCTTCAGCACGATGATGATTGCCAAGACGCAGTTCAACGCCAACGCCTCCCTCACCAGCATCCCGCAGGAGAAGCAGACTGGCTACCTGAAAAAATACAATGCCGACCTGGAGACATTCTTCGACCCGAAGGGCGAGACAGCCACCGAGATGGAGTTCTTCTACGGCCCCAACGACTTCCGGCTGCTGAAAGCCATGGAGAAGGAGAGCCGCTTTGGCAAGGACCTCGACATGCAGCGCCTCGTATACCTGGGATGGCCGCTCATCCGTTATATCAACAGGTGGTTCACCCTCTACGTGTTCGACTGGCTCACCAAACTGGGCATCAACATGGGTATCGTACTGATTCTCATCACTTTGCTGCTCAAGGCAATCACTTATCCTCTGGTAAAGAAGACCTATCTCAACTCCGCCAAAATGCGTGTGCTCAAACCCAAATTGGAGGAGGCTACCAAGAAATACGACAAGCCTGAGGACCAGATGCAGAAGAGTCAGGAGATGATGAAACTCTACTCAGATTATGGCGTGAGCCCGATGGGCGGCTGTCTGCCCATGCTCATCCAGATGCCTATCTGGATTGCCATGTTCAACTTCGTCCCCAACGCCATCCAACTGCGCGGTGAGAGTTTCCTCTGGATCAATGACCTCTCCACCTACGACCCCATCTTGGAGTGGGGCAAGCACATCTGGGGCATCGGCGACCATCTCTCACTCACCTGTATCCTCTTCTGCGTGTCCAACATCCTCTACTCCATCATGACCATGCGCCAGCAGAAAGACCAGATGGTGGGACAGCAGGCAGAGCAGATGAAGGCGATGCAGTGGATGATGTACCTCATGCCGGTGATGTTCTTCTTCATCTTCAACGACTATTCCGCAGGACTCAACTTCTACTACTTCATCTCTCTCTTCTTCAGTGCAGCCATCATGTATATCCTGCGCAAGACCACCAATGACGAGAAACTGCTCGCCATCCTCGAGGCACGCTACCAGGAGAACAAGAAAAACCCGAAGAAAAAGAGTGGTTTTGCCGCCCGTCTCGAGGCGATGCAGAAGGAGCAGATAGAGATGCAGCGCAAACGCGCAGAACTCAACCGCAAGCGCGACGAACTCAACAACCGAAAATAACCCACCATGAACAAGTCTTTCATCCTCACGGCTGCCCTGGCTATCGCCTGTCTGGCACCGACACAAGCACAGAATAAAGTGAACATCGGAAAGAGCGACATCCAAATCAGCGGCAGACGCCTCACTCCAGAGGCACTGTGGGCGATGGGGCGCATCAGCACATACACCCCGTCGGCAGACGGCAAACAGGTCGTCTATCAAGTGGGCTACTACAGCGTGGCGGAGAACAAGAGCCACCACGTGCTCTGCACCATCAACACCGACGGCACCGGACAACGGCAACTGACTGCTGATGCCGAGAACGAGACCGACCCCGCATGGGTGGGCAAGCGCATCGCTTTCATCCGCGGCGGTGAGGTGTGGACCATGGCTGCCGACGGCACCGACCGCCGACAACTCAGCCATACCGACGGCGCTGTCGAGGGATTCAAGTTCTCGCCCAACGGCGAGCGTGTCATCCTCATCCAGTCCATCCCCTTCCACGACATCATCAAGGAGAATCCCAAAGACCTGCCTAAGGCAACAGGACGCCTCGTCACCGACCTGATGTACCGCCACTGGGACCACTATGTGGAGAGCATCCAACATCCATTCTTGGCTCAGGTGAGCAACGGCACCATAGGAAAAGGTATAGACATCCTCGAGGGCGAGCCCTACGAGTGCCCGATGGAACCGTTTGGCGGCATCGAGCAACTCGCTTGGAGCCCAGACTCCAAGAGCATCGCATACACCTGCAGGAAAAAGACAGGACTGGAATACTCCATCTCGACCGACTCCGACATCTTCCTCTACGACGTGGAGAAGAAGACCACCCGCAACCTCTGCAAGCCTGAGGGATACAAGGCTCCCAAAGTGGATGCTACCAAGACACTGCGGAATCAGAGAGTCAACGCCGAGAGCAACCTGCAGAACAACCCCGGTTATGACCAGAACCCACAGTTCTCGCCCGACGGTGAGTATGTGGCATGGCAGAGCATGGCACGCGACGGCTATGAGGCCGACCGCAACCGCCTCTGCGTCTACCACCTCGCCACCGGCAACAAGAGATACGTCACCGAAGGCTTCGACTCTGATGTCGACGGATTCTGCTGGGCAGACCCCAAGGACAAGGACGCAGTCTTCTACTTTACCGGTGTGTGGCACGGCACCTTCAACATCTATTCCATCAACTGGAAGGGCGAGCACAAGCAACTCACCAGTTGCATCGCAGACATAGGGTCGGTGCAGCCTCTGGGCAAAGGCAAACAGCTCATTGCCGAGCGCCACAGCTACATGGAGGCTCCTGAACTCTTCATCGTGACACCCAACAGGAAAGCACCGGAGAAGACAGAGTTCAGGCAACTCACTTTTGAGAACAAGCATATCTTCGACCAACTCGACAAGGGAAGTGTCGAACAGCGCTGGGTCACCAGCACCGACGGCAAACAGATGCTCTACTGGGTCATCCTGCCGCCCAACTTCGACCCGAACAAGAAATACCCCACCCTGCTCTTCTGCGAGGGTGGTCCGCAGAGTCCCGTCTCACAGTTCTGGAGCTACCGCTGGAACTTCATGATTATGGCATCCAACGACTATGTCATCATCGCCCCCAACCGCCACGGACTGCCCGGTTTCGGCAGTGAGTGGTGCGAGGAAATCAGCGGCGACTGGACCGGACAGTGCATGGCCGACTACCTCACCGCCATCGACGATGCAGCAGCCAACCTGCCGTATGTCGACCGCAACCGCATGGGTGCCGTGGGCGCCTCGTTCGGCGGCTTCAGCGTCTATTACCTGGCAAGTCATCACGACAAGCGCTTCAAGTGCTTCATCGCACATGACGGCGCTTTCAACCTTGAGGCGATGTACACCGAGACCGAGGAGAATTGGTTCTCCAACTGGGAATACGACGACGCATACTGGAACAAGGACCAGACGGCCAATGCCCGCAAGACCTATGAGAACTCTCCCCACCGCTTCGTTGACAAATGGGATACCCCCATCCTCTGCATCCATGGCGAGAAGGACTACCGCATCAATGCCACACAGGGCATGAGTGCCTTCAATGCCGCCCGCATGCGTGGCATCGAGGCACAGCTCCTCATCTTCCCCGATGAAAACCACTGGGTGCTCAAACCCCAAAACGGCATCCTCTGGCAGCGCACCTTCTTCAATTGGCTCGACAGATGGCTGAAGTAAAATGAAAAATTAAAAATTAAAAATGAAAAATTAAAAATTAAGATTAGGAAATTAGTAAATGGGAGAGGATCGCTACAACAAAATTCTTGACATCAGTTTCAAATTTGGTATTCGAATTGTCAAGCTTTCCCAATACTTAACTGACAATAATGTCAACCATATCATTTCCAATCAAATACTGAGAAGCGGAACTAGTATCGGGGCTAATGTCAACGAAAGCGTTTTTGCACAAAGTAAGAAAGATTTCATCACCAAGATGCATATTGCACTAAAGGAAGCCAACGAGACAAAATATTGGTTAAGATTGCTGCATGCATCTGAATTTATTAACGACATTGAATTCAAATCGATTATGGACGATATCAACAATATAATAGGGACTTTGGTTAATATCCTTAAAGCCTCCAAAAGCAATTAATAATATACTCATATTATCATTTTAATCTTTAATTTTTAATTTTTAATCTTTAATATGATACAAAAGACTTTGCGCGATTCTGCTGCTATGCGCTGGACCGCTCTCCTGCTTCTGGCCTTGGCCATGTTTTGTTCATATATCTTCATGGACATCCTCTCACCCATCAAGGACTTGATGCTTGAGACACGCGGATGGGACTCCACCGCCTTTGGCACAATGCAAGGCTCCGAGGTGTTCCTCAACGTGTTTGTCTTCTTCCTCATCTTCGCCGGCATCATCCTCGACAAGATGGGCGTGCGTTTCACAGCCGTCCTTTCGGGCGCTGTCATGCTGACGGGCGCCATTATCAAATGGTATGCCGTGAGCGAGAGCTTCGCAGGAAGCGGACTGGAGACATGGTTCACCGACAACCTCAACTATATCCCGGGCTTCGATGAGCTGGGCGTATCACCCTTCTATGAGGGCATGCCCGCCTCCGCCAAGTTTGCCGCCGTCGGCTTCATGATTTTCGGCTGTGGCTGCGAGATGGCAGGCATCACCGTGAGCCGTGGTATTGTGAAATGGTTCAAGGGACGCGAGATGGCGCTCGCCATGGGTTCTGAGATGGCACTCGCCCGTCTGGGTGTTGCCACCTGCATGATTTTCTCACCTTTCTTCGCCCGTCTGGGCGGTCATGTGAGCGTCACCCGCTCAGTGGCCTTCGGTGTGGTGCTCATGTGCATCGCCCTCATCATGTTCATCGTCTATTTCTTCATGGACAGGAAACTCGATGCACAGACTGGAGAGGCTGAGGAGAAAGACGACCCCTTCAAGGTGAGCGATATCGGCAAGATTCTCACCAGCAGCGGTTTCTGGTTGGTTGCCCTCCTCTGCGTGCTCTACTACTCCGCCATCTTCCCCTTCCAGAAGTATGCGGTCAACATGCTGCAGTGCAACCTCACGCTGACCCCGCCCGATGCCAACTCCTTCTGGGCAAGTTCATCGGTCACCATCATCCAGTATATCATCATGCTCGTCGTGGCAGCCGCTGGTTTTGCCAGCAACTTCCAGAAGGCAGCGGGTAAGAAATATGGTCTGCTGGGCCTCTCCATCATCGCCCTCATCACCTATTGCTACATGGGCTACATGAGGCAGTCGGCAGAGTCGATTTTCGCCGTGTTCCCCTTGCTGGCAGTGCTCATCACCCCCATCCTCGGCAGTTATGTCGACAACAAGGGTAAGGCAGCCTCCATGCTGGTGCTCGGTTCGCTCCTGCTCATCGCATGCCACCTCACCTTCGCCTTTGTCCTGCCCGCCTTCAAGGGCAATGCCATCGGCGGTGTGGCTGTGGCATACATCACCATCCTCGTCTTGGGTGCCTCGTTCTCTCTCGTTCCCGCATCGCTGTGGCCCAGCGTACCCAAACTGGTGGAGCCCAAAATCATCGGTTCGGCTTATGCCCTGATTTTCTGGATACAGAATATCGGTCTGTGGCTGTTCCCCCTGCTCATCGGCAAGGTGCTCGACAAGACCAACCCCGACATCGTGAACGGACTGGCCGACGGTAGCATCACTGCTGAGCAAGCTGCCGTGAGCTATGACTACACAGCACCGCTGGTGATGCTCGCCTGCCTGGGCGTGGCAGCACTCGTGCTTGGTCTCCTGCTTAAGGTGGTGGACAAGAAGAAGGGCCTCGGACTCGAGGAACCGAATATCAAGTAATGAACAACACTCCAGCCCGCAGATGGACAGTGCTTCTCATCGCCGCCACGGTGATGATGATGGGCTATGTCTTCTGGGACATCGTCTCTCCGCTGTCGACCACACTCAAGGCCTCCCCTGAAGAGGGAGGTATGGGGTGGACGGCAGCGGAGTATGGCTTCTACGCAGGCAGCTACAGCATCTTCAACATCTTCCTGCTGATGCTGTTCTGGGGTGGCCTCATTCTCGACAAATGCGGCATCCGCTTCACCGGTCTCCTGGCTACAGGCATGATGTTTGCCGGGGCAGTGGTCAACTACTACGCCGTGCATTTCATCAGTCCGTTAGGTTGCACGAAGGTGCCTGTGACGCTCTTCGGCCTCGTGCCTGAGAGCATGAAGACACAGGTGCTCGTTGCCGCCCTTGGCTTCGGGATGTTTGGCGTGGGATGCGATATCACCGGCATCACCGTGTCGAAAATCGTGACCAAATGGTTCACGGGCCATGAACTGGCATCGGCCATGGGCATACAGGTGGCAATGGCGCGCATGGGCACGGCATCGGCCATCAGCCTCAGTCCGGTCATCGCCAACGCCTATGGCCTCTCCGCTCCCATCCTGGTAGGAGCAACCTTGCTGCTGTTGGGACTTGTGCTGTTCATCGTCTATATCTTTATGGACCGCCGCCTCGACAAGACGGCACAGAAGGAGCAAGCCGACACCGCGGCCGCCATGCAGCAGACCAACAAAGATGATGACAGTTTCACACTGCGCGACCTTGTGTACATCCTGCGCAATCCCGGCTTCTGGCTCATTGCCGTCCTCTGCGTGATGTTCTACTCCAGCCTGCGCCCCTTCCTCAAGTTCGCCACCGACCTGCTGGTCAACAAATATGGTATCGAGGAGGTGACGGCGGGATGGATTACATCTATCCTACCCTACGGCACCATCGTCCTCACCCCGCTCTTCGGAGTAGTCTACGACCGTCTGGGACGCGGCAGCACCCTGATGCTCATCGGTTGCGTGATTGTCATGTTCTGCCATGTGCTGTTAGCGCTCCCCATCATGGAACACCCGTGGTTTGCCTCGCTGATGATGGTGCTCTACGGTGTCTCCTTCTCACTTGTTCCGAGTGCGATGTGGCCCAGTGTACCCAAGATAGTACCTCTCAAGCAGTTGGGCACGGCATACAGCATCATCTACTTCGTGCAGAACATCGGCCTGATGCTGGTCCCGATGCTGGTGGGCAACGTCATCGGTGAGCACACCTCTGCCGACGGCCATGTCGATTTCACGGCGCCGATGCTGGTGTTCTCTGCCTTCGGTCTCGCAGCCGTCATCTTCGCACTCCTCCTGATGATTGTCGACCGCCGCTACGGCTTCGGCCTTCATGAGGCAAACATAAGAAAAAATTAAAGATTAAAAATTAAAGATTAAAAATTAAGATTAGAAATTGAAGATTGAAGCAGACGAAAGCTTGCTTTCAGTATGCCGAGGTGCAGCCGACAATCAAGCGTAGCTTAAATCTCACAAAAAATCTCAAATCTTAAATCTCAAATCTCAAAAACTATAAAAATGAAAGACTCGGTTATCGTTTTGTCCGGCGGCATGGATTCCGTCACTCTGCTTTACGACAAGCAGGAGCAGATAGCGCTTGCCATCACCTTCGACTATGGCAGCAACCACAATGCGCGTGAGGCGGCTTGCGCAGCCCTCCACTGCCAGCGTCTGGGCATCGAGCATCTCGTCATCCCCCTGTCTTTCATCAGCCAATATTTCAAGTCATCACTTCTGGAAGGTGCCGACGCCATCCCTGAGGGCGACTATGCCGACGACAACATGCGCTCTACCGTCGTACCTTTCCGCAACGGCATCATGCTTGCCATAGCATGCGGCATCGCTGAGAGCAGAAACCTCACACAGGTGCTCATCGCCAACCATTTCGGCGACCATGCCATCTACCCCGACTGCCGGGCTGACTTCATCCGCCCAATGTCGGAGGCAATGCGGGCCGGCACCTATATCGGCGTGCAGGTTTGCGCCCCCTATACAGGCATCACCAAGACCGAGATTGCTCAAATCGGAAAACGCCTCGGCATCGACTACGGCGAGACCTACTCGTGCTACAAGGGCGGCGAGCATCACTGCGGACGCTGCGGCACTTGCATCGAACGGCGTGAGGCTCTGCACGAGGCGGGCATTGACGACCCTACCATCTATGACGAATAACTATGAAGCAACTTCTGCAACATATCAGCGAACTGGAAACCAGTTGCTCTGCTTTGGAGCAAATGGTGGAAGCAGTTTGCGCCCAACCCTCTGAGTCGGAGACCGTTGCCCAGCAGCAACAAGACATCGAACAACTGCAGACGGAGAACGAGCAGTTGCGCACGGACAACGACATGCTCGTCAAAGAAGTCAAAAAGATGCAGGCAGAAATCGACCGCCTGCAAGCAGAAAAGCTTCAAGCGGAGCAGCAGGCAAAGCTTCAAGCGGAACAACTGGCAGAACAGCAAGCTAAACAACAGGTTTCACTTTCCGTTGAGCCACCATCCGGCGACGAGACCATTATTGCACAATCTGAGAGCGAAACCACAGAAAAACAACCTGCCAGCAAACCTAAGCGCCGCTCAAAGAAAGAAAAGACCGACCCCAACCAACTTCAGCTTCCCTTCGACTTTTAATGTGGTCAGCGGCTGCTAAGCTTGCTTTCAGTATGCTGAGGTGCAGCCGACAAACCCCACAAAAAAGGACAGGATAAACAATCCTGCCCTCATTTGAAAGTAAAAAGTAAAACAAATAGTCAGTCGTCGATGTTCATCAACTGTCCCTGCTTGTTGAACTTCAATTCGAGATCGTTGGACAGTTCCACATCATATCCGTGGCGCTCCTTGTCTATCTTCACTACCTTGGCACCAGCGAAGTGCGTCTTCACATAGTTGGCGATGTTTGTAGGAACGAGACTGGCGGGAACGGCGCTGTAGTTGCAGTCCACCTTGTCCCATACACCGTTTTTGTTGAAGTCCACCTCGACGCCGTTGCTCAGACAAACCTCATAGGTATTTCTGCCGTCGAAATCAATCGTGGCGTAAGAGACGGTCTGGCCGGGGAAAGTCTTCTGGATGAAGGTCTTTGCGGCGGCGGGCAGTTGCTCGGCAGGGATAATCCTATCACCGGCAAAAGATGAAACACTGTGCATCATCATGCAAACAAGAGCTGCGAAGAATAAAACTGACTTTTTCATAATTGTAATTTTTTAGTTTTTTATTTTTGTTATTTGTTGTTCTCTTTTCTGTCTTCAGAAACCAGCTTTGTTCCTTTCGACATTGCAAAGATAATCACCGTTTCGCCCCTATTCCAAACATTTTTCTGCTTTTCGCCTCACTTCGTTGCGACACCCAGCCCCATTTGCGACAAACCTTCGCCACCCCCTCCAAATCTGTCGCGTTGTTGGTTGTTTGGGCGTTTGGTCGTTTAGTCGTTTGGGTGTTTTTTTAGGAGTTTAGGAGGGGCAAGAATAGTTCATAGTTCATAATTCATAGTTCATAGTTATATGCAAATTGGGAGTGTAGGAGTTTAGACAATAGCCCTACAATAATGCCAGTGCAACGTAGTAGAGACGTCCATATATGGCGTCTCCCAGCCAAGAATGGCGTGTCCCGCATGGCAATTTATGCTAAATTACATGGCAATTATATGTTTTATATTCACGCAAATGGCCATGAATTATCCACAAATTGTTCATGAATTTTTTCCTTCTTTTTGCGAGTGCCTTGGCACTTTTTCTCGCTTCCCCTCACGCAAGTTTTTTCATTCTTTTTATTCTTTTTCTGAAGCGGAGCGTTTTTTTATTTTCCCTCGTTCATCGGGATTTGTAATCCCGATGCCATAAATATCAGCATTTGTAATGCCATTAAATCGGATTGCAAATCGTGATACTCAATGCCTTATCACCCTGTCGCCCACCGACTCATCGATGTCATCAGCATACGACTTGATGAAGTTCTCACGCTCTTCTTCGGTCCAGAATTCTTTATAAACATATGGTTCCAAGAGTTCATTGGGACGTATATTGGAATCTCCCATGTCAAGACGCCTGGTGTCGGCGAAGATAATAGTAACACAGAATGGAAGATGGCGCACTGGCCCCAGGAGACAAAGTCCGGCATTCTGACTGTTGGAAGGGTCGTCCAGACGAACCGTTTTCTTGATGCGTTTCACAAAAACATCAAGGGTAGTGTTATTCTCCATGCCACAGAGCACTACCTCGTAACTGTCGTATGCCTTTGGCAAGGTGAGGATGCGTGCCTTGGTCTCTGATACCCCGAAGATGGGCAGATTGGTATCATAGAAATATGTATTCACTATCTGCACCTCCTGATGCTGCTCATCTACCTTGATTTGCAACTCATCATGGAGTTTGCTGTATTCGTCACAGAACCCGCCCACGCGTATGTTGGTGGCGTTGATGTTTGCTACAATCGTTTTCAATTCTTTTAGTATCATAATCGTAAATCTTTATTTTTTTCTAAGTACAAAATTACATCAGTATTCATCGCATTCCTAATTATTTTGTATCATCGGATAGGACTGCAGTGTCAGTGATTTTGACAGGCTAATCTATTGAGCAAATATGCTGGAATTTTGCGAAGGCCTTACTGTTCCTATATGCATCTTCACACCCTTCGGGCACAAAGACGATAGCGGTCTTGAATACATGCTTGTCGAATGCATTTTTATCGATGCTGATATTTTCAGGACTACGGCTGTTGAAATGCAAGTCCTCCAACAGCGGGCAGGAACGGAAAGCTTCACTGCCTATGATGTTGAGCGAAGCAGGGAAATTGACAGTCTGCAACCTATAGCAATTGGCGAACGCCTTTTCCTCAATGCTCATGAGGTTTGTGGGAAAGTCCACCTGCTGAAGATGATGGCAGTCACTGAAAGTTTCCGACCTGAGGACCGGCAAAAGGTCAGGCAGGTGGATAGATCTCAGTTGTTGGCAGTTCTTGAAAGCACTGGCCCCGATATAGCACACGCTTTGTGGAATCGTGATGTCGGTGAGGTTGGTCAGGCCACAGAAAGCCTCATCGTTGATGAATGTCGCCGTGTCGGGGATGGTGAGTTTCTTAATGTATTTGTAGTTCGTTCCCATGATGATCTTGTTTGTCTGTGGCAACACAACGTCATAAGAATATTCCTTCGTGTCCAGATTCTTGAATTGCCTGTACCATGTGCAGGCTTTCTTCAGGTAATCTATCATACTCTTGTTGAATCCCACGGCCTGTCGCAAATAGCCGACGAATGCTTTGGTGCAGAGTCCTCTGAATGGGATGGTGAGATGAGGAAAGTCGGAGAAGAATTGGAGTATACAACTACTGCCATTCCAACTCCAATGCTCCACAAGAGAATAGGTGTTGCCTTGAATGTCAATCACGAGATTATGTCCTTCAGTCATAAACACCAGGCAGTCTTTGTCTATCTCTTTGAGGACAGGTCTGATGAAGTCGCAAAAATTCCTGTTGAAATCGGGCCAGATGTCATTGCGGTTGGCTTCCGTCACCAGGGTGATGTATTTCTTCGTTGCTATCAGCCACGGCCGTGCTACCTCCCTGAACATACGTTCCTCGTCATATTTTTTCTCTATACAACTTCTCACTTTCTCTTTCAGCGCCTCGTCATCCAACAGCTTGAAGGTGATGTCCTCTGCGACAGTCCCGCTCATGTTGTCGATACGCTGCTTTTTGAGGTAATATAGCAATTCCTCCTTACGCAGGTTGTTGTCGGCCTCCAACTCCATGAGCAGCGTGGCGGTGTCAAGAATCCTGAATTGATCTTTTCCCAATTCTATGCTATCACGGATGCCCATCCCAATATAAGGATAGACATAATAGTTGGGGAATTGGTTATCCCGATAACAATATTTGATGCGCACGGCAATCTCCCCGAAATGGATGTCAACAACCTCCTTCACATAATTGCATGTTCTGCCAACAACATGGGCTTGCTTGTTTGGGTTCTTTGCACTCGCATTGATGGTCATGGAGAAAGTCTTCATGTCTGCTCCGAGACTCTCAAGTCGTTTTCTCAGACTTTCCTCCGAGAATTGCTGGTTGTCGTCAGTACTGATGATGGGGTTGCAGGCACAGATATGTCTTTTAGGGAATGCGCTCGGTTTCTCGCAAAGGTCGATGACCCGATCTTTGATTTCCTCTGGTGAGAGATGCGCTTTAAGAATGGTCTTGTATCTGGCGGGCCACAGTTTCCTACGTCTCGCCCTTTCTGTAGTCCAGAATTCGTTGAAATTATCCATTTTTCTCTATTTGATTCATCGCGTGTTTTATACAATTATCAATTTTGCAGCAGACATACCCGGCCTGTTTTCCGCAGGTCGTCACAATGTCTGTATTTTCCTTCATTGTCAATCACCCAAAGCACTTTGGTGCGAAAATGCAGCGGCAGTTCAGGTGTGGGTGCACATCCATCGGTGATGATGATGAGTCCGTCATACTCCTGGTGTTGGCTCACATAGTCGATAGGGGCCTGGAAGCAGGTGCCACCACGGCCTTTCACCTTCAACTCATGCTTGTTCTTGTCCTTCGACTTGAGGACAATAGGCTCTCCTTGCACAACATAGTCGAACATCAGTAAACTGATTTCCTGAATGCCATACTTGAAGAACGACGTGATGACACGCAGGTAGCGACCAAGTTCCTCGCTGCCCACCGAACCACTTGTGTCGATGGCGATAAGTAGTTTTGTGGTGAACTCATATCTACTGCCCATCTGCTCGAAGCCGAAGCGACGACTGGGGCGCATGCGGGTGAGGTGGCGTTGCTGGGATAGGATGCTGCTGCGGAACATGCGCAGCACATTGCGGTAGTCGATTTTTCCCTCGGCAGCCTTCTTGATGATTTCTATCAGTCCGCCAGGCACACTCCCCCATTGGGTAGTCGATTGGATGAGTTCCTTAATCTGCTGCCCTACGAATTGGTCCTCCTCCCATAGAGCGGTGTAATCAGCATCGCCATCGTCTCTGGATGTGCTGGATTTTCTGGAGTCTCTAATCTTGTTTTTGATGCGGCTGAGCTCGCCATCATCTTCCCGATTACTTGACTCTTGTTGATTCTGATTCTCCTGCTCATTGCCTTGCCGGTCACTACTAGAATCCATAGAATCTATAGAATCCCTAGAATCTATAGACTCTCTAGACTCCCTAGACTCTATAGACTCTATAGACCCACTAGGCTCTTGAGAACCAAGTGAATCATTTGACCCCCCAGCATTATTGTTTTTGGAGGAATCACCATCATTCTGCTGATACTGCTTTTGCCCTGGGTTTTGATTATTGCCTTTTTGGTTTTTATTTGGTTGTGAGCCATCCTGCGATTCTGTTTCGCTATTCTTGTCAGGGTTCCCACTGGTATCCCCTTCGTCAGGATGATTCCCATCCTTGTGATGGAACTTTTCATTCAGCCTTGAAATATACCACTCGTAGTTTTTCTCTTCTGGCAAACCCGCTTTGGAGGGATGGGTCATATCGCCCGACATGGTGGGATAGGCAGGAGCGATGACCATATCGCTCGCCATGCGAAGCACTTTGGGCACGCATCCCATTGGTCGGCGGGAATAGGGATGCCCCAGCAGGATGCGTATCATCTCCACACTGAGCATGTTGCTCAGCCTTCGCTCGTTCAAGGTGTTAATCTGTTCGGGATTATATTCGATGCGTCCCCTGCCCGTGCGCAGCGGACACTTCATATTGGCATTGATGGTCAACTGGTGCGTGCAATAGACCGAGAAGAATAGTGGTTCGAGCAAGAACCACCGTTCGATTTCCTTCTGTATGCGTTCGCGTGCGGTCATAGCTGTTGGATGAAGGTGATGATTTTTTTGTAGGTGCCGGGCAACTCTTTGCTCAACCATATCAGCATCTGTTTGTAATTCGTGCCGTCGAGAAGTGATACGAAGTGAGCATAGGCTTCATGGTCTTTTTTCAGCAGGTAGTCGTGATAGGCACTGACATTTTTGCACAGCGTGTCATGATCGATTGCAACAGCCTTGTTGCTCTCGAAGTATCGTGCAATGGCATCGTTGAGTTGTGAGAACTCATGCAATTTGAAATTGTCGAGCCGTTTCTTCACTTTCTTGAAATCAGTGAGCACATCCACTGGTTGAAGCCCGTCCTCTTTCATCGAGAGAAACAGCATCGATGCTGCGCGCACTCCCACGATGCCTGCCACGATAATCTGATGCAGTTGGGTGGGGTTGGGCACGTTCTCCAGCAGTCTCGCCACCTTCTCCCAACCACGGCGGTCGGGTGTTTTTTCCAGTCCTTCATACTCGTTCTTGTCATTGTTGTTGTCGAGCATGTCGGGATGACTGCTGATGAAGCGGATGACACGGTGGTCGAGCCCCTCGCACTCTGCCCATTTCAGCCACTCCGTCTCCGTGGGCCGGAACGTGTAAATATTGAAGCGCGACACCAGTGCTGGGTCGAGGTCGGTGAGTTGGTATTCCTCGCCATCGTTGCATGCCGAGATAATGCGGCTCCCCTCTGGCAATGGTCGGCCTGCCAATTTGCGATTGAGAACCAGGTCCATCACCGTCTGCAGGATTTCGGGCCGGGCACGGTTGAGTTCGTCGAGGAAGAGTACGATGGGCTTTCCGTCAACAGGGAACCAATAGGGAGGCATGAATGTTGTCCTGCCGGTATCCTCGTCCTTGGAGGGTAGGCCAAGCAAGTCGCCCGGGTCACTCATCTGTCCGAGAAACAATGTTTTCACCTTCATCTCTTTTGCCTCGAAATAGGTGGTCAGGATTTGCGACTTGCCGATGCCGTGCTTGCCGGTCAACATGATGTTCTGCCACGACGGTGTCACATCGAGCACTGTCGTCAGTCCTTGTGTATCAATTGCTATTGCCATAATGATTTGAGTTTTTCAATTGATAATCGATTTGATTTCCATATTCGTGAGTCGGAGGATGAGGGCGTACTTGTCGCCATCCACACGGCCTTCGAGGAAGGCACGATAGGGAGTGCCGCCATTGTTCATCACCAGGGGAGCTACACCTTTTGCCCCACCGCCCACGAGCATCATGGCATCGGCATCGCTGAGCTTTTTTGCCATCTCATAGAGGAAGTCATAGGTCAGTCCGTTGACGTGCTGCACCTGGTAGCTCTTTCTGAAGACGAACATCCGCATGGCTTTCTTGCGGGGAATCATCTTCCCCGTCCATCGGATGGGCATTCCGTCGGTAGCGATGTTGCCTGTGGTGGTTGTCTCCGGGCGTATCTCTTTCTCCGTACCGTCAGCAAGGAATACATGTTCGCTGAGGGTCACGCCATACGCCACCTTCTGTGTCGGAGATTGCGAATTCCCTCCTACCACATATATCTTTTTCAGACCTTCCACCCGCATGCCGAAGCGCTCCATGTCTACCTCTGGGTCGCCGTTGATGAGTGCCTCTGTCAGTTGGTCGCCATAGGCTGCCATCAGCGCCTGGTCGGTGGTGTCTATGGTAGCTTTGACCGAACGTTCCGACTTGCCTTTGCTGCCATCGGCGGTTTTATAGATAGTTGTCTTGCGGCGCGATGTGGCTCCGAAAGCCACCTCAGCGTCACGCCTTGTCTCGTTGGATAAGTTAATCTTTCTCATCATCTAAAATTTTAAATCTCAAATTTCAAACTTCAAATCTAAAACATTCCAAAGTCCAGTTCATCAATCTCCTCCTCTGTCTCTTCGTTATCGTCGATGACGGTCTCCTCTGCAAGTGTGAGCAGCGGGAATTCCTGTCTGTTGCCGGCAAAGAGAAACAGGCCGTTGGGCGTGTTCATCAGATAGGCGTCGCAGTGGTTGGCACCTCCACGGTAGCTGAAGTCGAACTTGTAGATAAGGTCGCCCACTGCCTCTACCAGGGCGGGAGCGCCAAGCTGATAGACCGACTCCCACTCGTTGTCGAGGAACTCTTCCTCTGAGGCTGTCTCGCTGAGGGTGATGGTAACATCGAAGGAAGAAGGAACCAAGGGAAGAGGTTCACCATCCTCTCCGTAAGCCACCAATTGGTTTTTATCAATCCATCTGCCAGCCTCATCTACCGTTGCCTGTTTTAAGCCTCCAGAGGGGATGACCAGTGCATCATCAGGCGAGAGATATGCGATGCTGCATGTCTCGCCAAGGCGGTCGGTCGCCACAAGGTTGGTCCATCCATACACCTTTTTCCTTTCCAGTTTCACGGGGGCAGCACAGAACACGTTGCCTCCCATATTGAATGTCAATGCTTTTGCCATAATGGTTGTTGTTTGGTCAATTATTTGATGTGCAACTCTTCCAGCGCAAGGGTGTCCCACGATGAGATGCGCCCCCATGAGCCATCCCCTCTTTTGCAAAGGTAGTCGCCGGGATATGCCATGAGGGCGACGGTGCCCAATGGCGATACGGCGTCGATGATATAGCTGATGCCATCTTGGGCACTCTTGCATGCGCTCAGCACGCAATCCAGGTAGAAGAATGACGTCTTCACTCTTTTCGGAACTTTGATAATTTGAGTATAGTTCATATCGTTGTTGTTTGAAGGGTTAAAAAAATGGTTGTTTTGTATCATCAGATGGGAATGGGGTGTCAGCAGTTCAGACACTCCCACCCTTTCTTCACATTGGCGGCAATCTCCCGCTCCAGGATGTCGCGTATCTGCGCCTCATCACACGAGTATGCCATGTCGCGCTTGATCATCTCCTTACGACCGCTGCTGTAGTCGGTGTGGTAGAACACATAGGCGGGATAGCGGCCGGTCGTCTCCTTGTTGGTCTTCCAGATGAGGAACTTGTGGAGCATCACCTTGTCGCCCGACACCTTTCTATAGATGCGGCGGTCAAGCAACTGGCTGGTCTCCATCTTTGCCGTGCTGCCCTCCTGCTGCTCAAACGGACAGAGGTCGGTGAGCTGCGAGATGCGGATATCGGTAGATGAGGGAGTCTTGTCGGTGCGCTCACGCTCAAACGTCAGTCCTAAAGCCGATACCCCAGGTGTCATGCCTTCCATCAGCCATCCCTGACTACCTTCGAAACGGAGCAGAGGGTTCATGCGCACCTTGTCGTCGTTGCCGCTTGCCACCAGTTCCATGACGCTTACCTCGAAGACGATTTCCGGCCTCACCATCTGATAGGCGATGCCACGTGAGTCGGAGAGCACATACTGCGACTCCACGTGCATGGTGGCGAGTCTGCTTGCCAGAGTGCTGCGGTCGTCATCGCTCAGACCGCCCGAAGCATGGGCGAACATCTGGAAGCAACCGTCCTCGCGCCTCACAGCCATCATCAGGTCGCGCACGCGACTGCCCCCCTGCCCGAGGGGGGCTGCCGAAGGCTGAGAGGAGGGAGTGCCTGTGGTATAGCCGATGATGGCTGCATCGATGGTATGGCGTGGCTTCACCTTCCATATCATAGACGACTCAGAATGGATGACCAGTCCCTCGGCACCTTCTTCCACCACCCATTCATCATAGATGGCCTGCACCTCATCGTGAGAGGCTGCCGTCCGCATCTCGACGGGAGCGACCATTTCTTCTTTGAAAATGCTCTGGAGCTTTTTATGAGTTTCTGCATAGTGCTCGTTCCATGGCTCACCATTGAGTTGCACGATATCGAAAGGAGCGAGGCGCAACTGGCCGCGAAGCGTCTCGTCGGCCAAAGCCCTTTGCACATCGCCGCAACGAGGACGTCCGCCGTCTTTTGCCGGAAGATAGAGTTCGGCTGCCACCACCAGCTGACTGATGCCGGCATTGCTCACCGCCTTGGCGAAGGCATCGAGGCAGTTGAGATGCGCTGCCACTTGCCGTCCGTGCGAGTTGAGCATCACCACCTCGCCGTTGTCATAGCACACGCATTGCATATGCCCGTCTATCTTTCGGGTCACGCACAGCCGCTCGCCTTCCACGCGCTGCCTGAGTTTGGCACCTTCCACGAGCATGAATTTACCAGCTACATTCTTCTTGTAGTCAATCGCTGTTTGCTTATATTTCTGTATCATGGTTCTTGATTGTTGATTGATTCATAAAATCATATGGCTGAATCGAATACTATAATGTCAGTCTCAGTTCTTTTGTGAGCCTTCTCCATGGAGAGTTGACACACCGGCACTCGATGCCTCCGGTATTCTCCAGGTTGTCTGCCTTGATGCACATCACCTTGCCGTATTCATTATCCATATCCTCGACAATCAGGTGCTCGTCGAAAGTGGCGTATTTCAGCAGATATGGTACGTCATCTCTCGAGCAGACATATTGGCGATAGGTCTCGTTGAGCCAGTTGCGGTCATTGATGGCCTTGAGGATATCCTCTCTCCTACCCTCTTCCGACCATGTCTTCAGCATGTCGAGCACGCCAGCCTTCAGGCATGCCAGATACACCTGTCGGGTCTGGCCATAGCAGGTGGGTCTGTCCGCCTGCCACACCTCCACTCTTCCACGCCAGGTGAGCAATGTCTCAGTGGCGGGATCATTGTAATAGATTTTTCTTGAACCCAATGACTCTTCAGTGATCCAGTTCTTCTCGGGCAACATCACGACGACATGCTTTCCCGACGACTGCACCAGGCGTTCAGCAAACAGCATCACATGGTCGTAGCCATCATAGCACGCGCCGCTGAGAATCTGTATCAACTGCTGGGGCAATGCTTTCAGATAGGCGATTTGCTCGTCCATCTCCTTGAGGAATTTGTCGTCGAAGGTCACCTTTTTCATCAGTCCCGGACGTCCGAACACCCGTTGAGACACGTCAGTGACCGTTTTCCGAGGGTCGTAGCTCTGGGTGACAAACGAGTTGTAAAAAACAGCCAACGGCATATTTTGGTTTTCTGAGCAGAAGGCCTCCAGCCTTTTGGGGAAATCCTCTTGTGGGATGACTTGTACTAATTCTTTGTTGTTCATTTTTCTATATGTTTGTTAAGGGGTTGTTGTATCATCTCTTGTGCAAAATTACGGGGAATAGAAGTGTCTTCCTAATATTTTTGTATCATCGGATAGGAATGCCCTGTCAATGGTTTTGACAGGGCAAAGCCCCCGTCCGAAAGGTCAGAATCCGATACGGCGGTATGCGTTTGGAACCAACCGCTCGTTGGCACAGAAATCGAGCAGATGATGCATGCCGTCGTCACTGCCATGAAGGATGACGTGGATGGCATGCTTGCGGGCGATGTTCTCTATCTGACCGCCACTGAAGTCATAATTGGCAGCCAGTTGGGCAGCATCCTGTTCGGTCAGCTCGGGTATCATCTGCCGCCATATCTTGGCGCGCACGCCGGCATCGGGTTTTTCGAAATGAATCTTATAGAGGAATCGGCGCTCGAAGGCAGCATCCATGTTTCCCTCCAGATTGGTGGTGGCTATCAAGATGCCGTCGAGGTTCTCCATCTCCTGGAGAATGATGTTCTGGATGGAGTTCTCCATCTTGTCCACGGCATGCTCCGCACCGTTCATACGGGTGCTGAGGATGGCGTCGGCCTCGTTGAAGAGCAGGATGGGAGCAATGGTGCTGTTATTCACCAACCTGCGATACTGGTCGAAAATGGCCTTGATGTTTTTCTCAGAGTCGCCCACCCATTTGCTCTTGACCTGGGGCACATCCACAATCATGATATTGCGGCCGGTCTGGCGAGCCAACTGATAGGCGGTCTCCGTCTTTCCCGTTCCTGGTCCGCCGTAGAAAAGGCATGCGAAGCCGCTGCGGAATCCGCGTTGGTACATCCTCTCCCTGATTTGCCGGTAGTTCTCCACCTCGAAAAACGTGCCCAGCTCTTCCACCTGATGGGCATTGCCCTTAGTATAGTACAACTCCTTGGCAATGAGGGTTTCTGCCTCAATCACATTGGCCTGTTTATCAGCCTGTTGTGTCATGACGATGACTTCGGAGAGCAAGTCGTTCTTTGCGGTATCGGTCAGTTGGAACCACGACTTACTGGCAATGCCGTCCATACACACATTCTCAATGAGTTTTTTCTCGAGAAGTGGATGTATACCTTGCTGAAGAAGAACGGCGTTCCTTGTGTACCTACAAGTTTCAAACAGGTTTTCCAACTCACCTATTCTGATTTTATTGTCGTCATGGCTCACCAACCGGCTGCAGAAATAAGAGAGCAGCAGCAGTTCGTCATCATCGAGACCCATTTGGGCCATTTTCCGGGCAAACTCCACCTGTGTGTTGTCTTTGAAGAGATTGCGCAAGTCTTCTACCGTCTGAGCGTATGTTTTGAAGTCGCGCCCGAGCTCAGAAAACCAGGTTCTAATCAATTCGAAAAGCTCAAAACCAGACAGTCCCTTGCGGCTGGGCATGACATATACCTCATTAGATTTAAGGGCTTTGACAACAGGTGAAGGAACGAAGAGGCCTTCTTCATTAGCCGCATTGTAATAGCAGAGCAGCTGCCTGTCTACGAGAGCATTGATGTCACTGCTCAGGGAGAGCATTTTGATACTATTCACGCCAAGGGTTTCGGCCAAATCTTCGATGCAGACTTGAGAAGGGCCTTCACTTACACAGGCACTGAACAGCACGGCCTGTCGCTCGGTGATGCCAAAGCGTTTTGCCAACACAGCAAGTGCCGATTGGATGTTGCCGCACTCTGTATCTTCCTCCTCGTTTTCGAAGGCGCCCATCACGCATCCTATCAATTCGAGAAGCGTCATCTCCTCCACCGACTTTCTGTCGGAAAGATTCAACCATTTCTCAACTTGGTTGTTAGCTTTCTTAATAACTCTTTTTCTCATAACTCTTACTCTTTAACATTAAATTTTAATTTCTGGTGCAAAGATAGCATGAGAAAAAGGTCACGACAAGGAAATCCTGTCAATCGGAATAGACTGACGTGTCAGTGTTTTAAGACAAGAAAAAATTCGTGAATTCGTGAAAGAAATAAACTCCCGAATTAGCGAATTGGAGAATTGGTGAACACAAAATAATTCGATAATTCGAAAATTCGTGAAAGAAATAAACTCCCGAATTAGCGAATTAAAGAATTGGTGAACACAAAATAATTCGAAAATTCGAAAATTCGTGAAAGAAATAAACTCCCGAATTAGCGAATTAGAGAATTGGTGAGCACAAAATAATTCGATAATTCGAAAAGTCGTGAAAGAAATAAACTCCCGAATCAGCGAATTGAAGAATTGGTGAGCACTAAAAATTCGATAATTCGAAAATTCGTGAAAGAAATAAACTCCCGAATTAGCGAATTGGAGAATTGGTGAACACAAAATAATTCGATAATTCGAAAAGTCGTGAAAGAAATAAACTCCCGAATTAGCGAATTGGAGAATTGGTGAGCACAAAATAATTCGATAATTCTTAAATTCGTGAAAGAAATAAACTCCCGAATTAGAGAATTAGAGAATTGGTGAGCACAAAATAATTCGATAATTCGAAAATTCGTGAAAGAAATAAACTCACGAATCAGCGAATTAGAGAATGGTTGTGGTGAGAAAAATTTTTGATTAATTCGTGGGCAATTTTTGACTATTCGTGTGAAAAGATAAACATGTAATTGCCATATAATTAAGCAAAAATTGCATTCGTAGAGGGAGTCGTAGTTTGGTCAACGCCCCCTAGCCCCCTCTAATCAGACTCCTCAGCCTAAGTGCCACCTTCACCCGATGCCCTCAAGCAAAGGCGGAATAAAGCATGGGATGAAAGACCATGGGCGAAGCACATGGTGGGCACGTATGTGGTGATGATGTCCCGGTGCCGACCAAACCAGATATTGGTCGTCAGACCAATCACCATGCTCATGGCCGTCGTAAACAGGAGGAAGACCTCCCACCACACCCCAGAAAGCATGGTCTGCCTCTACCGCCACCACGATGTCGCCTTCACTATGCTGTATCATTTCCTGCGGTCTGCCTAAGAAGGGATAATCGCGTTCGGCATAGTTGCGCACCAATGACTCATCGGCCAACAGGGCGTGCTCGAAGGTCCATTCCTTGATATACGTGCCAGGCGGCATCATCATGCACAGCGATTTCTGCCGCAGGAAGAAATACGGGAAGTGCTCCCCGTCATCCTCACACAACTCCTCCATGCTGATGATGGCATTTTCTTAAGGCATCGCAAGGCATCCTCTTCGTCCAAAGGATTCGTCTCCATCCAAGCCTCCAGTTCATAATAGGGCTGGCTATAGATGTGTGGATACACCTGCAAGGTGCTGTTGGGGTCTCTTCGTTTCATAGTAGTTTTCCCTGAGGGGTTACGATACGTTGGTGTGTGAGGGCGACATCAGCCCAAAACATCTTGATTCGCAGGATGTCATGATGGCTGTAGAGGCTTTCACTATATAAATGCTGGAATGCACGGCACATGACAAAATCGCCATAGGGTTTTGCACCACCATAGCTGAAGAGGAGTGAAGAATCTACTTCGCGTTCCCAATTCCACTCATCGCCCAGAGTGTAATCCGGACTGCCTGAGAACTCGATGTGCAACAGGTCACGCTCTCCCACCTCTTCGATGATGCCTATCATACGGTCGGAGTCGGAGCCTGTCTCGTCCGCATTTTCGTCACCAGAGAATGTCTCTTTTTCTTCCCATCCTTCGGCAATGATTCTGCCACATACCTGACAGTCATTTCGCCATTCTTCCTCCTCATCTTTCAGCCATGCCTCATAGAGTGCCACGATTTTCTTGCACGTCTTTCGGCTGAGGTCCAGCAGTGTGTCATTGATTTCAGAGAATCGGCGATATGTCTCCTCCGTCTGATGAAACATCCTGTTCATCAGACGTTTCCTCGCCTCCAGAAGCAGTTGCAGACAACGACATTCACCGCCTTTCGTCTGCCGTCCATCCCAGCGCTCATTCCTCCTATATTGGTCATACACCTCCAAGCCCCCCTCTTCTATCTGCTGCAACATTTTCTCCGCATCGCAATGCCTATCGTAAGCAGCCAATAGTACATCACGCAAATGTTCAGGCACAAACCGATAGTCTGTGCCGAACATTTGGTAGAGGGTATAAGGATTATTTTTGATGTTATTTCCTTTATTTAGTTTGTCCTTACTTGAAGTAACTATAAGCCTAATTTATACCTAAATATATGGGAATTAGAAATCTCTTTTTATTCCATTTTGTATATAATCCATCAATTCTAATCCATCTTTACTTATAATTCCAGATTTATGTAATTCTATAATATCATGTATTAAATCTTTTAAATCTATTTTTTTCCTTTTGGAGTTGTTTTTGTAACCAGTTGACAAATCGTTTATGGTTTTAACGTTTAACATGTCTAAACCTTGTGCAAAATTATGATTCAACAACCATTTGTTATTTTTAAGATATAGTTTTCCATTGGCTATAATATCTTGACAAAAGTCATTACTTAAAGCCTGTAAATGTGGAACATCTTTCTTGCTTGAATGTGTATTTAACAATTCTGCCATAGACGTTTTGTGATCAATGGAAAATGACTGCAGAGGTTGTCCAAAATCATGTACTTCTAACTCATAAGCATCTTCTTCTTCAATAATTCTATATTTTCGTGTAAAAACTGTATACTCTTTACCTTTATTCCTATCAAAAACGTATACTTTTGAACCTCTAAACACAAAAAAAGAAACATCTTTGAAATGAATCATTTTATTCTTATCTGAACTGATAATTATTTCTATGTCATCAATTGCATTATTAGTCCATCCTTTTACAATTTGCTCTTTTCCAAATAGTTTCACTATTAAAGATATCGGAAACAACAAATTGTGATTATATAAGCGGTCTTGACTGTGTAACCTCTGTATAAAATTTTCCCGAACTTCTTTTTGTGTAAAACAATGAATTTTGGTTACGCTTCCATAGAATTTATTCAACGCTTGTTGAATCTTCGGAATATTAACTTGGACGCCTTTTTTTGCTTTTTTTTGTAGTGACAATTGGTTTTCAACGAATAAATAATAATGTATAAACGCTGATCGAATATCGCATAATGCTCTATTATTGGGATTTTTCTGTATAACATCATCCAAAGATGCAAAAACTGCAGCAAGTATTTGCAAAGCCAAATTATGATTATTCTTTGTGCTTTTTATAATCGAAGGAAGTTCATTTAAACAATCCCTTAATTGTTTGTCAATAATATCGATATGCTTATTGTCAATTCGAGATGTGTACCCATTTTCGATTAATGTGTTTATTCGTGATAGAATGTTGGAAATATTTCGTTTTCCAAAACCATTGTCTTTTAGATAAGTATTAAAATCATCTGCTAATGGATATTGATTTCCCATAGTTTTATATTATTAACGATATTGAATTAGAAATAAACTTGTATACTATCACAAAACCACCTAGAATGCCATGCACTAACAGGCGGCTTTTCAAAATATCGTATCCATGCCTTTCATCCAGAATTGTTATAAATCACTTTCATAGTAGTAATTATATGAAGGTTAGTAATTATTTGTTGTGTTCATCAACGATTATGCAAAGATAATTATAATCATATTATAAAACAATTTTTGCCCTGATTTTTCTCTCTTTTTGAGAGTGGTTTGGCGCTTTTTCTATTTTCGTATTTCTTTTTCCTCCTTTTTTATCTTATCTCTGTCGCCTACGGCGATTAATTCCTTGATTCCCCGGACACAGATATCATTAGAATGTGTTCAAGGAGATTCGTGTGTCTCGTAGTTAAGTGACGATTAAACAATTAATTGGGATGAATAATAAAGAACACGAATTATCGCGAATTAACCCAAAATTCTGATGCACAGCAATTTATGATTAATTATATGCTTTTTATATGTTAAAATAATACCAAGTTAATTTTTATTTTACTAAAAGAAGAGAGAATAAAAAACCGCTTCGCTTAGGAAAAAGATAGAAAAACCATTCATGGCATATGGGGAAACGAGAAAAAGTGCCAAGGCACTCACAAAAAGGAGAAAAAATTTATGACCAATTCGTGCATTCATGGTCAGGCAGGGTGTGCCAAAAAGGGCAGGGGTGGGGTATGTAACTTCTTGTTTTTCAGAAAAATAATTCCCCACCCCAACCCCTCCCCACGCGTGGGGAGGGGAGCTCCATTCGGCTCACGGTGTTCTCCTACTTGCCATCCACATCAAATGTGGGCTCCAGATCCTCTTTTCCATGATAGTCGATGGCGATGCCGGTGAACTCACCACTGTTGGCTTCTTGGGGAAAGGTGGTGCAATTCTCCCTCAGCCAAGACATGTATTCTTGGTAGATTGTTTCTATCGTCTCCTCGCCCAGAATGATGTATTCCTTCATATACTTCTTTACCCTGGGGTCACCATAGCAGAACTCACCACGGCAGTCGTCCAACAGTCTCTTCAAGGCCTCTTGCCGGAGTTGCCTTTGTATCTCGGCCTCTGTGGTGGGAACGGCCAACTTCAGTTCGCTGTCATAACACACGTCTTCCTCCGTGAACTCATACCAATAACAGCCGTCGGAGTGTCTCTCCTCCATCATGTAGTGGGTGGAAAAAGTCATCTCCACCGTGTCCCTATCTCCAAAGAACTCCCGTGTGCTGTCGTCTGCCACATAGGTTTCCATTATGCCTCGTTTGGCGATATAGGCCAACGTCTCCTGATGTCCCAGCACCTTGCTCAGTCGGACTCTCCGCAGGCAGTTCACGCCCCAGAACATTTTCTCTTCCAACTTTTCTGACAAGACCTCCACTTTGACAAATGCAGCCTTCCCATTGTTGTCGATGCAAAGGGTGTCGCCCGATTGGAACAACGGTCTCACCTGACTATGGTCACAAACGAAAGCCCACGACTTATATTTGTCGGAATAGTTTTTATCACCATATCCCACACAAAAACTGCATTTCAATTGCGCCACATGACAGCAGACGACGGCCTTCCCGTCTTTCATCACGCTCACCTGATGCCGAAGCCTGGCGGAAACGGGTGGATAATGGTCATATATCTTCAGCGCCTCAAACCTCATCTCCATTTCGCCATACGGTACTGTGACCACTTTGCTATAGTCGCCTGTTGCCTTTTTCTCGGCACGGAGTTGCTTGACAACCATCTCTTCTGTTGCCAACACGTCGCGGATGATGCTTACAATTTCTTTTTCTTTCATATGATCAACACAATGATTACGAGTGCAAAATTAAGAAAAGAAATTGCTGCTTCCTCATTTTTTTGTATCATCGGATTGGAATGCTCTGTCAATGGTTTTGACAAGTTATGTTTGGCAGTTCCACGATGGTTCCTCAATTACAATTATTACAATTATCTACATATCTACAATTTCAATTTTCCAATTCAACACATCATAAAATATGAAGTTGTAAACTCTGGAATCACTCACTCCATAACGACCATAGTCTACTTCAACAGACGGGAAATATTCTCTTAAATCCCCATCAAAATCATTATGTTCCAATTCTTCATTAAAATAATCATCCGCTGCATCCTCAAATACTTGCGCCACTTTGGGATGATGCTCTTTCAACCAAGGATAGAATTTCTCCTCAACTAAAAAGTTATCATCACCCAGACCTTTCAGGTCCGACTCCAAAGCTAAAGAATATAAATAAGGCAATGCGGCTGCGATATGCGAAGGTATATTTAAAGCTGCATCCAAGGTATTGCTGATGTACTCATGTTTCCAATTACTGCCTTTCACTTCCACAGTATAATAGAGGACAGGGGCTTCAGTCTCTTTCTTAGTACGGGCCTGTTCTGCTTTTTGAATTTCAAGCTGTTCTTTTAATTGATTGCAATTGCCTTCATTAAATTCGATGATGTCCAGAGTAAAGTCACGGAGGCCGAACGTCTCGTTGAGGTCACGTTTCTCTCTGATGAACGCTGAGACAAATTCCCATTCTTTTGGATGGTAAGTATGGGCTGTGGGATAGTCTGCAGGCTCATTAACAGCTCGCAGTCCAAGGAAAAGCTGGTCCATGGGCACTTCGATATGCGACAGCTGGTAATCGACAGAAGAGCCACCCTTCAGATGATGGTTGCGGATGTAGTTGACCACATATTCATGCAAATTGTTGTCTACCGCCCAAGACAGGAGGCTTTCCCTATCCCAGCAGTATACTGTGATGAAGCATTGATCGAAGCGTGAAACCATCATTTTGTATTCGCTTCCCCATTGCTCAAACGAGGCATCATCATCGGCTCCGGTGATTGAGACGGTGGGGTCGGTATGGATGATGCACACGAATTTCTTCTTCACCTCTTTCTGAATCTGGCAGAGTTCGTTCAGTCGGCGGTTGCTCTCCTCTACCGAATCGTAGGTGTTTTTGTCGATATAATCCACGAGGACCCTTTCCGGCATGACTTTCACCTTTGACACATTGAGCATTTTAGGACATGGGGCAGAATCGCATCCATGGAACGCTTCTCTTGCCATCTGTTTCACCACTTCTCTGGCACCAAAGGTAAATCCACTTTCCAAAATAATGAGCGGTATGCGTTGGTCGCTCTCGAAATACTCCATCAGTAAGGTCTTGAGACCTTCACGGTTTTTGGAGAATTTTGGAAAGGAGTAAGTACAACCATCTATCTCTTTATTAATCACATCGCCCAACGATTTCAATTTATAGTTGGCCATAGTGGCAGGGGGCTCTGCTGCTCCCAGCATGCCGGCCATGTCCTTGTACAACTCTATGAAGAAATTGCGATGCAGGGCATTAGAGATGAGTATGAGTTGATCTGTATCGAATTTCTCGCGGTTGTAGAAGGTATAAACGTTGGAACGAGTGGTGCAAACGAGGTCTGCGAATTGGCTGTGGGTCAATCCTTGGCGCTCCACTTCTTCTTTGATAAGTTGTCCGATCTTTTTTTTCATATTTTCAAGTATTGTTTAATTGTTTTCCTTTTTTATGGTGAGTCGCCTTCGGCGAGAACCAGCGGTCGACGTGCGTAGCGGAAGTCAAATCTAACAAATCTTTTTTGTTTGTGTTCTGATTTGTGTGATTTGTAACGATTTGTGAGATTTCTGCCACGCAGTGGCACTCTTTATTTAGTCGCCTTCGGCGAGAAATCGAACAAATCTATTCAAATCTTACAAATCATTTTTGCTTGATATTCTGATTTGTGTGATTTATAACGATTTGCCTTCGGCCGGTGACCAGTACATACCACTACTTTCTGTTGATTCTTCTGGCCAATTCGTCAAGCATATCCAAGGGATATTCACCAACGACCATCTCTTTCATCTTCATCTTATCCGACAGCCTATCCCAGTTGTCTCCGTACCAATCCTCTTCATCTTCCTCTTTTTCATCATCATCGGAGTCCAGGTCTTTCATGTCCTTCAGCATTTGAATTTCCCTTATCTTTTCGGGCTGGTTGGCTTCCAGTTCAGCCACCATGGCATCCCTAAGAGCGCCCAAAGCAGAACAATGGTCCAGGATGGTTGCCATATCCCCGCCAAAGTCCATCAAGTGATAGGCTATGCGGGTTTGAGAGCCGTTGCTGTCATACACATCACCGTCGGTGCCGATATAGCCGGAGGCGTCGTCTAAATCATCCTCATCTGCATCGCAATTTTCAATGTCCGCTTCTATTTCATCAACAAGAATATTCATTTCGCTCTCCCATTTTTCTTCCGGAATGGGCACGTTCACCTCAACAGTTGTTGATAGGTTATAATTATCATGTGAAATGACATCAGTGTAAACTTTAGCTTTTACTTTCAGTAGATAGTCCATATTGTTGTATTTTTTATTCTTATTTCAAGCATTTTCAGTCGCCTTCGGCACTCAGTCTCTCCAGATTCCGAAGATGCTGATGATGAGTTGCAGCCCCCATCCGATGATGTAAAACACGACCTGAAGCAATGTGATGACGATATATCCACCCAGGATGACGAGTACGAGACCTAACAGGAACCAGAACATAGTGTTGAGTTTTTAAATGATGCCTACATCCTTTGAAGCGATTCGGCTTTCTCTTGAACTTAACACGAATAACCGTGAATTGGTCACGAATTATACAGGAATTGTTTTTCGTGTTTTCTGTTTGCAAAATTAGTAACTTAAATGGTCTCCGTCAAATATTCTTGTATCATCGGATAGGACAGGGGTGTCAATGGTTTTGACATGCTGTTTACAGACTGCTGATTATGCGAAGCGACATCAGCCATTTTCCTACATCAGTCACATCTTTTGAAGTATGAATAGGTTTCCCGTTGAAAGATATTTCATATTCACCATTAGCGGCGGATGTCACACGGACAAGGTAGCCTTTGGCCTTTTGCAATTCCACAAATGCACCATAAGGGCCATTGAAATGGTCGATACGGGTGGGAGTGGAAAGCCCAGTTGATATGTTCTTTCTCGCAAATAGATACAAGGTTAGCAATTCATATCTGATGGCATCAGCACGTTGTTGAGTAGAGCGATACACGTAGCAATGGCCATCCGAAGCTTCATTGATGTATCTCGCATCGGTGCGCACCACATCTTTGAAGATGGTGGACAAATCCATTTCACCGATATTGCAGAAAAGATAACGGAAGTCGTTTGTTGTGAAGGAAGGCAAATTGGATGATATGACCGTCTTAAGAAAGGTTTCACAGTCTGTTGCTGGGTGTGACTTAATCCATAAGTCAATCAAGTTCTTGATTCTTTCACCATAAACACCGCTCCTTTTGTCGCGCAGATGACGTTTCCAACTAATGTCGCGGTTGTCATTTGCCGTGCCAAGACTACCCCAGACTGCATTCCCGTTAAATCTATAATTCACCATAGATAGACATGCCTGAATCAACAACATATCAGTTTTTGCATTCAGAGAAGGAGCAGTGAACAAATCATTCAACTTTTCCACGTACCGAATGAATCTCTGCAAGTCATACTTACCCCCCACTTCCGACCATGACAGTGGGGCGACAATTTGCCCCCAGAGATAGGGATTGTCCTCTGCCGATAAGATAGCCTTCTCCCATTGTTGGGGCATGCCTGAAGCATTAGGGTTGCCCATTCTCAGACTAGCTTTCAATGCCTCTTCGTCAAGACAAGCCTGCTCTTGTCCATTTGCCTTGTTGACGATGATTCCTGCAATAAACGCCAGCATCTCCTGGTTTGAAAGTCCCTGATAATAATTGGAGAAAAAGTCATCGAGCCAAGAATCAATGGCCTTTATGGCTTCCTTTACACGGTAGGGATTGTCAATTCTTACATTCTTGTTAGCAGCCAAGAAAACATTTCTGGCAAATCGCATCCAGTCCTTGAAGTTGTCGAATTCAATAGGATTGGAAATCAAGGTCTGAGCATTCACTTGATTCAAATATGACAACATTGCATAAAACATAACGCGAGTTTGATGATCAAGTGCATCATTCAAAAAATCATCCAATAACGTATTATTGTTATCAGCATGTATTCTCAACCCTTGACTATGCAAATACCATGCGATATCTTTCCAAGTATTCGAATGATCTTTATAGATTAAATGATTGATATCATCATATACCTCCTGCAAATCGATTTGAGAGAATGAGTAAGAAGAGGTGCTCTTCTTCCCTCTCTCAAATCTTGCGTACTTGAAATAATTATTTGCAACATTGTCGCAGTCTTTGAAAATACAAGCCTCGAGCATCTGTCCGGGATTTTCTCCTCCACCTATTGGTTTTGTGTATTGGACATCAGTCATGAAGAAAGTCTTTCCCATTATCCTTGTCAACAAACGCTCCAATCGCTGCTCCACTTTCTTTACATCCTTCAAAGTGGGGGATATTGGAAGATTTGAACTATCCCAACAATAGTCTATCCAATCATTGTCGATTTTATGGCGCCAGTCATCAATAATTGGTGATTGTTGTATTTCCAGTTCTTCCTCAAGTGAGGATTTGAGGAGGTCGTAAGATGATAATTCCTTGCCACGGGCATTCATTTTCTCAAACAGCGCATCTCCATCGCAAATGAGATTATCCAAAAGTTCGAAAGTAATATCATCCAATTTTGTACTATTAATTTGAACTTGGCTTAAATCACAACCTTTGTCTTTGATTATTTGACAGGCAGTTTCTATCACGATTATCATGGAGTGAATGTTTGGGTCAATATGCCAATCCCACTTGAATTCATCCAATTCGGCAAAGAATTCAAAAAGGGTTGGTACATGAACTAAAGGATAAGCCAACCTGTTTGCTATTTTATCTACTTTGCCTTTATTGTTCGTTTCTGTGTCCCATAGATTTTTGTTCTGATTGTTGGTTGTCTCGGCTTCCTGAACCTGCTGGCTCCATGCATCCAAAAATGTTTTGGCATCCTGGTTTACCAGCCAATGACAAAACTCCTCACTTGTCTTTCTGGTCTCATAGACAAACAAAGAATGATTATGGGCATCTTTTAGGTCTTCATTCCTGCCCAGCATCCAGTGAAGAATGAATAGCGTGGTGAGTCGTTGCTGGCCATCCAAGGGCTTGAACTTACCATTGTCTGCTATACCATAGACAAAATCCAAAGACAAGTCGTTTTTGTTTCCCAAAACGACATCAAGCATGTCTGTCAACATATTGACTCTTTTCTTCTTTACAGAATCGGTCTCTCGCCCCTCAGCATAATCACGCTGTATCTTAGGTATGCAGATTGTTGACCATTTTGGTTGACTTTGTAACAGAGACTTAAGATTTATTGCGCTCATAATAAGAATTTTTTAAGGGTGGTATAAATAGCATTGGCATAATCATTCTGGTCATCTTCATTCCATCGTTTCGTGTTGAATGATGAAGGATTGCCTTGAATGTTGGAGTAATATTTTAAAAAGAGATATCTTGTGCAAGGAGGAATGTACTCACCTTCCTGGTCGCTCCGCTTAATGGTGCGTAGTTTCATTGGAAACAATGCATTCTTGTATTCACGATTGATAGAACTGTTCAAAAGTGTCAAATTTCCTATCCAATGCTTGTCAAATCTAACATACTTTGGTGCATAATAATTTTCAACGTTCTCTCTATATGTTTCAAATAGCTTTTGGGAGATATTTACGCCTTGAGCAAAAAGTGCGTTCCCCTCTTGAATCAATTGATGAATCGTATTGTAATCCTGGTGTGAGGAACTCATCGTCGAGATATCGTCCTCCAATGCGCTCAATGCCTGTTCTTTTATCCACTCCAGACGTTCTTGAGGTTTAACGATAGCATTCTCTGTCTGAGAATTGACATGTTCAATATCGTATTCCCTTTCCCTATACTGATGAAAAGAGAATCTTTCATTGTGTTTTTCACTAACTTCGACATTGAAGAGAAGTAATATCCTACGAATGAGTTTTTCATCCTTATCATAACGTAACGCAAAGACATCGTTGGTATATACCTGTTTTTTCACCAAATTGACGACTGTTGTAGTGGCGGCATTCCCTGCATTTTTCTTGATTGTTTTTAGGATGTAGGCAGGGGGCATTCCAAGGTCTAATAAAAATCCGATATAATTGTGCAGCGTGGTGCTCTCATGCCACTTGCATAAGATGTCGAAATGGCGAGTCACGACATCCCATTTCCCCTCTAACTTTTTTGAATCACACTTTGTCAACAAACACTTCATATCTTTATAGAAATAGCGATATGAACTATTTGTTTTAGAATTTGAGTCACTTTCACGAATGAAATCAAACAGGAAGTCAAGCCGGTTCTCATACGTTTTTGTCTTAGGGCAAACAGCACACCAGAACTCATTGTCTTGAAACTTTCTTTCCATTTCATCCCATCTGCGAACAAGTGTCTCTTCATCAATAATACACGTGCCTTTTTGCGCTTTGTCAACTTTCACACACAAGAGGTATAAAGCCTTCAGAAGTTCGGCATTGGTCAAACTTATTTTTCCACCATTCAACCTATTGAAGATGGCGATGTCGTTGGTCGTGTTGGTGGAAATAGTTGCTTTTTGATTAGCGTTGGGCTCGGCATTATACCAAATGAAGATTGCTCTAAGATTAGGATTTGAAGAGGGCAGCCTTGTATTATCCTCATAGAATAAGGCCTCTTTGAGTTTATCTTGTCTTTGTCTGCTAATCTTGACTGTATTGTTGTACCATTCTTCTATTTTATCTTTAGCCTTTCTCACAAAGAAGCTATCGAGATTTTTGTTTGGCAATGGATAATTATAGTCAGGTGAAGAACGGTAGTAGGTAATCTTACTGAAATCAATATCAGGTCTGTTTGCATATTCAATAGTATACAAACCAAAACCTTGGGTTAGTTTTTCATTGAGACATTTCAGCAAGAGAAGTAAGGTCGTAAGACGCTGCTGTCCATCCAACACATCCCATACCAATCGTCCATTGGCTTCGTAACGAGGTTTCACCATCAAAGGCTGCAGGTAGTAGTTCGTTTTGCTGTTCGCATTATTGTCAACAAAATCAGTCAAGTCATTGAGCATGTCATCAACTTGCCGAACTTCTTCATCATCAGGTCCTATGCTGGATTCCCACCGATACCCTCTTTGGTAAGAAGGTATGATGAAATGATATGTGCCTAACAGCAATTCACTTACTGGCATCTGAAGAGGACAGGAAACGCCAACAAGTTTTTTGGGGTCTGACATATTCATAGTATAAATTGTTTATAATGATTTATAAGTATTCGTATTTACAGGTGATTTAGCCCTGGCTGATTTGTACGATTTCTTGCCCCTAGGGCACTCCTTTTCAGTCGCTTTCCTCACACAGTCTCTCCCACACTTTCACCATCGCCCAAGTGTCGAGCTCGCAGTAGCGGAGGAGGGCCTCGCGGGTGGCGGCAGCCTCATCGGCCGGCATATCCTTGATGCGTGGGAAGATGGTCATGGCGTCGCCGCCGTTCTGCACCCGAGAGTTGAGGTTGTGATAGTTGAGTGTGGGCTCATTGGGGAACAGTGCCGGCAGCACGCTCTTGATGCTGAACGACTTGCCCATGGCGGGCAGATAGAAATGCCCAGACTGGAAGGGCACCAGCAGGTCCTTGATGTGGTCATGGATATCCATCAGATGCACTGCCAGGTTGGGAAACACCTCTGCCATCTCCCTCAGGCGTGTGCACTCGAAGGTCTTGTTATAGACCACCGTGCAAACCCCCATGGGGATGTCGCGGCACAACTGCTCGGCGAGGGCTCGACGTGGGTCGCTGCCGTCGCTTGGGGCGAGATACTCCTTGTGCTGGTAGGGCGCATCGGCTCTCTCCTTGATGTGCAGCGAATACTGGAAGCACAATTGGGTGTATGGCTTCGCATCGTCATACTGCGGCACGGCATCCTGCATCGACTCGAAGTCGAGGAAATAGAGCGGATAGGTCAGTTCAGAGAGGAACTTGCCGATTTCCTCGCGGTCGATATGCTCCCGCTGGTCGAGCATGCAGGCAATCTGCAGGTCCTGTATCGCTCCGATAGACTCCCCACGCAGGTCTTCAAAAGTCACCTTGCCGTTTTTGTAGCACTTGCCGTTTTTGTAGCAGTCCACCTTCTTGGCAAACGTGAAGCCTCCGCGCCCCTTGCCGCCATAGACGTCGAAGACCGACGGTTTGGGCAGATGGCGTGAGCAGTATGTCCAAAAACCGCAGTCGTAGGGCACATGGCAGTGCGTGTCGAGGTCGGTGTCCGGCTCTTCTGTGCTCACCATCGTGGCTTTCGCCAGTGTCACATTGTTGGGCACTTTCAGCAGTTCGTTGGCCACCATCTCCTTCATGTCGACGGTGACGAAGAGTTTTTGCAGGTCGAGGGCACCATGGCGCACATAGTCAGAGTTGAGGCAGACGAGGTAGGTGCCGGTCACGTTGACGCCGCACTGGGTGAGCAGCCATTTCTGATAGGCGATGTCGGGCGCATACTTCTCTATTTCCGCCGGACGGCCCTTGAACTCGGGGTAGGTGGAGCTTTTCACCTCGTAGATGGCCCATCCGTCATCGGTCTTGTGCAGAATGTCCACTGCGCAGTAGTTGCCGTCGTAGATGAACGAGGCCTCGCAGATGTTCTCCACCCCATCATCCATCCACTGTTTTGTCTGTGCGGTCATGGCTACGAGATCGAGCTGAGTGCTCCCCTGCCCTGCCGAAGGCTGAGGAGAGGGAGCAGGTTTTTCGGCGTGTGCCTCCTTGTAGTCGCCAAAGAGACCCATGGCCAAGTCGCCCACCACATTGCCTGCCTCAAACCGCGCCTTCGTGGCATCGTCTATCACTTCCAACTCGGGCCTATAGGTCTTCAGCCACAGCGCCTTGTCACACTGGCAGAATTTGGTGTACTTCGATTTTGATAATCCTGGCATAATAACTGTTTTTGATTGTTCTATTGCATTATTTTCAGTCGTCTACGGCGAGAACCAACGGTCGACGTGCGTAGCGGAAGTCAAATCGAACAAATCTATCCAAATCTTACAAATCTTTTTTGTTTAACATATTGATTTGTGTAATTTGTACCGATTTGTACGATTTCTGCCCGTCAGGGCACTCCATATATTCTATCAGAGACCGATGGTTCTGCCCCACAGTGGCACTCCTTTTTTAGTCGCCTACGGCGAGAACCAACGGTCGACGTGCGTAGCGGAAGTCAAATCTAACAAATCTATCCAAATCTTACAAATCTTTTTCTATTTGTTTGATTTGTAATGATTTGTGAGATTTCTGCCCGTCAGGGCACTCCAAAGATTTCGGCCGGTGACCGTTGGTTCTGCCCGTCAGGGGCACTCCATATATTCAATCTATCAGAGACAGCTGGTTCATGCGATTCGGAGTCTTATTACTTTTTACTTAAGACCAAGCCTTATGAATTAATCAGGTTTTATTTCGATCCAAGTAATAGAACTATCATCGAGGGTATACAACCCTTCTATTTCATTCAGTGTGATAAAAAAGTCATCGTCTGCCTCTTCCAACTCCGCACACCATTTCTCGATGTCTTCAACGTTTGCGACGGGATGGTGGAGTTCTTTGGCTATCCATTCGAATGCATCTTCTTGAGTGTTGAAACGTTCCTCCACGGGGATTGCCTCCTCTTCGCCATTCTCATCCTTCATAGGAACTTCTCCTGTTAGGATATAGTTGAACGGGAAGTATTTGCCTTCCGGATCATGTTTTTCATATATTCCACTTTCTGGTTGCTCACGGTAGTAATAGCCTTTAAGGCTGGGCCATTTCTCATAGAACAAGTCAATCATGTCATCTGGTGCAAACCAGGCCGACTCTATATGTATAGATAGAGCGTTATCGTTGATACGTTTCAGATTATGCCATGCACCTTTAGCAGAGCCGATATCTTTTTTGACGTAGCCAAATTCATAGAAAACAAATCCATTCCAGGTGGAGCCCCATGCCACATCCTTGATGGGGAAGTCCTCTTCTTTCATTGCCTCGAGGCGCCGTAACATCGCCTCCATTTCATCGAGTTCTTTCTTGTCGCCCTCGAATACATAATCAGAAAAATAATAGTTTGCCATAAATTATTTAGGTTTTATAGTTTGCCTACTTCCTTTTTTTCCCCCGCTCTGCGAACAATTTAGTAAGGTTGCGTATGCTGCACATCCACGAACGTTGGTTCAAGCGATTCGGCTTTCTCTTGTTGAAATTTGTGAGATATTTGCTTGTACGAGTATTCTGTTTTAAGTCGCCTTCGGCGAGAAATCGAACAAATCTATCCAAATCTTTCAAATCTATTTTGTTTAAATACTGATTTGTGTGATTTGTAACGATTTGTATAATTTCTGCCGTTAGGGCGCTTCAAATAATCAATCTATCAGAGACCGCAGGTTCAAGCGATTCAGCTTTCTCTTTTTTTTACACGAATTATCGCGAATTGGTCACGAATTTTTCAGACTTTTTGTGTTTCTGCCTGCGAAGTTACGTCTTATTTTGTTTCCCACCCAATATTTTTGTATCATCGGATTGGAATGGGGTGTCAATGATATTGGACTTATCGGAAACGTGGTCGTGTTCTGCATTCTTCGGCCGGTGACCGTTGGTTCTTCCCCAAAGGGGCACTCCCTTTTTTAGTCGCCTACGGCGAGAACCAACGGTCGACGTGCGTAGCGGAAGTCAAATCTTTCAAATCATCTTAATCTTTTTTATTTGTTTTACTTGTACTGATTTGTGAAATTGACTTTTCCTCGCTTCGCGAACAGCTATAAAGGTTGCGTCTGCTTTGCATCCGCGACCGCTGGTTCTGCCCGTAGGGCACTCCATATTACCTTATGCGGCGTCCGCTATATGGATCACCTTCTCTTATATCAATAATTTCCACCCTTTCCCATTGACTGGTGCCTAATTGTCCTTTCATTTTTCTGAAAGCTTCATCCAAATCCCTGCCTTCAATAGTAAAATTTCTATCCGAAGTGGTTGGATTAATCATTCTGTAGTGAATACTATATAACATAACGAATTTGTTTATTAAATAATGCCTAGGTCCTTTTCTTTACCTTGCTCCGCGAACAGAGACGAAGGGTTTTAAGCGATCCGGTTTTTCTTTAACACAAATTATCGCAAATTTATCACGAATTTTCGTAATGAAATTTTACAATACAATTTGAGTCAAAACATTTTTCCTAAAAAAATAATCAAGACAACTCCCTGGAGTTTTGTCTGAAATAATTATTATGTGAGAATTTGTCATATGGGGTATGTATTGTAATGTTCCCATAAGCGAACAAAGCAACCTTGAAAACTCCTCTTCTATTTCTCGCCCTTGATATATAGACTCATCAAAATCTTCAATTACGTAAAGGTTGAGTCTTTCAAGAACGGGACGATTGATGATTATTTGACTTTTTAATACCTCTATGCCTTTTGATGAATCAAGTTTAATTACATTCAAAGGTAAAGGACATGTATCTTGATTGCGAATACCATCTATAACGGGATTAACAAGCAATTCATAAGCATCACTCTTTTTACCAACGAGTAGATACATTTGAGGATAATCACCTTGAATTGGTCTTGCTTCGTGGTTCTCCCATTTGTTTTGATTAACAAAATACTCTATCATTTGCTTTCCATGTAAGCGTAATTGGTAATCTTTCATAATTAAAAATTGTTTGATGATAAGTTTATTGCCTACGTCCTTTTAAGCGATTCGGCTTTCTCTTTTTTTTAGGAGATTTCTCGTTAGTCCACAAATAGTTTTTTATTATTCTTAACTTTCAAATAATCAACGTATTGGAATATCCTTCTTTAGTATTTTGCCTACTTTTTGATAGTTTTGGTTTTTCTTTAATTTTTGAATTATTTGAATGGTATATGTCCCTTTGCAACAATCATTACCACACAATGGTAGAGACATGCTCAATTTTCCCCAATCGTATTCTTCAAGTTTATTGTATTTTATACATATTTTCTTGAAGGTTGCCTTTAGCTTTGAAGCTATGTCTCCTTCTTCAGTCTCTTTGTCTAAAAGGTGGTTTACCCATGCAGGTATTAATACTATATTCCAAAAACTAGTAAAGAATCTAGGATCAATAGCACGTCCCCAAATATGTGATATAATAAAATGTCTAAACGGTTTTTGTTCTAATTTTAGTTCTAGCTGATAGCCCGTAAAATTATTAATCAGCTGACACACTTTAGCATTACCATTGCCATCTTTTTCAATTGGGTATTCAAATAATCCGTTTTCATCTTGATAATACCACTTATCATCACACTTCTTTATCTGCTTGCCCTTTTCCGCTTTATTTGATTCATCGTTTTTTAGACTCTTTCTTGCAGGTAATGATTCGTTTCCTGCTGTAATTATGCTTTCTATTTCTTTTTGACGGTCGGCTGAAATTGATGAGTCAAAGAAGAACGATGATTCAATCGCAAGTTTAATGATTCCGTCTTCTGTCAATTTGTTAATGAGTGTCTCCATTCCATCCAACTGATATAACTCGGTTTTGTTAAAAGATTTACGAATAGGGGCAAGGTCGTTTTCTGAAATAATATTCGGGTCATCCTTTTCTATAAAATCGTGAACATCTTTTGACCGAATGAACATCTTATAGTTTTTCCAGTATGTTTTAAAACTTTTATCATCGGATACTTTGTTTTTCCATTTTTCAAGAACAGAAAATGCATAAGTTGGTTCGTTATGATATAGGAAACTTGCTATAACATCATAATATAAGTAATCTGTTTCAGGATATTTATCTAATGGCAGAAGGTATTGATCTGCTGATTTACCTAATTTTTGTTGATTCAACTCTTGGATTTGTGTTTTACGCCACTTTTTTTCTTCTTTAAGCCATTTTAAATAGGCATCCCTAAGTAAAAAGTCTTTTTTTTGTCTACCCATAACATAAAATTATTAAAGTTAACATTCTGTCCCAGCGGCTCCAGCCAAGACGATTCATTCTAAAAACTCATGCAGATCACCCGCACAAGAAAGCGTGGAGCCAGTCGTTGCATGGTTTCGTATAGAGGTGTGTTCTATTAATTACCACCGAATTAGATATTTTTAAGTCCACCGTTTTGCCATCTTTCTGGTTCCTTGCGGTGCATACTGTCATTTTCTTCAGTCACATAGCCCGCTATGCTCCTTCAGAAATAGGCACTCTGCCCACGCAATTAACTCAGAAATCTGACAAAGCTAATTCATAGTACCCACCTCTCTTTGAAGTGTTCGAAGTTTCAGTTGCCAAAGATCAAGCGCCAACTACGCTTTTTCATCATGTCTGCCCTCCGCCCTTCCTCTGCCTTGCGGCAGCCTACGGCGTGGGGCTAATCGACACGGGCATCTTGCAATGCCCATATTTCATTTACAAATTTAGTCATTTTTTCTTATAATTAGGTATCCATAAACATTTTTTAACGATAATTGATGTCAATGTTGGGGCTTTTCAGCTAACAACATCAAGGAGTGCCCTATCGGGCAGAAATTCTACAAATCTATTCAAATCTTACAAATCTTCTATTCTATTTGTGTGATTAACCTTACCCTTCGGCCGGTGTTCGTTGGTTCTGCCCGCAGGGCTTCATGTATTTCTTTTCTAATATCTGATTTCCAATCCTGAGTCATATTATAATACTTGTTTTAGTAATATATTTTAATGATTTACACCCTTCAGAATATGATATTCTAACATTTCTCAAATCACTCGAATTTTTATTTATAACTATTTTCTTTAATTCCAATAATGCATCCTTAAATTGTTTTAACATATATGGAGTAAATTCATATAAATGTTCTTCATTAACAAGCATTACAAAATAATCTACAATAGCTTTATATTTTTCTTCTGATGTTTTAAATCGAGTATAGTTAGATGATTCTGAAATTGGTTCATTATTAATTAATTCATTTAAAAAGTCATGTCGTTCTTTATAATAATCATGAATCATCTGTTTTAGAAGCTCAGCGGCATTCTTTAAATGGATGGCCTTCTTCAGCCACATGCGGGCCATGTTTAGGTCTTTTTCTACCCCTAAGCCATTCAGATAGTAGCGCCCCATCTCATATTGTGCGATGATGTTGTCATGATTGGCTGCTCTCTCACACCACATCACAGCCTTCTTCATGTCGGGTGCCACAGGGTTTAGGGTGTGATGCTCCACATCCTTGCCTTTGGCATAGTAGGACGACAACACGTATTCAGCCATAGGGTGGCCTTTCTCTGCAGCGTCGACACACAACCGGACGCTCTGCTCGAAGTCTTTTTCCGTGCCCCATCCGAAACGGTAGCATTCCGACAACTGGAAAATCGAGGGAACATGCCCTTGCTCTGCTCCGCGACGGGCACAGTCGAAGCATCTATCGTTGTCCTGCTCCACCCAATGCCCTATGTGATATGACACCGACAACCAATGCAACGCCGGCGCATAGCCCTTCTCTGCCGACTGTCGCATCAGTTCGACGGTTTTCGACATGTCGGAGCGGATGACGACAAATCGCTTCCGGGAATTAGGGTCGGTGTTGGGGAATCTGCGGCCGAAACGATATCTCATAGCGAGCCAGTACTGGGCTGCAGGATGACCTTCCTCCGCCAGTTGGTCGAGTAATCCCACGGTCTCCGCCCACTTGCCTTGGCGGACGAGGGTGATGACTTCATCCAATTGATTGGAATCTTGCAGATGATAACTATTCATACAGCCGATTTGCCCTTCTGTCATTTCTTGATGTTTCATTTTCTTATTCTTCTTTATCGGTAAACGTCATGAAACTTGCCTGGATATTCTCCTTGAGGTCACCTAAATAGCTGACATCGGCGAGCGTATAGCCCTGCTCTTCATACCTGTTGGTCAAATTGCTCTCCTCTTCACTGGTCAGTGCGATTTCAAACTGGCAGAAGCCGCCAAACATCATCTGGCATCCAATCTCGTACATCTCGACTATGCCTGCCATGTCGGGATATTGTTCTGTAAAATTCTTGATAGTCATATTCTTAATTCTTTTGTTGACAGCGCAAAATTAGGCATTTGGATTTGCCCTGTCAAGCAAATCTTGTCAATGAAATAAGAATGGCGTGTCAGAATTCTTGGACTGAAAAACTTGACAGGGACGACACATGAAAACGCCCCTGTCAAGTAGTTGATGTTCTATTTGTCAAAAAGAGTCTCGGAAGTTACCTCACAAAAGTTTCCCACCATAATACCAGAACGTTTGTGCTCAGTCTGTAGAGACGCAATACATTGAGTCTCAGTGACATACAGTTTTCACTGCATTCTTTGTGGGAGACGTGATGTATCACGTCTCTACGACGTTGCACAGCCCTTTTGTAATGATCTCATTGGTCGCTGATGAAGATTTCAAACAAGATTTATAAGGTGGGAAACTGCAGTTACCTCACCACAATCTTTCGGCCACGGTTCAGATAGATGCCCTTGCGGGTGGGAGGTGCTTGCAGCCGGCGTCCGTCAATCGAATACCAGATGTCGGCATTATCGTGCTCGACATCCACCTGCCGGATGCCTGAGGAGCCTTCCTCATAGTTGAATGCCACGTCGGTCTTGTCGCCCCATATCAGTTGCTCCAGTCCCGGGTAGTCGATGAAGGGGTTGCGGTTGAGCTGTATGTCGTAGACGGCGTTGTTGCGTGCCGTTTCCTTCTCGCTGACGGGGTCTTTTTCCGCCCATTTCATCAGCATCTCCAGTTGCCAAGCAGAAAGCCCCGGATACTTGTTGCCGTCGAGCGTGGGCTGCACCTCGGCGTAGTTGGTGTACCAGTCGGACAGTTTCTCCTCATAGCAGGTCACCATGTAGAAATAGGTGCGGGCGAAGTCGCCCTTGTACTCATCGTTGGGTTCAAACACGGTGCCGCTGTAACCGGGATAGGTACACCTGCCCAGTTTGCTGAATCCGTTGGCCGACATATAGGACTCGCCGTTGGTCTCACCGAAGGGGTTGTTGCCCCGTTTGTTGTTCACCAACTTGTCGGTAGGGTACATATGGTGCAGGTCGGTGTACATCGGCTGTATCTTCCCGCCAAACCAGCTGTTGGGGAATGAGTGCTCACGGTTGTAGAACTCACCTTCCTTGTTGCCACCGCTCCCCTTGTCCTGGTTGGTGCCAAAAGTGAAGTCGGAGATGTTCGAGTACATGTCCCACACTTTGCCGTCAGCCCGGGCATCGGTCTTCTGGAAGTCGGTCCATAGGTTGGCGTAGGTGCGCTCCGTGTGGTTGTAGATGATTTCGCAGAGAGCAGTCTTCAGTTCTGCTCCCTTTTTGCCATTGGCTGCCTGGTAGTAGGTGCCTGAGTTATTGGGGCCTTGCGCCCAGACTGCCAATGTGAGAACTGCCAGTCCTATCGTTGTCATCAGATGTTTCTTCATAGTTTCTCAATTTTTCACAAAGATAAAACTTTTGTCTTCATTCTCCAAGTATTCGGACAGAATATTTTATCGATGAACATTGAATGAATACATCTTTCTCAAGTTGAAGGTAGTTATAGAAGTTAAGTAATTAAAGTTGTTAAAGTTTTAACCATATGCGGTACTTGAATTAATGAACAATTCACGGCAATTATATGTTTTATCTTTTCACACGAATGACCACAAATCGCTCAAGAATAGAACAAGAATTCGGGAGTTGTTATTTTGTCACGAATTTAAGAATTATCGAATTATTTAGTGCTCACCAATTCGCCAATTCGCTAATTCGGGAGTTTCTATTTTGTCACGAATTGAAGAATTCAAGAATTTTCTTTCTTTATAATTTTCACACGAATGGCCACAAATCGCTCAAGAATTGAACAAGAATTTTTCCTTACCACAACAATTCGCCAATTCGATGATTCGGGAGTTTTTATTTTGTCACGAATTTTAGAATTTGAGAATTTTTTCTTCCTTTTTGTGAGTGCCTTGGCACTTTTTCAGGCTTGCTCGTTCATCGGGATTTGTCACTTGGATGTAACTAACTCCCCCTCTAAGATTAGCTAAGATTAGAGGGGTCAGGGGGCGTTGACCAAACTACAATCCCACGAATGCAATTTTTGCTTAATTATATGGCAATTATATGTTTATCTTTTAACATGAATTGCCACAAATAGGATACGAATTTTATCAAAAATTTTCTTCCTTTTTGTGAGTGCCTTGGCACTTTTTCTCGCTTCCCCTCACGCAAGTTTTTTCATTCTATTTATTCTTTTTCTTAAGCGAAGTGGTTTTTTATTTTCTCATCTTCTTGTTCATCGGCATTTGTAATGCCACTTAAGCGGATTGAAAATCCTGATACTCAATTTCTATTTGTTATTTGTTTGATTTGTAACGATTTGTGAGATTTACCTTACCCTTCGGCCGGTGACCGTTGGTTCTGCGCGAAGCGCACTCCCTTCTTCAGTCGCCTCGGCGAGAACCATTGGTTGATGTGCAAAGCGCATTCATTCACTTTTGACACACCCTCAACTAAGCGAAGCGGTTTTTTATTTTCTCTTCTTTACATCTTGAGCGGAATGCATAATTATATGTTTAACAACCACTCCAACTACTTTATATACTTCCAACTTGCAAAAGTTGGAACTTTTTTTACTCCCTTTTTCCAAAAATCGGGAAAAAGAAATACCTTTGCATGCTTTTACAAACCAATGACAGCAAAAATGAAAAAGATTTATACTATTGTCCTTCTGACCATCCTGTCGATGACGGCTCATGCCCAGATGAAGACGCTGCAAAATAATGAGAATGAAGACTCCACCATATCTGTAGTAAGCTATTTCTGCAAAAACGACACCATGGAGTATCAACGTGTTCAGGGAAAGATGAAAATCGTCGACAAAGACACAACTCAACGCGGTGAAATCACAGAGAAATTCATGATTGTCGTTACGGACTCTACCGCAAACGGCTATAAAATGGAACTCATCCCTTTGTCGTGCGAGATAAAGGACATCGACAATGATTACCAGATAAGGATGGCGTCATTGCTGTGGGAAGAAATAAAAGGCCTCCGTTGCCGTTTCACCACCGACGAACTTGGAAGCGTGCAGCACATTGAAAACTGGCGCGAGATTCGTGATGTGCTCAAAAAGAGTTATGTAACGGTCTTCGACAGTCTCTACGCCTCTTTACCTGTCCTGGACAGTGTGATGCCACGCAAACAACTGGAAAACATGACGTTCCTTGGATGTTCGACCGAAGACGGCATCAAGGAACAGTTTGACGAGCTCGAGATGCTCTTCGGATTGCATGGAAGTGTAGTGACCATGGAACCTGGTGAGAGCGATGACATATCCGAAGCAGGATACCCCACTCATACACGCATTGAGTCTTATTACTCCGCTCCCAAAGACGAATACGACATTGATGGCGACTATGTAGTCAATGCCCGTACCGATACGAAATTATCCGGTGATGACGTGAAAGACCTACTCAGCACCACTCTGAGCTTTTTTCTCACAGAAGAGATTACCGACAGCGTGAAAAAATATACGAACGAGGCGCTCACTGACAAGAAAGAAGGGATGACCATCACCAATCACGAGCAGTATTGCTATTTCTTCAACGGATGGCCCAAACTCATGCAGAAGATTGTGGAAATCAACTTAGCAGGCCTCGTCAGACGCATCGAATATGATTCTATTGAATGGACCAAAAGACATTGGAACTAACCCCGTTTTTAATATTGGTACACATGTTTAATTTTTCACACGAATAGTCAAAAATCGCGAATTAGTCAAAAATTTTCCTACCACAACCATTCGCCAATTCGATGATTCGGGAGTTTTATTTTTGTCACGAATTTTAGAATTATCGAATTGTTTAGTGCTCACCAATTATCTGATTCGATAATTCGGGAGTTTCTATTTTGTCACGAATTGGAGAATTTGAGAATTGTTTAGTGCTCACCAATTCGCCAATTCGATGATTCGGGAGTTTTTATTTTGTCACGAATTGGAGAATTTGAGATTTTTCTTTCTTCATATTTTTCACACAAATTACCACAAATTGGACACGAATTGAACAAGAATTTTTCCTTACCACAACCATTCGCCAATTCGATAATTCG
>CACXIP010000018.1:0-41570 GCA_902767775.1 uncultured Prevotellaceae bacterium | reverse complement strand
ACACGAATTGAACAAGAATTTTTCCTTACCACAACCATTCGCCAATTCGATAATTCGGGAGTTTTTATTTTGTCACGAATTGGAGAATTTGAGAATTTTTCCTTCCTTTTTGCGAGTGCCTTGGCACTTTTTCTCGCTTCCCCTCACGCAAGTTTTTTCATTCTTTTTATTCTTTTTCCTAAGCGTAGCGGTTTTTTATTTTCTCATCATTAACTCGTTCAATTGGGAAAAAGCGACAAATCCAGAAGAACTGCTTTAAAAGTGCCCTAACGGGCAGAACCAACGGTCACCGGCCGAAGGGTAAGGTAAATTTTACAAATCTATCCAAATCTTTCAAATCTTTTTTATTTGTTTTATAATTTGTAAAGATATCTCGGATTGAAAATCCTGATACTCTATAGGGGTGTGTCAAATAGTTACATACCCCACCCCTGCCCCTCCCCTTCATGGGGGAGTTGCTGGCGCACAAGGTTTTTCCTTTTTGGCACACCCTGAACTGCCGAGATGCTGCCGATAATCAAGCGTAACTCAAATCTTAAATCTCAAACCTCAAATCTCAAATCTCAAATCTCAAATCTAAAAAAATCCCCCACCTCCTATGCTTGATAAGAGGTGGGGATATGGAAGAGCTAAAAAGGATAAAATCTATTTCAGCAGTTCGGCGAGTTTGGCGGCGAGAGCCTCACCGCGGCATTCGTTGTTGGAAGCAACTATCCTGCCCTCACTGTCGAGCAGATAGACCGTAGGCACCGCCTTCACCTTGAAGAGGTTCGCCACCTCCTCGCTGCGGAAGTTGGGCCATACGAGGTTCTCCTCCTTCACAGCCTTGCGCCACTCATCCTCCTTCTTGTCGATGGAGATGGAGACCACTTCGAAGCCCTTGTCCTTGAACTGCTCGTATGCCTTCTTCACATTCGGGATTTCCTTGCGGCAAGGACCACACCATGAAGCCCAGAAGTCGAGCAGCACATACTTCTTGCCCTCGGCAAGTTTGGCAAAGTCATATTCCGTGCCGTCGTCACCTTTGAGCTTGAACTCCACCACCTTCTCGCCGGGAGCACCCACGGGCCAGATTTCCTCCCTCATCTTCTTTCCATAGAAGGAGTTCTTCACCTCCTCAGGCAGTTGCTGGTAATACTCCCCATTCTCCTCGGTGAGATAAGTCATGTACTTAATCAGGAGCAGCGGTCCCCAGAAGGAGTCCTTGTTGTCGTTCACCATGCCCATGATGGTGCTCTCCACCGTGTCGAAGAAGTTTTTCTCCGCATCCACGGCAGCCTTGTATGCCTCCGTCTTCTTGAAGGCATCCAGTTCGGCTCCCTTCAGGGTGCGCATCTTCTCGAAAGCGTCAGCATGCTCCTTGTGGTAGTTTTGATAAAGAATATCAAGAGAGTCGTGGCGGGCATCAAACTCAGCCAGTTTGTCGGTGAGCGGCGACCCCGTCACCTTGGCATCCCAGCGGTAAATCTTGCCGTTGGGGGCATCTGTCACATCGGCAATCTTACCTTCGATGTTCATTTCCACATTCTCAAGCATCACATACGGTCCGCCCCAAGCGTCCTTTACGGCGATGCGTGCGCAGATGGGTTCCTCGGCAACGCCAGTGAACTGGAACTTGCCGCCCTGAACAGTCGCCTCAGCCAATGCCGAGTCGTTGTCGTGGCTCATCGGGACGAGTGTCAGCGTGGTGCCATCCTCAAGGCCTTCCACCTGTCCGTTGATGACATACCCCTTAGGGTTGTTGCAGGCGACGGCTGCCATCAGGCAGCAACCCATCAGCCCTGCGAAGGAGAGAAATTTTTTTATTTTCATTACTTCTTGTTGTTTTATTTGTTGATTCAAGTTTTACTTTTCATTCACTTATTCCGCATCCAGGCAGGTCATGTCGACAATCTTGCCCCAGCCGGTGGTGATGACGGGGTTGTCGGGAGCGCCGAACATCGGTCCCCACATGGAGGTGGGAATGCCGTAGTTCACGTCCACCTCATACTGGACGAGTTTGCCGTCCTTCTTGCCCTCGTTCCACACGCCGATGAAGAAGGCGCAGTCGCTGGTGGGCCATCCGCCGCCGGCAGAGCCCCAGGCATAGATGGAGGTGATTTCCTCACCGCTCTCACACAGATACACCTCGTGCGACGTGGTCTCGCCGCTGCTTGCAGAGAACGAGTAGACACCCTTCGGGGTGGCATAGTAGAAGGCAAAGCCGCTGGTGTTTGAGGCGAACATGGTGGCATGCTCGATGTCCTCGCAATCGCTCAGGTCGATGATGGAGCGGGCACCCTCTGCCGAGAGGTCGCCATTGTCCACCTTGTTGTAGAAGCAATAGCGGTAGAGGAAGGGCTTGCCGTCGATGTAGGTGATGACACAGGTGTAGTTGCCGCCGCCTTGGAAGACAGCCTTCACGTCACCCGGCACCTTGTTGGCATCGACATATGCCGTGTCGGCCGTGCTCTTGAAGTTGCTCAACGACGAACCACCCGAGAAATAGGGACGGAAACTGTGGTTCTTCTGGTCGTAGATGACCTGCCATGCATCGATGGCACCCTCCACAGGACGCCATGTGGTGCGTGTGTTGATCATCAGGAACGGGAATGCCTCATAGTTGCCGGCAATCGGTTCTGAGAACTTCAGGTCGTTGGGCTGGTTGGCATAGATGACATGCAGCTTTCCGTCATTCAGCAGGAAGTCGCAGTTGTTGGTGTAAAAGCTCTTCTGGGGATTGAACACCTCTGGTGTGGTGTAGAACATGTCGTCCCAGGTGTTCATCGTCACGAGACCGTCGGCATTCAGTCGGTAGAGGTTCTTGTCGGTAGCCACGAGATAGGCATCCTTGTTTGCCTTGCCGGAATGTGTGCCTTGGATGAAGCGCGGCTTGCCCTCCAAATACTCGCCATTGTGGTTGGAACTGTAGTATTTGGGGAATGTCGCCAGTCCGCCGTAGATGAGCATCAAGTCGGAGGTGAACACTTCGATGTCGGTCTGTCCGTCACGCTCGGTGAGCAGGAAAACACCGCCCTGCTGCCCTGCCGACTTCACCACGATATACGACGCCAGGCTCCAGTATGCCTTCATGCCGTTGGCAGGGTCGGTGGCCTGGCAGTAGAGCTGATAGGTGCCCGGCTGCAGGTTGCAGGTCCACTTCAGGTCCTTCTCATATGCGATGGTGTCTGCTGGCGGATAGACCATGTCGTTGCCCACCTGCTCGGCACGGTAGGTGCTGTAGTAGGTCTTCAGATAGAACCATCGATACTGCAACCGGTCGGCATAGGCATAATTCACCTTCATGTGGATGTCCACCTCGCTCCCCGGCATGAGCGTCTGAAACTGATAAATGTTGGGGGTGAGTGTTGAGTCCACCGAGATGGTGATTTTGCTCACCTGCTCGTCGGGCAGATAGTCGTAATTGCCGTCATCCTGCGAGCAGCTTGCCATGAAGCACGACACGAGGAGAAAGAGACAAGACAATGCTACTGCTGTTCTTTTTTCTATTATCTTCATAACTTTCATTTTTGACAGTTAATTACTCAAACGTGACCAGATTGCCAAACTCATCGGTCAGCGGATTGCCGGGATGAGCAGCATTGTAATCATTCAGTGCGTTCTGGAAACGGATACGGAGGCTGTTGAGTTTCGCCCACGACATGGTGTCGGTGCTCAACTCGCCCTCATCGCCAAGATGCTCCAGCATGAAGCGGTATTTCACGTTGCTGTAGGTGCCGAAGAAGGGTTCCAGATCGGCCCAGTTGTTGGGTTTCGAGAGCACATCGGTCCAGATGAAGACGATGTGGTTCTCTTCGTTGACACCGGGCTTGAAGTCACCCGACGGGACTACCTTCAGGTAGAGGCGCACGCTCTTCTGCTGCAACGAGGCGTCGCGTCTCAGTTTGACAGAGAAGGTGCCCTTGGTCTGTCCGGCGGGTACGACAACGGTTTCAGGAACCGAATACTGACTTGCGGAGGCGGTGGTCATCGACTGTTCGACGGCAAGGTTAACCGTGCGGTCATGGTCTGCCACGTCGCCCATTATCTGTGCCTCCACGTTGATATCCTTTTCTACAAAACTGGCTGGGAACGCCACGAACGAGAAGGTCACGCTGTCGGTGCCGGCAGCCCACATCTTCTCACCCACGAGGCGTACCCGAGGCTCGTCCTGATAGTAGAAATCCTCATCTTTGCTGCAGGCTGTGAATGCTGCGGCAACACCGCACAGCAGGAGACAGCCGCAGAGGATGCTTTTGATATTGTTGGTTATCATCATTTCTGTTGTTTGTTGTTTTTTATGAGTTTAGGAGTTCAGAAGTATAGGAGTTTAGACATATGCTGCATCTGAGCAATTTGTTCTCATCAGCAGTTGCCATTCCACCTTTATCCTTCATCCTCATCACTCTTTTTAATTCGAATACCCTCCAAACTCCTGGTCGGTGCTGGGGATAGGAAGCACATATACCTGCTTGCCCGGACGCACGGAGGCACCCTTGATTTCAGGCAAGTTGAGGCGCTTGTAGTAGAAGAAGAGCTGGCCGCACTCGCCGATGAACTCCTTGCGGTACTCCTTGTAAATCTCGTCCTGAATCTGTGTGGCGTTCAGGTCCTCAGAGAGCGGGAATAGGCTCAGGTTGCGGTTCTCCCTCACCTCGTTGAGCAGGCGGATGGCCTCCTTGGCATTGGTGTCCTTCTGGCACTCGGCAGCGATATACCATGCCTCCGTCATGCGGATGATGGGATACCTGTTGTTGTAGGTGCTTCCTGCCAGATACCAGAACTTCGCCATGTAGCGTTTCTCGCCGTCCTGCTCATAGCCTTTCAGATAGCGGTAGTCATTGCCATATCCCAGGTCCACCTCGTAGATGGCCTGTGCGTTGGCGTCGGAGGGATTCAGCACGTTGGCGCCACCGTTCTTGGTGAAGTAGAAGTTGCCGATGTCCTCCCAGTCGTTGATGATGAGCTGGAAGAGATGCTCGGTGGTGAACGCCATGTCGAGCTCGTTGCGGTTGGTCTGCTGCATGTTGGTGTAGTGTACCCAACTGTAGCCCGTTTCCTTTTCGTTCTCCCTGGGTTCTATCACCTCCATGGCATACTTCAGCGCGTTCTGCTTGTCGCCCATCCATAGGTAGGCACGGGCAAGGGTGGCACAGCAGGCATAGTAGCTGAAGCGGTTGCGGTCCATGGTGTAAATCTGCGAACCGTAGTAGTCGTGCGTGTTCAGCGTGTCGTATGCCAGTTCGGTATGTGCGTCGAGCAGGTCCTTGATGATGAGCTGCATCGTCTCGTTGACCGATTTCTGCGGCACCACGTTGGTGGAGTATTCCGTCACATAGGGCACGCCGTTGGCATTGCCGTCCATTGACGGTGCGCAGGCGAAGAGCCTCATCAGTTCGAGATGGAGGAAGGCACGCAGTCCGAGAGCCTCACCGCGCAGGATGTGGTAGTTTTGCCCTGTGAAGATGTTGGGGTCGGCTTTCTCGATGTTGCGCAGCACGATGTTGGCATTGGCGATGCAGCTGTAGCAACTGCTCCAGATGCTGCTGATGGTGCTCTCGCTCGTCTTCTCGGTGTAGTTGAAATCGTTGGCATAGCGCCAGTCGCTGTTGGGGTTGATGTCGTAGGTGTGTGACAGCACCTCGACGAATCCGATGCCCATGTTCAGTCCATACATGTCCTTGGTGGTCATCTTCGTATAGATACCCGTCAGCTGGTCCTGGTAGCCGCCCTCACGTTCGAAGTGGTTCTCCTCCTTGATTTGCGACTTCGGGTTCACGTCGAGCCAGTCGTTGCAGGATGTGAGCATGGCCAAGAGGGCGATGCAGCACAGCGGCAGGATGCCTTTCCCCATTTTCGTCACCTGATATATCATTGTTGTCTTCATAATTCGTTTCTTTTTTTAATTGTTCATTATCCATTCTCAATTAAAAAGTCAGCTGCGCCGCGAGCGAGAAGGTGCGGGCGAAGGGGTATGAGGTACCGCGCTCGGTCTTCACGCTCGAGATGACGAAGAGGTCGTTGGTGTAGGCGCTCACTTTCAGGCGCTCAAGGAAAGAGTTCTTCACAAACTTGCAGTTGCGGAAGTCGTAGTAGACGGTCAGCGACGACAGGGTGAAGAGATTGTAGTCCTGCACGAAGCGGCTGGTGGGATAGGTTGTCGTCTGGTCGGTGATGGACTTGTAGAGGGCACGGTCGCCCGGGGTGCTCCATCGGTCGGTCAGCACGCGGCGGTCGACGTTGTACTGCATCTGTGCGTTCTCCACCTTGTCCACCAGGGTCTGGTTGTAGATTTGTCCTCCCCAGCGGTAGTTCATGGTGATGTTCCATCCCCATCCGCTGATTTCACCGTTGATGCCGAAGAGTCCGTTCCACTTGGGCTGCGTGTCGCCACACACCACCTGGTCGTTGACATCATACTCGTAGGTCACGGTGCCGTCGCGTTTCACAAAGATTTCCTTGCCGGTCTGGGGGTCGATGCCGAGTGAGGGCACTGCCCAGATGGCGCTCATGGAGCATCCCTCGTAGTATTTCACCTGCGGAGCAGTGATGTTGTTGCTCAGGGCGTTGGCATCCTGGCTCTCGTTCCATGCTCGGAGCGAGTTGGAGATTTTCTTCAGCTTGTTGACGTTGTGTGCCGCCGATGCGAAGACATTCACGTAGTTGCGGCCGCCATCGTAGACGCGGTAGTTCACGAAGAGTTCCACACCCTTGTTCTCCGTTTCGCCGAGGTTGGCCACATAGGTGGAGAATCCTGTGGTGTAAGGCACCGTCACGTTGGTCACCATTCCCTTGGTGTTGGCTACATAGTAGTCGAAGCGTGCGGTCAGCCTGTTCTTGAACAGCGAGAGGTCGATACCGAAGTTGGTGTCGTATTTCTCCTGCCATTTCAGCGTCTCGTTGGCGAGTCCCACGATGTAGGAACCGATGGAGCCGTTGTAGGCGCGGTTGCCGTAATACATGAAGGTGGGCATGGCATCGTAGCTGGAGAAGCCCTGCGAGCCCGTGTATCCATAGGATGCGCGGAGCTTCAGACGGTTAACCCACTCCACGTCCTTCAGGAAGGCTTCGTTGTGTACGTTCCATCCTGCGCCAACCGACCAGAAGGAGCCCCAGCGGTTGTCCTTGCCGGCCTCCGATGAACCCATCAGGCGGTAGTTGGCGTCGAACAGATAGCGCTCGGCGAATGAGTAGTTGAGCGAGAGCAGTCCGCCGCAGTTGCGCGAGATGCCCTCCGTCCCTACCGGTTTGCTGTCCTTGGCATACTGCACGGCAAACTTGATGTCGTCCATGAAGTCATTGGGGAATCCCTCTGCCGTGACACCTGTGGTGTTGTATTTGTTGTCGGCCATCGACAGCTGTCCGTTGATGAAGACGAGATGCTGCCCCATCTGTTTCGACCACTGTGCGCCAAGGTCGGCAGAGATGTCGGTGTAGGTACCGTTCATCGTGTAGTAGGAGCCGCGGCGAAACACGTCGGTCTGATTGATGAAGTCAGTGTGGTTGGCGGGTTTGAACTGGTCGGCAGTGGCATTCTTGTTGACGATGCCGAAGCGGCCGGTGATTTTCCATTGCTCACTGAGGAACCACTCCAGGTAGAAGTCGTTGGTGATTGACGTGTAGCCCGTCTGGTCCTTGGTGTTGAGCGTGGTGTTGTAGAGCGGGTTGTAGTAGGCATCACTCTGTCCGGAGTTGTTCATATACGAATAGGAGCGCACGAAGTCGCCGTTCTCATCATAGAGGCGGCTGTAGGGATTCATGCGGTAGTATTGGTCGAACGTCCCATAGGGTGAGTTGTGACTGTTGTTGTGGTCGACGGTCAGTTTGTTGCGGAACTGCAGGTTCTTCACCCTGTAGGCGAGCATGACACCTCCCGAGAAGTTCTGCCTGTCGCTGCCTTTCAACGCACCACCAATCTTGTTGTATGCCAGACTCACGCCATATTGCATGGCTTTGTCGCCACCCTCCAGATAGACGGAGTGCTTGTGGCCGAATCCGTTTCTCACGGGCTGTGCCAACCAGTCGGTCTCGACACCCGCCAGAATCTCACGCAGCTTCTCGGTGTAGTTCTGGTCGAGGGTCACCTGATACTGTGCGTTGTCGCTGGAGTAAAGGCCTGCCATGCGCTCCACGTCCAGTTTCTCGCGTGCGTTGGTCTGGTCATAACTGGTCAGGTCGGGCACCTCGAGCGACATCGAGCCGGTGTAGGTGACACGCAGCCGTCCGCTCTCGGGGCGCTTCGTCTCGATGACAATCACACCGTTGGCGGCTTTCGAACCGTAAATGGCTTTGGCTGTGGCATCCTTCAGTGTGGTGACGCTCTCCACCTGATTCATGTCGAGGTCGAGAATCTTGGTCAGTTCGGTCTCGAAGCCGTCGAGGATGAACAGCGGCTGGTTGGCGCTGGATGCATACTCTCCCTGCACGCTGGCGATGGTCGACGCACCACGCATCTGGAAGTCGGGCAGCGCATTGGGGTTGGAGCCTGCCGACAGGTTCTCAATCTGCATGAACGAGGGGTCGATATTCTTCAGACTCTGCAGGACATTCACGTTGCCCACGCGCTGCAGTTCTTCGCCCTTCACCGTGGTCACAGCACCCGTGTAGGTGTTGGCCTTGCGCTCAAACACACCCGTCACCACCACCTCGTCGATGAGTTTTGAGTCGGCTACCAACTGGATGCGGTAACTGGTGGAGGATGTCAGTCCAACCACTTGAGGCTGGAATCCAATGTAGCTCACCTCAACCTGCTGCACGTCTCTGGAGAGCGTCAGTTTGAAGTGTCCGTTCACATCTGTGATGGCTGTGAACGTCTCACGGTCGCCGCGGTTCCTCACATTCGTCACGGTAGCGCCGATGAGCGGTTCGCCCAACTCGTCGACAACGATACCTGTGATTTCACGACTGCCGCCACCTTGTGCCAGTGCCGGCAACGCCATCAGGAGGAGCAACAGCAACAATGTTGTCCATCTTTTTTTGTCCATAAGCATTTGTTGTTTGTTTAAAAATGTATTAGGTCTTTACACTAATAATATATATTTCCAGTGCAAATATATATAAAAAAACATTATGCGAACATAAAAAGTGAGGAAATCATCGTCTTTTTCTTGTCTTTCCTTATTTTTTATTACTTTTGTGTCGGAAAGAACAACATGTTGAACTATTTAAAAAGAAATCTGACTCTTTTTCCACTCATACAGCAACTCACAAACTCAAACAACAATGATCAAGCGAATCACTACAATCTGTTTTTTACTGACGCTCGTCTTCACTGCACAAGCGCAGATGCAGGACCCCGTGAAGTTCAAATCAGAACTCAAGACGGGTTCTGGTCCTGAGGCTGAGATGGTATTCACCGCCACCATCGACCCAGGGTGGCACGTCTATTCCACCGAACTGGGCAGCGACGGACCCATAGAGGCATCGCTACACGTCAACAAGATAGACGGAGCCGAACTCGTCGGGAAACTCACTCCCAAGGGCAAGGAAATCTCCAACTACGATGAGATGTTCGGCATGAAGCTGCGCTATTTTGAGAACACGGCGCAGTTTGTGCAAAAAGTGAAATTCACCAAACCCCAATACGACATCGATGCCTATCTGGAGTATGGCGCCTGCAACGACCAGATGTGCATGCCTCCCAGTGAGGTAGCGCTGAAGAAGAGCGGCAAGAGTCCCGCTGTGGCTGGCGCTGCCGAGGAGAAGGCAAAAGAGGAGAAGGTGGAGGAAGCAAAGGAGGAAGAGAAGGTTGACGAGAAAGTGGAGGAAGAGGCGAAGGCTGACACCCTTGCTGCTCCCACCGCTTTGGGCGACTCTGCCGCTCTCGGTGCCATCGCCCCTGGCGACAAGGAGGGACTGTGGCGGCCCGTCATCACCGAACTGCGTGCCAAGGGCAGCGCCGGTGAAAGCCTGACCAGCCACTCACTGTGGTACATCCTGTTCATGGGTTTTGTGGGCGGTCTGCTGGCGGTCCTCATGCCCTGCATCTGGCCCATCATCCCCATGACGGTGAGCTTCTTCCTGAAACGGGCAAAGAGCGACAAGAAAAAAGGCATCAAAGATGCCATCACCTATGGCATCTCCATCATCGTCATCTATCTGGCACTCGGACTGCTGGTCACGGCGCTATTCGGCAGCGATGCCCTGAACGCCATGTCGACCAATGCGGTGTTCAACATCTTCCTGTTCCTGCTCCTCGTGGTGTTCGCCCTCTCCTTCTTCGGATGGTTTGAAATCAAGTTGCCCAGCAGTTGGGCCAACGCAGTCGACTCCAAGGCATCGAGCACGAGCGGACTGATTTCCATCTTCCTCATGGCATTCACACTGGTGCTCGTCAGCTTCTCCTGCACGGCACCCATCATCGGACTGCTGCTGGTGGAGACGGCAACAAGCGGCAACTGGGTGGCTCCTGCCCTCGGCATGTTTGGCTTCGCGCTCGCCCTCGCCCTGCCGTTCACCCTCTTCGCCTTGTTCCCGACATGGCTGAAACAGGCACCCAAATCAGGTTCGTGGATGACTACCCTCAAGGTGGTGCTGGGATTCATCGAACTGGCATTCGCCCTGAAGTTCTTCTCCGTGGCTGACCTGGCATACGGATGGCACCTACTCGACCGCGAGGTGTTCCTCTCGCTGTGGATTGTCATCTTCGCCCTTCTCGGCGCATACCTCTGCGGATGGCTGAAATTCCAGGAGGATGAGACTGGCGGCGACCTGCACAAGCCGATGCCTGTGCTCTGCATCATGGGCGGACTCATCTCCTTCGCCTTTGCCATCTATATGGTGCCCGGACTGTGGGGCGCTCCCTGCAAGGCGGTCAGTGCCTTCTCGCCTCCCATCAACACCCAGGACTTCAACCTCAACACCAAGACGGTGGAGGCTCGTTTCACCGACTATGAGCTGGGTATGGCGGCTGCACGTGCGGAAGGGAAACCTGTGTTCATCGACTTCACCGGATTCGGATGCGTGAACTGCCGCAAGATGGAGGCCGCCGTATGGACCGACCCGCGCGTGGCAGACAAACTGAAGAACGACTTCGTGCTCATCTCGCTGTTCGTGGACGACAAGACCCCGCTTGCACAGCCCTATGAGGTGACCGACGACCAGGGCAACACCAAGACACTGCGCACGGTCGGTGCCAAATGGAGTTACCTGCAGAGCCATAAGTTCGGCGCCAACGCCCAACCATTCTATGTCATCGTCGACCCCGACGGCAACCCGCTCAGTGGTTCCTTCTCCTACAAGGAGGATGTGCCCGCTTTCCTCGACTTCATGAACAACGCGGGAAAATAGAATCAAGATTGACTAAATTCTCAACATGAGAAAACACTATTCCGCGAACTTTCCATCGTTATGGTGAGAGTTCGCGGATTATTTAATACTGCCGTCTATGCTGACGCATATTATGGTCAAATAAACAACAATGAAAAAGCTGCTTTTATCCCTTCTATTGTCGTTCATGACATTTACCACCCATGCACAAAGCACCTTATTGGGTGATGTGAACAATGATGGCAAAGTGACTGTCACCGACGCCATGATGGTTGTAGATATCATCATGCATGGCTATAAATACTTCTCGGTAGACCCAACCACCGTCTCCTTGCCTGTTGGCGGCACTGCCACTATGGAGATTTCTGGTGGATATGACAGTTATGAGGTGATATCATCCAATACCGCCATTGCGGAAGCATCTTTGAGTGGCACGACTATTACTCTCACGGCCATTGCCAGTGGTGAAGCCAAAGTGATTGTTAAAGATGTGCAGACCTTGAGGTATATTGAAATTCCTGTTACGGTGGTGTCAGATGACGAAGCGGTGAACCTTGACCACGATTTGCGTGTTTTTATAATGGGCAACAGTTATACCCTTGATGTCACTGCTTATCTGGAGGATTTAATAAGAGCTGCCAACATCAATTTGGATCAGTTGGGGATATATGCAGGTATTTTCAACGGAGGACAGTTAGCAGATTGGGTGAGCCGCTATAACTATGGCTCTGATGTGACACTGCAAAAGATGGCGGGTAATATTATTATGAATGAAACAGGGAGCGTCAAGGAGCTGCTCAATCAAGAGTGGGACTTGATCGTATTGCTCCAGGCAAGCAATGTGTCATATGATTGGAGTACATTTGAGAAATCTCTTCCAGAATTACTGACCATCATCCACGAAAACTGTATCAACGAGGATGTGAAGATTGCCTACCAGATTCCGTGGGGGCATACAGAAGACACGGCCCCCCAAGAGTTGGCCGGCAACATAGAATGTACACAAAAACTGATGGAGGAATATGAAATCACAGATATAATTCCTATAGGCACAGCAGTTCAGAATGCCAGAAACACCTCATTGAACACACCGCTCTATCTGACAAGAGACAACTGGCATCTATGCATGGGTGTGGGGCGATATCTGGCTGCATGTACCTTTTTTGAATCGGTCATTACCCCCATATCTCATATCAGCGTGCTCGGCAATACAGCTATTCATCAACTTACAGACGATGAAAAATATAAGTATAATGGTTCTGTGGCTGTAGATGAAACCAACAGGCTTTTGTGCCAACTTTGTGCAATAAATGCGGTGAAGTTTCCCTTTGTTGTTACAATACCAGATAATTAGTTGTGGCCCTGATGAGCGATAATTCGGGAGTTTTTATTTCCTCTCACGAATTTTAGAATTCAAGAATTTCATGTGCTCACCAATTCTCTAATTCGATAATTCGGGAGTTTTTATTTTGTCACGAATTTTAGAATTATCGAATTGTTTAGTGCTCACCAATTCTCTAATTCGATAATTCGGGAGTTTTTATTTTGTCACGAATTTTAGAATTATCGAATTGTTTAGTGCTCACCAATTCGCCAATTCGATAATTCGGGAGTTTTTTTCACTGTCACGAATTTAAGAATTCAAGAATTTTTTCTTTCTTTTTGCGAGTGCCTTGGCACTTTTTCTCGCTTCCCCATACGCAAGTTTTTTCATTCTTTTTATTCTTTTTCCTAAGCGTAGCGGTTTTTAATTTTCTCTTCTTTACAGACATCTCGGATTGCAAATCCTTATATTTCAATGCTGCCGAATTGCAAATCCGTCACAACTGCGGCAAATCCGTCAGAACTGCATGCGAACTTCTCCGTCAGAACTGCACTACTTAACTACTTGAAAAGTTGAGGAATAATCTCATCTATGGGCATTGACAAAAGCCAGCGGAGTCATATGGGTGATTCGCTTGAAGTATTTGGAGAAAAAAGAAGGATTGGGAAAATTCAGGTCTTCGGAGATTTGAGCCACTGAGAGGTTGGAGTGCAGCAATTGCGCCTTGGCATAATTGATGAGGGCACGGTCTATCCACTCCTTTGCCGTGATGCCGCTGGTCTGCCGGATGACCGTACCGAGATAGCGCTTGGTGAGGCACATACGGTCGGCATAGTAGTCTAACTGGTGCTGTTCGCGGCTGTGCTGATTGACCAAGGAGATAAATCGGTCGAAAATGGTCTGCTCGCGGGAGCGGATGGTTGCCAGATGGTCAGTTTGCTGGTGGAACAGATGGTCGTAGTGCTGCATGAGGGCAGCGACAAGCGCAGAAACTGTGGGCCTGTGATAGTCGGGTTGGTGCACCAGATGCCAAAGCGTGTCCAAGATATGGCATGCCGTCTGTACGTCATTTTCAGCGACTTGCAACTGAAAGTTGCGCACCTGCCCGTTGAAAGCAGGAGGAAACTGTCCTGTGGCGAACGGCATGGGAAAATCGGCAAACAGTCCGACACCCACCATCTCAAGGTCATCGGAAAAGCGGATGGGACTGAGTACCGAACCAGGCCCCAAATAAACCAACGTTCCCGCGGTCAGATGTCGGTCTACAAGATTGAAGTTGGCTTCTATCTCACCACGGAGGATGACACCCAAACGATGGTCGTTGATGACAAAAGGCGGTGTCTGCTGCATAATCAACTTGAATATCGTGGGATGGCCATGCAGCACAGCTATCTCATTGCTGAAATAGATGTTTTCACCTATTCGCTGATAATGGGGCGAGAAGATATCCCGCATCCGGAAGACGTCCAACAACTTGGGCTGTTTGTTCATTGGCTATCGTTTTTTCGGCAACAAAGATAATAAAATTCCCACACAAAATCTATTTTATCGCAAAAATCGTACAAAAAGGACATTTTCACATTCCATTGGGTAGTGCTGTTATGCCAAAAATACTTTACCTTTGCAATTGAAATCAACGATAAGGATATGAGAAGACTGATTTGGGCTTTATTGCTGCTGCCAATGATGGTGCAGGCACAGACGCTGGAGGAATGCCAACGGGCAGCGGAAAAAAACTATCCGCTGATTCGCAAGTACAGCCTCATCGAGAAGACCACCGACCTGACCGTAGCCAACATCCAGAAAGGATGGCTGCCGCAGGTCACTGCCACGGCACAGGCCACCTATCAGAGCGACGTGCCGGCATGGCCCGATGCCATGGGCACCATGCTGCAGCAGATGGGACTCGACATGAAAGGGCTGAAAAAAGACCAATACCGTGTGGGCATCGACGTGCAGCAGATGGTGTTCGACGGCGGCGTCATCAGCAGTCAGAAGCAACTTGCCCGTGAGCAGGGACTGGTGCAGGCAGCGCAGACGGAGGTGGACTTATACCATGTCCGCAAACGTGTCAACGAGATGTACTTCTCGCTGCTGCTGCTCAACGACCAACTCCAACTCAACCAGGACCTGCAGCAACTGCTTGCCGGAAATGAGAAAAAACTCTCCTCGATGGTGAAGAGCGGCGTGGCAGCCGAGAGCGACCTGAAGAATGTAAAGGCAGAGCGTCTGAACGCCGTGCAACAGGCCACCAGCCTGGAGTCGCAGAAACGGATGCTGCAGACGATGCTCTCCACCTTCTGCGGCATCGAGGTGAGCAATGTACAAAAGCCTCCTGTGGCGGATGTCAGTTCCAACAACAACCGCCCCGAAATGCACCTCTTCGACTCACAGCTCCGTCTCGCCAACGCACAGGAGAAAGCACTCCATGCCGCACTGATGCCCAAACTGGGTATCTTCGCGCAGGGTTTCTATGGTTATCCCGGCTACAACATGTTTGAAGACATGATGCGGCACGACTGGAGCCTCAACGGAATGGTGGGCGCACGCCTCACATGGAACATCGGAGCCCTCTACACCCACAAGAACGACAAGGCGAAGATACAGTTGCAGCGCGACCTGACGGAGAACAACCGCGACGTGTTCCTCTTCAACAACCGACTGGAACAGATACAACAGGATGAGAGCATCACCCGCTACAGGCAGATGATGGCGGAGGACAATGAAATCATCACGCTCCGGTCGGCGGTGCGCAAGGCGGCGGAGTCGAAACTCTCACATGGCATCATCGACATCAACGACCTCGTGAGGGAAATCAACCAGGAGAATGCTGCCAAGGTGCAACAGTCGATGCACGAGATAGAGATGCTCAGGCAAATCTATGACAAGAAGATTACGGTGAATGACTGATTCTTGGATAGTTGAAACATCATGATAATAGGAAACAAAGAACCGAATATAATGAAAAAGACATTGTTCATCATTGGCGCGGCATTGTTGTTCATTGCCTGCGGCAACAAGGAGAAGGAATATGATGCCACCGGCACCTTCGAGGCTACCGAGGTCACAGTATCTGCGAAGTCATCGGGAGAACTGAGGCTTTTCGATGTCACCGAGGGAGCACAGGTGGAGAATGGCACCGTAGTGGGCCGTATCGACGCCTTCCAGCTTCAACTGAAGAAGGAACAGTTGGAAACCTCGCGCGGACAACTCAACGCCAACAAGCGGCAACTCGCCGCATCGAGAAATGCCAACAACAGCCGACAACTCGATCTGGAGAAGCAGCTGTCGTCCATCCGGCAGCAGATAGCCAATGCGCAACGTGAGCGGCAGCGTTTCACCGAACTGGTGAACGATGGTGCCGTGCCGCGCAAGCAACTCGACGACATCAACTACCAAATCAAGGTGCTCGAGAGACAGTTGGAGGCCACCAGCGACCAGATACGCAGCAACAACGCCAGCCTGAAAGACCAGAGCGCAGGCATCGGGGCGCAGATGGATGGCATCGATGCCCAGGCAGCCGGACTGGAGGCGCAGATACGGCAAATCGACGACCAGATTGCCAATACGGAGATAACGGCTCCGCTCACAGGCACCATATTGGAGAAATATGCCGAACTCGGCGAGTTTGTCACCACCGGCAAACCGCTGTTCAAGATTGCCGACACGCAGAATATGTATCTGCGGGCGTATGTTACCTCCGCACAGCTGCAGCACATCAAACTGGGACAGAAAGTGAAGGTATTCGCCGACTATGGCGATGGAGAGATGAAGGCATATGATGGCACTATCTCATGGATATCCTCACGTTCTGAGTTCACACCGAAGACCATCCTCACCGATGATGAGCGGGCCGACCTGGTCTATGCCGTAAAAGTGGCTTTCAAAAACGACGGTTTTGTGAAAATCGGCATGTATGGGAGAACAAAAATAAATTAAGAATTAAAAATTAAAAATTAAGTAACGATTAAAAGATTAATTGGGGTGAATAATAAAGAACACGAATTATCGCGAATTAACCAAAAATTCTGACGCACAGCAATTTATGATTAATTACATGTTAATTATATGTTAAAATAAGACCAAGTTAGTTTTTTACTAAGAATTAAAAATTAAAAATTGATGATGACCGCCATCGAGGTAAGGAATATCAGCAAGAGCTACGGCAAGGTGAAGGCACTCGACGATGTGTCGTTCACCGTCGGAAAGGGTGAGGTGTTCGGCCTCATCGGACCCGACGGTGCCGGCAAGACATCGCTCTACCGCATCCTCTGCTCACTGCTGCTCCCTCAGTCGGGCACCGCCACGGTCGACGGCTTCGATGTGGTCAGTCAGATGAAGGAGATACGCAGGCGCGTGGGCTATATGCCGGGGAAATTCTCACTCTACCAGGACCTGACGGTGGAGGAAAACCTGAAATTCTTCGCCACGCTGTTTGGCACGACCGTCGAAGAGGGCTATGACAGCATCCGCGCCATCTACTCGCAGATTGAGCGGTTTAAAGACCGCAGGGCGGGTGCGCTCTCGGGCGGCATGAAGCAAAAACTCGCCCTGAGTTGCGCTTTGGTACACCAACCAAGCGTGCTGCTGCTCGATGAGCCGACAACAGGTGTCGACCCTGTGAGCCGCAAGGAACTGTGGGAGATGCTTGGCATGCTGAAGGAAAAAGGTATCACCATCGTTGCCTCCACGCCCTATCTCGATGAGGTGCGCCGATGCGAGCGTGTCGCCTTCCTCGACCACGGCAGCATCCGCGGCATCGGCACGCCAGAGGATATCCTCACAGAGTTTGCCGACATCTTCAATCCTCCGGGCATCAGGCGGGATTCCGACCAGTCGGACAAGTCCGACGAGTCCGACGTGTCCGACGTGTCCGACAAGGAGGATAATGTGATTGAAGTGGAGCATCTGGTCAAGGCATTCGGCACGTTCCGCGCCGTCGACGACATCTCGTTCACCGTGAGGAAAGGGGAGATATTCGGCTTCCTCGGAGCTAATGGAGCGGGTAAGACCACCGCCATGCACATGCTGACGGGACTCAACCAACCGACTGACGGCACGGGGCGCGTCTGCGGCTACGACATCCGCACAGAGCATGAGCAAATCAAAAAGCACATCGGCTACATGTCGCAGAAGTTCTCGCTCTACGAGGACCTCACGGTGGCGGAGAACATACGTCTCTTTGCGGGCATCTACGGCATGAAAGACGATGAAATCAAGAGCAAGACCGACGTGCTGCTGCAACGGCTGAAGTTCTCGGAGCACAAGAACACATTGGTGAAAAGCCTCCCCTTGGGCTGGAAACAGAAACTCGCCTTCTCGGTGAGCATCTTCCACGAACCCGGCGTGGTGTTCCTCGACGAACCGACAGGCGGTGTCGACCCTGCCACAAGGCGGCAGTTCTGGGAACTCATCTACGACGCTGCCCAACGGGGCATCACGGTCTTCGTCACCACCCACTACATGGACGAGGCGGAATACTGCGACCGCATCTCCATCATGGTGGACGGCAAAATCAAGGCGATGGGCACCCCCGACGCCCTCAAGAAAGAATACGGACAACCCGACATGGACCATGTCTTCACTCTTCTGGCACGTCAGGCGACGAGAGACAGTTCATAGAAAACCATTCATAGTTGAACGTTGTGAAGCAATTTTATAGTTTTGTCATCAAGGAAGCAAAGCACATCGTGCGCGACAAGCGGACGATGCTGATACTCTTCGGCATGCCATTGGTGCTGATGCTGCTCTTCGGCTTCGCCATCCGCACGGATGTGAGAAATGTGCGGACGGTGGTGGTCATGGCAAATGCCGACTACACCACGCAGCAGGCAGTCGAGCGCCTCGCGCAGTCGGAATATTTCACCATTGTCAGGACGGCGGCCACGCCACAGGAGGCGGAGCGCATCATACGCAACCAGAAAGCGGACATGGCAGTGGTGTTTACACCCTACCCTACCCCCTCGAAAGGAGAGAATGACCCGCTCCACAACCATTCCATACAGTTGATTGTCGACGGAGCTGACCCCAACATGGCGCAGCAGTGGTCGAACTACGCCACACAGGTGCTGATGAATCCCGAAGGTGGTGTTGTCAACGCCAAGTTGCTCTACAACCCCCAGATGAAGTCGGCATACAACTTCGTGCCGGGCATCATGGGTATGCTGCTCATGCTCGTCTGCGCCATGATGACCTCGATATCCATCGTACGCGAGAAAGAGAGGGGCACGATGGAGGTGCTGCTCGTCTCACCGGCAAAGCCACTGATGGTCATCATCGCCAAGGCGGTGCCCTACCTGGTTCTCGCCTTCGCCATCCTGACCATCATCCTGCTGATGGCACGTTTCGTACTGGGCGTGCCGCTCGCCGGTTCGCTGTTCTGGATTGTCGTTGTCAGTTTGCTCTATATCCTCCTCGCCCTCTCACTCGGACTGCTCATCTCCAACATCGCCAAGACACAACTCGTGGCGCTGCTCATGTCCGCCATGATGCTGCTGCTTCCCGTGGTGATGCTTTCAGGTCTGCTGTTCCCCGTGGAGTCAATGCCTCTTGCCCTGAGATGCCTTGCCGCCATCGTCCCGCCCCGTTACTACATCGACGCTATGCGCAAACTGATGATTATGGGTGTGGGTATCGGAGAGGTGATGAAAGAGGTCGTCATCCTCCTCGGCATGACCGTCCTGCTCCTCACCATCGCACTCAAAAAGTTCAACACCCGGTTGGAATAGTGTTCATCCATCATCCAAAGATTATGACGCTCAGATTTCTCATACAAAAAGAGTTGACACAGATACGGCGCAATCCGTTTCTGCCCCGCCTCATCGTGGTCTTCCCCATCATGGTGATGTGTGTCATGCCGTGGGTGATGAACATGGAGGTGAAAAACGTGGTGGTGGATGTGGTGGACAACGACCGCTCCGTCCAGTCGCAGCGGCTCGTTCACGACATCGAGCACAGCAACTACTTCATCTTCCACGGACAGAAGCCCACCTATGCCGATGCGCTGAAAGACATTGAGCGCACCGATGCGGATATCGTGGTGGTCATACCTAAGGACTACAGCAAGAATCTCACAAAGAAACAAATTGCCGGGAATTTGCAGGCACCCACCGTCCTCATCGCTGCCAATGCCGTGAACGGCACGAAGGGTTCGATAGGCAGTGCCTATCTCTCGCAGATTGTCACCGCCAACGCAGCCCCCAATGCCGCCGCCATCCAGTCGAGGGTTTCCACCTTGTTCCTGTACAACAAGCATCAGAATTTCAAACTTTTCATGATTCCGGCGCTCTTTGGCATCGTGATGATGCTGATGACAGGATTCCTGCCGGCACTGAACATCGTTGGGGAGAAAGAGGCGGGCACCATCGAGCAAATCAATGTCACGCCAGTGGCGAAGAGCACGTTTATCCTCGCCAAACTCATCCCCTACTGGCTCATCGCCCTCTTTGTCATCACCGTATGCCTCATCCTCGCATGGGTGGTCTACGGCATCACCTCAGCGGGTCCGATATGGCTCATCTACCTGCTCGCCATGTTGCTCGCCATGTTTTTCTCATCGCTCGGACTCATCATCTCCAACTACTCCGACACGATGCAGCAGGCGGTCTTCGTCATGTGGTTCTTCGTGGTCATCCTCATGCTGCTCAGCGGTCTCTTCACCCCCACACGCTCCATGCCCTCATGGTCGTATCTCACCACATACATCAATCCGATGTGCTATTTTGTCGAGGCCATCCGCAACGTCTTCATCCGCGGCGGCGGCATCCTCTCCATAGCCCACCAGATATTCGCCCTTCTCGGCATCGGCCTGTTCATGGGCTGCTGGGCTGTGGTGAGTTATAAGAAAAACAGCTAAGACAAAAGGCTTTTGTCGCTCAATATGCCTGCTCATGCACACCCTTCACAGCGCGTCCGCTGGGGTCGTTCATGCCCTGGAAGGAGGCATCCCATTCGAGGGCGACGGCTGTGCTGCACGCCACACTCGCCTCACTGGGTACGCTGAGGGCAGCCGAGTCGCTTGGGAAATGCTCGGCGAAGATGCTGCGGTAGTAGTATTCCTCTTTGTTCTTCGGGGTGTTGATGGGGAAGCGCTCGGCGGCATGAGCCATCTGCTCGTCGCTGACGGCATCAGAAGTGATTTGCTTGAGCGTGTCAATCCATGAGTATCCCACACCATCGCTGAACTGTTCCTTCTGGCGCCACGCCACCTCCTCGGGCAGCATATCGGCAAATGCCTCGCGGACAATGCGCTTCTCGATATCATCACGGCACATCTTCGCCTCGGGGTTGGTGCGCATGGCGACATCCAGAAACTCCTTGTCGAGGAAGGGGACACGCCCTTCCACACCCCATGCCGACAGGCTCTTGTTGGCACGGAGGCAGTCGTAGAGATAGAGCTTGCCCAATTTCCTCACCGTCTCCTCATGGAAAGCCTGGGCGGAAGGTGCTTTGTGGAAGTAGAGATAGCCACCAAAAATCTCGTCGGCGCCCTCACCCGACAGCACCATCTTGATGCCCATCGACTTGATGACTCTCGCCAGCAGATACATGGGTGTGGAGGCACGGACGGTGGTGACATCGTAGGTCTCGATATAGTAGATGACATCACGGATGGCGTCGAGTCCCTCCTGAATGGTGTAGTTGATTTCATGGTGCACGGTTCCGATATGGTCTGCCACCAATTTTGCCTTGGCGAGGTCGGGCGCGCCTTTCAGTCCCACGGCAAACGAGTGCAGCCGCGGCCAATATGCCCTTGTCTGTGAGTTGTCCTCGATGCGCATCTCGCTGTATTTCTCTGCAATGGCAGAGATGACCGAGGAGTCGAGCCCGCCCGACAGCAGCACGCCATACGGCACGTCGGACATCAGCTGGCGTCTCACCGCATCCTCAAGGGCATCATGGATGGCAGCCACAGAGGCGGGGTTGTCCTTCACGGCGTCATACCTCATCCAGTCGCGGTGATAATAACGTTGGAAATTGAAGATGGAAGATGGTGTGTTGTCGGTGGAGTTGTCTTCAAATCTCAGTTTCCCATCTTCTATCTTCCCCCAAAGGTAATGTCCTGGGAGGAATGGTTCGTAGCGCTCACACTGTCCCTCGAGGGCTTTCAGTTCGGATGCCACATACACCATGCCGTCGCTGTCACAGCCTATATAGAGCGGAATGACACCGATGGGGTCGCGGGCAATCAGAAACGCATCGCGCTCCTCATCGTAGAGCACGAAGGCAAAGATACCGCTGAGTTCTTCGAGGAAGCCGATGCCCTTGTCTCTGTACAGCGTGAGAATCACCTCACAATCCGAACCCGTCTGAAACTCATACTGACCGGCATACCTCCTGCGTATCTCCTGATGGTTGTAGATTTCACCGTTGACGGCCAACACCTGTTTGCGGTCGGTGGAGAACAGCGGCTGTCCGCCACTCTCCGGGTCGACGATACTCAGGCGCTCGTGAGCAAGGATGGCAGAGCCGCCACAATAGATTCCACTCCAGTCGGGTCCGCGATGACGGATTTTCTGACTCATCTTCAGTGCCTTCTCACGCAGGGCATGTGTCTGCTCCCTGACATTCAATATTGCTGCTATTCCACACATAACATTCCTTTTTAAAGATACGACAAATATAGGTAATTGGTTTGCGCCGGATATTCCGCCGCCAACGTGTCTATCTGGTTGACGGTGGGTGTGATGCCCAGTTCCTCACGCCACTGGCGAACCATCAGACCCGCTTTCTCCATGTTCATGTTGTTGCCCAAACCTATCGCTCGGGCTATCTGGAAATCTGAGAACCCACATACCTTCGCCTCATACAGCAGGTTGAGAAACGCCGGTTCCTCAAGATACTCCATCAGTTCGGTGCGGTCCATGAACTCCACCCATTCTGAGATGGAGGAATGCTCCCTCAGCCGCTGGTCGATGTCCATGACATGCTTCAGTTTCCACAGGAACCACAGGTCGATTTGGGTCAGTTGATGAATCTGTTCCACGCTGTAGCCTATCCTCATGGCCTCGGCGACAACGAAGATGCGCATGTCAGTGGGTTCATGCAGGGCTTTGCTGATATCTGGCACGGGGATTTTATGATTGTCCACAAAACCGTGCATGCCCTGCCCTATCATGCGGAGTCCTTTCTGCAAGGCTTCCTCAAAAGTACGCCCCACAGCCATCACCTCGCCCACGCTCTTCATCGACGAGCCCAACTGCCGCTTGACGCCATGAAACTTGGTGAGGTCCCAGCGCGGAATCTTGCACACCACATAGTCGAGAGCGGGTTCGAAAAACGCTGAGGTGGTCTTGGTGACCGAGTTCTTCAGTTCAAAAAGGCCGTAACCCAGTCCGAGTTTGGCTGCCACGGATGCCAGGGGATAGCCCGTCGCCTTGGAGGCGAGTGCCGACGACCGCGACAGACGGGCATTGACCTCGATGACGCGGTAGTCCTCTGACATCGGGTCAAGGGCATACTGCACGTTGCACTCGCCCACGATGCCGATATGGCGGATGATTTTGATGGCGAGTGCACGCAGTTTGTGATACTCCGCATTGGTGAGTGTCTGACTCGGCGCGACGACGATGCTCTCGCCCGTGTGGATGCCCAGTGGGTCGAAGTTCTCCATGTTGCAGACGGTGATGCAGTTGTCATAGCGGTCGCGCACCACCTCATACTCTATCTCCTTCCAACCTCGCAGCGACTTCTCCACCAACACCTGTGGGGAGAAGGAGAATGCCTCCTCGGCCTGTGTCTCCAATTCCTCCGCATTCTCACAGAAGCCTGAGCCCAAGCCGCCCAGTGCATATGCCGCACGGAGGATGACGGGGAAGCCCAGTTCGGCTGCCGCCTGCCTCACCTCCTCGATGTTGCCGCATGCCTGACTCTTGATGGTCTTCACACCTATCTCGTCGAGGCGGCGCACAAACAGGTCGCGGTCCTCGGTGTCGATGATGGCCTGCACGGGTGTGCCCAGCACTTTCACGCCATAGCGGTCGAGCACGCCCCTTCGGTGCAGTTCCACACCGCAGTTGAGCGCCGTCTGACCGCCAAACGACAAGAGGATGCCGTCGGGCCGCTCTTTCTCGATGATACGCTCCACGAAATCGGGCTGCACGGGTTGGAAATACACGGTGTCTGCCACACCTTTTGAGGTCTGCACGGTGGCGATGTTGGGGTTGACAAGCACCGTATGGATGCCTTCTTCCCTCAGTGCTTTCAGCGCCTGCGACCCAGAGTAGTCGAACTCTCCCGCCTGACCGATTTTCAAGGCACCGCTGCCCAGGAGCAGCACTTTATTGATTTTGCGGGATGAGGTATCGGTGTTCACCTTGCCTTCTGAGGGCGAAGCTTTTTCATCATTTTCCCCCCCATCCAGCATTTTCACGAACTCATCGAAGAGGAACTCCGTATCCACTGGTCCGGAGCATGCCTCGGGGTGAAACTGTGCCGACATCCACGGCATCGTCTTATGGCGGATACCCTCATTAGACCCGTCGTTCATATTCACGAAAAGGGCTTCCCAGTCGGATGGCAGCGTGGCATCATCCACCGCATAACCATGGTTTTGCGAGGTGATGAAGCACTGCGTATCTATTCCGTCACCTACCCTCTTCACCGGTTGGTTGTGGCTGCGGTGACCGTATTTCAGTTTGTAAGTCTTGGCTCCTGCCGCCCTTGCCAGCAGTTGGTTGCCGAGGCATATGCCCATGCACGGCCTTGCACCAGAAGGATGATGCGATTCCTGGTTCAGGAACTCACGGATATGTTCCACGGTCTTTCCGCACCGTTCGGGGTCGCCGGGACCGTTAGCCAAGAATAGTCCGTCGAAGTCAAGCGTATTGAAGTCATAGTCCCACGGCACACGCACCACTTCGATGCCTCGCCGGAGCAGACAGCGGATGATGTTTGCCTTCACGCCGCAGTCCACGAGCACCACGCGATGCCGCTTGCCGACCTCTGGCTGATAGGTGACGACCTCCTTGCAACTCACTCGCTCCACCCAGTTGACGCTCTCGTAGTTTTCCGGAGATTCCTGATTTTTGCAGACGCCTTCTATCTCTATCCGCCCCATCATCACGCCATGTTCCCTGAGCCGCATGGTCAGGCGGCGGGTATCGATGCCTGTCAGTCCGGGGATGCCCTCACGCTGCAGCCACGATGCCAACGACTCCTTGGCATTCCAATGCGAGTACATCACACTGTAGTCGGCCACAATCACCGCCACGGCATGTATCCGCCCGCTCTCCATAAAAACGGGCAGCGACTGACCATCTCCTGTCTCCGGCACTCCGTAATTGCCTATCAGGGGATAGGTGAATGTGAGCATCTGTCCGGCATAACTCGGGTCGGTCAAACTCTCGGGATAGCCTGTCATGGCGGTGTTGAAAACCACCTCGCCCGAAACGTTGCGCTCGGCGCCAAACGACCATCCGCAGAACTCGGTGCCATCGTCGAGAATCAGTTTTGCCTTTCTCATCGTCTTATTCATGTTTTGCTTTCTCCATATAACTCACAAACGCCTGGTTCACCATGCGGATGCCGCCGGGCGTGGGATAATGTCCTGTGAAATACCAGTCACCGGGATGACGGGGACACGCCTCATGCAAGCCATCCAGGCTCTGAAACACCAATTCAACCGGCACCTGCATGCCTTCCGGGCGCAGCATCTCCACGATCTTGGTGCTGATTTCCTCTGCCGTGAAAGGGGCATAGATGGCTCGCACATGGTTCTCTGCCAAAGGCTGTGTCTTGCACGCACGGTAGGTGTCGGCAATCAACCTGCTCATCCCGCGCTCCCTGATGAGGGCGATGGCGGCACGGAAGGCGCAGAGTTCCTCAAGGCTCGACATGTCGATGCCATAGTAGTCGGGATAGCGTATCTGCGGCGAACTCGACAGCATTACGATTTTCTTGGGATGCAGGCGTTCGAGAATCTTGAAGATGCTCTCCTTCAACGTGGTGCCGCGGACAACAGAGTCATCGATGATGACCAAGTTGTCTTCATAAGGCAGCAGCGAACCGTAGGTAATGTCATAGACATGGGCGGCGAGGTCGTCGCGCTCCTTGTCCTCGGTGATGAATGTGCGCAGTTTGATGTCCTTCCACACCACCTTCTCGATGCGCACGTCGTGATTCTGTCGCCTGAACCCGTCGGTCAGGCCATAAAAGGCGACCTCTGCCGTGTTGGGGATATAGGAGAAGACGGTGTGGGCGATATCGCCGTCGATGGCTTTCATGACGGCAGGTATCAGCTGTTCGCCCAGCCGTTTGCGCTCTTGGTAGATGTCACGGTCGGACCCCCGGCTGAAATAGATGCGCTCAAAGGAGCATGCGCTGTATTTCCTTGCCGGCAGTATCTGCTCCAGTTTGCTGCTTCCGTTTTTGGTGACGATGAGCGACTGTCCGGGTTGGAGTTCGTGGATGTCGCCGGCATCCAGGTCAAAGGTGGTCTGAATGACGGGGCGCTCGCTGGCAAGCACCACCACCTCATCGTCCTGATACCAGAACGCCGGACGTATGCCCCAGGGGTCACGCATGGCAAACATTTCCCCCGACCCCGTCAGACCACACATCACATAACCGCCATCGAAATGAGGCATGGTGGTGCGAAGCACATTCGCCATCTGTATGTTGTCCTCTATATAGCGGGTGATGAAGATGTCCTTCAGGCCTCTCATCCGCGCGTCGCCGTAAAGGCGCTCCACCTCACGGTCGAGCCTATGGCCCATCAGTTCCAAGGTGATGTAGGAGTCGCCGTAAATCCTGGGCGACTGTCCCTGCTGTGTCAGGTGCTCAAAGACCTCGTCGATATTGGTCATGTTGAAATTGCCGCACAGGCAGAGGTTCTTTGCCCGCCAGTTGTTGCGCCGCAGGAACGGGTGGACATACTGCAGTCCACGCTTGTCGGTCGTGGAATAGCGGAGATGTCCCATATACAATTGTCCGGCAAAGGAAGACTGCTCTCCTGTCTGAGCATAACTGCCGCCTGGCAACGGTCGGGAGACGCGCTTGAACACCTCGGTGATGGCATCTTTTCCCTCTGCCCGCTCACGATACATGTATTCCTCGCCGACAGGGGCATCCAGACTGACGCAGGCGATGCCCGCTCCCTCCTGACCTCGGTTGTGCTGTTTCTCCATCATCAGGTAGAGTTTGTTGAGCCCGTACCGCCACGTGCCGTACTTCCGCTCATAATACTCCAATGGCTTCAGCAGGCGAATCATCGCCACGCCACACTCATGCTTCAGCTGTTCCATCGATGCAAGCTTTTACGAACGACAAAAACAGTGGATGCGGATGCAGCACTGTCGATGAATACTCGGGGTGGAACTGCGTGCCGACATACCATCTGAGAGTGGGTATCTCCACGATTTCCACAAGGTTGGAGGCGGGATTGAAGCCCACACACCTCATGCCGTGGCGCTCAAAGTCCTCCTGGTATTGGTTGTTGAACTCATAGCGGTGGCGGTGGCGCTCGCGGATAAGCGTTTCCTCACCATAGGCTGCCCATGTCCTGCTGCCCTTGACCAACTCACACTCGTAGGCTCCGAGGCGCATCGTGCCGCCCATCTGGGTGATGTTTTTCTGCTCCTCCATCATGTCGATGACATTGTGGGGTGTCTCCGGGTCCATCTCACTGCTGTTGGCGTCTTTGCAGCCCAGCACGTTGCGGGCGAACTCCACCACCATCATCTGCATGCCGAGACAGATGCCGAATGCCGGTATGTCATGCGTGCGGGCAAATTCAGCGGCGAGTATCTTGCCCTCGATGCCTCGCTGACCGAAGCCCGGACAAATCACGATGCCCGCCATGCCGCCCAACCGTTCCGCCACGTTGTCGTGGGTAATCGTCTCGCTGTTGACAAAAACAGCCTTTACCTTGCGGTCGTTGTAGGTTCCCGCATGGGTAAGGCTCTCAAGGATGCTCTTGTAGGCATCCTGCAGGTCGTATTTGCCTACGAGTGCGATGCGGATTACCTTCGTCGCCTTTTTCCGACGCTCCAGAAACGCCCGCCACGGACCCAATTCGGGTGTGGGGCCGGGGATGGCACCCATCTTTTTCAGACAGATGGCATCCAGTCCCTGACGCTGCATGTTCACCGGCACTTCGTAGATGCTCGGAAGGTCCTGGCTCTGTATCACGGCTTCCACATCGACATTGCAGAAATGTGCCACCTTCGCCCGCAGGTCATGACTCAGCTCGTGCTCCGTGCGCAGCACCAGCACCTCGGGTTGGATGCCGAAGCCCTGCAACTGCTTCACACTCATCTGCGTGGGCTTCGTCTTCAGTTCACCCGCCGCGGCAAGATATGGCACATAGGTCAGGTGTACGTTCAGCGCCCTCGTCGGTCCCAGTTCCCAGCGCAACTGTCGGATTGCCTCCAGAAACGGCTGACTCTCGATGTCGCCGATGGTGCCGCCAATCTCCGTGATTACGAAGTCAAGGGGTTGCTTTGAGGCATTGAGCAGGATGCGCCTTTTTATCTCATCGGTGATGTGAGGCACCACTTGGATGGTCTTGCCCAAATAGTCGCCCCTGCGCTCGCGCTCGATGACGCTCAGGTAGATGCGCCCTGTGGTCACGCTGTTGTCGCGCGTGGTCTCAATGCCCGTAAACCGCTCGTAATGCCCCAGGTCGAGGTCGGTCTCCATGCCGTCGGCTGTCACGTAGCACTCACCATGCTCATAGGGGTTGAGCGTCCCTGGGTCGATGTTGATATACGGGTCGAACTTCTGTATCGTTGTCCGATAGCCACGCGCCTGCAGCAGTTTCCCCAATGACGCAGAGATGATGCCTTTTCCCAAAGATGATGCCACACCTCCTGTGATAAAAATATATTTCGTCTCCATATGTTGTTTGAAAGTTTGCTTCAAGTTTGCCGAGGTGCTGCCGCCATTCTGGCGAAGCATCATCTCATTTTCAGTCTTCAGTCTTCAATTTCTCCCTCAGATGCTCCTCATACTCTGCCAGTTCGCGTTCGCCGATATGGGCGAGTCCGTAGTGCTCATCGTGCTGCGAGAAGTCGAGTCCCACCTTCTCACTGTAGGCAGACACACGCATCGGTATCACGCTGTCGATGAGTTTGTAGCCCACCCAACTGACAGCAAAGGTATATACAAACACGATGACAATGGCGAGCAGGTGGTAAAGGAATATCACAAAACCGTCCCAAGTGCCTGCTATCAGTCCCTCCTGGATGAAGATGCCGGTGAGCACCGTACCAAAGATACCGCCCGTGCCATGGGTGGGAAACACATCAAGGGCATCGTCGATGCTGCTGTGCGAGCGCCAATAGACGGCGACGTTGCAGATGAGTGTGATGACGAAGGCGATGAAGATGCTCTGGCCCACGGTGACGTAACCTGCCGAGGGAGTGATGGCCACGAGACCGACCACACAACCGACCGCGGCGCCCATTGCAGAGGGTTTGCGGCCACGCAGGCAGTCGAAGAATATCCAAGTCATCATCGCCGTGGCAGATGCCGTGTTGGTATTCAGGAATGCCTTGATGGCCTGACCGTCGGCATGCAGCGACGAACCGGCGTTGAAGCCAAACCATCCTAACCACAACATGGCTGCACCCAGAAGCACAAAGGGGATATTGGCTGGTTCGCTGTTGCGGGTCCCTGCCCTGCGGCGCCCGAGGAAGATGGCTCCCGCCAGCGCCGCCACGCCCGAGGAGGCATGCACCACGATGCCGCCGGCAAAGTCAATCACTCCCCAACGCATGAACAACCCTTCGGGATGCCAGGTCATGTGTGCCAACGGACAATAGATGAAGAAAAAGAAAAACATCATGAAAAACATATATGCCGAGAAGCGCACACGCTCGGCAAACGAACCCGTAATCAATGACGGAGTGATGATGGCAAACTTCATCTGAAACAAGGCAAAGAGTGCCAAGGGGATAGTCGCTCCGCCCAGCACGTTGCCTGCCGGTGTGGTGTATACTTCCGCCCCCACACCATGGAACATCGGGAATGACAGAGGATTGCCTATCACACCGCCGATGTCGTCGCCAAAACAGAGTGAGAAACCCACAACCACCCAAAGGACAGAGATAAGTCCCATGGCAATGAATGATTGCAGCATCGTGGAGATGACGTTCTTCGCTCCCACCATGCCACCATAGAAGAATGAAAGACCAGGCGTCATCATCAACACGAAGATGGTGGCGGTAATCAACCATGCCACATCGGCAGCAGATATCACCGACCAGTCGCACTCAAATGTAGGCTCTCCCACAAACACGCCCGCTATGGCTATCACCGTCATCGCTGCCATCAGGACTTTCCAGCGTTTCTTAACCATACCTTTTTACCTTTTAAAAAATTACACTTTGCTTCGATTTCGGTGCAAAGGTAAAACATTTTGAAACCAAATCAATATTTTTACCATTCATTTTGTTCGCAAAAATTCAATTCAAAAATCAATTTGTTAGAATATAAAAGGATTCGTTGACGAATGGTGTTAATCTGACACTTTTTCTTGTGAAATTATTACAATCTGTAAGTTTGTGCAAAAATCAAGATTTAAAATGCCAGCATTTATTTGAATAATATAACATTTTGACTTACCTTTGCCCAAAAATTCAAGCAAAAAGAAAGATTAAAAAAGGATAATATGACAAAATGCAAACTTCAAGACCAAGAAAGAGGACTCTACCAAAAAGCGTATGAACATGATGCCTGTGGTGTGGGAATGATAGTGAACATCCACGGCAACAAGAGCCACGAACTGGTGGACAATGCGCTTAAGGTATTGGAGAACATGAGGCACCGCGGAGCGGAAGTCGGCAAGGACGGTGACGGCGCGGGCATCATGATTCAGATTCCCCATGAGTTTATCTTGCTCCAGGGCATACCCGTTCCCGAAAAGGGAAAGTATGGCACCGGACTGGTGTTCCTGCCCAAGGACCCGCAGGAGCAGCAGCAAATACTGAGCGTGATGATCGAGGAGATAGAGCGCGAGGGACTGCAACTGATGCATCTGCGCACCGTGCCCACCAACCCCGAGTGCCTGGGTGAGGCGGCAAGGAGCACCGAACCCGACATCAAGCAGATGTTCGTGACGGGCGTGAGCGATGACAAGGTGGAGAAGTTTCCGCAGACCTTATATATCATCAGAAAGAAGATTGAGCGACGTGTGAGCCACAACGACTTCTACATCTGTTCGCTGAGCAACACCAACATGATATACAAAGGCATGCTGTCGTCGATGCAGGTGAGGCAGTACTACCCCGACCTGACCAATCCCTACCTGACCAGCGGACTGGCACTGGTGCACTCACGATTCAGCACCAACACCTTCCCCACATGGAGCCTCGCACAACCCTTCAGACTGCTCTGCCACAACGGAGAAATCAACACCATCCGCGGCAACCGGGGATGGATGCAGGCAAGGGAGAGCGTGCTGAGCAGCGAGGCGCTGGGTGAGGCAAAGGCCATCTCGCCGATTGTGCAGCCTGGGATGTCGGACTCCGCATCACTCGACAACGTACTGGAGTTTTTTGTGATGTCGGGACTCTCGCTGCCTCACGCCATGAGCTTGCTGGTGCCGGAGTCGTTCAACGACAAGAACCCCATCAGCGAGGACCTGAAGGCATTCTACGAATACCACTCCATCCTCATGGAACCATGGGACGGACCCGCCGCCCTGCTGTTCTCCGACGGCAGGTTTGCCGGCGGCATGCTCGACCGCAACGGACTGCGCCCAGCACGCTACACCATCACGAAAAACGACACGATGATTGTGGCGTCGGAGGTGGGCGTGATGGACTTCAACCCGACGGAGATAGCCGAGAAGGGACGCCTGCAACCGGGCAAAATCCTGCTCATCGACACCCAAGAGGGCAAAATATACTACGACGGTGAAATCAAACAGCAACTTGCCAACGAGCACCCCTACCGCCAGTGGCTGAGCACCAACCGCATCCAGTTGGAGAAGCTGAAGAGCGGCCGCCATGTGGACAACGCGGTGCCCGACCTGCTGCAGAAGGAAATGATGTTCGGCTACGGCGAGGAGGACATCTCATCGACCATCATCCCCATGGCCATCAATGGACAGGAACCGACAGCGTCGATGGGCAACGACACCCCGCTCGCCGTGCTGAGCGACAGACCACAGACCTTCTTCAACTACTTCCGACAGCAGTTCGCACAGGTGACGAACCCCGCCATCGACTCCATACGCGAGGAACTGGTGATGAGCCTGACGGAGTATATCGGACGTGTGGGGACGGGCATCCTCAACCCCGATGAGACCAACTGCAAGATGGTGCGCCTGCCACACCCAATACTCAACAACACCCAACTCGACATCCTTTGCAACATCCGCTACAAGGGCTTCAACACCATCAAACTGCCGATGACGTTTGGCATCTCCACCGACCCCTCACAACAGGGGGAGCGGCTACGCGAGGCGCTCGACCAACTCTGCAAGGAAGCTGAAAAAGCCGTCGACAACGGTTTCAACTATATTATTCTTACCGACAACGTGAGCGCCCCCTTCTCCACCGGGGACAAGGGTGAGGCGGTTGCCTTCATCCCCTCGCTCCTTGCCGTCAGCGCCGTACACCATTACCTCATCAGCGTGGGGAAGCGTGTGCAGACCGCACTGATAGTGGAGAGCGGCGAGATACGCGAGACCATGCATGCCGCGCTGCTGCTGGGATATGGTGCCTCCGCACTATGCCCATACATGACCTTCGCCATCCTCGACGACCTGGTGAAACGCCATAAGATACAGGAAGACTATGCCACTGCAGAGAAAAACTACATCAAGGCAGTGAAGAAGGGACTGTTCAAAATCATGGCAAAGATGGGCATCTCCACCATCCGCTCCTACCGCGGTGCGAAGATTTTCGAGAGCGTCGGACTGAGCGAGAGTCTGCTGAAGACCTATTTCGGTACGGAGGTGAGCCCCATAGGGGGCATCGGACTGGACAAAATCGCAGCAGATGCCATCGCCATGCATAACCTCAGACGCTCTCCCAAGGGAGAAGGAAGAGACTTCCTGCCCAACCAAGGGCAGTTCCATTGGCGGAAGGACGGCATCAAACACGCATGGAACCCGGCGACGATAGCCACGCTGCAACTCGCCTGCCGCACGGGTTCGTATGCGAAGTTCAAGGAGTTCACCCGCCTTGTTGACGCAAAGGAATCGCCTATCTTCATCCGCGACTTCCTCGGGTTCAAGAAAGGCGAGGCGTTGCCCGTCGACGAGGTGGAACCCGTGGAGGACATCGTGAAGCATTTCGTGGCGGGCGCCATGTCGTTTGGCGCTCTGTCGAAAGAGGCGCATGAGGCCATCTGCCTGGCAATGAACAAACTCGGTGCTCGCTCCAACACGGGTGAGGGCGGCGAGGACTCCGAACGTTTCCACTCCGAGTACGACGGCATCAGCCTCTGCTCGAAGACGAAACAGGTGGCAAGCGGAAGGTTTGGCGTGACCACGGAATATCTGGTGAATGCAGAGGAGATACAAATCAAGGTGGCACAGGGTGCCAAGCCCGGAGAAGGCGGACAACTGCCCGGCTTCAAGGTGAATGAGGTGATAGCCAAGACACGTCACTCCATTCCCGGCATCTCGCTCATCTCTCCCCCACCTCACCACGACATCTACTCCATCGAGGACCTGGCACAACTCATCTTCGACCTGAAGAACGTCAACCCCCGTGCTGCCGTCAGCGTGAAACTGGTGGCGGAGAGCGGTGTGGGTACGATAGCCGCCGGTGTGGCGAAAGCCAAGGCCGACCTCATCGTCATCAGCGGTGCCGAGGGCGGCACGGGTGCCAGTCCGGCATCGAGCATGCGCTTCGCCGGCATCTCACCCGAAATCGGACTCTCAGAGACACAGCAGACACTCGTCAGAAACGGGTTGCGCAGCAATGTGCGACTGCAGGTGGACGGTCAGGTGAAGACGGGACGCGACATCGTGCTCATGGCGCTGTTGGGTGCCGATGAGTTTGGCTTCGGCACCGCCGCGCTGATTGTCCTGGGCTGCGTGATGATGCGCAAGTGCAACCTGAACACCTGTCCGATGGGTGTCGCCACACAGAACGCCGAACTGCGCAAGCACTTCCTCGGAAAATACGAGCATCTGGTCAACTACTTCACCTTCCTCGCACAGGAGGTGCGCGAATATCTCGCAGAAATGGGTTTCAGAAGCCTCAACGACATCGTGGGACGCTCCGACCTCATCGAGGCCAAGGCTTCCGTGCTCGACTTCACCCGTTTGCTCCATAAGGAAGAGGGTGTGCTCCACTTCACGGGCGACATACACAAGCCAACCTTGCCATTAGGCATGCAGGGCACCATACTCGACCAACAGATGATAGCGGCAGCAGAGAAGGCCATCAACCTGCAGGAGGAGGTCAACCTCGACTTCTCCATCCGCAACACCGACCGCGCCGTGGGCACGATGCTCTCCGGAACGGTCGCCATGAGGCACGGACTGGCAGGACTGCCCGACAACACCATCAACGTGAAGTTCAAGGGGTCGGCTGGACAGTCGTTCGGCGCCTTCCTCGCCCACGGCGTCAGTTTCAAACTCGAGGGCGAGACCAACGACTACTTTGCCAAGGGACTGTCGGGCGGACGCATCGCCATCCTGCCGCCAACAAGAAGCAACTTCAAGGCGGAGGAGAACATCATCGCCGGCAACACAGGACTCTATGGAGCCACCTCCGGCGAACTGTATATCAACGGTAAGGTGGGTGAGCGCTTCGGCGTGCGCAACAGCGGTGCCGTGGCGGTCATCGAGGGCGCGGGCGACCACTGCTGCGAATATATGACTGGCGGACGTGTCGTCGTACTCGGTGAGACAGGGCGCAACTTCGCGGCTGGCATGTCGGGCGGTGTCGCCTATGTATGGGACAGGCACCACAACTTTGACTATTTCTGCAATATGGACATGGTGGAAATCAATCTTGTGGAGGACAACGTATCACGCAAGGAACTGCTTGAACTCATCCGCCAGCACTACCTGCACACGGGCAGCGCCCTCGCCGGACGAATGCTCGACGACTGGAGACATTATGTGGATGATTTCATCCAGGTCATCCCCATCGAGTACAAACGTGTCCTGCAGGAGGAGCAGATGGTCAAGCTGCGCCAGAAAATCGCCGACATGCAGAGAGACTATTGAAGATTAAGAATTAAAAATTAAAAATTAAAAATTGTCCTCTGTTGTCGGTGTCCTGTATGTCGCTGTATCACAGCGACCCCACCACAAAGAAGCAACATCTAAACTCCAAATAAAAATCAGACTTCAAAATATGGGAAACCCGAAAGCATTTTTAGAGATACACCGCCAGGAGGCGGGCTACCGTCCGCTTCACGACCGCATCCACGACTTCGGTGAGGTGGAACAGACACTGAGCACACGTGAGCGGAAAGCCCAGGCATCACGCTGCATGGACTGTGGTGTGCCTTTCTGCCACTGGGCATGTCCTTTGGGCAACAAGGCACCTGAATGGAACGACGCTTTATATAAGGGGGAATGGGAACTGGCCTACCAGTTGCTCTCCTCCACCAACCCCTTCCCTGAGTTCACCGGGCGCATCTGTCCGGCACTGTGCGAGAAGGCGTGTGTGCTCAATCTCTTCAACCACGAACCGACCACCAACCGCGAGAACGAGGCGGCCATCACCGAGGCGGCCTTCCGCGAGGGATACATCACCGTGCGCCATCCCGAGCGCAACGGCAAGCGCGTGGCGGTCATCGGTGCCGGACCCGCTGGTCTCGCCGCCGCCAACGACCTCAACCTGATGGGCTACAGCGTCACCGTCTTTGAGAAAAACGAGGCGGCAGGAGGACTGTTGCGATACGGCATCCCCAACTTCAAACTCAACAAGGCAATTATCGACCGCCGTCTGCGCCTGCTGGAAGCAGAGGGTATCGAGTTGAGATACGGTGTGGAGTTTTCCGGAGAATCAGGAATAGACGAGTTGTCTGATTTTGACGCCATCGTTATCGCCACAGGAACCCCTACCGCCCGCGACCTGAAGGTAAAAGGGCGTGAACTCAAAGGCGTACATTTCGCCCTCGAACTACTTGCCCAGCAAAACCGTGTGCTCGCCGGCATGGAGTTCAGCAAGGAGGAGCGCATCACCGCCAAAGGGAAGGATGTGCTTGTCATCGGTGGCGGCGACACGGGCAGCGACTGCATCGGCACCGCACACCGGCAGGGCTGCAAGAGCGTGACACAGATAGAAATCATGCCACGGCCTGTTGAGGGGCCTGACGACCCACAGAACCCCTGGCCCAACTGGCCGCGCACACTCAAGACCACCTCGTCGCACGAGGAGGGCTGCATCCGCCGCTGGAACATCAACACCCTGGAGTTCCTCGGCAAGGACGGACACCTCACTGGCGTCAAGGTGCAGGAGATTGACTGGAAGCCCAATCCCAACGGTGGCCGTCCCATCATGGTGGAGAAAGGTGAACCTGAAATCATCAAGGCTGAGCTGGTGCTCCTCGCCATGGGATTCCTCAAACCCGAGCATCCTCAATATCCAGAAAATGTCTTCATCTGCGGTGATGCCGCCAACGGAGCCAGTCTCGTGGTGCGCGCCCTCGCAAGCGGACGGCAGACAGCACAGAAAGTCAACCAATTCCTCAGCAAATGAGCAAGATTCCCTTCACCAAGATGCACGGAGCCGGCAACGACTACATCTATGTCAACACCATGCTCCATGAGGTGACCAACCCCTCAGAGGCAGCCATTCGTTGGAGCGACCGCCACAAAGGCATCGGCTCCGACGGTCTGGTGCTCATCGGAAGAAGTCCCGTTCCCGAGGCTGACTTCACGATGCGCATCTTCAATGCCGACGGGAGCGAGGCGATGATGTGTGGCAATGCATCAAGGTGCATAGGGAAATACCTCTATGAGAGGGGACTGACCGACAAGACGGAAATCAAGTTGCTGACCCTGTCGGGGGTGAAGAGACTTTACCTCACCCCTGCCCCATCTCACGTTGGAGAGGAGAGAGAAACACCTCGAAAAGTAAATAGTGTCACGGTAGACATGGGCGAGCCTATATTGGACGACATATCGCAGTATGTGGAATCACTAACCCCAGGTACAGGAACGTTTGTCTCGATGGGCAATCCGCACTATGTCATCTTCACCGACGATGTGGACCAGGTGAGCGAGACAGGACGGGCACTGGAGTGCCACCCTGCCTTCCCGCAGCGCTGCAATATCGAGTTTGCCCATGTCATTGCCGACGGTTCCATCCGCACCCGTGTATGGGAGCGTGGGAGCGGCATCACGATGGCATGCGGCACCGGAGCCTGCGCCACGGCAGTGGCGGCTGCCCTCACAGGGCATGCGGGGCGCAAGTCACAAATCGTGATGGACGGCGGAACGCTTGACATCGAATGGCGTGAAACCGACAACCATGTCTATATGACCGGTCCCGCCGAGTTCGTCTTCGACGGGGAGGTTGGAAGTTTGAACTCTCATCAACTCTGCACTATGAATTATGAACTATGAATTATGAACTCTGAACTATATCAATTATGGCATTAGTCAACGAGCATTTTCTTAAACTACCCAACAACTACCTGTTTGCCGACATCGCCAAGAAGGTGAATGCCTTCAAGGTGATGCACCCGAAAACAGACGTCATCTCCCTCGGCATCGGCGACGTGACACAACCGCTCTGCCCTGCCGTCATCGAGGCGATGCACCGTGCCACCGATGAGATGGCCACCCGACAGGGGTTTCGCGGCTATGGTCCCGAACAAGGATATGACTTCCTGCGTGAGGCGATACTGAAGAATGATTTCCTGCCCCGTGGCATCCACCTCGACATTGACGAAATCTTCATCAACGACGGTGCGAAGTCGGACACGGGCAACATCCAGGAACTTATCCGTTGGGACAACAGTATCGGCGTGACCGACCCTATCTACCCCGTCTACATCGACTCCAACGTTATGATAGGACGGGCGGGCACCGTGGAGGACGGCCGCTGGTCGAATGTGGTCTATATGCCCTGCACGGCGGAGAATGGTTTCGTCCCGCAGATTCCCAAAGACCGTCACGTTGACGTCATCTACCTGTGCTATCCCAACAACCCCACGGGAACGGTCATCACCAAACAGGAACTGCGCAAATGGGTGAACTATGCGCTGAAAAACGACACACTTATCTTCTACGACGCAGCCTACCAAGCATATATCAGCGACCCGGAGATACCACACAGCATCTATGAGATACGCGGCGCCAGGAAATGCGCTATCGAGTTCCACTCCTACTCGAAGACGGCGGGATTCACCGGTGTGAGGTGCGGATACACCATCGTGCCCAAAGACCTGACGGCAGCCACGCTAAAAGGTGAGCGCATCCCGCTCAATCCGCTGTGGAACCGCAGGCAGTGTACGAAGTTCAACGGCACCAGTTACATCTCGCAGCGTGCCGCCGAGGCCATCTACACGCCCGAGGGCAAGGAGCAGGTGAAGGCAACCATCGGCTACTATATGCAAAACGCCCAAAAGATGCTCTCCACGCTGCGCAGTCTTGGCTATGAGGTGTATGGTGGCGAAAACGCACCTTATATCTGGATGAAGACACCCTCCGCAACCAGTTCATGGAAATTCTTCGAGCAACTGCTCTATGGCGCAAGCGTTGTCTGCACCCCGGGCGTCGGCTTCGGTCCTTCCGGCGAGGGCTATGTCCGCTTCACCGCCTTCGGCACCCATGAAAATACCGAGGATGCGCTCAGCCGCATCGCCAAGTGGAGCATCAGATAGGTGAAAATGACGATTGAACTGGCAATTGACATTTCAGCAGAGGGTGTGCCAAAAAGGAAAAACCTTGTGCGCCCTCCCATGAAGGGGAGGGGCAGGGGTGGGGTATGTAACTTCTTGTTTTTCAGAAAAATAATTCCCCACCCCAACCCCTCCCCACGCGTGGGGAGGGGAGTTCCATTCGGCTCACGGCGTTCTTTTCTCAAGTCGCTCATTATTTTTGATACCCCCTCTTTTTTACTTGTCTTCTTTCAATTTGTTATCAAAAACGACGTTTTACTTTCAATTTGTTATTTATATTCAAATTCTTGATTTTTTATGCCACAAAATCAATTAAAATAATAACATAATATATTTAATCAAAGTGATTATGGAAGCATTAAGATTTCAAGTTGTCGGCGAGGCATTCAAGAAGAAGCCGCTCGACGTGACTGCACCCGATGAAAGACCTGCAAAGTATTTCGGGCGCAAGGTGTTCAACCGCGAGAAGATGTACAAGTATCTGCCTAAGGCTGTCTATGAGAAGATGGTCGACGTGATGGACAATGGCGCACGACTCGACCGCGAGGTGGCAGACGCCGTGGCTGCCGGCATGAAGCAGTGGGCAACAGAGAACGGTGTGACGCACTACACCCACTGGTTCCAGCCACTGACGGAGGGCACCGCCGAGAAGCACGACTCATTCATCGAGCACGACGGCAAGGGCGGCATGGTGGAGGAGTTCACCGGCAAACTGCTGGTGCAGCAGGAGCCTGACGCCTCTTCATTCCCATCGGGCGGCATCCGCTCCACCTTCGAGGCTCGCGGCTACTCCGCATGGGACCCCACGTCACCGGTCTTCATCATCGACGACACGCTGTGCATCCCCACCGTCTTTATCAGTTACAGCGGTGAGGCACTCGACTACAAGGCACCGCTGCTGAGGGCGCTCCATGCTGTCAACGTGGCAGCCACCGAGGTGTGCCACTACTTCGACCCAAGCGTGAAGAAGGTGACCTCCAACCTTGGTTGGGAACAGGAATATTTCCTTGTGGACGAGGGGCTCTATGCTGCCCGCCCCGACCTGCTGCTGACGGGACGCACCCTCATGGGGCATGACTCGGCAAAAAACCAGCAGATGGACGACCACTACTTCGGCAGCATCCCAGAACGCGTCGCTGCCTTCATGAGGGAACTTGAGATTGTCGCCCTCGAACTGGGCATCCCCTGCAAGACACGCCACAACGAGGTGGCTCCTAACCAATTTGAGTTGGCTCCCATCTTTGAGGAGACCAACCTCGCCGTGGACCACAATATGCTGCTGATGTCGGTGATGAAACGTGTCGCCCGCAAGCATGGGTTCCGTGTGCTGCTCCACGAGAAACCCTTCGCGGGCATCAACGGCAGCGGCAAGCACAACAACTGGAGCCTCTCTACCGACAATGGCGTGCTGCTCCATGCTCCAGGCAAGACGGTGGAGCAGAACCTGCGCTTCGCCACCTTCATCGTGGAGACGCTGATGGGTGTGTACCGCCACAACGGTCTGCTCAAGGCATCCATCATGAGTGCCACCAACGCCCACCGTCTGGGCGCCAACGAGGCACCGCCCGCCATCATCTCATCGTTCCTCGGCAAACAGGTGAGCGAACTCCTCGACCACATCGAGAAGGCGGACAGGGAGAACATCCTCGCCATGAACGGCAAGCAGGGCATGAAGATGGACATCCCCGAGATTCCCGAACTGTTCATCGACAACACCGACCGCAACCGCACCAGTCCGTTCGCCTTCACCGGCAACCGCTTTGAGTTCCGTGCCGTGGGTTCAGAGGCCAACTGCGCCAGTGCGATGATAGCACTGAACTCCGCCGTGGCAGAGGCACTCTTCAACTTCAAGAAACGTGTTGACGCACGCATCGCCGAGACCGCCGAGAAGTTTGAGGGCACAGAGCACAACGCCACCTTCCACGCCATCATCGACATCCTGCGCGATGACATCAAGACCTGCAAACCCATCCGTTTCGATGGCAACGGCTACAGCGACGAGTGGGTGACAGAGGCAGAGAAGCGCGGCCTCGACGTGGAGAAGTCGTGCCCGAAAATTTTTGAGCGCTACCTCGACCCCGAGAGCATCGAGATGTTTGAGAGCCTCGGCGTGATGACGGAGAAAGAACTGGTTGCCCGCAACGAGGTGAAGTGGGAAACCTATACGAAGAAAATCCAGATTGAGGCACGCGTGTTGGGCGACCTCTCGATGAACCATATCATCCCTGTTGCCACACGCTATCAGAGCGCACTGCTGGAGAATGTGGAGAACATGGCGGACATCTTCTCCACCGAAAAGGCAGCAAGGCTGTCCTCACGCAACATCAAACTCATTGAGGAGATTGCTGAGCGCACCTCAACGATAGAGAGCCAGGTGGAGGAACTCATCAATGCCCGCAGGGAAGCCAACAAGATTGAGGATGAGCACATGAAGGCCATCGCCTATCACGACATGGTGGAACCGAAACTCGATGACATCCGCTATCAGATAGACAAGCTGGAACTCATCGTCGACGACAGCCTGTGGCCGCTGCCCAAATACCGTGAGTTGCTTTTCATCAGATAAAACGACTTTTTTCTCGGTTGTTTGAAGTTTGCGAGGGACCCGATGCTGCGACAGTATCGGGTCCCCTATTATTCCTGGATAAAAAAGCCTTCTTCATTTGAATAGCAAGAAACCAAGCAAGACGTCAGCAAAACTGACGTGGACCGTAACACTTCCACTACTGTTCCAAGCGGTTTAGCCGCTTGAAAAGCATGTCATTTCTATCCGTTATCAACAATCCTTTCTGCCATCGCATTTAGGTGGAGGCATTGCTCCCTCGTAATCACCCTTCTCTCGTTATGAAAAGGCCAAGGACTTATCTGCAACAGCAATCCCTTGGCACAAGCATCAAAAGCCTCACCTGAGGGCTTGTATAGTTTAGGAAAGCCATTCTCTCTAAGCAGGATGATGTTGTAACCTCGGTTCATCGCTTCCCGTAGCACCTCCTTTTCCTTTGGCGAGACGGCAGCACTGACAAGCACTCCGCCGCGTTCGCCACATGCCAGCCATTCCTCTCTCATCCGGGCATTTTCTTCGTCCGTATAGCGTCTGTGTACGATGACCGCCATCTTGTCGGGAATGTTCAGTAGGAATCTATTACCTACTACCTGACATTGCTCACCTGCCACCTCCATCCCTGTTAGTACGGAGAACAGTTCCGGGTTCTGACGTTTCATCATCAATCGG
>CACXIP010000017.1 GCA_902767775.1 uncultured Prevotellaceae bacterium | reverse complement strand
CGACAAAGGTCCATTTCTTTTGATGATATCATCGAGACTCTCACCCTCCACATATTCCATCACATAGTATGCCGTGCCGTTCTCCTCAAAGATGTCAGTGACACGCACGATACCAGGATGATTGAGGCGTGCGAGAATCTGCGCCTCCTTGAAGAATTTCTGGCGATAGCGACCCACCATGTCCGCCTGTGTGATAGTATGAACATTAGCGGTTTCATCACGGTCACATAAGTCGCGAATGAAAAACTCTTTAATGGCCACCTTTATCTTCAGAAGGCTTTGCTCTGCCAAATAGGTGATACCAAAACCGCCCTGACCGAGCAGTTTCTCTATTTTGTATTTTCCACCCTGTAAGGTGGTGTTGGGTCGTAGATGCTGCATGAATAATCCTTTTGAACATTAAAGAGCGAGGCGGAAACCGACAGAACAATCCTTATAGTAAGGTAAGTTATAGAATCTATATGTTACACGGCAGGAACTATCTTGGTTGCGCCAACTGCCACCTCGTATTACGCGATATTTACTAGAAGTTGGACCTTTGGGATTGACCTGAAAAGAGGTACTGTATTTTCCCCAGTAGTCATTACACCATTCCCACACGTTACCAGACATGTCGTATATCCCATAATCATTTGGGGATTTTTGACCAACGGGATGAGTCATACCATCACTATTCTCCTTATACCATGCTACAGAAACTATATTATTGCCACCTGCATATTTATATCTCCAGAAAGACAGAGGATCGTTAGCTACAAACTCCCACTCTGCTTCGGTGGGTAAGCGGAAGTTCATGCCTGTTAAAGCGTTCAGTTTACTGATGAATTCTTGACAGTCATTCCAGCTGACATTCTCAACAGGCCGCTTAGTTCCCTTAAAATGGGAAGGGTTATTCCCCATGACAATCTCCCATTCCTCCTGTGTCACCTCATAACGGCCAATGCTGAATGAAGAGAGCTTCACTTGATGTGCTGGTTTTTCATCATTTGACGAATAAATGTAAGGATCAGAAGTGGCACCCATATTAAACGTACCGCCAACAATCTTAACCATATTGTTGATGAGGTTATGAATAACAGGACTAAACTGTTTGCTATGGTTGTCTACAATTGCAGGTGTTGACTGGGAAATAATGACTGTTTCTTCATTATCGCTCTGTAGAGGAATTTGTGCTTCCTTATGAGTTATTTGTACCTCATTGCTACTTAAGGAATCTATTATTTCATCCACTTTCTGAGGCCTTTTCTTCCTTTGGGGGTTCATCATCCAGATGACCAGTTCACGCATTTGTGAAGATACTGAATCGGGAAAGACAAAGGCATCTTCTCCGTCTTCTTCGATGTCGATTGCCACGGGAGGTTTTTTATTGGTCAGAAGGGTGTATATGGTTGCGCCGAGCGCATAGATGTCTGTCCATGGACCGAAGCGGTCATACATTTGGCCTATTTGCTCATTGGGAGCATAGCCGGGGGTATAGCATAGCGCAGTGGATGTTGTTATGCTTCCATTTGCCCTAATTTGCTTGCTGGCACCAAAGTCTATCAGATATACATTGCCATCCTTGTCGAGCATGATATTGCCAGGCTTGATGTCAAGATGCCATATCTCATTCTGATGCACCTCTTTCAGGGCATCAAGCACTTGCGGAATCATCTTCCGGACCTCTGTTTCTGAAAATGGCTTTCCAATTCGCTTCATTCTCTCAGCCAGGTTTTCCCCATCAATATAGTCCATCACATAGTAGGCGGTGCCATTTTCCTCAAAGAGGTCATGAACTTTTACGATATGTTCATTTTTGAGCTTGCGAAGTCGGCGTGCCTCTTTCTTGAACTTCTCCCTCTGTTCCTCAAACTGAGGAACATTCTCCTCATTACTCACGCTGACGGCACATGTCGTATCGTCACGTTCCGTCACCCCTCTCATAAAGAATTCTTTGATGGCTATACGCTCATCAAATGCCGTGTTGTACCCAACATATGTATTACCGAAGCCGCCCTGACCGAGCAGTTTCTCTATTTTATATTTTCCACCCTGTAAGGTGGTGTTTGGCAGTAGATGTTGCATATTTTCATTTAAGTTCAATAACTTAGGATGTTCAAAGATACAATTTTTTCCTAAACTGCAATAATTTCGATCTATGTTTTTCCAAGAAAGGCAATAATTATTTTTTCAAAAATGAGCTTGGAATGTCGCTTTTTCATGGTATCATCCGTTGTCGTCACGAGTGCTTTTTCTTTTTGAGGATGATTTAAAGAGCAAAGCGAAAGCCGATTTCGAGGAAACTGACATCAGGATTGTTGTTGTTTTGGTATGATACACGGCATTATCTGGCATCGTTGCCCCAACTGCCAACCAAAGGAGCGTGGCTTCATGTTCCCATGCAAGCGCCTTGATGTCAAGATGGTCAAAGAATGATTTAGTTGTTTAGGGGGTGGTCGTTTAGTCGTTTGGGGGATGCAACTAAACGACCAAACAAAAATTTGCCGCAGACCCCAACGGAGCCTGCGGCAGTTCTTTTTCTTTCTATGCTTCTTTGTTTGGCTTATTGGCCAATGGCGCCCTTCAGCTTGTTGGCGGCGTCGTCGATGGCACCGGCAGCCTTCTCAGCAGCGGCGTCCTTCACCTCGTTGGCCTTGTCAACAGCAGCGTTGGCAGCGTCGTTAACGGCAGCCTTGGCATCCTCTACCTTCTCGGCAGCAGCGTCCTGAACAGCCTCAGCGGCGTCCTTCACACCCTCAGCAGCCTTGTCGGCAGCCTCCTCAGCGGCAGCAGCCACATCGGGAACCTCGATGGCGGGAAGGTTGTTCACTGCGTCAATCACGCTGGCCACAGCACCGGTACCTGCAAATTCCTTGATCTTGTCTGCATTCTCTTTCAGAAGGGCCTGAATGGCGGCGAGATAGCCCTTTGCTTTGGCGGGGTCGATGTTTTTCAGCTCTTCAATCTTAGCCTGAGCCTCGGTGAGCAGAGAACTCAACTGGGTGCTGTCAGCAGCCTCGATAACAGCGGCGATGGAATCAGTGGATACCAGCTCTACCTCAGATGTCTCGGGTTCAGGATTGGTGGGTGCGGGAGCCTCATTCTTGCAAGCGGTGAATGTCATGGCAACAGCGGCCATAGCGACAAAAAACAATTTTTTCATTTTTGATAAGTGTTTAGTAAAACAATAAGTTAATTCTCGGGCACAAAAGTAGATATTAAAATGTTCCGATGTTACATTTGTTTGATTTTTTTAAGTTAAAAAATATCATCAAAAAAAGTCCCGCCAAAAATAAACTTGGCGGGACTTAATATTAATAAGGTGAAAAGGGATTATTTTGCTTATTCCTCCCAATTCTCCTGTGTCTTGCGCACATAGGTCTTGTAGCGGATCTGTGCCATGCGCTGTGCCTCGGCGAAGAGCTCCTCTGCCTCGTTGGGATAAGCCTTCTTGACAGAGAGGTAACGCACCTCACCCAAGAGGAAGTCGTGGAACTTGCTCCAGTCGGGCTCCTTGGAGTCCAGAGAGAATGGGTTCTTGTTCTCCTCGATGAGGGCGGGGTTGAAGCGCCAGAGGTGCCAGTAACCGCACTCCACAGCGCGCTTCTCCTCTGCCTGGCTCTTGCCCATGCCGCCCTTTGCCTTCAGGCCGTGGTTGATACACGGAGCGTAGGCGATGATGATTGACGGACCGTGCCAAGCCTCAGCCTCGCGGATGGCCTTCAGACACTGTGCGTGGTCGGCACCCATGGCAATCTGTGCTACATAGACATAGCCGTAGGTGGTGGCAATCATGCCCAGGTCCTTCTTGCGGATGCGCTTGCCCTGAGCGGCAAACTGTGCGATGGCGCCGAGCGGGGTAGCCTTGGATGCCTGACCGCCGGTGTTGGAGTACACCTCGGTGTCGAGCACCAGGATGTTCACATCCTCGCCGCTGGCAATCACGTGGTCGAGACCACCGTAGCCGATATCATAGGAAGCACCGTCACCACCGATAATCCACTGTGAGCGCTTCACCAGATAGTGGTCGAGGGTCTGCAGTTCCTTGCAGATTTCGCAACCCTTGGCGGCGCAGGCAGCAATCTCAGCACGCAGTTTCGGAGCAATCTCCTTTGTCTTGTCAGCGTCATCGCAGTTGGCAATCCACTCCTCTGCCAGAGCCTTGTACTCGGGAGTGACATCGCACTTCTCGCATGCCTCACAGAGCAGCTTGGCAATGCGCTCCTTCATCTTCTTCACGCCGAGAGCCATACCGAGACCAAACTCGCAGAAGTCCTCAAACAGGGAGTTGTTGAACACAGGACCCTGTCCCTTTTCGTTCTTTGTGTAAGGAGTTGAGGGGATGGAGGCAGAATAGATGGATGAGCAACCTGTGGCGTTGGCAATCATCTGACGGTCACCGAAGAGCTGGGAGATGAGCTTCACATAAGGAGTCTCACCGCAACCGGCGCAGGCACCCGAGAACTCAAAGAGCGGCTGGGCAAACTGGCTGTTCTTCACATTGGTGCGGATGTCGACCAGATGCTGCTTGCTGGGAACCTTCACGAGCTTGTCCCAGTCGGCTGCCATCTTCTTCATGTCGGCTGCATCGGGATTGAACGGAACCATCGTGAGAGCCTTGCCCTTCTTCGGATGACCCGGGCAGATGTCGGCGCAGTTGCCGCAACCCAGACAGTCGAGGACACTCGGCTCGATGACGAAGTGCATGCCCTTCATAGCGGCGGGAGCCTTCATCTCGATGGCGTTCAGACCTTCGAAGCCAGACAGTTCCTCGTCAGTCAGCACAAACGGACGGATGGCTGCGTGAGGACAGATATAGGCACACTGGTTACACTGGATACAGTTCTCAGGATTCCATGCGGGAACGAAAGCCTCCACACCACGCTTCTCGTAAGCGGCGGTGCCAGACTCCCATGAACCGTCGGTGGTGCCGAACTTGGTGAATGCGCTGACGGGCAGCAGGTCGCCGGCCTGTGCGTTGATGGGGCGCACCACTTCCTTGACGAAAGCGGGAGCATCATCCTCCACCACGGGGTCGTCGGGAAGGCTTGCCCATGCGGGGTCAACCACAAACTGCTTGTACTCACCGCCGCGGTCAACGGCTGCATAGTTCTTGTTCACCACATCCTCGCCCTTCGAGCCATACGACTTGACGATGAACTTCTTCATCTGCTCCACAGCGAGCTCCTCAGGAATCACCTGGGTGATGCGGAAGAATGCCGACTGCAGAATGGTGTTCGTGCGGTTGCCAAGACCAATCTCCTGGGCAATCTTCGTGGCGTTGATGGTATAGACGGTGATGTTGTTCTCTGCGAAGTAGCGCTTCACCTTGTTGGGCATGAAGCGGGCAAGTTCCTCACCCTCAAAGATGGTGTTCAGCAGGAAGGTGCCGTTCTTCTGCAGACCACGGGTCACGTCATACATATGCAGGTAGGCCTGCACGTGGCATGCCACGAAGTTAGGCGTGGTGACCAGATAAGTAGAACGGATGGGCTCGTCGCCGAAACGCAGGTGGGAGCAGGTGAAGCCACCCGACTTCTTCGAGTCATACGAGAAGTAGGCCTGGCAATACTTGTCGGTGTTGTCACCGATAATCTTCACTGAGTTCTTGTTGGCTCCTACGGTGCCGTCAGCTCCAAGGCCATAGAACTTGGCTTGGAACATGCTCTTGCCGCCGAGGGCAATCTCGGGAACGACGGGGAGCGAGGTGAAGGTCACGTCGTCAACGATACCGATGGTGAACTGGTCCTTCGGCTCTGGCATAGCCAGGTTGTTGAACACAGAGATAATCTGTGCTGGAGTGGTGTCGTGTGAACCCAGACCGTAGCGGCCGCCAACGATAAGCGGACGGTCTTCCACGTCGTAGTAGGCTGTCTTCACATCCATGTAGAGCGGCTCGCCCTCTGCTCCCGGCTCCTTGGTGCGGTCGAGCACGGCAATCCTCTTCACAGTCTTGGGAACGGCGGCGAGCAGGTGCTTCACGCTGAATGGACGATAGAGGTGTACGCTGATCATACCCACCTTCTCACCGTTGGCGTTCAGATGGTCGATAGCCTCGCGGGCTGCGTCGCTGGCAGAACCCATCAGGATGATGATGCGGTCGGCATCCTCGGCTCCGTAGTAGGAGAAGAGGTGATACTCACGACCGGTGATGGCACTGATCTTGCCGAGATATTCCTCCACAACCTCGGGCACTGCGTCGTAGTAGCTGTTGCAGGCCTCGCGGTGGGTGAAGAAGGTCTCGGGGTTCTCAGCGGTACCACGGGTGACAGGGCGCTCAGGAGTGAGGGCGCGGTCACGGAAACGCTTGATGTCGGCCTCGTCGACCAGCGGGAGGATGTCCTCGTTGTCAAGACGCTCAATCTTGTGGTACTCATGAGAGGTGCGGAAACCGTCGAAGAAGTTGATGAACGGCACGCAGGTCTTCAGAGATGCCAGGTGGGCGACGGCGGTAAGGTCCATCACTTCCTGTACACTGCCCTCGCAGAGCATGGCGAAACCGGTCTGGCGGCATGCCATCACGTCCTGGTGGTCACCGAAGATACAGAGGGAGTGGGATGCCAGGGTGCGGGCCGACACGTCGAACACGCAGGGAAGCAACTCACCGGCAATCTTGTACATGTTGGGAATCATCAGCAGAAGACCCTGAGAGGCGGTGAACGTGGTGGTCAGGGCACCGGCCTGCAGTGAACCGTGCACAGCACCGGCGGCACCTGCCTCCGACTGCATCTCCTGCACCGATACGGTCTGGCCCCAGAGGTTCTTGCGACCACGGGCTGCCCACTCGTCAACATGCTCCGCCATAGGAGATGACGGGGTGATCGGGTAAATAGCGGCTACCTCGCTGAACATATAACTGATATGCGCAGCTGCCTCATTACCATCACATGTGATAAATTTCTTTTCTTTTGCCATTGTTTTTTAGAAATAAATAAGAGTATAATGTAGAATGATCGTTAATACGTTGTTGTCAGTAAAGGAATCCCAACAGCCACAGGGGGATTTGGTTGCCTTTGCCCACCTCGGTGTTATAGCGGGCATAAAGCGTGTCGGGAGAGAGGCGCATGCGGCTGCTCTGTGAGGCGTCGCAAATGCGGAACTTCAGATGGCCGTCCACCAAATATGTGCTGTCATGACCTGCTTGGTTCACCTTGTGGTCCTTCCAAATGGAGTTGACGAAGAATGTCTCCATCACATCCTGTTGCTCCACACGGCTCGGATAGATGGCATACATCAGGTTGGAGTTGTGGAGCATCACTTTAGATGGTTTCTTGGGGAATGACTGGCCGTAGGGGTAAATCATGTTGATGAGGCGGGCATCGGCAAGATATTTGATGTAGTTCATCACCGTGGCACGGCTGGTGTCGATGTCGTTGGCCAATTTGCTGATATTGGGTGCCTTCGGACCATCAACGGCGAGGTCGTAGAACAGGCGCTTGATGCGGGTGAGGTATTTCAGTTCTATCTGCTTGATGAGCAGGATGTCCACTTCGGTCATCATGTTCATTGTCTTCAGGAGATTCTCCGAATAGTTGCGGCGCTCCTGGAAGAAGGGATAGAACCCGTGATGGACATAGTCCTGGAAATACTCCTGTGGACGTGCCTTGGGCAATATCTGCTTGATGATGTGCTCATGGTCGGCGAGTATCTCATCAAGTGTATAGGGACGGAAATTGTTGCCTGTCATCAGGTTGAGAAACTCGCGGAAGGAGAAGCCGCGCAGGTTGTAACTCTTCACGATGCCGTTCAGTTCGGGGTTCTCTTCCTTCAGGCGCATCACGCTCGAACCTGTAAAGATGATTTTTAGGTCGGGATAACTGTCATAGCATTTGCGGAGACCTTTGCTCCAGTTCTGCTGCTTGAACACTTGGTCCACCAGCAGCACCTTGCCGCCATGGCGGTAAAACTCACCTGCGAACTCATCAATGCCCTTCTCCTGGAAGTAGAAATTGTTCATGTTCACATACAGGCATTGCTTGTCGCGCGTGTCGAAGTTCTCCTTGGCATATTGCAGCAAAAAGGTAGTCTTGCCCACACCGCGAGTGCCCTTGATGCCGATGAGACGGTCGTTCCAGTCTATCTCATCCATCAAGCCACGCCTAACCGGAGCATGGGTGTGCTCTACCAGGTAGGTGTGTGTGCGGAAAAAAGCCTCCATTTTGTTGATTTGTTTTCAATGCGCCGGGTTTTCTCGCCCTCTATCACTGTAAATGATTTGCAAAGATACGCTTTTTTTCCTAATTTGCAAAGTGTAGTTTGCAAATAATGAGAAAATTTTCTATTTTTGTGTCAAAAACGTGATAATGGTCAAACGGCTGTTCGTTTTCAATCCTGAGCACGACTTGGTGCTCGCTTGGGAAAAGCGGGGTGGAGGACTGACTCCACCAAGGGCGGCGCGGCTGCTTAGGCACGACCTGGGGTTCATCCCTGCTTTCATGGCTGAGGATGGCGATTGGGTGATGGTGGATGATGTGGAAGCGGCGCAACAGGCTGCAGCCCCCTTCTCTGAATACCTGCCCGATGTGCGGTGGGTGTCACCCGAAGAAATCGGCCGGATGCCGGAGAAGGAGAAACATCTCTTGAAATGCTGTCCGTGGGGATGGGATGAGGATGTGCGCACCCAGTTGCTTCGGATAGGATTGAACGAAAGACTGATGCCGACTGCTGAGGATTTGGTGAAGATACGCAGTCTTTCGCACAGGGCAAGTACGATTGGTTTGCTTGATGAGATGGTGAAATCCCAACCACAGGTCATCGGGATGCGAAAAAGCGTGGACAGCCTCGATGACGCAAAGGTTCTGATGCGGCAATGGAATAAGGCGGTGGTCAAGGCACCGTGGAGCAGCAGCGGAAGAGGCGTGCGCTTCATCGAGGGGTCGCTCACGGCAAGCGAGGAGGGATTCATTAGGCATGTTATTGAACAGCAGAAGTCGGTCATCGTAGAACCATACTATGATTGTGTGCTCAATTTCGCGCTGGAGTTTTCGCTGAGAGAAGACCATGCTGTGGCATTTGACGGCATCTCCGTCTTCAACAATGCAGGGGCGGCATACACAGGCAATCTGTTGGCTTCCGAGCATGTCAAGCGCGCTATGCTGGAAGAGCATGTCAGCCGCCAAACCTTACTCGAAATGACCCGCCGCATCAGTCAATGGTTGGATGTGCAGACAAAGAGAGACAACCAGCAGAATGGGGGTGATGACAGACTTTTCAATGGACCGGTGGGGGTGGACATGATGTTGGTGCGGGCATCCAGTGGGATATATGTCCATCCATGTGTGGAGGTCAACCTTCGTTGCACCATGGGGCATGTTGCTCTTCACGTGGAGAGACGTACTAAGGGAAAATACCATTTGATGGCCATCAGATATGAGAATGGGCGGTATTTTCTCGTAGTTGAATAAAAAGACAAAAAGAGTCCCCAGTCTTCTCAGATAGAAGGCTGGGGACTCCTGGCTCTCTGACCATGCTTACCCTACATAGTGCTTCGGGGAAGTGTAATGGTAAGTATAAATCATGGCAAGAATAATGCCCAATGCAATCAGCACCAAGACCCAATAGGTAATCTTTCCAAGAATCTGCCTGCGCTTGATGGATGACAATCCTCTCCGTTTGAAACGGTCGGAGTCGTCCATGTGCTTCTTTTTCTTGCTGCTATGGTGATGGTGATGATGGTGATGATGCTCTGAAGAAGAACTACTGGAAGTAGAACTGCTTCTATGCTCGTCGGGATTGCTCATGTTCTGCAGATTTTATGTCCTTTTCAACTGATGATGATTGTCCGAAAACTCTCTATATCAGGGATTTTGAACGAAATAAATGACGTTTTGTTTGCTAAATCGCTGCAAAATTACAATTATTATGCATAAAAATGGATGCAGAATAGTTAACTTTTATTAAAAAGCGGTATTCGAATCCCATGCCCCCCATCTCCCTCCCCTTGGGGGAGGGCAGGGGAGGGGTTTTTACATTCCACAAGCAATTGTCAGACCGGCCATCACGATGCTCACCATCGACATCAGTTTGATGAGGATGTTGAGGCTCGGTCCAGAGGTGTCTTTGAAGGGGTCGCCAACAGTGTCACCCACGATGGTTGCCTTGTGGCAGGCAGAGCCTTTGCCGCCGAAGTTTCCTTCCTCGACCATCTTCTTGGCATTGTCCCAGGCACCGCCTGAGTTGGCCATGAACACAGCCAAGGTAAAACCGGCTGTCAGACCGCCGACGAGGAGTCCCATGACACCTGCCACACCAAGGGCAACACCCACGACGATAGGAATGGCTATGGCGAGCAGCGATGGGAATATCATCTCCTGTTGGGCACTGCGGGTGGAGATTTCCACACAACGGCTGTAATCGGGAGTTCCCTTGCCTTCAAGAATGCCCTTGATCTCACGGAACTGACGGCGCACCTCCTCGACCATCGATTGGGCGGCGCGACCTACTGCTCCCATTGTCAGACCGCAGAACAGGAAGGCTGCCATACCGCCGATGAAGGCGCCGACAAGCACTTTCGGGTTCATCAGGTTGACCTGGAAATAGTCCATAAACTGCGCAATGTCGGCAGTGGTGGGGTTGATGGCTCCATAGGTGTCCGACACGAAGTTGCCGGCAGCATCCACAGTGCGCTCCATGGCAATTTTCACCTCTTCCACATAGGAAGCGAGGAGGGCGAGGGCGGTGAGGGCTGCCGAACCGATAGCGAAGCCCTTGCCGGTGGCGGCAGTGGTGTTGCCAAGGGCATCAAGGGCATCAGTACGCTTGCGTACCTCGGGTTCCAGCTCGCTCATCTCGGCATTGCCTCCGGCATTGTCTGCGATAGGACCATAAGCGTCGGTGGCAAGGGTGATGCCGAGGGTAGAGAGCATACCGACAGCGGCGATGCCGATGCCGTAAAGACCATGCGACATGCTTACTGAATCCATGCTTAGGCTAAAGCCGTTGGCACAGAGGTAACTCAGCAGGATGGCGACGGAAATGGTCACCACAGGGACCATAGTGGAAATCATACCGGTGCCGATACCCTTGATGATGACGGTGGCAGCACCCGTCTGTGACGACTCTGCTATCTTCTGGGTCGGTTTGTAACTGTGCGAAGTGTAGTATTCAGTTCCTTGGCCGATAATCACACCAGCCACAAGGCCTGTCACCACTGAGAAGGAGACGCCCACCCAGTTCTCAATACCCAAGAGGTAGAGGATGACGAAAGAGGCGATGGCGATGAGGATGGCAGATGCATTGGTGCCCACGCCTAAGGAGTGGAGCAGGTCCTTCATCGTCGCTCCCTCCTTGGTGCGGACGAGGAAGATACCGAAAATGGACAGGAAGATGCCCACGGCGGCGATAATCATAGGAGCAATGACGGCTCGCATCTGCATGTCGGGGTTCATCGCGAAGGCGGTGGCGCCAAGGGCAGCCGTAGAGAGGATACTGCCACAGTAGCTCTCATAAAGGTCGGCACCCATGCCGGCTACGTCACCTACATTGTCACCCACATTGTCAGCAATGGTGGCAGGGTTGCGGGGGTCATCCTCTGGGATGTTGGCTTCCACCTTGCCCACAAGGTCGGCACCCACATCGGCAGCCTTAGTATATATACCGCCGCCCACACGGGCAAAGAGGGCCTGTGTCGATGCACCCATACCGAAGGTCAGCATCGTGGTGGTGATGATAATCAGCATCTTGGCGTCGCCGTGATAGACGGCATTGAGGACAATGAACCACAGGGCAATGTCGAGCAGACCGAGGCCTACCACCACCAAACCCATCACGGCACCGCTGCGGAAAGCGACGCGGAGACCGCGGTCCATGCTGTGGCGAGCTGCGTTGGCAGTACGGGCGGAGGCGTATGTCGCCGTCTTCATACCGAAGAAGCCTGCCAGTCCGCTGAAGAAACCGCCGGTGAGGAAGGCAAATGGCACCCAGGGATTCTGCACATGAAGCACGTATGCCATGAACGAGAATATCAGGGCAAGGACGATGAACACGATGAGCACCACGCGGTACTGCTGCTTGAGGTAGGCCATCGCACCACGGCGCACATACTCGGCAATTTCTGCCATACGGGGTGTGCCTTCTTCCTCACGCATCATCTGCTTGAAGAAATACCATGCCATACCCAATGCGCACACCGAGGCAATGGGGACTAACCAAAATACTGAAGGAATATTCATAACAGTGACAAATAAATAAAAAATGTTTCTCTCTGCCTACAAAATTACTTCAATTTCAAGGAAACAGCGACAAATGTTTAATAATTTTTGTTAATTTCAAATGATAATTGGCATCGAAAATAAAAATGCCCGCCAGGCAGGTGCTCGGCGGGCATTGGCTTACTCAGTCAGAGTGTTATTTCACAAACGTCTTTCCATTCTTGATATAGATACCCTTGGTCACATTGTTCACTCTGCGGCCTGAGAGGTCGTAGATAGCACCGTCGTTCTTGGCGCGCGGAGTAATCTCTGTGATGCCCATCAGCTCGTCATAGTCCTTAGCGTCGACGAACCTGATGTTGAACACATAGTACCAACCATCTTTCTCGAAGCAGAGCTTGGAGTCGAAGGGAGCTTCCAAAGCCTCACCGGTGTTGGTGATGACGAAGGCGGCCTTGTTGTCTGCCGACTCTTTGTCGTCCACCTCAATGTTGATGGTGCCGGCATCGTCGTAGATACCCTTCTGGTTGAGGATGATACCGTCATAGACAGGATTCAAACCTTCCTCCATAAATACCTCTTCCTCATTGAGGGCCTTCATAATCTTGTCGCTGGTAATCATGGTCTTGAGGTTGTCGATGCCGAGAGTCTTCATTGCTTCTGACAAGTCAACCATAACGGTCTGAGGCTCGTCATTAGCAGCTACAGGGAAGATGATGCTTTCCTGACCGATGGTGCGGTCGGCGTCGGTAGCGTCAGCCTCGTTGATGCTGAACTCCTCAAAGCGGAAATAATAGTTGTTGGAATCCCTCAGTTTGTTGCTGTTGAAGGCGACGGTCCATCCACCCACCTGTTCGGTGGCATTGATGGTGGTCTCTACCTCAAATTTCTGCCACTCTTCTGTCAGGTCGAAACTGCCGAGGAACACATAGTGGATGTAGTCACCAGGAGCACGGTGAATCTGGGAGTCAATCTGTGCTGGTTTGTCAGCACGTGCCCACATCACGAAGCGAACCTTCTGGTTCATTTGGAACTGGTGTGGCTGTGAAACGAAGAACTGGGTTGACCAGTCGGTGATTTCCTCGTCTACCCATTCCATTTCACCTGTCTCTTCGTTGAGCCTTTCCACATGCTGGTAGAAGACACCACTGGGTTCCTCTATTTCTGTTACCTCGCCGGTTTCGGGATCTTCAACTGTTGTAGTCTTTGTGCCTTCAACAGCTTCAAGTGAGGTCACATTGAATGCTGGTTGACCGTCCACTGGGTCGATGACGATACGTGCGGGCAGGTCTTGGTTGAGCGCAGCGTCACGGCCAGTGTAGTAGCTATAGCCATTGACCACTTTGTCGTTGATGGTCTCACTGGTCAGGTCGGTGTTCCTCAGCATGTTGAGCCAGCCAGTGAATTCATTCTCAACCTGGTCTTTAATCTCAAGTTTGATGTCGTCGAAGTAGAAGTTGTTGCCGTCTGTCAAGGTAGAGAGGTTGAATGCCACGGTGTGCATCTCCTTGCCACTCTCTTCTCCAGTCATCTGAGTAGAGATGATGGCTTCCTTCTCAATCTTTGTCCACTCTTCAGTAACGTCAATGTTGCCGAAAAGCTGGTAGTGGTTGTAGTTGCCCGGCTCAAAGTGTGCCTGTGTCTCAATGTGGCACGCCTTGTCGGCCCTTACGCGCATGGTGAGCTTCAAAATCTTGCCGCTCTCAATATTCTGCCTGACATAGATGAAGAACTGAGAGTCCCAGCTGGCCAAGCTTTCCGATCCGTCGGGTTTGACTTTGGTACCGGCTTCGTCTGCCTCAGCCTCGGTGCGTACGAAAACATGGGCGCAGTGGTTTTCAGGATCTGTGGGGTCTTCCACGATGTTGGCAAAACCTGAGGTCTGCACATCATTGGTGCGCCACTCATGTACCCAGAAGCAAGACCAATCCTCAGACTGCTCTTCTTCCATGTGGCCATTTTCTACCAAATCAACGAATTTATTCTGGCCGAACATGCTGGCGCAGATAAATACGAAAGTGAAAAGAGTAAAGAATTTTTTCATAAATGATTGTTATTAGTTGATAAAATAATTAGGTAAAATATCGGTTTTGGTAAAATTTGGTGCAAATATAGGGTATTTACTAATAAATGGTTTTGTTATTTGTAACTTTTTTTTTTGATTTTCAAAAAACAATTACGGAAGCTTGGTTGCTTGGTCATCTGGTTGTTTGGTTGTTTGGTTGTTTGGTCATCTGGTTGTTTGGTTGTTTGGGAGTTTAGACATTACTCCTTTATATCCTAAAAGTTCATTTGTCTAAACTCCCAAATTGCTAATTACCCTAAACGACCAAACGACCAACCCCCCAAACGACCAAACGACCAACCCCCTAAACGACCAAACAACCAGATGACCAAACGACCAAACACCCAATCACTTCACCGTGAAATCAAGTGCCTGAAGGTCTTTGTCCATGGATGAGCAGCCATAGAGAATTTGGTAGCGTCCCGAACGGGTTGACAGTTCGTCGATGGTCGGGTCATAGTACTCAAATGCCTCACCGTCGAGGGTGATGACGGCTTTGCCAGTCTGACCGGCAGCCAGTTCCAATTTTTGGAAGCCACGGAGCGACTTGATGGGCGCCTCAGGATAGTCGAGTGCCTTGACGTACACCTGCACGGTCTCTGCACCTTCACGTTTGCCGGTGTTGGTGACAGGGACAGTGAGTGTTACCTTGCCGTCCTTCTTCATCGACTTGGCAGAGAGTTTGCCCTTGCCATAGGCGAAAGTGGTATACGACAGGCCATAGCCGAAAGCATATTGTGGCGTACCTTTGAAGTAGCGGTAGGTGCGGTTGTCCATGCTGTAGTCGAGGAAGTCGGGCAGGTCATTGTTGGAGCGGTAGAAGGTGACGGGGAGTTTTCCGCTGGGGTTGTAGTCGCCAAAGAGGACATCGGCGAGGGCTTTCCAACCGCCCTGACCAGCATACCATGCCTGAACGAGTGCGTCGTACTGACCCTCCACACTGCCGAAGGCAATGGCGGAACCGGAGCAGTTGACGACAACCACTGGGCGTCCTGTGGTGTGCATGGCTGTGATGAGCCTTTGCTGTACCTTGGGCAGTTCAATGTCGGCTTTGTCGCCGCCCTCACCCTCCATCTGGGCAGAGATGCCGCCGATGACGATGATGGCGTCGGCTTGGCTCACCTCCTTGGCGAGGTCGGAGAAGTCAACGAGAACGCGCTCGCAGATGTCACCGCGGAACATGGCGAAGTTGCCGTTGCCTTTCTTGTACTCAATCTCCACGTCGTAGGTCTCGCCTTTCTTGACTGGGAATGACTTGTATTCCACGTTGCGGCGGAAACCGAATCCACCTCTGCGGCCACCAGCCTGGGCTTCTTCCACCACCTCGCCATTGACACGTAGCACATAACCATTGTCGGTAGCGAAAGTGTATTTCATGTCACCGGTGAAGGTGGCCTTGTATTGACCGGTGATGCGCATGGAGAGCTCGTCTTTGCTGACACCCTCTGCGAATCCCCACGCTCCGAAGGTGGAGAAGTTGAGTTCGTTGGTATAATAGGCGGTCTTGACGGGTTCACCCTCAAGTTGCTTGTTGTTGAAGAAGTCTATTTTCACACCTTTCCCGTCGTTGAAGTCTTGCAGGTGGTGTACGGTGGTGTATTCGTCAGCGAGCTCGCATGCCTTGCGGTAGATGACATTGGCACCGGGCACCGCAGCCTTGATGCCTTCGAGCAGCGTATGGGTGTGTTCTTTGGTGGGTGTGCCTCCGTAGTTGCCGTTGAGCAGGGCGGCATTGTCGGCATTGGGTCCCACCACGGCGATGGTCTTCAGGTTCTTGGAGAGCGGCAGCGTGGGCTGACCATTCTTGAGGTTGTTGGTGAGCAGCACCATAGACTCACGTGCTGCCTGGGTGGCGAGGGCGTCGTTCTTCTCGCTGCTGATGACCTCGGGTCCAAGGTTCGCCCAGGGGAGTTGGTCGGCAGGGTCGAACATACCCAGTTCGAAGCGGCCCAGAAGGGTCTTGCGGAGGTGGTAGTCGAGCACGCTCTCCTTGATGAGTCCTTTATCCAGTGCCTCGGTGAGTACCATGAACACCTTGCCGCACTCCAGGTCGGTGCCATTGAGCACGGCGTCGACGGATGCTGAGAGCGGGTCGGGATGGGTTTCGTGTTGTCCTCTGTTGTAGAAGTTGTTGATGGCGTCGCAGTCAGTGAGTACGATGGCGTCATAGCCCCATTTGCGGCGCAGGATGTCCACCAGCAGACGGTCGCTGGTGCAGCAGGGCTTGCCCTCGTAGCGGTTGTAGGCGCACATCACCTCGCGCACATTGCCTTTCTTCACCAGAGCCTTGAAGGCGGGGAGATAGGTCTCCCATAGGTCGCGCATTGAGACGGAGGCATTGTAACTGTGGCGAAGGGGTTCCGGACCGCTATGCACGGCGTAGTGCTTGGCGCAGGCATGGGTCTTGAAGTAGTGGTCGTCGTTGCCCTGCATGCCCAGTACGGTCTGCACGCCCAAAACGGCGTTCAGATAAGGGTCTTCACCACAGGTCTCCTGTCCGCGTCCCCAACGGGGGTCACGGAAAATATTGACGTTGGGGCACCAGAAGGTGAGTTCGGGATTGCCTGGGTAGTAGGTCACACCCATCGGAACATTGAACACATTGTGGTCGGAGCGGTTCCAGTTGGCACGTGCCTCGTCGGAGACGGCGCTGAACACATCATATACTTGCTTGGGATTGAAGGCTGCTGCCATGCCGATGGGCTGGGGGAACACGGTGTAATCGCTCTGGCGCACACCATGGCATGCCTCGCTCCACCAGTTGTAAGAGGGGATGCCGAGACGGTCGACCGACACCGACTTGTTCATCATCAAGCCCACCTTCTCCTCAGGAGTGAGCAGTGAGAGGAGGTTCTCCACACGCTCGATGTACGACAGGTTGGCGTTGCGGAAGGGGTAGGCGTGGTCGGGGGCGAACTTGGCTCCGTCGTTGCTCACGTTGGCCTTCACAGAGAGGGCGCCGAGAGGACGGCCGTCGCCATCGAGAAACTCCATGCTGCGGTAGGTCTTGCCCTGGGAGGTAGAGGGGTAGAGGGCGAGCATCACCTTGACCTCTCCGCCCGGTTGGATGGCCTCCTCAGGATAGAATGCCTTGAGGCATACGCAACTGGGTATCGCACGCCCTATCTTGACAGGTGACTTGGTGCCGTTTTTCAGCGTGAAGGTGTGGCATACGGCTCCGTCGGCGGCCTGGATGTTGCCGAAGTCCCACTCATAGGTGTCAAAACTGACTGAGCGCTTTTGCTGTGCCTGCATAGTGGCAGCGACAACAAAAGTACACAAAATAAGGGCGTAAATCCTTTTCATGATGTAAAGCTTGTTGATAATAATGGATGAATAGTTGCGACAACCCCTTAGGTTATCGGCAACAAATGTAAGAATTTTAGTGCTACTGCCCAAACAAATGTGTGATTTCTTTTCCTTCTCATTCCAATTTGTTACAAAAGCACAAGTCTTTGAAACGGGAAAATATGAAGATTCGCACTTGAAACAATCATTTTCAGAGGATAGTTTCATAGGTGTGATGATGACCTATTTAATATAAATAGGTGTGAATTTGGGGAAATTGTTGAATATTTAAAAAGGTGATTGGGGCATGTTTTATTCATTTTTTATGCCTTTTGTTGATTTACATGATACTTTATTTCCCAAATTCACAAATAGTATCAGTAATGGTCAAAATAGTATTATACTTTTTAAAGGGTTTTAAATATCTTTGCAAAAAATTTTAGATACGATCGTCGTCATTACCTCCAGACATTATAAGTCTGATTTGTGATAACCTATTCTAAACCTAAAAATGCCTATGATGATACAGCGGGTATCAAAAGGTCAAGATTATTTTTTTTAACCTACTATAATGTACTTAAGTATGCTTTTAAATTTCAGAAAGACAGTGCTGCTTATGGGCGCTTGCATAGGACTGGGGTGGCTTTCTCCGGCTTATGCTGAGACGTCTGAAGTGACCGCTGCTGCGGTTCAGCAGACAAAGAAAGTCAGGGGTGTCGTCAGCGACGCGAATGGACCCATCATCGGGGCTACCGTCATGGAAAAAGGCACCAGCAATGGTGCTGTTACCGACATCGATGGTAACTTCACTCTCGACGTGCAGCCAGGTGCTGTGCTAGTGATTTCCTACATTGGTTATACTACACAGGAGATTCCTGTGGGAAACCAAAGCTCTTTCTTGATCAACCTCTCAGAAGACTCTGACGTCCTCGAAGAAGTGGTGGTCGTTGGTTATGGTGTACAGAAGAAGAAACTCGTCACTGGCGCCACTTTGGAGGTGAAAGGTGAGAACATCGCCAAAATGAACACCACTCAGGTGCTCGGCGCTCTCCAAAGCCAAGCTCCCGGTGTGAACATTCAGGCCAATTCTGGACAGCCAGGCGACGGATTTAAAATCAATATCCGTGGTGCCGGCACCAACAGCAGCACCAATCCTATCTACGTCATCGACGGTGTGGCTGGTGGTGACATCAACGCCCTCAATCCTGCCGACATCGAGCGTATCGACGTGTTGAAGGATGCTGCCTCGGCTGCCATCTATGGTTCGTCGGCTGCCAACGGTGTGATTCTTATCACCACCAAGCAGGGTAAGGAAGGCAAAGTAGAGGTGAGCTATGACGGCAACATCGGTTGGCAGAATGTCTATAAGATGCCCGAGCCCCTCAACGCCAAGCAGTATATGAATGTGATGGACCTGGTGAATCATAATGCCGGTGGACCACTCTACAACTGGTCAAGATATATTGATGCCGACCTCCTTGAGGCTTATAGGAACGGCTCAAACAAGGGCACCAACTGGGTGGAGGAGTTCCGTCATAAGAATTCCATCGTGACCAACCACTCCATCAACCTCACCGGTGGCGGAGAGGTTTCCAAATTCTCCACAGGTGTGGGTTACCAATATCAAGACGGTGTGTTCGGCGGTCCGGTGAAGTCCGACTTCAACCGTTTCACCTTCCGTCTGAATTCAGACCATGTGATTTACAGGGTAGGCGACAGGGATGTTGTAAAGATAGGTGAGAACCTCTACTTCCAGCATCGTCAGAGCCGGGGTATCCAGATTGGCAACCAGTATTCCAATGACCTTTCCAATATGTTGCGTGCCAACCCTTGTGTACCTGTCTACAATAAGAATGGTGAGTACTTTATGTGGGATGACATCAATACATCAGGTACTGATGGTTGGTTCCCCTACAACAACTTCACCAGCAACCCCATTGCTGCCGCAGTCTACAATCAGGCGGGTAACAACAGAAGCAAGAGTTTCAATCTCAATGCCACGGCTTTCATCGAGGTGCAGCCCATCAAGAACCTGACTTATCGCGGACAGGTGTCCTACAAGCAGTGGTCAAGCAGCTGGTGGTGCTACCTCCCCACATTCCGTATCCATGACAACTCGGGTGGTTTCCGCAACACCGACCAGACATCCGACAATCTTTCTCTTGGATGGAACTGGAATTTGGTCAACACATTGAACTATCGCTTTGACCTGGGCAAGAACCATTTCGACATCATGGGCGGTATGGAGTACTCGAAGTCGCGTCCGCAATACGGTGAGTCGGTGAGTGCTACCGCCTCGGGCAACATCTTCGGTGATGCCATACATGCCTACATGCACAACATGACAGGCCGCACATCGGCTGTCGTCGACGGTTATCCCAGTGGTTATGATGCCAAACTTTCCTACTTTGGACGTCTCAACTACGACTTCAATGAGACCTACATGTTCACAGCCATCATCCGTGCCGACGGTTCCTCGAAGTTCGCTCCCGGCAACCAGTGGGGTTACTTCCCCTCTGTATCTGCAGGATGGGTCATCTCCAATGAGAAATTCATGGAGGGTACCAGAAGTTGGCTGTCGTTCCTGAAACTCCGTGCTGGTTGGGGTCAGAACGGTAACGACAATATCGGTTCCGTTCTGTGGAAGTCCAACTTTGACTTTGGTGACTACGGACAGTATTCCTTTGGCAATACGAAAGATTCCTACACACAGGGTGCCTATCCTGCCAATATTGAGAATCCTAACCTCAAATGGGAGACTTCACAGCAGACCAACGTGGGTCTTGACGCCCGCTTCCTTGGCGGTAGGCTGACCACTACCTTTGAGTGGTATGATAAACGTACCAAGGACCTTCTCCTTTGGGTGCCTCTTTGGGCTATCGTCGGACAGAATGGTTACACCGCCAATGCCGGTGCAGTGAAGAACACTGGTATTGAGGCATCGGTGGGATGGCAAGACAATATCGGTGATTTCAAATATGGTGTCAACGTCAACTTCGCCATGAACAAGAACAAGGTGACCGAAGTGAATAATGCCAACCATTTCATAGAAGGTGGCTCTGACCTCATCGCTCAAAATACAGGATTTATGGCACGTATGGAGGAAGGATATCCCATCGGCTATTTCTATGGCTACAAGACAGAAGGTGTCATCCAGAACGAAAGCGACCTCCAACACTACCTCAGCAAAAACTGCGGTGGCAATGCTGTCAACTCACTCCAAAATACGGCTATCCAACCAGGTGACCTGAAGTTCGTCGATGTCAATGGCGACGGTATCATCAACGCTGATGATAAGACAGAGATAGGCAGTCCGCATCCCGATTTCACTTTGGGTGCCTCCATCAATCTGGCATACAAAGGCTTTGACTTCTCTGCCACTGGCTTTGGCTCATTCGGCAACGAGGTGGTGCGCTCATGGCGCAAGAACACCGACTCGCAGTTTGAGAACTACACCACAGAGGTTTTCAACTACTGGCATGGTGAGGGTACATCCAACAAGTATCCCATGCTGAAGCCTGGCAATATCGGTGCCAACTGGCAGCAGGTGTCTGACATCTATGTGGAGGATGCTACTTACTTCCGCATCCAGAACGTCACCTTGGGCTACGACTTCGCCACTCTGCTCAAGAGCACATGTCCCTTCAGCCAGCTCCGCGTTTACTTCGCTGCTCAAAATCTTCTTACCTTCACCGGTTATAAAGGTATGGATCCAGAGAACGGTATGGCCCTCAATGGCAATGAGCCTTGGGTGACTGGTGTCGATGTTGGCAACTATCCACAGCCACGCACATATATGGTGGGCGTGAACGTGAAATTCAAGGACAAGAGAGAGAAGAAAGCTGCCGCTCCTGCCGTTCAGACCAAGATTGAGTATGTGACCGACAACAGCGAAATCGACCGCCTCAATGGCGTGGTCAACCAACTGCGTGCAGACAACGAGCGTCTGAAGAACCAAAAACCGACAAACACCACTACCGTCATCACCGACGAGAAAGTGGTCACCTATCCTTACTTCGTGAACTTCGAAATCAACAAGACCGACATCGTCAACCGTGAGCGCGTCAACCTGAGCACCATCGCTCAGATGATCAAGCAGAACCCAGGCAAGAAATATAACGTGATGGGTTATGCCGACAAGGCAACTGGAACTGCCGACCGCAACCAATGGCTGGCTGAGAACCGTGCCAAGAACGTTTACGACCTTCTCATCAAAGAGTATGGCGTACCTGCAAGCAGCCTCATCCTTGACTCAAAGGGAGGTGTGGAGAACCTGTACTTCAACGATCCTCAGATGAGCCGCTCGGTTATCATTTCAGAGGTTAAATAATCACTGAGCAGTTAACATCAATCATTTAGATTTATAGAAAACATGAAAAAAATAGCATATTTCTTAAGCGCAGCACTTTTCGCAGGTACTCTGGTGTCCTGTGATTTGGACTCGATGAGTATGACTTCGAAGGATACATCCAACTTCCCTGTCAATGCTGAGGATGCCGCTCAGGCTCTTGCCGGTATCTATCAGAACCTGAATGCTGTGAATGCCAATCCGCAGGAGACATGGCACTACTACGCCATGCTCGCCAGCGATGACCAATATGGAGGTGGAGGTACCAACGACAAACTGATGCAGGCCATGGACCTTATCCTCAACTACAATGTGGATATGACACGCGATTTCTGGCAGCAGCGCTATCAAGGCATCAATCGCGCCAATACCTTGCTCGAGGCTCTAGATAAAGTGGATTTCGATGCTGAGGAGAAAGCACAGACCAAAGGCGAGGCCCTCTTCATGAGAGCATTCTTCTACTACGAGCTGGCATCGATGTATGGAAACGTACCTCTCCTTGTTACTGCTCAGCGTCCTGCAGAGGTGACTCCGCCTACCGCAGCACAACTGTGGGGACAAATTCTTCAGGACCTGCGCGACGCCAGCGACATCATGCCGCAGGTGCGCAAAACTGATGGCCACGTCGACAAATATTGCGCTGAGGCTCTGCTCGGCCGCTGCTGGCTGTTCTACACAGGCTTCTATTGCAATGGCGACAAGATTTCCGACCTCGTGAGCACTGCCTACAACCCGCTCACCTCTGTCGAGTTGCCCGACGGCACTACGCTGACCAAGGAGCAGGTGATTGGCTATATTGACGATTGTGTCAACAATTCAGGCTATACGCTGGTGCCTGATTTCCGCAACCTTTGGGCTTATACCAATCGCTGCACGGTGGAAGACTACGACTACACCAAGGGCCAAAACCTGAAATGGGTGGAGGACGACAATGGTGTCAATCCTGAGTCGATGTTTGCCGTGAAGTTCAACAAGATGGCTTCCTGGCAGACCACCATCGGTTATGCCAACGGCTATTCACTTCACTTCGGCGTGCGTGGCGGTCAGGCATATGGCAACACCTTCCCCTTCGGACAGGGATGGGGTGCAGGTCCTGTGGCTACCAACCTCGTGACCGATTGGAAGAACGCCGAGCCGCGTGACCTGCGTTTCGATGCTACCATCCTCAATCTCAATGACCTTCCCGCATACACCAAGGGTGGTTGGGATGACTTCGTACAGGAGACCGACTATTATGGCAAGAAACTTTCACCAATCACTTCTAAAAAAGATAACGGCGACTACTGGTGCACCTTCGAGAACCAGATGTATCCCAACAACTGGGAAATCTCAGGCGAGGAAAACTTCCAACTGGGCAACATCCACGACATGGTGCTCATCCGTTTCGCTGAAGTGCTCCTCATGCAGAGCGAGCTGAAGGGAGATGTGAGCGGCATCAACAAACTCCGTAAACGTGCCGGACTGGCAGATATCCCGTCTTACAGTCTTGAGGCACTGCAGAGAGAACGCCGTTGGGAGTTGGCATTCGAAGGCCTGCGTTTCAATGATATCCGCCGCTGGCATATCGCTGCCGCTGCTTTGGAGAAACAAACCAACCAGGCCTGCTACTACTGCGGTCGTCCGTCTACCAACTTCGCCCACAATGGTGGATATGCTGCACGCTACAATGCTACTGCTGGATTCCAGAAATTGCCTGAGACTGAGATTATCCTCTCCGAGGGTGCGTTTAAGCAAAACGAGGGATGGACAGGCACAGATAGTGAATACAACGACTGGAACAACTAATGCATCTGCCTTATAAACTATTAAACTGAATGAAAATGAAAAAGATAATTTTTGGACTATTTGCTGTCGTCGGATTGCTCTCGGCTTGCGATCCTTCTGTTGACAGCATCAGCGCACCAGCATCTACGCTCACCAGTCAGGTGGTGGAAAGCGAGTTCTCCTTCGAGCAGTTTGCATATGATGCGGACAATGACGTCTACTCAAAGGCTGCAGATGGAAACTATATATTCTATAAAGTGGGTGCACCTTATATGTCGGTGGTGATTTACAACTATGACGTCGACGGCAATGAGAACATCCTCGCCAAGGGCTTCAGTGGCAATTTCAAAATTCAGCCCAAGCGTGGTAGCGATCCCAATCAGACTTTCTATGTGCGTGCAGTTGATAAAGACGGCACCGTGGTGGAAGTCAGGAAGGACATCGTGGTGTTTGTGCCCACAGAACTCTCTTCTGACATGAAGTTCCTCTGCGGCGCCTCAGGCACTAAGGTGTGGACATGGGATACCGAGTTCCGCGGCGATCACGGCGTTTGGGGCAATCTCGGTTATGCTCCCGGCGACGGTGACTCTTTCGTCAACGACGGCAATGGTATCTGGTGGGGCTGTCCTCCTGCAGATCTGACCGGCCAGCTCAACCACTCCAATACAGGTGTGGCCACTGGTGAGGAAGACCCCAATGCCTATATGGTTCTCGATGAGGATGGCAATGTGAGGTGCTTCGCTTCTGATGGCGTACAGATTCGTTCGGGTAAGTTCCGCGTCACCGCATGGGATGGAGGCAAACGCTCTTTCGCTTCTGCCGACGGTTCGCAGGCTGCTTGGTCGCTCGGTACATTGCATACCGATGCCGGCAGCATCCTCTTCCCGTTTCAAATCAACTCGCATAACGATGGCCACGACAAGACCACATGCCCGACCGATTTTGAAATCATGCAACTCGACGGTTCGCATCTGAAGCTCATCTACCCGCAGGCTGGCACTGGCGGATGGACAGAGGCTACTTGGTGGGCTTTCAAGAGCACTTCTGATGCAGATGGCGCTCTCACCAACTATGGCGAAAAAGCATGGACTTGGGACACTGAGTTCCGCGGTGACGGTGCCGTATGGGGCAACGGTATCTGGTGGGGTGCAAAACCTGAGGAACTCTCCGGCCAGCTCGGACACTCTGACACGGGTGTGGCAACTGGTGAGGAAGACGCTGGTGCCTACATGACGTTCAACTACGAGAAGGGCACTGTTACCTCTTTTGCAGCCAATGGCACACAAATCCGTTCGGGTAAGTTCGAGATTGCAGCTTGGAACAATGGCGCACGCACATTCGCATCTGCCGAAGGCTCGCAGGCTGCTTGGTCGCTCGGTACACTTCATACCGATGCCGGCAGTATCCTCTTCCCGTTCCAGATCAACTCTCATAATGATGGTCACGACAAGACCACATGCCCAACTGATTTTGAGATTCTACAGCTCGATGGCAACCACCTCAAGCTGATTTATCCTCAAAGTGGCACAGCTGGTTGGACGGAGGCCACTTGGTGGGCTTTCAAGAAAAAGTAAACGCTTGTTTATACGCATCAAACCGCTCCGTGCTCACGGAGCGGTTTTTTTACACTTTTCTAACCATGGTTTTTTGTCCAAATCACTGATTATTGTTATCTTTGCACAATTATGGGAACAATCAACACAGCATATGCGAAAACAGCAGCGAGCGCACTCTTCGGTGTGCTGGTGTTCCTGTTTTGGTGGCTGTGTTACCCTCATGCGCTGTCTTATCAGGAGCAGTACCAATTGTTTCTGCTCACCAATGATTATTTCATGCAGCGAATCATGGTTCCTGGCGGACTGGCCGACTATCTGAGCGAGTTTCTCGTGCAGTTCTATTACCTGAAATGGGCAGGAGCCTTGGTCTTGGCTGCCATCTATGTGCTGCTCCAATGGCTTACCTGGCAGTTGATGCGTCTGCAGGCCAACGATATGCTGTCATGGTGCTATCCGCTGAGTTTCATCCCGTCAATATTGTTGCTCTGGATGATGGGCGACGAGAGTGTGCTGTTGTCCTATCCCGTTGCATTGCTCATGGTGATGGCGACAGCTTGGGCAAGTCAGTATTGGGACCGGTGCCGCTTTTCTTGGCCCGACTTCGTGGTGGTGCCCTTGCTTTATATTGCTGCAGGACCATTGGCATGGGTGTATGTGGCATTGCGGGTGCTGAGAGTTCCCCGACGTTGTTGGTGGATACCGGTATTGATGGCAGTGGTGCATTGGGCTTCGACATCCGTCCTTCTGCAGTGGCCGTTGAAATCCATTTTCCTTGGACTCAACTACTACCGCATACCTTTGCATTACCATGTGTTGCTGGCCATACTTCCGCTGATGGTGGTCGCTGCAGTGGCTTTGGCTGCATGCCTGTTTGGTGGCTCACGTCACAAGATGATGCCGGCATCGTCACGCATCTGGGGTGGGGTGTTGTCCGCAGCCGTTTTCATATTGGCATTCTTTGCCATCCATAGCGGCTATGACAAGGAAAAATACGAACTCCTGAGACAGGACTATCTGGTGAGGGAGGAAAGTTGGGATGAGGTCATCAGCCGTGCTGAAAAGTATCAGGTGAAGAATGCATTCTCCTGCAACTGCGTCAACCTCGCACTCGCCAAGCAGCGGAGGTTGGCCGACGGCATGTTTGACTTCTACCAAAGCGGAGAGGATGCACTCCTGATGCCGATGGTGAGCGACCTTACCTCCAACATCCCCACGGCAGAGGCTTTCTGGCATTTGGGCATGGTGAACTCCGCCTACCGCTATATGCACGACCTGCAGGAGTCGATTCTCAATGCCCGCAAGAGCGGGCGTTTCACCAAGCGCATGGTGGAGTGCCTGATGGTGAACGGACAGTACGCCTTGGCTGCCAAGCATCTGGCTTTGCTCCAACACACCTTGTTCTACCGTGGGTGGGCGAATGAGATGTGCCAACTGCTCTATCAAGACTCAAAAGTCGACAAGCACCCACTCTATGGCAAAAAGCGGGAATTGAGATACAGGGAAGACTTCCTCTATAGTTATGATGAAATAGACAAGATGCTCGGCCTGCTCTTTGTCAACAATAAAGAGAACACCATGGCGCTCGATTATTTCATGGGCGAATTGCTGCTCAAGGGAAAGGTTCAGGAGTTCATGCAGTATATGTCCTGGGTGCAGCAGTATGGTGGCTATCAGTATATGCCCCGTGGGTATCAGGATGCCGTGAAATGCATACAGTCGCAAGGTGCCGACAAGGCATCACCCTATGGACAGTATGTGAGAAAAATGATGGGAGGAAACTGATATGAAAAGACATGAAGAGCTGATTCTCACTTTGCTGCTGTGCCTCTTGACGGCTTGCTCCAACACACCTAAGAACCCACAGCTGACCGACAAACAGCCCGTCATCTATCCCGACTATGTGGGGGTGACAATACCGGCAGGCATCGCACCGCTCAATTTCAATATGGGCGACACCCGTTTCGACCGTATGGATGTGGTGGTGAAGGGAAGCCGTGGCGGCGAGATGCATGTCAATGGCGAGTGGGCGGACTTCGATATCGACGAGTGGCATGCCCTCACCCGGAAGAATGTGGGTGGCCAACTCACCTTCACCGTTTGTGCGAGGACGGATGGCGCTTGGACGCAATACCGCGACTTCACTGTCGAGGTGAGCTCTTATCCCCTGGAAGATTACGGACTCACATACCGCCGCATACCGCCAGGCTACGAGATAGGAGGTAATATAGGCATCTACCAGCGAGATATCCATACCTTCGATGAGAGTCCTATCGTTCAGGAGACAGCCCTGCCAGGGCGTTGCTTCAACTGCCATACGCCCAACCGCACCGACCCACGATGGCTGACAATGCAAATCCGTGGCGAGGGTGGTGGCACCATGGTGCAGATAGACGGAAAACAGTCGTGGCTCAACACCAAGACCGACTCTACCAAGGCGGCGGGGAGCTATGCCTACTGGCATCCTTCAGGCAATTATTGTGCCTATGCGGTGAACACTGTACATCAGAGCTTTTTCACGGGGGCAAAGAGCAACCTCGAAGTCTATCATCGTTTCAGTGATGTGGTGGTGCTTGATGTGCGGAGCAACGAACTGCTTCTTTCACCGCAACTGCAGACCGATGATTTGGAGATTTTTCCTGCATTCTCGAGCGATGGCAAGACGCTCTACTACAGTTCGTCGAAACCATGCAATGTGCCTGCTGAATACCTGAAAGTGAAATGCTCATTGGTGGCTTTGCCTTTCGATGCCGCCACAGGCACTTTCGGAACAGAGGCTGACACCCTGCTCAACGGACCTCAGACAGACAGAAGTTATACGCTGGCCAGACCCTCCTACGATGGCAGGTGGCTGATGTATTGCGTGTCGGGCAGAAGCAATTTCCCAGTGGCACAGCGTGATGCCGACCTTTGGCTGATGGACCTTGGGACACGTGAGACGAGATGTCTCACCGAAGTTAACAGCAATTACAGCGAGAGCTACCACAACTGGGCATCGGGCAGCCGGTGGTTCGTCTTTTCGTCGAAGCGGGAGGATGGAGCCTACACCAAACTTTATCTGGCTTGTATCGATGACGAGGGAAGGGTGAGCAAACCGTTCTTGCTCCCACAGCGTGCTCCACGCCGCTATTATGCCAGTATGTTTGATGCCTATAATGTGCCAGACTTCACCAAAACCAAGGTCAATGTGGACATAAGGGAGATGCAGCGCCAGGTGTCATCGGAAGAGAGAAAACAAGTAAAAATAAGATAAAGAAAGACGATGAAACGGATTTTTTATGGGGTATTGACCCTGCTGACCATTGCTGTCTTAATGGCATGCGGTCAGGGTGAGAAAAATGGCTCATGCCGTATCCACGGTATGGTGGATGACAGCCGGCTTAACGGCAAGCAAATTTTCCTTGTGCCACTGGAGGACAATTCGGCCGAGGCGGTTGACTCTGTCTATATCAAGGATGGGAAGTTTGAATTTGCCACCGACACCTGCCACATGGCGCAGATCATCATGGACTATCACTATCGCGATGGCGTGCAGCGTCTGCTGGTCGTCACCGAGCCGGGTGATATCAATGTGCGTATCGGAAAGGTGAGCAGTTCGTCGGGTACCAGGGGCAACGACTCCCTTGAGGTGTGGAAAAGGGCAACAGAGCAACATACCCGCGAGATGGCAACCTTCCGCAAAGCGGCATCCGAGATGGCAAAGACTGATACCATCAGGGCCAAGCAGTTGGAGGCCCAAGCCGACAGCGTCCACAAGGCTTACAAACAATATACCCGTCAGTTGGCCGCTCAGATGGGCGACGGTGCGCTGGGCTCATTCCTCGGCAGCCTTTATCCTACAAGTTATCCCAAACGGATGCCCGACGGAACGGTGGTTACAGTGACGGAAGAATAGCGTATGGGAAATCATCTCTTCAAACATTGGAAATGGATGCTCTCGCTGCTGTTCGGCATCGGCGTGGCATGCTATTGGGGCTTCCTGAGGATGTCGGTACTCTCTTTTCAGGAACAATACCAGTTGTTTCTGACCGATACAGAGTATTTCCAAGAGCGGATGTCGGTGCCTGGCGGACTGGCGGATTATATTGGTGAGTTCCTCACCCAGTTTTATTTCGTTCCCGTACTTGGGGCATGCATCCTCGCACTGCTCAGCGTGGCTTTGCAGGTCATGGTGTGGCTGTTGGCACGCCGCAATGGGGCCAACAGTGCATATTATCCGCTCAGTTTCATCCCGTCGCTGATGCTGTGGGCATATATGGGAGATGAAAATGTGCTGCTGAGTTTCAACGTCGCACTGCTTCTTGCCTTGGCCATCATGCTGTTCTATCATCAGGTGAGCGGCAACGAGGGGTTCCCAAGATACATGTTGCGGAAAGTGGCTTTCATTCTTACCGTTCCTCTTATCTATTGGTTGATTGGGCCGTGTGTGCTGATGGTGGTGGCTTATGTGGCTTTCTATGAGTTGTCCAAGCACCGCTCGTTGGGCAGCCTGGCATTCGGCACCATTGGCGTGGTCTATGCCGTGGCGGTAGTTCTCTTGTGTGCCAGAAGTTTGCAATACCCGTTGTTCAACCTCTTTGTAAGCATCAACTATTATCGATATCCTGTCTATCAGCCAGGCATGCAGACTGCCATTGAGGCCGTTGCCACATTGTTGCCGCTGCTGCTGCCCTTGTTGCCTGCCGTACAAAAGACGGTCAGAGTGGCGTTGGTGAGCATCGCAGTGCTGGCGGTGGGTGGCTGGTGGGTGATAGGACACTCCTTTGACCCATTGAAATACAACTTGATAGAATATGATTTCCTTGTGCGCACCCGTCAGTGGGGAAAAATCATAGAGAAGGCTGAACGGCAGCAACCGACCCGGCCATTCGACGTGTCATGCGTCAACCTTGCCCTTGCCATGGAGGGACAATTGAGCGACCGGCTGTTCGACTTCTTTCAGAATGGTGCTGAGGGATTGTTCCCGTCGTTCCAGCGTGACATGACCTCGCCGCTGCCTCCCTGCGAGACATTCTATTGGCTCGGGATGGTGAACGACGCCGAGCGCTACGCTTTTGAGGCTCAGGAAGCCATACCCAATCACCGCAAGAGCGGACGGCTCACCAGGCGCATCATAGAATGCAACATCATCAACGGGCATCACGAGGTGGCCATGAAATACCTCAGAATGTTGGAGAGAACGGTGTTCTACCGAAAATGGGCGAAAGAGCAGAAAGCGATAATCAAAGCAGGTAAGGTGAATGAAGACCCTGTCTATGGCAGGCTGAGGTCGTTCAGGCAGAAGAAACAGGACTTTCTCTTCAGCGACACCGAGATGGACCAGATGCTCGGACTGCTCTTCGTGCAAAACTATGACAACCGCATGGCTTTCGAGTATTTGATGTGTTACGAACTGCTGCAGCGCGACCTCGAGCGGTTCAATGCCTACTATCCTTTAGGTAAATATGCCAAATTCAACCGTATCCCCACTGCCTACCAGCAGGCGCTGGTGATGCAGTGGACCCAGCAGCACGGCAGTTTCGAGGGCATGCCGTGGAGCATAGAGCCTGCCACCTGCAATATGCTCACGCAGTTTGTCAATCTCTATATGAAGAATCAGAACGACCCATCGCTGTCAGCACCGCCATTCGGCAACACCTTCTGGTCGTATATGTTGGTGAGTCAGGAGGGCAAGGAAAGGCAAGGGAAGCAACAAATGAAGGAAATCTATTGACATGAGAATGAAAAAGAGATACAACCGTGTGACATGGATGCTCACCTTATGTGTGGCGTCGTGGCTGGCTTGGGCATGCGCCTCATCACCAGTCGACCCCATTCTGGTGCAGCAACTGACGCCTATTTTCCCTGACTATGCCGGTGTCACCATCCCGGCGGAGATTGCTCCGCTCAACTTCAACTGTTATGGTGAGTGTGAGGTCATGGATGTGGTGGTGAGAGGAGAGAAAGGGGGAGAACTGCATGCCAATGGCGAATATGCTGACTTCGATGTGGAGGAATGGCACCAACTGACCCAACAGAACAAGGGAGCGGCCCTCACCTTCACCGTTTGTGTGAAGAAGGATGGCAAGTGGACGCAATACCGTGACTTTACCGTCAATGTAAGCAGTGATGACCTGGGAGAGTGGGGACTCACTTACCGCCGTATCCCTCCTGGCTATGAGGTGTACGGACGAATGGGACTTTATCAGCGCGACCTGTCCAACTTCCATGAACAGGCAATCCTTGAGAACACGGCAGTGCCTGGGGCGTGCCTCAACTGCCATGTGTCCGACCGCACCCACCCCGAGCGGTTCACCTTCCATATCCGGGGTGACCATGGGGCAACGCTCATCCAACGGGATGGCGTAATGGAACTGCTGAAAGCCAAGAACGACAGCCTTGGAGGTTCGATGGTCTATCCGTATTGGCATCCGTCGGGGCGTTTTGTGGCATACTCCACCAACAAGACCAACCAGTCTTTCCATGCAGTGGCGGAAGAGCGGGTTGAAGTGTTCGACCATGCTTCCGACGTGTTGGTCTATTCGCCCGACAAACACGAGATAATGCTCGACTCCATCGTGGCGACGAAGGAGCATTATGAGAATTATCCCGTATTTTCTCCTGATGGCAAGACCTTGTATTTTTGCGCCGCCGTGGCCAAGGAGATACCGGCAGGATACAAGGAAATACAGTATAATCTCTGCAAAATCGGTTTTGATGATGTGAAAGGGACGTTTGTCGGTGAAGTCGACACCATCTTCAATGCAAGACAGATGGGCAAGAGTGCCAACCACCCTCGTCCCTCCTACGATGGTCGTTTCCTGCTGTTCACCATGTCCGACTACGGATGTTTCCCCATCTGGCACAAGGAGGCTGACCAATGGCTGCTCGACCTGAAGACGGGTGAGGCACGGCCTTTGGATGAGGTAAACAGCGACGATACCGACAGTTACCACAACTGGAGCGAGAATTCCAAGTGGATTGTGTTCACATCGAGACGGGGGAATGGTTATTATACCATGCTTTATCTGTCTCATGTCGACAAGGATGGCAGGATGTCAAAACCATTTCTCCTGCCTCAGCGCAACCCATGGAAGTATTATGACGGGACGCTCTATTCTTTCAATACACCTGACTTCACCAGCCAACCAGTGGTGCTCGATGCACAGGCTGCAGCACGGGGCATCCGCAGCGACCAGCGTGTGGAAACGAGGATAAGATAAATCAGACTATTTGCTGCCGAAGTCCACAGAGGGGCCTTCTACCGCACGCTTGACATCCATGGCGTTGAAGGGTAGGGGGCCTTTCCCTATTTCGGGGGCATTGAACGACTTCAGGTTGTTGTCGTAGAAACGGGGATTCTTCTGAGGCAGCACAAAGGGTTTGTGTGCCTTGCCTTTGCGGTCGATATAGCAGAAATAGGGCTTGCCGAAAAGGCCGTCATCGCGCTTTGAGGCGAAGACGAGCCACCTGCTGGTGGACGACCAACTGTGGTAGGTATCGCTCTTGTCGCTGTTCACTGTCTGCATCTCGTCAATGGCTCCTGTCTCAAGATTCATCAACTGAAGGTCGCTCTCCTGATGCCAGATGGGGAAGGTGCCGTAGTCGGCCACCGTGTAGACGATGAAACGCCCGTCTGGACTTACACGGGGATGGCAGACGGAGGTTTTGTTGCCTTGGCCTGAGAAAAGCGTGTCGACTTCGGTACCTAATGTGCCGGTGCTTTGGTCGAAGGCGATACGGCATAGGCTGTAGTGCATGTCTTTCAGTTCCATAGGCAGTCTCACCTTGGGCGAGGCGCAGTAGTAGATATACTTGCCATCGGGTGAGAAGGTGGGAAATGTCTCAAACACGGTACTGTCGCTGAGCAGCGTGCTACTGAGAATGGTGTGCTGCTCCAAGTCGGCCACATACACGTCGGAGGCGCTGTCGAATACTTCCAGACGTTTGTTGGGACGGGCATGGAAGGCGGGAATAATTAAGTTGGTTGAGAAAACAATGTAGCGGCCATTGGGACTGAATCCGAAATACACGCTGCCCGACACCATGTCGGAGGTCTTGATGTTGAGCTTCGACAGTTTCCCGTCTCGGTTGAGAATGGCACCGCCGCCCTCACCGCGCACATAGAGCATCGAGAGGGTGGGACTCTGACTGCCGTAGGTATGGCAGTTCATGCAGCGGTTGCCCACAAGACCGTAGTCGGAAATGGCTCGCTCATCGAAGTTTTCCACACAACGCTCGTGCAACGAGAGGTTCTGGAAAATCTCGTAGTCGGGTTCAATCAGACGGTAGGTGAGATAAGGGTCGACAGGGTCTTTGGAAACGTTCCAGCAAAATGGCTGGTACTCAGTCCATCGTCCGTCTTTCAGTGTGGTGACCGTCACTTTCACGCTCCGTCCTGTCGCTTTCTCCATGAAGTTTTTCCATTCTTTCAGTCCGTAGCACACCTCATTGCCCTTGGTATTCACCATAAGCGTCTCTGCATCGCATACGGCCCTGACCTCCACGGCATCCACCTCATCGCGCAGAAGGAAGTTGAGCGGTGCGATGTTGCATGGGATGGTGATGTCGGTATAGTCGGGATACATGGGAGGCATCGCATCGCACTTCATGGCGTTCTCGGGCGTTGGGGTACATGCCGTGAGCGCCATGATGATAAGGACAAAGACCGAAAGGAGGGTATGCTTCTGTTTCATATCTTTGGGGCTTTGGCGGTGTCGAAATAATACCAATAGGTGTCGCTGAAATGGGAGTCTCCACGATGTTGGTTGTAGTCTTGGAACCGTCGCCATTGTTCCTGGTCATGGATGTATGTCTTCCATTCTTCCTCGGAGGCATTGGTGCCGGCAAGCCAAATCATCAGGGCCTGTTGGTAGAGAGGTTTGATGCGTGGCTTGTTTGTCGCGATACAGTATCGGTCGTAGTCTCGCTTGAAGTTGTCCATGTCCTTAAGCAGCAAGGTGCTGCAGAGGATATAGTCAAGGGCAACGGTGTTGTCGGGGTTGCTGTCGAGCACTTCCATCATCACCATGTGCAGATTGTCGCTGAGCCGGATGGTGTCGGCTTGGTTGATGAAGGCTCTCTTCTCTAAAAGGTATTTCCCGCTGTCCTCTTGGACGCGCTTTGTCCATCGGCGGTAGATGAGGGTATGGCTGAGCAGCCGCAGGTATTTCTGTGCTGCGAGTGTGTCACCACTGACCATGTTGCATTCGGCCAAGCGCTGAATCATGCGCACATTGCGGTTGTTGGGGGCAAACACGTTGGTCATCATGGCTGCCCGCTCAGTAAGGGTCATGTCGCCAAGTGCCCAATATAGCTCATTCATGCTGTTGATGATGAGTTTGGGTGTCGTAGGGCCAATGGCGTAGAATGTACCAAGCTGGTTGGGAGTGAACTTCAGCAGATGGTCAGGCAGTTCGCCCTTCTGGGCTTTCACAAGGTTGTAGAAAAACAGTTGCATCTCATTGGGGTGCTCCTCGCCCTCCACCAGTTGCTCCACCTTTGTCCAATTGCCGAAATGGTATTCGTTGTCTGTGGCAAAGACTTTCTCCAACTCGAAATCAGGTTTGGATAGCCGTCCTATTCCAGGATAGGTGAGGTTGGCTACGGTGTTGAGCAGGTAGCCACGGTTGGTAGTGGTGATGGCGAGAACTATCATGCCTAATGCGAAAACGCATCCCCACCAACCCACCTTGACTTTCTTCACCAAGTCATGGATGATAATGAGCATGGTGTAAATCATCCAACCATAGCCTGCGGCGGTGTAGGCAAGGAGTCCCAGGCAGATACCGAAGACCACTCTGAGGAAGGATGGCAAACGCTTGGTGGTGAAGGCATAGAAAAGGAAAAGAATGGTTCCGCCGATAATGGCCATGGCAGATGACAGCCGATGGGCATGATGAAAGTAAAAACATGCCTCGATGGTCATGATGAGCATGGCAGTCCAAAATCCCCAGGCTCCTTTGCGTATCAGACCGAATGCCCTGCGCAGCAGATCGCCCATCACAAGCAGAGTGAGGGTGAGAATCACTGGTCCGGCAAAACGGTAGTAATAGAATTGGGTGAGGAAGTCGCCCACCATGCAGGACGCCCATCCGGGTTTTTGGAAATAGGTGGCGAGATAGTCACCGGATAGCAAGAACAGTTGGTTCTGCTCTTGGTAAAAGAAATGATAGGAGTAGAAAAACTGGAAAAACAGCCAACAAACCATGCCCCACAGCATGACGAGGGCCATCTCTGCTATTCTTGGTTTGATACTCATGACGACAGGTGGTGGCTTGATGATTACATCGCCCTCAGCGCTCTCATGATGCCAGCCTCAAGGGCTTTCTCATAACTGCGGAATTTGGGGGTCTCACCCATGGCACCGTCGCGAAGGCGGTAGATGCGGGCATAATATTTCCCTACCTTGCCGAGGAAATACTCGCGGTCGACAAGGACATCGAAGCGTTTCTTCTCACGAAGCCAATGCTGGGCAAGTGCCAGGGTGGGGGCGGCATACGCCTTTCGGTTGGGAGTAGCATCGTATGTGGGACTGTTCCAGCATTTGTCCACACCGTCCTCGGGGCGTTCAATGAGGTTCCCCTGGGGGTCGTAGTGGGCGGTGGTGGGTTCGTTGAACCTGCGCTTGCGCAACAATCTGGCTGTCTCAATCGACGCTATCTTCATGGTTGCCATTTGGAATGGGTGTTATTGGTGATTGTTCTTCTACTGTATCTGGGATGGGGTGGTCCTTGGGTTGGTTTTTCTTGTCAAGCCGCCTCAGGAAACGGCGGATGTCGGCCTTGAGCTTCAGGTACTGTGGAGAACGGGTATAGCCGACATTTTTCTTCAGCATCGAAGCTAAGTTCTCCACGCTGTGCTGGTAGCTCGACAGTTCGTTGCGCATCTGCGTGTTATGCACTGCCTTGTTGTGGATTTCCGTCTCACGCTCGCGGCGAAGGCGCTCGCATACCTTGTTGAGCATGGGGGTCACCACGTTGTCGTTGAGATGGTGTCCCTGAATATATAAATAGGTGGTGTCGGGAGTAACACCGAGTTTTTTCAACTCGTCTTTCAGGGCAAGGTACGACTCCTTGGCATCGGGGTTGTTGCGTTGGAGCTGAATGATTTTCCGCCCCACCTTGTGGCGCACGTTGGCGATGCCGCTGTAGGCATTGGCTATGGTGAAATGCCCTGTTTCGATGACCTTGTTGAAGTCGGAGATGCAGAAGTCTCCGTAGTTGGGCCTGCGGTAATACCAGATGCTCCACACAAAGAGTGGGAAAATGGCTTGGGAGTAGAGGCGAAGATATTCTTCGAAGTCGAAGATGAGGTGGTCGTTGAGTGTCGTCATCACGCAGACATCGTGCAGCGATGGGGCATAACACTGGAAATTCTCTATCGCATAGACGTAGGTGTGGAAAACGTATGGATTGGAGATGACTTTTTTAGATGTCTCTGTGACTCCCTGCATCAGATAGTCGTAATCGGCATCCACACAGGCTATCATCGCCTCGCCCACCTGATTGCTGATGAGGTTCATGAGCACCTGCTTCTTGCCTTTGGATAGGTTGATTTTCGAGGGCAGCATCACCTCAAAATAACGTTTGTCGTCCTCAAACTCACTGAGCACCATGCGCCAAAAATACACGTCATCGTAGCTTTCCACATAAGCAGCGATACGTTTTCGTGCCGCCTTTGCCCTCATCTTGTTGGCGGCATTGAAATAGTCGGAATTGATGTATTCTCTCAGGCGCTTTGCCATTGTGCTTTGTGATGGGTGTGACAATCAATAGCTGTCGGTGATGTCGGAGACCTCGGTCACATGGTCCATCCAACCGTTCATCACGACGGCGGGGGAGTGTGTGGTGAGGATAATCTGCACGTTGGGGTTCATCTCCAGCACGATGTCGATGAGCCGCTTCTGCCATTCTACGTGGAGACTCACCTCGGGCTCGTCCATGAAGAGCACGCTGTGCTTGTTGTCCTGGATGAGTACGGTGAGGAGGATGGCGAGCATCTGCTTCTCACCGCTCGACAACTGATAGGGCACCAATGTCTCACCTATCTGTGAGAAGTAAATCTCATTGGCGGTGCGCACGATGGTCTTGCCCGTGTCGGCGAACAACTCGTCGATAAGGTCCTGGAAACGCTTCTTCGGGGCAGAGATTTGCTGTGCCTTGGCGGCCGCGTTGGCGTCACCGCTCTGCAGTGTCTCGATGATGCGGTTGCCGATGTTCACCTGATAGTCAAGGTATTTGCGCTGCAATTGGAACAACTGCCAGTCGAGTTCGGTGGCAAGGCTCATGTCCATCTTGGCCAAGGTGTCGAGGTTCATCAGCGGACGGTCGAACGACCGTATCACGTCATAGCGTATCCATTTTGCCTCAGCGGGATACACCTTCAGACGCACGCCCTTGAGCATATGGCTCGGATATTCGCCGCCTGCGGCGAGGCCCTTCACCACTTTGTTGATGATGGTGCTCTTTCCCTGACCGTTGGTACCGCTGAGGATGTTCACGTGTTCGTCGAGGTCCCACTTGATATGGCGTCTGCCGCTCCAGAGGGAGTCAATCTCTATCTGTTCGATGTAGTCTGCGTATTTTTGCATAATATGGGGTTCTTACAGGGCAAAAATAAACAAAAAAAGGCAAATGGCATACATATCCTGCCATTTTTTTGATTTTTGATTGCAGAAAGTGGGTTGATGTCAATGTCTGAGGTCTTTGCGGCCCTTTGTGATGACAATGCCACGGTAGGATGAACTGGCTCTTTCTCCCAAAGGATTGAACTCCATATTTTGAGCAGGAATGTCCGTCCTCACATTTCTGATAACCAAAGGGTCGTTGAAAAAACTGTCCAAATAGTCCAGACGCTGCTGCAGCCACTCTTTGATGAACTCGAGTTCGTTGGCAAAATCCAGTGGGAGGTCGGCGATGTCGGGGTCGCCGCTCCACCGTCGTTCTTCCCGAGTGGTGGCACCGCAATTATAGATTTTCTGATAATAGGAATCATATCTTCCGATGAGGCTCCCATAGGAGAAAATGTCTTTCCTGAGGGTGAAATAGCGCTTCGCCAACTGTCCTCTGTAGTCATCGGGGTTGAGCCAGAACAGTCGGAAGGCGATTTTTGTGGGGAGTTTTGGCCATGACTCATAGTGGGCAGGGTCAAGGTGGGGTGGGTTTTCGTTGAAATTCTGTCCTGCCGTACTGTCCAAATCCCACATCACGGGGGTGATTTTTTTGTCCTCCTGCTTGTCATAAACTGCCCAGATGAGGTTTTTTCCTGCAAGGTCGAAAGCATTGATGACATTCATAAACAGGATGTAGTCATTGAAAACGGGCAGGTCGATGTAGTCGGAAACTTGTTCCACAAAAGCTGAGTCGCTCGAGTTGATTACGAAGTCGATGGCGTCGTACAATGTGCTGTAGTCGGAAGGGCAGAGGTCTTCTATCTTGGGATAGACGAGTTCGAAATCGCCCCATTCGGGCAGGGTGTTGTCATAGGGTGGCGGCTGATACCAGAAGGATGCCTCATCCCAACCGTATGATTTCCAGATGCCGCCGTGAACCTCTCCCGTCTCGGTGTCAAACCTCCTCACCTGAAGTTGTCTTTGGTCGATAGGCTCGCAGAGGTTGTAGATACCCATATATTCGTCGTTGAGGAACACCTCGACCACCTCACCTCTGGAGCAGGTGTGTATTTTGTCGTCCTCATCGGCATAATAGGGTTGGGTGGCAAAGTCATCCCACAGTTCTGCGGCAATGAGGTTGCGGAGACGGAACAGGTCGGTCTGTCCGGCATCGAGAATCCAATCATCGTCTTTGCGGAGCGAGAAAAAGCGGCGGTTCACCTTTTCACCCTTCTTGTTGACAAAATTCAGACGGTAGTTGCGCTTGTGCTTGAAGGGCTGGTTGGTGGTGTTTCCCCTCCACTTGATGTTGGCATCCATCATCTCGGGTTCCATCCCGGGTTGCTGGAGAACGACAGTTCCTGCCTTCTGTTCGTAGCCGAAGACGCCGAATAGGTGCATGAGGGGCAGATAGGTGAAGGCCAACCGTGCGCTGACCACGCTGTCGCCGATGGTGGCGGCGATGGCATATGTCTTCTCCGGACCCACTTTCTCCAATACGACAAGCGAATCTGCCGACTGGTCGTTCACCATGACGTTTTCCCATGCCGTGCTGTCAGTCAGTGTGATGGTGGCAAGCAAATCCTCACCCCATTGCTCATGGGGCAGGGTGGCCAAATAGGTATTCGTGTGCTTGTCATATCCTACCCATGCTCCATTGACCATCAACTGTCCCATAGCAGCGTATCGGGATAGTATACATAGGAGAAGGAGCATGAGTCGCTTCATCATGGGAGAAAGGTGGCTAAACGTATGTCTCCAAGAATTTCACGGTGCCCTTGACGGTAATCTCCTGTGTCGTGGCGGGCAGCAGGATGGTATTGCCGGCACGGAATGATGAGGTGTCGTCCCCTTCGGAGATGGTGCCCTCTCCTTCAATGCAGATGAGGATGACAAAACTGTCGAGGTCGGAATAGTCGATGGTCATCGGCTCGTCGAGATCATAAACCGCTGTGGTGAAATAGGGGCATGACACCAACTGCACACCTTCGTTCTTCTTTGGCGTGTAATGGGTGCGGTAGTCTTCCTGAATCTGGAAGTTGATGCTTTCCGATGCCTTTTGGGTGTGCAGTTCTCGGTAGTTGCCGTTCTTGTCCTTGCGCTTGAAGTCATAGATGCGGTAGGTGATGTCGTTGGATTCTTGGATTTCAACGACAAAACAGCCATGACCGATGGAGTGGATGCGGCCTGCAGGAACGAAAAACACGTCACCCTCAGACACCTCATATTCGGCAAGGGCGTCGCAGATGGTGTCGTTGTCGACCATTTCCTTGTATTCCTTTGGATTGATGGCCTTTTTCAGACCACTGTACAGGTGGGCTCCCTCTTCTGACTTCAGGACATACCACATTTCGGTCTTGCCCCGTTCCTTTCCATGCCTGCGGGCGGTCTCATCATCGGGATGGACCTGAATGGAAAGGTCCTGATGGGCATCGATGAATTTGATGAGGAGCGGAAACTCATTACCGAAACGGCGGTAGTTGTCTTCACCGAGCAGACGGGCTCCCATCAACGACGTCAACTCGTTGAGGCTTTTGCCTGTGTATTCGCCCTCGCTGATAATGGTATCATTGCCAGGGACACCCGAAATTTCCCAACTCTCACCCACTTGGTGCTGGTCGGAAACACAACCCTTGAAAGACACTATCTTGTCACCACCCCAAAGGGTGGTCTTCAATATAGGTTTGAATTTTAAGAACATATTGTTGTATTCGGCTTTTTATTCTCTCAATTGTCATCCCAGAAAGCCCTGGTAAACAATATCAGTACGTTGAATATCTCAAGACGGCCGAGAAGCATAAGACCGGTGCATACCCATTTGATGGTCAGAGGCATACTGCTCCAAGTCATATGAGGTCCCAGTTCGTTGAGCGGCAATCCTACATTGCTGATGCAACTCAGCGAGATGACGGCGGAGTTGGTGATGTCGGTGCCTATCGCCATCATGAGAGCTGTCGTGCCAAGGCAGGCGAGGATGAAGATGGCGAAAAACGCCAGCAGACTGTGCACCATCGAGGTGGGCATCGCCTTGTTGTTGATGGTCACGGGGAGAACGGCACGGGGATGCATCATCCTGACAAACTCATTGCGGATGACCTTGATAATCATCAGTGCTCTCGAACTCTTGAAACCGCCGGTGGTCGACCCTGAACAGGCTCCGACGAACATCAGGATGTAGAGCAGCATCCAGGTGATATGGGGCCATGCTCCCACATGGTCGCAGAAAATACCGGTTGTGGTCATCATCGAGACGACATGGAACGCTGCCTTGCGAAAACCCTCCTCCAAACCATAGCCGCGGCTGAAGATAAGGATGGCGGCAATGATGATGCTGCAGGCAAGAACTGTCAGCGTGTAGAACCGCCACTCCTCGTTGCGGAGGAAGTCGCTCCATTTGCTCCTTTCGCTGCGCTTGAATTCACGCCAACTGCTCAGTTTGCGCATGGCGATAATCATGAAGAGCATGGAGAAGTTGATGCCCGACAGGTATTGGAAGATGAGTGCGATATATTCGATGGAGGCGGAGTGGAAGTGGGCGATGCTGTCGTTGTGGATGGAGAAACCGCCTGTTGCCGTGGTGGTCATGGCATAGTTGATGGCGCTGAAACCGTCCATACCGGCTACCCAATATGCGCCTCCGCAACTGATGGTCAGAGCGATGTATACCCACCAGATGCGCATCGCGGTGGCACTCAGGCGTGGGTGCATCTTCGAACGAACCGGTCCGGTGGCCTCGGCGGAAAACACCTTCATCGTATTGCCCACCATGGAGGGGAGAATGGCTATGGTGAAGAAGACGATTCCCAAACCACCTATCCACTGTGAGAGGGAGCGCCAGAACAACATGGCATGGTGGGAGTCGAGTTCGGCCTCCACATCGTTGAGCATGGAGGCTCCCGTTGTGGTGAACCCCGACATGGTTTCGAAGAAGGCATTGGTGGTAATGGTGCTCAGACTGGTGATGTCTAATAGATTGATGGAACCGAAGAAACCACCGAAGAGGTAGGGTAGTGAACCGAAGATACTGAAGGTAATCCAGGTGAGCGACACCACGACGTATGCATCACGGCGCCCCATGGTGGTGGGGGCACCAACGCCCAACTGAAGCAGGCCCATGCCCGCCACAGCCGTGATGATGAGGGAGAAGAGGAAGGGCAGGAAATCCTCGCTGTGGTAGCAGAGTGCCACAACCACGCAAAGTGCCATAAATGTTGCCTCAAGCAACAACAGAGAGCCTAATACCTTGGATATGAGTTGCTTGTTGAGCATCAGTTGGTAAAAAACTTTTCAATCTTCTTCAAGTCCATCTCATAGCAGATGACGACGACGCAGTCGCCCGCCTCTATCTGGGTGCCGCCAGACACCAGCATGCCTTCGTTGCCCCTCACCAATCCGCCGATGGTGCATCCACGGGGAAGACCCAACTCAAAGACTTTCTTGCGGGTCACCTTGGAGCCACGCTGTGCCACAAACTCTGCCACGTCGGCATTGATGGAGGCAAGATAGCCGATGTTGCGCACGTCTGCGGCCAACATCATCTGGTAGATGCAACTGGCGACAAGTGCTTTCTTGTTGATGATGGTGCCGATGTCGAGACTCTCCGCCATGCTCAGGTAGTTGGGGTTGTCAATCATCGCGATGGTCTTGCGCACTCCAAGTTTCTTGGCTGTCAGGCAGGCGAGGATGTTCATCTCGTCGTTGCCCGTCAAAGCCACAAACCCTTGCGTGTTCTTGATGTTCTCCTCCTTCAACAGGTTGACGTCGCGGGCATCACCGTGAATAACCATTGTTTCTTCCTCAAGTTCTTCATGGAGTTCTTCGCAGCGGCGCTCGTCAATCTCGATAATCTTGGTGTTGATAAACGAGGGCATCTCGTTGGCGGCACGGATGGCAGTCTTGCCGCCCCCCATGATGATGACATTTCGCACATCAGCATAGTGTTCCTTGCCTACAATCTTTCGGATATAGGAGATAGTACCTACCGTGGTCATGAAATAGACGATATCGTAGAGGCGAAGCTCATCATTTCCGCCTGGGATGATGGTTTCGTTGCCGCGCTTGATGGCGACGACATGGTATGGGTCCTGGGGACCGCAAAGCAGGCGCAGGGGTTGGTTGAGTATCTCGCACGACTCACGCAACTTGATGCCGAGCATGACGAGCGAACCGCCATGCACATCCCAACGTTGGCGTACCCAACTGAGTTTTAAGCCTTTGATGATGTCGTCTCCGGCCAGTTTCTCAGGATAGATGAGCGTATCGACGCCCATTTTGCGGATGATGACGCTGTTGTCTTCATCAATGTATTCCTGACTGTCTATCTGCGCCACCGTCTTGCGGGCTCCCATGGCATGTGCCATGATGCAGCTTGTCATGTTCATGTTCTCGTCAGGGGTGACGGCGATGAAGATGTCAGCTTTGTCGGCGTCGGCATTCCTCAGCGTCTTCACACTGGTGGGTGAACCAGTGAGCGTCATCAGGTCGTACTCGCTGCTGATGACATCGAGTTTGTCGGCACTGGGGTCGATGAGCACAATGTCTTGGTTGCTGCGGGAGAGCAGACCTGCCAGGTGTGAGCCTATGGCGGAAGCGCCTGCGATGATGATTTTCATAGGCTGATGATGGTTCGTTTGATGGTTTCGGGGTCAAGACCCGCCAACTGCTGCAGTTCGGCTATAGTACCGTGTTCTATGAATTGGTCGGGGAGACCGAGCCGACGGATGATGGGGTGGTAGTCGTGGTCGGCCATCCATTCTGTGACAGCAGAACCGAAGCCGCCAGCCACACAGCCATCCTCAATGGTGATGATGCGGGAGAAACGGTCGGCCACTTCCTTGAGCAGTTTCTCGTCAAGAGGTTTGGCAAACCGCATGTCATAGTGGGCGACGGAGATGCTGCTTCCTTCCATGGCAAGTGACTCGATGGCGCTGGCCACATTGTTGCCGATGGGACCAAGGCTGAGCACAGCCACATCGCTGCCCTCACGGAGCCGCCTTCCTGTTCCCACGGTAATCTCCTCCATAGGACATTTCCAGTCAGGGCATACCCCTCTGCCGCGTGGGTAACGGATGACGAACGTGCCTTTGCCGTCCAGTTGGGCGGTATACATCAGATGGCGAAGTTCATGCTCGTCCATCGGCGAGGCTATGGTGATGTTGGGGATGGCGCGCAGTGCGGCGATGTCGAAGGCGCCATGGTGGGTAGGTCCGTCTTCTCCCACCAGTCCGGCACGGTCGAAACAGAGCACAAGGGGCAGGTTGAGAATGGCGGCATCATGGATGATGTTGTCGTAGGCGCGCTGGGCAAAGGCACTGTAGATGTTGCAGAACGGCATCATCCCGTCTTTCGCCATTCCGGCGGAGAAGGTGACGGCATGACCTTCGGCAATGCCCACGTCAAAGGTGCGCTCGGGTATCTCCTTCATCATGATGTTGAGGGAGCATCCTGAGGGCATCGCCGGTGTGACACCCACGATGCGCTTGTTGGCTTTTGCCAATTCCAGCAGAGTGTGCCCGAAGACATCTTGGAACTTGGGTGGCTGACCGGCACTGTCGGCAACGATGCGCTCACCGGTGTCGACATCGAACTTGCCGGGGGCATGCCACAATTGGGCATTCTTCTCGGCTGGTTCATATCCTTTGCCTTTGATGGTATGGAGATGGAGCATCTTGGGCCCCTTCCATTTCTTCATTTGTTTGAGCACCCTGACCAGTTCCACAACGTTGTGGCCGTCGAAAGGACCGGAATAGCGGATGTTCATGCCCTCGAAGACATTCTGCTGCTGACTGATGGCAGACTTCATGGCGTTGGTGAAGCGGATGAAGCCATGGCGGCGCTGGTCGGAGAGCAGCCCCCTGCGGCGCATCCAGTTGGCGACACGGTTGCGCACATTGTTATAAGTCTCGCCGGTGTTGAGATTGATGAGGTATTGCTTCATGCCACCGACAGAGCGGTCGATGCTCATGTTGTTGTCGTTGAGGATGATGAGCATGTCGTTGGGGGTCGAGGACACATTGTTGAGTCCCTCGAAAGCCAGACCGCCACTCATCGCACCATCGCCGATGACTGCCACCACCTTGCGCTTCTTGCCTTCCAACTTTGCCGCGACAGCCATGCCGAGGGCGGCGGAGATGGAGTTGGAGGCGTGTCCGCAGGTAAAGGTGTCGTAAGGACTCTCTGCGGGTGAGGGGAAGGGACGAAGACCATGAAACTTGCGGTTGGTGCAGAAGGTCTCACGGCGCCCGGTCAGTATCTTGTGGCCGTATGCCTGATGGCCCACATCCCATACGATGCGGTCCTCTGGCGTGTTGAAGACATAATGCAGGGCGACGGTGAGCTCCACCACGCCGAGGCTGGACGCCAGATGGCCGGGGTTCACCGACAGTTCGTGGATGATGTCGTCGCGCAGTTCTGCACAAAGCTGAGGGAGTGCTTCTACCTTCAGCTTGCGCAAGTCAGCGGGACTTTGTATGGTGTTAAGTATCTCGTATTTGCTGTTTTCCATCATTTGTGTTGTATGCTGACCCTTTACAGGGATACCGTCGGCGGGCTGCTTGGCCCGATTGATGGCGAATAATTGTACAAAGGTAGCAATTATTCTTCATTAATCATCATTTTTTTCGGGAAAAAACGTTAACTTTGCCCTGCAACTCATTACAACTGCAATCACAAATCAAAAACAATATGAGAAGAATCGCTTTTTTCATTGCTTCCTTGCTTATGACAGCGGGAGTATTCGCACAGAAGACGGCCGGCGGCATTTCCGCCGACATGCTCAGGAAGATTGAGCAGTCACAGGTGAAAAGTCCGTCGGACAAGGCTCTGTTCAATGCCATCGCAGCCAATTCCATCGATGACCTGGCAAAGAATTTCTCCAATCAGAATGTGGTGGACGACAGGTTCAGCCATGAGACGAAGAGCCAGTCCATACACAACCAGAAGAGCAGCGGACGATGCTGGATGTTCAGCGGACTCAACGTGCTGAGGGCAAATTTCGCCAAGGCGCACAAAGACACCATGATGGTGGAGTTCTCACACGACTACCTCTTCTTCTACGACCAGTTGGAAAAGGCCAATCTCATGCTCCAGGCGGTCATCGACCTGGCGAAGAAACCCATTGAGGACCAGTATGTGACGATGCTGTTCAAGAGCCCCATCGGCGACGGCGGCACTTTCTGCGGTGTGGCAGACCTGGCCGAGAAATACGGTCTCGTGCCCATGTCGGCGCAGCCAGAGACCTATTCGGCTGAGAATACGTCACGGATGTCGCGCATCATCGACTCGAAATTGCGTGAGTATGGTCTGGAACTGCGCAAGATGGTGGCCGACGGCAAAAAGGCGAAAGACATCAACGACCGCAAGACGGAGATGCTCGCCACCATCTATCATATCCTGCGCATCACCCTCGGTGAACCGGTCAAGGAGTTCACCTATGCGTTCACCAACAAGAGTGGAAAGAAGGTGACCGAGGCTCGGAAATATACGCCGCGTGAGTTTTATGAGGCCACGGTGGGTGGTCCCATCAACGGTACCTTCATCATGGCGATGAACGACCCGCGCCGTCCTTATTACAAGACCTACGAGGTGGAGATGGACCGCCATACCTACGACGGACACAACTGGAAATATGTCAACCTGCCGATGGACGACATCGAGGAGATGGCAATAGCCGCTATCAAGGATGGACAGAAACTGTACTCTTCCTACGATGTGGGCAAGCAAATCGACAGGAAGAACGGCATCCTCGACACGGAGAACTACGACTATGCCACGCTTTTCGGCACTACTTTCCCGATGAACAAGGCGGAGCGCATCATGACCTATGAGAGCGGTTCTACTCATGCCATGACTCTAACGGCTGTCGACCTCGACGCTGACGGAAAGGCTGTCAAGTGGAAGGTGGAGAACAGCTGGGGTGCCACCTCAGGTCAGAAAGGTTGCCTGATTATGACCGACCGCTGGTTCCGCGAGTACACCTATCGCCTTGTGGTGGACAAGAAATATGTGCCGGAGAAAATCCTGGAGGCAGAGAAGCAGAAACCGCTCTTGGTGATGCCCGACGACCCCTTGTTCCAGGAGGATGAATAAGAGCACGACGCCATTTATTTGATTTTTACCATGACTTCCAAAAAAGCATTTTGGTTGCTGTTGGTTGTTTGTGTGCTCACGGTGGTTCCATTCCTGGGTCTCTGTGATTACAATACCAAGGGCGAACCACGAGAGAGCATCGTGAGCTATACGATGATTGAGTCAGGCAACTGGATTCTGCCTCGCAACAGTGTGGGCGAGATGGCATACAAGCCCCCGTTCTTCCATTGGTGTGTGGCGGCCGTGAGTGCGGTGTGTGGCGGCGTGACGGAGTTCACGTCTCGTGTGCCGTCGGCTGTGGCGTATGTTGTGCTCACCATTGCCGTATTCTTTTTCTATCAGCGTCGGCGTGACACCATGACGGGATTTGTGACTGCCTTGGTGACATTCACTGCGTGGGAACTGCACCGACAGGGCAGCAACTGCCGCGTGGATATGGTGCTTACCTTGTTTACCGTGGCTGCTATGATGCTCCTCTACCGGTGGTGGGAACGGGGCATGAAGGGCATTCCCTGGTGGGCAATATTGATGATGAGTTTGGGCACACTGACCAAGGGTCCGGTGGGCGCACTCATCCCTTGCTTGGTCACGGGTGTGTTCCTGTTGTGCAGGAGGGTGAACTTCTTCCGTGCTTTCTTCTCACTCCTCGCCTTCGGATTGCTCTCCCTTGTCTTGCCTGCCCTATGGTATTATGCTGCATGGAAGCAGGGAGGACAGGAATTCCTTGACCTGATGCTTGAGGAGAATGTGGGGCGCATGACACAGACCATGAGTTATGAGTCGTGTGTGCATCCCTGGCATTATTATTTTAAGACACTTCCCGCTGGATGGCTGCCGTGGACTGCGGTCTTGGTGGTGCTGCTCTTCGTCGTCGACTGGAAGGGCTTGCGCGGCAAATGGAATGGTGTAAAAGGAACTTGGCGGCAATGGTCGCTGTCGAAATGCGATTCCTTGGAACTGTTCTCATGGCTGGCAGTAGTGGTGGTGTTTGTTTTCTATTGCATCCCACAGAGCAAGCGGAGTGTCTATATCATGCCGATTTATCCCTTCCTGGGATATTTCATCGCACGGGTGCTTCTTTGGGCGGAGCAACGTCACCATCGTGTGTTGAGTGGCTTCGGCGCATTCCTTTCTGTCGTGGGTTTGTTGCTGGCATCGGTATTTGTCGTGCTCAAGTTCATTCCGGTCAGTGCCGACTGGTTCCATGGTAAACATGCATACGAGAATCTGTCGATGGTGTTAGGCTTGCAGCAGGCTGGTCAGTGGTGGCAATGGGCGATGTGGCTGGTTGGCGTAGTGGTGTTGATTTGGTGGTGGAGGAGCCGTCGGGGAGTACTCCCATTGATGGCACTCATCCTCGCCATCTATCTGCATGTGGATGCCGTATACAAACCGCCGGTGCTCAATGCTAAGTCGGTGAAGGATGTCGCTGCGCTGATTGATGAAAAGGTGCCGGCAGACAAAGGCAGTTTGTATGAGTTCATTGAGGCGGGGGTGACCTCGGCAGGGGACCCTGTGCATTACTTTGAACTCAATTTCTATCTGCATGACCGTGTGGGCGATTTCTACCATGAGAAGCCTCAGTCGGGTTATCTCATGATAGGTGATGAGGACCTGCATAACTGGCAGCAGAAATTCGAGCAGGAGGGATATCGCTTCACACCGATGTGGAATTCTGGTGAGAAGCGCATGATGAAGCAGCAGCTTCAGTTGCTGAGCTTCGAGAAACTCAGTCCAGGAAATCCTTGATGTTGTAAAGGGGCCGTCGCTTGATTTCCAGGAAAATCTTGCCGATGTAGATGCCCACACCGCCGATGCACAGAATGATGACTCCTCCCACGAGCCAGATACTCAGGATGATGGATGCCCATCCGTGTTCTGCCGTTCCGGCAAAAATGGAGTAGAGCACATAGATGCCGATGAGAATGCTGAAGAAGACAAAGGCGATGCCTACGTACATGACATAGTAAATCGGCTTCACCGAGAATGAGGTGATGCCGTCTACTGCCAGTCCTATCATTTTGCTCAGCGTATATTTTGACTTGCCTGCCTGGCGCTCGGAGATGGTTTCCTCCACCGTCGTGTGGTCAAACCCGATGAGGGGTATCAGACCGCGCAGGTAGAGGTTGCGCTCGCTGTACTGCGACAGGGCATTGAGCACACGGCGGCTCACCAACCTGAAGTCGGCATGGTTGTACACACTCTCCACCTTCATCATTTTCTGCAACTTGTAGAAAGCCAGTGCGGTGAGGCGCTTCATCAATGGGTCGGCATCGCGCTCCACTTTGACACCATACACCACGTCGTAGCCCTCCTCATAGGAGTCGACCATCTTCTCGATGCAGTTGATGTCGTCCTGCAGGTCGGCGTCTATCGTCACCACGGCATCTGCCATGTCCTTGGCCTGCATCATCCCGGCCATGATGGCGTTCTGATGTCCTACGTTGTGGGCAAGATTGAGTCCCTTGAACCTTGCGCTATGCTCGTGCAAGGCGATGATTTTCTCCCATGTGCGGTCTTTGCTCCCGTCGTTGACATAAAGGATGAAACTGTTGTCTGAAATCTTGTTTTTGGAGATGAGGTCATCGAAAAGGGCGGAGAGGCGTTCGGCAGAGTGGTCGAGCACTTCCTCTTCGTTATAGCAGGGCGATACGATGGCGAGTTGAATCATGGTTGTGGTGATTGAGGGTGATTATGCTTTAAGTTTCTTCGCCTGTTCGATGGCGAAGGGTGTGTAGGTGCCGAATTCATGGCCGCGGCGCTTAAGCATGCTGATAAGTCGGTCGAGCCGGTCGCACATCTGTCTGCCGCTGTGGTTGCGGATGATGAAGGGCATCTTATATTCAGGGTGCTCGCGCAGGTCATAAAACTCCCATGGATGAAAGTAGGTGACAAAATACCCGTCTTTTGCGAGTACTCTCCTCACCAATGCGTGGTAGAGCCATTGGGGTAGGTTGTGGAGTGCGAGCCAGAATAGGGGGAAGCGCAGCAAAGGAGTCACCGAGGCGGGTATCTGAACGACGTCGCCAGTCATGAAGCAGGTGCGTGGGGCGGTGAGGTGCATGTAGCGTCCTGGGATAAAGGCTGGGTTGAGCGAGGAGTTGTAGAGATAGCCTGCCTTGGCAATCTCCTCATCGCTCACAGGGAACATCCTGGGTTGCCTGTATCCAAGGGCTTTCAAGCCTGTGGCTGCATCGAGAATCTGTTTCGATTCCCTCACATCGCTCGCCTGAGGCTGCCAGTGGTCCACACCATGGCAGGCGAGTTCATGCCCCTCGTCCATGATACGTCGGATGGTCTCTGGGGCATGGCGCACGAAATTGCCCGTGCAGAAGAAGGTGGCTTTCACCTCATTTTTCTTCAGCACGTCAAGGATTCTGTTGGTGCCTTCCACCGATACCTTCATCCCTTCTTCAAGGGAGAAATCGACTCCATGTTCACGGGGCACGTCAAACTCCTCTGTGTCAAAACTCAGTAAAATCATTTGTGTTGTCTCTGATTGTGGTGCAAAATTACACCAAATCAGAAACAACACAAAACATTTGCTTATTTTTTATGGTCGCTAATCCTTCCGATAGCACTCAAATATCTTGTCCACATCCGCGCGGGGCAGTTTGGATGTGAATAAACTTACGATGGCTACCACCACAAAACCACCCAACATGGCGATGGCGCCACAGTTGATGGGGTTGATGGGGTTGCCGATAAGCATGTTGATGACCGTAAGGCCCACGCCCCAAATAAAACATGCCCAGACAGCTGCCTTGGTCACACCACGCCAGTAGAGACCGAGCATGAACGGGGCGAGGAAAGCTCCTGCCAGCGCACCCCATGAGATGCCCATCATCTGTGCGATGAAGGTGGGTGGGTTGAGGGCAATCATCAGCGAGATGACGATAAAGAACACAATCAGCACGCGCATGACAACTACTTTGCGGCGCTCGATTTTCTCTGATACCATGTCATCGATGCTTCCCTCTTCCACTTCGCCCGGAGCTGACTTCTTGTCGCGGTAGATGAGGTCGAGCGTCATGGTTGACGAGGAGGTGAGCACCAGCGAGGCAAGTGTCGACATGGATGCGGAGAGCACCAGCAGCACGACAAGAGCAATGATGACATCGGGCAGCGTGACAAGCATCGACGGTACGATGGAGTCGAAGTCGAGACGGCCGTTGGGAAGGGTTGGGGGCGTGCCGAAGAGACGTCCGAAACCACCGAGGAAATAGCAGCCGCCTGCCACGATGAAGGCGAAAATAGTGGAGATGACGGTGCCACGGTGGATGGCGCGCTCATCGGTGATGGAGTAGAATTTGCCTACCATCTGCGGCAGTCCCCAGGTGCCAAGCGAAGTGAGGACCACCACGCCGAGCAGGTTCCATGGGTCGGGTCCCCAGATGTCGGCCAACATGCCATTGGCATTGGGGTCGGTGTCACTGGGGATGGTGGCCAACTTGCCGACTGCGGCAGAAAGGCCTCCCTGCGAACTGAGTACCGAAGCGATGACCACCACAATGCCGAAAAGCATGATGACACCCTGAACGAAATCGTTCATTGCCGTGGCCTTGTAACCTCCGAGAATGACGTACAGGGCGGTGAGCAATGCCATAATCACCACGCAATACTCATAGGGAATGCCAAAACCCATCTCAAAGAGGGTGGAGATGCCTTTGTACACACCGGCGGTATAAGGGATGAGGAAGACGAATACGATGACGGATGCTACTACGCGGAGCCACTCGCTCTGGTAGCGGGTGCCGAAGAAGTCGGGCATGGTGCGGCTCTCAATGTGCTGCGTCATCAGTTTGGTGCGCCGTCCCAGCAGTATCCATGCCAGCAACGAGCCGATGACGGCATTGCCGATGCCTATCCAGGAGGCCGACATGCCGTATTTCCAACCAAACTGTCCGGCGTAGCCCACAAAGACCACGGCGGAGAAATAACTGGTGCCGAAGGCGAAGGCGGTAAGCCACGGTCCCACGGCGCGCCCGCCTAATACAAATCCCTCTACTGTTCCGGCCTGCTTGCGTGAGTAGATGCCCACACCTACCATCACGGCCAGAAAGAGGAGGATGAGCAATATCTTGATAATCATGTGTTGATGTGTTTATTGTCTGATTGTCGTTATGTCGTTCTCTCGTGGTCAGAATGCTACTTGCACCTGTGCCTGAAGCCAGTTGTAATCATCGGTGAAATGGCTGATGCAGCGGGTGTACTGCAACTGAAGGCGGCATTTCTTGAAAAACCAATACTGTACGCCACCGGTCAGGTTGGTCTGATAATAGTCCATCTCGGTGTTGCGGTCATAGTAGTCGGCGGATGCCACAATGTCGAAATCTTTCGCTACTGGGACGCTGGCGGTCACATAACCGCCCATGCTGCCTACATCGCCATCCTTGCCGCCCAACCACTCGGCACGCACGTTGAGGTCCTTGCTCTTCCACTCCGCTCCAATACTGTAGCGGTCGCGGCGGTAGTCGTCGCCTAACTTCACTCCAGGGTTCCACACTGCGGTGCCCACGGCATGGCCGCGGCCTTTCTGGGCGGAAGCCACCAAACGGAGGCCGTTGACGGGCTTGTATTCCAGACGTGCGATGACATCCTTGTCGGAGTTGCCGTCCTTGCGGTTGATGCCTTGTCCGTTCATCAGTGCCAACTCATAGTGGATATGGTTGTCGAACAGGTCGCCATAGACCATCAAACCAAGGTCGCGGCCGTAGTTCACACCATTGAGCGGGTCGGGACCCTCACCAGCGAGAAAGAGGACCGCCTGCGAATAGACGTCGATGAGTTCGAGCATGGTGGGGGAGAGGGGGTTCTCCAGACTGTAACTGTGCTTGAACTGTCCCAACCTCATGCTGAGGGAGTTGTCGTTGGAAAAACGGTAGTCAAGATAATACTCTTGCACTACACTTGAGAAATCGTGCATGAATAAGAAAGAGAAACGGTCGGTCACGCGTGCCTTTGCCCAAAACAGGGTCCGTTTCAGATTGAAAGTGCTGGTGTTCTTGCCACCGGCATCGTCATAGGAGTAGCCCCCCTGGGCATAACCATGAAGTTCGATGCGGTCAGTGAGTTCCTTGGTCCAGTCCGTTGATTTGGACCCTGTCTGTTGCCCCATGGCCGCCACCGAACTAAATATAGCCATGGCAACGGCCAGAGAGGAGGTCTTGATGAATTGTTTCCTCATGAAAGTGAAAATTAGAAATGAATTTTTCTCGATAGATAGTCTTTTAAATCAATTTTCGGTGGCAAAATTACTCCTTTTTATCTTAAAACAAGACAAAAAGTCTGAATTTTTATCATTTTCCTTACTTTTTGTATTTTGGGGATGAAATTGGGGAGTTGCAAAACTTTAACAATTCTTAATGCAGACTGCCCTTGGTGGGATGGGAAGATTATCGTAACTTTGTCATTCGCAATGATAGACCGCCCGACCATAGACCGAATCATGGACGCCGCCAACATTGTCGACGTCGTCTCTGAGTTTGTCTCACTTCGCAAGAGTGGGGCAAACTATAAGGGGTTGTGCCCTTTCCATGACGACCGCACACCATCTTTTTCTGTGTCGCCTGCCCGTGGTCTCTACAAATGTTTCGCCTGTGGTAAGGGGGGCAACGCCGTCGGTTTCATCATGGAGCACGAGCAGATGTCGTATCCTGATGCACTAAGGTGGCTCGCCCGTAAATACCACATTGAAATCAAGGAGCGTGAACTGACCAATGAGGAACGGGAGCAGGAGAGTGAACGCGAGAGCCTCTTCATCGTCAATGAGTGGGCAGCCGACTATTTCAGCCAGATATTGCATGAGGACCCCGACGGACAGGCGGTGGGCCTGGCATATTTCAGGTCAAGAGGATTCCGTGACGACATCATCGCGCGTTTCCGTTTGGGCTATGCCCCGCAGAAACGAACCGCTCTTGTCAGTGCCTCAAAAAAGAAGGGCTATAAGGAAGAGTTCCTGGTAAAAAGCGGATTGTGTGTGCAGCGTGACGATGGCTCTCTCTACGACCGCTTCGCCGGACGTGTGATTTTCCCATGGATAGGACTGAGCGGAAAAGTGACGGCATTCGGAGGACGTGTGCTCGACTCACGCACCAAAGGCGTGGCGCAGAAATATGTCAACTCCCCCGACTCGGTGGTCTATCACAAGGACCATGAACTATATGGACTTTATCAGGCTAAGAAGGCCATCGCCAAGGAGGACTGCGTCTATATGGTCGAGGGATATACCGACGTGTTGTCCATGCACCAGTGTGGCATTGAGAATGTCGTCGCCAACTCGGGTACGGCGCTCAGCGTCCACCAAATCAAACTCCTCAGGCGTTTCACCACACATATCGTACTGCTTTATGACGGCGACGAGGCGGGCATCCATGCCGCACTAAGGGGCGCGGACATGTTCCTCCAGGAGGGCATGAACATCAAGATGTTGCTGCTGCCCGACGGCGATGACCCCGACAGTTTTGCCAGAAAGCATACGGCGGCTGATTTCCGACAGTATGTGGTCGACCATCAGGAGGACTTCCTCATTTTCAAGACTCGATATCTGCTGCAAGGTGTCAAAGACCCGGACAAGCGCTCTGAAGGCATCGCCAGCATCGTGAAGAGCATCTCGGTCATCTCCGACCAAATCGTGCGCTCCACCTATATCAAGGAATGTGCGCAAAGGATAGGGATACCGGAAAAGTCGCTCATCTATGAGATGAATAAATTCATCCGCAATGACAGAGAGGAGCAGCTGAGGCAGAAAAAACGGGAGGAGGAGACACAGGCTGCGAATACGCAGCAGAAACCCTTAGGCCCACTCAACGGCAGTCAGCTGACTGCATCGATGGAGACATTGCTCATCCAACAGGTGATAAGACATGGGGCAGAGAGGGTGTTCAAGGACTTGGAGGATGAGAATGGCAATCATTTCGACCTGTCAGTGGCTGAGTTCATCTACTACAATCTACAGGAGGACAGCCTGCGCCTCGAGACACCTCTCTACCAGTCCATACTTGGGGAGGCAGTAGTCCTTGTTCAGAAAGGCGAGACCAATCTGCTGGAATACTTTGAGCGACATCCCGATGTCAGGGTGAGCACTTTGGCGACACAGTTGGGGATGGACTCCTACATCCTTTCGGAGAACAACCAAGTGAGGGTGGGTGAGGAAACACTGCGTGCACAGGTGGAGCATGTACTGCTCGACTACAGGTTGGCCATCGTGAAAAACCGAGTGGAACAGTTGCGGCAGCAACTGGCATTGGCCACCAACAAAGAGGAAAAGGTAAAGATCATGGAAGAGATGATGCAACTCATGGCCATGAGGAAAGAATTCGCCCGCATGGTGGGCAAGAGTATCATTATATAATTATAGAACTATCAATGACAATCGCTATAGAAATATTGACCTTGGCTGTCCTCCTGTTGCTGCTCTATGCACAATGGAAAGGAAAGCCTGTAGGCAAGCTGCTGGGTATACAGCACAGAAGAAAAAAGAAAAAAGGGGCTGACCCACAGCGGGCGGAGGAAATGGAACGGGTGGCGTCGCAGGCCCTGCAGGAGTTGCACTGCGAGGTGACATGGAACACGGAAAACACCGTGCGCATCGGACAGTTTGACTTCCAGAACGGACATTTCCAACTGAGGATAGACCCTTCGTCGGCATACGCCAGTCTCGCCTACCTCTTCTGCTTCAATGTGCAGATGGACCAAATCAACCAAGTAAGAATGGTGGTCAACAAGTGCAACATCAATTCAGAGAACCACCGCATCATCTATACCATCAACGAGGAAAAAAACGAAGTCGACCTGCATGTCCTCGCTGGAGTGATGCTCTCGTCGGGCAACGTGCGGGATATACTGACGGAGTCCATGACAGGCGCTTTCGCCTGGCAGAACACCCTCGCACGCCATCTCAATGGCAAAAAGGAGGAGAATAAGGATTCCGAGGTGAGCAATGCGGAATGGAAGCGCGAACTATTCCTTCTGCATGAGCATGAGATGCGGATGCAGGGCGATGACTCTTTGCGGCATAACGAGACAGAGCATGTCACACTGGGATTGTTCCTTGAAAAGATGATGGGACTTACCGGACTCACTGCCACCCGATTGGAATTCTCAGATGCCAGGAACAATACATTGGAGGACAGCGAGGAAATCCTCGCCTATGACCTATCCCAAGCGTTGTTCGCCGATGGGAAGAGGGTGGCCGACCAGACCACTGCCATGCTCCGTGTCATCATGCCCGACATGCCGCTGGAGGAAAGGCTGATAACCCTGACCTTCAATGAGGAGGGCTCCGACGGACTCACCGACTATTTCCGGGTGACCGCAAGCCTGATACCGCTGTCTGCCAGTGTCGCCCATCCATACAACCAACAGTACCATATCCAACTGAGCAACTCGGCGCTGATGGCTTACGACCATGTCTCAAGACAGCAGCAGAGGGATGAGAGCAACTATATGTGGAAGGAAGCGGTGCAGAAAAAGAAAAACGGACAGGCCGACGAACTCACCGATGAGGAGAAACTGTTGTCGGACTGTACCGATGAGGGACTGGCACACCTGCTCTACAGAGGAAGAAAACTCTTCCTTGCAGGGCGATATTATGAGGCGCTGCTCCATTTCGAGAATGCCTTCATTGCCATGACCGACTTCTACGACCGTATGGACGACAATGAGTTGCAGTCATTCCATGACATCGTCTACAATATCGGCTTCTGTTACAGCGAACTCAAGGTATATGACAAGGCGTTGTTTTATCTCGAAATGCTCCAAAAACTTCACCGCGTCACATATACCATGGAGTATGTCAACTGCCTGGTCAACAGCAAGGATTACCGTGCGCAGCAGGTCATCGACGGTCTCATCGCCATGATGAAGATGAATATGGAGGAGGAAGAGCAGCCACAGGAGCATATTACCACGTTCCTCGCTTTCTTGGAACGCAGAAAGGTGTATGTCCTTATTGAGAAGCAGGCGTACAACAAGGCACAGCGGATGCTCAAGAAAATGCTCAACGACCCTGTCAATGCCGATTTCGCCCTCAACGAACTGGCATACCTACAGAAAAGGATGAAGGATGAGGGATGAGCTATAGCTCCCCGGATTCTCCGGTCTCCCCGGAATCTCCGGAATCTCCGGCCTCTCCGGTTTTTCCGGCCTCTCCGGTCTCTCCCCTAAAAATGCTAAAATTGACGCTGCCATAGATGCGGCGCTCGATGAACTGTGGCATGGCAGAGAAATCATTTCCCTTGCCATGCTCAAAGACAAAGACACCCCCATCGGCCAGCAGACCGCAGTCAAAGATGAGGGCGGGTATCTCCTCCAAACGCTCCAGCGCGTATGGTGGGTCGGCGAAGATGATGTCGAACTGCTGATGACAGGACTTGACAAACTTGAACACGTCGCCACGGATGACAACAGAATTGTCGGTACCCAAGGAGGCTATGCATTTCCGAATGAAGGCATAGTGGTCGCGGTCGGATTCCACGCTCACCACTTGTCGGCAACCGCGTGAGAGCATTTCAAGTGAAATGCTGCCAGTGCCGGAGAAAAGGTCAAGGGCGGTCGACTCCTCAAAATCGATATAACCGTTGAGTACATTGAAGATGTTCTCCTTGGCAAAGTCGGTAGTGGGGCGTGCCTTGAAGGTGCGGGGAATGTCGAAACGACGGCCTTTGTATATTCCTGTGATGATTCTCATGGCAGGGCAAGTTGGAGAAAAACACAAATGTCAAGAGGAATGTCGGGAGAGACGCTGTTGTCGATTTGCAGCGTTTGGGCATCACCTATGATGATGCGGCTCACGAATGGGCGTAGGCTGTCGGCTACCCACTTCAGATGTGGGGTAGTGCCCATCACCATCACCTCATCACGGTCGCCTTTCATACCCAGTTGGGTGAAGGTGGAGAGGAGGTAGAACTGTGCATCGTGGGCATGAACGGCACTGAAGGTGTTGCAAAACCTGAACCGCTGCTTGGAGAAGCTGAAGATATTGACCTTGCCGTCATGGAAATAGCCGTATAGCCGCTGCCGTGAGCCATCGGCCTGCTTCCCTAAGTGCTGCCAGAGGGGGAGGGCAACGGGTAGGTATTCGGCTTCCTTGCAATGGTCGCTGACAGCGGTCTGCACGTCGCGCTCCATGGCGTAAAGAGCCACGACACGCAGCGACTCCAGCGGATAATGAAGTTTCACGTCCCGCTCGCAGCCTGAAAAAGTGTGTGAGAACAGGATATCGCTGTCGGCAGGGTCAAACTCTTCCTCCGGCACCAGCATAGTGGGGACATCGGCAAGGACGGTGGCCTTTTCCCAAGAATCCGCCAGCATGGGCAGGGTCTTGAAAGCCTCACGCAGGTTGGCTGCCGCAGACATTCCGCCTTTCATTTCATATGACTGGAAGAACGGCTCGCCGTCGCTGCCTGTAGAGATAAAAGCCAGGGTGTCGTGCCCGATTCTGATGGTCAGTGTTTTTGCTTGCTTCATCTGTTGTTTTTTGATTTTGAATGCGAAGATACGAATAAGCGGGTGAAAAGCAAAACAAAACATGAAGTTTTGATGGCTTGTTTAGAAAAAAATACTATTTTTGCACATCAGTTAACCAATTACGCTTATGATGAAGACTCATTTGTTGAAGAAAATGGTTGTCATGATAATCATGGCAGTCACATCGGTGGTGGTGTTTGCCGACAATATACCTGGTCAGTCTCAATATGAGAAGGGGTTGCAGCTCTATCAGGGATACGGTGTCGGACAGAATTTTGCCAAGGCGGTGAAAATGTGGAAAAAGGCTGCCAAAAAAGGCCATGTCAAGGCAAAGTTCAGCCTGGGATACTGTTATGCCAATGGGGTAGGGGTGGAAAAGGATATTGAAGAAGCTAAGCAATGGTATCTTGAGGCAGCAGAACAAGGCAATGCCGATGCTCAGTATAATCTCGGACTTATTTATCTTTCCGGAGAACGTAATACTGAAACAATGACCAAGGCAATTGAGATGTTTGAAAAGGCTGCCGCTCAGGAACATGTCAGGGCAATGAACAACCTTGCCTACTGCTATTCAATTATTGGAAAAGACTGGCAAGATGTCAGCCTAATTACCCGATGGCTGAAGGCTGCTGCCGACAAAGGTTACTGGAAAGCCAAGGTGGCCTACGATGAATGGGCCGAGGAAATGGAGGAAGAACGGAGGGCAGCCCAGGAAAGAAGGAAGCATAGGCTGCGCCCCAGATGATATTCCCCCACTATTCGTGGATGATGTGCAGGTCGCGCTGCGGGAACGGGATGCTGATGCCCGCCTTGTTGAGGGTGGTGTACACACATTCCAATATCTCGCAGTCGTCGTTGTATTGTGTCACCACAGGCACCCATGCCACCACCTTGAGGTTGACGCTGTTGTCGCCAAACTCACGGAGCAGCACGCTCACCTTGTGATGGTTGGGGTCGCGTTTGATGAAGTCGAGTTTGGAGACGGCATCCACCAGCAGCTGGCGGCATTGTTCAATGTCGGTGCCATACGCCACGCCCACATCGAGGGTGTGCATCTCATAGCCGTGGTTCTTCGTCATGTTCTTGTAGTTCTTGGTGAACAGCTGACTGTTTTGGAAGGCGATGACCGAACCGTCGACCGACTCCACCATGGTGCTGGTATAGCTGATGGATTTCACCTTTCCTCGGATGCCGTCGCAGATAATCCAGTCACCCACCTTGATGCGTCCTGCCATGAGCGAGATGCCGTAGTAGATGTTCTCGAGGATATCCTTCGATGCAAAACCGATACCCGTTGACAGGCCGCCCGACACCACCACAATCCAGGTGTTGTCGACATGGCAGATGGCAAGGCTGATGATGAGCCAGGCTCCCCACACCATCAATTGTATGATGTTCTTGCCCATCACGAAACGGCTCTCTGCCGTGCTCTTGTCCTTTTGGCGGAGATGGTGCAGGTAGATGGCCTTGATGGTGCGGTTGAGATAGGAGAACACCATCCACAGGATAATCACCAGAGCGATGTTGAGCACACTGATGGTGATGTTGGGAGAGTCGATGAACTTGTAGGTGAAGATGCGCCATGTCAGTTCGTTGAGGTTGAACACCGCTGCCGCCCAGTAGACGGCAAGCAGCACCGACAGCACACCGAGTGCGGGGAGCAGTACGCTGTAGAGCAGGTCGCCAAACCAGGTGTCGGCGACCGACGGCTGCTCATAGGGCATGCTGCGGCTGATAAAACTCTCCTTGAGCTCATCACTCTTGCGCTTGCGGTAGGCCTTGATCCATGAACGAAGGCAGGTGATGGTAAGGATGCAGGTGAGCTGCATAATCCACCAGATGAGCAACTGCACACTGAGCAATGTGTATCCTATCCAGGAGCTCACCACTGAGACAACGAACACCGCCATGGAGATGTAGGTGTAGAACACGTCTGATTTGGGGATGTTGTCATTATGGTGGCTGATGACCCACCACTGCCACAAGGCACATATCAGCAGGATGGGCGGCAGGACAAGGTTGACCAGTTCGTTGGGGATGAGGATGATACGGAAAGCGATGATGATGAAGCCGATGACAATCAGCGGGGCGTAGATGCGCAGCGCGTTCATCAGTTGGCTGGCATCCACACGCAGCAGCAGCGAGACAAGGATAACGCCAAGCAACCAGGCATACTGGGTGAGCAGGCTGCTCGCCATGATGAAGAAATTCTGTTCCCAGGTGATGCGGATGAGCTGCAGGGCAATGGCGAAGATGATGACCGTGGCGGTCATGATGATGACGGTGCGCTTGGCGAGGAAACTCTCCGTACGCAATTTATCTGGCAGGGCCTTGGCTCCGAGGATGCTTATCAGCATGGCTGCCAGGGCAAAGATGCCCATTGTGATGAACAGGCCGATAATCATCCTGCTGTCCCACTGTGACTTGATATCATTGTCGTAGGGCTCGTATTTGTCAAGAACCATGTCCTTGGTTTTCGACAGGTGCCCCCTGAAGTTGGATAGGATACTGAGGTAGTTCTCACCACCGTTGACGAAGATGTTGTTCTGTATCTCGTTGTATCTCAGGTTGGCGTAGTCGTGAAGATTCTGCAGTCGCTCCTCTGTCGACTCGTATATCTTGATGTAGTCGCTCATGCTCTCCTTGTTCTCCCGAAGCATGCGGCTGATGCATACGGCAAGGGTGAGGCATACGTTGCGGTCTGTCCTCGCCTTGTCCGACAGACTGCGGTAGGACATCTTGTCGAGACTGTTCTTCAGACTGTCATAACGCGCAATCTCGGTATCGATGTTGGTGATGCTGTTGCGGAACGGCTGGATGCTGCGGTGGTATTCGCGGTAGAGCTTGGTCACCTCATTGCAGGCATAGGTAAGGTCAAAGACATATTCTTCCTTTTGAGAGTAGAGCATCAGTGCATTCTGGCTGCTCCGCTTCGAGATGTTGATTAGGTTTCTGATGATATGCTCACGTTCTTCTTTGTGTCCTTCCGCTTCATGCTGCAGGTTCTGATAGAAATTGGTGATGTCCTGGCGCAGGATGGTGAGGGTCTGCTCCAAGTCCTTCTCCTTGAGCACGGCATGCGATGGCAGCACCGATGTCAAGAGCACGGCAATCAGCAAAAACAATCTTTTATACATACTTGAATGTCACGTCAATGGGGTGTATACTTTCTATTATTTCATTTCCGTTTGCAAAGTTAAGAAAAATTAGTTGTAACTTTGCCAAAAATATGGATAAAAGATAAAATATGATACTGATAGCAGACAGCGGAAGCACCAAGACCGACTGGTGTCTGACAGCCTCGGAAGCAGTCCCTCAGAGGATGTCCACTCAGGGTGTCAATCCCTTTTTCCAGACCGACGAACAAATCTGCGGAATCCTGCACGATGAGTTGCTGCCGCAAATCCTCAGTTCGTCTGTCGGCCTCATCAGTGAGGTGCATTTCTATGGAGCCGGCATACGCCCGGAGATGAGGGAGCGGATGAAAGGCATTTTGAACGAGGCATTCCCAAAGGCAAAAATTGAAGTGGAGAGCGACCTGCTTGGTGCCGCCCGGGCACTCTTTGGCCATGGGGAGGGTATCGCCTGCATCCTCGGCACAGGTTCCAATTCCGGACTCTACGACGGGCAGACAATCATCGCCAATACCCCACCGCTGGGCTTCATCCTCGGTGATGAGGGGAGCGGTGCAGTCTTGGGAAAACTCTTTTTGGGCTCTCTCTGCAAAGGGCTGATGCCCAATGGATTGCTTGAAGAGTATTTGGCAGAAACCCAACAGGAAATATCGGATGTCATCCAGGCGGTCTACCGTCAGCCGCTGCCCAACCGCTATTTGGCCAGGACCTCACGATTCATCCACAGCCATATCCATGTCGAAGAGGTGAGGAAGTTGGTTGTCGACAACTTCCGTGCCTTTTTCCGGCGCAATATCGTGCAGTATGGCAGACACGACCTGCCGGTCAGGGCCATAGGAAGCGTGGCATGGTACTATCAGGAGCAACTGAAAGAGGCGGCACAGCTGGAGGGGTTCCTTGTCGACCAGGTTTTCCAGAGTCCCATGGAGGGATTGGTGAGATTTGTCTCACTCTGACCAGTCCGACCAGTCCGACCAGTCCGACTCGTCCTACCGTCCGACTTGTCCGACACGTCCGACTTGTCCGACTTGTCCGACTTGTCCGACTATAGAAAAAACCTGCTCCCCCAAAAATAAGTGGGAAAATGGTTTATATATGCGTTTTTTTTACTACCTTTGTCGCCGTAAATGAGTTGTCACTCTTGATGAGCATACAATCATTATTAATAACATATATATGTATTTCACTTTGTTAGTTACCGTTATCTTAACGGCAGTTGTCTTGGTGGTGGGTGCATACGTCATTGCCAAGCTGATTGGGCCTCGGTCGTACAACAAGGTAAAAGGTGAGCCATTTGAGTGTGGTATTCCTACACATGGGTCTTCATGGATTCCCGTGTCGATAGGTTATTACCTCTTCGCCATCCTTTTCCTCATGTTCGACATCGAGACTGTTTTCTTATACCCATGGGCGGTAGTGGTGCAGAAATACGGTGCAATGGCAGTGGTCAGCATCGGTTTCTTCCTGCTCGTGCTCGTATTTGGCCTGGCTTACGCCTGGCGGAAAGGAGCGTTGGAATGGAAGTAAGAAAACCACACATCAAAAGCATTCCCTACGAGGAGTTCAAGGACAATGAGGCTCTGGAGCGCATTGTGGATGAACTCCATGAGGGCGGAGTCAATGTGGTGACCGGCAATCTCGACCAGCTCATCAACTGGGGCAGGTCCAACTCGCTGTGGTCGCTCACCTTCGGCACATCCTGCTGCGGCATTGAGTTTATGGCTGTGGGATGCGCACGCTACGACTTCTCACGTTTCGGCTTCGAGGTGACTCGCAACTCACCCCGTCAGGCCGACCTGATTATGACTGCAGGTACCATCACCCACAAGATGGCACCAGCCTTCAAACGCCTCTATGATGAGATGGCCGAACCCAAATATGTGGTTGCTGTCGGCGGATGCACCATATCCGGCGGACCGTTCAAGTCCAGCTACCACGTGGTGAAGGGCATCGAGGAGATTGTGCCGGTGGATGTCTATATCCCTGGCTGTCCTCCGCGTCCCGAGGCCATCCTCTATGGTATGATGCAGTTGCAGCGGAAGGTGAAAATCGAGAAATTCCTCGGTGGAGCCAACCACAAGCAGACTGCAGAGGAACGTGAACTGGGCCTGTCTAACGAGGCTCTCGCATCGGGCTGGAAACAGCCGATTGTGGTGACCGACGTCCCGGAGGAATTCACTGAGCAACTCAAAAAAGAACAGGAGGAAGCCAAATGAAACTCGACAGCAAGACCATCGCATTCGACAGCCTCTGCCGCGAGATGCGCGACCTGAAGGAAAAGCAGCATTTTGACTACCTCGTGACCATCGTCGGAGAGGACTTCGGCGAGGAGGGACTGGGCTGCGTCTATATCCTCGAGAACACCGAGACCCATGAGCGCACCAGCGTGAAGACCATCGCCAGGAAGACGGGTGAAGACCATGTCATCTATTCCGTCATCGACCTCTGGAAAGGTGCCGACCTGCTGGAACGTGAGGTGTACGACTTCTATGGCATCAAGTTCCTCGGACATCCGCACATGGAGCGCCTCTTCCTGCGCAATGACTTCAAGGGCCATCCCTTCAGGAAGGACTGGAAGTTCGACGACTCCTACTCCCTGGAGGATGACATCGAGTCGGACTACGCCACGGAATACAGCCTCGACGATGATGGAAGGCTCCTGGCCAAGAAGCACCGTCTCTTCGATGAGAACGACTATGTAATCAACATCGGACCGCAGCACCCCTCAACACACGGCGTGCTCCGTCTCCAGACAGTCGTCGACGGCGAGACCGTCAAGCGCATCTATCCGCATCTGGGCTATATCCACAGAGGCATAGAGAAGATGTGGGAGGGATACACCTACCCGCAGACACTCGCGCTGACCGATAGGCTCAACTACCTCTCTGCCATGATGCACCGCCACGCTCTCGTGGGCGTCATCGAGGAGGGTATGGGTATCGAACTCACCGACCGCATCAAATACATCCGCACCATCATGGATGAGTTGCAGCGTATCGACTCCCACCTGCTCTACTGCGGATGCTGCGCACAGGACCTCGGCGCCCTCACGGCATTCCTCTACTGCATGCGCGACCGCGAGCATGTGCTCAACGTCATGGAGGAGACCACTGGCGGAAGACTGATTCAGAACTATTACAGGATTGGTGGACTGCAGGACGATATCGACCCCAACTTCGTGGAGAACACGAAGACGCTCTGCAAATACCTCCGTCCGATGATTCAGGAGTATATGGATGTGTTCGGCGACAACATCATTACCCACAACCGCTTCGAGCAGGTGGGTGTGATGGGGCGTGAGGACTGCATCAACTACGGCGTGACAGGTCCGGCAGGACGTGCCGCCGGATGGGCAAACGACGTGAGGAAAAACCATCCCTACGACCTCTACGACAAAGTGGAGTGGAAACAGATTACCCTCACGGGATGCGACTCCATGGACCGCTACCTGGTGCATATCCAGGAGATTTACCAGAGCCTCGACATCATCGAGCAACTCATCGACAACATCCCGGAAGGAGACTTCTATGTCAAGCAGAAACCTGTCATCAAGGTGCCTGAGGGACAGTGGTACTTCTCAGTCGAGGGTGCCAGCGGTGAGTTTGGCGTCTATCTCGACTCAAGGGGCGACAAGAGCCCGTACCGCATGAAGATGCGCCCGATGGGCCTCACCCTCGTGGGCGCACTCGACCCCATGCTGAGAGGACAGAAAATCGCCGACCTCGTGACTACGGGAGCAGCCATCGACTTCGTCATTCCCGACATTGACAGATAACCACGTTTTCACATTCAAGAAATACTTCTTATGTTTGATTTTTCTATCGTATCACAATGGTTCGACTCCCTGCTCCGCGAGACATTAGGCCTCGGGGACTTCTGGTCGATTCTGATAGAGTGTGTGATCGTGGGCTTGCTGATTCTCGTGGCATACGCCCTCATCGCTATCGCTCTGATATTCATGGAACGTAAGGTGTGCGCCTACTTCCAGTGCCGTATTGGCCCGATGCGTGTCGGTCCGTGGGGCACGCTCCAGGTGTTCGCCGACGTGCTCAAGATGCTCATCAAGGAAATCTTCTTCGTCGACCGTGCCGACAAGTTGCTCTATGGCGTAGCACCGCTGCTCGTCATCATCGGGTCGGTGGGCGCCTTCGGCTTCCTGCCGTGGAACAAGGGTGCAGGCGTGCTCGACTTCAACGTGGGTATCTTCCTGCTCACCGCCATATCGTCTATTGGCATCGTGGGTATCTTCCTCGCCGGATGGGCTTCCAACAACAAATACTCTGTCGTCTCCGCCATGCGTGGTGCCGTGCAGATGATATCCTATGAGATATCGCTCTGCCTCTGCCTCATCACGGCGGTCATCCTCACCGGAACGCTGCAGGTCAGCGGTATCGTGGAGGCACAGACAGGACCTTGGAACTGGCTCATCTTCAAGGGGCACATCCCTGCCATCATCGCCTTCCTCACCTTCCTCGTAGCAGGAAATGCTGAGGCCAACCGCGGACCGTTTGACATGGCGGAGGCTGAGAGCGAGCTGACAGCCGGACACCACACCGAGTATTCGGGCATGGGATTCGGATTCTTCTACCTCGCAGAGTACCTCAACCTCTTCATCATCTCGGGCGTGGCAGCCACCGTCTTCCTCGGTGGATGGGCTCCCGTCAACATCGGCATCGAGGGATTTGACAATGTGATGAACTACATCCCCGGCATCGTGTGGTTCATGGGCAAGACCTTCTTCATCGTATGGCTGCTCATGTGGGTGAGGTGGACCTATCCCCGCCTCCGCATCGACCAGATTCTGAAGCTGGAGTGGAAGTACATCATGCCGCTCTCGCTGCTCAACCTGGTGCTGATGACCATCATCGTGGCTTTCAAACTCCATTTCTAAGTCATCCGTTCAGACCATTAACACATATTTATCAGAATAATGGAAAATAAATCATATTTTGGCGAAATTGCTTCTGGTATGAAGACTTTGGTCGTGGGATTGAAGACCACCCTGGTGGAATATTTCACACCGAAGTCAACGGAGCAATATCCCGAGAACCGCAAGACCACCCTGCATGTGGCGAAGCGCCACCGCGGAAGGCTGGTCTTCAAGCGCGGAGAAGACGGCGCACACCGCTGCGTGGCTTGCACGATGTGCGAGAAGGCTTGTCCCAACGGCACCATCAAGATTGTATCTGAGATGCGTACCGATGAGGAGACGGGCAAGAAGAAGCGCGTGCTGGTCGACTACCAGTATGACCTGGGCGACTGCATGTTCTGCCAACTCTGCACCAACGCCTGCAACTTCGACGCCATTGAGTTCACCAACGATTTCGAGAACAGCGTGTTCGACCGTGGCTCGCTCGTGCTCCACCTCGACAAGGAGGTCTATGAGGGAGGCTCGCTGCCTCAGCTCATCGACGGAGGCGCACCGCTCACCATCGGTAAGTTCAATACTAAAACAAAGTAAGGAATATGGCTAATATCGTAATGTTTTGCATCCTGGCCGTCGTCATCCTGGGCTCGGCCATCTATTGCGTCACTACCAAGAGTATCATGCGGGCAGCCACTTTCCTGCTCTTTGTCCTCTTCGGCGTGGCGGGAATCTATTTCCTGCTCGACTACACCTTCCTCGGCGCCGCTCAAATCAGCGTCTATGCGGGAGGTATCACGATGATCTACATCTTCGCCATCCAACTGGTCAACAAGCATGGGCTCCAGGGTCTCACCGAGCGTATGCGCGGCAGCAAGGTGGTGGCAGGATGCCTGGCTGCCCTCGTGGGGTGCGCCATGGTGATGGTCATCCTTCTCAAGCAGCACTTCGTCAGTCTCGCCATCCCCAACACGGAGGTGCCTATGAACCTCATTGGCGACACCCTCATGGGGTCGGAGAAATACCAATATGTGCTCGCATTCGAGTTCATCTCGGTCTTCCTCCTCGCATGTATCATCGGCGGAATCGTCATCTCAAGAAAGGACAAGTAATATGATACCAGTAGAATATTTCCTCATCCTCAGCACACTGTTGTTCTTCATCGGTGTCTTCGGATTCGTGACACGGCGCAACCTGATTGCCATGCTCATCTCGGTGGAACTTGTCCTCAACGCAGTTGACATCAATTTCACCGTGTTCAACAGACTTCTCTTCCCCGACCAGCTCGAGGGCTTCTTCTTCACGCTGTTCTCTATTGGCGTCGCCGCCGCCGAGACAGCAGTTGCAGTGGCTATCATCATCAATGTCTTCCGTAGGTTCCACAGCGACCAGGTGAACAGTATTGAAAACATGAGACTATAATTTAAACCCTTACAAGCAACATGGATTACAGTTATGCTTTTCTGATACTGCTCTTGCCAGCTCTCTCGTTCGTCTTCATCGGACTGTTCGAGGACAAGCTGTCGCACCGGACGGCGGGACTCATCGGCACCACCGTGCTGGGAATCATCGCCGTGCTGTCCTACTATACGGCATTCAAGTATTTCGGTACTGACCGCCTGCCGGAGGGCATCTATCCCACCATCGTTCCGTTCAACTTCACCTGGCTGCCGCTCGGCAACCTGCATTTTGACATCGGTTTCATGCTCGACCCCATATCGGTGATGATGCTTATCGTCATCTCCACGGTGAGCCTGATGGTGCATATCTACTCTTTTGGCTACATGCATGGCGAGAAGGGATTCCAGCGCTACTACGCCTTCCTCTCGCTCTTCACCATGTCGATGCTCGGACTGGTGGTGGCTACCAACATCTTCCAGATGTACCTCTTCTGGGAGTTGGTGGGTGTCAGCTCCTACCTCCTCATCGGCTTCTACTATCAGTTGCACACGGCAGTGGCTGCCTCCAAGAAGGCGTTCATCGTCACCCGTTTCGCTGATATGTTCTTCCTCATCGGTATCCTCATCTTTGGCTACTACACCGAGTCGTTCAGCTTCTCGTTCGTGCCTGCCTTGCAGATGGGCGATGGAACCACACCGTTTATCGCTGCCAACACCGCCAAGGCGCTTGCAGCAGGTGGCTTCATCCTGCCCACCGCACTGGTGCTGATGTTCATCGGTGGTGCCGGCAAGAGTGCAATGTTCCCGTTGCACATCTGGCTGCCTGATGCCATGGAGGGTCCGACACCTGTCTCGGCACTCATCCATGCCGCCACGATGGTGGTCGCTGGTGTGTTCCAGTTGGCACGTCTGTTCCCGCTCTGGATTCAGTATGCTCCTCAGTCGCTGAGCATCGTCGTATGGGTGGGTGTGTTCACCGCCTTCTACGCTGCTGCGGTGGCATGTGCTCAGACTGACATCAAACGTGTGCTCGCCTTCTCCACTATCTCGCAGATTGCGTTTATGATGGTGGCGCTCGGCGTCTGTCTGCCAGGTCATGAGGCCTTGCTCGACAACCACACACAGTTGGGTTACATGGCTTCGATGTTCCATTTGTTCACCCACGCCATGTTCAAGGCTTGCCTCTTCCTCTGTGCTGGCTGCATCATCCATGCCGTCCACTCCAACGAGATGGCGCTGATGGGTGGTCTGCGCAAGTACATGCCTGTCACCCACATCACCTTCCTCATCAGCTGTCTGGCCATCGCCGGCATCCCGTTCTTCTCGGGCTTCTGCTCCAAGGACGAGATTATCACGGCATGCTTCGCCTACAGTCCGGTGGTGGGATGGATCATGACGGGTATTGCTGCCATGACGGCATTCTATATGTTCCGTCTCTACTACGGCATCTTCTGGGGTACGGAGAACAAGGAGGCACATGAGCACCACACTCCGCATGAGGCTCCGCTCACGATGACCATTCCGCTCATCGTGCTCTGCGTCATCACCATGGGTGTGGGTATCTACTCCACCATCGCAGGCTTCACCGGAATGGGTGGCAACTTCGGCAGCTTCGTGTCGGCTACAGGACAGGACTACACCATCCACTTCGACACGCAGATTGCCATCACCTCCACCATCATCGCGCTGTTGAGCATTGCGCTCGCCACCTATATTTATAAAGGTGAGAAACAGCCCATCGCCGACAAGTTGTATGCTGCCATGCCAAGGTTGCACAGGGCAGCCTACCGCCGTTTCTACATGGATCAGGTGTGGCTCTTCGTCACCCACAAGGTGATATTCAACCTCGTCTCCAAACCCATCGCTTGGTTCGACCGCCACGTCATCGACGGGACGTTCAACTTCATGGCATGGGGTGCCAGCGAGGGCGGTGAGAGCATCCGCGGATGGCAGAGCGGCGACGTGCGCCAGTATGCCGTCTGGTTCCTCACCGGTACCGTGGCTTTAACCTTAATCCTGTTATGTGCACTGTAAAAGACTGAAGAAATGAGTATACTGACAATTTTCGTAGTAATTCCCGTACTGATGCTGCTGGGCCTGTGGCTCGCACGCAGCCTCAACCAGGTGCGGGGTGTGATGGTGGTGGGCTCGGCAGCGTTGCTCCTGCTCTCCATCTATCTGACCGTTGACTTCATTCATTTGCGTCAGACGATGCCGGCTGATGCCTATCCGATGCTCTACACCGCCAGCCATGAGTGGTTCGCTCCGCTCCATATCTGCTACTCTGTGGGTGTCGACGGCATCTCGGTCGTCATGCTGCTCCTCTCGAGCATCATTGTCTTCACAGGCACGTTCGCCTCATGGCAGCTCAAGCCGCTCACCAAGGAGTACTTCCTCTGGTTCACCCTGCTGAGTTCGGGTGTCTTCGGCTTCTTCATCAGCACCGATATGTTCACCATGTTCATGTTCTATGAGGTGGCGCTCATCCCGATGTATCTTCTCATCGGTGTGTGGGGCTCGGGAGCCAAGGAATACTCTGCCATGAAACTGACCCTCATGCTGATGGGTGGTTCGGCACTTCTTATCATCGGCATCTTGGGCATCTACTTCTTCAGTGGTGCCTCGACGATGGATGTCGTGGAGATTGCAAAGAACAACAGCCTGCCCGGCATGGCAATTCCCGACAAGATGCAGAATGTGCTCTTCCCCTTCGTCTTCATCGGTTTCGGTGTGCTTGGAGCCCTCTTCCCGTTCCACACATGGAGCCCCGACGGTCATGCTTCGGCGCCCACGGCGGTGTCGATGCTCCACGCCGGTGTGCTGATGAAGCTCGGTGGCTATGGCTGCTTCCGCATTGCCATGTATCTGCTTCCCCATGCTGCCCAGCAGTTGTCGTGGATATTCATCATCCTCACCACTATCTCTGTGGTGTATGGCGCGCTCTCTGCCTGTGTGCAGACCGACCTGAAATATATCAATGCCTATTCGTCGGTGTCGCACTGCGGTCTGGTGCTCTTCGCCATCCTGATGATGACACGCACCTCCTGCACGGGTGCCATCATCCAGATGCTCTCGCACGGTCTGATGACGGCCCTCTTCTTTGCCCTCATCGGTATGATCTATGGACGCACCCACACGCGCGACGTGCGCAAACTCGGTGGTCTGATGAAGATTATGCCGTTCCTCTCCGTGGGATACGTGCTCGCCGGTCTCGCCAACCTCGGTTTGCCGGGCTTCTCCGGTTTCGTGGCTGAGATGACCATCTTCGTGGGCTCGTTTGAGAACAACGATGTCTTCCACCGCACCGCCACCATCATTGCATGCGGTTCGATTGTGGTGACAGCCGTCTATATCCTCCGCGTGGTGGGCAAGATTCTCTATCAGAAGGTGGCTGATCCTCATTACGAGGAACTCACCGATGCCACCTGGGATGAGCGCGTCGCCGTGTGCTGCCTCATCTTCTGTGTCGCCGGACTGGGTATCTTCCCGCTCTGGGTGAGCAATGTCATCTCCGATGCAGTGGCTCCCATCCTCAGTGTCGTCAATCCTTAAATGAAGAAGTGATATGAATTACAGTCAATTTCTCAATATGATTCCGGAAGGCCTTCTGGTGGCCATCCTGATAGCTATTTTCATTGCAGATTTCGCCTCTGCGAAGGATGATCGGCGCCCGTGGTTCAACCCGCTGACCTGCATCTATATGGGAGTGCTCACCTTGGTGTGCATCCTCCCCTTGGAGCCTACCTCGGCTTTCGGTGGCATGTATGTCACCTCGAGTGCGGTGAATGTGATGAAGGCCATCCTCTCATTGGCATCGCTCATCGTGGTCATCATGAGCCGTCCGTGGATTACTGCGGAGGAGGGACGCGCCCGCGAGGGTGAGTTCTATATGCTCGTGGTCTCCACCCTGCTGGGTATGTTCATGATGATGTCGGCAGGACATTTCCTGATGTTCTACCTTGGACTGGAGATGGCTTCCATCCCCATGGCATGCCTCGTGGCTCTCGACAAGCACCGCAACAACTCGGCTGAGGGTGCTGCCAAGTATATCCTCACGGCTGCTTTCTCAAGCGGTGTGATGCTCTTCGGACTCTCGTTCCTCTATGGTGCCTGTGGCACGCTCTATTTCGGTGACGTAGCTGCCAACCTGCATGCCAATGCGCTCACCGTGATGGGCATGGTGTTCTTCTTCAGCGGACTGGGTTTCAAAATCTCGCTCGTGCCGTTCCACTTCTGGACAGCCGACACCTATGAGGGTGCGCCCACCGTGGTGACGGGATATCTCAGCGTGGCATCAAAGGGTGCTGCTGCCTTCACCTTCATGGCATTGCTGTTCAAGGTGTTCCCCGCTCTCTACACCGAGTGGCACTATTTCCTCTATATCGTCATCGTACTGAGTATCACCGTCGCCAACCTCTTTGCCATGCGGCAGAAGGACCTCAAGCGATTCATGGCGTTCAGCTCCATCTCGCAGGCGGGCTACATCATGCTGGCGGTGACGGGTGAGCAGACGATGGGCGTCACAGCACTGTCATATTATGTGCTGGTGTATGTCGTCGCCAACCTGGCGGTGTTCAGTGTCATCAATGTGGTGGAGCAGAAAAACGGTGGAACTACCGACATGGACTCCTACAACGGATTCTATACCACCAACCCGCGCCTGTCGTTCCTCATGACGCTTGCGCTCTTCTCCCTGGCTGGTATCCCGCCGTTCGCAGGTATGTTCAGCAAGTTCTTCGTGTTCATGGCTGGCGTGAGTGGTCATACCTTCGGCACTACCGTTGGTAAACTGGCTTACGTGGTGGTCTTCATCGCCTTGGTCAACACGGTGGTGAGTCTTTACTACTATCTGCTCATCGTCAAGGCGATGTACATCAAGAAGACGGAGACTCCGCTGCCCACGTTCAAGAGCGACATCAACACCAAACTGGCGTTGGCTCTCTGCACCGCCGGTGTCGCCATCTTCGGTATCGCGAGCTGCATCTATCAGTGGATTTACACTGCTGCCGACAAGTTCTAAAGCAGCAGACGTGAATATTAAAACGGGCTTAGACAAACTTCAGGCTTGTCTAAGCCCGTTTTTTATGGTGAGAGGCGGGCTGTTTCCAATTTCATTTTTTCTCATTTTTATGTCACAAAAAAAGCAATATGGCGTCATATAGACAAAAGAACGACAAAAAGGCATGACGACAGAAAGTTATATGGACGAAGTGAAGGCCATGCGCCCGACGCTGCTGAGCGTAGCCAGAGGCATCTCTGACAGGCATTCAGAACAACAGAGAAAACAAAAAAACTCTGTACCTCTGTATCTTTATCCTTTTCATCAAGACAATGAATGACAGATAGCCGTATTTGCGATAGATGGGGAAAACACTGTTTATTTGTCGCACTTTTAAAAATTAAAACAACTTTTTTCGCTTTTCCCCTTTAAATGATTAATTTTGCATCCGACATTGGTGATACTGGGTGTTCCACCCATGTATAGAGGGAATCAGGTGCAAATCCTGAGCAGTACCCGCTACTGTCATCTCCATTATGAAAAGTCAAAAAAGCCACTGAGAGAATTGGGAAGGCAGACTTTTCGGAGAGAGCCAGGAAACCTGCCATGTCACAAAAAGGACGAAACAAAAGCCTCGGGAATAAGGCCAAGTGGAGTTATTTCTTACTATTATTATCATGAGAAGACTGTTATTGATGATAGTCTGTCTGTCATGTTTGTACGTTGGTGCCCAGACTCCAAGCAAAAAGAGCCTGTCGAACGATACGATTACATTGGACAACGTGACAGTGACAGGCAAATCGAAGACCCAGCGGTTGCGCGAGGGTGCTTTCTCCGTCAATGCCATCGACATCAGGTCCGTGGCCAGCAGCATCAGTTCGCTCAGCAGTCTGGTTGACCGCACAGCCGGCGTAAAGATTCGGGAAGAAGGCGGCGTTGGTTCCGACTTTGATTTGAGCATCAACGGCATGTCGGGCAACTCCGTACGCTATTTCATTGACGGTGTGCCTCTCGACACCAAAGGTTCGGGGGTGACTCTTGCCAGTCTGCCCGTGAACCTCATCGAACATATCGAAATCTACAAGGGAGTGGTGCCCACTTGGCTCAGCAGCGATGCGCTGGGCGGTGCCGTGAACATCGTCACCAACCGCCGCAAGACCAACTATCTGGATGCCTCCTACGGTTTCGGGTCATACCACACGCACAAAGGCGACCTCAACGGACAATATGTGTTTGGCAATGGCCTCACCATCCGCCCCACAGTCGGAATCAACGCCTCGAAAAACGACTATATGATGAAAGGAGTTGAGGTGTGGGACGAGGAAAACCGTGAGTATGTGGCCGCCGACCGAAGGCGCTTCCACGACGGTTACCTCTCTTTCCTCGGACAACTGGAGGTCGGCGTGAGGGACAAATGGTGGGCAGATGATTTCTTTGTCGGAGCCTCTTTCAACAAAGTGAACAAGGAAGTCCAGACCGGTCAGATACAGACCAAGGTGGTGGGCGAAGCGGAAAGGCATTCCGAGGCATGGGGTATTTTTGCCAACTATCAGAAGCATCATTTCCTGCTGCGCGACCTCAGCGCCACCCTGTCGTTCTCGCACACCTGGGACCATTCACAGACCGTCGACACCACCTATCGCAAATACAATTGGAACGGGGAGTTTATCAAGAGCTCACGTAATGAGATTACGGGACGGTCACGCTCCCTTCGTCACTACAAGCGCCCCTTGACCATCGGGCGTGCCGACCTCACCTACACGCTGGCCGAGGGACATTTGGCCAACCTGAGTTATGCCCTCAACCGCACGGGCAATGACCGATGGGATGAGGTGGACAAGAGTTTCGAACCAGCCAACGACATCTTGGAGAAACACATCATCGGTCTTGCCTATAATCAGTCGCTCTTCGGAGGGAGGATGGCCAACACCTTCTTCCTCAAGGACTACATCAACCATCTCGACATCCGACAGACGGACATCCCCACGGTGACGGGCTCCAGAGATGTGCAAGGCTCATCCACCCAAAACGACTTTGGATGGGGAGCTGGACTCCGTTTTCAACTGATGGAGCCGTTGTCGGTCAAGGCCAGTTATGAGCACAGCGTCAGACTGCCGCTGGCAAGAGAGCTGTTAGGCAATGGCACCACCATCTATGCCAATGTCACCCTCGAACCCGAAAAGAGCGAGAATACCAACCTCAGTCTCTTCGGCACCCTGAGAAGCCACGACCACACCCTCTCCTACGAAGTGAGCGGATTTCTTCGCCATGTGGACAATTACATCCAGCCGCAGGTGTCGGAGAAAGAAGGCATGATGCAGTATGTCAACGTGCCGGCGGTACATATCAAAGGCATCGAAGGGGAGTTGAGGTATGACTGGCAGCAGCGACTGCAGGTGGTGGGCAACGTGACCTGGCAGGACGCACGAGACCGTATGGAATTCAAGAGCGACGGCAAGCCATCCGTCACGTTCAACAACCATGTACCCAACCGCCCCTGGTTTTTTGCCTCCGCCGAGGCACACTACCATTTCCGCAACCTTTTTGCCAAAGGCGACCACCTGCATCTTGGTGTAGACTACCAGTGGGTGCATTGGTTCTATCTCTCATGGGAAGGATACGGAGCGCTCGACACCAAAGCACGTATCCCGGAAAAGAATATCTTTGGCGCCCAAGCCACCTATTCCTGGCATCAGGGTCGCTACAACCTGTCGGTGAGCTGTGACAACCTCTTCGACCGTACCATATACGACAACTACAAGTTGCAGAAACCCGGCCGGACATTGTTTGCCAAGTTCAGAATCCTTTTGCAATCAACCAACCAACATTCATTTTAAACAACTGACAAGATGAAAAAACTGAAATTCTTATTCACCCTGCTGGTGCTGCTGGTAACCACCAGTGCCAGCGCAGAGGGGATGAAGTATGTGGTGTTCGACCTGAGGGACGGCACACAGACTGTCATCGCCCTTCAGGACAAGCCCATCATCACCTGCCAGAGCGGTGAGCTGAAAGTGACCGTGGCAGGCGAGGAAAAAGTATCTGCGTCATTAGGCGATGTGGCTAAGTATTATTTCTCGGACACCCCTTCGGGCATTTTCGAGATGACAGAAGAGAAACCACGTATCGAGATGGGGCATCTCTATGTCACCCGGGCCAAAGCCGGTGAATCTGTGCGTGTCTATACCTCCGACGGACGGATGGTTGGCTCCTACCGCATCTCAGCCGACGGCAACGCCGACATCGACCTCACAACTCTGGGAAAGGGCCTCTACATCGTGAAAACGGCAAAGGCCAGCATCAAAATTCTGAATAAGTAAAAATCAACAAACAAAAAACTAAAAGATATGAAAAGACTATTACTCGCTTTGACAGCAATCATGATGCTGTGTCTCGGCATCCATGCACAGAACCAGTATGTGATGAAAATCCTCAAGACCGACGGCACGACGTTGGAAATCAATGTCGACGACATCAAGGATGTCACCTTCGATGAGGAACTAGGCACCGACCCCATCGTTGATGTTCCCCATCACTTCGACCTTACCGTCACCGTAGGCAAGCAGGGTGGCATGGGACGAGACGTCACCACCATCATGCAGAGCCGCAGCACCCTGGATGGCGGTGCCACCGTCGATTTCAAGAACATGGGTGCGGAAATCAATGCCGATTACTCGATGGAGATGATTCTCAAAGGCAAATATTACTACCAAGTGCCCGTCTCTGCCGACCGCTTTGTCAAACTGCAGTTTAAAGACAACAAGATGCAGGTGGTGCAGGCACAGCCTTTCCGCGAGAACACCTACAACACCCGTCAGTACTGCCATGCCTGGACAAGCGACAACACGCTCGTCATCATGGCGGCCAACGGTGATAAGAACGCCATCGTGTGGACCAAACTCAACACCGATAACATGAGCATCATCAGCGAGGGCACGCTCAGCCTCCAGCTGGCCGACGGCTACGACAGCTTCACCACCAGCGGCATCCTTGCCTATCGCGAGAGCGACAACAAACTGTTTTATTTCTACTACAACAAGAAGGGGTCGGGAAGAACCGCCAAGAACGAACCGTATTTCCACATCGCCGTCATCGATGCCAACACTATGGCTGTCGAGCAGGACATCATCAACAGCGAGGCCAACGAGATGGCAGGCTCTGCCTATGGAGAACTGCTTCAGCAGACCACCTTCTTCGATGAGAAAGGCAACCTTTACCTTGTTGCCTTCAGCGATACAGAGATTGGAGAGGAAGGCAAGTTGTTGCGCATCAGCAAGGGCAACTTCAACTTCGATGCAGGCTATAACGGATTCCCCAATGTCGATGGCAAATTGCTGACCGCACAATATCTCGGCAAAGGAAAGGTGTTCGTGTATTCACGTAACGATGCCCTCACTGAGGATGACGGCAAGGGTGGAACAAGAAAAGCCACACAGATTGACAGCTACAGCCACTATTACAGTGTCATCGACCTCAATGCCAATACCCGCACACGGATGGCTGTCAACGGCTCCGACATCGATTACAGCAGCGGCCGCTTCTCACAGCGCTCCGCTTTCGACAGGGCTGCAGGCAAGGTGTTCTTCGGTGTCAACACACAGAGTGCTGCCCCCTGCGTCTATGTCTATGATGTTGCCACCGGTGCGGTGAGCAAGGGTGTCGATGTGGCAGAAGGCTACTATTTTGAGCAAATCCGCCTCGTGGAGGACTAACCATAACCCGACAATGAGAAAACTGTTTTTATTCATTACTATCATCCTGTGCGCGGCATACGTCCGCGCACAGGACGTTGTTGAGCCTCCCACCGCCATATTGATGGTGCATTTCGGTACTACCTACGACGACACAAGGGCTAAGACCATTGATGCCATTAATGCGAAAGCCCAAAAGGAATTTCCCGGATTGGCGCTCGCCGAGGCCTACACCTCCAGGATTGTAATGGCTCGCCTGGAAAAGCGCGGCATACGCAAGGAAACTCCCACCGATGCCCTGTTGCGCCTTCGTGCACAAGGACACCGGCGCATTCTCATCCAACCCACTTATATCATCGATGGTATAGAGATGGACAGATTGCGCAAGGAAATCGACAATCTGCATCCCTTTTTCGACAGCCTTTGGATAAGCACGCCATTGCTCTATTCCGTAGAAGATGCTCAACAGGTCTGCAGCATCCTCGCAGCCCGTCATCCTGCTGACAACAAGAAACGTGAGCATGTGCTGTTCGTTGGACACGGCACGGAAAACCCAGCAACCGCCCTTTACAGTCAACTTGACTATATGATGCGAGCACAAGGCCATCCCAACTATCATGTCGCCACCATTGAAGGCTATCCCACTTTCGACACTGCTGTCCGAGAGATGAAACAGATGAAAGCCCGCAAGGTGATACTCGTCCCACTGCTCTTTGTCGCTGGTGACCATGCCAGCAATGACATTTCCGTGGAATGGAAGCAACAGTTGGAAGAACTGGGGTTCAGCGTGGAACTCCACATCGAGGGACTTGGTGAAGTGCCTGAGATACAAGACCTGTATACTAAAAAAATGAAGAACGGCAGCAAATAACCTTATGAACATCCGCAAAAGTCTCGTCATACTGAGCCTGCTTGCCCTCCTTGCGGCAGGTACCTATATCATCTACCGCCACTATATGTCGCCCACGCGCATACTCGTGGTGAATGCATTGGAAGCGCAGCAGGCTGACTTCGTGCTCAACAACGACTCGCGCCACATCGAGGTCACATGCATGGAAGCCGACGAAATGCACGATATCGACAACTTCGACGCCATCATCGTCTATGCCCGCCGCATTTTCCTGAGCGACGAGCAGATGGATGAAATCAACAAAGCAGCAGAGAATGGCATTCCCATCTTCACCAAGACACTGCGCTCCAGCGATTTTGTAGAGAACCGCAATCTCACCACTGAGCAGATAGCCACGCTTCAGCGCTATTTCAACAACGACAACCGTCAGAACTACCGCAATGGACTGCGCTATCTTCGCCACATCGCCACCCCGCACCGTTGGGGCGACCAAGAGATGGAAGACCCTGTGGAGGTGCCGGCGAACATGTATTACCACCGAGAGTATGGACGGTATTTCAAGACTGCTGATGAACTGACGGAATATCTGCAGAAGAAAGGATTGTATCATCAGGATGGCCCAAAAGTGGCTTTCATCTCTGGCATATCCTTTCCGATGGAAGGCAACAGGGAGCATGTTGACACCCTGATCTCGATGTTCACAGAGAAAGGGATGAACGTGTATCCTTTGACGGCCATGGGGAAGAAGCGCGACAAGATGCTTCGCAGACTCAAGCCAGATGCCATCGTTTTCATGGCGATGGGAAGGATAGGCAACGATACGCTTGTGCATTGGTTCAACGAGCACAACATTCCGCTTTTCAGTCCCTATCCGCTCTCTTGCAGCCACGATGACTGGATGAACGAGTCGATGCCCATGTCAAGCGGTTCGAAGAATGCACGTATCGTCATACCCGAGATAGATGGCGGCATAGCGCCTTTCTGCATCGGCACACAGAACAAAGACAAAAAAGGTTTCTTCAAACATACAGCCGAGGTGGAACGCTGCCAGATGTTTGTCGACTACGTATGCCGCTATCTCTCACTGCGGACAAAGCCCAATAAGGAAAAGCGCATTGCCATTGGCTATTTCAAGCGTCCTGGAAAGGATGCTTTGCTGGCAAGCGGCATGGAGGTGATTCCCTCGATGTATAACTTCTTGTTGCGGCTTCGTCAGGAGGGGTACAACGTATCCGGTCTGCCCGAAAGCCTCGATGCCTTTGCGCGCCAAGTGAAGACTGAAGGAATGGTGCTCGGTTCGTATGCCAAAGGAGCACAGCAGGAGTATATGCGTAAAGGACATCCGCTTTGGCTGCGTAAGTCGGAGTATGAGAAATGGGCCAAGGAGGTGCTTGCACCAGAAAAATATGCTGAAGTGACCAAACGATACGGTGAGGCTCCCGGTCATCTCCTCACTCGTGGCGATAGCATCGCCGTAGCCTGTCTGAGGTATGGCAATGTGCTGCTGTTTCCACAGCCACGTCCTGCCATAGGCGATGATGATTTCAAACTCGTGCATGGAGTGGAGGTGCCGCCGCCCCACAGTTATCTGGCGCCTTACTTATACGTGTTGAAAGGTTTTGACGCCGATGCCCTCATCCATTTCGGAACGCATGGAAACCTGGAATTCACTCCAGGACGAGACGCAGGTATGAGGAAACAAGACTGGAGCAGTCAACTCATAGGAGCGATACCACATTTCTATTATTATACGACGGGCAATATCGGCGAGGCGGTCATCGCCAAGCGTCGAAGTCATGCCGCTTTGCTCACCTATCTCACACCTCCCTACGCTGAGAGTGGCATGCGGCAGAAATATGCCACGCTGCTCAACGATGTGCACAGGGCAGTTGAGTCTGGGGGCAGTAATCAGGCTTTGGTGATCGACATCAAGAAAAGAATCATCAACGAGGGACTGCATCGCAGCCTTTCGCTCGACAGCATACCAGGCAAGCCCTATACTTTGGAAGAACTGGAGCGCATCGACGCACATCTGGAGGAACTGTCGAACGAGAAAATGCAGGGAGCCTTCTACACCTTGGGACAGCCCTATACCGACCAACAGCTTCAGCAGACCATCCTCGCCATGAACGCCGACCCACTCGCTTACGACATGGCGCGGAAAGACCAACAGCAGGGACGCATCACCGACAAGCAGGCACGCGACTATGCATTCGTGGCACATCACTATCTGCCCAAAGCCCGCCAACAGGTGCTTTCCAACTACCACACGTCTGAGGAAGCCACGCAGATTCTCCGTTCTACAAAAGCCGAAATCGACAATATGATTCAGGCTCTTCATGGAGGAAGCATCGCTCCCGCACCAGGAGGCGACCCCGTACAGAATCCCAATGTGCTGCCCACGGGAAGAAACATGTTCAGCATCAACCCCGACAACACCCCTGATGCTCAGGCGTGGGAGGATGGGAAGCGGTTGGCCGAGAACACCTTGGCACAATATAAAAAGCAACATGGGACATACCCTCAAAAGGTGAGTTACACTTTCTGGGCAGGGGAGTTCATCGCCACAGGAGGGGCCACCATCGCACAGGCATTGTGGATGCTGGGTGTGGAACCCGTGCGAGACAGTCAGGGACGCATAGGCAGTCTCCGCATAGTTCCGGCAAAAAATCTCCGTCGGCCTCGCATTGATGTTGTCATCCAGGTGAGCGGTCAGTTGCGCGACATCGCAGACTCACGCCTGAAACTCATCACAGAGGCCATACAGTTGGTGTCGGCAGAAAAAGAAGATTCCAACTTCGTGCGTGAGGGCACATTGGCACAGGAAAAGGAACTCATCGACAATGGCGTGACACCACAGAAGGCCCGTGAGTTGTCTTCGCTCAGGGTTTTCGGCCCTGTCAACAATGGCTACAGTACTGGGATGATGAACTATATCGAGCGCAGTGGCCAATGGAAGGATACGAAGGAACTGACAGACGGGTATCTCAACAACATGTGTGCCGCTTATGGTGACGAGCAAAACTGGGGCGCCTGCCAGAAGGATTTGTTCAAGGCGGCCTTGAGGAAGACGGATGTCGTGGTGCAACCCCGGCAGAGCAACACCTGGGGACCCATCTCTCTCGACCATGTGTATGAATTCACAGGCGGGCTCTCCATGACGGTCAAGGCCTTGACAGGCAAGGAACCCGATGCGCTGATGGCCGATTACCGCAACCGGTCCAACCGAAGGATGCAGGATATGAAGGAGGCTGTGGATGTGGAGATGCGCACCACGCTGCTCAATCCCGCTTTTGTCAAAGAACGCATGAAGGGAGACGAAGGAACAGCACAGATGTTTGGCGAGATGTTCCGTAACATTTTCGGATGGTCTGTCACCCGCCCATCCGCTCTTGATGAGAACGTATACCATGCTCTTTACCGCATTTATGTCGCTGATGAAGAGCATTTGGGCATCAAGGAATACATGTCGCAGAAGAATCCGGCTGCCTTCCAATCCATGACGGCGGTGATGCTTGAGAGTGCCCGAAAGGGTTATTGGCATCCTTCCGACGACCAACTCAACACGACAGCAAGGCTCCATTCCGATATCACGAAGGAAAGTGGTGCCGCATGTACAGACTTCGTATGCAACAACCAGCCACTTCAGCAATTTGTGGAGAACCGACTCTCTGGCGAGGCAGGAAAGGAATACAGACGTCAGATGACAATGGCCAAAGGTCAGCGGGGTGACAACATGGTGCTGGAAAAAGTAGAAGGAGCATCAGGTGATGCGGTAACAACCAATACGACAGCGATAGCAGCCATCGTCTTGGTGGTTGTCTTGCTGATAGGCTTGATGGTGTTGTTGCGCCGCAGGAACAAGACGGGAGAGTAGATATGGAGATGCTTTTCTTAATGCTGATGCTGCTGGTCGTTTTCAACAGCGCCATGAAAATGAGCCTATGGCCTTTATGGCCAAGGTTGGCTTTCACCCTTTTGTTGGGCGCATTCGCCTATTGGAGCATAGACTATGCCGTGATTCAGTCAAAAACACAGATAGACGGTTGGCTGCACAGTGAGACAGTGCTTCAAGGCATTGTCATCTTGGTGACGATAGAATCGGCCATCAACGTGCTGTTCTGTTTTTCTCGCTTCAACGATGAGGAGAACAAACGGGGTAGGAAATACCTGCGGCTATTGCTCCATGCTTATCCGAGCCTGTTGGTCTTTCCTGTGGTGTTTTATGGCATTACCAAGTTTCTTTTCCTTCAAGCAGGTATGGATTTTTCCACCATCGGTCTGGTCTATGCCATTGCCGTCATTGTCATCATAGCATTGTGTGCAGAGTTGGCAAAAAGGCTGCTGCCTGCAAATGACCAGCGTGTCGAGGCTCACCTATGGCTGACGGTGATGGTGTGCCTTCTCAGTCTGCTGCTCACCCAGAAAGGTGAGATTGTCTATCGCACCAACGTGAAGGCTGTCGACTGGACATCAATGGCGCTCACCTTGGTGGCTGCCGTCCTGATTATTGCCATTGGGTGTATGGGAAATCGTATCAAATGGAAATCAAGAAATCATAGTAAAAAATGGAATTAATATCAAAAATGCTTTTTGGGATAGCCAACTCGCTGCTCATCCCCGACATCATTTTGCTGATTGTGTTTTTTATCCGTGCGTTGATACTTCTGGGAAGTACCTACAATCAGTTCATGGTCAGAAGAAGAAACAGTCGTCGCCTGGCCATGGCCATCAAGCAACTCCAACCAAGGGGTATCGATGACCTGCGGAGTCTTTTGCCCGAGAAGCATGAATCCCTCTTCACAGAATATCTGGCAGACATCCTTGCCCATCCCGCCAGCGAAGCATATACCGATTATGTGATTACACAGTATGAAACGGAAGTAGCCAAGGATGTGAACCTTTCCCGTCTGCTTACCAAACTTGGTCCAGTATTGGGTCTTATCGGCACGTTGATTTCCATGTCGCCGGCGCTCGTAGGTCTTTCCACGGGCGACATTTCAGGCATGGCCTACAACATGCAGGTGGTGTTCTCCGCCACCGTCGTGGGACTGGTCATCAGTGCGGTTGGCTTGTTTACCCAGCAACTGAAAACCCGTTGGTATGCCAAGGATGTCAACAACCTTGACTTTGTATCACGCATTTATGCCGAGAGCCATGAGAAGGAAGCGTAGGAGCACTTTGCTGCAAGATGATGACAACGACCCGCTGAGCGTGGTGGTCAATTTGTTTGATGTGGCGATGGTCTTTGCCGTATCGCTGATGGTAGCGATGGTCATGCACATGAACATGACAGAGATTTTCGGACAGGAAGATTTCACCATCGTGAAGAATCCTGGTAAGGAAAACATGGAAATCATTATGAAGGAGGGCAAGGAAATCAACACTTATAAAACCTCCGGAAAAAGTGCCGACAGTGATGGAGACTTGGGACGCCGCATCGGTACCGCCTACCAATTGGAGGATGGACGCATCATCTATGTGCCGGATGAGGAATGAAAAAACTCTGTACCTCTGTATCTCTGTGTTGAAACAATCTTAGGCGCTCGGTTTGCACTACCTTTGGCTCCGCCGAAGGTACTCTCGCTCTGAAAAGCCAAAATAAAATTTGGCTTTTCCCTCGCTTATTCGTCTTTGGCTCCGCCGAAGATAGGCTGCACCTCGGCAAAGCAAAACAAAAAAATGACTTTTTGTTTTGCATTGCGCTCGGTTTGCACTACCTTTGTGCCCTACTATCAGTAATTCACAAATATTTGTATCGTTTGTTATGATAAAAATCACTTTCCCCGACGGCACCGTGCGTGAGTACGAGCAGGGTGTCACCGGACTTCAAATCGCAGAGAGCATCTCGCCGGCTCTCGCCCGCAACGTTGTATCTTGCGGGGTCAATGGCGAGACAGTCGAACTCAACCGCCCCATCCTCAGTGATGCCACCATCGCACTCTACAAGTTTGAGGACGAGGAGGGCAAGCACACATTCTGGCACACCAGCGCACACCTCCTCGCCGAGGCACTGCAGGAACTCTATCCCGGCATTCAGTTTGGCTTCGGTCCTGCCGTGGAGAACGGCTTCTTCTATGACGTGATGCCCAAGGAGGGTGACGTCATCTCGGAGAACGACCTCCCGACGATTGAGGCGAAGATGATGGAACTCGCCAGGAAAGACGAACCGGTGGTGCGCCGCGACGTGAGCAAGACCGACGCCATCGCTGAGTTCAGCGCCGACGGTCAGACCTACAAATGCGAGCATATCGAGCAGGACCTCGAGGACGGCACCATATCTACCTATACCCAGGGTTCGTTCACCGACCTCTGCCGCGGACCGCACCTCATGTCGACAGGTGCCATCAAGGCCATTAAAATCACCAGTGTGGCAGGTGCCTTCTGGCGCGGCGATGCCAACCGTGAGCAGATGACACGTATCTACGGCATTTCCTTCCCCAAGAAGAAGATGCTCGACGAATACCTCGTCATGCTCGAGGAGGCAAAGAAACGCGACCACCGCAAGATTGGCAAGGAGATGGAACTCTTTATGTTCTCGGAGAGAGTAGGCAAGGGACTTCCCATCTGGTTGCCTAAGGGCACCGACCTGCGCCTGCGCCTTCAGGACATGCTCCGCAAGATACAGAAACGCTTCGGCTATCAGGAGGTCATCACTCCGCATATCGGCAGCAAGAACCTCTATGTCACCTCCGGACACTATGCCCACTACGGCAAAGACTCCTTCCAACCCATCCACACACCCGAGGAGGATGAGGAGTATATGCTCAAGCCGATGAACTGCCCGCACCACTGCGAGGTGTTCGCCATGAAGCCACGCTCATACAAAGACCTGCCGCTCCGCATCGCTGAGTTCGGCACCGTCTACCGCTACGAGAAGAGCGGCGAGCTCCACGGACTCACCCGTGTGCGCTCGTTCACACAGGACGACGCCCATATCTTCTGCCGTCCCGACCAGGTCAAGGGTGAGTTCCTCCGTGTGATGGATATCATCCAGGCAGTGTTCAAAATCTTCAATTTCGACAACTTCGAGGCACAAATCTCCCTCCGCGACCCGAAGGACACCGAGAAATACATCGGCAGCGACGAGGTGTGGGCAGAGAGCGAGCAAGCTATCATCGATGCCTGCAGGGAGAAAGGTCTCGATGCCAAGGTTGAGTATGGTGAGGCCGCTTTCTATGGTCCCAAACTCGACTTCATGGTGAAGGATGCCATCGGCCGCCGCTGGCAGCTTGGCACCATCCAGGTGGACTACAACCTCCCGCAGCGATTCAAACTGGAGTATACCGCAGAGGATAACTCAAAGCAGACTCCGGTGATGGTGCACCGCGCTCCCTTCGGTTCGATGGAGCGTTTCACCGCTGTGCTCGTCGAGCACACCGCCGGTCACTTCCCACTCTGGCTCACACCCGACCAGGTGGCCATCCTCCCCATCTCTGAGAAATACAACGACTACGCACAGACTGTCGCCCGCTATTTCGATGAGCAGGGCGTGCGTGCCGCCATCGACGACCGCAACGAGAAGATTGGCCGCAAGATTCGCGACAATGAGCTCAAGCGTGTGCCCTATATGGTGGTGGTAGGCGAGAAAGAGGCAGCCGAGGGGCTTGTCTCCATGCGTAAGCAGGGCGGTGGCGAACAGGCCACCATGACCATGCAGGAGTTTGCTGCCCGCATCAATGCTGAGGTGGCAGAGATGCTGGAGGCTACCAATATCCAACCTAAAGATTGAACAACATTGATAAAACGTAGTTAAGAACTGACGTAGTTAAAGTAGTTAAGCCATATGATTTGTTTGCAGGCATCCACCCATGTTGGAAACGGCGGCAATCATTGGTAATGGCTTAACTACTTAACTTCTTTAATTACTTGACTACTAAAAAAAGTATAATCAAAACTTGATGATGATGACAGAATTCAATGCAAAAGAGGTAAAAGACCTTGCCGTGCAGTGGATTAGGGACTGGTTCGAGGAGAACGGCCCCGGGTGCAATGCCGTGCTGGGTATCTCGGGCGGAAAGGACAGCAGTGTGGTGGCAGCCCTCTGTGTTGAGGCTTTGGGCAAGGACCGCGTCATCGGTGTCACCATGCCCAATGGCGTGCAGCCGGATATCAACGACAGTTTCCGTCTCATCCAGCATCTGGGCATCAGGTCATATAATGTGAATATCGGTGCTGCCTATGAGGCGCTGATGGCTGAGGTGAAGGAGCAGTTGGGTGCGCAAGGCACTGAGGTGTCGAGCCAGACTGTCATCAATATGCCGCCGCGCCTGCGCATGACGGCGCTCTATGCTGTCTCGCAGTCGCAGAACGGACGTGTGGCCAACACCTGCAACCTCTCCGAGGACTGGGTGGGCTACTCCACACGCTATGGCGACGCAGCGGGCGATTTTGCACCCCTCGGCGGACTCACCGTGCAGGAGGTCATCGCCGTTGGACTGGAACTGGGCCTGCCCCGTGACCTCGTGGTGAAGACTCCGTCGGACGGCCTCTGCGGCAAAACAGACGAGGACAATTTGGGCTTCACCTATGCGGCTCTCGACCAGTATATCCGCACCGGTGTCTGTGACGACCCTGCCACAAAAGCCCTCATCGACGACAAACACAGGAAAAACCTTTTCAAGCTGAAGCCCATACCTTTCTTCAAGTATAGGGACTGACCCGTCCGACCCGTCCGACCCGTCTGACCCGTCCGACTCGTCCGACTCGTCCGACATGTCCGACCTGTCCGACTTGTCCGACAAAAAAATCTGAGAAAAAATTTTGCTAATTATCGGAAATATAGTAACTTTGCAGCCGCTTATCATAAAACAGTTGAATGAAGAACGACAAAAAGACCAATCAGTACCGTGTGAATGAGCAAATCCGTGTAAGGGAAGTGCGCGTTGTAGGAGACGAAGGCTCCACCGTCATGCCCACACGTCAGGCGCTCGAAATGGCCCGTCAGAAGGGTGTCGACCTTGTGGAGATTTCTCCCAATGCACAGCCTCCAGTTTGTCGCTTCATCGACTACTCCAAGTTCCTCTACCAGCAGAAGAAACGTGCGAAGGAGATGAAAGCCAAGCAGGTGAGGGTAGAGGTGAAGGAAATCAGGTTCGGTCCCCAGACGGGTGAGAACGACTATGCTTTCAAGCTGAAGCACGCCAAGGAGTTCCTCCTTGAGGGCAACAAGGTGAGGGCATACGTGTTCTTCCGCGGCCGCTCCATCCTCTTCAAGGAGCAAGGCGAGGTGCTGCTGCTTCGTTTCGCACGCGACCTGGAGGAGTTTGGAAAGGTAGAGCAGCTGCCCGCTCTTGAGGGTAAGAAGATGGCCATCATCATGGCTCCCAAGAAAGCTGGCGTGGCAAAGAAGAGCCAGCAGAAGATGGACCGTGAGCGCCGTGAGGCAGAGGCCAAGGAAGCTGCCCGTCAGGAGGCAGAGGAGACTGCATCAGAGGCTCCCGCAGGCGGTGGCCTGTTCGCCAATGCACGCATCAGCGAGGAAGCCCTGAAAAAGCTCACAGAGACCACTGAGCCCGAAGAGACCAGCGAAGAATGAGAAGAAAGAAGTGCGTAACGCCGGGTATATGCGTTGCCACTCGTAAATAATCAATTTAAAAAGTTAAAAAAATGCCTAAAGTAAAAACGAACTCCGGTGCCAAGAAGAGATTCCGTTTCACCGGAACTGGTAAGATCAAGAGACATCACGCTTACCACAGTCACATTCTGACTAAGAAGACAAAGAAACAAAAACGTAATCTGGTTCACCAGACAATTGTTGACCGTTCCAACCTCAAGCAGGTTCGCGACCTCCTTTGTCTGCGTTAATTCAATGTTTAACTCATTAAAAGAAGAAAACTATGCCAAGATCAGTTAATCATGTTGCTTCCAAAGCAAAGAGAACCAGGATACTGAAGTTGACGCGCGGCTACTTCGGAGCCCGCAAGAATGTCTGGACCGTCGCCAAGAACACTTGGGAGAAAGGTCTCACCTACGCCTACCGCGACCGCCGCAACAAGAAGCGCACCTTCCGCGCTCTGTGGATTCAGCGTATCAATGCTGCTGCCCGCCTCAATGGCATGAGCTACTCGCAGCTGATGGGCGCCCTCACCAAGTCTGGTATCGAGATCAACCGCAAGGTGCTTGCCGACCTCGCCATGAACAACCCCGAGGCTTTCAAGGCCATCGTTGACAAGGTGAAGTAGAATGGAAGGGGCGTGACATCACGTCCGACTGAAATTTAAAAAAATATGGAGACGGCTGTAAAGTCATCTCCATTTTTTATGTCCCTTCTCACAGGAGCACATTCACATCATCACCTATTCGATATGCATGCGCAGGCCCAGCATAATGGAGGGTGCCAGAGGATGGTCTTTGTAATAATGCTGGTAGGACGTGCCGTCATTGAAATAATACCCCAAAGAGGGTTCAACATATAATCCCACCTGTGGTGTGATGGTATATTCCGCTCCAGCTCCCGCCTCAACAGACCATTGCCATGGCTTCTTGTTCAAGCATTTCTCCAACATAACTTCCCCTGTGAGATAGCATTTGAGATGGTGGTTGGACCATAACTGATAAGCCGCGCCAACAGGGACGCCCAGATAGTGCAGATGCTGGTCGATGGTGCTGTTTTTCTTGATGAATTCCGAATATAGCCAGGTATAATTGATGCCGCTAAGTAGTGCTACACGGTTGCTCAGCTGGTAATGAATGCTCATGCCCAGACGCACAGGCAGATGATGTTTGGAACGATAATTCTCATATTCTATGTAAGCGAAACCATCTTTGGGATGTTCTGCTTGATTAATAAAGTAATAGTTTTTTACCTCGCCTATGGAGTTGTTGGCTGCCAACAAGCCACTGGAAGTGTGTATGCCCATTGTCCATTTGCTTTCTTTCGGGGAATGATTCTGTTCTTGTTCGAAAGAAGGTATGGGATATGGTACAGGTGTTTTGTCTTCCTTTGTCACCGTTTCTGCAACAGCCTCAGGATGATTCGATTCGGATAGGATATAGTCATCAGTTTCGGGTTGGTTTTCCTCCGTTTCTTTTCTCACAGCGTTTTTCCCTTCATTTTCCTTTTCATCTGTCACCTTAGGTTTTAGCACATTTTTTTGATGTATAACTTGTTTTTTGTTGACGTATACTTCAGCCACATTGGATGACGATGAAGAGGTCGAGAGCTCATTCATAGCCTCCGACTGTGGCTTCACTTCCGTCCCCAAAACATTGGTGACGGCCACGGAAGGGCGTTCTTTGCTACTTTCTTGATAGAGGGCAATGCCAACTCCAAACAGCAAGATGGCTGCAGCCGCAACCCAATACCATCGCATCTTAAGAGCAGGATGGCTGGCAGTTGCTGGTTTAAGCCCCATTTGTTCGCTTATACCTTCCCACACTCCCTGGGGTGGTGTTTTCCGGTGCCCCTCCAGTTTGCGTCTTATTTCTTTTCTCCACATCTCTTCCATCACTTTCCTTTCATTAAATCCTTGATTCTCTCTGCCAGTCTTTGTTTTGCATACCAGAGTTGAGAGGCGGATGTGCTTGCCTTGATACCCAGCATCTCGGCAATCTCCTTATGGGAATAACCTTCAACAACATAGAGATTCAGTACAGTACGATAACCATCAGGCAGTTCACAAATCAGTCGATATAGCTCATCCGACGATAGATGCGACACCTCTAGCACATCATTGTCTTCCACCTGCAAATTGGAAGCATCTATAGAAACCCATTTCAATCTCTTTCTTTCCCTCAATAAGTTGAGAGACTCGTTCACCACCACCTTGCGCATCCAACTATTGAAAGAGACCTCTCCACGATAATCTATGGTCGGTAAAGATGTGAGAATTTTCACAAAACTGTTTTGAAGCACATCCTTCTCATCTTCATGATTAGGCACATAGCGGTGGCATACAGACGAGAGTTCCTCTACATATCTCAAGTAGAATTCTTTCATCGCCTGCTGGTCCTTGTTCCGTATGCGTTCTATGAGTCGCTCGACCATTCTTTTCTTGCGTTCCTAATCTATTAATGCCAATTCTTTGAAATCTTGTATGGCATACTGGTATTTTAGTCTTTTTTAACGGTCAGGAATACAAGATTTTATATCCTTCTGCATTATTAGAACAGAAACAATTCAACAAAAACCAAGAACTATGAAGAAAAATCTATTGTTCATGGCAGCGATGGCTGCAGGCAGCATGATGATGCAGTCGTGCTCATCTGACGATGTGGATAATCTGGATGAGACAAAAGTTACCATCAATATGTTGCCGGAGGCAAAGCCTATACAGTTGACACCGGCGCAGAGGGTATTTGCCAACGACAACAACGGCTTCACGCTCCGTTTTCTAAAGACGGCAAACGAGACCGATGTCTCGGGAAAGAGTTTCATCTACTCGCCGCTGAGCATCACATACGTGCTGGGGATGGTGAATGATGCCGCAACGGGCCAGACGGAGCGGGAACTGGAGCAGACGTTGGGCTTCCACGAGGGCGGCATACAGGCAGTGAACGACTACTGCAAGAACCTGATTGACAACCTCCCC
>CACXIP010000016.1 GCA_902767775.1 uncultured Prevotellaceae bacterium | reverse complement strand
GTCTTTGCCGTCTTGCTGCTACTCAACTACCTGGGACTAAGTTGGCTGACGACTTGGATTGCCGTCATTATCAGATACCTCGTGAATGCCATTCTATAGGAAAGTGAAGAGTGAAGAGTGAAGAGTGATGAGTGAAGAATCTGGATAGTTCATAGTTCATAATTCATAGTTTATAGTTATATGTAGGTTGGGAGTTTAGGAGTTTAGACATATGATTATTGTTTAGGAGTTTAGACATATTACTGACCATGTCATTTTCATCATGGTCTATAAATTGTTTCACTTTTTTTTCGTATCTTCGCCTCGAGAATTGGAAAAACAAACTACGATGAAAAGACTAATCCTATTTGCATGGTGCCTGATGATAACCGGGATGGTATTGGCACAAGAAAGAAAAGATGACTTCGTGAAGGGAGCCGACGTGGGATTTCTCGCCGGGCAGGAGAAGCGAGGCGTCAAGTTCCATGACCGACAGGGCAAGGAGCGAGAGTGCCTTGAACTGCTGAAGAACGACTACCAGATGAGCGCCATACGCTTGCGTGTGTGGGTGAATCCCCGAGGCGGTGACTGCGACAAGAATGCGCTGCTCGCCATGGCACGCAGGGTGAAAGCATTAGGCATGGACCTGATGGTGGACTTCCACTACAGCGACTGGTGGGCAGACCCCGCCAAACAACCCATTCCGAAGGCATGGCTGGGACATTCCTTTGAGCAGATGAAGCAGGACCTGCGCAACCACACCATTGAGGTGCTGACGCTGCTCAAGGAAAACGGCATCACACCACGGTGGGTGCAGGTGGGCAACGAGACCACCAACGGTATGCTCTGGAGCGTGAAGACCGACGAGCGCGGATGGGAAATCAAAGACGCACAGGGCCGCACCACCATCACCCACTCCATGGGCCACATCAAGACGGAGCCACAGCAGTATGCCGGCTTCATCCGCACGGGCTACGACGCAGTGAAGGAAGTTTTCCCTGACGCCATCGTCATTGTACACCTGGACCGTGGCCATGAGCAGAGCATTTATGACCACAACCTGGACACCATCCTGAAATACGGCGGCAAGTTTGACATGATAGGCATGTCGCTCTATCCCTACTGGGCGATGGAGGGGCATCCGGAACTGAATGCCGACGGCATCATCACCGACTGCATGGCCAACATCCGGCATGTCAGCGAGAAGTACAAATGCGACGTGATGATTGTGGAGACAGGTTATGAGGTGGACGAGAGCCATCCGGAGAAGATGGAGGAGGGACGCCGCCAACTGACCCGCGTCATCCGCGAGGCACGCAACGAGACCAACGGCCACTGCCGTGGCGTATTCTATTGGGAACCGCAATGCCTGCCTGGCGGATACAAACTCGGGGCCTTTGACCACAACGCAGCACCAACCGCCATCATGGAGGGTTTTGTAGAATCGGAGCCGCAGACAAAGAACGGAGCAGAACGGAAGAAATTGAACTTCAACGCCGACTGGCGGTTGCAGGTGGGTGATGCGACGGATGCCGCAAAACCAGAGTTCGACGACAGCCGGTGGCAACGTGTCACCCTACCCTATGCCTTCAACGGCGACGAGGCATTCCGCAAGGACATCGTCGACCTGACCGACACCATCGTATGGTATCGGAAGACATTCACATTGAAGGACATCACCAACCGAAAAGTGTTCGTTGAATTTGAGGGGGTGAGGCAAGGTGCCGACTTCTACCTCAACGGTCATCACCTGGGCTTCAGCGAGAATGGAGTGATGGCGTGCGGCTTCGACCTGACACCTTATATCCACGAGGGCGAGAACGTCATCGCCGTGCGCTGCGACAACAGTTGGACATACCGCTCACGGGAATACGACAGCCGCTACCAGTGGAACGACCGCAATTTCAACGCCAACTACGGCGGCATACCAAAGAACGTTTGGCTGCATGTCACCGACCTGCTCTACCAAACGCTGCCGCTCTACTCCAACCTCGGCACGACAGGTACCTACATCTACGCCACGGACATCGATGTGGTGAACCGCAAGGCTGTGATTCACGCAGAGTCGCAGGTGAGAAATGAAGACACCAAGGCAAGGACGTTCTTTCTAACTGTTGTGCTGAAAGACCAAGACGGCAACAAAGTGATAGGCTTCAACGGCAGTGAGCGAATCACCTTGCAACCAGGAGAGACCATCATCGCCAAAGCTGAGCATGAGGTAAAAGGTCTACACTTCTGGTCGTGGGGCTATGGATATCTTTACACTGTAGAAACCTATCTGAGAGACCGACTCGATGACGAGAATGACATGGTCATCACCCGCACGGGCTTCCGCAAAACCCGTTTCGGCGACGGCAAGATATGGCTCAACGACCGTGTGATGATGGTACACGGCTATGCCCAGCGCACATCCAACGAGTGGCCGGGCGTGGGAATCAGCGTGCCAGCATGGCTCAGCGACTACTCCAACGACCTCATCGTGAAGTCAGGCGGCAACATGGTGCGCTGGATGCACGTCACCCCATGGAAACAAGATGTGGAATCCTGCGACCGCGTCGGTCTGCCACAAGCCATGCCCGCCGGCGACGCTGAGAAGGACGTGGACGGACCACGCTGGCAACAGCGCACCGCCCTGATGCGCGATGCCATCATCTACAACCGAAACAACCCCTCTATCCTGTTCTATGAGAGCGGCAACGAGAGCATCAGCCGCGAGCATATGCTGGAGATGAAGGCCATCCGCGACAAGTATGACCCGCACGGCGGGCGCGCCATAGGCAGCCGCGAGATGCTCGACATCGACGAGGCAGAGTACGGCGGTGAGATGCTCTACATCAACAAGTCGAAGAAACACCCGATGTGGGCGATGGAATACTGCCGCGATGAGGGGCTGCGCAAGTACTGGGACGAGTGGAGCACCCCTTACCACAAGGAAGGCGACGGTCCGCTCTACCGCGGCAAGCCTGCAGTGGAATACAACCACAATATGGACCAGTTTGCCATCGAGATGGTGCGCCGCTGGTATGACTACTGGCGCGAAAGGCCCGGCACCGGCACACGCGTCTCATCGGGAGGCGTGAAGATTGTCTTCAGCGACACCAACACCCACCACAGAGGAGAGTCCAACTACCGTACCAGCGGTGTCACCGATGCCATGCGCATCCCCAAAGATGCGTATTTCGCCCACCAGGTGATGTGGAACGGATGGGTGGAGCCCGAGACGCCACAGACCTATATCGTGGGGCATTGGAACTATGGCAACACTAAGGAAGGCAAGTCTGCTGTCAAACCCATCTATGTCGTTTCCAATGCCGACTCGGTGGAACTGTTCCTCAACGGTCGCTCCCTCGGACAAGGACGGCAACAATACCGCTATCTATTCACTTTCGACAAGGTAGCTTTCGAACCCGGAACACTGGAAGCGGTGGGGAACAATGGCAGCCGTTACAAAACAGAGACCGCCGGCGAACCCTATCAGCTCCACCTGACCGCCATCAACAACCCCGAGGGAACGAAAGCCGATGGTGCCGACATGGTGCTCTTCGAGGTCGAGGTGCAGGACAAGCAAGGCCGCCGCTGTCCGCTCGACAACCGCCTCATCCATTTCGAGATGGCCGGTGAAGGCAAGTGGATTGGCGGCATCGCCAGCCGTGACAACGTCACGATGCAACGCCCTGACGACAACCGCCCCGACGGACTGCTTGATGCCGCCGCCACGAAGAACATTTCCGACAACTACGTCGGGAGCATGTCACTGCCCGTGGAGTGCGGTGTCAACCGCTTCCTCGTCCGCACCACGACAAATGCGGGCAGCATCAACATATCCGCCTATGCAGAAGGGTTGAAACCGGCATACGCAGAGGTGAAGAGCGAGGCGGTGAACAAAGAGACACTCCTACCCCAGCTCACACTGAAAGGCCGTCTCGACCGAGGTGAGACACCCACTGCTGCGTCGTATGCCAATAAGGCCCGCGGCATAGAGATAGCATCAGCCAAGGCAGGCTGCGACACAGAGCATGCCGCCAACAGCTATGACGACAACGAACTCTCCGAGTGGAAAAACGACGGCCGTCTCTCCACCGCTTGGATAACATACCGTCTAAAAGAAAAGGCTGTGGTCGACGACATCTGCATCAAACTCACCGGATGGCGCCTGCGCAGTTATCCTTTGGAAATCTATGCCGGCAAGCAACTGATTTGGAGCGGCGAGACTGAGCGCAGCCTGGGCTATATCCACCTGACACCCACAAAACAGGCGAAGACCGACGAGATAACCATCCGCCTGCGTGGTGCCGGCAAAGACAAAGACGCTTTCGGCGGCATCGTCGAAGTGGCTGAGCCTGCTGCCGGAGAACTCGACCTGTTTAAAGCCCCAAACGGCGGTGACACCAAAAACGAGCTGCGCATCGTGGAGGTGGAGTTCATCGAGCATATCAAATGAACAAACCATCAAGAAAAAGCTTGCCGCCATCCTTTCACAGGGTGGCGGCAATGCATTTCGGGAATAAAAGTACGGATTATTTAAAAAGCAATTGTGCGAACTGGTAGAGGCTGCGGCGCCATGTCTGCCACTCGTGAGCCGTCTCGGGAGAGATGTATGAGTGAGCATTGATGCCCAATGCCTTCAGGTCTTCAGCAGCCTTGTCCACGCCCATCGGTTCCTTGCCACCGCAACTCATAAACAGCACCTTGTTGGTCTTCTTGAAATCCTTGGCATCCTGCAGTTCCTCTGTGCGGAACGTACCGCCGCTGAACATTCCCACATAAGCGAACTTGGTGGGGTTGGCGAGCGTAATCATGTGAGTCTGCATGCCACCCATCGAGAGACCGGCAAGTGCACGGTGGTCGGTGTCGGCAATGACACGGTAGTTTTTCTCCACCATCGGGATGATGTCCTTCAGCAGCACCTCCTGGAATCCGTTGAAGCCGCCGAAGCCACCACGGCGAGGACCACCGGGACGTCCGCCAGGACCGCCCATCGGTCTGCCTTGAGGTCCACCGGGACGCATGCCCTGCGGAGCACCCTGAGGACGGGCACCCTGTCCCTGCGGACGCGTTCCCATACCGGGGAATCCGCCGAAGGGATTAGCCTGCTGTGTGGTGTCGGGATGAGCGGGGATGGCATTCAGTCCGTTGTCCATCACGATGATGAAAGGCACTGCCTTGCCGGCAGCAATCAGGTTGTCCATGATGATGCCCGTCTTGCCCTGAGCCGACCATCCGGTCTCGTTCTCACCCATGCCATGCTGCAAGTAGAGCACAGGGAATTTCTTCGTGGGGTTGGTGCGATACTCAGCGGGAAGGTAGACATAGCAGTGGCGCATCTTCTCGGTGACTGTAGAGTAGTAATACACCTCGTTGACCGAACCCTGAGGCACGTTTTTCACGGTGTAGAAATCCTCATCGGCTGCAGGCACGTCGATGCCGCTGCCCCAACGGCTGGCACCATAGTAATACTTGCTTCCCGGGTCGGGCACTGAGGCGCCGTCGATGTTGAGCTGATAGTAGTGAAAGCCTTCGTCCTGAGGAGCCGACTCACCGGTCCATACACCATCGGCGTTTTTCACCATGTCGTATTTCACGCCGCCGATATCCAGTTTCACACTATTGGCTTCGGGAGCAGAAATCTGGGCACGGACCATACGCTGGGAGTTCACCATAGGATAGTCATGTCCCTCCTGGTTGGTACTGGCAGGTTTGAAGTCCTCAGTCACCTGCGCACTTGCGGCAACTGCAACCAATGCAGCCGCCATCATCATAAAACCTTTCTTCATAATAATGTTATAGTTGTTAATAAGATCAAAGTCAGTTCTTATGACTCCCTCTCCTCAGGGAATAGTTCCATTGATATGATTTTGACGTTGGATAGCCGAAAAAGTAAAACTGACCGCCTCACTTGTTAAAGAATATTAACATCATGAAGCGGTCCAATCGTTATCAACACAGAGGCACAGAGGTACAAAGTATTTCAAGACCTTGAAATAATAAGGTGCGCTGGCGTCGTTTGTAGTGGTAACCACTAAAGTTATTTCATTTTATCCAGCAGTCCTGCAAGAGCCTCAACGTCGCGGGCATCCACCTTCAGGTCAAGCAGGTTGCCATCACGGTCGAAGAGTTTGTAGGTGGGCCAGGCATGGACGTTCAAGTGGTGCTCGATGGCAGCCTGTTGGTCGCTGGGCAGGTTGTAGTGTGCCACGTTCGGGCCGCTGACGTTATACTCCTTGATGATGTTCTCCCATGCCGCCTGTGGGCTTTTGTTGGCCAGATAGAGGAACTGGATGTCGTAGTCTTTCAGGCGGGCGTACTCCTCGGTAGAGTGGCTAAGCGCCTCCCGGCAAGGTCCGCACCATGTACCCCAGACATCGAGCAGCACGAACTTGCCCTTGTAGGGCTCGAGGATTTTCTTCAGCAGCGCCTCGCCCTCAGAAATGTCCTTGAGGTTGTCCGACGACTTGAGCACCAACTTGTCGAACTCGCGGTTCTCGATGGCGAGGTAGTAGGCGCTTTGCTTCTCAATCATCGCGATACCCACGGGATTGGTAACCAAAGCCTTCATCGTGTCGATGACCATCGGTGACAACGACATGTGCGTGTGGCTAATCTCATCGTTGACCAACCGTGTGAGCCAGATGTTCTTGAAGTTTTGGTCGGCACCTAATGAGTCGAGTGCAAAAGCCTCTTGTTTCATCCGGATGACGAGACCAATTCCATTCTGCACTTTCAAACCTCTCGGACCGTTGACAATCTTGTCTACCGCCGCTATCATATCCGCATTGTCGGCATTCTGTTTTTCTGCTATCTTCTGCTTTTCTTCTGGAGTAGGGGCGGCTTCGACCTTGTCGGTGGCATCAATCACCCAGTCCTTCCATCGGTTGAGCAACGACAGTTCTTCATCATTCGAGGCAAACACGTTGTTGTAATCATAGATGTTCCAGTTCACCCTCCACACCCGTTTGTGCATCACCTCGCGGAGATAGTCGCGCACGAATGAGCTGAAGTCACGATAGAGCGTGTAGGGTTTGATGGTCTTCTGCCAACATTCCCTGTCCAAGAAGTCCATGTATTCCTTTGGCATCTCGTAGTTTGGGAAATGATAGCTGGCCTGCGTCATCGACTCACCCAGGATGTTCTGATAATATCCAGCCACATAGTCCTGATAGCGCTGCGAGAGATTGGGGTGTTCAGTGACCCATTGCCCCAACTCGCCCATCTGTGCCCGCCTGACGCTGTCCGCCTGTGCCAGATAAGTCATGGGGTCAAGGTCACGTCTGCTACGGTCAATTTCGGCATCGTCCCATGAGTGGGGATGAGCCAGCAACTCGTTCTGCACGCGCACATCGTCGCCCATCCACAGCACCTGTCTCGTCTTGAAGTCATTGAGGAAGAAGTAGGTCTTGCCGGGTTCCAGCACGGTGCTCTTGGTCGTCCGGTTCCAGTCAAGGAAAACCTGCGACGAATTGAGCAGCGGCATTTTCAGGGTGAAACGTCCCAACGAGTCCATCATGGCGTATGCACTCTCATGCTCAGTGCTGAGAATATTCTCCATGCCCACCTCAAACTCACGGCCTTTCCGCTGCCAGGCTTCCTGCGGCATATCCTTCAGCCATCCAATAATCGTCACGCTGTCACCAGCCCTATAGCCGTTGTCCACAAAACCCTTGCGCGTGTCCTTAGTCGGATAGTCAGGCAGGGCGGAGTCGATTATCGGACTGCACAAGACGGGCTTGTCTTTGCCAATGGCGATGGTGCGCAAGCCCTTTTTCATCTTGCCCACCTTGACGTTGACACCGTTGTCGAGCATCAAGGTATAGGCATCCTTCTTCTCTGTCTGGCTGACGATGTCATGCACCTTGCTGTCATAGATGACGTGCTTTGGCGTGAAGCCGATGAGCCAGTCGCCCGTGGCTTCGTTGCGCCAATAGGTATCGAAAATGCCAGCAGGCAGGTTCTCTGCGTCGCGGACGTTGGCAAAGGTCCATGCATTAGGCTCGGCCACATCGATCATCCATGTGTTGACTGGGATAGGCTCAAAGATAAGCGAGAAGTCCACCTTGCCATCGGCTGGGATGGTATAGGGTTCGGTCAGCGATATCACCGTTGCCCCCTTCACGGCATACTCCTTCCCGTCGGCACGCAGTGTTGGTTTTGTGGCGAGGGGGACGGAGTCTCCCGTCTTCTGCTGAGGCACTTCGAGGTGGAAGAACACCTCCGTGCGGTCATTGTCAATCGACACTTTGGTGATGCTGATGACGGGTACGTTGACATAGCCCGTCATTATCTTGTTCCACACTTTTGTCTGTGCCTGTCCCACCACTGCAAAAAAAGCAAGCAGGATGGTGATGAAAGTTTGCTTGTTCATATACATTTCAACTTGAAGAGGCAAAATTACACATTGCTTTTCAAATAACCTTCATCGAAACCCAGAAAAATGATGCTGGTGTACAATACATAGAGAATTGTATACATCATGGATTTGGTCACTCTTTCTTTAATTATTTTATCATAGAAGAACAAATTCTTTGAAAAAGTAACATTTCTTTGCCCGTATCAGAGAATTTGTCTAATTTTGTAAAGATTTAGGGGAAGTGAGTTGTCAACGCCCCCTACCCCCTCTAATAGAGGGGGAACTGGAATCACTATCAGAAAATACAATAACTGCGATGAGAAAAGTTTTTTTCCTTACCACTCTATTGGTATTCGCCACTATGGCGGAAGCACAAGACAAACTTTATGCCGATGAGTTTCCACTCGGCGACGTGACACTGTTGGACGGTCCGCTGAAAAAAGCACGCGACCTGAACATCAAGACGCTGCTGCAGTATGACTGCGACCGTATGCTCGCACCCTACCGCAAGGAAGCCGGTCTCACCCCCAAGAAGAAGGCATACCCCAACTGGGACGGACTCGACGGGCATGTGGGCGGCCACTACCTCACGGCAATGGCCATGAATGCCGCCACAGGCAATGACGAGTGCCGTCAGCGCATGGAATATATGATCAGCGAATTGCAGGAATGTGCCGACGCCAACAACAAGAACCACCCCGACTGGGGCAAGGGCTACGTAGGCGGCATGCCCAACAGCGAGCGCATCTGGTCTACATTCAAAAAGGGCGATTTCGGCACCTATTTCGGTTCGTGGGCTCCTTTTTACAACCTTCACAAGATGTATGCCGGACTGCGCGATGCTTGGTTGTACTGCGGAAACGAGCAGGCCAAGAAACTGTTCTTGGGTTTCTGCGACTGGGCCATCGACCTGACCGCCGGTCTATCGGATGCCCAGATGGAGCAGATGCTCGGCAATGAGCACGGCGGAATGAACGAGGTGCTCGTCGATGCTTATGCCATCACAAAAGAGAAGAAATACCTTGATGTGGCACGTCGTTTCTCCCACCACAGACTGCTCACCCCCATGTCGCAGCGCCAAGATAACCTCGACAATATGCACGCCAACACACAGGTGCCCAAAGTAGTGGGCTTTGAGCGTATCTCCGAACTGAGCGGCGACGAGACCTACCATGATGCCAGCGCCTTTTTCTGGGACATCGTCACCGGAGAGCGCTCCCTCGCCTTTGGCGGAAACAGCCGCCGCGAACATTTCCCCAGCAAGGAGGCCTGCATGGACTTCATCAATGACATCGACGGACCAGAGAGCTGCAACACCAACAACATGCTGAAACTCACCGAGGACCTGCACCGACGCAACCCCGAGGCACGCTTCGCCGACTACTACGAGTTGGCCACCTTCAACCATATCCTTTCCTCACAGCATCCTGAGCACGGCGGTTATGTCTATTTCACACCTGCCCGTCCGCGCCACTACCGCAACTACTCCGCCCCCAACGAGGCGATGTGGTGCTGTGTCGGCACAGGCATGGAGAACCACGGAAAATATGGACAGTTTATTTATACGAAGAACGCCTCCAGCCTCTTCGTCAACCTGTTTGTCGCCTCCGAACTTAACTGGAAGGAGAAAGGCGTCGTGCTGCGCCAGGAAACCCAATTTCCTTATGCTGAGACCAGCCGCATCACCATCGCACAAGGCAAGGGAGCATTTGACCTGCTCGTGCGCTATCCCGGTTGGGTAAAACCCGGTGAATTTAAGGTGAAGGTGAACGGTCAGCCTGTCAGCATCGTCACCGGTCCCTCCTCATACGTCACCATCTCACGCAAGTGGAAGAAAGGCGACGTGGTGGACATCACTTTCCCCATGCACAACAGCATCAAGTACCTGCCCAACGAACCGCAGTACATCGCCCTCATGCATGGCCCCATCCTGCTGGGCATGAAGACCGGCACCGAAGACCTTGCCCATCTCATCGCTGATGACAGCCGCTTCGGGCAATATGCAAGTGGCAAGAAACTGCCTATCAACGAGGCACCCATCCTCATCAACAACAACATCAACGACATTGCCAATGAGTTGAAGCCCATAGCCGGCAAGCCATTGCATTTCACCCTCAACACGAAGATGGAAAATGGCATCCACAATGAGATGATGCCTTTCTTCGAGATTCACGACTCCCGCTACATGATGTATTGGCTGGCACTCTCTGAGGACAGCTACAAGAGTTATCTCGACGGACTTGCCAAGGCAGAGCAGGAGCGCCAGGCACTGGAGGCACGCACTGTGGACAAGGTGCAACCCGGCGAGCAACAGCCAGAGACCGACCACAAGATGGAGACCGACCGTTCGCAGGTAGGCAACACCAACGACACATTCTACCGCGATGCCCGCGACGGCCATTATTTCAGTTACCTGATGCAGACCAACGGCCAGACCAACCTCAGCCTGCGCCTGAAGTACTGGGGTGTGGGTGAATGGAAGAGCCATGAGTTCGACATCCTCGTCGATGATGTGTTGGTGAAGGAGGTGAACAACACGGGCAAATACCGCATCTCAGAGTTCAAATATGAAACCTATCCCATACCTGCCGAACTGCTCAAGGGCAAGTCACAAGTACGGGTGAAGTTCGTGGCCAAACCCCGCAAGCAGATTGGAGAAATCTACGAGGTAAGACTGGTGAAAGATGAAAGATGAAGGATGAAAGATGAAAGATGAAGGATATTAACAAGTTGCTATTGTTGAATTAAAAATCAAAAACGAAATCGGGTGTCAACTTTCACTGACACCCGATATTTTTTGATGATTGGTCAGAGGCCGAGCGCCTCTTTCCACTTGATGTAGTTTTCGCGCTCAACGCTGTCCATCTTCTCGTCGGTTGCGATGACCTTGAGGATGAACTGGCTGATGGTGAAGAGGATAGCCTTGCGCTCATCGGCATTGAATCCCTCCACCAGATGTTTGGTGTCCTCGATGATGCCATCGACCGTGTACTTATGGTTGAGTGTGTCCTTCACGTCATCTTTCAGTTCATCATTGATTTCGCCCACCTCGAGAATGCCCTCAAGGAAAGCATCGATGAAATGGCGCTCCCGCTGTTCGAAATCGCCGTCGCAATTGGCGAAGAACAACCCTGCTTTTGCCATCAGTTTTATGGTTTCAATTACTTTTTCCATGGAATTTTCTTATTTGATTTGGTGTTTTGATGTTAAGGATATGAGAAGTTGAGGCATTACTCCTGCAAGAAGGAGTTGGGAGCCTGTCAGATGGCTTTCCCAGCCAGACCGATTGTCTTGAGCACGCTCTCTGCCAATCCGCCGAGATTGCCCATGTCGATGCCCAGTTTTCCAAAGATGCTGCCCAGTCCACCGGCATCCTGCGCCTCCTGCTCCTTTTTCCGGGCATTTTTCTTCTTTGTCGTAGTGGTCTGTGTCTGTTCTGGTTCATCCACATCAAAACCAGCCTTCTTCTTCATTTCCCTGACGATGTCGCTCATACTGTTGCCCTCACTCTGCGAGGAAGTGGTAGACGATTGACTGGAAGTTGAGCTGCCCTGTTTTTTAGGTGCCTTACCACCCATCTGGCGGCGCAACTCCTCTGCCACGTCACTCAGACCGCCCCTTGAGGAGGAACTGCTTGAAGTGGTGCTTTCCGAGGGCTGTCCACCACCCATCTTGCGTCTGATTTCCCTGACCACATCACCCACTCCGCCTGAGGACGAGGAAGAAGAGGATGAGGAAGAGGACGAAGATGAACCGCCACCCATCTGTTCCTGTACAGACTTGATGATGTCCTCGATTCCGCCGCCAGAACCGCCTTTCGACGACCCACCGCCGCCGAACACCGAACCGAGCTCTTCGCCCAGTCCGCCTTTTACAATTTCTTCAAAAAAGCTACCCATAAGTATAATCATTTAAGGATTTGTATGATAAATATAGTCGAGTGCTGCGCCGATGGCGGTGCAGAACTGTGAGTATTTCGGTATGCGGAAATGTACATTGTACAAACTCTCCATCATGGGGAACACATCAGCGCACTGCGGCAACAAGGTGAGGTTGCCAATCATGACAAACTCTGTGATGTCGCTGTTGAGCGCAGAGAGTACCGCCGCACTTCCTATGGTCTGCAGGACAGTTTGGATAATGCCCACGGCAATGTCCTCTTTCCTGGCATCCGTCTGCGCCTTGCCAAACAATGAGGCAGTGACGTTCATTGGCAGTCCGGGAAGCGGATGGGCACTGATGTCGCCAATGGTCAAATCGATGTTGGAGATGTCGCCTTTCTTGGCAAGTTCTGACACCTGATGGATGTCGGAAGTCTGGAGCAGGATTCGGGAGAGGCCAGCCAACGTGCCACCACCCATACTGATGCCGCCGATATGGCGGATATCATCACCATCACACAGCACCAGCGAGGTGCCGGTTCCCATACTCACCACAATGATGCGGTCGAGACCTGACTCAAAACGGGCACCCAAGCCGTCGGCCACAAACTCATCAGCCTTTGAAGTAGGGAGTCCATAGACGGGTTTATCGATATAAGCGCTGCCCACACCAGTGAGCACCACCTGCTCCACATCATCCAGTTCGATTTGGTTTTCATAAAGATATTTTCCGAATGCCCCATAGAGAGAGGTGACGGGGTCGGCAGCCGTGATGCGCATGGGCGATATGACCTGCATGTCCTTCACTCCCACGATTTTCGTCGTGCTGATACCCACATCAATTCCAATAACAATTCCCATAATTTTGTGATTTTTCAAGAATAACGATTTTCGCCACGAAATTACGAAAAAAACTGTCTGATTTGTTAAAATTTATTATAAAAATGTTTAAAACCGACAATTATCCAGCATTATTAAGTATTTTTGCGTAGAATCATTGAAAAACGATATTATTAACCTCAAACATTAGACACTATGACGTACAAGATTGTTGACATCGAGGGCATTGGCCCCGTTTATGCAGAAAAACTTATTGCTGCTGGAATCAACACCGACGGCGACCTTCTTCAGAAATGCTGCAAACCAGCAGGCCGCAAGGAACTGGCTGAAGCAACCGGCATCTCACCCAAACTGATTCTCACCTGGACCAACCACTGCGACCTGATGCGCATCAACGGCGTAGGTCCTCAGTTCTCCGAACTCCTTGAGGCAGCAGGTGTGGACACCGTGAAAGAACTGCGCAACCGCAATGCCGCCAATCTCCAGGCCAAATTGGAGGAAATAAATGCTGAAAAGAATCTGACCAACCGTGTTCCCGCCCTCAAGGAAATTGAGAAAATGATAGTGCAGGCAAAAGAACTGCCGCCAATGATGGAATATTAAGCCAGACTCTTATAGAGCGCCGCGTTCGTAAAAGGACACCCACTCTTACGAGCCAACCTTTCCCCTCCCCTATGGCATGGGAGGGGATTTTTAGTGCTTGGTTCATCATGAATTGTGGATAGCTGGAGTGGTCTATTTCCGTTTTTTGGGTTTTGGCATAGGAAGTTCTTTGCAAGTCTCACGAACGAGTGAGGCAAGGTAATCGTGGTCATCCACGTCTTCGATGTAGAAGTATTCTTTTGCCCCTTCGTATGGTGGGCACATACTGACCTTTCGAAGTATAGCTTGCCCAGCCTTTGTGGGCTTCACATAAAAGCGGTCGTCGCAAATGAGTCCGAATATCTTGCCATCGCAATAAATGCCATAGTCACCAAACATTTTCTTGACCATGATTTCACCTGCGCCGGCACACTGGTCGGCTATGAATTGTACGAAGTCAGCATTGGATGCCATATATCATTCCACATTTTAATTGCAGCAAAATTACAAATAGAATGTGAGAAAAATCAAAAAACTTCGTTTTTTATTTTGCTTTTCGCTCGCATTATCTTTGACCACGTCGAAGATAGGCGGCGGCTCGGAAAAGAAAATAAAAAAACTTCGTTTTTTATTTTGCTTTTCGCTCGCCTTGCACTATCTTTGCAGATGGAAAGGTTCGCTATGCGCGATGAACAAGGGAATGGGGTGAGAATCCCCAACTGTCCCGCAGCTGTGAGTTCCTTTATTGCTTCAGGCTCAACGCCACTGCCTTAGGGCGGGAAGGCGCCTGCAAGCGGAACGAAGTCAGAAGACCTGCCTTTTCCAGGGTTTCACCAACCTGCCGACCCTCTCGATGTAAGGGGCGAGGCGAAATGAATGACATGTTATGACCGTCCGCCCATGAAGTGTTTCATGTGGTGTGCTATGACGTATAGGATATAGGACATATAACCGAAGTGTATTATATAAGTTTTTCGACAGGGGGAGCGGTGCCGTGAGGCATCGCTTCTTTAATTATTTTCAACTTACGAAAGTTGAACAAAGATTCGTTATTCTCATGGGAAAGCCTTAATTTTGCTGATTCAAAAGAGTCATGTCATGAGCAACGCGATACAAAAGGCATCCAAAGTGCTTCTTCCCTTCATCTTGGGGGGAGCCATCCTCTATTGGATGTACCGCGACTTCGACTTCAGTCTGATCAGCCATGCTGTGAGGTATGAGATGAACTGGACCTGGATGCTGCTGTCACTGCCCTTCGGCGTCACCGCCCAACTGTTCCGCGGCATGCGGTGGCGGCAGACACTGGAGCCTATCGGCGAGCATGCCAGGCTCAGCACATCGGTCAACTCCATCTTCCTCAGCTATGCCACCAGCCTGCTCATCCCCCGCGTGGGTGAGTTCGTCCGCTGCGGCGTGCTCAAGCGCTATGATGGCGTGACCTTCTCCAAGTCGCTCGGCACCGTGGTCACCGAACGTGCGGTGGACAGTATTGTGGTGCTGCTCATCACTGGTGTGACACTGTTGCTGCAACTCCCTGTGTTTATCCATTTCTTCAACACCACAGGCACCCGCCTCGACAGTTTTTTAGGCCAGTTCACCACCACAGGCTATCTTGTCACTTTCATCTGTCTCATCGCCGCCTGCATCCTCGTATGGCTGCTGATGCAGCAGTTGCATATCGGACACAAGGTGAAGGACACCGCCAGCAATCTCTGGCAGGGCATCATCTCGCTCCGCAAAGTAGACAACATTCCCCTTTACTTAGCATACACCATCGGCATCTGGCTGAGTTATTTCATCCATTTCTACCTGACATTCTACTGTTTTGAGGGGACTGCGCACCTCGGCATTAACTGCGCCCTCGTCGCCTTCGTCGTGGGCAGCATAGCCGTAATCGTGCCCACACCCAACGGAGCCGGTCCGTGGCATTTCTCGGTGAAAACAATGCTCATCCTATATGGTGTGGAAAGCAACCTCGCCCTTGTGTTCGTGCTCATCGTCCACACGGTGCAAACAGCACTCGTCGTATTGCTTGGCATCTATGGATGGATAGCACTTTCAAAAAAATTGAAGATTGAAAATTGAAAGTTGAAGATTAGAAAAACGCTGCAGAGATGTCGTGATGTCAGAAATAAAATGTAATTTTGCCTAATCATATCGAAAACCTTAATCTTATCAATTATGAGTGAAATCAAAAATTTGCAACCCACCTGTATTTGGAAAAACTTCCATGCACTGACCCAAGTACCCCGTCCTTCAGGACATCTGGAGAAAATACAGCAGTTCCTGCTCGACTTTGCCGCCAAGGTTGGCGTTGAGGCATTCAAGGACCCTGCCGGCAACATCGTGATGCGCAAACCCGCCACACCGGGAATGGAGAACCGCAAAGGCGTCATCCTTCAGGCACACATGGACATGGTGCCCCAGAAGAGTCCTGAGAGCACGCATGACTTTGTGACCGACCCCATCGAGCCTTGGATTGACGGTGACTGGGTGAAGGCACGCGGCACGACACTTGGTGCCGACAACGGTATGGGTGTGGCAGCCATCATGGCAGTGATGGAAGCCAAGGACATGAAACACGGTCCTATCGACGCCCTCATCACCGCCGATGAGGAAACCGGCATGTTCGGAGCCAATGACCTGCCCCAGAATGAACTTCAGGGCGACATCCTGCTCAACCTCGACTCAGAGACATGGGGCAAGTTCGTCATCGGCAGTGCCGGCGGCATCGACGTCACCGCCACGCTGGAATACAAAGAAGTGGAGACCGACCCCGAGGACAAGGCAGTACGCGTCACCCTGAAAGGGTTCCGTGGTGGCCACTCCGGTCTGGAAATCCATGAGGGCCGTGCCAATGCCAACAAGCAGATGGTGCGTTTCGTTCGTGAGGCCATTGAGGAGTGCGAGGCACGCCTTGCCACCTGGCATGGCGGCAACATGCGCAACGCCATCCCCTTCAAGGCAGAGGTGGTGCTTACTCTCCCGGCAGAGAATGTGGAAGCACTGAAAGAACTGGTGGCAGACTGGAAAGCCGATTTTGAGGATGAGTTCAAGAACATCGAGAGCGGCATCGAGATGTATGCAGAGGATGTGGAAACGCCCAAGACCGAGGTTCCTGTGGAGATACAAGACAACCTGGTGAATGCCATCTACGCCTGCCACGACGGTGTCGTCCGTATGATTCCCTCCTACCCCACTGTGGTAGAGACATCCTCCAACCTCGCCATTATCGACATCGAGGGCGGCCATGCCACTTTGAAGATTCTCGCCCGCTCATCACGTGAGGACATGAAGGACTATATTGTAAAGACCCTTGAGAGCTGCTTCAACATGGCTGGCATGCGTGTGGAGACAGCAGGCAGTTATGGTGGTTGGGACCCCAACCCCGACAGCGAGATTCTTCACCATCTGCTGGGTATCTACAAGGAACTCAATGGAGAAGACGGCATCATCCAAGTGGACCACGCCGGTCTGGAGTGCTCTGTCATCCTGGGCAAGTATCCCCATCTTGATGTCGTGTCATTAGGTCCCACGATGCGCAGTCCGCACACCACCAGCGAACGCTGCTATGTGCCCAGCATCGCCCCCTTCTGGGCATTGCTCAAGAAGGCATTGGAAGAGATTCCTGAAAAATAAGCTCCGGAGAAACCGGAAAAGCCGGAGAAACCGGAGAAACCGGAGATTCCGGAAAATCCGGAAAATCCGGAAAATCCGGATAGCCCAGAAAAAAATAAAAGCCTCCTCATTGAGAGGGGGCTTTTATTATGATGTTTAAAGCTTGCTTACTCTTCGCCGGAATCCTCGCCGGAATTGTTGTCAGATTCTGCCTCAGCGTCGATGGCTTTGATTTTCTGCCTGACAAGTTCCAGTTCGTCCTTCAATTTCTGCACCTTGCGCTTCATCTCGTCAATCAGGCTGCTGCCCTTCTTGCTTGAGACGCTCAGGAAACCGAGATTGTTCTCATAGGTCTGTATCTCCTGCTTCAGGCTGTCGTAGCGGCGGAGGAGACGGGTACGCTCATTGTCAAGAGCACCGGCACCCTTCTCTGCCACATTGCGCAGGTTGTTGCGGAAATTGTCGAGGCGGCGGCGGGTAACTGTGACATTCAGTTCCTTGTAAAGCCTGTCGAGCACCTCATGGTATTCCTTGAACAGTTTGTCCTTGTCGCGGAACGGCACATGGCCGATGGAGTTGTACTCATCGACAAGAGCCTGAACAGCCTCCTGAAGGTCCTCAACGGGTTCATCGGCGATGGCTTTCAGTCTTGCGATGACATCACGCTTCTTCACCAGGTTCTCGCGCTCCTCACCCCTTGTTCCTGCTGTGGCAGCATTGCGTGCCTCAAAGAACTTGTTGCAAGCGCCGAGGAACTCAGCCCACAGTTGGTCGCCCAGTTTCTTGGGCACCATGCCGATGGTCTTCCACTCACGTTGCAGTTGGGTGAGCTTATCTGCTGTGGCCTTCCAGTCTGTGCTGTCCTGAAGTGCCTTGGCCTGTTCGACGAGTGCGCGTTTTTTCTCTGCGTTCTCTGCGAAGCGACTCTTCATCTCACGGAAGAACTGTGTCTTGCGTCCGAAGAAGTCATCGCATGCGGCACGGAAGCGCTCGAAAATCTTCACATTCATCTTCTGCGGTGCGAAGCCGATGGTCTTCCACTCGGCCTGCACGGCGATAATCTCACGGGTATGGCGCTCCCAGTCGGCAGCACCCTTGTTTTCCTCCTTGGCGATAGCCTCCACCCTCTCGCAGAGTTCAGTCTTGCGTGCAAGGTTTTCCTCCTCGCGTGAGCGAAGGTTCTCGAAATGCTGCTGGTGGCGCTTGTTGATGACGGTAGAAGCCGCCTTGAAGCGAGCCCACATCTGCTCACGGAACTCCTTTGCCACAGGGCCAGCCTCACGATACTGCTGATGCAGCTCCTGCAACTGATGGAAGGCGCTGATGACATCTGGTTCTTCAGCCAGTTTCTCAGCAGCCTCACAGAGCCTGGTCTTGATTTCGAGGTTCTTGCGGAAGTCGTACTCACGGGCTTCGCTGTTGAGGCGGATTTGGTCGTAGAACTGCTCCACATAATATTGGTAGGTCTTCCACAGTTCGCTGGCACGCTCTGCCGGCACCGCCTTTATCTCGCGCCATTCTGCCTGAAGGCGTTTGAACTCCTGGTATGCCCTGTTGGCACTCTCAGGCGAGCCCACCATCGTTTTGATGCGCTCAATGATTTCGAGTTTTCTCTTCAGGTTGTCGGCCTTCTCCTTCTCCATTTCCTGGAAGACGCGTGACCTCTTCTCCTTGATGAGTCCCATCTCGGCTTTGAACTTCTCCTCATCCTCATCGGGAACGATTTGATACTTCTCAGGATCACCCCCATTGTCAATGTAGGTCCTCAAGGCCTCCTCACGGTCAGCCACCAGCAACTTGTAGAAAATGGTCTTCAGCAAGTCCACTTCCTCCTTGGTCGGGGTCTCCTCACCATGAGCCAGTTCGGTGACTCTTTCAAGCACCTCCTTTTTGGTCTTATACACTTTCTTGGGTGCCTCCTCGGCGGGCGCGGGTTCCTCTGCTGCAGGTGCCTCTTCTACTGCGGGTGCGGGTTCCTCTGCTACGGGTGCCTCCTCTACTGTGGGTGCTGCTTCCTCAGCTGCAGGTGCCTCCTCCACTGTGGGAGCTGCTTCCTCAGCTGCAGGTGCCTCCTCCACTGCGGGCGCAGGTTCCTCTGCAGGAACTTCCTCTACTGCGGGAGCGGGTTCCTCTGCCACAGGAGCCTCCTCTACAGGAGCCTCAGCCTCTGCATTTTCTTGGATTGGTTCCTCGGCCACTGGAGCCTCCACTGTTTCATTGGGGGTTTCCACTACGCCATTCTCTTCTACGGGGGTGCCCTCTACCGGGGCTTTGTCTTGAGAGTCCATCATTTAACAATTAGGTTTATGATTCGATTGTTCACATTATCAAAATGCAAACTTATAAAAAACTATTGGAAAAACCTAATTAAAACTAATTTTTTTTAAAAAAAACGATTTAAATAAGTCTTTTGTATCTGAAAAGCCACCAAATAAGTCCTGAGACGACAATAGAAATAACGAGAGCTATAGGGAATCCGACTCTCATATCCTCCATGCCATTAATCAGGTTCATACCAAAAAAGCTGGCGATGAGTGTGGGGAACATCATGATGATGGTCACGGAGGTGAGCGTACGCATCACGGTGTTCATATTATTGTTGATGATGCTCGAGTACGTGTCCATGGTCGACTCCAGAATGTCGGAGTAGATGTTGGTCGTCTCCTTCGCCTGAGTCATCTCAATATTGACATCCTCAATCATGTCGGCATCGAGTTCGTCAATCTGCAGTTTGAACTTCAGTTTGGCGAGCAGGTTTTCGTTGCCCCGTATGGACGTGGCGAAATAGGTGAGCGAGTCCTGCAACCTGCTCAGACCGATAAGCGACTCATTGTTCACCTCCTTGTCGAGATTGCGCTTGGCTTTCTCTATGAGGCTGTTGATTTGCTTGAGTCGTTTGAGGTACCAAACCGCAGAGGACAGGAAGATACGGAAAATCATGTCGACATAGTCGGTGAAGCCCACACCCCTCTTCTGTTGGTAGCTGACAAAATCAATCATCATGTTGGTCTCGTAATAGCAGACCGTGATGGTGATGTCTCTCTTGTGAATGATACCAAGCGGTACAGTGGTATAAGGCGTCCTCGACCTGATTTCCTTGACATAAGGTATGCGGAGGATGATGAGCATCCATCCGTCGTCGTACTCATAACGCGCCCTCTCATCGGCATCGCTGATGTCGGTGAGGAAATAGTCGGGGATTTTGTACTCGTTCTCCAGATGCTGGCGGTCCTCGTCAGTAGGACAAGTCACCTGTATCCAGCAGTTAGGCTGCCACTCATTGAGCAGCGTCAGGCCCTCATTGTAGTTCCAGTATGTTCTCATCTGTTGTTCCTCCGCGTGTTTAGCGTAGTGAAAAAATAATTCTTGGCGCGAGGAGCAACAGCTTATTGTCGTCTCACGCCTGCGTCATCAAATATTCCGCCGGGTAGTCGTCCATAAATGTATAAAATTAGTTATCTATTTTGAAAACGAGGCACAAAGGCATCGCTTTACGGCTGCAAAGATAAAGTTTTTTTCCAAAATCCCAAAGGGATGTCGCCAAAAAGTTTTTCAGAAAGCCAGTCTGAGACCGATATCATTGGTGAAAATGGCATGTGTGGCCCCTCTTCTGTCGGAAACTCTCAGATGAGTGGCGAAATCGAGGAAGCCACCTCCCCTTCTCACCCTTACGTTTGGATTGTCCTCGGGGTCGGCACCTTGTGCGTAGGGCTTCCAAATGTCGCCACACCATTCCTCCACATTGCCGCTCATGTCGTATATGCCCAACTCATTGGGAGCCTTGGTCGCCACCTCATGGGAGCGGTTGCCGCTGTTGTTGCAATACCATGCCACCTCCTCGAAGTCATTGCTTCCAGAGTATTTGGTATGATGGCTTTTCAGGCCTCCCCTGGCGGCAAATTCCCATTCCGCCTCTGCAGGCAACCTGAAATGCTGTCCCGTGTAAAACTCCATTTTCATCAAAAACAAGTCGATGTCTCTGTATCTGATGCTCTCCACGGGAAGTTGGGGTCCTTTGAAATGCGAGGGGTTGTAGCCCATGACCGCCTCCCACAGTTCCTGTGTCACCTCGGTCTCAGCGATATAAAAATCCCCCACTTGCACTTCATGGGCGGGTCGCTCGTCATCGCCAGCCTCCTCGCCTTGCTCCTCGGTAGCCCCCATGATGAAAGAGCCACCTCTCACCCTCACCATGCGGAAGGTCACTCCCTCCACCTTGAAGGTTTCAATGTCTCCTCCCGACAAGCCACTTCTTGTGGATAGTCTGCTGCTGGCAATCTCGTGGATGACTGGGAAAGATGTCGGCTTGGGCATCGTCTGATTGTATTCACCCGGCGGGATGACCGGATGCAGTTTCTCCTGACTCCACAACTGTGACGGCATCAGCAGAGCCGCCATCACCAAACAGAATAGGACATAGTGTATTTTCTTACAAATCATAGTTCTTTTTCCAATACCTTTTTGGGTGAGAGTGTAGCCACAACATATTCCGACTGTGTGCCTATACGATATTTTCCACCCCATATTCCGAGTCCGGAACTGATATAATAATGTGTATTTCCCTTTTGCCATGGTCCGAAGGAGCATTCATACACCGCGTCGGTAATCCATGAGATGGGCCACACCTGTCCTCGGTGTGTATGCCCGCTGAGTTGGAAGTCAACCCTCGCCTGCTCAGCACGCTCCAGTTCATAAGGCTGATGGTCAAGCACGATGGTGTAGGTGCTGTCAGGGGCGCTGCCCACCACCTTGTCCAAAGGTTTCCGCGCAGGATTGGTGCGGTCGTCGCGTCCCACTATGGTGATGACGCTGTCTGCCACCACCGCCTCATCAACCAGCAGGTGTATGCCTGCATCAGCATAGAACCGTCTTGCCGCTGGTACACGGCTATAATACTCATGGTTGCCCAAGCATGCGTAAACGGGTGCATTGAGTCTTCTGAACTCCTCCGCCATTTTTTCCTCCATAATAGGCCGCATGCTCATGTCGATGATGTCGCCTGCGACGAGGATGAGGTCGGGCTTCTCCGCATTGATGAGGTCTATCCACCTCGCCAATTCAGCCCTTCTATTGTGGTAGCCTATATGCAAATCACTGCCCATCACCATCTTGTATTCCCGTCCGATGGGTTTGTCGGTTGTCAGTGTGAGGGGCACACGCACCTTGTTGCGATACTTGATGTTTCCTCCCACGAGGAGTGCCGTCAGGATGGCGACTACGGACAATGTGGTGGCCCAACTCTCATGAAAAAGTGTTGGCGGCAACAGGCGGCAGCATCTGCCCACATCCATGAGGAAGAAGATGATGACAAGATAGAGAAGAATGATGATGGACGATGTGGATACCTCGTACATCACCGAAGCCATGTTCAGCGGCATCGTGTCGAGTTTGCCACCCAAGAAGAAAAACATGGAGACAAGTGCCGCTGCCATCAGCAGCACCACCAACCACTTCAAGGGCTTTGCCATCGGCAGCACGCACCACACATGCCACAGGACGTAGCCCAGGGCACTCAGCACGAGCAGCAGAAACACGATGAAGAACATGGGGCGCATGAGTTAGAACAGGGATAGTGTAAAGAGGTAGACCACCGCAGCGGGAATCGCCATAAGCGACGAATCGAAGCGGTCGAGCATTCCTCCATGTCCCGGCAGGATGTTTCCACTGTCCTTGACCCCCAAAGTGCGTTTGAACATCGACTCTACCAAGTCGCCGAGGGTGCCGAAGACCACGACAACCAGTCCCAGTCCCATCCAAACCGGAATGGACAAGGAGTCGCTTTCCCCGCTTGTGAGCCATCCGATGACGGCGGCTGCCACAAGTACAAGCAAGCCACCACCCACAGAACCCTCCCAGGTCTTTCCTGGCGACACCCTGGGGAAGAGTTTATGTTTGCCTATCAGCGAACCCACGCAATAGGCACCCGTATCGTTCACCCAAAGGAAGACGAAGATACTCAGCGGTAGCAGGGCGTTGTACTGTCCCTCTCCTCCAGTCTGAAAGGCGAGGAGATTGATGGTGGACAGCGGCAGTGCGATATACATCTGGCTCAGCATCGTATATGCCCAGTTGTTGACTGGGTTGGGAGCCTTCAGAAACAGTTCTGAGATAATCAGGTAGATGATGGTGATGAGGTAAGGGATGAAAACAGTAAGTGTAGCCATTCCGGTGCAATATCCCGCCATCGCCAGGAAGAAATAAACACCCGCCACTGTGCTGATGAACCTGTTGATTTGAATGTCGTCCCACTCATTGACCAGTCGGCCAAACTCCCAGATAGTCAGTCCTGTTATCAGTGCAAACAACAGAATCATCGACTGGGCACGAAGGAAGCAAGTCACCAGAATGGCGACGAACAGGACACCCGTAATGGTCCTCGCGATGAAGTTTTGCTTTTTTTCTGTCATATTGAGGAGGTGTTTAGAGGTTCGTCGGGGAGTCTGGGGTTTCTGGGCTTTCCGGATTTTCCGGAGATTCCGGGGATTCCGGGGATGCTGGAGTGTCCAGTTGCAGGATTTCCTGAGAGCGGCTCACCCATGGACGCTTGCCGAAAATACGCTCCACGTCCTCGGCGAAAATCACCTCACGGCTGATGAGCAGTTCGGCGAGCGCATTATGCCCCTCCTTATGCTCCAGGAGTATATTCTTGGCTCTTTCATACTGCTCGTTGACCATCTTGAGCACCTCGTCGTCGATGACTTTTGCTGTGGTGTCGCTGTAGGGGCGCTGGAACTGATATTCCTGATTGTAGTAGCAGATATTGGGCAGTTGGTCACCCATGCCAGCATAGGCAATCATGCCATATGCGCTCTTGGTAGCCCGCTCCAAGTCGTTCATCGCTCCGGTGGAGATATGTCCGGTGAAGAGTTCCTCAGCGGCACGTCCACCCATGAGTGAACACATCTCATCCAGCATCTCCTCCTTGGTGGTAATCTGCCGTTCCTCGGGGAGATACCAAGCTGCGCCAAGCGCGTTGCCACGGGGCACGATGGACACCTTGACCAATGGGTTGGCATGCTCACAGAACCATGAGATGGTGGCGTGGCCGGCCTCATGGAGGGCAATGGTGCGTTTCTCCTGTGCCGTCATCACCTTGGTCTTCTTCTCCAGTCCGCCGATGATACGGTCCACGGCATCAAGGAAGTCCTGCCTGCAAACTGTTTTTGCCTTTCTTCTTGCAGCGATGAGCGCTGCCTCGTTGCACACATTGGCGATGTCCGCACCCGAGAAGCCCGGCGTCTGACGGGCAAGGAGGTCGATATCCACCGAGTCATCCACCTTGATGGGTTTCAGATGGACAATGAAAATCTCCTTTCGTTCATTGAGGTCAGGCAGGTCGACATGAATCTGCCTATCGAAACGTCCGGCACGCAGCAGAGCGGAGTCGAGCATATCGGCGCGGTTGGTGGCAGCCATGATAATGACACCGCTGTTGGTGCCGAATCCGTCCATCTCGGTGAGCAATGCGTTGAGCGTGTTCTCCCGCTCATCATTGCCACCCATGGAGGGGTTCTTCGACCTGGCTCGTCCCACGGCGTCAATCTCATCGATGAATATGATACAAGGAGCCTTCTCCTTTGCCTGACGGAACAGGTCCCTGACGCGGCTGGCACCCACGCCGACGAACATCTCGACGAAGTCGCTGCCGCTCATGGAGAAGAAAGGCACTCCCGCCTCACCAGCCACCGCCTTGGCCAACAGAGTCTTACCGGTTCCCGGAGGTCCTACCAAGAGGGCGCCCTTTGGAATCTTGCCACCCAAATCAGTATATCGCTTCGGGTTTTTAAGGAAGTCGACGATTTCCTGTACCTCCTCTTTGGCACCCACCTGTCCTGCCACATCGCGGAAGGTAACGCCCAGGTCGTTGCCCTTCTCATACATCTTCGCCTTGCTCTTGCCCACGTTGAAGACACCGCCGGCACCTCCTCCGCCCATTCTGCGGAAGAAGAAGAGCATGATGAAGACGAAGAACAGGATGGACAGGACATTGAAGAACAAGCTGACCATATCGCCGCTCTTCTCGTTTTCAAAGGTCACATGGCCATTGAACTTCCCGTCTTTCTGGGCTTGGTCGAGGAAGGTTTCCAACGACTCCACAGAACCGTACTCCACCTCAAGGTAGGGATTCTTGCCTGTCTGTTTGACATCAGCCTGGAACACCTCCTGGATGAACTCCGGATTGACATACATACGAAGATCACTTTCCTCGTTGTTGATGACCACCTCCTTGGCAGCCCCCTTCATCACCCATTGCTTGAAGTTGAAGTAGTTTTCCTTCTTGGATATTCCGCCACCTCCACTGGCAGCATCACCGCCTGTGTTGGTGAAGAACAACACCGCCAGCATCACGATGATGATGATGTATATCCAGTTCATGTTGAACCGCGGGGTATTGGGATTTTTCTCTTTGTTCTCTTCCATGGTTTGTATTCGTTTTCAGAATGACCTATGTTTTTATGGGATTCGCATTATTCCAAATCGGGAATCTGGGTCAGCGGGGCATCCTCCCAAAGTGCCTCGAGGTTGTAGTATTGCCGCATATCTGGCACGAAAATATGCACGATAACATCGGTATAGTCCATAGCGACCCACAAGGCGTGGGTGAGTCCCACCACCTTGACGGGTTTTTCGCCGGATTTCACGCGGGCGGTCTCCTCTACTGCGTCTGCGATAGCCTCCACCTGTGTGGGAGAGTTGCCCTCGCAGATGACAAAATAGCGGCAGATAGCGCCTTCCACGCCCGTCATATCGGCGATGACGATGCCCTTACCTTTCTTCTCCTGTATTCCTTCTGTAATGTTTTCTACTAGTTTCTTTATTGCATCCATTGATTTTGCTTGTGATTTGAACTGCAAAATTACAAAAAAAAATGCACCTGACATCTAATGAGAGAAAAAAAAGAATGCGAAGGCAAAAATTGTGTCAAAAAAGGCAGCAAACCACAAAAACCACAAAAAAGAATTTTTGAAAAAACTTTTTCCTCAAATAATTTGCAGATTCAAAAAAAAGATTTACCTTTGCACCCGCATTTCAACGGAAACTGAATTGCAAACATAGTATTGGGGTATGGTGTAATGGTAACACTACAGATTCTGGTCCTGTCATTCTTGGTTCGAGTCCGAGTACCCCAACACACAGAATCGCCAAGCACTTGATTTCAAGTCTTGGCGATTTTTTGTTGCTCATGAAGCTATAGGGCTGGTGACAGCTGCTAAAAAGGGGTCAGCGGATAAACCTGGTTGGCGGGCTGCCCAGTCAAGAGTATAGTTTTGTGAGTCTGTACATGAAGAATTTGATGTCCGTGACTCCTCTGAACTGTGTTCTGAAAGCTTTGATTTTCGCGTTGAACGACTCTGCTGATGCGTTGGTGAGGCGCTGCTCGAAATAGTTGATGATGGTGACGTTGTGGTTTTCGAAGGTTTCGAGCACCCTGTTGAACTCCCTGTCCCCGAACTCCTCCACCTTGTTGAACCATCTGGCGAGGTTCAGCCTTGCCTGTTCCGGCTTGGACTTCCTGTTGAAGATGTCGACCAACTGCAGGAAGATGTCATATGCCCGCTCCAACCTCGGGAAAAGCCTGAAGAGGATTTTGGCTCTCCGCTTCTGCTGCTCGTTCCACTTCGACTTGTGCTTGAGAATGATGTGCCTGCTCCGTGCCATGATCTGCGGCATGGTCTCCCCGTTCTCCATCCTCTTCGGCTCCCATGCGCCGATGAGTTCCCTTTCTTCCTTTGTCCGTGCTGCCCTGCGTGCCTCCCTGTGCTCACGGATGGCCTTGTTCTCCGCGTCGAGCACCTCCCAGCGGTAACGCAGTCTTAGCTGGTCGACGGCTTCCGAGATGAGCTGTTGGACGTGGAACCGGTCGTTGACGAGCCTTGCCCTCGGGAACGAGGTGCGCACGGTGAGCATCATGGCCGAGGACAAGTCGGTGGTCACGTCGGTCACCTCCAGACGCTTCCGCAGCGGAATCTTCCTGAGCACCGAGGAGACCGTGTCGGTAGACACGCCGCGCACCATCGCCACCAATGCCCCTGAGCGGCCATGGGCGGCCTTGTTCGTCAGCACGGTGTAGACCTCGCCGTTGCTCAGACATGTCTCGTCAAGGCTCAGCGAGGGACCTATGTTGTCGGGGTACAGAATGTAGCGCTCGGCATGGCTGAGCTGTTTCCATGAGCGGTAGTCACTGATGACTTCCTTGTACTGCTTGCGGAGCGTCTGGCCGTTCAGCCCGTTGCGGGCGGCAAGTGTAGATATGCTTACGGGGGTGGACTCAATCTCCCTCTTTTAAAAAAGCGACGAACTCGGCGTTCAGCCGCGTCTCGTCGAACTCGGACAAGTCCCAGTCATAACTGAACACCTCGCCGGTGGACTTGTCAAGCCACTTGCGCTTGCGCACATGGAGGAAAGTGGCACGGCCGCGGATGGGAAAGTCCTGGATGCAATGGTAGGGACCGAAACCGTGGGAGATGATGTCGGAGTTGTGCTTGTCCTCACGCATCTGGACCTTCTTCTCGTCAAGCCAGATGTCGAAACGAACATCCGTCTTCTCGAAATTAACCACGTCGACCACGTCGAAGTTGTCTATAAGCACATCGGGCAGTATGGCACGCAATAGGGTTTCTGATTTCATGCCACAAAGGTAACAAATTACTCTTGACTGGGCAAGCCCCGCCAACCAAGTTTATCCGCTGACCCCCAAAAAGGCTGAAATCCCATGCAAGATTATCAACCCTTCGACGTTTATAGGATGTAAATGTTACTAAAGTAAAGACATCAATCTATGAAAAAGGTAGCATCAGTCATATCCAAAACGTTTATAGCCATATTGTTGGCCATTTGTTTTTCCTCGTGTGCCACAATGGTTTCCGGCATTAAGGCGGACATTTTCATCGACGGTGATGTTGACGAACCAGTGACCATCAACAGCAGTGCCGGAGAGTATAAGGACGTCACACTTCCCACCATCGTGGAAGTGAAGCGACGGCATCTCGACGGGCAGCACATCCAAATCAGTTCTGAGCATCATTCTTTCGATGACATTGTTCTGGAGAGGAGCTTCAACGGATGGGCTTTGGCCACTGCGCTTGCCTATGGAGTGCCCTTTTTCATTGACTTGATGACGAATGCCGTCAGCCTGCCCAAATACGACCAGTTTTTCATCACGCCCATTGACAGTCTGGCAACAACCGACACACTTCACAGAAAAAGGCCGGCAGTCATGATTTCAACCATGGATTCTAACACAAGAGCAAGACTTAGGAGAAAACAGTTGCCTGTGAAATATCCGCGCCATGAATTCAACACCACACTGGGTATCGGTTCCAACCAGGCAGACCACTCCACGAAACGTTTTGTTGACGATTTCATCCAGCCCATGCACATGGAGACAGAGCCTGAGTGTGGTAATATTTTCGGTGATTCGTACATCGTAGGGAAGTTGGAATATCACTATCGTCTCAACAGGAAGTGGGACATAGGTGCCTTAGCCGCATGGGGCCGCTCCTCGGAAACCTATACCGATGTGTATTACTATGTTTTGGAACAGCACAAGCAAGACCATCCCGGCACCATCACTTATGGCTATTCAGAATGCCGCAGTTTTTCATTTGCTCCCTCGGTAAGATACACATGGTATGAGACACGCACCTACCGCCTGTTTTCCCGCGTATCGCTGGGCTTGATGCGCCATCACCTCCAATTTGACACAGAGGAAAAGAAATTCCCAAATGGCATCATCATCGGAAAAGAAAGCTATGACGAGACCAAATGGCGGATGTCCTATCAACTCTCACCGATAGGCATGAGTGTAGGGGCCGGTCCTCTGAGATTTCTCATCGAAGCGGGCTATGGATGCCTTGGTGTGTGCAATATCGGCCTGAGTTTTTGTTTTTAGGAGCCCGGTTAAGGGTTGGCAGGCTTCATCTGCTCCAGAAGTTTTGCCAGACCTTCAAGGTTTCGTGGGTCGGCATTGACATCGAGAATGGTGCCATCGCGGTCAATGAGCTTGTAGGTGGGAAAGCCTGTCACGCTGAGGAAATGCTCAATGGCACTCTGCTGGTCCTGAGGCAGGTTGTAATGAACCACGTTGTCGCCGACGATATTATACTCCTTGATGACGTTTTTCCACGAAGCATCATCGGAGCGGTTGGCAAGATACAGGAACACGATATCAAAATCTTTCAGACGCTCATATTCCTCTGCAGAATGTGAGAGAGCCTCCTTGCAAGGGCCGCACCATGTGCCCCAGATATCGAGAAGAATCAGTTTGCCTTTATACGGTTCGATGATTTTGCGGAGCATCTTCTCGCCATCACTCATGTTAGCCACGTCATCAGCAGATTTCAGACTCTGCGACTTCGAGATATCGCGCTGCTGGATAGCAAGATACTTGTCGTTTAAGTTCTTGATGGCATCCAGTGCAGCAGGTGTTTGAATCTGCTGTCCGGCAAACTCCAGGACGGCAGGATTGACAGGCTGTCGGGTGGCATCTATCTGTTGGTAAATGCGTTGAGCGAGGATGAAGTCGCGCAGCACTCTATCACAACCCAGGGAGTCGACGACATTCAACAGATGTTGGAACTCCTGCATACTCATCAGGTCCTGATATCTTCCCAACATGGTGTTGAGTGTTTTTACTATCTCAGAATTGTTGTAGGTCTCAAAGACTCTCTTCATCTCCTCCTCGTTCTTCGTCTGCTGCAGTTCGGCCTGAACCTTTTTCGTGAGAGCAGGGAGTTCGTCCAAGGCCTTTCTCTCCTCATCGCTCAGGCTGACTTTTCCTTCCCTCTCCAACCGATTTATTGCAGCATTGATGTCCTCATTTTTACCTGTCATGAGTTGGTAGAGGTAATCATTGTTCATCGTGATGAAGTCGCGGTAGAGCGTATAGGGTTTTGGTGCCTTCAGCCAGAACTCCCGGCAGACGTAATCCATATATTCCTGAGGCACGACACGGTCTTCCCTGCAGTAGCGCGCCTGCATCATGTTGCGCCCCTGAATCATACGATAGTAACCGGCCGTGTAATCGATATAGCGTTGCGACAGCGTGGGATGACTGAGTTGCAATGCCCTCAGATGTTCCTCCTGCAACAGACGGGCGCTGTCAGCCTGAGCCCAATAGGCTATGAGGTCAAGGTTATTGTTTTCGTATGGCACCCTCGCCTCAGCCCTGGAGCGGGGATGTGACAGGATTTCATTTTGAACCCGTACGTCATCGCCCATCCACAATTTTTGGCCGGTCAGGAAATCACATAGCAAGAAATAAGTCTTGCCCGGTTCTAGGAAGGCATTGACAGTGGAGCGGCCCCAGTCTACAAACACTTCTGAAGCGTTGAGCAACGACATTTTGAAAGAGAAGCGCCCCAGAGAGTCCATCTTGGTATAAGCAGTCTCCTCTTTGTTGGACATGATGTTCTCGAAAGCCATCCCAAACTCGCGTCCTTTTTTCCATTCCTGCTCCGGCATATCCTTCAGCCACCCGATGATGGTCACGCTGTCGGTGGGATGATAACCGTTGTCGACAAAGCCACGGCGTGTGTCCTTCACCGGATAGTCAGGCAAGGCAGCAGTGAGGATGGGACTGCAGAGGATGGGGCGATTGCTGCCCACAGTGATGGTTCGCATGCCCTTCTTCATCTTGCCCACCTTCACCGTAGTGCCATTGTCGAGCACCAGCGAATAGGCATCCTTCTTCTCCGTCATACTGACGATGTCGCACACCCTATTGCCATATATGACATGCTTTGGTGCGAAACCAATGAGCCAATCGCCTGTTGTCTCGTCACGCCAATAGGTGTTGACGATGCCTTCGGGCAGCCAATTGGTGCTGCGGATGTTCATGACACACCATCCCCCAGGCTCCAGCAAGTCGAGTTTCTTCGTTGTGGTAGGCACTGGTTCAAAAGTCAGCACAAAGTTCAGCGTGTCCTCTGGCATGGTGAACTGCTCACCCAGTTTCAGTTCCGTTGCCGATTTCACCGCAAAATCCTTTCCATCAGCCTTGACCATCGTATTCTCAGCGATACGTATCCACTGTCCCTTCACAAAGTCAATGTGGAGCGACAACTCCGTTCGGTCGCCGTACATTGCCACTTTCGTTACTTTCACTACAGGTGTGTTGGCGTATCCTGCGACAACCTCATTCCAAACTGTTTCTTTCTTTGTTTGTCCCCACCCCACCAAGAAGACATTGATGAGAAGGAAGTTGATAATAAGTCTTTTCATATCTCCAATTACAATTTGGCTGCGAAGTTAGCAACTTATTGGAGAAATAATGACATCTTTTGTGATTATTTGTCAAAAAAAGACCGATTTAATGAACAATGATGATAAGACCAAAGAAAAAAACTCTCTACATTTGCGCAGTTTTATAAAAAGTGCTATTTTTGCAAGACCATATCAGAAGATTATAAATCTTAACAAAATATGATGAATATGAAAGCATTGAGAAAAAACCTGCTCACCCTGTTCGTCCTCTCACTCTGCACGACAGCGGGAGCCATTGACATCAAACTGAAGAAAGACAAAGCCACCGTTGACGGTGTCACTTATGCCATCAACGCCAAGAAACAAACTGCCCAGGTGGTGAAGGGCCAGGAGCCTTACGTTGGCGACATCGTCATCCCCGAGAAGGTTGTCGTCGACAGCGTCACCCTCTATGTGGAGGAAATCGCCTCAGGAGCCTTCAAGGCATGTCCAGGACTGACCTCCGTCACCATTCCTGAATGTATCACCAAAATTGGTTCATCTGCATTCGAAGGTTGCTCCAGCCTTACTGAGGTCACCATTCCCTCAAGAATCAAAGAGCTGCCAAGCGACCTGTTCAAGAGCTGCGCCAGTCTGACCCGCGTCAACATGTCCGACGCTGTCAACAAGATGGGCTCCGACATTTTCCAAGACTGCAAGTCGCTCACTGACTTTGAGATACCCTCGGCCATGACCGAGATTCCAATCAGCATGTTTGAGGGCTGCAGCGAGCTCCGCCACGTCACCATTCCCACGGGCGTCAAGAAGATCGGCACAAACGCATTTGCGAACTGCTCCAGCCTGGAATACATCGACATTCCCACGGGCGTAAGCAGTTTTGGCAGCAGTGCGTTCAAAGGTTGCGGCAATCTCATCGAGTTTCATTTCCCCGCAGGAGTGAGCACAGTAGAAGACAATATGTTCAGGGGCTGCGTAGGACTCAAGACCGTTGAGATGTCGAATGCCATCAGCAAGATAGAGCACGATGCCTTCAACGGATGCACCTCGCTCGAAGCCATCGAACTGAGCAACTCCATCTCTTCACTCGGCAGCAGCGCCTTCGAGGGTTGCGCCAGTCTTCAGAGTGTGCGTTTCCCCAACAGCATCAAGGAGATACCCAGCAGCGCCTTCAAAAACTGCTCCAGCCTGAAGGACCTTGAGCTTCCCACCGCCCTGCAGAAAATTGGCAGCAGCGCCTTCGAGGGCTGTGCCAGCATCACCACGCTGACTCTTCCCCTCGCTCTGAAAGAAATCAACGGCAACGCATTCGACAAGTGCAACAGTCTGATGGACATTTACTGCAACAGCGCCACACCAGTGAAGATATCCGGCAGTTCGTTCAGCAAGACCACCATGAAGGAGGGCATCGTCCATGTGAAGAAAGGCTACGCCACCAACTACAACCTCCACAAGGACTGGAAGAAATTCCTCAACATCATCAATCAAGAGTAAGTTTGCTGTAGTTTCATTTCAACACAGAGATACAGAGAATTAAATTAGCCGATATCCGCCGGCTTATTATCACCATCAGGAGCAGGGTCTCTCATCCTGCTCCTGATTGTTTTTCAGACATTTCCTCACTGTAAAAAAGACAAAAAAGCACACTTTGCCACTTTTATACAAGCCGCCATACAATATTTGCTATTTAAAGTGGTTATTATATAAATAGGTTATCACAAAAAATGTCTCACACATTCTACCTAAAAACCTGAAAACGCAAACATGACAGGCCAGGACACCAGCCAAAAACGTTCATCGCTCTTGCGCAAGAACATCATCACATCATTCCTCATCAAGGGATGGTCGGCTATCGTCGTGTTCCTTATGGTACCCGTGACACTTCACTGTTTAGGAGACTACAAAAACGGAGTCTGGCTCACCATCAGCAGTCTGTTGCTTTGGATAGACAACATGGACATCGGACTGGGCAACGGACTGCGCAACAAGTTGGCCGCACACATCGCCCATGGGGAGACCGCCCGCGCCCGTTCGCTGGTCTCTTCCACTTTTGCCATGCTCACCTGCATCATGCTGCCAGCCATGGTGGTGCTCCTCGCCATCATCCTGATGAGCGACACCTATGGATTTCTCAATGTTTCGCAATTGGAGGTGGGCGACCTCGATACCGTGCTGATGGTTACCGTCATCTTTGTCTGCTCAACATTCATTTTCAAACTGACAGGCAATTTCTACATGGGACTGCAACTGCCCGCCGTGAGCAACCTGCTCATCGCCCTTGGGCAGACTCTCGCCCTGATAGGCACCTATGCCGTCTATCTCTCAGGCAGCCACTCGCTCATGCACATCGCACTGGTCAACACCGCAGCACCACTCATCGTCTATGTACTCGCCTACCCCATCACCTTCCACAGCCGTTATCCACAAATGCGCCCCAGCCTGCGGCTCGTCAACCTGTCGGAAGCCAAGGAAGTGATGAGCATGGGCATCAAGTTCTTCATCATGCAAATCTCGAGCGTGGTGCTATTTATGTCTGCCAATATTTTGATATCCAAGCTATTCTCGCCAGCCATGGTCACCCCCTATACGATTACCTACCGCTATTTCAGTCTGATGCTGGTGGTATTCACCGTCATCTGCATGCCCTACTGGAATGCGACGACCGATGCCTATGAGCGAGGCGACATGCAATGGATACGCTCCGCTAACCAAAAACTCAACCTCATGACGGTGCTCATCTTCATCGGCATGTGCGTGATGGTAGCGGTATCAGGCCTTGTCTACTCTGTGTGGATTGGTGACGAAGTGAGCATCGACATCCGCATGAGCATCGCCATGGCCGCCTATATCTTCATCCTCATCTACAGCATGAGGTACAGTTATTTCATCAACGGCATCGGCAAACTGTGGCTCCAGCAGTTGTTCACTGTCTCGGCAGCCATCATCTTCATCCCCCTCGCATACACCGTGGCACATTGGTCGCACGACGTCATCTGGTTTGTCGCCGTCATGTGCCTCGTCAACATACCCGGACTGGTCGTCAACCGCATCCAGTTCGGCAAACTCATCAACGGACAGGCGACAGGCGCATGGAACAGGTAACAGACGTTTCCATCGTCATCGTCAACTACAATACGCTGCATGTGCTCCGGCCATGCATCGACAGCATAGAAGCCCACACCAAGGGCATCAACTACGAGATTATCATCGTAGACAACGGGTCGACAGACGGGTCGGCCGAGCAGATGAGCCAGGACCCACGCCTCATTTGGATTGAGGCAGGCAGCAACTTAGGATTCGGACGGGCCAACAACCTGGGAATCGAACGGTCAAGCGGAAGATACGTCTTCTTGCTCAACTCCGACACCCTGCTGCTCAACAACGCCATTGGCGAACTGTATGAGTTTGCCATCCACTACGAAGGCAAACTGGGCGCATTGGGTTGCGTCCTGGAAAACAGGGAGGGAGAGTCCATCCACTCCTACGGCAATTTCCCACGAATGCGCGACGACTTCAACAAGTTGGTCTTCGTGCCCATCAGGAAAGCGCTGGGATGCTACAAAAAGCGCACTATCCCCCTGCCAGAGCGATGGATGAAGGTGGACTACGTGACGGGAGCCGACCTCATGGTGGCCCGCTCTGTGCTCGACGAGTGCAGAGTCTTCCATCCCGCTTTCTTCATGTACTGCGAGGAGACGGAAATGGAGCACCGCTTTGCGCTTCATGGATATGACAACATCGTGATGCGCGGTCCACGCATCATCCACCTGGAGGGCGAGGGAGGCCGTGACGGCAAGACCTCACAGTTTCTGCGCGACTGCCTCCGTCAGCAAAAAAGCGAATATATCTACTTCAAGCTGACACGCCCCAGATGGAAATACTGGCTCTACCGCCTCGGACATCCCATCCTGCGGCAGACCCTATGGTTCAATCCCCATGTGTCACTGGCTGACAAATGGACGATGATGAAACAACTGTTTGTAAGAACAGGCATCTGAGATACGATACAAGACAGAGAGATGAACATCCTGATTGACGGACGAGTATGGTCGCGCAATGCGGCTGGCATCACCACTTTCCTCTGCTGTGCCCTCATGGAGTGGGTTCGGCAGCGGCCTGGCGACACCTTCCACGTGGTGTTGCCAAAGGGGATGGACCCGTCGGTTGAGTTGCCTGCTTTACCCAGCAACCTCATCTTGCGTGACTATTCCTCCCGATTCCCGCGCTTCCTGCCCAACATCATCATCATGCAGTTGCTTGTTCCCTTCCTCTGCCGGAAGCTGCACATCGACCTATACTATGCTCCCGTGCCTCACCTGCCGTGGATGATGCCCTCCCGTACGAGGAAAGCCATCACCGTCCACGACGTGGTCAACATTGAGATGAGCCACACCATGGCATGGACCAACCGTTTGGCAACAAGTGTCTTCTTCGGACAGGCTATCCGCAAGGCAGACATTTTATGGACCAACTCCCATTATACTGCCGGCAAGGTGGAGCAATACTATCCGAAACGGCGATGCAAGGACATCTTCGTAGGCGATGCCGCCGACCGGGACCAATATCACCAAATCAGCCTCAGTGAGGAAGAACGGGCCAACCTGCGCCAAAAATACGGCATCCGCGACCGTTTCCTGCTGTTTGTGGGTTCACTGGAGCCGAGGAAGAATCTCTCGTTCCTTCTCCGTCTGATGCCTCAACTCTATCGTGAGCACCACATTCAGTTGGTTGTCATAGGAGGAAAAGGGTGGAAAAACTCTAACCTTCGAGAAATAGTCGAGGATACAGACTACCCCCGTGATGCCGTCATCTTCTGCGGCTATGTGACCAATCACGAACTGTCGCAGCTCTACAACATAGCCGACTGTTTTGTCTCTGCCGCCCTGATGGAAGGGTTTGGCATGCCACAACTCGAGGCACTCTACTGCGGATGTCCTGTCGTCACCGCCCACAACACTGCCATGATAGAGGTGGCGCGGGGAAAAGACGGAGCCTACACCGTTGAAGGCTATGAGCCATCCGTATGGCAGCAAACCATCCTGAAAGTGCTTGACAACCGGCCAGTCGTTGACCAGCGCCAACTGGCAGAATATGACTGGACCGTCATCATACAACATTTCCTGAAAGAAAAAATCATACAATGATATGAAGACAATACTACACGTATCCAAATACTACTATCCTGACTTGGGGGGCATTGAGACCCTGGTGAAGTCGATGGCGGAGGGCTTGACCGAGTACCGCAACATCGTGGTGTGTTTCGCCACCGATGGCCAGACCCGCGTCGAGACCATCGGTTCGGTGATAGTCCACCGCGTGAAGGTCAACTTCTCCCTGATGAACCAGGATGTGGCATTTGGCTACCTCAACGAGATGAAGTGGCTCATGAATGAGTATAAGCCCCACTATGTGCATGTCCACTGCCCCAATCCCTTCGTCTATCCTATTGTGCTGAAAACCATACAGCCAGAGACGAAGCTCATTCTGCACTGGCATTCCGACATCATCTCAAAAGGACTGATGTATATGTTTGTCAAGCCGATAGAGAAGTCCATCCTCAAGCGTGCCGACCTGATTCTCGCCACCAGTCCCAACTACGTGCATCACTCAAGTCCCATCAACCGATACAAGGATAAGATACGCATTGTGCAGAATGGAGTCATCACCTCCGACTTCGACTTCCGAAAAGGTGACCGCGGACGCATCGAGAAGGTCAAAAAGAAGTATGGACACAAGAAACTGGTGCTCTTCGTGGGCCGACACATCCCCTACAAGGGCATCGACCTGCTCATCGAGGCAGAGAAATACATCAAGAACGACTGCCGCATCATCATCTCCGGCACCGGACCACTGACCGCCCACCTGAAGAGCGTGTCGAAGTCACCACGCGTCATCTTCACCGGTCGTCTGACTGCCGACGAACTGCGTTGCCATGCCCATGCCGCCGATGTGTTTGCCTTCCCTTCCAACACCAAGGCAGAAGCTTTCGGCATTGCCCTGGCCGAGGCGATGTACTGCCGCTGCGTGCCTGTCGTCTTCCATCTTGAGGGGTCTGGAGTCAACTGGGTGTCGGCAAAGGACGTCACCGGCATGGAGGTTCCTCTCCGCGACGTGCAAGCTTTCGCCGCCGCCGTAGACAAGCTGCTGGATGACGAGGAATTGCGTGCGAAGATGGCAGAAGCCAGCCATGAGCGTGTGAAGGAGATGTTCACCGACGAGATAGCAGTCGCGAAAATGCGTGAAATCTATCATGAACTCTAAAAGTGACACACCACATATCTATATCAACGGCCGTTTTCTGACCCAGCGGATGACAGGCGTGGAGCGTTACGCCTGGAATATATGCAAGGCAATGGCTGCCCTGGGGCAGGACTTTACCATTGTCTGTCCCCATGCCAAGATACTCGACTGCTATGACACCCATGGGATGAACGTGGTCAAATATGGTTTTGGCAATTCCCATTTTTGGGAACAATGCGTTTTCCCTCTTTTCTTTCTCCTCAAACGTCATTTTGTTGTATTCAGTTTCACGGGTTTGGGTTCCATCCTCGTGCGCAACAAGGTGATGACCATTCACGACCTGTCGTTTTTGGAGAATCCCACCTGGTTCTCGCGTTCCTATTATTATTGGTATAAGGTGATGACACCGCTGGCAGTGCGAACCTCCTGCCATATCATCACTGTCAGTGAATTCTCCAAGAGCGAGATTCTGCGGTTCTACCCTTTCCTCAATGAGAGCGACATCACCGTGGCATACAACGCTGTCGACGAAGAGCAGTTCCACCACCTTCACCATAGTGTCGAGGCACCTGAGCGTTTCGCTCTTACGGTGTCCTCACTCGACCCAAGGAAAAATTTCCTGCGATTAGCACATGCCTTTGAAGGTATTGAGGGGTTAAATCTTCATATCGTGGGCAATGCCAACCGTGTATTCAGCCAGCAGGAAGGGATGAAAAAATTGCCCCAAAATGTTCGCATGCTGGGGCGTGTGAGCGATGAGGAACTAATCCGGCTCTATCATCAGGCAGACTGCTTTATTTTTCCCTCCCTCTACGAGGGATTCGGTCTTCCCCCAATAGAGGCCATGCAGTGTGGCTGTCCCGTCCTGGCTTCCGACATACCTGTCCTCCGCGAGGTATGTGGCGATGCCGCCGAATATTTCAATCCACTTGACGAGGAGGATATCAGAAAGACCATTCAGACTTTCATAGACAATAAGGAAGAAAAGAAACCTATAATGCGTCAGCAGGGATACAAAAATATCAGCCGTTTCTCCTGGCGGAATTCAGCACAATTGCTCATCAAGTTAGTCAACAACCTCAACACATAAAGCAAAAACCGATTCCCAAACAACCAAATGACCAAACAACCAAACAACCAAACAACCAAACAACCAAACAACCAAACAACCAAACAACTATGATCATCAGAAGCAAGGCTCCTATGCGGCTGGGACTGGCAGGTGGGGGTACCGATGTATCACCCTACAGCAACCTCTATGGAGGTCTGGTGCTCAATGCCACCATCAATCTATATGCCCACTGCACCATAGAGGAAACCACCGACGGACTCATCACCATCTGCTCATACGATGCAGAAGCAAAAGAGACATATCCCTCAGCCCTCCAGCTACCCATTGACGGCAAGGCTATTCTCATCAAAGGCGTCTACAACCGGTTGGTTGCCGACTACCATTTATCGCCGCTGTCTTTCCGCATCACCACATGGAACGACGTCCCTCCTGGTTCAGGTCTGGGCACCTCCTCCACCATGGTGGTGTGCATCCTCAAAGCCTTTGTGGAATGGCAGAACCTTCCTCTGGGAGACTATGAGGTAGCCAAACTGGCCTATGAGATAGAGCGTGTTGACTTAGGACTGAGCGGCGGCAAACAAGATCAGTTCGCAGCAGCATTCGGCGGATTCAACTACATGGAATTCCATCAGAACGGCACGGTCATCGTCAATCCCCTACGCATCAAGCGATGGATTATTGATGAGTTGGAAGCCTCCACCCTATTGTATTTCACCGGTCGCTCACGCTCATCTGCGGCAATCATCGAGGAACAGATGGATAACACAGAAAAGGGAAACCAACAAGCCATCGAAGCCATGCACAAAATCAAGCAGACAGCCATCGACACCAAACAGGCTTTGCTCAAAGGCGACATCGACACCTTTGCCCACATCCTCCATCAAGGTTGGGAAAGCAAGAAACACATGGCACACCATATCAGCAACCCCATGATTGAAGAGGCTATGGAGACAGCCCTAAATGCCGGGGCAAAAGCCGGAAAGGTATCAGGTGCCGGCGGTGGCGGCTTCATCATGTTCATCGTCGACCCAGAGAAAAAGAAGTATGTGGAGCAAGCCCTCACCCATCTCAACGGTCATGTCATGCCTTTCACCTTCTGTGACAATGGGGCACACGGATGGAAAATCTATCCCACAGACAACATTCAACACTTCTAAGAAATGGACAGCCAAACAACAACCATACAGCATATCACAGAATCGGCTGAAGTAAAAAAAGCCTTACTCGCCGACCTTCAGTCCATAAAGACCATTGCCCAAATCGCCGACCTATGCACAAAAGCCTATCAAAGAGGCAACAAAGTGATATGGGCAGGCAACGGAGGCAGTGCCGCTGATGCCCAGCACATGGCAGGCGAGATGGTCAGCAAATTCTACTTCGACCGTCCTGCCCTCACCTCCATCGCCCTGACCACCGATACCTCCATCATCACCGCCATCGCCAACGACTATGGCTATGAGCACGTCTTCTCACGCCAACTGCAAGCCAATGCACGCCCTGGCGACGTGTTTATAGGCATATCCACCTCAGGCAACTCCCGCAACCTGGTGGAATCGCTTGACACCTGCCGCGAACTGGGAGTAACCGCCGTAGCCCTTGTTGGCGCATCTCCTTGCCAGATGGACAAGTGGGACTATGTGTTGAAAATACCAAGCACCTCCACCCCACGCATCCAGGAATGCCAGACACTCATCGGGCATATCATCTGCTGCATTGTCGAAGAAAACCTATTTGGAGCTGAATACCACAAGCCATGAAAATAGTCATCATAGCAGGCGGACAAGGCACCCGCATCGCCTCTGTCAACAGCGAGATACCCAAAGCGATGATTCCCGTTGAGGGCAAACCCATCATCGAGAGAGAGGTGGAACTTGCCAAGCGTTACGGACATACCGATTTTATCTTCATCACCGGCCATTTGGGAGAACATATCCGCCATTATTTCGGCGATGGCTCAAGATGGGGCGTTCACATCGACTATTTCCAAGAAACCCAACCCCTTGGGACAGCTGGAGCATTGGCCTATCTGCAAGAACAACTGACAGATGATTTCTTTGTATTGTATGGAGACACTATCGTTGACATCGACATGGATGCCATGTTGGCTTTCCATCACAGACACAATGCCGACGCCACTTTGTTCGTTCACCCCAATGACCATCCCTATGACTCCGACATTGTGGAACTCAGTGAGGATGGGAGGGTCAAACAAATGCATATCAAGCCACATCCCGAGGGACTGGTGACCCACAACATGGTCAACGCCTCACTGTTCATCTTCTCTCCCCGTGTGCTGACGATGATTGAGTGTGGCGTAAAAAGCCATATCGAGAAAGACATCTTGCCCCGATGCCTTACAGCCGGCATGCAGCTCTATGGTTATGTGTCGTTTGAATACATCAAGGATATGGGCACGCCAGACCGTTATGAGGCCGTTTGCTCCGACGTGCGCACCGGTATTCCTGTTCGCCGCAACCGCTGCCACCCCCGTCCTGCCATCTTCCTCGACCGCGACGGAACCATCACAGAGGAAGTGCATCTCCTTCACGATGCCAGTCAACTGCGGCTCATTGAGGGAGCAGCCGAAGCCATCCGCCACATCAATGCCAGTGACTATCTCGCCATCATTGTGACCAACCAACCCGTCATCGCACGCAACCTATGCAGTCTTGAGGAACTCGACCATATCCATGCCACCCTTGAGACGAAGCTCGGTCTTGAGCGTGCTTATGTCAATGCTATTTACTATTGTCCGCACCATCCCGACAGTGGTTATCCAGAAGAGCGCAAGGAGTATAAAATCAAATGCGAGTGCCGGAAACCGGCTCCCGGCATGCTGCTGCAAGCCGCCCACGACTGGAATATTGACCTCAGCCGTTCCTATATGATAGGCGACAGCGAGCGTGACACTGAGGCAGGAGAACGGGCAGGATGCCTCAAGTCTATCCGCATCAAAACAAACGAGCCCGGAGCATTGCTCCGGGCTGTAGATGAGATTCTCCATCAGGGCTGAACAACAGTATTCTCTACTCCTGATGGGAAAAAGATAGGTCAGCGTGTCAGTTCGAATCCTACCCGCACACCATCGTAGTTCTTCGAGATTTCACCGATGGTACCGATGGTGGAATTGCCGCTGAGAGCACCGAGTGTCTGCATCACGCTCAGGATTTTCTGCGACTCAAAGAGCAGGCTGATACCGCTGGTGGTCAGCGTGACATAGCCGTTCATGCTGAGCAGCAGCGTCTTCAGATTGATGGCACCCGTCTGCGCGTTATAGGTATACGTGCCGCTGATGGACTTCCCAGCCAATTTACCAGAAAAAGTCTTGTCCTCCTTAAAAGTGAAAAGGGTGTTGCCGCTCGAGATGCCCAATGACTGGTAATGCGGCAGCAACTGTGACTTGATTTTCTGCGCAGCCACCTCACCGCCAGCCTTTGCCAACAGGTTGTCACTGGTGAAGGCACATCCCGGGGAGGAGTATCTCCAATTACCTACGAGGTTGGCCTCGCTCACCCTGTTGATACCGAGCACACTGCCTATGATGTTGCCCAGCGCATTTGTGGTGTCCACACCTTTGAGGATTCCACTGGTTCCCATGCAGCCCGACAAGACAAGGATTGCTGCGGCCATAGCCGCCATGATTTTCTTCTTCATATATTCAAAAATATTTAGGTGATTCTCAATGGGGCAAAATTACACAAAATCAATCAAACAAGGAAAGAAACGACATTATTTTTCATTCTTCTCCCATTCAACACTGATTTAATACAAGTTTCGCATTTGCTCAACTTTCTTTAACTACGTTCAACATGAGGACGTTGAATCCATTATTTTACCTTTATTTCCTCTACAAACAAAAAAAATGTGCCTCATAAATGGGATTTTGCATTTTCTTTTGTATATTTGTACCCAACAAGCCATGATACCGACGAAGAAACTACTAAAGCAAATCTACAAATTAAAATAACCTAAATTATTATATACTTCAACCCAAAACCATTTTTAACTAAAACAAAACTATTATGAAAAAAAAGACAATTGGCTATTTGAAGAGAACCACATTGGTCCTCGGCTTTGCGGCCTTGCTGATGCCAACCACCGCGCTGGCAGAAGGAAGCGGTGCCTCTGGGCTGCCTGCTGTCCAGCAGCAGACACTATCCGTCAGAGGACATGTTGTGGACGAGGCAGGTGAGCCTCTGATTGGTGTAACTGTCAGAATCGACAACGCCACAGGAGGTACCGTCACCGACATCGACGGAAATTTCTCGCTCACAGTACCTTCCGACAGGACCAATCTGGTGTTCTCCTATACAGGATACAAGACGATGACCATACAGGCATCCTCCAACATGTCGGTCAGGATGGAGCCTGATGCCCTCGGACTTGACGAGGTAGTGGTTATCGGCTTCGGTACAGTGAAGAAACGCGACGTGACAGGAGCCGTGGCACAGGTGAAAAGTGATGTCATCCTCCAGACCCCGACATCCGATGTCGCCACCTCGTTGCAAGGACGTATCACTGGTCTTGACGTGAACGGCAGCGAGATGCGCATCCGCGGCAACCGCTCCATCAACGGCAGCAACGAACCGCTGGTCATCATCGATGGTGTGCAGGGCGGTTCGCTCAGCGACATCAACCCCGACGACATCGAGAGCATCGATGTTCTAAAAGATGCCTCATCCACCGCCATCTACGGTTCGCAAGGTGCCAACGGTGTCATCATCGTCACCACGAAGAAAGCCGAGGCAGGACGTTTCTTCATCTCCTACAATGGTTATGCCACTGGTGCCTTCCGCATGGAGCATCCCGACTACCGCGAAGGAACCAACTACTATGAGACACGCAAGCTGGCCGCCCAAAATGCAGGCAACTGGAGCAGCAGCGCCGATGACATCAATCTCTTCGGTGCCAGTCCGGAGGCACTTGCAGCCTATCAAGCAGGAGCATGGACCAACTACGAGGACCTACTGCAAAAAAGCACCACATGGAGCACCAACCACACCGTCACCCTCTCCGGTGGCAATGAGCGTACTACAGCACGTTTCAGCGCGGGCTATGCCAACATCGGCAGCAGATGGAAGGAGAGTGGAGGCAACAAACGCTACACCCTGCGCGCCAATATCGACCATGTCATCCGCAAGTGGATAAGTGGCGGCGTCATCTTCCAGCTAACCCACAACAGGTCGAACCGTTCTCCCTACGAAGAGGCATCGACCACTGACTTGCAGCTCGGTTCACCTTACGGATACTATGACTACTCAGCCGGCAAATACATCATCGGTTCAACCATGGTGGAGCGCCCGCTCGACAGCGGCGGTTATGTCAACCCATTGGTGAACACCCTCAACGGCGACCGCTACAGCCGCGAGACCTACGGCACCAATGTGGTGGCCAACGGCTATCTCGACATTCATCCTATCGACGGACTGTCACTGCGCACGCAGTTCAACGCACACATCACCAACTACTCTGACGGCAGCTTTACCGCCAACAACTCTGCCACGCAGCTCTACAACGGCACCAACTTGAGCGCCGCCTCGGAGAGCAAGTCCAACAGCCTCTTCATCGAGTGGAACAACATCCTTACCTACCAGTTCAAGATGCTGCCCGAGGACCATCACCTCTCCTTGACTGCACTCACCACCTGGAACAGGCGCACCTACGATATTCTCAGCGCCTCCTCCTATGGTCAGACCCTGGCATCCAACCTCTGGTGGAACCTCGCCAGCAACGATGGTGGTGCCGGTCATATGCTTCATAGCAGCGCCTATCAGAAAGAGCAGAACTTCTCCTATGCCGGCCGTGTCAGTTACGACTGGAAGAGTCGTTATCTCTTCACCGCCTCCGTCCGCCGCGATGGAGCCTCCCGTCTTGCCAAGGGCCACAAGTGGGACACCTTCCCCTCTGCTGCCGTAGCATGGCGCGTGAGCGACGAGCCCTTCATGGCAGGCACCAAGTCGTGGCTTGACGACTTGAAAATCCGCGCCACCTATGGTGTAACGGGCAACGCAGGTATCGATGTCTATGGCACACAGTCGGGCGTCACCTTCGACAACGGACAGTTAGGCTTCCAGAACACCCAGGCCAGCCACTACTGGTTGGGTGTGAAGACCACCAATGACAAGACCGGCGCAGCCATCATCGGCAACCTCGACACCAAATGGGAGCGCTCCACCACCACCGACATCGGTTTTGACCTGATTCTGTTCAACAACCGCGTCAGCGTCACCTTCGACTGGTACAACACAAAGACCACCGACCTGATTCTGCTCCGCTCGCTGCCCACCTCTTCCGGCAACGACGGCAATTTCAGCACCTACACGAACATCGGTTCCACCCAAAACCGCGGTTGGGAGTTGACCATCAACAGCCGCAACATCGCAAAGAAAGACTTCCAGTGGAACAGCACCCTCTCATTCTCCACCAACAAGGAAGAGATTCTTGAACTCACCGGCGATGTCGACATGATTCAGTTGGGCAACAAACCCGAGGAGGTGCTGATGGTAGGTTCGCCAATCAAGTCATACCGCACCTATATCTACGAAGGCATCTGGAAGACCTCCGAAGCCGCCCAGGCTGCTGAGTACTTCACCGATGAGAAGAAGACCACGCCCTTCAAGCCCGGCGACATCAAGGTGACCGACCTCGACGGCGACCATTGGATTGACACCAAGGACTACACCATCGTAGGCTCAGCCTCACCCGACTGGTTTGCTGGTTTCAACAATGACTTCCGCTACAAGAACTTCGACCTGAACATCTACATCTATGCCCGTTGGGGACACTGGGGCGACAACCCGCTGGCCAACTACTCACCATCGACCGGTGGCCGCTACACCACGATGGACTACTGGGTAGCCAACACCAATGAGGGCGGCACATTCCCCGCACTGATGCAGAACTTTAATTTCTACGACTACAAGGGCTATACCGCATTCTGGTATTGCGACCAATCGTTTATCAAGCTCAAGCGCATTGCTCTCGGCTACACGCTTCCCCGCACGGCGCTCCGCTCACTTGGCATCGAGAAACTGCGCCTCTACGCCACCGTCAACAACCCCTTCTACATCGTGAAGGAAGACTGGATGAAGCATTTCGATCCCGAAGGACAGCAGCGCAGCGTGACAATAGGTGTGAATGTTAACTTTTAATGATTAGGACAATGAAGATTTTCAATAAATATTTCGTTGGTGCGCTGCTTCTAAGCGCCACCACATTAGGTTTCACTTCATGTGACCTCGACGAGTACAACCCTTCGAGTGAAACCGCAGAAGCCGTCTTCGAGACTCAGCAAGGCATCGAGGGCCTCGTCAACCAGATGTATTACAACTTCCGTTGGAAGTATTTCGGGCGCGAGGACCCCGTCCTCTATTTCGAGGGCGCCGGTGATATCTGGGCCAACATCCCCGACAAATACACCTATGGCATGCAGCTCACCCGCTTTGTCGACCTCCAGGGCGACCGCGGTCAGGTAGCTGGTGCATGGAACCGTGTGTACGACAACGTCAACCTTGCCAATGCGGTGCTGGCATACCTGCCCACCACACAGGGACTAACAGACGATGCCCGCAACGACTATGAGGGAGAGGCACGATTCATGCGCTCCTACAACTACTGGTGGCTTGTGGAGTGGTTTGGCGACATCGAGATGCGCACCGAACCCACATCTACTCCTGTCTACAAGGCCTATCGCACCAACCGCAAGGTTATCTACGACGAGGTCATCATCCCCGATGCTGAGGCAGCCACCCGTCTGCTCCCCGTCACCCCGTTCAACGGCGAGGTAGGCCGCTCCACCAAGAAAGCAGCCTATGCCCTTTTAGCACGTGTCTGCCTGACCCGCGCCCAGTATGAGGCAGCTGGCAGCAGCGAGGCCAAGGCATTCTATCAGAAAGCATTGGAAGCCGCCAGGTATGTGATGGACAACCAAGGTTCGCTTGGCATCAAGCTCTACAGCACATATGATGAAATCTGGCAGGCCAAGAACAACAAGACCAACTCCGAGTACCTGTGGGTGGTGACCCATTCCGACAACTCCACGCTCAACAAGCAGTCGGGCAACCCCAACCGTCTGCATATGTACTTCTCGCCCCGTCTGCTCAACCGTTTCGGCAACGTGCAGACTGCCACCAACTGGGAGTATCCCCGTGAGAGCGTGTTGCTGTGCCCCACCTACTATCTGCTCAACCTATTTAGTGACTGGGACCTCCGTTATGACGTTCTCTTCCAAGAGGAATACCCCGTGAGTGCAGATAGTTATACATGGACAGAGGCGGACGTCAACAATTTCATGGCTCCCACCACTTTGATTGGCAAGACCATTGTCAAAGGCGACCTGGGACTGAAAGTGAGCCGCAAGCCTGTGACCGATGCAGACCGTGAGGCTGCCGCAGAGAAAGGATATGTGCTTTTGGGTGCCAACAATGTCTATGACCTCCGCGACGGCAAAATCACACGGATGGGCGGCGCCCGCATCCGCGACCTCAATCCGGACGACATCGGCGGTGTACCCACCACCACTTTCGTTGCCACCTCCTATCCTCGTTTCCGTAAATACCGCATCTGGGACCGCGACCTCAATGGCACCTTCCTGCTGACTGCTGCCAATGCACAGATTGGTTTCGGCGACGTGCCCATCTTCCGTTATGCTGAGATGCCGCTGATAGCCGCTGAGTGCCAGATTCAGTTGGGCAACCCCTCTGAGGCAGCCAATATCATCAACGACGAAGGCAAGGGCATCCGCACATCGCGTATCCTAAAGCCGGGTCATGATGCCAGCGAGATGAAGGTGACAGCAGGCCAGATGACCATTGAATGGATTCTCGAAGAGCGTGCCCGCGAACTCTGTGGCGAGTGGCTGCGCTGGTTTGACCTAAAGCGCACAGGCCATCTGGTGGACTACCTGAAGGGACACAACCCCGCCATGCGTGGCGACGAACCTGTAGATGAGCACAACTATCTGTGGCCGATTCCCACAAGTTTCCTCGACAAGTTGGAGAATGCCGAGGAGTTCGGTCAGAACCCAGGTTACAATGCTTACACCAAGAAGTAACATTATAATCTGAGAATAAATAATATGATGAGGGCGTGTCAAAAAATTTTGGCACGCCCTTGTTGATTATTCCTACATGTCAGTTTGCGTACTGGGCCAGTTGACAAGGAAGAGTTTTGAGGATGCCCGCGTGAACGCGGTGTAGAGCCAATGGATATAGTCGGGCGTTAGCATATCGTCGGTCATGTAGCCTTGGTCGACATAGACATGCTCCCACTGACCGCCCTGTGCCTTGTGGCAGGTAACGGCATAGGCATATTTCACCTGAAGGGCATTATAATGGACATCAGAACGCACCTTCTCCATACGGTCGTGCTTGAGGGGGATATCCTCATAATCGGCAAGGACACCATTGAACAATGCATCGTTTTGCTCACGGGTGAGGGCAGGAGCCTCTGAGGTGAGCGAGTCAAGAATCACCGTGGCGGTCAGTTCCACACCCTCGTAATCAGGAAACGACAGCATGACGTCGGCAAACCGCAGGCCGTAGACCTCCCTGATGCGCCTTGCCCTCTGCACGCGGACCCGGTCGCCATTGGCGATGAACTCCAACGGCACCTTCTCCTTCTCCGCCCAATAATAGTTGTTGCGCACCACCATGAGCATGTCGCCCGAGCATATTTCCTCCTCGCGTCCGAGCACACTGCCACGGATGCCCTGATTGTAGATGTTGGCACGTTTGTTCGACCGCGTGATGACAATGGTCTCATCCACCCCCACCTCACTGTAACTGCTGTTGAGCTGTTCTATCAGTTCGCCACCCGGTACCATGACAATATCGGCGAAGCCAGTGAACCGTATCTTCGGCAATGCCGTTGCCTCATCATGTGTAATCATGTTGCGCACGACGGTAGCATTGTAAAGGATGCCCGACAACTGACTCTGCCGAAGCACCTCGTTGAGGTCAGCACAATAAGGTTTCAGCCCATAGCCAGCCAGGTAGTCAGGCTGCAATGCGGGCGACTCCTCCTCACCCACCGGCGGCAACTGTGCCCTATCGCCCACAAGCAGCAATCGGCAGTTCTCCCCACCATATACAAACTGCACAAGGTCGTCCAGCAGCCGTCCGCTGCCAAAATTGGCCTCCCCCATCCCCTCATTTGCCACCATCGAAGCCTCATCGACCACGAACAGTGTGTCGCGGAAGAGGTTGGCATTGAGGTTGAAACCGCTCATGTCGCCCGTGAACGCTTTCTGGCGGTATATCTTACGGTGGATAGTGAATGCCGCATGACCGCTGTTGAGGGCGAAAACCTTTGCGGCACGCCCTGTGGGAGCGAGCAGCATCACCCGCTGCTGCAGCCTCACCATGGTACGCACGATGGCACTGGCGATGGTGGTCTTTCCTGTTCCCGCAGCACCTGTGAGCACCATCACGGCATGTGCATCGCTGTCGGCGGCAAACTCGGCGAAGGTGTCAATGGCGTGGGCTTGTTCTCCAGTGGGTTCCATTCCCATTGTGCGGAGAACCTGAAATGACAGTTCGGAGGAAATCATTGGTTGGGCGTTTGGGGGGTTGGGCGTTTGGTCGTTTTGGGAGGTAGTGTTTGGGCATTTGGGGCGTGAGAGGTGGGCGTTTGAGCACGTCAAAGGTAGGCAAAAATATCGGTTTTCAAAACAAATTAGTCGTGGATTGTGGGATTTCGTCGAAAAAATCCCAGGGGTTCATCGAAAACCATTTTGAACAGGGGCATTCCCACATTAACTTTGCAAGTGAAAAAACAAAGAAAATAAAAACAAAAAATAGAGCATTATGAAAAAGTTACTTGCCTTCATTATCATGTGTGTGCTTACCGCCAATGTCGCCATCGCACAGAACAATCATCGCAGAATGATGATGAGACCCCATTTCGAGACTCTCGACTCTGCCACCAAGAGCAATCTCATGAAGATGCAGAAGGATTTCTGGGAGAAGCAGATGAAGAAGAACGACAAGAAATGGAAGAAACAATCCGCCTTTGGATTCCGTCCCAGAATGGGAAACCGCATGATGTTCCATCACGGATTCAAGTTCGAGCCCCAAGAGCAGACAGCTCAGTTCATTGGAGGTGAGGAAGCCCTGAACAACTGGATTGAGGAAAACATCACCTATCCCATGTTGGCTGATGTCAACGACATCGAGGGCAAGGTAGTGGTCACCTTTGACGTGAACAGTGACGGCAGCATCAGCAATGTTCAGGTGAAGAATTCTGTCAACTCCATCCTCGGCAGCGAGGTGGTGAGCAAATTGGAGTCGATGCCCAAATGGATTCCCGCCAAGCAGAACGGCAGACCGGTAAAGATGAAGTATACCCTTCCCATCAGTTTCTCAGCTCTCTCATAACAGCACCTCAACCAGCACAGAACCAACATTAGACCAACATTAGACCAACATTCAACTAACTTTCAATTGAGATTCAACTAACTTTCAACCAACACAGAACTCCGTTTTTTCTAACTTATATCAATATCTTTCGCATGAAGTGGGGAGGACTTGGACAACAAGCCTCCCCACAAGTTTATTCCAAAAACTCCCTTCCTTCTATTTCTTCACAAACTTGCAGGAAGTTCGATGCCCCTGTGCATCAGTGATGCGAGCGATGTAGACTCCGGAGGGCAACTGTCCCATAGCTACTTCGGCATATCCACCTCGGAGCGTGGCCCCCATCCTATCTACAGGTTGTCCGGCGAGGTTATATATACTCACGCTGACCTGCTCTGATGCCTGGCTGCGGACAACCAACTTGCCGGCGGCATAGCGTGCGGACAATCCACCTACATTCTCAGCCAATAGGTCGTGTACACCATTCGTGCTGGGCTGCTCCACATCCACCTGATAACTGGTAGTGAGGTTGGTCTTGGCGATGGTGGGTATGTTCATCACATAGACATTGTTGGTTCCGTCAGGATACCGTCCCACCGATTCATCCTCTTTAAGCGAAGGATAGACCAGGCGGTCGGTCCACGACTCATCGGCAGCCGTCAGCAGCACCTCGCCACCCTCGGCATCAAGTTTGAAGGAAGCATGCAACTGTGAGACAGGGTCGAGTTTGTCGCACCAGACAATGAGGTAGCCATGAGGCGGAATCACCGTAGAGGCATTTGTCTCACCCTTGGTGATTTGATATTTCTTCGGTTTACTGGCATTGTCAGATAGATACATGCCCTCCACATCAATGCCCTTGTCGGTGGTGTTGTAGAGTTCCACCCAGTCGTTACGTTTGAAATATTCATTGACAAAGATGCCGTTGGCGGCACTCACCTCATTGATACGTACGGGAGTGACACCCTGCGCTGCACGCTCCTCCTGCGACAGCGGTGAGAAGCAAGCCACCAGATTGATGCTGACCTCATTGGGCAGGTCGAAAACTGCATCTGTGGAGAGGTAACTGCCATCGGCTACATCCACCGATGTCAGCAACTGTGCTGTCCAATAAAGGTCTGATGAGGTGGCGCTGTTGTTATGCACCTCTACAGCGATGACATTCTCGCCACTGCGGAAAGGCGAGGCTGGCAGGGATATTGAGCCCTTAAGCGGCACATCCTCTGCGTATGAACTGGAGAAAGTATTGAAATTGACCGTTCCTGTAGGCATGTTCACACGTCCGGCTTCCCTGCCATTGACATAGATGATGAAACCATCGTCCACCTGATAGTCGAGAATGAAGAGGTCATCGCTCTTTGGAGCGTTCTTCAGGTTGACCGTCTTGCGGAAATAGGTAGTGGGATTCTTCTGGTTGGCATCGCTTCCGTAACTAACAGTGGTTTTCACGCCCGTCATCTTATATCCCAGCGGGGCAGCGCCCGATGCCCATGAGCTATCATCATAAGTGGTGGAGCGCCAGACAGTACCACTCAGCGCACCCTTGTCATAATACTTCCAAGTACTGTCATACCCCACCAATTGGTTGGTCGCGGAGGCAGCGCGCCGCCATCCCTCAAAAGCATAGCCAGCGGGAGCCTTTGCCTCCAGTTTGATGGGTTGGAAGAGCGAGCCATTGAATTCAGCATATGGCACCTCAAGTCCGTTGACATAGAGATGAGCACCCTTTGTGTCTGTGCCAAGCACCACATTCCGTTTTCTCACGCTCGAGAGTTTCATCCTGTCGAACTTATGCATGCAATTGATCATCGACTCATTGAGCGTATTGAGTTTGCTGATGATGAGGTTGGCAGACGTATCGGGACTTCTCCATCCATCCAGTTGCATCATGGGGCGGACGAAATCAGCCAATTCGTTGACGATGGCAGTACCTTTCTCCTTATCAAACACACTGCCCCCGATAAGACAGTAGGTATCAATGAACTGCTTGCGGAACTCATCGTTCCTGAGCATATTGAGGAAGAAGGTGACCAATTTGATTTCCTCATACCTCGACTCATCCAAGTCGTAGATGTAGTTGAAGGTATGCCACTGGTCATCGGCAAAGGCTTGGAACGGGTTGCTGTTTTTGAATGCAAAGTCAAGGTCGAAGAGCACGAAGCGGTATCGACCGTCGTTCTGGTCTCTGAACCCCTTGATGTTGTTGTGTGGCCAGTCGCTTGAACCGAGGAAGAGTTCGATAGCCATATAGTTGATGAACTCATCGATATCGAGGATTTGCTTGAGTTCCTCGTAGGCATTCACGTCGGGAGCTTGTTCGCCAAGTTCATAGATGCGGTCAAGGGTATCGCTGCTTCCCACCATCATGACGACATTGGAGTCAGCGTCCATCTCAAACATGTCGATGAAATCGTCGTCATAGCCATAGTTGGCAGACACAAACTTCTTGTTGTTGGGCTCGCGCATATTGAGGACACCTCTCAGTTCACCGTTGACATACTCCATGACAGGCACATACGACTGCAAGTCGATATTGATGCCCGACCGCTGCACGATGGTCTGGAGGGCAGGGTCGAGGAAGCGACTTCCGTTGTTCTCCCACACGTCATTACCGCCGTTGCGCAGCAAAATGACCTGATTTCTCAGATAGGGTTTCTGGGGGAAGAACTGATAGTCGAGATGGTTTTGACCATCAAACTCCTTTCCAGACTTCAGTTTGAATGACCTGGGATTGGCAGAGCGTGTCCATCCTCCCGACACGGAGATTTCCACATCCTGGTTGATGGCCATCACGCCCTCTGGAGTGATGAAGGAGAAGTTGACAGGTCGCTCCCAGTCCATGTTCCAATTGGCAGGTGTATCCTGGCCATTGCCTGTTTTTCCGTTGTTTCCCTTGGTGTCAATGCCCCATTGCGAATCGGTGAAATACCGTCTGTCACCCACGATGGAGACAACGGGTATGGTGTATTGGTTGGATGTCTTGATGTAGGAGCGAGTGACAGGCACACTGGGCAGCCACCCCTCCTTGACGAGTCGGAAACAGTAATTGGTAGTATTGTTGATGGTGAATTTACCGTCCTCGCTGATTTGGCTATCCTGTTTGGCACTGCCATTGAACAATTCCCATGAGATGTCATCGAAATAGTAATTGTTTTCCGTGCCTCTCAACTCATTGAGGTTGAATGCGATGGTCTGCATACTTCCATTGAATCCCGACTGTTCGGTTGTCACAGTTCCCTCATAAACGATTTCTTTCCATTTCGTCGTGATGTCATAGCCATTGTCCATCACCTGCCAAGTGATATAATTGCTTGGTGTGGAATGCGCCTGCACGGAGACATGGGCGTTACGGTCGGCACGTACCTTGATTTTGAACCGATATTTCTCGCCAGCCTCCCACACATGGTCGGGTGTATATACAAAGAACTGCGTATCCCAGTCCTGTGAGGGATTGGCAATGGAATGCACCTTGATGCCTCGTGAGCCGTTGTAGCCCACACCGTCGAGAATGTGGGTATCGAACTCACCGCCGCTTTCGCCATCCTTTCCTACGAGACAGGTCACGTCATCTCCCTCGCAGTCGCCATTGACGATGAAGTTGGTCCATTCTTGTTGGACATCTATCGCTTTAGGTGGTTTAGGCAGACTGCCATCGGTGGTGTAGATAAGGGTTGCGCCCTCTGGGATGGCGACATTCAACGACAGGGTGTTGGTGAATATCTTGCTGTCGGTGTCCACAACAGGTGGTTCAAGCCTCTTTGTGGCGAATACCGACGTGGCATTTGTAGCTCCCGGGGTGGCATCGGCCGTCCATCCCCACTCTCCCGTACCATCTTCCATCCTTGCGTAGGAAGTGCGGCTCATCGCCTCGGGATACTGCATGCTGACGACCAATTCTCCTTGTGCATCGCTAATGAAGATGGCTCCACCATCGCAGTCGAGTTTAAAGGGAGCCTGGTCATGCTTGATGTTGTTTGACCCCAGCCAGATGACCTTGAATCCCTTTGCGGGCACTGTACCCATATTCTTTGGCATCTGCCACAGCGTCAGGTTGTCTGCCTGATTGCTCAGGTACATTCCACCGAGGTCGATGGTTTGTTCCGTTGGGTTATACACCTCTATCCAACTGTCGAAATTGGTGGCAGGACTCATCGCCGTGCCTATGTTGGAAGCCATCAGTTCGTTGATGACCAAAGCCACTTTTGCCAAAGTTGATAATATCATTTGCAGAAAGATTATTCAGTGAAAAAGGCTCAACAGACCACGAGCCTTTGCATTTTTAGTTATTGGGTGCAAAATTACACTTTTTTGTCAAATGTTCTCCTTAATTATGTATCACAATGATATACGAAATGAAACATTTAACCACAGGATGTTTCCAAACCACCCCCTATCAACCAATATGTATACACTATATGACTATTATTGACAATACGAAATCGTCTTTAAAGTTTCACCAGGGATAAATCACAAACATCGACCCACTGGCACCTTCTCCGTCGTAGTCGGCGGGAATGGTGAACTGGCTCGTCAGCATTGCCAGTTCCTCGTCATCAAGATGCCGTTTGAGTTCCAGTTCAATGCACTGCCGGATGGGATTGTAGTCAAGATTCCAGATACAGTCGCCAAGAGTGGCATTGACACAAGTCCTCACCTCGTCTTGATAACGCCAGATGGCATCAAAATCAACGAACGAAGCAGCGAGTGCAGAGTCAAGCTCGCTTGTATTATGCCGAGTCGTGTCGGACGAAGATGGAACATCAATCATTTCTCAAACTATATCTTTTCTTTTCGCTCCTTTTTGCCGTTGGCGACGAGTTCTATCATTCCGTCACGCCGGAGTTACCAACATCCATTCACCTCCTATGAGGTTGAACGGGTTGAACTTCATGTCCTTGTAGTTGATTTCCTTCATATCTTTCTTCTTTTGTAGTTTACTTTGCTTAACTATGCAAAGATAGTGCAAACCGAAGGTAAAAGCAACAAAATCGTAGTTTTTTATGATAGAGTTCTTTCTTTCCTGTACCCTCGTCAATAAAGAAACATTATTAAGAAACTCTTTTTTCCTCATCATTTTAGTATAATCTCAAAGGAAATGCGTATCTTTACAACCTTCTTGCGAGAGGTCGTGAAATAAAGCTGAAAACAAACTACTAATAATGATGAAACGTCTGCTTCTTACAATTCTGTGTGGTTGCCTGCTGATTATGGCCCAAGGCATGGAGTCTGATATGACTATGCCGCAAATGTCAAAAATTCTCAATGATGTGGTTTCAGATGAACATGTCACCATCACCTTTCCGTTCGACCAGGGTACGGAAGGACAAACCGCAGTGTTCGGACTGGCCAACGATGCCGACACCTATTTCAAAACAAGCTATTCCACTCATGGCGATGGCCTCACCATCAAAGGCGTCTCGATGTCGCAGACTCAGTTTCAACCTGTAATATCGAACGAAGGCAGTGCCAACGAGGGCAATGCCGTGGACTTCCTGTTCATTCCGAAAAACGGCCTGCGGTTCACTCCTGTCAAGGTGTCGTTCGTCACCACACGCTTTGGTACCGACGGCGGCAAAATTGATGCCTCATGGGTGGGCGGCGACGGTCAGATTATCAGTCTGGCCAAGGCCATCATCCCTGCTCGAAACAACGCAACTCCCAACAAGACCGAATGGTCACAGGAACTCTCCGGAATATCAGCCAGCGATGGCCTATGCGGACTGAGGCTCAACCTCTATTCGCTGGGCAACACCAAACAGGTGGGATTTGGGAATATAGTCATCGAGGGTATAGTGGAAGGAACAATCCAAGATGTGACACAATGCCGACTCGTTGTGCAGGTGCCTGAAGAGGCTGGAAAAGTAACCATCACCCCCAATGCCGACACCTTTGATGTGGGCGACCAAGTGACCATTTCGACTACGGAGAATTTCGGTTATCATTTCAAGGCCTGGACCAGTCCTGATGGAAATGTGGTTTCCACAGCGAATCCTTATACGTTCACCATCACGACCGATACGGAGTTGACAGGGGCATTCGAACACATCAACACCTACCAGCTCGACCTAACCCTCACTGATGGGGCACAGACGAACCTCGTCAGCGTGGAGCCAGCCGGAACCTTCATCGACGGGAAGCGTATGTATGAGGAAGGCTCCGAGGTGAGACTTACGGCACATAACAACAAAATCCTCACTTTCATAGGATGGGACGACCTATCGACCGACCCCGTGCGCATAGTAAGGATGGACGAAGACAAACAGCTGACAGCCAATTTCTCTGCCGTCGACTATATCGTGGGATGGGATTTCTACTTCGACCAACCTAATCAAGAGCGGGCTGCAGACTATAAGAGTGACACAGAGAATGCCGGTATTCTCTCGCTCCATAATGCCGAGGGGCAGACCTCAAGTTGGCTGACAAGAGGCATCAACAACGGTGCGGAGAATGGACGTTGGGCTGCCAGAATATGGAAGCCCCGTAGCCAAAATCTCTATTTCGAGATTTCGTTCTCTGCCAAAGGTTACTCTAACCTAAAGGTAGCCAGTGCCTTGGGTGTGGGATACAACACTTATTCGGTGAATCACGTGGAGTATTCCATCGATGGAAAGGATTACACACGGATAGGTACGTTCAACCTTACTGGAAACGGATGGTTCGACAACGAGTTCCAACTGCCTTCAGAAGCCGACGACAAAGAGAGGGTCTATATCCGATGGATGCCAGACCGCACAGCTCCCCTCATAGGGAATGACACTGACTACGACGGACTGGCCATCACCGATATTTTCGTCACTGCCGACGCAAGCGCTCTGGCCGACGAGACAGCCACACTCGTAAGCAGCAATCCTTCGGATGGTGCCGTCGGCGTGTCGGCCAACGGAAGCATCATCCTTACCTTCGACAAGAAAATCGTGGCGGGAGAGGGAACGGCTATGCTCAATGGCGAGGAACTCTCACCCATCATCAGCGGAAAGACCGCAATCTTCACCTATTCAGGACTCCAATACTCCACGGCCTACGACTTTGTGATGCCCGAAGGGGTGCTCACCAGCCGTAGCGGACGGCCTGTGGCAACCACTACCATATCATTCACCACTATGGAGCGCAGCCAGCCTGCTCCACGCCTGTATGACGCCGTGGTGGCACAGGATGGTTCAGGCAACTATACCACCATACAGGACGCCATCGATAACGCACCGGCAGGAAGGGGCACCCCATGGCTTATCTTCATCAAGAACGGGCGGTATGAAGAACATGTCGACATTCCGGCAAGGAAGCCCTATCTACACCTCATCGGACAGGACCGCGACAAGACTGTCATCTGCGACAGCCGCCTCAGCGGTGGCGACAATGCTGTGCACGTGAGCGTTGGGGCAACCATGGTGGTGAATGCCAACAACACGTTCATCGAGAACCTCACCATGGAGAATACTTGGGGACATGAGAAACAGGCTGGACCACAGGCCTTAGCCCTCAACACCATCGGCGACCGCATCACAATGAACCATGTGCGCCTGCTGTCTTACCAAGACACATGGATTACTTCATCTGCCTCCAACAACCGTCATTATATCCGCCACTCGCTAATCGAAGGAGCAGTCGACTTCATATACAACTCCGGCAATGTTTTCCTCGACGGCGACACGCTCGAGATCAACCGGCCATCAGGAGGATATATCGTGGCACCTTCGCATGCTGCCGACGTGAAATGGGGCTATGTGTTCCAAAACTGTGTCATCCGCCCGTTGAAGGGAATGAACGTCACCGACGTGTGGCTGGGCAGGCCTTGGAAAAACAGTCCTAAGACGGTTTATATCAACACGCAGACTTTCGTCAATATTCCCGCAAAGGGATGGTATGAGACCATGGGAGGACTGCCCGTGCTTTGGGCTGACTACAACACAGTGGATGCCGACGGAAATCCTGTAGACCTCAGTCAGCGACGCAACACCTACTACTATGTCAACAACAACGGTGAGCGTATTTATGGCACTGCCAAAAATTATCTCACAGACGAGGAGGCTGCTCAATATACCATCAAGAACGTGGTGGGGGGCAGCGACTCCTGGCAGCCTGACCTGATGTGTGAGGCTTGCGAGGCACCACAACCAGAGCAGAAAAATGGTACCGTTTCATGGCAGTCTGTACCTTTTGCCATCTGCTATGTGGTGACATGTAATGACGAGGTGGTGGGCTTCACCACGCAAACTTCCTATCCCATGACGACGGAGGGTACCTATCAGGTGCAAGCCGTCAACGAATATGGCGGACTAAGTCTGAAAGCCAAAGCCAACGATGGTACTGGTGTGGACAACAACATACTGCATATGCCTACCCCGGTTTCTGCCATTTATGGCGCCGATGGCACAAGCCGTTCCCAACTGGCTCCTGGTCTCAACATCGTTCGCCTGCAGAATGGGACTGTGAAGAAAGTTTTTCGGAAATAAATAATAAAGGTGAGAGTTACCTTTAAAATTATTGCTCGTCCGAAACATCCTCAAAAAAGGCATTTCGGACGAGCAATCAACGAGTTTGTTATTCTCTATACCTCAAAGGCGAGGCGGGAGCCCAGCATGGTGGGGTAGCATTAAAGCCGGATTAATGTAGAGCCGTGCTGACCAACTCTCACTGCATATACACCTGATGCGAGACCATTCAGTTGGACAGCACCGTCCTTTGCACGGGCAGTCATCACCTGCTTGCCAGAGAGGCTGTAGACCGTCACTTGGACATCAGTCTGTCCCTGAAGGAGCAGGGTACGGCCCTCCAATTTCACCTGCGCCTGCTGCCGGGGCAGGTCGGGGATTGAGGTTTCGATGCCCAGAATCTTCTTCAGACCTGCGAGGGCGTCAATCTTGCCATAGCCAGCCTGTGCCAAATTGTGCGAGGGAATCTTAACGATGTCTGTGAATTCGTCATTGATGCAGGTCTGCTTCATGATGTCGTTAATTTCGTTAGCGGTCAATGTGGGCTTAGCCTGCATCCACAGCGCCACGATGCCTGCGACGTGTGGTGTAGACATAGATGTACCGGCCATATAGCCAAACCAATTGTTACGGTCGTTCTTGTAATTCCTCACCACTGAAGCGATAGACCCCTGTGGGTCTAAATTGCCGAAGTGGTCGAATTTGTTGGTGTCGTATAGGTTGAAGGCGGAAAGAACGTGTTGGCCAGGTCCCAACACAGTTGGGCGATTTTTCCCATTGTCATCGACGCCATAACTGGAAAAGTCGGCAATCTCGCCTACAACCTGAGGCATGCCAGTCACTTTCGAGACAATCCTGGTTAAGTCAACTTGATGACCTTCATAATTAGTAAATCCAAGGCAGGAATTGTAGGCGCCTACGCTGATGACTGCATCGTCGCAGATGTCACCGTTGAATGCCATGTCGCCATTGCCTTCAGTATAGCCTTTGTCTCTGAAAACCTCGGGTACCATGAATCCAAATTCCTGGGCAGCGTCATCTGTGCGGATAATCTTGATAGTCTGTCCCTTGGTACCTTTCACGAAGAGAGCCAGACGCAGGTCGGGTTGGGGCAGGTAAGAAATGGGGTAATTATAGTCATTTTCCCAAACAACTACAGTCTCTCCCTTGTTGTTGACACGTTTGCCCTTCAACAATTTGTAACCGCTTAAATCAGACTTTTCATTGGTCAAATAGCTGTCAATGTTTCCGGCAATCACCTCACCGGTTTTGATGTTGACTATCCGCAGTTCAGCGGTGAAGTCTTTTCCGTCGTCTGCATAGAGGAAAAGGTCGGATTTATTGTAGAAAGGTTTATTGGAATCGCCTCCTTTGTTATAGGCACCCATCACTGTCTTAATTTGCCACCCATCTGCATCAGGATCACCTAATGTTTTGACGATGGACATACAGTTGTCTGCGGCATTGGATGAGGAAATCAAAACTGCACGTCCTTGCTTGGTGCCGGACACAGTCATTTCCTTCACATACTTTGCCACGGGCACGCTGCCATCGTGAAGACGGTCGGTGTTGCCCATACTGATGCTGATGACAGCAGGTTTGTGTACACTTTCAGCATAGTCAAAAATTTTCTTCATCGCATCATACATGACGGCATCTATGCTGTTTTGACCAACACCTACCAGTATCAAATCGACATCGGGAGCCACTCCTTGCCAACCATCGTCCATCCGCGAACCAGCAGCAATGGCTGACGTATGGGTACCGTGAGAGCTGTCGGTGACATCACTAGTAAGCATCAGCATCTCCGACGGAGAGTATTCTATCACATTCACCGTCGTACCCTTCTGATAAATATATGCATGTTTCAGACGTGTGGTGCCATCAGAATTGAGGAATGCAAGATGGTTGAAATCGATGCCTTTGTCGATGATGCCCATCACCACCCCACTGCCAGTATATGCCTGTGGCAATCCCTGTGCCTTAGCTGTTGTGGCATCACTGACCTTGTCGGCATTCGTCATCCTGCGCCCATCGTTGTTCATCGTCTGCTTATACTCATCCGGCAGCACGAGGATGATGTCATCGATGTCATTCAGCATCATCAGCTTGTCAGCAGGCACTGACAGCGATACGATGTTGTCAACAACGGAATTGACCTTGATGCCAATGAGTTCCAACTGCTCAGTGGGGCACTGGGCTCCCTTTCTCAGATAGGCCATGACACCCAAGGAACTGATTTTTCCGTCAGAGGTGTAGCTTACGCAAAAGCGGTCGTTTTCAGCCTTCTGACGGATGTGCTGACCAGGAGCACGATGCTGGGCTGAGTTTTGCACAAGGTTGGTTAGTCGTTGGTCGATTTTCTGTGCCATTGCCATCTGCCCCAACAAAAGCAGAGCGCCAAGCATCCATAGTAATTTTCTTCTCATCTTTTAGTAGGTTATTTTTGTCTTTGTCTTAGTCTTTAGTCTTGTGTGTCATTTGGCAGCTTGTGATTCTTTATACCTCGAAATCGAGGCAGGAGCGCTGCACGGTGTAAGGTCTCACCTTGCCATTGGCGACTGCAACGTGGTCGGGATGAACGGCATAACCCTTGAGAGCCTCTGCTGACTCGAGGGTGCTGTCGAGCATGACGTCGGCATTCGAAGAGGCGAGACGCCCGTCGATATGTACCTTGACATCGATCAGACCGGGAACTTTACCTACAAGACCTTCCAATCCGACCTTGATTTCTTTCTTCACATTGATTTTTTCTTCTTCGGACAGTTCAGGATTGAGCGTCCACAGGATGATGTGCTTAACCATATTTTTTGAATTTTGAAGTTTGTATTATATGAGGAGTTTAGGAGTTTAGGAGTCTAGGAGTTTAGACATATGACTTTTGGAGGAGTTTAGGAGTTTAGCCATATGACTTTTGGAGGAGTTTAGACATATGACTTATTATAATTGGGAGCAAACAGAATTGACCAATTTTTCCAGTTGCAGGATGTTGCTGATGGGCGTTGCCCATGAGGTGGCAAAACGTGTGACAATTCTTCCGTCGGGCAGAGGTTCCCATATTTCGAAAGCGACATTCTTTTTGAGTGCTTCCACCTGTTCTTTAGTGAGAATGGGGAACTGCTGGTTGGTGGGTGAGTCAATGAAGAACGGAATGTCGTTTTGCGAGAACATCTTTTTCAGTTGCATAGCCATATCGATGGCATTTCGGCTGATGCGCAGATAGAGGTTGTCGGTGAAAAGTGTGTCAAACTGAATGCCCAAAAGCCTCCCTTTGGCGAGCAATGCCCCATGTTGCTTGATGATGGTAAAAAACTGTTCTGGTGCATTTCCTTTAGGGAACACAACAGCCTCTCCACACAGGGCGCCCACCTTGGTTCCACCGATATAGAACACGTCGCACAGTTGTGCCAGTTGATGCAGGTCGAGGTCACAGCCTATGCTCGCCAGCCCATAACCCAGACGGGCTCCATCGACGAACAGTGGCATTTTGAACTTCCGACAAACGGCATATAAGTCCTCCAGTTCTACCTTGCTGTAGAGTGTGCCATACTCTGTGGGATAGGAGATATAGACCATCCCTGGCCTTACCATGTGTGGCCAGGTGGGGTCAGCAAAGAAGCGGGTGAGGTAGTCGTCCAACTCCTCAGCATGCATCTTTCCCTCATGGGGCGGCAGGGTAAGCACCTTGTGCCCATTGAGTTCCACCGCACCCGCCTCGTGGACGGCAATGTGGCCTGTCTGGACAGCCACCACCCCCTCATAACTGCGAAGCATAGCATCGATGATTGTCGCATTTGCCTGAGTTCCACCAAGAAGGAAGAACACGTCAGCCTCAGGACAGCCCATCGCTGCCCGGATTTTCTCCTTGGCAGCCGTGCAGAAAGAGTCTTCGCCATAGCCAGGCTCCTGCTGCATGTTGGTCTCCATGAGGCGGCGCAGAATCTCTGGATGTGCACCCTCATTATAGTCACATGAGAAGGAAAACATTTTTAGGAGTTTAGGAGTTTGGGAGTTTGGGAGTTTAGACGTATGTCCTGCAATTAGGGACTTACTTGATGCAGGTGCGCTGTTTGAGATATTACTCCATATCCACCAAAATGCGGAACACCTTGCCAGGGGCTGCAGCCCATTCATTCATGGCGTCGGAGGCATCCTCAGGTTTCACCACCTTGGAGATGAGTGCATCCACAGGGCAGGTGCCTTTCTCCAGATAGCGGATGACAGCACGGAAATCTGAGGGGAGTGCATTGCGCGAACCACGGATGTCCAGTTCTTTCTGCACAAAGAATTTAGTTTGGAACGACACCTCGGTCTTTGCGTAGCCGATGCATACAGTACGTCCAGTAAAGGCCACCTCGTTGACGGCCATCTGGTAGGTCATGGGACTTCCCACCGCCTCGATGACCACATCAGGTCCGAAGCCACCAGTCATTTCCTGCAAGCGGGTGTGTACATCCTCTGTCATTGTATTGACGGTATAGGTGGCACCCATCTGGCGTGCGAGAGCGAGTTTCTCATCATCGATGTCGGCAGCTATCACGGTGGCACCACGCTGTACGCTGCGCACTACGGCACCCATGCCCACCATGCCGCAACCGATGACCATCACCACATCGATGTCGGTGACCTGTGCACGCGACACGGCATGGAAGCCAACGCTCATCGGTTCAATAAGCGCACTGGTGCGCGGCGAGAGTTGTCCTGCGGGGATGATTTTCTCCCATGGCAATGCGATGCGCTCTCTCATGGAGCCATCGCGCTGCACACCGAGCGTCTCGTTGTGCTCACAAGCATTCACCCGCCCATTGCGACAGGAAGCACAGTTGCCACAGTTGGTGTAAGGATTCACCGTCACCACCATACCGGGCTTCAGTGCGTCGGGCACCTTGCTGCCCACTTTCTCGATGACGGCGCCCACCTCATGACCCGGAATCACCGGCATATGCACCATAGGGTTACGACCCAGGAATGTGTTCAAATCAGAACCACAGAAACCCACATAACTCAGTCTGAGGAGCACCTCATTGTCTCCCATCTGCGGCTCTTCGATATCAACGACAGCCATCTGCCGCTCTGCTGTAATCTTAATTGCTTTCATTATATGAAATAGATATTCAAACTTAACTATTCTTCCATCTTACACGCATCTGGTCGCCAATGATACGGCGCACCTCCGCCACCAACTGCATATCCGCAGGCTCACTGACATACTCGATATTACGCAGCACATTGTCGGGATTGGTGCTGCTGAAGAGCGTCGTAGCAATACGGGGATTGAGTCCGGTGGAATATTGCATAGCGAGTCGCTCAATGGGATAACCCTGCTGCTGGCAGAACAACGCCGCCTGATGGCATGCCTCCCTGAGGGCAGCAGTGGCAGGATGCCAGTCGGGGGCGCCCCGTTGAGAAAGCAGACCCATAGACAGTGGTGAGGCATTGATGACACCCACATTATTGGCTTCCAAAAAGTCAAGATAGTCGAGCAGAAGGTCATCATTAAGACAATAGTGGCAGAAGCACAGCACACTCTCCACTGTTCCTGGCTCGGAATGCTCAATCACCCATTTGATGTTCTCAGGCTGCAAATCAGTGATGCCGACATGTCCCACGACACCCTTGTTGCGCAGTTCGACGAGGGCTGGCAATGTCTCGTCGACCACCTGCTGCAAATCAGCAAACTCCACGTCGTGCACATTGATGAGGTCGATGTAATCGACATGGAGACGGTCCATGCTCTCATAGACGCTTTCAGTGGCGCGCTTGGCAGAATAGTCCCATGTATTGACGCCGTCCTTGCCGTAGCGTCCCACTTTGGTAGAAAGGATGTAACGGTCGCGACGGATTTCCTGAAGAGCCTTTCCTAATACAGTCTCAGCCTTGAGATGTCCGTAATAGGGTGACACGTCGATGAAGTTGATGCCATTATCCACAGCTGTATGGACAGCCCTGATGCCTTCTTCCTCACGCAGACTGTGGAATACACCGCCCAGTGAGGAGGCTCCGAAACTGAGGTTTGACACACGCAGTCCGGTTTTTCCCAATTCATTGTAAATCATATTCCTGTTTTTTGGAGTTTTGGAGTGTGGGAGTTTTTGAAGTATAGGAGTTTGGACATTACAACCACACATGACATTTGGCTTAACTATTTTAACCCCTTAACTTCTTTAACTCCTTAATATCTTTTCTTTTTGGTTATGCAAAATAACGAAAAAAAAGAGACATGACTGAAAAAAAACATATTTTTTTTGATGTTTGTGATAGTTTTTCTCCAATAGCCTACTCATTATTCTCGAATCAGCATAAAAAAGGAGAACAGATGAGACAAATCAAAATTATTGAAAGCATCACCAGCCGTCAGGAAGAGGCACTGGAGAAATACCTGGTTGAAATCGGGCACTATCCTCTGCTTACTCCTGAAAAAGAAGTGGAACTGGCCCAGATCATCCGCAAAGGTGGTGAGGAGGGTGAGCGTGCCAAGCAGCAGCTCATCAACTCCAATCTGCGCTTCGTGGTTTCTGTGGCCAAGCAATACCAGCGTTATGGTCTGCCGCTGACTGACCTCATCAATGAGGGCAACATCGGTCTGATCCGTGCTTCCGAGCGTTTCGATGAGACACGTGGATTCAAGTTCATCTCGTATGCCGTATGGTGGATTCGCCAGAGCATCATGCAAGCCATCAGCGAGAACAGCAACCTGATCCGCATCCCTCTGAATCAGACAGGCATCAAAAGCCGCATCAATACTGCCATCCGAGAGTTTGAGCAGGAGAACAACCGCCGCCCGTCGGTGGAGGAAATCAGCGAACTGACCGATATAGACATTGACAAGGTGGAACTGGCGATGAGCATCAGCACCCATCACTCAAGCATCGATGCACCTATCTCTGATGATGACAGCAACTGCATGTCGGACACCCTATCGGCCGACGGCACTTTTGACTCCGACACCATCACCGACCATGAATCGATGGTGAGCGACCTGGAGCGTGTGCTCAACGGCATCCTCAGCAAGAAGGAGGTCTACATCCTGAAGCAGAGTTTCGGCATCGGTTGCGCTGGCCGCAGCCTTGAGGACATCGCCGAGGAAATAGGCATCACCCGTGAGCGTGCCCGTCAGATTCGCGAGCGGAGCATCCGCAAGGTGCGTTTCAACAAGAAGTCAGACGTGCTGCGCAGCCACTTGGATTAGTGCATCATTAGAAGTTAATCATGCATAGTTAGCAATTCATTGTTCATAATTTAAGGGTTTAGTGTGAGGGGGAGATAGAAAGGACTTTCGTCCAATCATCTCCCCCTTTTTATGCCGTTTTTACAAACGGATGCAAGCGGACGCGATGTTGCGCCCCTACAAACCTTTGTTTTTCACGATGACGGTGACCTTGCCTGAACTATATGTATATTGCCCATGTGTCTCCATACGGAGCATATAGATGCGCACCCGCTCAGATGACTCCGCGGTCAGCGTCATAGTTTCCTCACGGTTGTCCTTTGTATGGCTGAAGTTGCCGCTGTCTTTCTCCTTTAGGAAGGCCTTGCGCAACTTGCCGACCTGAATGCCTGGCACCTGCAGCACCTTAACCACCTTGTTGATCTGCCTGGTCTTTGGGTCTCTTTCCACCACTGATGTGAACTTTGACGAACCAAGCGTGGAAATGTTGTCCACCAGTTCGTCGATGCTGTTCTGCGCCTGGGCAGCAATCCCCATGAGGAGGAAAAGGCACAATGTAACAAGTCGATTGATTATTCTGGTATCCATTTTTGGGGGGAGTTTAGGAGTATAGGAGTTTAGACGTATAATTAAATTTCTTAATTCTCAAGCAATTGCTGCAGTCGTTGGCGTTCCTCGGGGTCGCTGATGCTGTTGAGCACCTCCTCCTCCGCATCATGCAGCAATGTCTGTTCCCCGACGGAGAGTTCAATGCCTCTGGCCTGTGAGAGCGCATCCTCTATCTGCGGACGTATCTGCCTCAAGTTGTCATTGCGCATACCATTGACAATCACATACGAGCCATCAAAGCGGCGCATATATTGCTCATCCTGCCATGAGCGCCATCCCCAGGTGACCAAGAGGAGCGCCACTACAGCGGCACCAACTGCAGCGAGCAGGCGCATGCGCACGAAGCGGCGGGTGCGGCTGATGGTCTGTCGCAGGGCAGTCATCGGAATGCCAGTGACAGAGGAGATTTCCTCATAACTGACTCCCTCTATGTCGTGCAGTCTCAGTATGGTCTGCTGCCGTTCGGGCAGGGCGCTGACGATACGCATGAGTTCCTCTGTCGACTCGCCATCGGTGTTGTGGGAAACATCTTCCATCTCCAGTTTCTCCATTTCGGTGAGAGAGTTGATGCGATGTCTTTTTCGGAGATAGTCCAATGAAAGGTTTCTCACAATCACCATGGCGAATCCCTCCGCTGAGCCGATGAGTCTGTCGCGTATAACCCATAGTTTGAGCATCGCGTCCTGCACGATGTCCTCCGCCTCGTCGCTGTCTTTCACATAGCGACGGGCAATGGCCACCAACTTGGGTCTTAGCGTGGGGATGATACCCCGCAGTTCTTCATCGGTCATTTGTTGGTCGTTTGGGGGACTGGTCGTTTGGTCGTTTGGGGGACAAACCTCAAATCTCAAACCTCAATTGTCGTGCAAACCGAGTGCAGTCGAAAGCTTGCTTTCAGAATGCCGAGGTGCAGCCGACAATCAAGCGAAGCTTAAATCTCAAATCTCAAATCTCAAAACCCATATCTACATCTGGTTGAGCTGCTTGGTATTGATTTTGGCGGCTCCGCTGGCATCGATGTCGGTCTTGTCGGCAGTGCCGCTGATGGTGAACTTTGATGCGCCAGAGTTGGAAGCCTTCAGTTCCTCACAGTCCACATCAAGTTGCATCTTACCAGCGCCGCTACACGAAACGTTGGCGGAAACGCCTTTGAAGGAAACCTCACAGGAGGAAGCGCCATTGTTCTCCATCCTCAAATTCTTTCCGCTCAAATGGAGGTTCTGCTTGCATGCACCGCTGTTATCAAGGTCAATATCACCATTCACATTAGCAGCAAGTGTCATGTTGCTGGCACCAGACAAATCACCTTTCAACGATTCGCATTTCACTTTGCCGAAATCCAACTTTGAGGCTCCCGAACAATCAATGTCCAATCCGCCGCATTTCATATCGCCGAAAGTAGCTTTTGCCGCTCCCGACAGGTCGATGTCCATGTCGCCCGTTGTCAAGTTGGACAGCGTCATCACTGTGGCACCAGATCCTCTCACTCCCTTGATGGACGGCAGCGTGACATAAAGTGTCGGGGCATCCCCTGTATGGATTCTCTTCTCTTTTGTCTCGGTAAACACATTCAGTGTGTTGCCTTTTTTCTCCACACGGGTCTTAATCTTTGGATTCGGACTTTCCGATACCCTGACGTCATAGCCCTCTCCCTGTTTGATGACGGCATGCACGATACCGCTTATGGAAATCTCTGAGAAATTGTCGATGTGATAAGGCGTGATGGGGTCGTCGTTGTCGATATTGCTGTAGTCAGCCTCCACCACGTCGCTCTCTGTGTTTTCAGCATTCTCCTTGGTGATGCAATCCGACATCATGGTCAGCGTCAGCATTGCAGTCAATGTCATAATGATTTTTTTCATACTTACTGTGAGTTGATAATAATAGGGTTATACATTGTTGATGATTGATTCTTTTCCAATAATACGCACGTCTTTCGCTTTTGTGACACAAAAATATGATTTTTTCAACAAAAAATAGTATTTTTGCTTCCCAAACCACCAAAAGAGTTATGAATAAGAACAGGATTACAGAGTTATTTGGCATTGAGTATCCCATCATCCAAGGGGGCATGGTGTGGATAAGCGGTTGGCGTCTCGCCGCTGCAGTGAGCAACGCAGGCGGTCTTGGACTGCTTGGAGCGGGGTCGATGCACCCCGAGACGCTGCAGGAGCATATCCGCAAGATGCGTGAAGCCACCGACAAGCCGTGGGGTGTCAACGTACCCCTGATGTACCCAGAAATTGACCGTCTGATTAACCTCCTCATTGCCGAAGGAGTAAAGATTGTGTTCACCTCCGCCGGGAGTCCGAAGAAATACACCCAACGCCTGCATGATGCCGGTATGAAAGTGGTTCACGTGGTGTCGAGCTCAAAGTTTGCTCGCAAATGTGAGGAGGCAGGTGTCGACGCTATTGTGGCAGAGGGTTTTGAGGCTGGCGGTCACAACGGCCGTGAGGAGACAACGACACTGACGCTGATACCACAGGTGCGCCGTGCCACCACGCTTCCACTCATCGCCGCCGGCGGCATTGGTTCGGGTGAGGCGATGCTTGCCGCCATGGTGTTGGGAGCAGAGGGTGTGCAGATTGGCACATTGTTTGCCCTCACCGAGGAGAGCAGTGCCTCGGATGCTTTTAAACAGCGATGCACACAGTTGGAGGAAGGCGACACGATGCTCACGCTGAAACTCCTCTCCCCCACCCGATTGGTGAAGAACGACCTCTACTGCCGCATTCAAGAGGCAGAGAAGGAGGGGGCCGCTGTGGAGGACCTCAGGGCAATTTTGGGGCAGGCTGCCGCCAAACGTGGTATTTTCGAGGGTGACATCGACAACGGAGAACTGGAAATCGGTCAGATAGCCTCTGCTGTGAAAGAGATACTTCCAGTGAAGGACGTTATGAGCCGGTTGGTAAAAGAATTCGACCAGGCAAAGACCCTCATCAACTCCCTTTAACCTTGATGGGCCATGGATGACGTGGTTACCTTCATCCATGAGCCGCGGAAAAGCCTTGTCATCAGCAGGATACCTCGGAAGGTGAGTTCGATAGCCATGGCTATCCATACTCCCACCAGTCCATAGTGAATAGAGAGGAAATATGCCAGCGTGAGGCGCACCAGCCACATGCTGCATAGGCTGATGATGGCTGGTTTTAGGGTGTCGCCTGCCCCCACGCAGACGCAAACGGCAATGATGGAGGCAGCGAACATGGGTTCGGCAAACGCCTCGATACGCAGGCAGTATGCCCCCAGGTCTACAATTTCATCAACAGGTGTCATCAGTCCCATCATCTCGGGTGCAAAGACAAACATCACCAATCCCATCACCGCCATCACCGCCATGCCAGAAAAGAGCGTCATGCGCGCGAAACTGCGGCATAGGTCGGTGCGACCTGCTCCGATGCTTTGTCCTACAAGTGTAGTGGCGGCATCACCGATACCATAGCCCGGCATATAACACAGGCTCTCCGCAGTGATGCCCAGCGTGTTGGCGGCAATGGCGATGTTTCCCAAAGGTGCCACAATCATGGTACCCACTATCTGCGCCCCACTCATGAGCACCGACTGTGCCGCCATGGGCAGTCCGATTTTCAAAGCGTTCTTCAGATAATCCATCACCCAGAAGAATCGCTCCCCCACTCTCCTCAGCGACAACATCTTATTGCGGAAGACGGCGATATATCCCAGCACCGACCCACAAATGACGATGGAGAGAGCCGTACCGATGGCAGCCCCCATCACGCCAAGATGCGCCTGATAGATGAGGATGTAGTTGAATCCAACGTCGAGCACACACATGATGATGCTGAGGAGGCTGGGCATCCGCATATCTCCCGAGCATTTGAGCATGGCACTTGAGAGGCTGTAGAGTTGGAAGAAAGGTCCTGCAAGGGCAAAGATAAAGAAATAGAGTGAGGCATCGCGGGCGATGTCGGCACCTCCACCCAGCCAATAGGGCAAGGGCTTGGCGATGAGTGCGGCTACAACCATGGTGACAAGACTGAGCAGGAAAGTGACGACAAGCGCATGGCGGAACACTTGACGCGCTTTGACGAAATCGTTGGCACCAATGAAATGCGCCACCTGTACGGAGAAGCCCATTGAGGCAGCGCCTGTCAGACTACCAAGCAACCATGTGGAAGTCTCCACCAATCCACATGCCGCCGATGCTTTGGCACCGAGATGCCCCACCATCGCCTGGTCGATGAAAAACATCACCACACTGGTGATTTGTGCCAAAATGGAGGGGATGCTCAACTGTATAATCAAGTTGAGTTTCTCTCTGCCAGTAAGGGCTTTGCCGTCCCTGATATACCCCAGCAGCACATCACTTTGTCCTTGAAAAACTTTCATTGGTCTGCGAAGTTAGTGTTTTTTTTTGATTCTGCGAACAATTTGTGTCAAAATCAAAACCACGAAGGTGCATTAGTTGATTACCTTTCGGATATCAAAAAGCGGGCGGAGAACAGTCTTGCCGTCTCCGCCCGCTTAATTTATCCTTTCTATATTAATGATTATCAACCTAAAATGTCCGAGTTTTATTTCTTCTCAATGGTATTCTCGAACAGAAATCCTGAAATAATTAACGTGGCAAATGCCAATAAAATCGTTGTGTTCATCTTTTTACCCTTTCTAATACTTTAAATGAAACAATTCGCGTGCCTCACGGCATAGGCGGTTACCTGAAAATTTAATGCACAATCTTTTTTACTTATTCAATGCTTATCTCTCGCATCTGTGTTACCCTGTTGCAATCTTTTTCTTTTACCTTTTATCAACTATTACCTATTTTAATCTTTCAAAACCTATACTCTAATTCAAAATCTCACCTTAATTCAAAACCTTTTTCCAAACTAATTCTACTTTCACAAACGTCATTCAATGCTGTATGTCTTGTCATCCTGATGAAACGCTCTTTTTTCCTTAACCAATACCTGAGCTGATCTCTTTCTCGCTGATCTTTTATATTCGGCTGACCTTTATCTTTGCTGACCTTTTTTCCTTTTGACGATGCAAAATTACGACTGTTTGCGCACACAGCCATGCTTTTTGCTCATTTTTTGCAAAAAAATGCGTCATTCTTGATGTAGGTCAGTTTTCGTTTTTAGTTCATCATTCATTTGACGGAACAGACATATAGTATGTTTTGGAAGCAGGTGGTCATATAGTAATATAGTAATAAGGACAAAGGTATTGGAATGTCGATGAGGGATAGAATAAAGAAATAGGGCGCGCCGATTGGCACGCCCTATACATTACTTATAATAATTGCTTATTATTTGAGCTCAGCGAGGCACTTGATGGTGCGAACCATCTGTGAAGTGTAGGAGTTCTCGTTGTCATACCAAGCAACAACCTGCACGAGGTACTCACCCTCAGCAATCTTAGAAACCATAGTCTGGTTGGCATCGAAGAGCGAACCGAAGCGCATGCCTACGATGTCGGAGCTGACGAGTTTCTCCTCGGTGTAGCCGAATGACTCATTAGCCTGAGCCTTCATAGCAGCGTTGATGCCCTCAACGGTCACTTCGTCCTTCTTCACGACAGCGTGCAGAATGGTGGTAGAACCAGTTGCGGTGGGAACGCGCTGTGCAGCACCGATAAGTTTGCCATTAAGCTCGGGGATAACGAGACCGATAGCCTTGGCAGCACCTGTTGAGTTGGGCACGATGTTCTGAGCACCAGCACGAGCACGCTGCACATCACCCTTGCGCTGAGGACCGTCGAGAATCATCTGGTCGCCAGTGTAAGCGTGTACGGTGGTCATGATACCGCTCTGGATAGGAGCGTAGTCATTCAAAGCCTTGGTCATAGGAGCCAAGCAGTTGGTGGTGCAAGAAGCAGCTGAGATGATGGTGTCAGCAGGAGTCAGTTTGTCGTGGTTCACATTGTAAACGATGGTGGGCAGGTCGTTGCCAGCAGGAGCGGAGATAACCACTTTCTTGGCACCAGCCTGAATGTGAGCCATTGACTTCTCCTTAGAGGTATAGAAACCAGTGCACTCGAGGACTACGTCAACGCCGAGCTCGCCCCAAGGCAGTTCAGCAGCGTTGGGCTTAGCATAAATGGTAATCTCCTTACCATCAACGATGATTGAGTTGTCTGTAGCCTCTACAGTGTGCTTGTTCTCGCCGAAACGACCGGCGAAACCACCCTGGCAAGTGTCATACTTCAGCAGGTGAGCGAGCATTTTCGGGCTGGTCAGGTCATTGATAGCAACTACCTCATAACCATCAGCCTCAAACATCTGACGGAAAGCGAGACGACCGATGCGGCCGAATCCATTAATAGCAATTTTAATCATTTTTGTAATGTAACTTTAGGGTTGAAAATATAACTACAATATCTTTTAATTCATTCACTTAAAACACACTTTATTGTCAAAAATCAACAAATTTGACATCATGTGCCATTTTTTTTTTAATTTCGTGTGCAAAGTTACGATTTTTTTCTAATTTTGCATCAAGAAAAGGATGTTAATTGATTGAAAAAGGAGAGTTGTAGTTTTAAAAAAACATAAAACGCCATTTGCCTGGCAGGATTGCAAAATGAAGTTGGCAAAAAAGGCATTTCGCATCCATTCAGAATGTTCACGTTTTTATTAACTATAAAATTTAATCATTATGGGATTTTTTAAAGAGTTCAAGGAGTTTGCCATGAAGGGCAACGTGATGGACATGGCTGTCGGTGTGATCATCGGCGGTGCATTCGGTAAGATTGTCACATCTTTGGTAGATGACGTCCTCATGCCATTCATCGGCATGCTGACTGGCGGCATCGACCTTTCTGGTCTGGAGTACAAAATGATGTTGCCTGCAGTCGATGGCGGTGAGCCTATCGCCGGAGCCACCCTCAAGTATGGCGCTTTCATCCAGAACATCATTGACTTCCTGATTATCGCATTCTGTATCTTCCTCATGATCAAAGCTATGAACAAGCTGACCACCAAGAAGGAAGAAGAGCCAGCACCTGCTCCCGAGCCCTCTGCAGAAGAGAAACTGCTCGGTGAAATCCGCGACTTGCTCAAGAACAAGTAATTCCGATTATCAACCAACACCTAAGGGAGCGGGCCCAAAAGGTCCGCTCCTTTAAGATATTGGTCGTTTGGGGGGTTGGTTGTTTAGTCGTTTGGGCGTTTGGTTGTTTGGGCGTTTAGTTGTTTAGGATTTGGGGAGTTTAAATATCATACCAAGATTTTCCTTTATTAATTATTACTCATTATTTCAAATTAAGAAAATTCTATATGAAAATACTGGTAACGGGAGCCGCCGGATTCATTGGTTCCAAGATATGCCATCTGCTGGCACTCAGGGGTGACGAAGTGATCGGTTTGGACTGCATCAACGACTACTACGACGTGCGGCTGAAAGCAGGACGCCTGCGTGAGTTGGGTATAGCTGCCGATGAGCAATGCGACCTGCCATGGCATGTCATGATGAAGAGCACGCTGCATGACAACCTCCGTTTTGTCCGAATGGGCATTGAGGAGAAGGAGGCCCTCGACGCATTGTTTGCTGCCGAGCATTTCGACAAGGTCATCAATCTTGCCGCTCAGGCAGGTGTGCGCTATTCCATCACCAACCCATATGCCTACCTTACAAGCAATCTTGTTGGATTTCTCAACATCCTTGAGGCCTGCCGCAACAATCCTGTCAAACATCTGCTCTTCGCCTCATCGAGTTCGGTCTATGGTCTCAACTCCAAAGCACCATTCTCAGAGGAAGACAAGGTGGATGCCCCGGTGAGCCTCTATGCTGCGAGCAAGAAGTCCAATGAACTGATGGCGCACAGTTACAGCAAACTCTACGGCATTCCCGCCACCGGACTGCGCTACTTCACCGTCTATGGACCATGGGGACGTCCCGATATGGCACCCATGCTTTTTGCCAGTGCCATCTCCCAGGGCAAGCCCATCAACGTGTTCAACAACGGTGACATGATACGTGACTTCACCTATATTGACGACATCGCAGCAGGTTCTATCCTTTGTCTCGACAAGCCCCCTGTGGCAGAGCGTTGCGACAATGAGGTACCGTTTAGGGTATACAACATTGGCTGCTCCAACCCCGTCCGCCTGATGGATTTCATCAGCGAGATAGAGCAAGCATTGGGTACTGAGGCAATCAAAATCATGAAGCCCATGCAGCCTGGTGATGTTTACATGACCAATGCCGACACCACCCGACTGGAGACAGAAATAGGTTATAAACCTGAGGTCCGCCTTCACGAGGGCATCCAGCGCTTCATCGCTTGGTATCAGTCAGAAAAAAACCCACTTTGCTAATGGGTGGCTGATAGGTTTATCAATTGCCTAGAGATTTTGCAAGTCATCCAATCAGAGACAATTGATGGAAATCGAACTATAGAAAATACAACTTCAAGTAATCACATTTTCCCGAGCACAAATCTTCGATTGACGAAACACATCCACCATATTCCATTTTTTTAGCCAAGTTCAATGCTTTACTGCAGGCGATTCTTATTGGAGCTGTTCCAAGTTTGCTTTTGCATGCGGCCATCATGGTATCGCTCATTACCAACCCCCATGTTTCCTGAATTCTGATATAAATTTGATTCGCCTGTGATGCGTAATCTAAAGCCACTTGAATTTTGTTCAGTTTATAATTAACATTGGCCAACCCAAGATAGGCATTAGCCATCCAACCAGAGAGTCCCTTCATTGATGTGTAGTCCAGCAGCCTGTTGTAACAATCCAAGGCGGCCTTATCTTTGTCCATGCAGGTATATACATTACCTAGAGCACCAACAAGGTAAGCCTCATATCTGGCTTTTATTCCATTACTTTTCGGTATATATTCAAGCAAGACGTTTTCTGCCTCCCCAAGATTGCCCTCATGACAATAGTAATCGGACAATTTCCTCGCATTTCTCCTATGGATGTCTTCCAATCCTTTTTCTTCGGCAAAGCGCTCCGACCTGTCGATCCATTCCTTGGAAAGCATCCAATCGCCTAAAAGGATTCCGAGTTTTCCTCCTATCAAGAAAAGTAATTCATTATATGCTGAAGGAAATTTATTGTTGATTCTCCTAAACAACTGCATGGCTTCCTCCAACAACTTACCAGCATGAACATAATAGGTCTCATGATGTATTTTTCGAATTCTCTGCATTAGGAGATATTCATCATTGATTATCTGCTCGAGAGTGTATTTCTTTTGATACTCATTGATAATATCCACAGCATCAGAACAACCGCCTGACAAATGAACAATTTCTATATACAACGTGACCAATTCACGGTCAAATGTCTCTATGCCGTAATTGTTCTTCGCCTTCTCTATTATCCATCGCAGAAAATCCATATCTCCTTCCCTCAACAGTCTGGAAAAGAAACCATTTCGTGATTTTGATGTCCAAAAAGCGCTTAGAAGGTTGTTGTGATTCCAATCTTTAGGAAAACTAAACCATATTTTCCAAAACGGATATAGTTCATCCTTATTCTCAATCAAAAATTGCTCCAGTTCAGCAAACTCACCTGCCTTCACATACAAATCTCCGATATGCTCCCTAGCATACTCCTCATCCAAATGATTTCTACAGTAACGCGCCAACACCAAAGCCCCGTTCTTGCTGTCGACAAAAAATCTTCCACTTTGAGCTGGATTAGTAAGCCAGTCTCTGACTGACTTATGACAGAACGACACCATATTTGCTTCCTTGGTATTGAGTACGACAATCCATGCTCCCATCTTGCCAAGATGTGAGAGGTATTCATAAGTACCCAAGCCACAAACATCCCTTATGATAGGTTCAGGCATGGAGTCTGCGACGCATAAGATTTCCAAGAAAGATCTTATTTTCTCAAAAACCTCCTTAGTTTTAAACTTTCGCTCCATGGAGCATAGATAAAAAGCATTCAGGCCCTTTGGAAATGTATTAGCTTCCAACAGACTAATTGCCTTGCTTCGTATCTCCTCTACTAGAAAAGCCGCATATTGGAATACCCCCTCGCTGAGATCACAAATATGTCGAACTATATCCAAATTCTTTTCAGAGCCTGCTATTTCCTCCTTCAGCGCATTCATCAGAAACAGAAGGATGTCATTATAATCATCAGGCATATCCTCAATAATGTCGACATGCTGGAAAGATTGCAAGTGTTCTTTAACACTGGGCTCCGGTCTGCTTGTAAAAATCACCTTAATCCAATGAGGCAGTTTTTGCACGCACATATAAAAAACTCTTACAAGAGGATTCTCACCATATATTTCCGCCTCATCAAGTCCGTCAACGATAATCATGCCTGTAGCACGATTTCCATCAATAGAATGATTAAGAGGAGTAGAAAGGAGATAGTTGAAGAGTTCCTCCGGTTTCATTTCATTGAGATTGGGAGCAGCATCTTTTAACAAGTTGACAAGCATTACACGATAATCAGGCAGTTTAGTTGCCAACTTAAACGCTATTGTTCGTATCATGTCACAAGGGTTGGTGGTCTGAGTCCGATTCCACTCACATAAGAAACACCCATAGACATCAGCATTGTAATGTGAGTAATTCACGCAATATGCGCTTTTCCCACTACCAGGCTTCCCATATATGACCAATACCTTTGACAAACTGTCTTTCTTCCAATCACTTATATAATTATTCAGCCATTCTCTTCCATAGAAATCCTTTCTCAACAGTTCATGTTCCTTGTCTGTATTTAGATTCGGGCTAAGCTTTCTTTTCAGAAAATTGATATCACCATCCAATACCAGCGTATCATCTGACTCAATAGCCTCACACAATTCCCTAAATTTTTCCTTATACCATTCATCAAAAACCGTTTCATCCGAACGTTTCACTTCGTACCAGTCACTCATATCCACCCACTGGATGTCAGAGAGGGTGGAAGGAGGCTGTATCTTTCTCTCTGGCTCAACGAGCACAGTTTTGACATTTAAGCCCTTGACACAAATAGCTATTTTCAGTTCATCAAGGCAAACGCCCGGATTTCTAGTTGAATGTTCAGATAGGAAAGCTATGATATTTGACGAGTTAACTATTCCTTTTACAATGTCATCCCGCCAATGATCACCTGGTTTGATTTTCGTCGTATCTATCCAAACTTGATGGCCTCGTGCCTCAAGATCTTTTTTTACTCTTGAAACAATTTCAGAAGTAGCTCTGTCATGGCCATAACTGAAAAAAAGGCGCTGTTTATTTTCCGACTGTTCTACATTCGGTTTTTTATCAGAAGCCTCGGAAAACCTTTTATTACACTCTTCGCAGATATATATATTATACTTACGACTGAAATAAATACAGTCGGAACCACAGAAGGGACAAGTTAGATTTTCGTTGATCATTCTTACAGTCAATCAATAATAGTTTTTCGTCATCTCATAGAACTTTTGGAGGCGAGTGGCAGAATCGCTGAAGAAGTTGCGAGCATGAGATGACTGCAGACCCATGTAACGCTCACATGCATCGCACTGCTTTCCGGGACGGCATTGGTTGCACTGATATGAACGGGTGATGCGCACCACGCATACCACACCTTTGGAGGGCAGATTGCGCAGCACACGATTCTCATACTGATTGTTGTCCATCAGAGCGAAAGTGTACATACCGATATCCACATACCTGTTGTTGCCACCCAGCATAGGGAACTCATACCTAATATAGGAATCGGGAGTTCCTGTCTTGGAGAACAACGTCAGTTGGGTATGCTCCCTCTGATTGAGTTCCACCACCCTATTTCGCATGGGCGACAATAGTCCACCACTTTGCTGAGCATCATGCAGTTTTCCCAGGAATGTGTTCCATGTGCTGTTGATGTTGTTCACCGACCTCTCACCGAACACGCTACCTGGATAGGCGGGTCCAGCCTGAATGAGAGACGGGAGGGAGTCACCTCGCTGCTTGATGAAGGAAGCGTTCACCTGTCGCTTGCTGACCATGCGGCACCATGCCTCGGCCACCTTGATGCAGTTCCACATATTGTCGCCCTGTCCAAGGGTCCACGGCACCAATCTATGATGGAAATCATCACCATCATAGAAACGGTCGAGGCGGAGGTCGGTATATTCCGGCGTGATTTCATCCAACCCGAAATGCTTCTGGTCAATGTTCAAGGAATCGTTGACAAACAATCCTTTGAACAAGTTGAGGTCATTGACATAGTCATTGTCATAACTGGTGTTATAGAGATATGACAACCAATCGGTGAAATACCGGTTGCGCTGGTTGATGGTTTGCGCATCCTCAGCCTTTCTGAACATGAGGTATCTGGTTTTACCATTGCTCAAGGTGAAGAAGTTGTTGTTTCCATCGACAGGCAGGGTCGTGACTGAAGCATCCAAGCGCTCATTGGTCATCGCCAATGCCGCCAAAGCCACTGGGTAGACATCATCAGAACGCGACAGGAAGGTTGTAAAATCGCATCCTTCCCAATGGCTTGACGATTTCTTTGCCCACAAATGGGTTCTTCTTCCAAAGAAGTCAACATCTGATGACTTGCGGTCCCAATGATATCGATGAGGACTTGCCGTATTCATGTCCAACAAGTTGGGGTTGGAGAGGATGGCAGGCAAAGCAACGAGGGGTTTGAAGGTTGACCCCACAGAGCGCCTTGACAAAGAGGTATTGCGTATCGTCATCTTCATCGCCTCAGGATAGTCGTCAAAGTCAAACAGCGATGTGTAGAATGGGGTAGCGAGCACCTGCCCTGTCGACATGTCCATGATGGTCACCGACATGTCGTACTGTTCTTTGGTCTGACGGCTGGGTTTTCCTCTTCCAATGACATCCTGCAAGTGGTGCACATAGTTTGTTACCTCACGCTCAAACTCCTTGGAGAGCAGTGGGTCGATTGACAAGTCTACCCTGCCGACATTGTCGCGGTTGGACAGATGTCGAGACAGTCCCCTTAGCATCTGCTGAGTGAAGAGGTCGGTCTGTGATGGGTCGATAAAGAAGCGGCTTGTCCCCATGTTCGACTGCACCAAGCACGACAGCATGCGCGACGGATCCTGGCGCTGGATGACAAACTCACCAAGTTTTCTCTCCTCGTCATCATAGACCAGCAGTTTCATCCCATCGACAAAGGGGATGGATGATGGTCGCTGCGAACCTGTTTCCGGCTTCCGATACATTTTCGCCTTTCCCTCGCCAATCACCATGAGGTCGGTACTGTGCGAGATAAGCAACGTGTCATGGGAATAGCAGAGCATAAAGTCTGCACGTGCTCTTGTGTTCTCCTGCTCACGGAGGTCAATATTGATGCTGTGCACCTCATCGCTCTTGAACGTCCTCAGGTAATAGTCATAGTAATCGATGTCGCCATGTGTACCCTTCAAGGTACCCTCCCCCATGACCGCATGAAACTGCAGGGGATTGTCACGTATAAGCCTCGGCTCGTTGTGAAGGGGCAACACACTGTTACCATATGTGAGGAATACTGCATCACTGTCATTGAACAGGCCGTTGGGAGCGCCCATAATGATGCCTGTCCATGGATTCTTCGCCAGCGCCACTTTAAACATGGATGGCAACAGTTCGATGGACTGTACCTCGATAGGCCGGGTATGGTTCACCCTGGTGTCCACTCCTCTGCAACGAATCTTGAAGTATGTCTCATCAAGTTGCTCACCTTGCCTCTGCAACAGTTGTGGCAGACGGCTGTTGAAAAAGAATTCCCTCAGAGACTCATTTTTGATGCGCTCAGGGTGTATGGCCACCAGACGCAGGTCGGAAGCTTCTATATAGGGTTTATGCGCTTCGGCATAGGGCAAAGCAAATTCCAAGGCAGGATAGTGCCTATTAAGGCTGTCGAGGCAGGTGGCGCTGACCGAGTTGTCGACATCAGCCACCAATTCTCTCAGCAACAAGTTTGCCTTCCCCACAAAGCCCTCATCCTCTCCCACTTCCGATGAGGGGTCATAGAGACTGTCGTTGCTCACCTTGCCCAAGGCGGTGCAACCTTGGAAGAAAGAGAGCACTACAGCCAGCAGGAGGATGAATATGGGCACTCCTGCCACCAAAAAGGGGCGCAATGCCACTTGTCTGTCCCTATGAAGTTGGGGGTCAATTCTTGGCTCTTCCATCATTTTGTTATTCAAGTAGTTAAATATTTAATAAGTTAAAGAAGTAAAGCATATGCTCATTTCTTTATTTTAGTAAGCGATGGTTACATCATCTGGCAGTTTCTTTGTCAGATATTTCACCACCATAAGGTAGTACTTGGCATCCAAGGTGCTCAACTGAGTAGAGTCATTATCGAGCAGCACTTTGTTGGGAATGTCAATCGTGCTCCCCTTGACTTGGACATTACGGAGGCGGTATTTCTTGTCGTAGATGCTCTCGAGCAATGGTTTGCCATCAACGATGGTGAGCGTGTCCTCCTTCCCTACAGGCTCACCTTTCTCATTGAAGAGGTATGCCCTCACCTTTGCGGTATCAGGCACCTCCAAACCCTTCAAACTGTAGTATGCCTTGCTGAGTGGGAGCAAGTCGGCAGACTTATTGAAAGTGAGGTGAGGAACCTCCAGGGTATCCACCTTCACCATACTGACGCTGTCCCAGTCAACTACATTAGCGAGTTGCTGCATCAGGTTGCATTGTTGGTTGCCCTCCCATACAATGGACAGTCCATCCTTGGCCAATGGCTTCTCCGGTGAGAACAGGTATTTGCCCGCCACCAAACCACCGATGGCACAAATGACGGCAGTCAATGCCCATGCCACCAACCTGATTTTTCCCCAGTTGCGTGTACCCTTAAGGTCACGGAACAAATGATCCAACTCTTTTGACATTTTGCTATTGCTTTTTTTGATGGTTGAAATGAATAAACTGATAATCGGATAAGCCTCAACGGCATTGCCCTTGTATTTTACAATCGCTTTGTCATCCTGGGGATTTTTCTTCTCCCTTTTGAGTGACGCCGCATTGATGAAATGAGTCTTGATGTCACTGCCCAGACCCTTTGCTGTTGATGTCTGTTCAAAATAGGTCTTGAGCCTTTCTCTAATCACTTTGTAGACGAGCGGGTGGTTTTTCCGGATGGCTGCAATACGGGACCACTCATGCACATCCAGCAACTGCTCCTTGGTGAGCAAAGGTCGGTAAGCCTCATTTCTCTTTCCGCCGAACAAGGTGTGCTGCACAGCAGGCAGCAGAGTATCATGGAAGAAGTCGTCCCAGTACTTGGGCAAGGCACGCCCCACGCCCAACAGGTTCTCACAATAGTCGTACCTCTGGTTATCGTTTCCCTTCGAGAGCAGTGCGAACAGTTCCTCCTCCCCGACCTGCATCAGAGCCATGCTCTCAGGCGACCTATCCTTGCTCTTCGAATCCAATATTCTGCCGAAAGCCGATATCACCGCGCCGATATCACCAAACGAATAGCCTTTTGCAGCATCTCGCACCCACGTCTCTATCAGTTCACGATAAGCAGGTTTCAAGTTTTTTATTCCCTCAGGCATCGACACCTGTTTGGGCGGTTTGAAATATTCAGTGGGGACAAACGGGTATTTGCTCATGCATTCGACTATCTTACGCATGGATTTCAGTTCTGGAACAACGAGGGTGCCAAACAATTCTCCGAAAACCGCTGTCACGCCCTTGTTCTTATCGAGTCCCTCTTTTTTGAAAATGCCATACCAATTGATGACAGACTGCGGTTCGGTCAGTTTAAGCGATCTCAGGAACCGTCCGTCAAGCCGTTCCTTCTGCTCCTCACTGAGTCCTTTTTTGAAGAGGAAGGAGTGACGCCCTTCATAGAGATATCCCGGCAAAGCCTTGGCCTGCAACTTCGACACACTGTCCCCATCATAGTCCATCAGGTTGAACACATCCTCATGGAACCCCTCCATCGACCATTCCAATGAAACATCCCGCATGGCTTTGGCGTATGCCTGCTGCGACTCGGCATCCATCCGGGAATAATAGTTTCTGAATGCTTTCCAACTGTTGGTACCAAGTTGGTTGAATCTGTTGCCCAGCATCCGCCAAATGGTCCAGTCACTGTCGCGCAACTGGTCAGGTGTCATACCGCCCACTTTGAAAGCCCGTGTCAGGTTGTCGAAAGACAGCAATGGTTCCTGTGCCCCAGGCAAATTAATACCCCTAAGCAGGGCATCCTCTTTCTCACCAATACGGGCGGGAGCAGTTGTCGCCTCATCCCATGTCATCGTGATGGCATTCTGCGGAACAGGCATTTTGCTCACCCTGTCGTAGACAATGATGGGAACGCCGCCGAGGACATCAAGATAGTGCTCATCCACACAGAAACCGAAGGCAGCATATCTGCGTATGTTGAGGGGCAGCGTCTCTATGGCGGATGTCAGCGTCTGCAGTTCACCCGTGAACACCCCGTCGCCAAAGAACTCCTCGCCCATGATGTCGAAAGCGAGATACAGTGGCTTTCCCTGCAGCAGTGCTTTAATGATATGGGTTCTCAGTGTATTAGCCGCCGTCGTAGGAATCGGATTACCCACATTCACCACAGCGGCAGCATTCACCCTACCCTCCGGCATCCTGCCGATTCGCGGCATTGTGCGGAAGAGCGACGTGAGGCAGAATCCAATCTTATTCATATCGTCGCGGCTTACCTCATAGCCGGCACGGAAAGGATAGATACGCCCCAGTGCCTTGCTCACCACATGTGAGCCCTGCACATGAATGAGGATGTAATGGTCGACATCCGCATTGTAGCGCCACACCAGACTGGCATGCTTGGGCGAGAGCACAGGCGGGTTGTCGAGAAACAATCCGCTCACATCACTGGCATGGCGGGTATAGCCAGCAGAATAGAAGAGCGTAGTGTCTCCTATGTTGTCGGGCCATGAGCCAGAGGCGTATTTGGCGATGTTGATGGTCAAACTAGACATATTGCTTAACTTCTTTAACTTCTTAACTCCTTTATTTATTATTCAGCAAAGATGAATCAAATCATACTTTGTATATATCTCAAGTGCTCGCCACGCTGGTGCAAGCCCTCTGAATGGATGCCATTTTGCAGGAGGATATCAGTGAGCAACTGATAGGAACCGAGGCACATGTGCTGAACACGGCCGCTGTTGACCTCTGCTGTGAACGACCTTATCCTACCATTCTCATCATTGATGAACCGGGTCATGTCGGCTGGGTCGTTGTCATAGATACGGCCATCGGCATCGACTGGTGTGGCGGTGAAATACACATGCGGTGGCAATCTGAAACCCTGTTGCTGCGTCAGCTCATAGAGATTCAGCCGTTTTCCAAGCACAGAGCACAATGAAAACGTTTTTTTGCAAGCTGTGGCATTGAGCAGATGCCAGAAAGCCTGTCCCACTCCGTCGCCAAGGCTCTGACGGATACGGTATGCCCACCCCTGAGGAAGCACAGAAGCCGTTCCGGCATCGGGTATCTCCCTAAGCACCTCCTGAACCATACCCTCATAGAGCAAGTTGCGAGCCGAAGCATCTGCCGTTGTTGTTCCTACAAGTGAAGTTTTCGTGACCGAGGAACAATTCCTCAGAATGCCATCAGCACCCCTAAAGGCCAGATAGGCATTCGGACGGGCGGTTCCCTCTGTCATGAAATAAGCCAAACGCTCTTCAAGTTCTCCTACATTACTATCCACCATAAGATTGTCACAGATGATCAGGTCAGTAGCCTGCTGGCAATAGACAAGGGGATAGAAATAGAAAAGCACCTGCTTTGCCTTATAATCCTCCAGCGACATCTCCTGTGAAGAAGTGATATTTTTCCAGCATTGCTCGATGGTGAGCAGCAAGGAGTCGGTCTGCAACTCCGTCAGGTGCTTGAACAGATACCGTCCGCTCACAGGTTTGCGATTCACTTCCTTATATCGTCCCTCTTGGAGTTCAAAACGCAGATTGTCCCAATTGAGATAATTGCCTAAACGATTTTGGTTGCTTGCCTCGGAACTTTTGCCATTGGTCAGGTCGAGGTCTTTAGTAACAATCAACCTTTTCTCCAATCCAGCCTGATTTCTCCAAGTGGAAAGGAAGAACAAGCCTTTTCCCCGTCGTTCTATGAGTTTTCTTAAATTGAAAAACATACCCATCCGGTCCTTGTCCTTGCCCATGTCGAAAACCTCACCGGGGATATTGAGGAAGTCCACTTCCAACCTCCATCCCAATGTGCCTTTTGAGAGCCATGCTCCGTAATGGTTGTCGGGTCTGCAAGCATAGTGTTCGGTACCTCTCATCCCGCCCGTCACACTGTTGAACGTGTCGTAGAAATAGGTTCCGAAACTGCTGTGTGGATAGCCAAGAGGCAGTTCCTCCGGCTGATATCCGAGCAGTCCGAAAGCATGAATAAGGTCATAGAGCAAATAACTCTTGCCACTTGCGCGCTCACCGACGACAGCGATGCGAAGACGTTTGGGTATTCCTGTCATCATCGAGTATGCTTTAATTCAGTTCCTGAAGGTTTCTTAACAAAGCTCCTATGGTGAAATTGCCCAATTCATGTTGAGAGAGGATGTCCATCGTCAGCTGATAGCTGCCGAAACAAACTTTAGAACTACATTTATGGAAATAGTAATCCTTGCCATTTATCGTCTTTTTGAAATCAGGCGCAGGCCGTCCATCCTTGGTATAGTTTTGATAAATATCATACTCACAAGTGATTGGTGTGCTTGAGAAATAGACATGGGGAACTATCATTCCCATAGGATCTCCTTTTTCTCTTCTTATCCTCTTTTTTTTCGTCTTGGTCTTTGTAAGAATCATGCGAAATCCTTGACCTTCATTGCCACCCAACCTGCTCATAATATGGGCACGAAGGTTGGGTTGATCCTCTTTAAGGAAACCACTTCCTCCACTCACATCCAAAAGGGCATCAACCAATTTATCTGCATCATCAGTAACGCCGTCTGGAGTGATGGCATCGGCAACTCCCGACGCCAAGATTCTCTCATCACGCATACCTAACGAATCGGCCAGTTTTTTTCTCTCAAGCACAAATGCAGGCTCAATGTAATGTTGCATAGCATATGCAAAAAGGGAGTAGATGACATTGTAGCGTTCCATTGGAGGGACAACCCTCAATGTCTGGTTGTTGAGCTTTTGGTAGTTGGCCTCTTTACTATACATGATGAAATCCACATTGCGGAAAGCAAGATAGGCATTCAGTTGTCCACTCTCACTGCAGTCATCCATAAAAGAGTAGATACCATCTATCAGTTTTTCAAACGACATCTCATCTTCCGACTTCTCACTGGTAAAGATGCGGTCGCAGATGACGATATCCGTCGCCAAAGAGCAATAGTGGAAGAACACAAAACTTCTGTCATAAGCATTGCCCTGGAAATCATCTGCATCAAAGCCCAAGTCAGTTATTTTTCGGGAACGAATCCATTCCTGGATACTTCTGATGACAGAGTCGGTGTCATACTCGAAAAAATGCTTAAGGAGAGTCGCTCCATTGATTTTTTTGGCAGACCCGTTGACAGGCTTGAATTTTCCTTCATTGAGTTCTGAGAAAATCTGCTCCCATGTCTTAAAAGACGTGACCAAGGTTTTGGGATTGATTGATGTCATGGCTGCCCGGTCAGCTGCTGTGGGTGCCGAAGCATTGTTGGGTTCCACAATCCATTTCTGCTCACCGGTGTCCGACATCCACAGGGTGACAGTGAACACCTTTCTTGTCTTTCTTAGTTTGTCCTTCAGTGTAGTAAATGCCTTCAACCGAGACACCCCCGTCCTAGGTTCTGCAAAGATTTCCCCAGGAATATTGAGAAAATCCATATCGTAACTGGCATTAGTATTGTCGTTGTGTCTCATTGCCGAACCATAATGGTTGCCTTGGCGACACGAATATAGCGGTGTACCGCCATCACCACCAAACTCATCCGGAGAATAGTTGCCAAAGTCCTTAAACTCCTGGATGCCGTTCTCCAAGGGATGATAGATGCCCGACATGCTTTTCAGCGATGTCAGAATATCCTGCAGCAGGAAACTCTTTCCGCTGGAAGTGGTACCCACTACAGCCAAGCGGATGTATTCTCTGCCAAAACCATATCTCCAAGAATGCTTAATCTTCTTGCATACATGCCTAAGATGCACACCAGAGAAGAGAAATCTCAATTTATCAAAAGCGCTCATTTTTATATTTTATATTATGTTTTTAATTGATAATTAATGGAGTCACAGAAGCCACATGTCAATGCCACCTATCGTTGCCGCTATTCTCCCGGCAGGTGACTGCCGCCATGAATGCCAAAAGGATAGCTGTCTCCAGAGCCTCACCCACAGCATCAACACCGAAGCCGGGAATGAGGCGGCCAGTGAACGGCAGGCGTCCCACATAGGAGAGATAGATGTAGAAACTGGTTCCCACCCACATCATCATTGCCAGCAACCGCCACTGCATCGCCCTGGTGAGCCGAGCATCGTTGTCATAGAAAGAGAGACTGAACATCATCACCTGCCACAAGACGATGAAGAGCAGCAGGAAAAAAGTGAAAGAGGTGAGATAGATGCCATAGGAACCGAAAAAGGCGGCAGGCATGCTCATATCGTTGAGCACGACCGGCGACTGTCCCGAACTGACCGAGGTATGCAAGAAATGATTGTCGTTAGACAATGGGTCACTCCCTTCGGCAGGATGCATATAGTGGCTCATGATGACCATGAACTCTGCATCACTCTCGCTGTAACGGTAACCGCTGCGCTCCAAATCATCGAAATTGGAATAGAGCATCACACGACGGGCAAAACGGTCGTAGTTCACTTTCTCTGGTGAGAACAAGTGACTGCAAACGAAAGGCATGGCAACAAGGATGACAACCAATACCAGCAAGGTGGCATTTACCCATTTCTTTTCGCTTTTCGCCATCTGATAGTCGCTGCTATAATACGCCGTAGGGCGTTCCATGAGGAAGTAGAAGCAGACGAAGCACATCACAAACCCCAAGTAGTTGGTCATATAGCCATGGTCGCCTACCATCGCCGCAGCGATGTATGCCATGGAGATGAACAACATCTGACATAAGATAGTATGACGCGGCAACTGTCCCTCATACAGTTTCACGCTGGATAGGGCACGTGTCATGCCCAAAATGACGATGAGCGTGATGAAAGCAGTACCAAAGTTGCCCGACACCTTGCCTATAGCATAAAGTACGAGAAAGAGCAAGATATGGCTGGGGAAGAGGCTCTTCAACGCAGCAATGAAGGCATCGCGCACAAACTGGAAGAAAAAGACGATGGCTGTGAGAGCCAACAAAACGATGAGCAGCAACCAACTGAATCCGACCTTATAAATGATAAAAGCTGAGAGAAGCAGCATGGCGGCAGTCATGATTATCCTCATAGGTAAGCCTTTGGTGATTTTGTCCCATATCTCAGCCAATTTCTGCGTTATTTTCTCACCTCTGCCATTCCAAGTGTTTTGGGCTTTCTCCCAGCAACTGCTGATTGGTCCCCAGAAGAAATCGGCAACGAACCAAAGGAAAAGCACCACTCCCTCGATAAAGAGCAGGGCATAAACCACCGAACGATGGGTGTCGTTGATGCCATATTCCTCCAACCATTTCCATGGTCTGATATTGAACACTTCCTCTTGGAAATAGGAATTGATGACGCTTTGGTTCACCATATTGTCCATCACCTTGAAGAACACCAAGCCTAAACCGCCCCACATCAAGAAGCAAGCCAGCCAATGCCACACCCTGTGGAAACGAGCCCTCTGTGTGGCATAATGGCGCAGCGGCGTATTGAGCAGCATGGCCAAACTGAAGAAGAGCAGCATCATCAGTGATGTAGCCACTGGGGTGATGCCCGTAATCTTCTCAAAATAGGGATAAGAATAACTCAGTTTGAGTGCGATGAGCGACTTGCAGATGCAATATGCCAGACAAGTGACAAGCAACGAGGTAAGATATGGTCTGTAATAGTGAATATGCTGTGGATTATAGAGATAGTTGGTATTCCGCACGTATACCGGTCCTATTTTGAGCCACACCAACACCATCAGCACCAAGAAGACGCAAAGGGGAAGCCACAGGTAACTGAAAATGAACCTGCCGTTGACATATCCCACTCTGCATTTCAAGGTGTCCTTGCCCGAATGAAGCGTCATCTTCCCCAATGCGGGAATAATGCTGAAGGGATTGTTGACCAACTGCGCCTGGTCGTTGTTGCCTCTCACACAGATGGAGTCTTCCTGATGGAAGAATTCGATGTTGGCGACATCGAAATTGATGGCATTGGAGAACGCCGGCAGATAGAGGTCGCTCTTGGTAGGATAGGCATTGTTGCGCTGTTTGATGGTGAGGATATGGCTCGATGAGAGCGCCCTTTTCCTCAGCGAGTCCACTGACTCCACATATGTTATGGGTTTTGGATAGGTCAGGCGCAGTCCTTCCTCCGAGAGGATGACAGTGGCATGGCTCGCTCCCCAATCCGTCAGTTTCACAGAGGGCTTCATCACATAGTTGACCCCATCGACTCTGAAGTATCCGTCATCCTCATTGCCATCCATATAGCACCAGTCGGCTATACCGAAGAACTGCACCTTGACTCGCCCGTCCCTGTCGCTTACGGGTATGACACCTTCCCTGTTGTATCTCTGGATATTGCCATTCTCCGACAAGGTAGTCAGTTCATCAAGAATCACCAAAACGATATTGCCGTTTGCATGCTCAAAGAACGACCTCACCTTACTGTTCTGCATCTGTGCGAGACAGCGCACGCTGTCATCGTGAGCAGCCTTTCCCTCTTCCAATTTGATATAGGCTGCCAGATGACGGGCGAGCACGTCTTTTTGATCACTGAAGTTTTTCCAAACCTTCCATACATCGGCACCCGTTATCTCCACACTCAGCGTGTCGCGGTCGCTGACAGGCAAGCGGAGGCTGATTTGTTGTGAGGCATCGTTTCGGATGGCATGCTTGTTGGGATTATCGCCATTGATTTTAAAATACTGCAGGGTATCGCGGTACATCGGGTTCACCGCCCATCTAAAGGCAGAAGCCTCAGGGTCGTATGTGATTTTCAAATAATCGTGAGGCACATTTTTCACGCAGAAATCACTGTTCTCGCCGAACGTGACCGTCCTGGTATCTCCCAACGTGAACTCATCGATGGAGAACACCAGTTTTCTTTCCACCTTGGCAGACATCATCCAGCATAGAGCAAAGACGAGTCCAAGGAGGAGGAAAGACACAGCTGATGCCAAATGGCTGCTGGAGTCCCTGTAGTTGAACAGGCTCAGTTTGTTGAGTAATTTAAATAGCAACTTCATATAATTCAATAGTTGTTTTCAATGACATTCTTTGCTTCGCGAAGGATTCTCCTTGCAGTATTGAATGACTCGCTTTTGCCATCAAGGCGTCTCATCAGCGAGTCAACGCTGTTGTAGTATGGGTCAAGTTTATCTCTTCGGATATCCTCATTTCTGTCCGTGAATCCAAAAGACTCGAAATCAAACTCCCTGTCTGTGGGATAACGCCGGATGATGCTGTCCACCCTGTCACTATAGAATTGGGCACAACTCTCATATGCGTTTCGCTCAGCATTCCCGATGTCTCCTCTCAAGTCGAGGTCGTTGGTATAGGGATATTTTCTCCACTTCTGATAGTTGTTCTCCACATAGTCGACATCCCTTATTTTCATGCATGCCTTGCTCCTTTTCAGCAACGGACGCACATACTCAAAATAGTCATCGATATAGGTTTTGTAAGCCTGGATGTCTCTTCCCTCCAGCACTTTCTCATGGCTCAGGAGGTCGCTCAACCGACTCCTCAGTTCCTGAAGCGTCTCCACATCATCGCTCCAGTGGCTGGATTCCAGCAACCTGTTGCACTTGGCAGACAAGACTTTGGCGAAGTCATTGGTGAGTGTGGAGTCACAGATGCGGAGGTCCTCTGCCGACAATACCACCTCAAGATTCACGGTGTGCAGCGACCGTTCCACATCAAGGTCCCTGCGCAACCGCTTGTAAGTCTGGTATGCCTCCTTGTAGTTTTGTTTTCCAAGACCACGCTCCTCCTTCAGAAAAGCGGTCCTGTAATCGTAGGGAAGCATGGGAGCCGTGGGAGGCGCTGTCAGCATCTCAAAAGTCTTCCAGCCACCCCAGCCGATGGCACATGCCAACAGCACTCCGAGAATGGCTGCCTGCCACCACTTGCCTACAGACAGCATCTTCCCCACAAAACCCCGCCGAGGCTGGCATTTGGGCAGTAGTGCCTCATGGAGAAAAGCCTCTGCATCACCAGCATGGAGATATGCCAGGTCGCGGACAACGAATTTGCCCACACGGAAGGGGATAGGCAGCACATTGTAAATCTGGTTGTCATAGCAGATATCCTGGATTTTTCTCCAAAGGCCGGGCATCTCTTTTGTCACCAATGTCTGTGCCGCATTGTCCATATATGCCTCTGGCACATTCATCAAGTCAGTCTTTGTGACCAGTGCATAAGCTCCGTCGGTCAACCCGAGGAAATTCAATTGTTTTAAGTCATCAATAACCTTGACAAGCATTTTGACCTGAGTCTGCACATCCTGTCGGCAGTCGATGCAGAACACATGGATTTGGTTTCTATCCTTGTTCACATATCTCTTGACATATTCATGATTGTCAAAAACATCGGAAGGAACAGTCGCCTCGATGAAAGTGATGGGGTATGCCTTTCCCCACCAATTTTTCCTATATACCACATTGTAGATATTCTTCTGTCCGATTCCATCATGTGGAACGTGTTGCAGCACTCCCTCTTTCTTGAAAAGGCCTGTCATGTGCTTGATTCTGCTCATCACAGAGGTGTCGTCAGCATACTTCACCTTCATGCCGTCGAGGGAAAGCAGCGAGGCGATGACCATGGTCTTGCCCACTCCGCCGGCACCCCAAAGCACCACCTGTGTGGCATCGGCCATTTTTACATCGGTATCTTTTCCATCTCCTTTTGGCAACGTCGTCTCTGCCATTCCAAGGATGCTGGAGGTTATTTCGTCACCAAAAAACCTCTTCAGTTCCTCTCGTGACACTTTACCCGTTGCCAACATCTCCCGGATGTCTGCCATGCTGTAAGCACAAGGGTTGAAAACGATTTTCTTGATATCGTCCTGCATCTTGAGTTTATTTGATTTATCGGTGACTTCCGGCATAGCGGTTTTTGGGTCTTCTGATATGCCAGTAGGTAGTAAGTATCAACAGGCAGCAAATGACAGTGGCCGCCATACTTCTGGAGTCGGGGCGATGGGGCTTGCTGAATTGCCTGCTTTCCTCACTTAGGGAGAACTCCGTCTCGCCCGAGCCAAAGGGTTCAGCAACCTCTCCCTTGTAGATGACCGATGACACCTCACGGTATTGTTCGGTCCAGTCGTGTCCTGCCGACACAAGGTAGTGGAGATTGCGCGGCGTGGAGATATTCCACACACCAGCATCATGTACGGAAGCGAGCCAACGCTTTCTGTCAGCGCAAATCGTGTCATACTCTTCCGGCATCAACCTTCTTCTGAGGCTTTTGGTCATCGAAGTCTGTTTCTCTGAAGGATAGCGCTCTTTTTTCAATAATTTGCGATAAGCATTGACACGTTGCATGGCATAATCTTTATAAACAGAGTCTATTCTCGACACATCATCGGCAGTCGAGAACAAAGTTTCCCTCAGTTGCCGCTGATGGTCGTGAACATAGAGGAACTGTGTGAAGGCGATGCTGCCCACCAAGAGGATGATGACGGCAGCCATTATCGCCGCCACCTCCTTGGGCAGTCCCTTGCGCTTGTCGCGTGACCCCTTGCTCTTGCACATCACGCTGATGGCATATGACAGGAGTGCGGCACCCAGCAACACCAAAGGGACAGCCAACAGATGGTTGCCCTCCAGCAGATATTCCGTGCCGAGGAAGGAGATATAGACGAAAACCAGCAATGCTGCTATCGTCACCAACAAGGCAAAACCTGCAATTGATTTCTTTTGCATGACATCTCTCTATTGAGGAGTTAAAGAGGATAAAATGACACTCTCCAAAGAAAAGATGTGGTTTCCATCATATTTCTATCATCAGACATCACTCAATTTTCACATTTTTCACCATGCAGTTGTCGATGAGCGTTGGATCGAAGGCTTTTTTCTGGTCACGCACGTTGATATTCTCGAAAGTGAAGTCCTTGAGATGGTATTTGTCAGAACTGCCCACATCAAAGAAATTGTTGCAATCCATGTTGATGTTGCGCATGACGATATTGTTGCACGTCGAGAGCGGCATGTCCTCACGGTCCTCCGGTTTGAAGAACTGAGTCCAAGGCCTCACCACAAGGAAACTCGAACATTTTCCCTGGATGTCCTCCACTGTGACATATTCATAGTGCTGCGGTGTGTCGGGTCTCATCTTGAGCCACAGCACACGGCTGGCATCCGTCACACGGCATCTGCGCAGGATGACGTTCCTGTCTTGGAGCGATTCACTGCCGAGAGTGAGGCAGCCATGCACCCGTCCATAGGTGCAGTCCTCGATGATAATATTGAAGTTGGGGCCGTTATTGGGGTCCTGGTCTGCCCATGTTCCCTTACCGCCCTTGAGCACCACAGCATCGTCGTTGACACTCATGTAGCAGCCATGCACAAGCACATCATGACACACGTCAAGGTCAATGGCATCGCTGCTCGGTGCCTTCAATCCTGATGTGGGTGAATAGATATAGCAGCCGAGGAAGCGTACATGGTCGCTTTTATATACGTGGTTGGTCCAAAACGGGCTGTTGATGAGTCTGACATCCTGCACGGTGACGTTCTTGCAATTGGAAATATAGGTCAGCCTTGGTCGGAGCGCCTCAAGATTGGTGCATTGGCGGTTGTATTCACGGCGTATCCAGAATTCCTCCCAATAGTTGTGGCCGTTGCCGTCGATGGTGCCATGTCCGGTGATGGTGAATCCATCGATGCCGTCTGCATTCACCAAGGCAGCAAAATATTTGAGGGACTGTCCCTCCATACGGGTGTCGACGACGGGGAAGTTTCGGATGCGGTCGGAACCCTTCAGCCGACCTCCCTCAGCCACATGCAGATGGGTGCCTTGTTTGAAAAACAGAGCCCCGCTGAGGAATGTGCCGCGGGGGATAACCACCACTCCGCCACCCTCTGAGGCAGCCTTGTCGATGACAGCCTGCAGCGCCTTTGTCTGTATCACCGTACTGTCGGTAGTTACGCCATAGTCAGTGACCACATATTGTCGTCCTAAAGTGGCTACATCCACGCGGGAGGTGTCGGAGAACCATGCAGGAACAGGCGTCCCGTCGGGAAACAAGGAGGTTTTCACTTTTTTCTTCGCTTGGGCGCACACTGCTACGGCACACACCAACATAATCAGCATCAGTCTTTTCATTGTATTTGTTTTTTCGAGATTTTCGTAGTCTTGGGAGTTTGATTCTTTTGGGAGTTTAGGCATTTGATCTCCCACCTCTTTCATCATGCCTCTTCTCCTCTTCAGCTATGCAAAAATAAGGTAAAAAAAACATATTGGGGAATAAAAAGACAAATAATTTCCATGCAATCCAAATAATGTCGATATTTTTATCTATTTTTGCAGTGTTTTAGATGTGTTTTCTGTAGCAAAACACATAAAGGATGTGACTAACGTTCAGCAATTCATTAATAACAACAAATAATATGAAAGATTTCTTCAAAATGGTGTTCGCCACTATGGTGGGCATTTTGTTATTTGGCATCATCATGGGCCTCATCGGCATGATGTGCCTTGTGGGTATAGTAGCCTCAGGCAGCAGTGTGAAATCTGTTGACAAGAACAGCGTCATGGTGCTCAACCTCTCTGGATCACTTGACGAGCGTTCCTCAGAGAATGTCTTCAACCAGGTGATGGGTTTCAGCAGCGGAAGTTCACAGATTAGTCTTGAGGATGCCCTCAATGCCATACGCAAAGCGAAGGACAACGAAGACATCAAGGGCATCTACATCGAGGCCGGTTTGTTCAGCTACGATTCCTATGCCTCGCTGAAAGCCATCCGCCGCGCATTGGAGGATTTCCGCAAAAGCGGCAAATGGATTATTGCCTATGGTGACACATACACACAGGGAGCCTATTATCTGGCATCTGTGGCAGACAAGCTATATATCAACCCCGAAGGTCAGGTGGACTGGCACGGACTGGCTGCAGAACCGATGTTCTTCAAGGACCTGATGGCTAAATTCGGTGTGAAGATGCAGCTTGCCAAAGTAGGCACCTACAAGAGCGCTCCCGAAATGTTCACCGAGGACCACATGAGTGATGCCAACCGCGAGCAGGTTTCGGCTTACATCAACGGCATTTGGGAAAACATCCTCAAGGATGTGTCCGCCAGCCGCAAGATCTCGATTGACTCACTCAACGCATACGCTGACAACCTCATCACCTTCTCCGACACCAAGACACTCATTGCCAAGAAGATGGTCGACGGTGTGCTCTACACCGACGAGGTGAAGGACGTGGTGAAAAAGCAGCTGAACATCAAAGAGGATGACAACATCAACCAGCTCACCCTCTTCGACATGACAACCGTAAAGGACTCAAAAGGCGACGAGGGCGAGGAGATTGCCGTTTACTATGCCTACGGCGATATCGTGGACGGCAGCGGACAGAGTCTGATGAGCCAAGGTCATCTCATCGATGCTCAGGTGGTGTGCAGAGACCTGGACAAGTTGGCCAACGATGACAATGTGAAAGCCGTGGTGCTCCGCGTGAACAGCGGCGGAGGCAGTGCCTATGCCTCAGAACAGATATGGCGCTCTATGGAACTGCTGAAGAAGAAAAAGCCCGTGGTGGTTTCGATGGGCGGCATGGCAGCATCCGGCGGCTACTACATCAGCTGCGGCAGTCAGTGGATAGTTTCCGAGCCCGTCACCCTCACAGGCAGCATCGGCATTTTCGGCATGTTCCCCGATGTCAGCGGTCTGCTCAAGGACAAACTCGGTGTAAAGTTTGACGAGGTGAAGACCAACAAGAACAGTGCTATCGGCACCATGTCACGTCCTTTCACCGAGGAGGAGAAGAGTTATCTGAATACCTACATCGAGCGTGGCTACAAACTCTTCCGTCAGCGCGTGGCAGATGGGCGCAAACTTCCCGTCGAGGAAGTGGAGAAAGTGGCACAGGGACGCGTGTGGCTTGGTCAGGATGCCATCAAACATAAGTTGGTGGACCAAATAGGCAGTCTCGACGACGCCGTTGCCAAGGCTGCCCAACTGGCAAAACTCGACAAATATCACACAGAGGCCTATCCCAGCATGCCCGGTTTCTTTGAACAACTGATGGAAGGAAGCAGCAATGCCCGTGGAACCTATCTCGACGAGACCATGCAAGCTGCCCTCGGCGAACTCTACGGTCCAGTGATGTTGCTGCGTGACATCAACAACCAGAGTGCCATTCAGGCACGCCTGCCTATCGTGATGAATATCAGATAGGTTTGAGGTTTAAGATTTGAGATTTAAAATAGTCAAGTGACAAATGCATGGCTGATACCTTTCAGCTGGCTTTACGGAGCTGGCGTTTGGATGCGCAACACACTTTTCGACAAAGGCGTGTTGCGCAGTCAGTCATTTAATATACCTGTTATAGCCGTGGGCAATCTTGCCGTGGGCGGTACAGGGAAAACCCCGCATGTGGAGCACTTAGTGCGTCTGCTGCGCGACAATTGGCGCATCGCCATACTCAGCCGAGGCTACAAACGACGCACCAAAGGTTTTGTGCTCGCCAGCACGACATCGACGGCCGCTGATATCGGTGATGAGCCCAGACAACTGAAAAGCAAGTTCGGCAACATCACAATCGCCGTCGACGCCGACCGCTGCCACGGCATCCGCAAACTCATGAAAGACAGCCGCACGAGAGCCACGCAGGTCATCATCCTCGACGATGCCTTTCAGCATAGGTATGTGAAACCAGGCCTGAGCATTGTGCTCATTGAGTATGGAAGGCTCTATGGCGACATGCTGCTGCCTGCCGGACGGCTGAGAGAGCCTATGAGCAACCTCCGTCGAGCCGACATCATCGTGGTGACCAAATGCCCCGATATCCTCAGCGAGGAAGAGAAGGCCTCCGCACGTGACAAAATAAAGAGATACGCAGAAAAACCAGTGTTCTTTTCACGGATGGTGTATCAAGACCTGGAACCCGTCTTCTGCGGAGACTCTCGGCCATTGGACAGCATCAGCGCCCACACCAACGTACTGCTTGTCACCGGCATCGCACATGCGGAGCCACTTGCCGATGAGATAAGGAAGCACACTACTGAGATAAGGCACCTCGCCTATGGCGACCATCATGACTTCAGTGCGACCGACATCAGCAATATCAACACCGCATTCGCTGCTCTCCCCACCCCACGAATGCTCATCACCACGGAGAAAGATGCGTCACGTCTCAGCAGCATCAAAGGACTGACCGATGAGGTAAGGCAGGCTGCCTGGCAACTGCCCATCCACACCGACATCACCAACCAAGACCAATTCGACCAGATGGTGACCAACTATCTGAACACAACAAGAAATATATCATCAACCTAAAATCACTACGCTATGTACGACAAGATTAAAGAAACCGCATCCTGGCTGAAAGAGAGGATGACCACCAGTCCGAAAACCTGCATCGTACTCGGTTCCGGACTTGGAAAAATGGCGGAGGAAATCACCGACCGCATGGAGTTCCCCTACTCAGAGATACCCAACTTCCCCGTCTCCACCGTGGAGGGACACGCCGGCAAACTCATCTTTGGCAAACTCGGCGGCATCAGCATCATGGCAATGCAGGGCCGTTTCCACTACTATGAGGGTTACTCCATGAAAGAAGTGACTTTCCCTGTGCGCATCATGTATGAACTGGGCATCAAGACCCTCTTCGTCTCCAATGCCGCCGGAGGCATGAACCCCGCTTTCAGCATCGGCGACGTGATGGTCATCACCGACCACATCAACCTCTTCCCCGAGCATCCGCTGCGCGGCAAGAACTTTCCCACGGGACCACGCTTCCCCGACATGCATGAGCCCTACGACCTCAGTCTTGTGGCTGAAGCTGATGCCATCGCAAAGGAAAGGGGCATCAAGTTGCAGCATGGTGTCTATGTGGGTGTTCAAGGACCGACCTTTGAGACACCTTCGGAATACCGTATGTACCACATCTTGGGAGGCGATGCCATCGGCATGAGCACCGTTCCCGAGGTGATTGTGGCACGTCACTGCGGCATCAGGGCATTCGGCGTGAGCATCATCACCGACCTTGGCGGCTTTGACGAGGCAGTGGAAGTGAGCCACGAAGAGGTACAGGAGGCTGCCAACAAGGCTCAGCCCATCATGACAGAACTGATGAAAGAAATGATCGTCAGGGCAGAAACAAAATAAGACATGGAAATCAGCGAACTGGGTGAGTTTGGACTCATCGACCGCCTCACCAAAGACATCCAACCCCGCAATACGTCTACACTCAATGGTGTGGGCGACGATTGCGCCGTAATGCATTATCCAGACAGCGAGGTACTTGTCACCACCGACATGCTGATGGAAGGTGTGCATTTCGACCTCACCTATATCGACCTCAAGCATTTGGGCTACAAGTCTGCCATGGTCAACATCAGCGATATCTTCGCCATGAACGGTACACCACGACAGATGGTTGTGAGCATAGCCCTCAGCCGGAAATTCAAGGTGGAAGATATGGAGGAATTCTATGCCGGACTGCGCCTGGCCTGTGACAAGTGGGGCGTAGACATTGTTGGCGGCGACACCACCTCATCGCTCACCGGCCTCGCCATCAGCATCACCTGCATCGGCGAGGCAACTGCCGGCGACATCGTCTATCGCAAGGGCGCGAAGGACACCGACCTCATCTGTGTGAGCGGCGACCTCGGTGCTGCATATATGGGACTGCAACTGTTGGAACGTGAGAAACGCATCTATTATGACCAAGTGAGGGAAGCCCAAAAAGCAGGCAACCAAAATGCGCTTCGCCAACTGGCGGATTTCCAACCCGACTTCGCCGGAAAGGAGTATATCATCCAACGCCAGATCATGCCAGAGGCACGCGGCGACATCATCCGCCAACTGCACGAAGCCAACATCCGTCCCACCTCGATGATGGACATCAGCGACGGCCTGAGCAGCGAACTGCTGCACATCTGTCAGGCGAGCGGCTGCGGCTGCAGGGTTTTTGAGAAGAACATTCCCATTGACTACCAGACAGCCGTGATGGCTGAGGAGCTCAACATGAACGTGACAACCTGTGCCCTGAATGGCGGAGAGGACTATGAGCTGCTCTTCACCGTAAGCATCGGTGACTATGAGCGTGTGGAGCAGATGGAGGGCGTACGCCTCATCGGCCACATCACTGATGCCTCCTTAGGCAGCAAACTCGTCACCCGCGACGGCAGCGAACTCGACCTCGTCGCCCAAGGATGGAATCCACTGAAGAAGAAGGAATCATAAAAAACTCCTCTCTTCTCCTCTTGGGAAAAGGGAAATGGAGACATAAACGAATCATCCGCAGCCCTATGAAGGACTGCGGATGATTCGTATTCGAAGTATGTCTTGTTTATTATTTCACAATCACTTTCTGACCGTTAATCACATAGACACCGGGCTTGAGACTGCGAAGCTGTGAGGCATTGGCCTTGGAAGCTACCTTCTGACCTGAGATGGTGTACACGTCCATCAATTTGCCGGTCTTTGCAACAGCAGCGATACCTGTTGTCTCACCAGCAGCGAGGTGGTTGGTGCTGATGGTCTTGCCATTGCCCGAAGCAAGTTTCACATAGCAGCGGGTAGCATAGAAACCGCCTTTGTTCTCATTGGTAACTGCAGTGAACTTTGCCTCGCTGTTGTCCTTGACGAGGATGCCATAATAGCCCTGTCCATCGGTCTGCTTCTGAGCACCTGCCATGGTAACAACCTCATTGCCATCGCTGAAGGATAGGCTGGAAGCCTCGTTGGAGATGATGGCAGTCTTGGCTATACGGCAGTTGGCATTCTCACCATTAAAATAAAGGATGTAGGGCTTATTGGCCTCAATTCCGCTGGTCTTGCAATCCTGGAAATTGAGCACTACATTGTTGCCTGCACTCTCAATGCCTACGAGACGCTCCAAACGGAAGTCACCTCCCAGGGCCTCGCTGAGTTCACTTTCATTGACATCAAAAGGCAGAGAGATGGTGTTCCATCCATGGAAGAGGTAGCGATTGACGGTCACTTTGCACTCCTGTCCGTCTACTTTCTCCAAATTGCTTCCAGCATAAGTGCTGAGAGTAAGTTTCTGCTGTGCGCTGACAGTGAGAGCCATCAAGGTCATCACTGCAATGAGGTAAAATTTCTTCATATCTATACGTTTTTTGTTGATAATATTGTTACGCTTGAATAATTATTCGCTGTGGCAAAGTTACTAAATAAGCCTACACACTCCAAATTTTTTCAATGTTTTTTATAGGCTGTTTTTTCGTCCCCAACAGTCTTCTCGTTAATAAACGTTAAACAAATATTTTTTTTCAAGATTATTCTCGTTAAATGAAAAAAGAAAGGGTGCCTTAGCTCAGTTGGTAGAGCATCGGACTGAAAATCCGTGTGTCCCCGGTTCGATTCCTGGAGGTACCACTCCTCCTTTCATTAGCCCGGTAATTGGTTTCGGCCATCGCCGGGTTTTTTGTTTCCCCTTGGTCACATGATACGATAATAATGAAACAACTGAAATCATGGATGCTCAATGTCATCCTCATCATAAGCGGAACTATTGTGTTGACAACATCATGTTTTAATGGCGGCAATGCCGACAAGAACGGACAACTGTTGGAAGTATACGACGTGCATGGCAGCGAAGCCACGGCCAGGCTGACGGTAAACGGCAAGGTGCTGTTCACCACCAGCGTTTATATTGGCAAAAACGGCATTGGCAAGGAGGGCGAGGGCGACAGCAAGACACCCATTGGCGAAATGCATGTGCTGAAAGCATTTGGCGTCAAGCCCAACCCCGGTACCACAATACCATATATTGACGTGACCAACAGCATCTACGCCTGTGACGACCAGTGCGAATACTACAACCAGATTATCGACACAGCGGCGGTACACCACAAGTGCGGCGGTGAGGATATGTTCCACATCGTGCCAGAGTACAACTACGGCATTGCCACCGACTTCAACAAAGAATGCATCTGGCCCAACGGAAGCAACATCTTCATCCACTGCAAAGGCCATAAGACATGGACTGGTGGTTGCATCGCCCTCGATGAGGAGCGCATGGTGGAGCTGCTGAAGAACTGCGACCAGTCGTTGGTCATTACAGTATCTGAATAAACGCCGGACAGCCTTTTTTAGTATTTAAATGATACAGGCTTTGTAAGTATCTTAACAACTTTGTATCTGCCAAGAAACACGCATAAGAAGAAAACCACCAATGAATATGCAAAATTTGTAATGAGGTCATTATATAAAATATGATGATTGACAAACCACTCAAAATTTTGGGTAAAGAATGAATGTAATAGGTATATCACCAATGTGCAACCACCATATTTTGCCAATGATTTTCTATCAGCTATCAACCTATATATTGATAGACTGACGACCACAGATACGAGCAACCATCCGCCACGTATCACAATGTCAGTATTATTAGAATATGGATATTTACCCATAAAAATATCCAGCAAATCTATAGGTAAGAATAACTTTGCCAACAAACAAATCACCAATGCCACCAACAAGGATAAAAAGGGCAATGATATGGCTGTCTTATCTATCTTTCGCAATGTATCATGAGTTCTGCAATAATATCCCAAAACGAAGAAAGGAAAGAAAGAACAAGCACGTTGAAAACCGAGATAATCTATTTGGATGTATCCAGAGCCTAAACTGACCATTACACTGAGCAACATCATAGCACCAACAGACAAATACTTAGACAAAAAGTATACTGCAATTCTCCAATAAACCAAACACAACAAATACCACAAGGTATATTCAGGTGTCAATATGTCTTCAATGCTATATTCCCCATTCAAAGCCAATCTGATGACTTGAAAAACAGCAAATGCAGCAAGTATTTCCAATGATTTCTTAAATAGCTTTTCCTTGGAGTATTCTGTGTTGCAAAAATAACCTGAAATGAGGATAAACAATGGCATGTGAAAAGAAAAAATGGACGTTTTCACAATCATGTTGACAGAATTCAACATACCGGGTTCTCTATCTTGCAGGGTATGTCCTAATATAACACAGAAAATCAACACAGTTTTCACTGTATCTAATTTCATATTTCTATTAGATTTTGATACAGAAGGCATACTCGATTTCGTATCCATTTTTATCTCTTGGGGAATATAAAATTAACTGTGCCAAGGTCCTGTTCCCTCTTTCCTTTTAGGGGAGAAGTTCTACTAAGGAGCAATCCAAGGGGCAAAGTTACATGATTTTAAACCTGTTTCCAAATTTAATGACCAATTGTTGCAAAACCATAGTGATATATTTTTCAATAATCTTTCTCTCTATACATGTCATCAACCTTAAACAATTATGGAAATTGAAGAGAAAAAGAAACTTGAAGAAGAAGAGAGACTGAAGAAAGAAGCCAAAGAAAGAGAAGAATTAAAACACAACGCCAAGCTGATTACAAAAATCACTACTGAATCGAAAAGAATGTCTGGCAAATTTATTGAGTACCTCAATCAAAAACGAATCTTTTACATCGTGGATTTCTCAGACAACATTTACACCATCCAGATTTATGGTCTGACTTTCTCGGAAACCAACAAGACGATTAAGAGAATGGCCAAGCAGCAGCACCTCAAAAAAAGAATGAAAGGAAAGCGGGAGCGCAAGGCTCCCGCCGCCTAAAACAATCCATTTTAGCTCAATCGAAATGTTACGGGCAAAGCATAATATACACGCACAGCCTTGCCATTCTGCATTCCAGGAATCCATTTCGGCATGCTTTCAATGACACGGAGTGCTTCTTTATCCAATTCTTCACTCACGCCCTTCTGCACATTGGCATTGCTGATGGAGCCATCGGCCTCTACGATGAAGTTCACGATGACACGCCCTTGGGTGCCAGCCTTAAGAGCTTTCTCGGGATAACGCACGCTCATCGACACATATTTCATCAACTCTCCTGTTCCACCGGGAAACTCCGGCATTTGCTCCACCACATCGAATACCTTCTCTTTTTCGGCTTCCTTATCCTTGGACTTGACAACCACGACATAATCCTTTTTCCTTTCGTCACTTTTGGCGTACTCCTTGGTGATGATGAAGATGATACCATTCGACGTGTCGGCATTGAACTTGTCGCCGTAGACTCTCAGAAGGTCTTTCTTGTCCTCGCTGTACTTCAAGACGTTGATGTGATCGATGGTACTCGGGTCGAGAGCCATCACTTGCTCTCTTGTAACTACCTTGCCATCGAGGACGAGCAACGGTTCCGGACCATTCGGCTCGCCAAATATCAGCTTCGGGGCATCCTTGGCCACTTGCTTTGCCTGACGGAAGACGAGAATGCCTTCTTTGTCCTGATAGTTCCACTTCGGATCACCTGCTGAGTTCGGCCGATGAATGATTTCAAATAACTCATAGCCAAGCGACTTGTAATTCTTAACTTCCTCGAGGGTAGCCACACGGTCGTCGAAGAAGATGCGGCCGATGGTAAACTCCATAGGTTGTCTGGGATCAGGCTTGCCTTTGCTCGACAATCCCGTGATACGACCATATTGGTCAACAACGGCATGCAAAGCATACGGACGATCCTCAGCCGGCTCGGCTTCGGTCTTCACTTCAATGGTCGTGTCGCCCATCTTCACTTGAGCTTTCTTGCGGCCTTTCTTCACAATTTTCTTCTGCTGCTGTTGCTGAGTGCCTGCGTAGACATAGTCGTTCACGGTCTCGGCATTCAATGCCAGCGTAACACCCACAATGGGCAACAAAGCGAGCAACTTCAGCCAGCTCGCACGATTGGTTTTCTTATGTGACGCATATTGATGCCTTGAGAGAGTACCGCCGCATCGGCTTCATACTCATGGATGGCGCGCAGGTCTTGGCGCAGCATCCACATAGCAGGATTAAACCACTGCAGGGCGGTGAGCATATCAACAAGGAGTACATCTGCCGAATGATGCTGGCGGATGTGACCTCGTTCATGAGCGAGCACAGAGGCTTCTTGCGCCTCATAGTCGTTGCGTGAGAGTACGATGTAGTTCATCCAGCTGAAGGGCGAAACATCGCCTTCAGCAACACAGACCGTTGTTCCATCTGGCTGCTGATGGCGTTCGCTGCGGCTGATGAGCCGCCAAACTTTCATAAGAGCCAAGAGGGTGTGCCCCAGCACAAGAGCCATTCCTGCAAAGAACACAACAACAGCCAGTGTTTGCCAAAGGGGCGTGTTGGGCTCCGCCACCTCAACCACTACGGGGCCAAGGTAGTCGAGCGTTATCGACCCGGCGTCTTCGCTTACGACTACCGTTTTGTGCAACGTGATGATGCAAAGTGGCAGCACAAACGAGGCAACAGCTGTAGTGAGCAACACGATGCGATTCACGCGATGAAACGTCTCGCGGCTCAGCAATAGAACATATAGAATACCGCTATCAGCATGGCGACCTTCAGGTTGTAGGTTAGGAACTCCATCATACTATTTACGGATTTCTTCGTGATAATTAATTATAATAGGTACTCAGAGCGAGTAAAAATCGGGTCCTATTTGCTGTTTTCATCAGCGCTTTCAATCCTCTCAATGAGTTCTTTCAACTCATCCACAGAAATCTTCTCTTCCTTCACAAAACTGCTGACGGCATCCAGGTACGAGTCGTCAAAATAACTTTTGATGACTCCAGCCAGACTCGAACGTCCGTACTCTTTCTCCGTTACCAGAGGGTAATACTGATAGGACGTGCCAAACTGCCTGTGGCCGAGCATACCCTTTTTCTCCAGAATACGCACCGTAGTGGATAGCGTATTGAAATGTGGGCGTGGCTCATCGTAGTATTCCAACAGTTCCTTGACGAACATTGGACCATGCTGCCAATACAATTCCATGATTTCCTTTTCCTTACGAGTCAGTTTTTTCATTGTTTTTTCCTTTTAGGTTCACATCCATCAAATGCGTCAGTATCATATCCAACCACAAAGTAACTAAAAAAATTAGTTGATAAGAACTAAAACCTTTAGTTTTTATGGATTATTAAGAAAAAGAGAGCGTATTTTTTAGTTGTTCACACAAGGTTTCAACAATGGGTAAAATGACATGCCAATCAGATGTTGACGGACTACCTTTGCAACAACATCCAATTTCACAAACACCAAACGACCATGAAAAACCATGCAACAAAAAACTACAGCGGATGGTTGGTACAAACCGCCTTTATTCTCATTGCCACAACAATGACAACAGGATGTGCCAACCACCGCAGCATCACATCGGAAAACATACGGCAAGACTCCACCATCACTATCTGCCACGACACCGTGACACTCATTCAACAAGTGACCCTGCGCGACACAGTACGTGAGAAGGCGGTTCTCACCTTTATCACAGATACTATGGGGCACATCATCCACCAGCGAGAAGTAGTGCATCACTATGAGTCACACCATCATGGTGACAGCACGGCATATCAGCACACCCACAAAGACACGCTGAGGACACACTCCGAACAGCGACAGCACTCCAAAGTGAAATTGCACCATCCAAACGGTTTTAATCGACTCATCCTCATACTGCTTGCAGGCTGCGCACTTCTCCTCGCCTTCCGCACCAAGAAATAGTTGTCACAATTTGATATAGATGCGACGGCGGTAGAGGATATAGCCGAGAAGGAAGTTGAACAAGACGAAACTGACAGCATAGCACAATGATGCCGTCTGGGGATGGGAGATGACGGAATGGATGGCATCAAAGACCGCACTGCTGACACCCAGCCAACCAAAGAAGATGGCAAAAAACTCACTCGCCACATAGAGGAAGAGCGGGTTGATGCCAAAGACTTGGAAAAATGTTGTCCATCCCTTTTTCCCACGGATGTCGATGATGGTCATCAGCAGTGCCAGCAGCGATGCCGCCATGCCACAGGTCACCATCACATAACTCGGACTCCATATCCGTTTGTTGAGCGGCAGGCCATAGGACAGGAGATATCCACCCAAGGCGAGGACGGCTCCAAGAAAGAAGAGCGCCAGCACCTTGTCTTTGACAGACTGACGCTGCTTGATGAGCTTGCCGCAATAGAAACCGATGAGCACATGAGCCACCGATGATATGGTGCCGAGCAATCCCTCGGGATCGACAGGACTCTTGTGATAGAGGTGGTCGTAGCCAAACAAACTGAGGTCGACACGCGCCAGGATGTTGGATGAGTCTGCCGCATACCCATTGCCCCAGATAAGGATGGCAGAGTAAATGACCAGCAGTGCGATGATGGTGGGCACAATCCATTTATGGTTGACCAGCAGCACAAACACCGACACGATGCCATAGCTGAGAGCGATGCGCTGAAGCACCGCCCAGATGCGCAGATGTCCGAAACAGAGAGGGTCGCCCCAAATGGCATGGTCAAACCAGTTGATGGCCAATCCGATAACGAAGAGGAGCACAGTGCGCCGGATAATCTTCCAGACAACAGGAGCTGATGGACGGAACCCACTCTTTGAAAGCGACAGATAAGTGGAGACACCCATGATGAAGAGGAAGAACGGAAAGACAAGGTCGCAGGGGGTCATGCCGTTCCACTCAACATGTCGCAACATCTCAAAAGACTCGCCATATCCGTTGTTGACCAATATCATTCCCGCCACCGTGATGCCACGAAGGATGTCGAGGGAAAGAAGTCGTTGTTTGTTTTTAGCCATTTTTTCTTGTTTTGTTATCATTGTTTTACAGACTTCCCTATGAGTTGCATAGCCCTGACAGCCAAGTCAACAGGGTCGCCCACTGGTTCGGAAACGTATGTATTATGTTTCAGTGTCCAAGGTTCCTCCAAGGCATAGTAGTCCAACTTCACCTCTTGCGGCAGAGCCATTTGGAACAGTTCATCCGCCGTTTTACTGCTGTTGGCACCACTCCCAAGGAGTTCTGGGTCGGGTTTCGTCAGTGATTCCATCTGAGCCTCAAGTGCATCAAAATATGCTTTCCATCGCATGGCATAGAAATCTGCCAACAATCCCTGCCATTCCTTATGGGCATAGTCGCGGAGCCCACCCGTGTCGGCACAATAACGGTTTCCCCATGTCGTGACCTGCACCCGTGCGTTCCACTCATAGAGGTCCTTTTCTGCTGCTGTAGTCCCGCAATTGCGAGCATCCTCAAGTCGGCTTCCCAACCTAAACTCACGTCTCGAACCGAGCAACTTGTCCTGCATATCGAGCATTTGCAGGAAACGAGCGGCATCAGCCTTGAAAGCCGACCTTGAGAAAGCCTTGTAATCAGCGATAGTGCGCTGATATTGTATGCGAGCCTGGTCTGCCACCGCCTGTCGGACGATATCCACCAAATCGTATTCGAAATTGTTGATTCCCCTATATTTGTTGGCTACACCAGCCATCAGGCTTGCCGCATACCTTGTATCCTCCGGGTCATAATAGTTCTTCATCTTCGACCAACTCGAAGCCTGGAAGTTGTTGAGCGTGGGCCGTCCGCAGAAGATGCTCTCATGAGGACCCTGCTGATTGTTGCCCAGGGGACAGTTGTAGATGCTCTGAGCCAAGACCAGCCACGCTTTCTGCACCTCTGGGTCATCGAAGCCATAGCGCGCCTTGACATAGTCGGCCACCCACTGTTCCTTGGTAAACTTATCCTTGCGCCAAGGTAGTTCACTCATCAGTTCAAACATCACCGGATTGTTTTCCGAGCCCTCCATGGTGAAGCCGATGCCCCTGATGTTTTTAGCCAATGGATTGGTTTTTGTCATATAGAAATTGTCGATGAGTTGATCCATGCGTCCATGGAGTCCTACATTCCCACCGAAATTCTCCAACATGCAGAAGAGCCATTGGTGACCTTCATAGCCTTTTTCACGGTGCCACACCGATGGAGCACCCCACATGGGACGGCACTCACTGAACAGGTCGAGAACGATGACATCACCCTCACGGAGTGCCTCAAGCATCTGCGGACGGGGGTTTTCCGTCCATCCCTGCACCACCCATGTGGCTTTGGGGTTGGCATCCCTCATCGCCTTGAGCAGTCCCCGTGCCGCCTCAGCATAGTCAATGCGGCTGTCGTCATTGCTCTCATGGAACGGGTCCATGGAATAATAGTCTGCCTTGCCAAAGAGACGTGTCAGTTCCTCATAATAAAGCCGTGCTATCTCACCAAAACGCGGGTCGGTGGGCAACAAGTTGGCAGGCCGCTGAAAACCATTCCACAGTCCCGCATCAGCCACGTCAAGACCAAGTTTTTCTTTGGCATCATGAGGCACCATGCCGCAATAGCCAGGGAGCACGGGTTTCATGCCCAACTGCTTCATACGAGCGAGAATCTGACGCTGCAACTTCTCCTGTCGTGCATACCATGACAACGGGAGCGGTCCGCCCCAACCCTCCAGATTGTTCATCTCCCACCAGGCGAGGAAGGCGGGTCCAGCGATGAAGCGTCCCACCTCCTCCTCGGAATAGCCCAACCGAAGGAGCATGTTGCGCCACACACATTCCTCACCGACAATGGCAAGAGGCATGTTCACACCATGAAGCGCCATCCAGTCGATTTCCTGCTGCCATCTGTCCCAGTCCCAAAAAGCCATGGAATAAGAGAACGTGCAGTAGTTGAAATCATAGCGCAGGGTGAGGTCTGTCTCATGGCGCTCACGCTGAGTCACAGCAGGCAGTTTTGCTGGCAACTTGGTTTTCATGCCGTTCCACGAGAGATGAATGCCGGCATGGTATTTCAGATACCAGTTGATGCCCGTGGCGATGTTGACCCATGTGTTGCCCCTGACCACCACCCGCGAACCACTTTGGTCAAGTTCAAAGAAGTCGTAGTCGGTCTTGACGAGTTGGGTTTTGAACTTGCGGGAAGCCCCAGCATCAATACGCTCCAACAAGTCATCAGCAGGATTGGCAGAGGCGGTGAGGATGGCCATTAGGCAAATGAGGAGGGATAGGTATTTTTTCATTGTGTTTCTCTATAATCTTTTATCTTTAATTTTTCATCTTTAATCTTTAATTTTATCTTCAATCTCCATCCGGAGCGTGGCCCCTTGTGTGATGTCATCATGTGAGATGGTGCAACCCATGAGAGGTTGACCATTGAGGGTAGCCTTCTTGACATAAGGATGTGCATTGTCTGCACCTCGAGCATCGATGACAAAAGGAACGCCTTTGGTGGGATTGATGGTGACCCGCCGGAAGAGCGGTGACCCCAGCATATATTGTTTGGTGGTAGGACAGACAGGATAGAAACCCATTGCCGAGAACACATACCAGGCAGACATCTGTCCCGCATCATCATTGCCCGACAGGCCACCAGGGGTATCGTTGTATTCCGTCTGCATGATATAGCGCACCCATTTCTGTGTAAGGTCAGGACGGCCTGCATAGTCAAACATATATGGCACCTGATGGCAAGGTTCGTTGCCATGCCAGTAGCGTCCCTCGGTGAACATGGAGTCCAACCTTGCCACGAAGGCATCACGACCGCCCATCACCTCTATCAGACCCTCTGGGTCATGGGGCACATACCATGTGTAATGGCAGGCAGCCCCCTCGGTGATGAAACTCTTGCGGTGAACAAAGTCAGTGTTGTTCTCAAAACGCCCGTTTTGATGTCTGCCGTCGGCATAGCCCGTGCGTGGGTTGATGACATGCCGCCAATTGTCCGACCGTTTCATAAGCGCCTTGGCATCGTCTGCATGACCGAGAGCCTCTGCCATCTGCGCCACAGCAAAGTCATCAAAGGCATATTCCAAAGTACGGGAGGTTTGCTCATTGTTATGGAAAGCCTCTGCCACGGAATCCTCCATCGGGATATAGCCCAACTGCAGATAGGACTTCAGTGCCCGCCGACCCATCCCATTGCGGTAGTCTGCATCGGAGGCAGGAGACTCAAAGGCGTTGCGGCGCATCGCACGATAGGCTTTCTCAGCATCAAAGCCACGTATTCCCTTGATGTATGCGTCAGCCAATGTAGCAGCACAATGGTCGCCTATCATCGCCGCCGTATAGGAGTTCCAGCACGGGAAAATGGGCAGCCAACCGCCCTCATCCGCCATATTGACCAAAGACTGCATCATGTCGGACGACACATCTGGAACGATGATATTATAGAGGGGATGCAGGGCACGGTAGGTATCCCACATAGAGAAATCGGTATAGACGGGCCTTTTGCCTCTCATCGTGCTGCCCTCGGCAAAACGCGGATAGGCACCGTCGGCATCACTCAGCAAACGAGGCAGGAACGAAGAGCGGTAGAGCGCGCCATAAAACTGGTTGACGGCAGCCTCATCATCACCTTCCACATCGATAGTGTGCAAGCGTGCTATCCATGCCTGCGCCGTTTCCGCCATCATCTCCACAAAGCTCTTGCCCTTCACCTCGGCGTCCATATTGCGCCCGCATCCCTCGCGGCCGGTGAACGAGGATGCCATCCTCAGAATGATAGGCTGATGAGCCTTTCCCTCAAAGGTCATCCATACACCAGACTGTCCCTTGCCGCTGACGGATGTTTTTCCCTCCTCATGGATGTCTGAGGCAAACGTTCCGTAATTCACAGGTGTGTCTGCATATTCCATAAGAAGATGACCACTGAATCCTGCTCGCTCACCCCATCCTTGATAGATGCGGTGCACGGGGTTGTATCCATAAACAGAATGAGAGCCAAGGTCGATGGAAGCCCCACCCTCACCCTCGTCGCTGTTGGGCTGGAAGATGACATGCACCTGTTGGTCACGGTCTGGAGTGATGTGCATGATAGCACCATGGGCAGATGCTGTCAGTTCAACACGCAGATGTTCGTCGGGCAAGCCTACGGCATAGTAATGCGGATGCGACACCTCGCCATCATGGCTGAAACGCGTGGCACGCTTTTCTGGAGCAGTGCGCAACTGACCTCCGAGGGCAGCGATGGTAAACGAGCCATAATCCTGTGTACATCCACCGACTATCCAATGAGAATTGCGCATACCCTGCCATAGGAAGTCGGCATAATAATAAGGAGCTATACATTTCACCTCTGTGTCGCGTGTCTGAGGAGTCCAGAAATTCTGTCCGTTGGGAACGAGGACAGCAGGCAGTGTCTGTCCGTGTTCCTCACTGCCCTTGCCAAAGAGCCCTGCCGAGAGGGTGTTGGCCTGAGCAGTACCCACCATCGTGTTGAGGGCGACAAGTTGATGCTCGTGCTGCAGTCGGTGGATGCGCTCCGCCATATATGCCTTGATATCGCTCCATCGGTAATAATGCTCCATGACGGCAGGAATAGGGAGGGCAAAATCCCTCTCATTATGGAGCAAGCGAACAACGATGTCTCCGGTTTGCCCCCGGAAGAAAATCATCTGCAGGTTGGCAGCCATAGGCAGTATCTCATCCATCTTACCACTTTGGGCAGAGGAAGCCTGCATCAGGGTCAGCAGACGGTAGAGGTTGGTGTCATGTCCGAAACGGAGGTCTGCCGATGGTTCTGACCTTCGGATGGCGGCATCCGCTCTCGTCTCTACGTCATGCCATAGAGAGAGTGCCGAACGTGCAGGTTCACCTCCTGTACGCGGGTCGCTGCCATTGCAATATGCCATCCGCTCATTGTTGCGCTCATAGATGTCGCGCATCTCATCGGGAGTAAACAACCAATATAGGTCGGTTTTGAGTTTGGGCGAGGCTACATCCTGCATGTCGGAGGCTATGGTGTGGAGTTCACCCATGAGTATCACGGGTTCACGCACCGCAGATGAGTTTTTGAACAAAAGGTGCATCAGTCGGTCGGGAGTGCCGTGCATCTTGGCAAAGGGCCCTTTCTCTATCTCTTTTAGTTCAGGCGTAGTGTATGCGATATAACTCATGTCGGCCGAATCGGTGGCGCTGTCAATTTGCAGCAAAGGTTGCCGGCCTCGTATCTTGGATACGAAATGTCTCATACTGGCAGCACAACGCGGCACCACACTCGAACGGGCACGGATGTGTGAATTGTGAGCAAACACCTCAGGGAAATTAGACACCATGCGGTCGGCGATTTCCTCATGCTGCCGTCCACCAAGAGGTGTGAGTTGTCCGCCATTGCCACGGGCATTGCGCCATACCTTACCCAGTTGTTTTCGCAACTTCTTACCTTCGGCGGTCAGGTTTTTCTTGTCAGCAAACTGTTCAATGACCCACTCATAACGGCTGTCGGAGGGCAGCCATCGCGAACCGTGCCTGCCGTAATGGGAGATATAAAAAGGCTGATAACCCTCCGGCGGTGTGGGGTTAATCAGTACTTGATGGACGGGATAGGCATAGTAAACGCCACCCGTCTGCTCAGGTGTCTTTTCCTGGGCAAAGGCGACAGCCGTCCACAAGAGGACAGCAAATATGGAGACTATTCTGTTATTCATTGAGTATGATATTCCAGTCGATACCTAAGGGATTCTTGCGCATGCTGAGCACCAGCGGAAGAGGATGCGTGAGCGAGATGGTCATCTCGGTGCGGTCGATGTCGGCTCTCACAGTTATGGTGTCGTCAGTGCGGGAAATTTCCCTCCAGGTGATGCCGTCGTAGATGAAATTCCCCTCTTGCAAAAGCGCGGTCAGAGCCTGACGTGAGACAAAGGCGAATGTACCGCCAGCGACATAGGAAGCACCTTCCTTCTGCGGACTGTCCCAACAGAAGCCCGTGGCACTTTCCACCACCTGATGGGGTATCCTATAGGTCGCCTTGTTGCACCTCACGAGGAGTATGTCACCCATCCATTCCATGGTGAGCGGCCAAGTGCGGAACTGGCGATTCAGCGTATAGGATATTTGGGATTTCACGATGGGGCTGACAGGTTGTGCAGACATCATAGGGGTGATGGCAGTGAGTGGTACGGTCGTCGCTGCAGACTTTGTGGAAACAGATTGCCCCTCTTTTCCCCAAAACACCAACTGTCCACCCTTCATCAGTTGTTCGTGGGTGATGCGGGCATCGTCAAGCCTTTTCCCGTTGAGTGTGGCATAAGCATATGTGTCACCCTTTCCTCTTAGCGACACCTGCAAAGTCTTGCCATTGGGCAAGAGCATGGTGTATCCTTCTTTGAGGATGGGCAGAGTGAGCAGATAATAGTCGTGCCCTGCATTGGGATAGAGTCCCATCATATGGAAAGCGAGCCACGACGACATGGCACCCGAGTCATCATTGCCTGGCAGTCCGTTGGGCGTATCGGAATAATTCGTTTGGATAATCTCATGCACACGGTGAGTGCTAAGGTCAGGACGGCCTATCCAATGGTAGAGACAGGGGGTGAGAAAAGATGGCTCATTGGCCACATTGTAGTAATTTTTCTCAAAAAACAAGTCGAGCCGCTGCCTGAAAGCCTCCGCTCCTCCACAAGCCTCAATCAGTCCCGGCACATCGTGAGGGATATTGAGAGAATACTCCTCTGATGTCGCCTCATAGAAGAAAGTTGACCACCACGGCAGGTACCATGGTGCCACCTTTGTCGTAGGGGTATAGGGAATACGGGGATGGAACACTTTCGACTTGCCCCAAGGCACGCTGTCGAGCCAATTTCCTTGTTCGTCACGCGGCATGATGAAACCTCTCATACCGTCAAACTCATAGTCCTTGCGAAACAGGTTCTTCCAGTTGCCCGCTTTTTTGTGGTATTCCGTGGCTACGTCATCATAACCTAATGCCTCTGCCACCACGGCGATGCAATAATCATCAAAGGCATACTCTATGGTGCGGTTGCCAGCGCGGTCCACACCATAAGGGATATAGCCCAACGTGTTGTAGTAAGCCAGTCCTCCCCTGCCCTCTTTTTCCTCGTTGCCGCCTGGAGGCACAGTGGCATCATGGAGCATGGCTTCCAAGGCCAGTTCATAGTCGATGCCATCGAGGTGTTTCACACAAGCGTCAGCGATGACCACCTCGGCATTCGAGCCTCCCTGTGTGCGGCCGTTGCAGTCACCACTGCGTGCGTCGGGCATATAGCCCTCGCGGCGGTATATATTGAGCAGCGACCTTATGATGTCTCGCTCTCTGTCAGGGGCGATAAGCGTAAGCAGAGGCGAGGAGGTGCGATAGGTGTCCCAGATGGCATAATAGTCATCATAATATGGAGCATCCGTCCATTTGGGATTCTCACCAGTGCGGTCGACCGGCATGAGCATGGTGTGATAGAGTGCAGTGTAAAACATGCGTTTCTCCTTCTCTGATGCTTTCCCCAAGTCAATACAGCCCAGCAGATGTTCCCAAGCCTTACAAAGCGAGGAACGCTGTTCATCGAACGATGACCCGACAATATTGCGTCGGGCCTGCATGGTGCTCACAAAGGAAATGCCCACCTTGACATTGACACAGGTGTCAGTGAAAAGCAGATGGGCGTTGGTCGGACCCGTCGGAATGGTTTGACTGGTCGAATTCGTTTGGGCGGTAAAAGGTCTATCGGTTGTAAGCACGAAATAGACCGTATAGGCATCGCCGTTGTTCCATCCACCTCGTATGCGAGAATATCCCTGCACCTCGTGGTCGTTCAGCACTTCGAGTTCGGCACCAACGAATTGCTGCGCCTCACGCAAGTCGGGCACAGGATTCTTGCCCAGGAAATGGGAGACATCCACAAACAACTGCCCCGATTGGGGATAGTGGATGCGGTAGAGCGCACAACGCTCCGCAGTAGTGATTTCCGTGCGGATGCCATTCTCAAATGTTGTGGAGTAATAACCCAGGCTGACCTGCTCTGCAGTACGCAGTTGCTCCTGCTGCGCACCAATCATTGGTTGGATGAGGATGTTGCCATATTTCTGGCCGCCCCCAGTGCCGCTCACATGAGTCTGCGAGAACCCCGTCACCCGGGCAGGCATGGGTGCCCATCCTGCATTGGGAGACACCCCACAGTCAGGGCCGGGCTTCACCATACCAAAAGGCATGGACGGTCCGGGGAAGGTTCGTCCCACCCCCTCGCTGCCAATAGATGGGTCGACATACTGTGCATGCTGTGCCACTGCGGGGCATAACATGGCAAGAGCCATTATTATGGAAACCAACCAGTTTTTCATATTGACTACAAATATAGGGAAAAAATCTGAATCAAGAGGCAACACACTGGAAAAAAGAACGAATTGGGCTTCATTTGCAGATGAGCGGTCGGTTGGTGTGGTCACTTTTGAAGGTTGGCTATCAGCGATTGGAAAACCTCAGGTCGGTCGAGATTGACCAGGTCGGCCTTCTTACGGATGACCAACTGGAACTGAGAGGTGTCATCCTCCTGACAGGCAGCCATGACAAGGATGCCATGCCTGTGGCAATATCGTCGGAATTTCCCAGTGATGAGTTCTGGGGCTATCTCCACATACGAGGGTTTGCATACGCTCTGCCAGTATTTCAGGCGACTGATGTCCTTCGCATTAACCTTAATCTTCATGTCGGGTGCCAGCGTGACAAATTCTCGCAGCATCTGCTCATCAGCAAACCAGAAGAAGCTCTTGTCGGCGAAGCCCTTTTCGCGGACCAGACTGACAAGTTCGGGTATTGGAGTACCTCTTTTTACGTCGAAAAAGACGTTGGCCTTTCCCTTTAAAGAGTCGAGCATCTCTGCGATAGTGGACACATGCAGTCCTGCATACTTTGGAGAGAACCAACTGCCGGCATCAAGTCTTGCCACCTCATCAGAATTGATGTCCGCCAACCTGCCTTTGCCATTTGTCGTGCGTTCGAGCGTCTCATCATGAAGATTGAAGAGCACCCCGTCCTTCGATTTCCGCACATCAACCTCTATCCACTTGGCGCCATGCTCCAAGGCGGCGTAGGCGGAAGCCACGGTATTCTCCGGTGCCAGGGCATTGGCGCCTCGATGCACCACCATTTCAATATTCTGGGCAGCCACAGCAGTGACTGCCCAGAAAAAAAGAGATAATGTCAGTGGTTTCCGATTAATACCCATTATTCTGAGTCCATTTCGGATTGAGGTCGAGCATGCTCTTGTTGATGGGGAACACGCGACGGGTCTTGTCGAAATTAGCCGTTGGGAAATCCTTGTAGTGAGGGAAGTACTCATCCTCAAAGTGTCCGAAACGAATCATATCGGCACGGCGCATATTCTCGTCGAAGAACTCACGTCCACGCTCCTCGTAGATATCGTTGAGCGACGGACTGTGGTCGAGTTGCTCAGCATTGACATAGGAGCGGATTTGGTTGACGAGTGCGGTGGCCTCTGAAGCCTTGCCCTGACGTACGAGTGCCTCAGCCTTCATCAAGAGCACATCGGCATAGCGGAGCAGAGGAATATCATTCGATTGGTTGCGGCCATTGGCATAGTCTGTCCTGGTGACATGCCATTTCAGGTTGCGGCAGCCCTGTCTCCATCCAGTGAGGTTGTCGCCCACATTGATGGTGAAGTCTTTCTCAACAAGGTTGATGTTGCGGCTGAGTTTGAGCGGGTTGCCCTCCTTGTCGTTGCACACCTCTTTTGTGGGAAGCAGCGTGTTGGGGTCATAGACATAGACGGTGTTCTCGTCGCCACCCGTACCGTAACGGTAGTCATCGAGATTCTCAGAGAGGCCAAGGATGAGCATATTGCGCTCATCACCCTTGAGGTTGAAGAGTTTGACGAATTCCGGAGTCATCGTCACGTAACCACCACCGGAGTTGGTGAGTGCCTCACCATAATAACTCGGTTTGAGGTTCTTGATGTCCTTATAAGAGTGAGAACGTCCATACTGCATGCCTGTAGCCTGAGTGGTGTGATAAGGCATGGCATAGATGAAGTCCTTGATGGTACCGTTCTGCACGCGCTCGGTATTGTCGGAAGCGAACTTGAAGCGATAGGGGTCAGGTCCGAGGGCGAATTTGCCTGATTTGATAATCTCGTCGCATACGGCGATGCATTCGGCCAGTTTCTCACCAGAGTAAGAGTTGGCATCATAAGCCTCAGGAGAGGCGGCAGTGTAGACAGGCCAGTTGATGTACAGCTTGGCGAGCAATGCCTGAGCCATATACTTGTTGGGCTTGCCATAGTTCTCACCTGTTGTCTCAGTGGTGAGTTGGGGAATGATTTCCTTGAGCTCACTCTCAATCCAGCGAGCCACATCGGCTCTGGGCTGACGTTTCTCGAGGTCAATCTGACCAGAGAGTTTGGAGTCATTGATAGCCACATCGCCCCAGCAGTCCATCATGATATAGGTGAAGAAGGCACGCATAGCCCTTGCAGGAGCTTTATAGGAATCATCGGCTTCGGAGTCGATAACCTCATTGGCTTTCACTACGCCTGAAGCAAGCACGGTCATCCAGTCAATGGATGCATCCTCGTAGGTGAAGCTATGGAGGCTGGGGTGTGCATATGCACCATTGTCATACCAGTTGCCACCGTACGACACGGCGGTATACTCATCGCTCGACAGCGCCAGTCCTTCCATATAGCGGCGTCCGAAGCAATCGCGCATTTGGAAATAGATACCTGATAGCTGAGCCTCCAGTGCAGCCTCACTGTTGGGGTAAGAGGTATACTGCGACTCTACAGGGACATCCAAATCGGTACAGCCGACGGTCAGTGCGGCAAGTGCGGCTGCGAAAAATATCTTGATATTTGTTTTCATATTGCTGTTCCTTTTAAAATTAGAAATTAACCCTTACGCCAGCCATGAAGGTGCGTGTGTGAGGATAGTTGCTCCAGCGGAAGTCAACGCCGGGCTGAATGCCGCCCATGTTCACCTCAGGATCAAGTCCCTTGTATCCTGTGATGGTGAATACGTTGTTGCATGTAGCATACAGTTGCAGGCTCTGCAACCATCCGGCGAGTTTGTCGAAGGTGTAGCCAATTGAGAGGGTCTGCAGACGCAGGTAGTTGCCTTTCTCGAGGAAACGGTCCGACGGGATGTTGCTCAGGTTGTCGGCAACAGGACGGTCGGTGAGGAATTCCTTGAGCACGTTCTTGCCGCCTGCGAAGAAATCGGGAGCGGTGTAGTGAGCACGCGAGCCGTTGTAAATCTTATTGCCCAGCACGCCGGTGAAGAACAGTGTGGCATTCCAATTCTTGTACGACAAGGTGTTGTTCCATCCGAAATTGAGTTTAGGCTGTGCATTGCCAGCGATATAGCGGTCTTTGAACTCCGGCGAACTGGTAGTCTCGCCAGTCTTGTTGCCATTGTCGTCACGCACATAATAGGTAGCCTTTCCATCTTGGCCATAGCCAGCAAACTCGTAGAGGAAGAAAGTGCCGAGAGGCTCGCCTTCCATCACACGCTGTGTGTAGCCATTGGCAGAAACGCCAGCCACCATCGGGTCGCCCTGAGTGAAGGTTGAGGTCTGGAACTTTTCGTTGGAGAGTTTGTTCACCTTGTTGGAGTTGTGGGAGAGGTTGATGGTGGTCATCCAGTTGAAGTCCTTGGTACGGACAGCATCAATATTGATGGAGAACTCCACACCCTTGTTGGTGATTTCACCCACGTTGGCAGCAATGTTGTCAAATGGATAGATGACAGTAGACACCGGATAGTTCCAAATCAGGTCGGTAGTCTTCTTATGGTAGAATTCGATGCTACCATTGATGCGGCCACCGATGAAAGCGTAGTCGATACCGACATTGAACATACCTGTTGACTCCCATTTCAGGTCGGGGTTAGCCAGTTTTGTGGCACCGAGGATAGCCCACTGGTTGCCTCCATAGGTGAATGTGGAGCCTGTGGAGCCATAGGTAGCCACTGCTGAGTAGGCACCGAATCCAAGGGCATTACCGCTGACACCATAACCCAAGCGGAGCTTGAGGTTGCTGAATACGTTCTGCGACTTCATGAAATTCTCCTCAGTGATATTCCAGGCAGCAGACACAGAGGGGAAGGTACCCCAACGATGGTCTTTGCCGAATACAGAAGAACCGTCGCGACGGATGGTGGCCTGCAGCATATAACGGCTGTTGAAGGAGTAGCTTGCACGTCCGTAGAAGGAAATGTTGCGGATGGTTTCCTTTGTGCCGCTCTGCACAGCGGGAATACCGTCAATCTGTCCTGCATAGGTCAGCTGGTTCCATTTCAGGTAGTCATCGAAGAAATTGTGCACTTCCAGTCCGAAACCGTCGTTGGAGTTGCGCTCCTCCCAAGAATAACCTGCCATCAGCGCAAGTTTGTGTACGCTGGCGAAGGTATAGTCAAAATTGAGGTAGGTCTCGAATGTGTGGTCGTCGCCAAAATAAGTGTTGCGGTTGGCTGTACCATTATATGCGTTGTAGGGAACGAGCTGTGTGAAGTGAGAATGGTAAGAGCTGTAAGTGCTCTGCCTGTGATTGTATGAGTAGTTGGTGTTCCAGTTGAGTCCCTCGATGATTTTCAGAGTAGCTTTGGCTACAATCTGATTGCGTTTCCACATTGTCTCAGAGGTATCCTCATTGATAAGGGAGACAGGGTTGTAGTTGGCTGAGCCTTCACCCACGACCCATGAACCATCTGCATTTTTGATGTTGTTGGTCGGGTTGAAGTAGTTCATGGCATCAAGCACGGAAGCACCTGTATCACCCATGGGCACGCCCACATGTTTTCCATACATGGAATTGAGTCCCACAGAGAGTTCCAGCCTGTCTTTCAGCACTTTCGTCGAGATGAGCGAACGGAGGTTGAGGCGGTTCATGTGTGAGCCATCGATGACACCCTCACGGTTCATGTAGTTGATACTGGCCATGTATTTGGTCTTTGCCGAACCGCCGTTGATTGAAACGTTGTGGTTGTGGCTGATGCCGGTTCGGAGCACTTCGTCCTGCCAATCGGTGTTGCCTTTCTTGTCGTAGGCATAATCGATATTGTTTTTCGATACATAGTCGCGGATGTCATCTGCTGATGCTATGTCAAGCGTCTTGGCGATTTTGTCAAAAGCAACATAACCATTGTAACTGACATTGGTGCGCTCGGTCTTGCCGCCGCTCTTCGTTGTGATAATGATTACGCCGTTGGCAGCCTTAGAACCATAGATGGCAGTAGCCGTTGCATCGCGGAGCACATCGATGGACTCGATGTCGTCGGGTGCCACCATAGAGATATCAACACCTGGGATACCGTCGATGACATAGTAGGGCTGCATGGCAGCGCCCTCACGAAGTGAAGAGGCACCTCTCAACGTGATGGAAGGTGTGCCGTTGGGGTCGCCAGAAGAGGTTACCACAAGACCTGCCACCTTGCCCTGAAGCATGGAAGCGGGGTCGGAGAACACGCCCTTGTTGAGGTCCTTTGCCTGGACGGTGGTGATGGAGCTGGTGACATCCTTGCGGCGCATGGTACCATAACCCACGACAACGACCTCATTGAGGGTAGTGTTGTCTTCCTTGAGCACAATGCTCTGTCCAGGGTCGATAGTCATTGTCTCATAGCCAATGTAACTCACGTTGAGTTTGGCACCTGGCTTTACATTGAGCTTGTAGCGTCCGTTGATGTCTGTGACGGCACCATTCTGTGTGCCTGCCTCCATGACGGTGACGCCAATAAGCGGTTCGCCTTGGGCATCGGTGATGACACCGGTGACCTCATTTTGTGCGAAAGCCACCGTGCTGCACGCAAAGAGAGCCATTGAAAGCAATGCCTTCGCCAGCCTCCTTGAATTGAAGAATCGTACTTTTAGCATAATTGTTTGTAATTAGATTGATATTTGGTTTGATTTCCTAATTTTGGGGGTTAATACTCAAATTTCTCCTTTGACGATGATTCGCTCACCATTTTTCTCCATATGGTTGAGTCCCATTTTGGGGAAGTCTGCCTTGCCCCAATCTACGAACAACCCATTGATGAGGATATCGCTTGCTGTATCTACATAGACTCCATGCACCTTTCCGCTGACAAAGCCTTCGCCACGGCACGGACGCTTGTCGTACACCCCGCCCTCATATGGAGTAGACCTCCGCATGGTAAGGGTAAGGTTGTTGATGTAGATATGGTTGACCTTGTCCTTTGTGTCACCACCGATGAAGCATCCGTTCTCACTTGTCGCCTGTATGTTGTTGAACCAGATGCGTGACACCTCGCCACAACGCCCCTCTGTCTGTCCCTTGGGGAATCGCCAGTTGGCATCCTTGTGGTTGCCGTTTGCCCGAGGATAAGACGTGACATAGATGGGTTCGGCCTTTCCCCACCACACATCAGACCAAAGGCGGCAGTCAAGGAGGATATTGGAGAACACCACATCGCTCACCGTACCCTCATCGCGATTTTGTATGCCCAATCCGCGGTTGGAGGCGGTGATGACACAGTTGTCGAACAGGACGTTGTAAATGGAGTCCACATTTTCGCTTCCAATTTTGATAGCGCATGAACGGCTGGTCATCACACAGTTGGTCACTGTGATGTCGTGGCACGAACCATATTGCTCGGTCTCGCGGCGGTTTTTCAGGCAGATGCAGTCATCGCCGCTGGTGATGTGGCAGTTGGCGATGCGCACGTTGCGCGAGTGGTCGATGTCGATGCCGTCACCATTGCGTATCTTGAGGTTGTTGAGCAGGTTGATGCCGTCAATCACCGCACCATCGCACCCCACGAGATGAAGAGTCCAGTAGGCACCGTCGCGGATGGTAATGTCGCGCACGGTCAGGTTGCGTACACCAGTGAGTGTAAGTACATGCGGACGTGGGTCGAAAGTGGTCACGGGTTTAAGTTCATAGGAGTCCTCCAGTTCTGCACCCATGAACGCCACGCCGTTGCCGTCGATGGTGCCATGTCCCATGATGGTGATGTTCTCTGCGCCATCGGCATAGAGCCACATCATGCCCTCGCCCTCATTGGCACCGAAAGCACTGAGACGGTAAACGCTCTCATCGGGGTTGGCACGCAGCACAGATGTGGATGACAGAAACAAGACCACATTTGACTTCAGTCTCACCGGTCCACAGAGATAGGTGTGTCCTGGACTGAACATGACGATACCCCCACCCTCTGCGGAGCATTGGTCGATGGCTTGCTGGACAGCCACAGCATCATCGGTCTTGCCATCGCCACGGGCACCCAGTTGCATAGGGTCGACAACAAACTCTGCGGTCATTCGGAGCGTGACCAGCATCATCAAAAAAAGGGTGAGAAATCTTCTCATTAATTGTTTTTTAGGTTAACAATGTCTTGGGCAAACACCCTTTTGGGGTATCTTCTCAATGTCTTGTTAGGTTATTTATATTGGTTATTTTGGGGCATTTCCTTTATTGGAACGGACAAAAATAGGTATTTGAATTGAAAACTGCAACTTTTTCCATATTTTTTTCAAAAAATGGGGCTAAAACAGCAAGAAACAAGTAAAAGTAGAACAAAAAAAGAGGTTGGTGCAGGAAGCTACCAACCTCGAATACTGATTTCGAAACATCGAAATCCAAAAAATTATTGCTGCAAATATAAAGGTCATTATCAACAAAAGCAAATTTTTTCCAATAAATCTTTTGTTTTTAACATTTGTGGCTGTTTTTGGAGAATACAGCGAGCACATCCGAGGAACAGGAGGTCGCACTTGTGGGACAAAATTGGTTACATAACCATGATAATTGAGTCTATATAATAAATAACATGCATGTGTGCGCGAAAGGCACAAATCACAAAAATACTTATCCTATGAAAAAGATTTTTTCCGCCATCGGGATGACCGTTTTTGCACTGACCATGATGGCACAACCAACCGACGTGCAGACCCACCGCCAATACCTGAGCGGCACAGGCTGTGACGATATGGTGGAATGGGATTTCCAATGCACCGATGGACGCAATGCCGGAAAATGGACGAAGATTGGTGTCCCCTCCTGTTGGGAACTTCAGGGGTTTGGCACCTACCAATATGGCATGCGGTTTTATGGAAAGGCCAACCCAGAAGGCATTGCCGATGAGAAGGGATTGTACAAGTATGAGTTCACGCTGCCCGATTCGTGGGCTGGCAGGCAGATATTCCTCGTATTCGAGGCAGCCATGACCGATGCCCGCGTAACCATCAACGGCAGGAAGGCAGGCAGTGTGCACCATGGTGGTTTCTACCGTTTCCAGTATGATGTATCCGACCGTATTTTCTGCGGTAAGAAAAAGAACCGTCTGGAGGTGGAAGTAAGCAAGGAGAGTGAGAATGAGCAGGTGAACATGGCTGAGCGGCGTGCTGACTATTGGAATTTCGGCGGCATCATCCGTCCGGTGTTTGTGGTGAGCAAACCTGCACGCAACATCAGCCGCGTAGCCATCAATGCTGGTATGGATGGCCGCTTTCAAGCCGATGTGTATCTTAACCGTGCCGTTGACGGAGCCTCTGTCGAGGTGGAGATTCTCGATGCCAGCGGCAAGGCCATCGGCAAGGGAAAGGCATCAGGTGCATCCGACATCCACCGTGTGGACTTCTCTGTCAAGGCACCACGGCTGTGGACAGCAGAGACGCCCAATCTCCACACCGCCGTATTTACTTTAAAAGACAACCAAGGCAAGACGCTCCATGTAGAGCGTGAGCGGTTTGGTTTCCGCACTATCGAATACCGCGCCAGCGACGGAGTCTATATCAATGGCCAAAGAGTCATTTTCAAGGGCGTCAACCGCCACTCGTTCCGTCCGGAGACTGGGCGCACCCTCTCCAAGGCGAAAAATATCGAGGACGTACGCCTTATCAAGAGCATGAACATGAACGCTGTTCGCCTGTCTCATTATCCAGCCGACCCCGAATTTCTGGACGCCTGTGACTCATTGGGACTCTATGTGGAGAACGAACTGAGCGGATGGCATTGGGCACATGAGACCATCAACGGTCAGCAATTGGTGGAGGAGATGGTCACCCGTGACGTCAACCACCCGTCAGTCATATTCTGGAGCAATGGCAACGAGGGTGGCTTCAATTACGAACTGGAACCCTTCTTTGAGAAGTTCGACCCCCAGAAACGCGTGGTGCTCTATCCGTGGGCTAACCGAAATGGGTTTGAGACCAAGCACTACCGCTCATGGGGCGAGACGGCGGAGTTCATGCGGCAGAAAGAGATTTTCCTGCCTACCGAGTTTCTACATGGTTTGTATGATGGCGGACATGGTGCCGGTCTGAAAGACTATTGGGACCTGATGATGTCGAACCGGCGCTGTGCCGGTGGTTTCCTTTGGGACCTCGCCGACCAAGGTGTGGTGCGCACCGACATGGACAACATCATCGACTGCGTGGGCAACTACGCCGCCGACGGCATTGTAGGACCCCATCACGAGAAAGAGGGGTCATACTTCACCATCAAGGAGGTGTGGAGTCCCATCCAACTGGAATGGGGTGAGAATGCCATCTTCTTCACCAACCACTACGACTTCACCAACCTGAAAGACTGTCGTTTCACCTACAAATATCTCAACATGCCAGCCATCGGTCAGTCGGAAGTGAAGGTTGTCGGAGAAGGCACCCTCCCGTCGCCCGACCTGAAGCCAGGCGACAAAGGCTATGTGGACATACCCAAAGGCAAAGGCGACGTGTTGCAGGTGACCGCCACCGACCCATTTGGCCAAGAGGTATTCACCTGGAGTCAACCATTGGGAAAAACGACAGGTATGTGCACACTTCCCACAGCTGCCACCATGACAGAGACAGCCGAAGAGGTAACAGTCACCACAGCCAACAAGACCTACGTCTTCTCCAAGAAAGACGGCCATTTGCAGAAAGTGGGCGTCGGTTCGCGCACCATCTCCCTCAGCAACGGACCGCGCTTTATTGCCGTCAAGCGCAGCGACCGCTCACAAGATGGCTTCTTCAACCATGACGACAAGGAGGCATTCAAGAAAAAGACGCAGTACACCACTTATGATGACCAGGGATGTTTTGCCGGTTTCAGTTTTGAGAATGGCCAATTGACTGCCAAATATGACCATGGCAGCATGACACAAGTCGTATGGAAATTCCATGAGAACGGCAGCATACACCTCACTACCTATTGCCATTTCAACGGTGTGGTCGACATGATGGGCATCACCTTCGACTATCCCGAGACCCAGGTGAAGAGCAAGCAATGGGTGGGCGACGGTCCCTACCGCGTGTGGCAGAACCGACTCGAGGGTCCGCAGTATGGCTATTGGCAGACCGACTACAACGACCCCATCCCAGGAGAGTCGTTCGAGTATCCTGAATTCAAAGGCTACTTCTCACACGTGAAATGGATGCAGCTGAATACCGCAGAAGGCAGAATCAGCATCCAACCCACCCTTCCACGTTCAGGCGACAAACTCTATGTCGGTGTCTATCAGCCACGCGACGGACGCGACCACCTGCTATATGAGCTGCCTGCCACCGGTCTCTCACTGTGGGAGGCCATTCCCGCCGTGCGCAACAAGGTGAACACCACCGACCTCAACGGTCCCTCCGCCCAACCCTATTGGGCAAAAGGAATGCATGTTTATTCCGCAGAACTATGGTTTGAATAAATCATCCTCTCTGAATGAAAAAAACGCTCTTTCTCCTGCTTGCTGCCCTTTGCAGCCTCCATGCATCAGCCACCGACACGACCAAGCCCTGGACGTTTTGGTACTGGATGTATGGTTGTGTGAGTGATGAGGGCATTCGTCTCGACCTCCAAGGCATGAAGGATGCGGGCATCGGTGGGTGCTATCTCATGCCCATCAAGGATGTGAGCGACGGGGCACAATATGCCGGTACTGCCCGTCAGCTGTCACCGGAATGGTGGCAGCGTATGGACACGGCATTCCGCATCGCCGACAGCCTGGGACTGGAGATAGGCATCCATTTCTCCGATGGTTTTGCTCTTGGCGGAGGTCCATGGATAACCCCCGAGGAGTCCATGCAGCGCGTGGTGTGGAGCGACACCATCATCAGCAGCAAAGGCGGTACAGTCGCCCTTCCCCAGCCCACCACTGTTGAGAACTACTATGAGGACATCGCCACATACGCCATCCCCTTGGCAGAGAAGCCCGACGGAAGAAAGCCTCATGCCTCAGTAGAGTTTCCATTCCGCAGCAACGACCCTTGCGACATCGTTTTTAGTTATGATACGCCCTTCACCTTACGACAGGTGCGCATCATCACCGGCGGGAACAACTATGAGGCCCACCGATGGCGAGTGTATGCTTCCGACGACGGCATCAGTTATCGACATGTGCGCAACATCGAGCCAGCCCGACAAGGTTGGCAGAACACCGATGCATATGCCACCTACGCCATCCCTGTCACCAAGGCAAGGTATTTCAAGTTCCATTGGACACCAGAGGGCAGCGACCCTGGCAGCGAGGACATGGATGCTGCCAAATGGAAACCAACATTAAAAATAGCGCAGATTGAACTGTCCAGCATCCCTGTCATTGACGGCTATGAGGGCAAGTCTGGAGCAGTGTGGCGGGTAGGTGCCCCCTTCCCCATCGATGTCAACGACTGTGTCGCGCAAGAGAAAATCATTCGTCTCGACATATCCAATGGTCAAGTCACTGTTCCCCGTGGACTGTGGCGCATCCTCCGCATGGGACATACCTCAACGGGACACGCCAATGCCACTGGCGGCGGAGGCCGCGGACTGGAATGCGACAAGTTCTCACGCTCAGCCATCCGCAAACAACTCGCCCATTGGTTTGGTGCCATCCACGGCCGCGCTCCACAGGGTGTTGTCACACGCCTCCATGTGGACAGTTGGGAATGTGGGTCGCAGAACTGGAACAAGTCTTTCGCAGACGAGTTTGCCAAGCGCCGTGGCTACGACCTTCTGACCTGGTTGCCCGTCTATGCCGGAGTACCCATCGTGAACAGTGAGTGCAGCGAACAAGTGCTGCGCGACATCCGCCAGACCATCGCCGAATTGATTGACGGGGTTTTCTTCGATGAGATGGAAAAGGCAGCACGACAGTATGGCGTGCAACTCTCCACAGAGTGCGTCGCACCCACCATGGTGAGCGACGGACTGCTGCACTACCGTCATGCAGACTATCCCATGGGGGAGTTCTGGCTCAACTCACCCACACATGACAAGCCCAACGACATGCTCGACGCCATCAGCGGGGCTCACATCTATGGCAAACCCATCATCCAAGCAGAGGGATTCACGGAGGTACGTGGCACCTGGGATGAGACACCTGCCCTGCTCAAACCGCTGCTCGACCGCAACTATTGCCTTGGCATCAACAGCATTGTCTTCCATGTCTGCACCCATAACCCATGGACGGACCGCAGACCTGGCATGACGCTCGACGGCATCGGCACCTTCTTCCAGCGCGACAACACCTGGTGGCGTGAGATGCCTGCCTTCACAGAATATATCCGCAATTGCCAAACGTTTCTACAGCGTGGAAATCCAGTGGTCGACCTGGCAGTCTACATTGGCGATGAGGTGCCTCGGCGCTCCATCCTTCCTGAGCGGCTCACCGACATGCTCCCTGGTTTGTTCGGCGACTCCATCCTCCAGCGTGAGGCTGTGAGACTGCGCAACGAGGGACAGCCGATGGAAACCAGTCCGGTGGGTGTCAGCCACACCCGCAACATGACAAAGGCTGAGGACTGGGTCAACCCCCTACATGGCTACAAATACGACTCCTTCAATCACGATGTGCTCCGTGGCATGCGGGTAGAGAACGGCGAAGTGGTCACACGCGACGGCATGCGCTACCGTGCCATCGTGGTGCCCCAGGCGAGGAAGATGAATCCTGCCAACATCAATACAGGCAAGAAAGAAATAGAGGCATTGCGCTGGCAAGGTGCCGTCATCATCGACAAGCATTGGACAGAACCCAATATGGGGAGCATCGGCATACAGCCCGACATCCTATTGCCCACCGGACTCGACTATACCCACCGGCAAGACGGACTGACAGACATCTATTTCATCAGCAACCAAACTGCCACTACCATCACTTTCACGCCCCAACTCAGAACAAAGAAGGAATATCGATTTATTGTCGACCCAATGAAGGGACTCACGTCTGCAGCCACTGAGGAAATCACCCTCACACCCTATGGTTCTGTAATGCTCATCGCCTCAGACCAGCGAGAACCCGTCGGTCTACTGATACCCCAGAAAGAGTCATTGGCCAATAAATCTCATGTGTCCAACACAACAGAAGTGACCGGTACTTGGCAGATGACTTTTGAGGAAAACGGCATCAGACTAACTGCCGACACGCTCAAGGGGTGGGAAACCTATGACGACCCACGCATCAAATACTATTCGGGACATGTAAGGTATGAAAATACCTTCAAATACAAAGGGAAGGTGAAAGGACAGGTGTGGCTCCAACTTGACGATGTCCACGACATCGCCACCATCTACGTCAACGGCATTTGCTGTGGCACCACCTGGATGGCTCCCCACTGCATCGATATCACCAAAGCCGTGAAACGTGGCAAGAACGAGTTGTGCATCGAAGTGGTGAACACCTGGGCGAACGCCCTTTTGGGGTCAGACCTCAGCACCCCTCCCTATGACGGAATTTGGACCAACGGCAAATACCGCCGCACAGAAAAGACACCCCTTCCAGCCGGACTGGGAAAAGGCGTGTATGTCAAAAGAAATAATATCAAATAACAAAACTATCAACTATTTTTGCTCTATGAAAAAAAAAACTGTATTCGTACTCTTTTTGATGCTGCTATGCTGCAGCATCAGTGCTCAGACCTCAAGAAAAGGAAGGAACAACCGCTTAACCATCAGAGAAATCGTGAGCAGCCAATTGAGCGAGCCAGAAGGCGAACTGATAGGTGCTGTGCATGATGCATGGCAACGATACCTGAAAGGCCGACCTCAAAAGAAGGGTGAGAAAATCACACTTGATGCTAAAAACGGCTATTTCCGCTATGACAGCAATCCGGCTGAAATAGATGAGCACACTTATGTGGAGATATGCTTCTGGAACCGCAGCGACGGCAAACAATTGGTGGCATGGAATAGCGTTATCATATACGAGGACAAACCTGTCTTTACAGAATGCACATATATTGAAATCAGTCTATACAATCCTGCCAAGCACGAATGGGAGGAGTTGGATGACGATCCTGTCGGTGTCTGCCTGACGGAAAAGGAAACGGGACCATCGAGCTATGGATACAACAGCGACACCAAAAGCTATTTTATTTCCTATTCAAATCCAGAAAAGGTGATAAAGATGACGAAAGAAGAGTATGACAAATGGTATGAGATGAAACCTAATGTCATCTTCGAACTCCCCAGATTTGGGAAGGACATCATCGTGAAAACCTACAAAGGGAAGGAGTTCACTTCCTTGACACTGAAATGGGATGGCATGAAATTCCATAGAGCAAACAACTGAACCGAGGATTTCAAGTATGAAAACAGCTTTCAAATTCAAGGAATATATCTGGCTTGTGGAAACCATTCACAAGGCTAAGAAAATCACGTTCTCGGAGATTCAGGAGAAATGGCTCCGAAGCACCCTGAGCGAGGGAGTGGAGCTTGCCCGTTCCACTTTCAACCGGCACAAGGATGCAATAGAGGAGATGTTCGGCATCTATATCGAATGTGACCGCAAAAATGGCTACAAATATTACATCGGCAACGACGAGGTGCTGGAGGATGAGAGTGTGCAAAAATGGCTCCTCTCCACGCTTTCCGTCGACAACATCATCAGTGAGAGCCTGTCGATGCAAAAAAGGATTTTGCTTGAGTCTGTTCCTGCAGAGGAAGGTTATTTGGGAATGGTCATCGAGGCGATGAAGAAAAGTGTAAGGATTGCTGTCGATTACAGGAAATATGGAACCGACAATCACAATCACCTGAACTTTGAGCCTTATTGTCTCAAACTCTTCAAGCAACGCTGGTATGTATTGGGGCACTTTCACCGTGACGCGACGGAAGAGAAGCCAGGGTCTGACTACTTCGGGATGTTCTCATTCGACAGAATCCTAAATATGGAACTGACCGACATCAAATTCAAGATTGACCCAGACTTTGATGCCCAAGAATACTTTGATGAGTGTTATGGCGTACTTGTTGGTGATGACACCAAGCCAGAGCGGATTGTCATCAGGGCATATGGGTATGAACGTTTTTATCTGAAAGACTTGCCTGTGCACAAGAGCCAACATGAGATTGTCAAGGGAGAGAATTTTTCCGATTTCGAACTTTTCATGCGTCCGACCATTGATTTCAGTGCCCACTTATTAAGTCGTGGGAGTTTGATTAAGGTGCTCACCCCTAAATGGCTGGCAGACGAGATACATACAATGCACTTGGAGGCTGCGGCAATATATGAGCCGGAGGAAGAAGAACAGCAAAAATAATGACTTTCGTAGGAAATTTGCGCTCAACAGAGACTAATGGGAAAAATGCCGAATAAACAGCAAAAAAACATGAGGTTGTCCCAAGATTTGAGACAACACTATCTTAACTTTGCAGTATAGAAAATAAACGGTAGTGGTTTTCATACTCGCAACTACTATTATCTAAGGGTTTTGCCCCATACCAGCAGTGATGCCAGTATGGGGCTTTTGTTATGCGTTACTATCGTTGTCAACTTGAAAAACAAGTTTTTCGTCTTTTTCTCTCGCTTGTGCCGCGATTTAACTCTGTTGAAACGCTTCGGCGCTCGGAAGAAGACTGAAAAACAAGTTTTTCGTCTTTTTCTCTCGCTTGTGCCGCGATTTGGGACAGCTTGACGATACTTTTGCAGTATCAAAAACGAAACAAAACTATATAAATGATGATTCAGAAATACACAATCAAAGGAATCCGTAAATTCAATAAGCAAAAGGTCATTGAGCGAACAATAAAGATATTCCAAGAACATGCTGATGACATGTATGTGCTGAGACGGTATTATTTTCATTCGGAAATTGAACAGGAATATTTTACTCTGATGGCAAAGAATGGTTCAGCACAAGGGGTTAACGTCAAACTGCTAATAGGTGAGACATTAGTTGTTGAATTGCCCTGGCTTGCTTCCAAATTAGATGTCCGGCTATGTTATGCTTTTCTCAATGCAGTAATGAAAGTGCATCGCATGGCAAGAATTACGGATGAGGATGAGAAATCCGTAAAACTGACCGACTGTGATGCGGAGGAGCAATGGAGCCTTCGCCTCAAGAACATGGCTGACATCATCAAAAAAGGCGATAGAACGGTGCTGGCAGGAGTGAACAGAGACTTTTATCTCAATCCCTCATTCTATCAAAACAATGATAAGAACGCAGATGGCGTATCAGCCGCCTTCAAGGGTTTTGTCTTCTTGCAGTGGGCTTATTCTGATAGCAAGGATGTAAGAGAGGAGAAACGCCACATCACGGATGATGAGGAACTCAGTTCAATCAGGGTAGTGGACAATTCAGATGATGTCTTCATCGGTGCCTGCCAGTATGTGGGGATGATGAAAAAGAACACCTGCAAGATGGTGAGGTTTGAGGATTTCTGCCAGCTTTTGGACGGTCAAATTGAGTTCAGGAGAGTGGACGCAGCGCAAGCTTTTCTCTACAAGATGAATGAAGAACAATGGGGCGAACTGTTTGACAAAGCCGAGGGCATCGTCAAGGAGCATTTCCGTAAGACCTTTATCATGCGGTGGAACACAGACATCAGCAACTACAAATTGTGTGAGTTTGAGGATGCGATGGATGATTTTGAGGAGGATGACTTCTACTATGACTGGAGCATCTGGGACTACCAGAAAGCTCACTATGGTGACAAGTTTTATATGATACGCACCGGGAGTGGGAAACATGGCGTGGTGATGCATGGAACCATCATCGGCACGCCATACTCCGATGAAGACTGGAGCGGCAAAGGCCGTAAGGTATATTACATCCGAATGAGCCTGAGCCACATGATTCATCCCGACAAGTCGCCGCTCTTGCTGACAACAGAAGAACTGAGCAAGGCGATGCCCAGTTTCAACTGGGAGGAAGGCCATTCCGGAATGATTCTGGATGACATCACTGCCATGAGGCTCAGTGAGGCATGGCATGATTATGTGGAGAAGGTGCATCAGATGGCAGAGGATGTAGATTTCAAATTCTTTTTAGGCTATAAAGAAAAGGATTAGGAGAATCATTTTTTGAATGGAGGATAAGAAATGACAGACAAATTAGATTATGAAAACCTATGCGAGATGATAGCCCGTTGTCAATGGACGTTTGCCAAGACGATGCCGTGGGCGCCTCACGAGTATATCGTGCGAGGCAAATGTCCTTTGAAAGAGGAGGAATTCTTGTATTTCATCAATATGCAGCGTCGTTACGGTGTGGAGGAGCGATGGGGTAAGAATGTTCTGCCATATCTCTACATTGATGGCTACAAATATTGGACAATGGGAGCGCCTTTGGAGGAAACAATTGTTATGAATAGGGCTAAGGTTTCCAAGGGATAAAAAGAGACATGATTTGGAAGGAGAGTTTTGAAAACGGCTGGTTCAAAACAAATAAGAGGGTGCTTCAACACCCTCTTTTAAGAAACATTCTATTATTTGAACCCATAAAGATAGGAGAATCCCACTCTTATGTCGTAAGCCTATATCACTACTGCCGTGCCGCTGGTGGCGACCATGAGCATTGAACTGTTGGCGCCGATGGTCTCATAGTCGATGTCTATACCCACTATGGCATTGGCACCCATAGCCTGGGCACGGTCCATCATCTCCTTCATGGAGGTATCCTTTGCCTCGCGCAGCACATTCTCATAACTTGCTGAGCGTCCGCCTACTATATCACGGATACCAGCGAAGAAATCTTTCACAAAATTGGCACCAATAATGGTTTCACCTGTCACCACGCCCAAATATCTCTGTATCGGGCGTCCTTCAATCTGCGGGGTTGTTGTCAGAATCATAATTGTATGTTTTTAAATGAAAAATTGTTGCTCTTTATGATAAAGAGTATGAAATAACAGAAATCTGACAGTGACAGAAATATTATTCCAATTTTAATTTCTTCTTGGCTACTTCTAATCTCTGATTAATCGCCCCAAACTTTTTTATGAGAGAGTCCTGTACTTGTTGCCCATCAGTTTTGCCTTTTTCAAAACTCTCTCTCTCACTTATATAAACATTCAATTGCTCATCGGTGACACCCATCATCTTCTTGCAATTGGCGTACTTTTGTTGCATGTCGTACCGCCATAAACCGCTAATAAGGGCATAAAAATAGAAATCAAAATCGAGGATATCCTTTAAAGACTCGAAAGGAGAAGTTCTTTTCACTTCATTGAAAATCGAGTCACATATTTCAGTTTTGTATTGCTTGCGATTCAAATAGAATTCCGAAACAATCTCCGTGAACAGCACATTGCCCACCGTATTGATGCTTTCGATGTTCGAAGAGAATATGCGTTCTACTGTCTCTGTATATTCAAGCCTTGGCACACTCTTCATTATATCGTACTTCAATATTGGAAACAGGGTGGTGTCTTCTGCTATCTGCAGTTGCAAGTCCATTATCTGGTGGAGGTTGGAATCTACTTCTTCCAAAGATTTCATTGAGTTGTGCAAATCGTACATCACCATCATCACAATCTCGCGTTTCTCTTTCTGCTTCTTGTTATGGTCGACGACAGCCGCTGTACCGAAAGTGAGAGCAATAGACACAGTAGTGGCCAGCAGCGAAAGCAGGAATTGTCTCATTGAAGACATTCCGCTGCCAGCCTTCAGACTTTTTGGCGTATGCAATTTGATGTTCATGCTCGATGGGTTAACTGCCTCACGGCTTCACTTTTTTCAGCCCATCCTCAATGACGATACCATGAGCATTCTCGTCAACGAGTGTACCGTCAATGCGGTAGATACGGGCAGATTGCTGCTGTGCCGGAGCAACGGCAGGACGTATGGCCGCACTGCCAGTCTTTTCCTGATATTCCTGCTGAGCCTTCTTCATCTGTGCGATGAAGGCTTCGCTGCCCTGCAATGCGCAAAAACCGATGCTGGCAGCAGTGCGGCTGGCATCGACATCGCTCTGCCAGTGGGCACCGACGATAACACGGCTATTGCAGTAGTCCCAGCCACGGCTGAAGATTTCATTGGCACGTGCGGGGGCTATCTGTGCCAGGAGCAACGAGATACCCCATCCACGAAGACTGTGGCCGGAAGGATAACTGCCCTCACCGCGCAACTCGTCTTCCTCATGGGATGGCATGCTGTCGTCGAAACGCTCAAAAGGACGCTGGCGATGATAGAAGGCCTTGGTCTCCTTGCGCATGGGGTCGGTAGTGGCAAGACTGGTCTCCATGAGTTTCCAAATCTCCGGAGTGCCGGCCTCTGTAATCTCCAGTCCGAAAGCATCTTTCCACTGTGCATAGAGTTTGGTATGGTCATCCCATTCAGCATCGGCTATAGCCAGTTCCACGCGTTCTTTATCCTGTCGCTGCTGCTTGCCCCAGCAATAGCGCACCACATCGTTGGCAAACTCGGGGCTATCGAAAGAAGGAGGAGCCGGCATGATATCAATCAACTTAGGCATTTGGTCTAACTGAAAATATGGCTGCACAGCATCATCCTGTGCGTTAACACTCATTGTAACCATAATGGCGGTTATAGCCATCAATAGTATCTTTTTCATATTCAGCAATTATAATAATATTAATTATGATTTGTTCTATTTGATGATTTGAACTGCAAAGGTACATGTTTTTTCCACAACATTCATTGTTTTTGTACACTTTAACGCATTTTTATGATTCCAAAGTTAATGTTCTGATTTGAATCAGCCAGTCTATTTCAGACGCAGGAGAGTGGAACCTGTGGTTGACCGGTGATCAGTGGTGAGTTGTATGGCATAAAGCCCCACTGGCAGTGCACTCAAGTCTGCCGACATATCGCCATCAAGGAGTATGGAGCGCATCTTGCGGCCATCGGTAGTGTATACGGAAAGGGATGCTGGAGAGTCGATGATAGGTGCCGCATTTGTGAAGTGTACGCTCAGTCGACGACCCTGAAGAGAGAAACGTGCCTCGGCCGGTTGCTGCTGCGACAATTCAGGAATGGAATTAGGCAGGTCAAGGATATAGAGCAGGCCTTTGTAGACATCTATCTGCCCATAGCCATAGGTGTTGTTGGGATAGTCCATATTCTGCTCTGGATGGGTACAGGTGTGAGCAAACACATCTTTGATCTGTTCTGTGGTCAGGTCGGGGTTGGCCTGCAGCCAAAGTGCAATGGCTCCAGCCACCACCGGCGAGGCCATCGAAGTGCCGCTCTGTGCTGTGTAGTAATAGGTCTTGCCGTTACAGTCCACTTTGTCGGTGAGTTGCTTACGCAACTGTTCGGTGACTGTCACATAACTGTTGAAGGCTGCATTGATGCTCATTCCCGGAGCCGTCACGTCGGGTTTCGTCTGTCCCTCATAGGTCGGTCCTTTCGATGAGAAGAGGGCAATCTGTCCTTTTTCCTTTGCGGCAAACTCATCCAAGTCGGTATTCATATTGCCATCAATATTACGGAATGATGACTTGTAGCCAGTGGCCCCCACGGTGATGAGTCCAGGAAGTGTTCCAGGCCACCATATGGAATGACCAGGTTGGGCAAAAGTATAGGCATCTACCCCCGTAAGATTGACAAATGGACAATACTTAATATCAGAATATACCCATGCCGGCGAATCGCTGGTGAGCAAGAAGAGAGCGCCACAGAGCACCATATAGACAGGAGTGGGCAATTGAGCATGCACGTGGAACACGTCGCCACGCTCATCCACGAAGTCGCTCTTCCACACTTTCAGGCTCACGTCTCCCAGTTGGGTGGTAGTGGCAAGCGAACAGGTGTCACCCGAAAGTTCCAGCACGCTGTCAGTTCTGAAGTTGATGGTGTTGTCTATGGTGAGACCCATCAGCCGCAACCCAAGGAAATCGAGGCGCACGTTCTGATTACCTGGGGTGACAATATCCATATCAATAATGTCTCCTCCACCCACGCCATTGACCATGCCAGCGCCGGCATGCCTCACTCCAACGGGTTTTTCCAGATAGGAAGTTCTGTTGCCATCGTTGCCCGCACAGACCACAATGATGCGCCCCGGCCCTGTCAGCGATTGCAATGCCTCGCTTTCCAGCAGACGTTGGTTGTCAAACGTATAACTCTCGCCATTGCTGAAGTTCACCACACAAGGCTTGCCATCTTTTTCGGCTTGGTCGAAGATATATTTGAAGCCCAACACACAATTTGCGGAAGTCTGCTGGTCGGAGGTTTCAAAATCCTCCGGATATGAGTTGAAGTGTACCGCATAGATATCTGCATCAGGAGCCATCCCCGAATATTTGCCATCGACGGCACGCCCGGCCATGATTCCCATGACATGGGTGCCATGAAGACTGGCATTAGCATGGTGCGTACCTCCGTAGGCGGCAATTTCTTCAGTGGTGGTCATGGCATGCCCCTTTGTCCCGTCTTCGTTCTGCCAGCAGAAGTCGTAGTAGTAACGAGCCCTCAGTTGGCCATCAGCATTGAGGAAAGCGGGATGGGTGAAGTCATAACCATTGTCAAAAATGCCAGCGGCCACCCCCTCACCTGTAAAAGCCTGTGGCAATGACTCACCACTATGGACAGCAGTGGCGTTCACCTGCCCTGGTGTCACGTCCATAGCCTGCCGCACCATCGGTTCTGCCTCTATACGCTCCACACGATGGTCTTTAGAGAGGTTGCCCAATACGCTATAAGCCACATCGACGATGTAGATACGACCGATGCTGTCGATGACTTCCAACCCATACTGCTGAGCGACCTGCTGCATATTGCCCTTTGTGAGTGTCATCAGAACGCTGACAAATGGGCGGGAGGATTGTGGTGAACGATGATGCCGGCCTGTCTGATGCTGACGGAAGATTTCCACAAGATGTCGGGACATCTTGTGGAAATCGGCTGGAGGTTGTGCAAAAATGCCATTGAAGACAAACAAAGCCAGCAGAAAGAGAATGGATGATTTCTTCATTAGGGTATGCGAAATTTGAAAATGTAGAAAAGATTGTGCTAACCTGCAATTTTATGCATGCGCAAACAACACCTATGTTGGCCGCAAAAATACTTAAATTTCTCAACTCCGCAAAAAATAATATGGTTTATGACTTCATCGAACATACTTCCGCTTCCATATAATAAAAATAGAGTGCGCTCCGCGCAGAAATCTTACAAATCGGTTCAAATCAAACAAATCAGAAGAATAGAAAAAGAAAGATTTATATAGATTTGAAAGATTTAACTCAAAACTGATATTTGCACTTTGTTAAAAATTATTTTACGACTTAATATTTTGCTTCTTGAAACGTATATTATATGTATGACACGCTCAGAGTATGAACAGATGGCACCGAAGTTGCGCGCAGAGATACTAAAAGTATCCCTGGCATTCTTCGGTAACGGCGATGATGCCGAAGATACGGTGCAGGAAGCGATGCTCCAACTGTGGCGGTATTGCGGACAGATCGATTCCGGACGCAATGTCACGGGTTTGGCTGTGCGTGTGGCGAAAAACTGTTGCGTCAACCATTACAGGCAGAAAAGACAGGAGCATGCGAACTTGGACGATTGCCTCGTAGCCTTTCCAGACCCCTCGGTTTCTCCCCAGGAACGGCTGGAGGAGAAAGACACGCGGCGGATGATGCATGAGGCCATCGCAAGACTGAAACCGCGAGAACGGCAACTGTTTGAACTGCGACAGGTGGAAGGTCTCTCCACGGAGGAAATCTCAGCGCAGACAGGCATCCTGAAAAGTTCCGTCTCAGCCATGGTATCTGCTGCAAGAAAGAAGGTGTATGAAGAATTACTCAAACGACTCCGACAATGAAAGACAAGGATATTCAATTATTGATTGACAAATACCTCGACGGAGCCACTTCGCCGGAAGAGGAGAAGAGGTTGGCCAGGGAATTGTCACGCGCAGACATCCCTCTGGAATGGGAGGCCATTAAGATGATGCTCGGCGAACTGACCATGGGAGAGGTTGCTTATGACAATATGATGACCGAGGGACGGGCACCTTCGTTCACGACATCCCCTGCAAGGCGTAGGGGATGGATGACAGCCTTGGCTGTGGCTGCTTCGCTTGCACTACTTCTGCTGCTTGCGTGGCCGAAAGGACAGGAAGGCAACCAGCCCTTGCCCGTGGCCAAGCATACGCCTGTGAAGGTGCGTGACTCCAAAGACATACACGTTGAGCCGACCGATAGCCATGTTTCAACCCTGGAACAGTCTCCAGAACCAAATGCTGTCAATGATACCCCAAAAGCTACGAAGATGAAAGTCTGCCGTTCCTTCAGCCCTAAAAGGCAAATCACCCACATGGAGGCAGTAGCGTCCATCTCCGACACCCTCTATGAGGACACCTTGGGCAACGGCATTTGGCAAAGCAGGAAAAACATTGTCCTGGCTGAGGAAATGCTCAAGGACTGTGAGAGGACCATCAGGAAGAGCGGCCAGACCATCAGAAACGAGGTGATGGAAGCTTCCTTCCATGCCTTGCCACAAAAGCCCAACTTCAGTTTGGTCATCGACGAGGAGGGTGACTATGTGATAACCGATGACGCCCTACCGTCCCCCGTCAGATTGTAAAACAAAAAAACATAGAATCATGAAAACAAAAAATTATCTTTCCATCTTTTTCTTGATGATGGTGCCTGTATTGGCCAACGCACAGAAACATATACAAGATGCTTTCGAGAAAATCGAGAAATCCACGACCATCTTACCTTCTGTCAGCATGAGTGAGGAGCGCGACCCCAACGGAAGGGTCATCAATGAGACAAGATATGTGGGGTTCAAGGTCGGCAGCCTGAAAAACG
>CACXIP010000015.1 GCA_902767775.1 uncultured Prevotellaceae bacterium | reverse complement strand
GTAATTCGTGGTGCTGACGTAAGGGCTGGGTGCGGGGCCGACGATGGGACTGGTGCTGTAGTAGTAGCCGAATGCGTGGAGCGAAAGGTGGTCGCTGACATCTAAACCGACGTTGCCGCCTATGCCGTATTGCGTTGTTAGTGAGCCTTGCATCGGCATCCAGTATTTGTTGGCTATGGCCGTAGCCGTGAAATGCAGTCGACCAAAGTCTTGATAAAGTGCGACCACGCCAGTTTCTAAGTTCATCATCCCAAGCATTTCATCTCGTGCACCGCTGACGTTAAGAATTCTGGTTGCAATGCCTCGACATTGAAGCGCATCGTGTCCGTCAGTATTTGATTATTGAAGTCCATTTTCTTAAAAGCAGCATCATTCCCCGACAAGGTTATCTTGCCGTTCCCCTCAGTTTGTGCGCTGACGGTGAGGCTACATGCCGCCAAGAGGATGGTGATGATGGCTTTGTAGTTCATATAAGGGCAATTATCCTTTCTTCATGTTATTTTGTTATAATGAGTCATATCCTTAAATATAAACAAAAACTCATCCTTTTTATTGCCTTTGTCATCAATAGGCAAGAGACTTGAAAATATCCACGTGCTTTGAAGTTACTTCTGAAGTGCAGCACGTTTGAAATTATAGATAATGTCGGAACGGTCTGCTCTTTCCCATGACATAGTGCTGCTGCCCAGCTTTTTGATATTCCATGTCTGCAACTTTGGTGTGCCGCCATACATGGGTTCGTAGATAACGAGCTGCCGATTGTCATTAAGCACATACCCCCTATGTATAGTCGTATCACCAGCAAACACATCATAAACATAGATATCACAATCGCCACTTGTAGAGGGAACACCGGGCGTAAAAGTGTACTTCACATAACCCTCTGCCACAACACCCTCGTCATATACCCGCAGCCAAGTGCCCGCAAGCTGGTTTGTCTGAAATTCTTCATCGTCGCTGCTACAAGAGGCAAGGGATAGCACGGCAGCGCACATCACAAAGATGTTTCTCCAGATTTTCATTGTTTTCATTTTACTTACATTTGATAAAAGAATCAGGCTTTTCATTTTGCTATTATACTTTAGCCATTTATTCCAATGTTAAATTAAACTTTCCATTTATACTAATCTTGCCGTTTTCTTCGTCTGGTTGATTTTCTAAAATGTACAGGCCGGTGTAGTTTACCTTCGTGTTGTCTTTTGAAGGTGTGGAATCTGTAAAAGTCAGGCTTCCCCGAAGTGAGATGAATTCGATATCCAGAGGCACTTTTATGCCTCCGATACCAGAGGGAAGGTCTGCAGAGTGGTCGACTTTTATCTGCTCAAGCATCTTTCGCTCATAGAAATTGCCTCCGCCAGAGAAAGTGTGGTCTGTGAGCGGGCTGTATTGGATGGGATATTCCTTTCCTACGACGGGGAAGTCCTCACCATCGTGGATGGGGATGCCGACGAGCACAAGCCAACTCTCGTGAATCGAGTTGGCCGAATCATCGCGCAGTACAAACTGGAGATATGCTACGGAGTCATTGCTGATAAGGAACTTGCCAGAGTCGTGCAATGGGGTATAAAAGAATTTGTTGGACACTGCCTCGGCCACAGTCAGATAATCATGATACGCTTTGCCGTTGATAATAGCAGAGCCAAAGTTGCTTTCATGTTCAAGCAGTTCGTATTTCTTGCTGCAAGAAGCGAGGGAGAAAGCAGCAAGCATCATCAAGGCACCGATTAAGTAAGAGGAAAGTGATGCATGCATTTCTTTCCCGAGCGTGAGGTGGCTTGGCCATAGGCCAAAGTCGGGCCTCCAAAGTTTCATTGTTTCCATTATCTGCTAAGTTATAGTTTTAAATGTTTCTATCGTAATAACCATTGATGTTTGAAAATCTTGCATCATTATGCACTAAAATTTCTAAATCGTGGTCCGTGTTGCTCATCGCAGTGTATCAAGAAGACTCTAAAATGAGGGCAGCGTCGGCACTATGTCCGACGACTGCCCGTCAAAAGCGAGAGAGTGTTTATAATCTGCTCTTTTCTTCATTACCAGCACCAGTGCCTTATTGAAGTTATAGGTCACTTGCAGGCTGATGCCGCGCGTCATACTGTGATTATTACAATCCTTGCTGATTTCTACGCTGTGTGTACGCATCTTCCACTTCTCAAAGTTGTTGTTGAAGATGTCGTTGATGGTGAGATTAAAGGAAAGTGCCCCATTAAAGAAACTCTTATAGGCTTGTGCACTGACTGTCCAAAAGCCATCTATTTCCTGCGACACGTTGTCATGACATGAGACGTAGCGTCCGCGCAGTCCAATCCAGCAGGATTTGTCGATGACAAATCTATTGTTTAGGGTAACTGTGATGGCCGGCCGTCGCAGATTGGTGACATAACCATATTTCTTGGCATCAAAGAACTGATGGATATAGCCCAGTTCTAGTTCTGGACGATACCATCCGAATTTGGGCTGCATCACGAGTGATGCTACAACCTCTTGCTTATGGTCAATGTTGATAAATGTGGCATATGCTATTTCCTGCGTGCCATAGAGGTCGTTCTTCCACAGCATGAAGTCTTTTTGATACCGATAACTGAGGCTGAAATTGACCCACTGCCAATTGAGCATGGTCTCCAACGTGTGGTAGATGGCAGGCTGTAGTTCGGGATTGCCTCCCTCATAAACATAGCGGTTGTCATACTGCTGATAACTGCGTAACTGGCCGTAGCTTGGTCGGCGTGTTTTCTTCGAATAGGCAAACTGCAGGCCCCATTTGTCTTTGTTCCATGACGCTGAGAGATTGGGGTATAATCCACTGTAGCGACGGCTGATATCATTGTCCAGCATGCCATAGTTATAGTAGTCGGAGTGTACGTATTCATAGCGTACTCCAGCCTCTAATGACCAATGTCCGAACTGCTGGTTGTATGATGCGAAGCCCGCATAATTGTGTTCCTTGATTTCGTTGTCCGACTCGGCAATATAACCTTCTGGATTATGGTTGTCGGCATTCACATGTGAATAGGTCAATTCTGTTCCGAATGAGAGTTCCCCATGCGGAAGTTTGCCGGCTGCAATCAGTTTGCCGGCATACAGACGGCTGTCTTGGGTGGAACTGGTATGGATAATGCGGCTGTCGTACTCCTGGCTGCTCTCTCGGATGAGTTGGCCTCTATCTACAATTGTATGCACAAACGAGCCATCGGCATTGAGTCCCCAATTGCCCACTTTACCTGTATAATAAGCATTGGCATTGTGATAGGCCACATCCCAGTCGCGTGTGTCGCTCGACTTCACTGTGCCTTGCTCCTTGTCGTCGTAATAAACGGTATAGTCAGAAGTTTGCTTACCGTTATACTTTACTGTTTTTTGGTATCTGTAGGAGGCTCCGATAGAATGGTTGGCATCGAATTCATAACTGATTTTGAAGTCGGGTACGAATGATTGCGTTCGGTCTGTGAACAATCCATGTTGCATGGTCTTCGTGTCATGGTCATTCATATGCAGTGTGCTGCTGAAGTGATTATCCTCTCCAATGTAGTTGTTGACGAAATAGGGATAGAAGTTCATTTCCAGTCCGCTCTTCCTGTAGGTCATTGACACGCCTGCTGCATTGCCAAATTCATGAAAGTAAGTTCCTCTCGCCATGCTGTAGAGACTGAACCCGTCGCCCAGTCGCTTGATGGTGTTGATGCGAATGACGGAACCAAGTTGTGCATCATATTTTGCGCCTGGCATGGTGATGACCTCCACCGACTTGATGTCTTTCGATGACAGTTGTTCCAGTTCTCCCTTGTTGCGCATCTTCTTGCCATTGATGTATATCTCAGGCCTGCCTTTACCGAATACTTCCACAGACCCATTGGCTGTGACATTGACACGGGGCAGTTGTGAGAGCACGTCCAGTCCGGATCCGGCATCAGCCAATAGCGTATTCTCCACATCTATCTCCATGCCTCCTGAAATCATCTTCATTGTCGGTTTGTAGCCTTTCACCGTCACATTTTTCAGTGTATAGTCCTCGGGCTGCATCCTGATGGTTCCTATTTCTGGCTGTTCACATATTTTGTAGATGGTCTTGTAACCAACATATGAGATGCGTGCAAGGACAATTGATTGCTCGTAGGGAATGGCGAAATATCCACTCTCATTCGATACTCCGCCACCAAGTAGGGTGGAGTCGGTAGGATTGAGGACGGCGATATTGGCGTAAGCCACGGGCAGACCTTGTTCGTCGATGATGGTACCCGTCAGGTGGCGGTCGGTCTTGTGGGTACACTCCACGAAAATCTTCTTAACACCTTCGTCTTTGCTTGTCGTGACGCGGATGGGATAGAATCCTATCATCTGTCGGATGGCTTCAGGCAATGTCTTGCGGTGGATGTTCGTGGTGATGCGGAAGTCCTCCAGTTCGTTGTAGAGAAACATGATGGTATAGTCGGTCTGCTGCTCAGCGAGTTGGTTGAGGGCATCAGAGAGCGATACATTGTTGTATGAATGTGTGATGCGCTGGGCCTGCACAACTATCACAATGCATGTAAAATATATGAGGCAAATGAGTCTTTTCATCTTTCTTTTGATTCAATATCCCATTCGTGATGTATCAACCTCTTTCTTTTTCTTCTCCTTGAAGTTGCCGAGGCGGTAAATGGCGGTGAGGGAATAGTTCGTGTAGGGCATCCAGACACGCATGGTGTAGTCTTGATTGACTAACGTGGAGTGGGTGTCGATGTGGGCATTCAGGATATTTTCACCCTTGGCCACGAGAGTCCATTTCCCATTCTCGGTGGTGTAGCGGAGGGTGGCATTGAGCCGCAGGAAGGGGTCGATGTCGTAAAGTCCCTGGATGGCCTTGGTCTGGAAGAATGGATTGAGGGTGAACTGTATGTTATGCTTTTGCGACAGTCGGGCGACGGCCATGCCGCCGAGGATGCCAGAGAGACAAGTGCGGTCGATGGGCAGGTCGAAGAAATTGGTCTTGTCGTGGCGATAGAGGGCGGTGGCCATGACGTTGCCGTTGAGCCAACTGCTAACACGGAACTGCGCCGATGCTTGCAGGCCGAAGTAGTTGGAATAGTCGAAGTTGGTCTCCTTCATCACAACGGCCATGCGGTCGGAGGGCTGATAGGCCATCTGCACGAAGTAGTCGGGTTCCAGCATGGCAAAGGCGGTGAAGGTGTACTTGCGGTTGAGTTGCCACATCAGGTTGATGTCGTATTTCGACATGGGCTTCAGGTCGGGATTGCCCCATATCTCACTGTAGGCCGAGGTGTAGTAGATGCTGCTCATCGTGCTCCAATAGGAGGGATAGACGGCCTCGCTGCTGAACGCGAGGTTGAGCATGTTCTTGGCATTGATGTTCCACATGGCATTGAATTGAGGATAGATGCGCCATTCGTTCCATTTGGTTGCGTGATATTGCTCGGCTGTAAGTGAGGCTTCAAGGTTCAATGACTTGCCTATCTGCGCGTAGGCGTTGAGGATGCGCTCGTCGTAGTCAACGTGTGAGGAGGCATCGGGCAGGGGTTGCTGCTTGGCGTCGAGCGTGGTCTGATAACTATTGTTATTGGAGAATTGTGCCTTGCCGCCATAACTCAGTTCCCAACCTTTCGGCAGCGAGTGAGTCTGGTCGGCAGTAAAGAGCCATTTGCTCACTTTCTGACGACTATCGACGGAGAGGTTGCGGCTGATGTCGTACAACTCGCCGTCAAGGTTCTGTGTGCGGGGTTCCTGATAGTTGGTATAGGAGACACCGAGTTGCAGACCGAACGGAGCCGTGTATGAGACATCAACGTTGTGCAGATAAGTGTGCTGGCGAGAGTGCTGAGAGGATTGCGCCGTGCCCGTCGTGGTATTGGTGGAGCGGGTGGAGTTCCATTGTCCCGTGTAGGCTAAGCTCAGGCTGTGGTCATCGGCAATGGCATAGTCCATACCGATTCGGTATTCGTGGTCCATGCCGTCGCTGCGGTTGCGGGTCTTGTCGCTGTATGCCACGCGCTGACCGTTGAGGGGATGGTTCGCTTCACGCTCCACCTGTCCGTAACCCGTGCCATTGGTGTAGGTATATGACAGGTCAAGGCTCAGTTTTCCGTGGTTGTAGATGACACTGGGACCCCAGTATCCCGTACCATACTTGTTTTGCCGCCAACCCCACATCATTTGTCCTGATACTTGGTTGGTTCCCGTAAAGTCTTTCGTCATGATGTTGATGGCCATGCCTCTTACATGGTATTTGGCTGGAGCCGAAGGCATCACCTCGGCCTTGGCCAACATGGCGGCAGGCATCTGTTTCAGCCTTTCCACCACCTTGTCCGAACTTAGTGTGGTTGGCTTGCCATTGATGATGAGCGTCACGGACTGCCCAGAGAATGTGATATTGCCATTCATCTCACTTACTCCCGGAATGTTAGTCAGTGCATCAAAGGCATTGTCGGCGGGATAAACTTGCAGGAGCATCGGTATGTTGTAAACAAGATGGCCGTTTTCAGTTCCCGATAAGATACGTTCGCCTGTCACCTTCACACCGTTCAGCATGATGGTTTCAAGTTTGAGTTTGATATAACCGACATTTTTTGAATCAAGCATCACATAGCTAGTCTTGTAACCGATGAAGGAAATGCGGGCAAGAACGGGTCTCTGTTCACAGGGAATGACGAAATAGCCGCTTTCGTTGGACACACCGCCGGCAATCAGTGTGGAGTCTCGGGGCGAGAGCAGGGCGATGTTGGCGTAGGCTACGGGCTGACCTTGCTCGTCAATGATGGTGCCTTTGTAGCGTGTGTCGGCTTTCTGCACACACTCCACGAAAATTTTCTTTCCGCCCTCGTCATTGCTTGTCGTGACGCGGATGGGATAGAAGCCTATCATCTGCCGGATGGCTTCGGGCAGTGTTTTGCGGTGGATGGTCGTGGTGATGCGGAAGTCCTCCAGTTCGTTGTAGAGGAACATGATGGTGTAGTCGGTCTGCTGCTCAGCGAGTTGGCTGAGGGCATCAGATAGCGACACATTGTTGTATGAATGTGTGATGTGTTGAGCCTGCATGTTGACCCTTAGTAGCAGAGACAGCATGATGAGCGTGATGGTTCTTTTCATGGCGGCAGGCTACTCTACGGTGATTTGGTTGTGCACTAATGTGACAGTCAAGCTCTCGAACTGGTTGAGGTCACTGACCACTTGGTCGATGTCCTGCTGCGGATTCCACACGAAGCGGAAGCGGAGTTGTCGGGCCTTGTCGTTGGCGAAGGTGACCGTGGTTTCGTAGTGGGCGGCAATCTTTGGCAGCATCTCCTCTAATGGAACATTGTCGAAGACAACGGGTTCCATGGTGGCCTTTGGTGCAATGGTGTCTGTCGTTGCCACTTTGACGGTGTCATCAAGAGCAACTTGTTGATTCGCTTCTACAATCTGTGTCTCTTGTGGTGGAGTTGGCATATCTCCTCCGACGTAGTGCCGCACGATGTGGATAGCGGCAAAAGCGATGCCTGATACTATCAGCAAACCGATAAAGGATGCGGCCACCTTTTTGATTTGAGAATTGAGAATTGAGGTTTGAATTTTATTTTGCTCCGCAAACCGCTGCCAGGCATCATCCACATCGACGGGAGTTTCGTCTTGACGGTTTCTGCTGCTGCGCTTGGCCTCCACCATCAGGCGGTAGGTCTCGCGTGTATCCTCATCACGGTTGATGATGTCGCGGATTTCCTGCTCGGTGTATGCCTCGGGGTGGTCAAGCATTTCCAGTAGTTGGCGGATGTTTTCGTTGGTCGTTTCCATAGTCGTTGTCATTTTAATGGATGTTGAAGTGTTGTCTGATATGCTCCATACACTGTGCGAGATACTTATAGGTGGTGTTCGGGTTCATGCCAAGCCGACGGGCGATGTCTGCGATGGTCAGATCCTCATCGAAACGGAGATGGAAGATGCTGCGGTGCGGTTCCCCCATTTGCTCGTCCACGAAAGCCGCAATGTCTTCGAGCCTTTCCTGCTGTTTTTCGATGGGCTGGAAGTCGGCGTCTGTATCCATCGGTAGTAAGTTCCTCACTTTCTCATGCAAATGTTTTTGTCGTATCCTGTTCAGGCAGGCATTGCGCACGGCGACCAATAGATAATTGTCGCTCTTTCTTGCTGATGCGGATTTGAAATCCGCAGCCTCTGTGTCGGGGATTTCAAATCCCCTCCAACGATTGCTGTCGGCAATTCGCAGGAAGATGTCCTGCACCACATCATCTGCCTCTCCGTCATTGCCCAGCAAGACCCTGGCCAGATGAATCATCTTGCTGTAGTTTTGGCGGAAAAGCTGTTCTATATATCTCTGTTCAAGCATATCATTCAATCTAAATTTGCACCCCGTATGGGGCACGTCTAACTATAAGACACCTCAGACACCTCGTTTTTTTACGGAATCGCCAACTTTTTTCATTTTTCCTTGGATTTTATCCGACCATTCTCACGCTCGGCAAAATGAATGAATTTTTTTTACTCTCGCTTACTCAAATGGTTCATTTTTTTTTGTTGTGAGATAGAATTCGGAGTGCGAAGTTAATGCAATAACAACAAAAATACCCATAACGAAGCCATAAAGTGTTTTTTCCAATTACGTGTTGATTGATATCAAGGTGTGCCAAAAAGGAAAAACCTTGTGCGCCAGCAACTCCCCTCCCATGAAGTGGAGGGGCAGGGGTTGGGTATGTAACTTCTTGTTTTTCAGTAAAATAATTCCATCCCCACGCCTTGGGAGGAGAGCTCCATTCGGCTCACGGCGTTCTTTTCTCAAGTCGTTCATTATATTTGACACCCCCTCTTTTGGGGGATGTTGTACTTGAATTTTTCTTATTTTCCAAAGCTGTTTCACAAAATAATAGTATTTTTGCAGACTAAAAGGGTGTCTCTTGGTTGGCACACTTTACGCCCCTAAAGTGATTCAACTCTTGGAAATTCCAATATTAAGAGAAACTACAACTATTAGCTAATCATTTAAACAAACATAGAAAGATGAGAAAAATTTTTACTCTTATTCTGATTTTATCGGCCGCAATCACGGCCATGGCTCAACCTATCAGCCTCGAAGAGGCAATGAACCGTTCAAAAGAGTTCTTACAATCGGCACACGCAAACAACGGTATGCGACGGATTGCCAAGAGAGCAAATCTGACGGTGGTCGACACCAACCTGGAGGGTCTCTACATCTTTAACGTCGACGGAGAGGGTTTTGTCGTAGCCAGCGGCGATGAGCGCGCCATCCCCGTGTTGGGCTATGGCGAGGGCACCATTGACTGGCAGACTATTCCCGAAAACATGCGCGCCGTGCTCTGTGCCTACAGCCGTTGCATCCTGAACCTAAGCGCTAATGCACCAATCAAGTCAGACGACGTGCACATCAAGTCAAAAGCTCCATCAAAGCGTGCCGCCATAGCCCCTCTGATCACTGCTGTCTGGGGACAGGATATGGGTTACGACTACTATACGCCTACTTACGATGGCTTTATAAAAAAATATCATAACCAAAAGACACTTACAGGATGTGGGGCAACTGCCATGGCACTCATCATGAACTACCACAAGTGGCCTAAGCAACAAGTACCTGAAATTCCCGCATACACTTACATTGTGAACAACATGCAGGAATCGGTGAGCGAGACCTTCTCGCTCGACGCACTCCAGCCTACCACCTTCGACTGGGCTAACATGCGTGACAATTATTTGACAGAACCTGACGACGAAGGCAATCGTCACTTACTTGCTGACGTCACATCCGAACAGACCAAGGCCGTCGGCCAACTGATGCGCTATTGCGGCCAAAGCTTGCAAATGAGATATAGTACTGCCGTATCGCTTTCTGAGAGCCAGATGGTGCCCAATGCACTGATACGCTATTTCGGCTACGACAAGACCACACGCTTAGTGAGCCGATATGATTACGGCATTGACGAGTGGGAGGATTTAATCTACAACGAGGTGGCACAAGGACGGCCTGTTTTCTACGCAGGTACTGCCGACATTGGCGGCCATGCCTTTGTGTGCGACGGATACGACGGGCAGGGACGATTCCACATCAACTGGGGATGGAATGGGGTTGCAAACAGTTACTTCTCACTCTCCGTGCTCGACTATCAAGAAGCCTCACGCGCAGACGCCAACCAGAGTGGGGCAGGATTCACTATCGATCAAAATGCCATCATTGGCATTAAGCCCGCTGAAACGCTTATAACCGACTATAGCAACGAACCAATACTGGTACCTTCGTCGCCCTACTTCATCTATAAAATTACGGACGATGGTACCTTTTCTCTCTACACTAAAGTTACAGTATCGGACAGACGCTTCAATTCTATCGTTCTCCAATCAGCACTCTTTTCCAAGAAAAACGACGGCACCTGGGAAAAGCTTACATCGACCTATAAAGACACATACAAATTTGGTTATGAATACAATTTTGGCGACGAAATCAAGCCCAAACCCACAGGCACGGATGGCGTTCGCAATATCTACATACGTGTGAGATTAGAGAAAGAAGACGGCACCTATGGACCATGGATTACCATCGGCAACGAGAGCATGTTTTTTAGACTCATGGAGAACGAAGGAAAAGTATTCATACTGCCCAACCAGATTCCCGATTTAGACATCAAGGGCTGCGAAGTGGTACGCGGAAAAGGAACGCTCAAAACTGGCAGTGCGGTCACACTGCATGTCTTCAACAAAGGCAGCGAATATAGAGGTACACTGCTCATGCGGCCATTCTTCATCGGCGACGATAATCCAGAGTATGCATACGAATCACTCGTTTATGGCGATGCCGAGTATGAAACCTATATCAAGCCACTTCAGACAGGTGCCTATTTGCGGGAGAAAGAAGTCAGCGACCTCACATACGTCATAGAGCCATGGAAGGAAGGCAACTACATGCTTGTACTCTATGAAGAAACCTCGCCCAAGATAGAGATTGCATACACGACCATCAAATTCCCCGCTACTCCAACAGCCATCAGCAACATCTCAACCGACGATGACGGAACTGTCGTCCCTGCTATCATTTATGACCTGCAAGGCCGAAGAGTAGAACATCCCACTTCCCACGGCATCTACATCCAAAACGGCAAAAAAATGGTGAAGTAATCAAGCAAATAATGAATTTAAGAAACGGCGGCATTTAAACCGCCGTTTCTGCATTTATCATATCTTTCCTTTTTCTATTCAGTGACAATTAAGGATACAAAGTAGGTGAAATTGCCCCTAAAGAAACGAAAAAATCAGGAAAAATCAGTACCTTTGCTCCCAATTATATAGTTAATGTCATTTAGGATATAGGCAAGAGCATGGCAATAGAACAAGCAATATTTCGAAGAACAGAGTTGTTGGTGGGCGAGGAATCGATGAATTTGCTTAGCAGCAAGAAAGTTATCATCTTCGGCGTGGGCGGCGTAGGCTCGTGGTGCGCCGAGAGTCTGGTGCGCTCTGGAATCCAGCATCTGACCATTGTTGATTCCGACCGTGTGTGCATCACCAATATCAACCGACAGTTGATGGCGACGACGAAAACCGTGGGACAGGTGAAGGTAGATGCTTTGCGTGAACGGTTGCTCGCCATCAATCCATCTGCCGACATCATAGCCCTGCAGCAGATTTTCACAGCTGAGACTGCCGACAGCTTCAATCTTGCCAGTTACGACTATATCATCGATGCCATCGACTCACTGAAAGACAAGCAGCTGCTCATCCTGATGGCATGCAGGATGAAGAAAAAATTCTTCTCGTCAATGGGAGCCGCACTGAAGATGGACCCCACGCGCATCAAGGTGGATGAGTTTTGGAAGGTGCAAGGCGACCCTTTAGCTCGTGCGCTGCGAAGGCGGTTCAAGGAGACCAAACAGTTCCCAAAACGGAAATTCCTCTGCGTCTTCTCCGATGAATTGCTGCAAAACAAGGGGCATAATGCTACCTGTGGCACGGAGAAATGCATGTGTCCTAAAGCGAAAACTGGTCCCGGCAATCCCGACCTGCTTAACCATGAGTGGTGCTCGTCAAAAGCTCAGATTAACGGCACAATGGCACATATAACCGCCATTTTCGGTTTCATGTTGGCGGGATTGGTCATCAAGGATGCAATAGGATAGGGGAATCGGCCTATGTCATTCCCCCACCAAGTCACTGTATGACATTTGCTCCCGTTCTGTCTCAACGAGTTTTCCGTCTTTCCACTTATAGCGGACAATTTCCACATCGTCATCAAGACGCCAGGAGCTGACAATACACTTGTTTTCTGAGTCGATTTTTGGGCTATAGATTTCGCAGTCGTAATTCAACTGATTAAATTGATGAGCCTTGTCATCCCAAAGCCAGACATCATAAGTGTAGTTGCCAAAACCGTTCATCGGTCCTGTACACACCTGAAGGTCGGGAATACCGTCGAAGTTCCAATCTTCTTCTTCAATTTCCCCTATGCTGCCCTTTTGCCAATTCATTGTGTCGAGTGGCATAGCCTGACTATAAAGTTCAAGCGTATGTCCCTTTGCATCAGCCAGATAGACGATAATAGAATCCCAGCGCACTTCGTCATCATCTTTTATTGTCCGTACTTCTGAACGGAAAGAATAGTCGGAACGCTGGGGAACATAGTCATCATCCGCCTCAGCAACAGTTTTGTCATTCTCTTTTGCTGAGTCAGCAGCATTCACTTTTCCAGTTGTCTTATTGCCACATGCTATGACGGCTAAAACCAACAAAAAATAAACAATCTTATTCATATTTTTTATTTAATGATTTTCAATAACCGAGGAATTCTTTGAGACCTTTGGCTTTTTCAATGTCGTCTCTGCCTACATAAAATGGACCAGGGGAAACCAACTCAAGATACTTATCAAGAAATTCCTCCCAAGGTAGTTTGAAATATGCTGGCGGGATGAAAAACGTCCTTGACCCTCCCGCCGAGCGGTTGCCTGCCTGGACGAAGGCTGAATAGCCTCCTAACTTATGCTTTTGTATCCGATAAACCTCAAGATACCAACCGCCACTACATCTGCATGAGGCAGGTACATCGAAAGTTTCCGTCACGGGATTTTCATCCTCAATCCAGCTATTATGGTGGCTGATGATGTTTTCAATAAACTCCTCACCATCGCAATTTAATACATTACGGTCTATCTGGCCATCTTTCCATTTGAAATAAGTGACATATTGATATTCACCGTTTTCTTGTTCAATGGCATATGACCACTCCTTCCTGAACATCTCCTTTTTTGCCCAAGGATAGAGCTCTTTCATCTGCTCGAATGCCTTGTCAATATAGGCATTCACATCATAGCCATATGGGAAATTCTCGTTCATAACAATTGGTTGATAGTTATAGAATAGTAATTATGTATGTGCAAAGATAATGCAAATCAACTATAAATTCCAATAAAAGAGAAGTTTTTTGAGGATGACTTCAACATCTGACAAACCTTTTTACCTAATTTGTTTTGCAGAGTCATCGATAAATGATATTTTTGCACTCAGTAAAAACAATCCAAAAACAACAACTAAATGAAACGTCTTGTAATAGCCGGAATCATGCTGGCAACTTCCTTCATCGGAGCAAAAGCCGATGTTGACCCCAATTTCCACATCTACCTCTGTTTCGGACAGTCCAACATGGAGGGAAATGCTCAGTGGGAAACCATTGACAACAAATATGTCGACCCTCGTTTCCAAATGCTGGCGACAACCAATTTCGACAGTCCCAAGCGCACGTTGGGTGAGTGGTACACCGCATTCTGTCCCATCGTGAGCCCGATGGGAAAATTAGGCATGGCTGATTACTTTGGGCGCACCATGGTGGCGGCGATGCCTGCAGATGTGAAAATCGGTGTGGTGGCAGTGGCTATGGGAGGCTCACCCATTGAGATGTTCGACAAGGACAGATACAAGAGCACCATCTCTGCCAACCAGAATGAATGGTATGTCACACTTGCCAAAAATTACTATGCAGGCAATCCCTATGGACGCCTCATCGCCATGGCGAAAAAGGCGCAGGAGGTGGGTGTCATCAAGGGTATCCTCCTGCATCAGGGAGAGTCGAACAACACACAGCAGGACTGGCCCAATAAGGTGAAGAAAATCTACAACGATATCCTTACAGACCTCGGTCTTGAGGCAGAGAACGTGCCGCTGTTCGCTGGCGAGACATTGTATGAGAACATGGGTGGAGCTTGTTATGGACACAACGCGGTCATCGCACGTCTCCCGCAGGTAATCCCTACGGCTCATGTCGTCAGCGCAAAGGATGTTCCTGGCAACGGACAAGACCCTTGGCATTTCAATGCGTCGGGTTACCGTATCATGGGAAAGCGATATGCATACGAGACACTGAAGGTGATGGGAATGGAACCGAAGGCCGACCCTGACTACAAGATGCCCGACAATCTCAAATCTTTCCTCGCTGCTTCCAAACTTAATAAGATTGCAGACGCGACAATGAAGATTGGTGAGACAAAAACCATCATAGTCAAAGCTGTTTTCGCAGATGCTCATACAGAGGAGGTCACAGCTGACGTAAAGCTCACGGTTCCTGATTTCCTGTCTGTCGACAAAAACGTCATCACTGCCATCGGGGAGGGCACGGGCTCCGTGATGGTGGAGTACACCGACTTTACAGGAAACACTCAGTCGGTAGCGTTCCAGGTGAACAGCCTCGACCCTGCCAAGAACAATGTATTGGTGGTCAGCAACAGCAGCGCTGGTAAAAACATTGGCGACAGAATGTGTAGGACAACATTGCTGGAGCCTTTGGTCAAAGGTAAGGTTTACGTTGTCAAGGCTAAAATCAAGACTGACAAATCTGGAAGTTGCGCTCCTTGGTTTGTATGGTCAGATAGTCCCAACAAAGACCAGGACGGCAACAGCACCGATGTGCAAAAGCTGTCTACCTACAGAGTGACTGATGCGTTCAAGAACTTCAAGTGGGAATTCACTGCATCTTATCCTCATGACATTCTTCAGTTTGCCATCGGACAGATTGCAGGGAATGTGTATTTCGATGAGGTGTCATGCATGGAGAAAGGTGCTGACAAAGAATTGGTGTACAACGGCGATTTCGAGTCTGACGACTTGTCGAAATGGGAAATCCTCAATACAGCCGAACAGACCTTAACCATAGATAAGGAGGTGGCATCGAACATTATGAATGTAAGCAATGATGCCAATGACGACTCAAAGAGCATCTACGACCTTCAGGGCCGCAGCGTCTCATCTCCTGTCCGTGGTATCTACATCCAAAACGGCAGAAAGATTGTGGTGAGATAGACGCATTCATATCAAAAAGAACAACGACACTCCAACGCACGATATTACTGCTCCCAAGACATTGCGTGTGGTGATGGGCTGCCCGAATAACCATCGAGAGGGCAGCAAAATAAAGATGGGGGTGAGGGCCATCAGAGTGGAGGCGATACCTGCTGCCGTGTATTGAACTGCCATCAGAGAGAAACCGACACCAATAAATGGTCCGGAGAAGACAACGAGAACAACGATGGCCAATCCACGCCAGTCATATGCGCTCGTTTTGAGTTTGGCTCCCTCACCTCGAAAGAACAACCAGAGCGTAAAACATACAAAACCGGCCACACAACGAATCATATTGGAACCGAAAGGCAGGTAGTTTTCCACCGAAGGCAACAAACTGGCTGGCACATCGGCAAGATAATGGTCAAGGCCTATCTTGCTGAGTACCAAGCCCACACCTTGCCCCATTCCGGCTCCAATCCCGTAGAGAATGCCATTGGTGGGAAGCGCCACTCCTATCTTGTGGTGTTCTCCTCTGCCAAGTACGGATATGGCGATGCCGGTGAGGGTGACGGCCATGGCAAGCAAGGCACTCCACGACAAGGTTTGTCCCAACATCACCCATGCGGTGAGCGCGGCAAACATAGGGGCAAGGGTCATGAACAGCTGACCGATTCGTGAACCTATGGTTAGATAACTGTTGAACAGGCACCAATCACCGAAAAAATAGCCTACAACTCCCGACAACAACAGCCAGCCCCAGGTTGAGTGACCGGCATAGACAGGGTAGGGGCTTCCAAAAACATACCACATCAGAAGGGCGGAGAAGAGAAGGGCAATGCCCATCCGCCATACGTTCATCACAAAAACGCCAAATCTGCGGCTTCCTACCTCACTGAACAATGCTGCTACAGTCCATGAACAGGCCACGCCCAACGAAATGATTTCTCCAAGGTATCTCATCTGTTAGCTTATAATCTTCCGCAAAGGTAGTTCAAAAAACTGATTATGCGAACAAAAAGCAAATAAACCTTCCACATTCATCTCTCATCCCTCATCCAATTTTTGTGTTTTATAAAAAAATACTTATTTTTGCATGTGAAAAACCGATTGCATGACACGAGAAAAAGAAATATATAAGGTGACGCTTGTGGGCAGTGCAGGAAATGTGGCATTGCTGACGTTCAAGTTTATCGCAGGCACGCTCGGTCACAGTTCGGCAATGATAGCCGATGCTGTGCACTCCTTGTCGGATTTCCTTACCGATATCATGGTTCTCGTTTTCGTACATATCAGCGCAAAGCCTCAGGATGAGTCGCATGACTATGGACACGGGAAGTTTGAGACTATCGCTTCTTTTATCATCGGATTGGCACTGATGGCGGCTGCCACGGGCATCATTGTGGCAGGTGGACTGAAACTGGTGGCATGGTTTGGAGGAGAACAGTTAGAAGCTCCAGGTGTCTTGGCATTATGGGTGGCTCTGCTGTCTATATTGGTCAAGGAGTGGCTCTATCGTTATACCGTCCGTCATGGAAAAAACTTGGACTCACAGGCGATGATTGCCAACGCATGGCATCATCGCAGCGACGCGCTCTCGTCAATAGGTGCAGCCATTGGCATCGGTGGCGCCATCTTGCTTGGCAACAGATGGACAGTACTCGACCCGCTGGCTTCCATCATCGTTGGCTTCATGTTGGTCAAGGTGTCTATAGATTTGCTCAAGACGAGTATCGGCGAACTGACTGAGCATTCTCTGCCTTCAGATACTGAGGATGAGATAATGGCACTGATACAGTCTTTTCCTGCTGTCAAGCAGCCCCATAATCTCCGCACACGCAACATAGGCGACCGTATAGCCATCGAGGTGCATGTGCGGATGGATGGCAATATCTCGTTGTATGAGGCCCATGACCAAGCTACCAACATCGAGCGAAAACTCAAACAGCGTTTTGGCAAACAGACACATGTCACCATCCACATGGAGCCATTCAAAGATTCTGATGAAGATATCGTTGTAACAACCTAAAAGATAATTCTATGAGAAAACTGACAATCATCGTGATGACCTTGTTTGCTGCCTTAGCAGCAACAAGTGTTCAAGGACAACCATTGCTGAGAACACATGTGGAAACTGGTGAGTTGGAGGGCATACCCGACGGCAAGCTTGCTGTATATAAGGCAATACCCTATGCTGCACCGCCTGTAGGTGATTTGAGATGGAAGGCTCCACAACCTGCACAGTCATGGGAAGGGGTGCTGAAGGCGGAGGAATTCGGACCATGGCCACCACAGCCGTCTCGCCGTGATGGGTCTCACCCAAAAATGAGTGAGGATTGTCTCTATCTCGGTATTGCCACCCCTGCTACTTCCGTCAACGACCGTTTGCCGGTGATGGTGTGGATTCATGGCGGTGGATTCCAGACCGAGCACTATGGGGGCGACCTGTGGAAACATCTGGCTCAAAGGGGCGTGGTCATCGTGAGCGTGGAATACCGCACAGGGGCTTTGGGATTCATGGCACATCCCGAGCTGACCAAAGAATCAAAAAACGGACATTCAGGCAACTATGGCTTGCTCGACCAAATATTTGCGCTTCAATGGGTGCAGCGCAACATTGCCAACTTCGGTGGCGACCCGTCTAAGGTTACCATTTTCGGAGAGAGTGCCGGTGCCATAAGTTGCAGCATCCTCTGTGCATCACCATTGGCAAAGGGCCTCTTCCGAGCATGCATCAGCCAGAGCGGTGGGTCGTTCGCACCATGGACTGATGCCAACCGCTCTCTTGTTGCCAACGCTTCACAAAAAGGAGCAGAGCAACAAGGACTGGCTTTCCAGAAACATCTGAAGAAAAAGTCAATCAAACAACTCAGAAAAATGGATGCACTCGCACTCGCTGGAGACAATGTGGGATTCGGTGGATTCTGGCCTTGTGTCGATGGATATGTCATCACCGATGACCTATATCGCCTCTATGAGCGTGGCGAATACAACGACGTTCCGGTCATCGTGATGACAAACAGCGATGAGGGGGCTCTCTTCTCTTATTCCATCAAACCAGAGGATTATAAGCGTGCCGTAAAGGGCATCTTTGGAGACATGGCAGAGGAAGCTCTGAGAGTGTATCCTGCCAATACAGTGGATGAGGCATTTCATGCCAATGGAGACATGTTCCGCGATATGGGCTTCGCATGGCCTTCCTATGCATGGGTGTCACTGCAAAACAAGACGGGAAAGCAACCGGCTTATGCGGCTTTCCTCGCACAGCCTTCGAAAAGAAGTTTTTCTGGCGACCCACGCCGGCGCGGTGTGGCGCATGCCGATGATATCCTCTACCTCAATGGGGAGTTCCTGACTCAGCCGGAAAAATACCCAGCCGAGGCTGCGGTGGCTGAAATCATGCAGCAGTATTGGGTGAATTTTGCGAAAACATGCAATCCCAATGGCAAAGGACTGCCTTACTGGCCTGCTTTCGATGCCACAAAACCGACAACAATGCAGTTCAGCAACGGAGCATCACTCATCATGCTGCCCAACAGCGAGCAAATCCATTTTATCGACCGCTTCTATCAGCTGAAGCGTGAGGAGACCGAGAACCAAAGAAAGAAACAATAATGGCTAATATCTCTTGACGGATTGATTTCATCAACTGCACTCAACTTGCAGAAGTGTAATAAACTTCAAAATAATCTGTGCAAAAATGTACACTTTTGGATTTTTTTTACTACTTTTGCAAATAGATAGTTACTACCAAACCTTAAATTGCTTATGTTAATGATTATTCAGCTCCTCATCGTCTTGGGAGCGTTATGGGTAGGCTCGCGATACGGCTCGCTGGCCTTGGGTGCCATATCGGGTATCGGTCTGGCACTGCTTGTATTTGGCTTCGGAATGAAGCCGGGAACACCGCCTACGGATGTCATCTACATCATCATCGCTGCCGTAACCTGTGCTGGCATCATGCAGGCATCAGGTGGCATGGATTGGCTGATACAGATTGCAGAGAAGATGCTCCGCAAACATCCCGACCGCATCACCTTCCTCGCACCGCTCAGCACTTTCTTGCTGACTGTATTGGTGGGAACGGGCCACGTGGTGTACACCCTGATGCCCATCATCTGCGACATCGCACTGAAAAAGGGCATACGTCCTGAGCGACCGTGCGGAGTGGCTTCCATCGCCTCACAGGTAGGAATTACTTGCTCACCGATTGCTGCTGCTGTGGTGGCATTCGTAACCATCTCCAATGCCAATGGTTTCGATGTGACCATACCCCAGGTGTTGATGGTCAGCTTCCCTGCATGCATAATGGGACTGATGGCAGCTGCCGCTGCATCTTACCACCGCGGACTTGACCTGGACAAGGATCCTGAGTTCCAAAAGAAACTGCAGGACCCAGAGACGCGTGCGTATATCTATGGCGGCGGTGCCACAACGCTTGATAAGGAGATTCCGCAGTCGGCAAAGAATGCGGTGTATGTATTCCTCGGTGCCATCATCATCATTGTGCTGTTTGCCATCTTCCAGGATATCCTGCCGACTTATGAGACCATCAAGGCCATCAAGGATGCCCCTGAGTACACCTTCAGCGATGGTACCGTGGCTTCGGCGGATGCATTGGCAAAGGCTAAAATTTTGATGCCGGGATACACGGAGGTGTCCACTGTGCAGCTGAAGATGAATGTCATCATCCAAATTGTGATGGTGACGGCTGCCGCTATCATGATTATGTTCTGCAAGGCTTCACCCAAAAAGGCGGTGCTGGGTCCGGTGTGGCAGTCGGGCATGGTGGCTGTGGTGGCCATCTTTGGCATTGCATGGCTTGCCGACACTTATTTCTCCAACTACACGGAGGAGATGCAGGCGATGCTGGGAGATATCGTGGCGAAATACAACTGGTCTATCGCCTTCGTGTTCTTCCTCGTGTCAGTGCTCATCAACTCGCAGGGGGCTGTGGTGGTGTCAATGCTGCCGCTGGCCTATTCACTGGGCATCCCAGGACCGGTGCTGCTCGGTGTGCTACCCAGCGTGTATGGCTACTTCTTCATACCCAACTATCCCTCGGATATTGCCACAGTGAACTTCGACCGCTCAGGTACTACGGTTATTGGAAAATACCTGCTCAACCACTCGTTTATGATGCCGGGACTCATCCATATCGTCGTAGCCACATTGGTGGCATACGGCCTGAGCATGCTGATATTCTAAACATGTAGTATAACACTTAAAAATTCAAGATTATGTTAATCACCATCATAGAATTACTCGTTGTACTGCTCGCGCTCTATCTGGGTTCGCGTTACGGCAGCTTGGCACTGGGTGCCATCGCTGGTTTCGGACTGGCTTTCCTCGTATTTGACCATGGCTTGGAACCGGGCACTCCTCCTACCGATGTCATCTATATCATCGTGGCAGCAGTCACATGCGCCGGTGTCCTGCAGGCTTCGGGCGGTATGGACTGGCTCATCCAACTGGCTGAGAAACTTCTGCGCCGTCATCCACAGCACATCACTTTCCTTGCTCCAATCACTACGTTCTTCCTGACTGTTTTGGTGGGAACGGGTCATGTGATGTACACCATCATGCCCATCATTACTGATGTGTCTATCAAAAAAGGCATTCGACCTGAAAGACCATGTGCCATCGCCAGTGTGGCTTCCATGATTGCCATCATCTGCTCTCCCATATCGGCGGCGGTCATCGCCTTCTCGGCCATCTCAGCTGCCAATGGATTCCACATCAGCATCCCGCAGATTGTGATGGTCACCATCCCCTCATGCCTTGTGGGTGTGATAGTGGCAGCTGCCTGGAGTTCACGCAGGGGACTTGACTTGGACAAAGATCCTGAGTTCCAGAAGAGAATCTCTACGCAAGAGGGACACGACTATGTGTACGGCAATACAGACACCTTGCTCACCAAAGAGATATCCGCCAAGGCAAAACGTGCTGTCTATATCTTCCTGGCAGCTATTGTGCTGATCATTGTTCTTGCGCTATCTCAGAAAATCCTTCCTTCTTTTGAGACAGTGAAGGCAATTGACGGTGCAAAAGATGTGTTGTTGCCCACAGGCAAGACGGTCAGTCCAGAACAATTGGCTAAGGCTGGCATTGTGATGGCTGGCGTAACAGCAAAAGTTCCCACTGCCATCAAGATGTATTTGGTCATCCAAATTATACTCATCACGGCGGCAGCGCTAATGATTATTTTCTGTGGTGCAAAACCCAAGTCTGCTGTGGCTGGCAATGTGTGGCAGTCGGGTATGGTGGCTGTGGTGGCTATCTACGGTATCGCATGGTTGGCCAACACCTTCTTCGGGGCACACATGGATAGTATCAAGGAACTGCTGGGAACGATGGTAAGTGAGTATCGGTGGACTATTGCACTGATGTTCTTCATCTTCTCTGTGCTTATCAACTCTCAAGGTGCGGTGGTTGTCTCGCTGCTGCCTGTGGCTTATGCCCTGGGCATCCCGGGATGGGTGCTGCTCGGTGTGCTGCCATGTGCTTATGGATATTTCTTTATCCCCAATTATCCTACTGATATTGCAACGGTCAACATGGACCGCTCGGGAACTACGAAGATTGGCAAGTATGTGTTCAATCACTCCTTCATGGTGCCAGGTCTCATCTGCGTCATCGTGAGTACGTTGGTTTGCTACTTCCTGTCTTCCATTATCTTCTAAGCATTGCAATTTCAAATAAGGCCTGGGGGAAATACTCCCAGGCCTTTTCCAATCCCCACCAAATCCTATTCGGCAAATGCCCAAAGAAAACATGCCTTCCCCAACAGGCAAGATGAATATCCTTGACCTGCTGAAAAATATATTGCCTTTTGTTCTGCCCTACAAGGCTCTTATCGGTATGACACTGGCACTCACTCTTGTAGGGTCGTTCATGGCGCAGGTCAATGCGGTGGTGCTCGACCGGGCCGTTGATGCCATCAATGCCCTCATCCAGCAACCACAGTTCTCCTGGGCAAGTGCGGTGCGTATCCTCACTACCATCAGCATCATCCTCCTCGGCAAGGAGGTGATAGCAGCTTTGGTAACCTTTTTCCAACGATACTATGGTGAGCGTATGCGCATCCTTGTGAGTCGAGACTTGTCGTTGAGTGTGGTGCGGAGAATGCTGTCGTTCAGGATGGCTTTCTTCACATCAGAGGGTAATGAGACGGGAAAACTGCAGTCGCGTATCGACCGGGGCATCATGAGCCTCAGCAACACGGTCAACAATTTCTTTATCGAGATTCTTCCGCTTTTCACCAGCGCCATCCTGGCATTGGTGCTGATGTTCATGGCGAATGTCTATGTGGGTCTCGTGGCACTTTGCATCGTGCCTATCTACTTCTGGGTCACCTATATTCAGGCGAAACGGATGAAGGGGGGAAGAAGGGGTATTTTTGGCGGACATCAGGCGGTGAGTCAGAACATCCTCAACATCATCGAGAGCATCACTGTCATCAAGTCGTTCAACAGAGAGAGCATTGAAGCTGGGCGACAGGCGGATATCCAGCGCAACATGACCGACCTGCAACTCAATACCCGGAAACAGAGTTATATGTTCAATGGACTGAAGAGCTTCCTCGAGCAGATTGGCACAGTGCTCATCATCATCCTCACTGCATATCTCGTGCTTATCGACTATCCTGGGATGACCATCGGCAAAATCATGTATCATGTGATGCTTTTTGCCAATGTGAGTGCGCCCATCCGTCAGCTCCACCGCATTTACGACGACATGAACGACGCGCTTATCTATGCCGAGGGATTCTTCGGCATCCTGCATGCCGACAATGAGGTGGAGGATTCGGGCAAACACCATCCTGCTGAAGTGAAAGGCGACTTCCAACTCTCAGGGGTAGACTTCACCTACAGCAATGGCACTCAGGCGCTCTTCGATGTTTCCATGCATATCCGAAGCGGGAAAATTACGGCTCTTGTGGGACTTAGCGGGGCAGGTAAGAGCACCATCGTCAACTTGCTCGACAAGTTCTACCATCCCGACCGTGGCAGCATCACACTCGATGGGGTGGAACTTAGCGAGTGGGACACACAATGGCTGCGTGACAACGTGGGACTGGTGCTGCAGAAGAATCATATCTTCGACGGCACCATTGAAGAGAACATCAAATATGGCAATCCTAATGCCACGCATGAGGAGGTGGTGAAGGCGGCACAACAGGCGTATATCTATGACCAAATCATACAATTGCCACATGGATTTGAAACACAGGCGCTACAACTGAGTGGAGGACAGCAGCAGCGAATCGCCATCGCACGTATGTTCATCAAAAACCCACCCATCATCTTCCTTGATGAACCTACTGCCAGCCTCGATGCCATCGCCACCGAGCAAATCAAGGCGAGCATCGATGCCATCAAGACAGGGCGTACTGTCATCATCATCTCACACAACATCGGACAGATTATCGATGCCGACTATATCTATGTCCTTAAAGAGGGACATGTGGTACAAGGGGGAAAACCTGATGAGGTTTACCAACAAGGCGGTGTATATAAAGATATTTTCGATGCCAGTGCCCGCAGCATGAATGTCGACAAAATCGCCAACACCATGGAGCAATCATAACCACCATCTTCGCAGGTATGTGAACAACCAGTCCAATTACTCCACGATGACGGTGCGGGTGGTGTAATTGGAATAGACCACTATTTGGACCCCTTTCTCATGGGGTTTGACAGGCATGCCCTGAAGGTTGTAACGTGCCACTTCCACGGTTTCGCCTTCTCGCTCCGACAAGGTGTTGCGAACCGGTGTCGGATTTGGTGAGGCATCTTTGGAAAGCAAGATGGTCTCATTTACAGCGGCCTCATTATGGGTGCATGACATCTGCTCAACAACAAAACCATGAGAAGCAAGTTGATTGACGATTTCTCCAACCTTGACCTTGTCGTAATAGTCGTCATAGAAGGTCTTCAAACCAGAAGGAATGTCGCCCGACAGATACATCTTATGTCCATAACTGTTGTTCACTCCGAGAGCTACGACATTGACGTAACTCTTTTGTGCCATTGCACACATGGGCAATAGGGCTGCCGCAATAAGAATAATAATCTTGTTCATATACTTTAGATTGGAGTAGTTGATGATGATAAGCAGAAAAGCCAGTCATTGAATATTGTTCAACTGACTGGCTTTCAATGTCTTGGATTGTTGAGCGGAATACGGGAATCGAACCCGCCTCCTCGGCTTGGGAAGCCGATGCACTACCGATGTGCTAATTCCGCAAAAATGAGCCGATACCGGGACTCGAACCCGGGACCTATTCATTACGAATGAATTGCTCTACCAACTGAGCCATATCGGCAAAAGGGGCTTTTTAATCCGAGCGCAAAGTTAATGCAATTTTTCCTTATCAACAAATTTTTTCTGATAATTTTCTCTTGAGGTAGACACCGGTAATGCTTTGCGGACAGTCGGCCAATTGCTCCGGTGTTCCGGCAAAGACGAGGTTGCCGCCCTTGTCACCTCCATCGGGACCGAGGTCTATCACATGGTCGGCGCATTTGATGACTTCCATGTTGTGCTCGATGACCAACACTGTATGCCCGCGCTCAATCAAGGCATTGAAGGAGGAGAGCAAACGGCGGATGTCGTGGAAATGAAGACCTGTGGTAGGCTCATCGAAAATAAACAGGGTGGGTTCCTGCCGCTCTTGACCGATGAAGTAAGCAAGTTTCACACGTTGGTTCTCGCCACCTGACAGGGTGGAGGAACTCTGTCCCAACTTGATGTAACCGAGTCCCACGTCCTCCAAAGGCTGCAGACGCTTGGAAATAGTGGTCTCATTGTGCTCGTTGAAGAAGATGATGGCTTCGGAGACCGTCATGTCGAGCACCTCATTGATATTCTTGTCGGCAAAACGCACCTCCAGGATATCGCGCTTGAAACGCTGACCGTGGCACGACTCACACTCCAACTCAAGGTCGGCCATGAACTGCATCTCCACGGTGATGACTCCGGCACCCTTGCATTCCTCGCAACGGCCACCATCGGTGTTGAAGGAGAAATATTGGGGCGAGAAGCCCATCTGCTTCGACAACGGCTGGTCGGCAAACAACTGACGGATGGCATCGTATGCCTTCACATAGGTGGCGGGATTGCTGCGGCTGCTCTTGCCGATAGGATTTTGGTCAACGAACTCCACGCGGCTCAACTGCTCCCAGTCGCCTTCTAAAGCAAGGTATTCACCCGGTGGGTCGCAGACATCACCCATGTGTCGCTTGAGGGCGGGATAGAGGATGCCGTTGACAAGTGATGACTTGCCACTGCCACTCACCCCGGTCACCACTGTCAGCACATTGAGGGGGAATTTTACGTCGATGCCTCGGAGATTGTGCATCCGAGCACCGCGAAGGGAAATCCACATGTTCCATGGACGGCGGGAGAGGGAAACGGGAATGCTCTCCTGATGGAGCAGGTATTTCACTGTATGGCTTCTGGGGTATTTCACAAGTGCTCCATCCTGAATGTCGGAAGCTTTTCCTTCAAAGACGATTTCTCCACCCAGACGGCCGGCATCGGGCCCCACATCGATGAGATAGTCGGCGGCACGCATGAACTCCTCGTCGTGCTCCACGATGATAACTGTGTTGCCAAGCGACTGCAACTCCTTCAGCACGTGTATCAGACGGTCGGTGTCACGGCTGTGGAGACCTATGCTGGGCTCATCAAGGATGTAGAGTGAACCGACAAGCGAACTGCCCAATGATGTGGTAAGGTTGATGCGCTGGCTCTCACCACCACTGAGTGTGTTCGACTGCCGGTTGAGTGTGAGGTAACCCAGTCCCACCTCGTCGAGAAACATCAGCCTGTTTCTGATTTCGGTGAGAAGACGTCTGGCTATCTCTTCCTCATGTTCCTCTAAAGGAAGGGTGTCAAACCATTTGCGGAGATTGCTGACGGGCATCTCCACCAGGTCGGAAATGCTCTTGCCTGCTATTTTTACATATTGCGCCTCTTTCTTCAGACGGGTACCGCGGCATGAGGGACAGATGGTCTTGCCTTTGTAGCGGCTCAACATCACACGATACTGTATCTTGTACTGGTTTTCCCTGACCATGTCGAAGAAAGCATCTATTGAGACACGGTCATGGGTGTCTCTGTTGCGGTCGCTGGGCAAACCATGCCATAGCCAGTCCTTCTCCTTGGCGGAGAGTTCCATATAAGGCGTAAAAATAGGAAAGCCATCGCGGGTGGCGCGGCGACAAAACTCCTCCTGCCACATCTTCATTTTGTCACCATGCCAGCACTGCACGCATCCCTCATAAACACTCAGTGTGCTGTTGGGAATGACCAGTCGCTCGTCGATGCCAAGCACCTTACCATAACCCTCGCAGGTAGGACAGGCACCTATGGGGGAGTTGAAGGAGAACATATTGTCACTGGGCTCCTCAAAACGCTGGCCGTCGGCTTCAAAACGCATGGAGAAATCATACGAGAGATTGGATGGCAGGAAGGTAATACGGCAGGCTCCGTCACCTTCATACAACGCTGTCTCGGCTGAGTCTGTAAGGCGTGAGATGCTGTCCTTGCTGCCGTCGAGTGACATTCTGTCGATGAGGATGTAGATGTCACTGACAGTGGCATGGGAAAGCGCTTCTGCATCGTTGAGGAAATCTTCTATCCTGACAAACTCGCCCTTGATGAACAGACGGACAAAACCTTGTTGCAACTCCATCTGCAACTGCCGCTCCAAAGTGCGTCCCTCGGGGAGATGGAGAGGGGCCATCACACAGAAACGAGTGCCGATGGTGAACTCCTGTACCTTGCTGATGATGTCCTCGGTAGAGTGCTTCTTCACCAACGTACCGCTGATAGGGGAGTAGGTTTGTCCGATGCGGGCATAAAGCAAGCGGAGGTACTCGTAGATTTCTGTTGAGGTGCCTACAGTGGAACGGGGGTTGCGGCTGTTAACACGCTGTTCTATCGCTATGGCAGGAGGCAGTCCCTTAATGTAATCACACTCTGGTTTGCTCATCCGCCCTAAGAACTGTCGGGCATAGGAGGAGAGGCTTTCCACATAACGGCGCTGGCCTTCGGCATATAACGTGTCGAAGGCAAGCGATGACTTGCCGCTGCCGCTGACTCCGGCAATGACAATCAATTGTCCGTGGGGAATGCTGATGTCAATGTTTTTAAGGTTGTTGACACGGGCTCCTTTTACCTCTATGTATTCTCTCATGCCTGCAAGGTCTGGGTGTATGGTGGTTTATGCGTTGATGGCTGCCAGGGCAAGGCTGCAATATTTGCACTGCTCGCTGTCGCCCCTGGAAGGTAGTACGACGGGGGCTAATGTGCCAGCGAGCATACCTGCTGTCTCGGCATGGCAGAAAAAGGTGATGGTCTTGTAGAACACGTTGCCTGCCTGGATGTCAGGAAAGATGAGTGCATCAGCCTCGCCATCCAATGGAGAACTGATACCTTTCTTCACCAGACTCTCCTTGCAACATGAGGTCTTCAGGTCAAGCGGACCATCGATGATGCAGGAACCGAACTCTCCTGCTGCTCCTTGTTCTATAATTTCTGCATAGCGCTCGGTGAAGGGGAAGAACTTGCCGCCCACCTTTTCCGAACAGTGAATCAGTGAGATTTTGGGCGTACTGATGCCGAAGTCGTGACAAAGTTTCACAATGTAGCGCACCTGTTCCACACGTTGCTCATGGGTGGGGTAGGGAATCACTGCTGCATCGGTGAAGAAAAGGAGCTTCGGGTAGCCGGGGATGGCGGAGGCGGTGATATGTGTGAGCACCTGTCCACGGGGGAGAATTCCGGTTTCCTTATTGAGCACGGCATGGAGCAGATTGTCGGTGTTAATCAGTCCTTTCATCAAAATGTCGGCCTTACCCTCACGCACGAGTGCCACGGCTTTCTGAGCCGCATCGTCACCATCAGTGGCATCGACGTAGGAGATATGGTCGCTGTAAAGCTGAATGTCGGCATTGGCTTCCACAGCCTCACGGGAACCTACAAAAATAGCTTCGGCAAAGCCCTCACGGAGGGCACGTGCCACGGCATTCTGGGTGGAAGAGTCGCTGGCACATACTACTGCCACACGCTTGCGTAAACCACGCTCAACCAAATGCGCGGTCAGTTGTTCGAAATTGGTTATCGCTGTCATTATATCCTTGTTATTGATGTTGTTTGCAAAATAATAATGGCTACTTCTTTTGCCATTTGGCAAAGGTACGAATAAGCAAGTGGAAAGCAAAATAAATCAGTTTATATTTTCTTTCAAAATGCGAAAGAACCTTATTCCATCATGACAATGACCATTCATATATTAACATATCAAACAATTAACCTTCATCTATCATCATCAACCTATAATTGACATAAATCAATAAATTGGCAATTTTACACTAATAAATGCTGACATTAATCATAATATGCATTTTTCTGTATATATTTGCACTCAGTAAAGACCAGTAGAATCTTTTCAATAGGGTATTTTGAGGTAAAAGATTGCTTCGGGATGACATATCACTTGCCAGCAAAGTTTGGCAAAGGTGGTAGTTATCTCATCCGAAAGGATTCAATGGACAATTTGAGAGAGTTGATTGATAGTTTTCCGACCAGACGTAGAGATACATCTGGCCGGTTTGTTTTTATACGAAAAGACGAGGTTCCTTCACAGAGCCTCGTCTTCTGGTTTTTCCAATTTCTTGCGCTGAATGGGAGCACGATGCTTGCGCCTCAGCCATTCTGCCTTGCGTGCCTCGTATTCTTCGCGGTGCTTCTCCAAATAATTGTCTGCCATCCTAATCGAAACGGCTATAAATTACACTGATGACAATCGGGGTAGTGCCACCCACCAGACGGGTACTCGTCAGCGACATATCATGCGAGACACCTGTGAGAATGGTGGAATTGGTGGACGTCTTTGTCGAAGTAGTGGTGACGGGCACAAGCATTACCTTATTCCAGTCGGGATGTTTGCTTACCCAATCGGGGTCGCTCTTCAAACCTGCCGTCTTGGCAGCATACATCGCATTGATGAGTCCGCCGATGTTGTTGAAGATATATTTGTTGGAGGAAGAACTGAAATTACTAATAAACGACCGCTTGTAATTGGCAAGCTTGCCCTTCTCGAAGAAAGTGGTCACACTGTCTTTCTCAAGCATCAAAAGGGTCTGGGGCGCAGGTAGGTTGTACTTGTTCCACTGCTCGTTGTTGATGCGGTTGAAGGCAATCTTTGCCGTGTTGATGGTATCGTTCTCATGACCTCTTACAATCTCGTCAACAGGAAGGGTCACTTCTGTGAAAATACCTGATGGACTTTTGATGTAGGTGCAGCTGTTATCGCTTACCAAGTCACTGATTGCCACGGCATCGTTGGTGATGGTAGTGGTCTGAAGTATCTCCTCAGTACCGTTGAACAGCGTGAAGCGGGGTACAATGCTGTCAATGCCACTCTTGTCTTTGATGTGCATCCGATAAAAGATGTTCAACTGAGGAATCGTGACGTATGCCATCGAACCCAAACCACCTGACATCTTGAAAAAGAAACCGGGCAGCAAGTTGCGCGTAAAGACGTTGGCGTTCTTGAAATACTCGGGATGCTCATAATAGTTGCGCAGGATGTAAGTGCCGAAATTGTTGTAGTGGTTGCCTTTACGGTCGGTGTAGGGCTCGTTGAGCCGCACACAGATGTTATTGACATATTCCCGCGACGTCTTGGTTTTTTCCTTTGACTCTGATGCGTTGTACAATGAATAGGCTTGCGTCTTGCAGATGCCGTCTTCACGAACGTACCCCTCATCAAGCGGACTGAAATCGCTGTAGTATTGGATTCCCTCTGACATCGGATGGTCCAACTCATACAATGTCAGCTTCATGGTAGCCAGGGAGTCACCGTAGTATTTGGTGTAGAACAAACGAACCTCACAGGAATCTGCCATCACATTGCCATCAGCATCAAGACTTGCAATACTGTCACGAAGCGTAATCTTATAGTTCTCAAGACAGTTGAACTGAGTCATGAAATCACCGGTGATGAGGGCACCAGTCTCGGGATCCTTAATGCAACCTAAATAGCCCATCGTATTGCGGGATACAACAGAGTTGATAGCCACAGAACGGGTGGTAGCGTAAAATGTGTTGGTGGAAACTTCAAGGTGGTCCTCATTGTCGGTCAAAGAGATTCCGATTCCATCAGTGGTGTCTTCACAAGATGCAAACACCATGAAGGTGGCAACGGCAACACCTAATAAAAATCTGAGTTTCATTACGAATATTTATTCAGTTCCTAAAATGAGGCTGTAGAACTCATCATATGCATCTGCATAGTTCTCAGCTCCAGGATATGACATGATAGGAAGGCCCTTGGCCTTGGCATATTCCATCAGCGAGGGGTTGACCTCTGTACCTGCCTCTACTATACCGTCGGAATAATCAATGGCCAACTTGCCCAATTCCAGAAAATCAAAATCATCACTGTATTCGGACAATAGGGATGCTTTGGCATCACGGAACTCCACACAGTGCTTAAACTTCGTACCTAAGTCGCTCTTCAACTGCTTGGTGAACAGCGAAGTGACCACCTTGGCATCAGCAAACATCGGCTCCTCATGATAGGCTGTCTTCACATAAAGAGGCACCACTGCGGACATCCATCCCTGGCAGACAATGAGGTCGGGCGTCCAACGCAACTTCTTCATTGTCTCAAGCACACCGCGGGCGAAGAAGATGGCACGCTCACCATTGTCAGTATACTCCTCACCGCTCTCGTCTTCCTCCATTCTACGTTTCTGGAAATAGTCATCGTTGTCAATGAAATAGACAGTGATGCGCGATACGGGGATGGAGGAGCACTTGATAATCAATGGATGGTCGGTGTCATCGATGATAAGATTCATGCCGGAGAGACGGATTACCTCATGAAGTTGGCCTCGGCGCTCATTGATAGTGCCCCACTTGGGCATAAAGGTGCGGATCTCATGACCACGCTCCTGCATCAACTGAGGAAGCATCTTGCCCAGCATTGACATTTCGCTTTCGGGAACGTAGGGGGATATCTCTTGGTTGATGAATAAAATCTTCTTCGACATCTCTTCGGTGGGTTTGCTTTTGGACTTAAAAAATGTTTATTTGGAATAGACGGCATCTTTCTACACGTCAGTTTCCATTCAATGTGCAAAGATACAAAAAAATATCCAAATGAGAAAATCCTTTTTTCGTTAATTTAGATTATTCCATATTTTTTAAAACAAATGAAAGATGAGGGATGAACAATCAAGCCATTATCCCACATCTTTCATCTTTTATCAAAAAAATCGGGCTGCTTGGCAGCCCGATTAATGAGTTACTCAATCACTATCAGTGGAGTGTCTTCCATGACGCTGGCGCCTTGGGAAACAAGAATAGCGGTAACCTTGCCGGGCTTCTCTGCCTCAAGGTTGTTGGCCATCTTCATTGCCTCAAGCACCAATACGACATCTCCGGCTTTCACTTCATCACCTACTGCAACCTTAATCTCGGTGATAACACCGGGAAGGGGAGCCTTAAGTGCATTGGCGGTGTTGACCGGACCAGAGGCTTGGGGAGCGTCGTCTGCGGGGGCGGCTTCTTTAGCAGCACCTGTCTTCACCACGACCTTCTTCTTCTCCGGCTCTGCTTCGGGTTCCATCTCTACCTTGTATTCCTCGCCGTTGACGGTCACTGTTGCTATATTGTCGGCAATGTCACCAATAGCAACCTCATACTGGGTACCGTTAATCGTATACTTGTATGTCTTCATCTTTTTTTGTTTTATGAGTTGTATGCAACTTCTATGGATGGGCTGTGGTCATCGGCATATGAGCGTTCCACTCAGTATGGTGGGGACGGATGGTGATGATGCCCGACTCCTTGTCGTGTACGTTGTTGCCCTTGAATTCGTGAAGAGCCATGGCAATGGCTGCATACACTTCGTTTGTTCCTTTTGACATAATGTCTCGGTTTTACGTTTGAATGTTGTCGCGGGAATGCCTTACATCGGGATATTGCCATGCTTCTTGGCTGGCAGGTTGTCACGCTTGGTGGCAAGCTGAGCAAGTGCGCGGCAGATGCGGAAACGAGTGTTGCGAGGTTCAATCACATCATCAATGTAGCCATACTTGGCAGCCTGATAAGGATTGGCGAACAGCTCAGAGTACTCTTCCTCCTTTTCGGCAAGGAAGGCCTTCACATCCTCTCCGGCCTCTTTCTTCATCTTGGCTTCCTTGGCGCAAAGCACTGCGACAGCACCGGAGGCACCCATCACGGCAATCTCTGCATTGGGCCATGCGTAGTTGAGGTCGGTGCGCAACTGCTTGCAACCCATCACGATGTGGCTGCCACCATAACTCTTGCGGAGCGTGATGGTCACCTTGGGCACAGTAGCCTCACCATAGGCATAGAGCAACTGAGCGCCGTGGAGAATCACAGCATTGTATTCCTGACCGGTTCCGGGCAAGAAACCTGGTACGTCGACCAAACTTACGATAGGAATATTGAAGGCATCGCAGAAACGCACGAAACGTGCTCCCTTGCGGCTGGCGTTCACATCGAGAACACCGGCATAGCATGAAGGCTGGTTGGCTACGATACCAACACTTTGACCATTGAAGCGGGCAAAGCCGACGATGATGTTCTTGGCAAACTTGGGTTGTACCTCAAAGAACTCTCCGTTATCGGTGATGGCGGAGATAACCTTGTACATGTCGTATGCCTTGTTGGGGTCATCGGGGAGAATCTCATTCAGGCTGTCCTCCATGCGGTCAATGGGGTCGTCGCAAGGCTTGCGGGGAGTCTCCTCCATATTGTTCGAGGGGATGTAGCTAAGGAGGGTCTTAATCATCTCAAGAGCCTCTTCCTCTGTCGAGGCGGTGAAATGGGTAACACCGCTCTTTGTAGCATGGACGGAGGCGCCACCAAGGTGCTCCTGGTCCACATCCTCGCCAGTGACGGTCTTCACCACCTTCGGACCGGTGAGGAACATATATGAGGTGTTCTCCATCATCAGGGTGAAGTCGGTGAGGGCGGGGGAGTATACTGCACCACCAGCGCAAGGACCGAAAATACCTGAAATCTGGGGAATCACACCAGAGGCAAGGATGTTGCGCTCGAAAATCTCGGCGTAACCTGCCAAGGCGTTGATACCTTCCTGGATGCGGGCACCACCTGAGTCGTTGATGCCGATGACGGGAGCACCCATCTTCATACCCATATCCATCACCTTGCAGATTTTCTCTGCCATGGTCTCGGAGAGAGAGCCGCCGTTGACGGTGAAGTCTTGGGCAAAGATGTATACCAAGCGGCCGTCAATGGTTCCGGAACCTGCTACAACACCATCGCCGAGAAACTGCTTCTTCTCCATGCCGAAATTGGTGCAGCGATGGAGTTTAAACATATCAAACTCCTCGAAACTACCTTCGTCAAGAAGCATGTCTATGCGCTCGCGGGCTGTGTACTTGCCACGGGCATGTTGTTTCTCAATGGCTTTCTCGCCGCCACCAAGACGGGCCTGTTCGCGCTTGGCGACAAGGGCTTTAATCTTTTCTAATTGCTTACTCATTTTTTTATTCTTGTGATTTGCTGCTTAATGGCAGACGTTAGTTCGCTGGTTAATGCTCACAGAGTTCTGTGAGAATGCCACAAGTCGATTTCGGATGAAGGAAGGCAATGTTGAGATTCTCAGCGCCCTTACGGGGAGCCTTGTCTATCAGGCGGATGCCTTTCTCGTCACACTCGGCAAGAGCGTTGGCTACACCGTCCTCGATGCAGAATGCCACATGGTGTACACCACGGCCTCCTTTGTCGAGCCATTTCTGGATGGTGCTCTCTGGTGACGTCGGCTCAAGAAGCTCCAATTTCACCTCGCCGCACTTCAGAAAAGCGGTCTTTACCTTCTGGTCTTCAACGACCTCTACTGCATAACACTCAAGACCCAATACTTCCTTGAAATAGGGGAGGGCTTCCTCAATGCTCGGAACTGCGATTCCAAGATGTTCAATGTGTGAGATTTTCATTTAAGTAAAGTTTAAAGTGAACGATTCTATTTGTTTCGTAATTTTGTGCAAAAGTAATAAATAAAATCCATATAGCGTGTATAATATTCCGAATTTTATTATTTTTTCATTTTCCACACATCATTACCATTATATCCAATACAATCAGGGCTATTGTCTAAACAACAAACTCCTTATATGCTAAGCTATTGTCTAAACTCCTAAACTCCCAGACTTCTAAACTCCTTATAAATGCTAAGCTATTGTCTAAACTCCTAAACTCCTAAACTCCTTATAAATGCTAAGCTATTGTCTAAACTCCTAAACTCCTAAACTCCTAAACTCCTTATAAATGCTAAGCTATTGTCTAAACTCCTAAACTCCTAGACTCCTAAACTCCTTATAAATGCTAAGCTATTGTCTAAACTCCTAAACTCCTAAACTCCCAGACTTCTAAACTCCTAAATAATCTCAAAACTCAATCAGCACCCTGCCATTGATTTGTCGTCCTGTGAGATAGTTGGGCACCGCATACTGCTGGTTGGTCACGTCTGTAATCCAATAATAGGAGTTGACATTGTTGATACCGAAGAGGTTAAGGCAATCCACACCCAACCAAATGTTGCGGAAGGGGTTCTTCTTGTGTTGGCGTTTGTCGTTGTCAAGGGCACGGAAACTCATACCAATGTCGGCACGCTTGTAGGCTGGGGCACGGAAGTCAAAGCTCTCGATGCCGCGGTGCGGAGCGGCGAAAGGAAGGCCATCTGCGTATGCTAATTTGAGTGACATCTTCCATCGCTCAGTGTTGGGGAAGTAGTCAGTGAAATACAGACTGAGTGCAAAGCGCTGGTCGGTAGGCATGGGGATGTTCTTGCCGTGCAGTTTCATCTTCGTGTCCATTACGGAGAGGCTAATCCACGAATCGGCTCCGGGAACAAACTCTCCATATAATTTCAGGTCAAGTCCCATGGCATGGCCATTGGCTTCATTCTGACCGTAATACACCACCTTTACATTGCTGACGCTGTAGGGCACAAGGTTGGACATCAACTTGTAGTAGGCCTCTGCACTGAATCGGAAATTGCGTTGGCTCATCTTGAAACGATAGTCGTAGGCGGCGATGAAATGGATGGACCGCTGACTCTTGATTTTCTGGTTGAGGTTGGCGTAGGTGATGCCGTCGATAGTTGTCGTGTCACGCAGTTCCTTGTAAAATGGAGCTTGGTAATAGACACCTGTGGCGAAACGGAAAGTGACGTCGTTGTTAAAGGCAGGCACAATACTGAGTGATGCTCTTGGACTGGCAAGGCTCTCTTTGTTGAAGCTCCAGCGAGAGAAACGCACACCGTAGTTGAAGGTGTAGAATGTCTCCTCACTTGCACTGCTGAACTTATAAGTGTCCTGTACGTAGGCCTCCAAACGGTTGGCATTGAGGGTGTTTTGTGCATTCAGCGAATAAATCATGTAGAGGTCACGCCCTGTGTGGGGCATAGTATAGCCTGCAGAGTCGCGCATCTCATATTCACGGCTGTTTTCCTTGATGTGCTCCCATTTGTAAGTGAAACCAACCTGATAGTGATGGCGGCGTGTCTTATGCTTGAGCGACACCTTGAAAGTTTCCACATCAGCCTTCAGATAGTTGCGGGCATGGTCCATGTAGGTGCCCACACCAAGGTTCTCACTTGTCTCGGTCTGAGTCAGCCAATACTGTCCCTGGATGTCAAATTGCTCCTGTTCTTTGGTATAAAATGCGGAGGTGGTGAGTGAAAGGTCTGTTTTGGCACTTAAATGACGGGTAATGTTGAACATACCGAAATAAGTGCGGAAGATATCTTTCTCATTGCCATCGAAATACACTTTGAAGCTTTTCACGTTCTCCATCGTTCCGAAATTGGTTTCACGGTCCTCTGGCGTGAAATTGTAGTGGTTCTCGGAGATATTGCCGATGAGGTCAACCGTCCAACGCTGGTTGGGCTGATAACTGAGATAAGTCTGGTAGTCGAAAAAGTTGGGGTTGTACTCACCTTTGGTTTCCAACGACCCCAGCAGGTAACGATTGGTCTTGTAGCGGATTCCGTTGCTCCAGGAGAATTTCTTCGTGCTGAATCCCACATAACCGCTGCCACCAAGCAAACTGGCGGCGGCACTGGCCTCGAATTTCTTGGGACGCTTGTAAGTAATGTCGAGGGCTGACGACATCTTGTCGCCGTATTTTGCCTCAAAACCACCGGTGGAGAAACTGATGGACTCCACCATATCGGGATTGATGACGGACAAACCTTCCTGTTGACCGCTGCGCACGAGGAAGGGACGATACACCTCCACATTATTGATATATACACTGTTCTCGTCAAAACTGCCGCCACGGACATTGTACTGCGATGACAGCTCACTATGAGTGGAAACACCGGCCTGCCCCTGTATCATCTCTTCCACGGCATTGCCGGATGCGGACGGCATAGTCTTCATGTCCTTGGTGTCGAGTTCCTCACTCTGACCTGTCTGCCGACGACGCTGCAATACAAGCACTTCGTCAAGTTCGTTGTCACTGTGCATCTGGATGAGAAGAGTCTGTGTGCCTTTGGGTTTGCGGAGCACACGTATCTTCTCCTGATAACCCACCATGGAGAACCTAACCACCACACTGTCGGCGGAGTGAAGTTCCATACTGAACTCTCCCTTGAGGTTAGTAAAAGTCACACGACCTTGCTTCACCACGGCTACCGTGGCGAGCTCAAGGGGATTGTTGTTTTCATCACTCACCTTGCCCCTAAGGGTGAAGCTCTGCGAGAAAACATCTTGGATGCCTATGGCTGAAAACAGCAATAGGACAAACAGAATGGATTTCAGTCTCATCTATCTAATAACGCACAATCCCCCCGATTATTGTAAAACAGGGTTGACAGAGCATACAAAAATAGTCCCTCCGTTTTGGGGAGGAACTATTGATATGGATGAAGAAAATGGTTCTGGATTACTGCTTTGCTGCCTCTTTGAGGAAGAAATCGGTCATCTGTTTGAAGGAATCTTCGTTGAAGGTAACAGGACCGTGCTGACCGTTGGGCACGCTGATGAAGGTTTCCAGACGGCCAGCCTTCTTCAGCGCCTCTGAGAAGTTGACACCCTGGCAGTGGGGAACGACATTGTCTGCCTCACCATGGACAACGAGGAAGCGGGGACCATCGGCGGTGACGTAGGTTATCGGACTGATAAGGCTCACCATGTCGGGAAGGTCGGCGGGGGCACCACCAATCAAAGCTGCCTCTGGCGAACGACCGTCGTTCACCGTCTCACATTTGTTCATATGGGCCATGTCGACGGGACCAAACCAGTCAACTACGGCATCAACAGCACTGCTTTGAGAAAGGTTGCCGCCTATGGTTCCCTCAATGTCAACAGTGGTGTTGCCCACAGTGCGGGTCTTCATCCCATTGGTCACACCTGCCATAGAGGCGAGATGGCCGCCGGAGGAGAAGCCGGTAATACCGATGAATGAGGTATCGAGCTTGTATTTGTCTGCATTGGCACGGAGGAAACGGATGGCTCCCTTCACATCCTGTATCTGGGCTGGAAACTTGGCGTCGCCGCTGGAGCGGTGGTTGATGCACACCACAGCGAAGCCTTTATCTGTGAGGGGCTTGCCTAATGACATATAAGTCATCCCTTTCATGTTGTTGGAGAACCAGGCGCTGCCGTAGATGGCTACGACAACTTTGTATTTCTCTTGATTGGTCTCAGGGAGGTAGATGTCAAGCCGGTGGGCTTCCAAGTCGTCTCCGGCATAATTGATATCTTTAAATGTAGCATTGTTCTGTGGCTGTGGAAAACCAAAGCCTTGGGGCTGTGCCATCATTGCTGCTGAATTGCAGAGCATGAATAGGGCGAAGAAAATCTTTCTCATCTTTGTGTTGTAATAAGTTGTATAATAAGTTGTTGTTTAAACGCCACAAAGGTAAGTAAAAACGAAAGAAACACAAAATAATTATTTGTTTTTCTTTTTATTTCCTTACCTTTGCAGCATGGATTTTTATGATTTAGTGGCGAGAAGAAGAAGCCATCGCAAATATGCGCAAGGGGAGATTGAAGCGGAGCAGGTGCAGGCCATTCTGCGTGCAGCTCTCTTGTCACCCACATCAAGAAACAACCGACAGTGGCAGTTCGTAGTGACAGACGACCCTATGACGCTCGACAAACTGTCGGATGCAAAGGAGCAGGGGGCGGCTTTCGTCAGAGACGCGTCCTTCGCGGTGGCGGTTTTGGGCAATCCTACACTTAACGACTGTTGGGTGGAGGACGGTAGCATCGCTGCTTATGCCATGCAGTTGCAGGCTGAGGAACTGGGACTGTCTTCCTGTTGGGTACAGATTAGGGGACGGCGGTTGAGCGATGGCACAAAGTCATCTGACGTAGTTCGTGGTATTCTCGACATCCCTGAGGAGCAGGATGTGCTGTGCCTCATCGCTTTTGGAAAAAAGCGAGACTCCCTTCCTCCGCACGACGACAACTCCCTGAAATGGGAAAACGTCCATCCCGATAAATTCTGAAGTAAACCTCAAAACCTCACCAATGATTAACTACGACCTCAAAAAAATAAAAGCTATCATCTTCGATGTCGACGGCGTGCTCAGCGGTCAGACGATTTCGATGGATTCCACGGGTGAACCTCTCCGCACCATCAACATACGTGACGGTTACGCCATTCAATTGGCAATGAAACTTGGACTAAGTATCGTCATCCTTACCGGGGGACGTACTCCAAACATTAAGTTGCGTTACGAATACCTCGGGGTGAAAGATATTTTTCTGGGTTGCGCTGTCAAAATCAAAACTTATGAGCAATACCTCGCTCAGCATGGGCTATCCGACGAGGAGGTCATCTATATGGGTGACGACATTCCCGACTATGAGGTGATGCAGCGTTGCGGATGTCCGTGCGCTCCTGCTGACGCCGCGCCCGACATCAAGGCCATCAGCACATACGTGAGTCATCGCAATGGTGGCGACGGATGTGCCCGAGACGTCATCGAACAGGTTCTCCGTGCCCAAGGCAAATGGCTCTCAGGCGCAGAAGCCTTCGGTTGGTAATAAAAGCAACTATCATTCAAATTCCTCAACCCCCAAACACCCAAACACCCAACCCCCAAACGCCTAAACGACCAAACAACAAAACAACCAAACAACTAAACAACTAAACAACCAAACGACCAAACAACCAATTCTCATGAAAAAAATCATTCTCGCCAGCAACTCCCCCAGAAGAAAAGAACTCCTCGCCGGTCTTGGAATCGGCTTTGAGGTCCATGTACTCAAAGATATTGATGAGAGTTATCCTGAAGACCTGCCCGCCTGTGAGGTGGCAAACTTCATTTCACATGCGAAGGCAGAAGCATATAAAAACATCATCGGTGATGACGAACTCGTCATCACAGCCGACACCGTGGTGGTGCTCGACGACATGGTGATGGGCAAACCTGCTACGCGTGACGAGGCGGTGGAGATGCTTAGGGCACTCAGCGGAAAGACACATCATGTCATCACTGGTGTTTGCCTCACCACAACGGAAGAGCAGCGTGCCCTGTCGGTCACGTCGGAGGTGACCTTCAAAGTACTCGCAGATGAGGAGATAGACTATTATGTGGACAACTACTGTCCGTACGACAAGGCTGGGGCATACGGCATACAGGAATGGATAGGGTATATTGGTGTAACGGCATTGAAGGGCAGTTACTTCAATGTCATGGGACTGCCCGTGCAGCGCATCTATCAGGAATTGGTGGATATGTTCGGTGTCAACGAACTTATTCGTGGTGATAAGGCTCTCCCTTGATGATGGTGCAGGCACGGTAGAGTTGCTCGGTGAAAATCAGTCTCACCATCTGATGTGAGAAGGTCATTAACGACAAAGAGATACGTTCGTTGGCGCGTTGGTATACACGTTCTGAAAAGCCATAGGGACCACCGATGACAAATACCAAACGACGGGTGGCCATGCTCTTCTTCTGAATCCAATCGGCAAAAGCCACACTGCGACGCTCGGTGCCTCGCTCATCGAGAAGCACCACATGGTCGCCATCCTGAAGAAGTTTTATGATTTGCTCTCCTTCTTGCTCCTTCTGCTGCGCCTCGGTCAGTTTCTTGGTGTTGCGCAGTTCGGGAATCTCACGGATGTCAAAAGGCATGTAGTGACCAATTCGCCCTACATAGTCGTTTAGGCATGCCTGGATATGCTTGTCAGTGGTCTTACCCACCCAAATCAACAATGTCTTCATGTATGATAATAGGAATGGTGGCTTGTGGATAGACATTCGTCTTCCATTGGCAAAAATAGGCATTTTTTTCCATTTAAGGTACATCTTAATATTTCTTTTGTCTTTTTTTACAAAAAAGATGCACCAATTGTAATGCGAATTCAAAAAAAACACTTATCTTTGCATATCACATTTATCAGGCTACTGACAAAAACACATTACTTAATTTTAAATCAATATGGGAAATAACGCAGATCTTATTTTGCAGTGTGAGGCAAGAGCCAAAGAGTGGCTTTCGCCGTCGTTTGATGAGGAAACGAGAAAGGAAGTGCAGGCAATGCTCGACAATGAGGACAAATCAGACCTCATCGATGCTTTCTATCGCGACCTCGAATTTGGAACGGGAGGACTCCGTGGCATCATGGGTGCCGGAACCAACCGCATGAACAAGTATATCGTCGGTATGGCCACACAAGGGTTTGCCAACTACATCAACAAGGCTTTCCCAGGACGCAATGACCTCAGTGTGGTCGTAGGACACGACTGCCGAAACAATGGACGTATGTTTGCTGAAACAGTGGCCGACATCTTCTCCGCCAACGGCATCAAGGTTTATCTGTTTGAAAGCTTGAGACCCACACCGGAAATCTCATTCGCCATCCGTCAGTTGGGATGCCAGGCTGGTGTCAACGTGACGGCTTCGCACAACCCACGCGAGTACAACGGCTACAAGGCATACTGGGACGATGGCGCACAGGTGCTTGCTCCGCACGACAAAGGTATCATTGATGAGGTCAACAAGGTGAAAATCGACGACGTGAAGTTCGATGGCAACAAGGAACTCATTGAGATTATCGGCGGCGAGATGGACTGGGACTACCTGCAGGCTGTCAAAGAGGCAATGGTCGACCAAGAGGTGATTCTACGCCAGAAAGACCTCAACATTGTCTATTCACCAATGCATGGCACCGGACGTGTAATCATTCCTGAAGCACTCCGCTCATGGGGATTCCAGAACATCCATGTCGTACCAGAGCAGATGGTCATCGATGGCAACTTCCCCACTGTGGTGTCGCCCAATCCCGAGAATGCTGAGGCCATGACACTGGGCATGAAACTGGGTACAAGACTCAATGCCGACCTCGTCATCGCTTCCGACCCGGATGCAGACCGTCTGGCTATCGTCTGCCGCAATGCCAAGGGTGAATGGGAAATTCTCAACGGCAACCAGACCTGTATGATGTTCTGCTGGTATATCATTGCCAACAAGAAGAAACTGGGTCAGCTGAAGGGCAATGAGTTCCTCGTCAAGACTATCGTGACCACAGAGGTCATCAAAAAAATCGCAGACAAGAATGGAGTGGAGCTGCGCGACTGCTACACGGGATTCAAATGGATTGCCAATGAAATTCGTGTCTCCGAAGGTGTCAACAAGTATATCGGTGGCGGCGAGGAGAGCTTCGGATTCCTGCCGTTTGACAAAGTGCGCGACAAGGATTCACCAGCTTCCATCTGCCTCATCTGCGAGATTGCCGCATGGGCTAAGGACAATGGCAAGACGCTCTACGACCTGCTCATGGACATCTATGCTGAATATGGATTCTCACGTGAGTTCACTATCAATGTGGTGCGTCCGGGCAAGACAGGTGCCGATGAAATCAAGCAGATGATGACCGACTTCCGCAATGATCCTCCGAAAGACCTCGGTGGGGCAAAGATTGTGCTGTCGAAAGACTTCCAGGCTCTCGAGGCTCGTGATGCTGATGGCAATGTGACGAAGTTGGACATGCCCGACAAGTCGAACGTGCTGCAGTGGTTCTGTGAAGATGGCACCAAGGTAAGTGTCCGTCCGTCAGGCACCGAACCGAAAATCAAGTTCTACATTGAGGTGAAAGACCCGACCTTCAAGTGCGCAGGATGCTACGAGCGCTGCATGGCTGCTGCCGAGGAGCGCATCGGCGACATCAAGAAGAGCCTCAAACTTGACTAATTTTCCAAAAGAATAAGAAAACACCCAACAAAAAATCCTCTCCAATCGGAGAGGATTTTTTGTCTATTCCCTTTTCTCTCTTTCCTTGATAATGCCATGCCGATAGGCATAGAGCAGTTTTTCCAAATCTGCTATCTGGCTGCGGATGTCGGCACCTTTGTCGGTGTCGGCGACGCGCATGCGGTGGGTGGACATCTCCACAATCTGGGTGGTGCCCAGAATGTCAGTTCCGCGGAGGATGGCATCGCGTGCAGAGGTGAAAGGCTCATGCTGCACCAGTTCAAAACCACGGCTGTGATACACTAAGGTGTATCCGGCAATACCGGTCTCCTTATGATAGGCTTCTGAGAATCCTCCATCGATGACCATCAACTTGCCATCGGCCTTGATGGGATTTTCTCCTGTCTTCACATGGACGGGCACATGGCCGTTGATGATGTGACGGTTGTCGCCTTTCACTCCAAATGCGTCCATGATGCGGTCGCAGATGTCAGCATTGTCACGCAACTTGAAGTAATAGCCTTTCTCTTCCTTGTGGGTCTCCTTCTCCTTCAGGAAGTAGCGCTCAAACGTAGCCATCTTGGATTTATCAAACAATGGGGAATCCTTGCCGCACCAAAGATAGAGGAAATAGTCGATGGCAAAGGCTTTTTCCTTCGGGTCGGTGTCGTTCTGGAAAGCAGCACGAATAATCATCCCGATGTTGTGAAGCAGGTCCATTCCCTTGTATTTCCTTCCATCATATAGTTCCACCTCTTTAAGCGAACCATCTTCATTGAGGGGCACAGAGGCATGGAACAGCAGGTTGTTGTTGAAAACAGCATACATGCAGCCATGCTGAAGCAACAATCTGATATGTCGGTGCAGTTTTTCACTGACGGTAAAAGAACGGCGCAGACGGTCGAGTAGGGAGCGCTCTTCCTGAGTCAGTTCGTTGGGTGTGGTGGGGTTGACGGTGGGGAATTGATTACTGGTCAGCCTATACTCTTTGCCATCAAGTTGGATGGTGCCCTTGGCATAGTCGATAAAACTCAGCACACTGCGGTCATACATGTTCCATTCGGGATGCTTGGCTGCCATCTGTGCTTCCAATTTAAACTGGATGATAGAGATGGCCTTGTGCATACGGGCAGTAAGGAAACGGGTTTTCTCATCCATGTTGGCGTCCTCGTCCAACACACGAGGCTGAAACTCCTCACAGGGGTCATCGCCATAAGTGTCGAGGGCAAAGGTGGCAAGGGGGATGAGGTTGATGCCATAACCTTCTTCCAAGGTGGCGAGGTTGGCATAGCGCAGCGACAAGCGGATGACATTGCAGATGCAGGCCTCATTACCGGCACACGCCCCCATCCATAGAATATCGTGGTTGCCCCATTGGATGTCCCAACTGTGATGGTCGGCCATCGTGTCCATGATGAGATGAGCTCCCGGACCACGGTCATAGATGTCACCGAGGATATGCAATTGGTCTACGGCAAGACGATGGATGACATTCGACAAGGCGGTGATGAAGTCATCTGCACTGCCAGTGGAGATGATGGTGTCGATAATGGCACTCACATAAGCAGTCTTGTCCACATCCTCCGTATGCTCATGAAGCAGTTCCTGAATGATGTAACTGAATTCGGGCGGCAAGTTCTTGCGCACCTTCGAACGGGTATATTTGCTGGATACCTCACGGCACACCTTCACCAAGTGGTGGATGGTGATATGATACCAGTCGTTGATGTCTTCTTCTTTCTCCTTGACCAATTCCAGTTTCTCACGGGGATAATAGATGAGCGTGCAGAGTTCTTTTTTCTCAGACTCTCTGATTTGGTTGCCGAAAATCTCGTTGACCTTACGTTTGATGTTGCCCGATGCATTCTTGAGTATATGTTGGAATGCTTCGAACTCACCATGGATATCTGCCAGGAAATGCTCTGTGCCTTTTGGCAGGTTGAGGATTGCCTGAAGGTTGATGATTTCCGTGCTTGCCTCCGCAATGGTGGGGAATGAGTGGGACAGCAGTTCAAGATAACGCATGTCCTGTACAATGTCTTGGGTTTTAGTTGTCATGGTGTTGGGTCTTTCATAAGGTGGGTTCTGATGCGGGCGGTACCGCGGTCGTCAAGGGCAGGGACAGGCATGAACCCCTCATCGAGGTAGGCAGTCTCATCAAGCACCTGGCTGATGCGGCAGGCAAAGGAGTAGAGGCCTGTCGAACGGAGGGCGAGGGCGAGTTTTTCCTCGTCGATGTCCTCATAACGATAGGTCTCGTAAAGGTCACAGAGTTGACGGAGGGTAAGGGTATGCTCACGTAACTGCTTCCGCATATTGAGGAGCATATAGCAGATTTTCCTCACTGTGGGGTCGGCATTTTTCAACTTCCTCTTGATACGGAAAGAAGCGAAATTGGTCATCTGGAGTCGCTCGCCTTCCAGTTGGTTTTTGTTCTTGGCAGTGTGTGACGGGAAAACATCGATGTCGGGAACTTGGTTGGAGGCACTTGCCAATTGCGCTTTGCTGATACCTTCCATCACATGACTCGTGATACCTTGCTCTGCGGCAAAAAGATGGATGTCACGCCACTGGAGCGGAGTAATCTTCCTCAAGTTGAGGATATCTTCGGAACAAAGAGGTTGACGCTCTCCCTCACCAGCCATGCTGAGATGGAGTAGGGCACTGACGGCCTCTCGCTCACGCTGGTGCAGACGAAGTGTCTTGTCGCTGGCAAGAACCTTTTGATAAATGCTATAAATTTGCTCTACGCAACCATCTATGTCCAGATATTCTCCTGCCGTTGGGTCTTCAATCAGTTCCACACGGTCATTCAGGTGCTCATGGTGAATATATTCTGCTTCTTTTTCATCGGTGGTGATGATGCAAGTGACCTTTCGCGACATGCCCTTCTGGTAGGTGAGCAACCGCCATGTGCGCTCACCGTAGGCAGCATCAATATATTCGGGCGACATTCCGCCGTTTGGACTGAACACAACAGGAAAATTGCGCTGGACAGACCACCGTGAAATCCGCGAGGCAAGAAAACTGTAACTGCCATGAATATGTACAAGGTCGGGCATGAGGTCGTAGAGCAGACGGAGATATCGTTTCTGCAGGGACAGCAGATTGGCAAATCCATATTTGCCATAGTTGGCTTTGCCGTTACCTATGCAGTGTATTGTATATGGACCTTGAGGTAATTGAGAGGGGGTAAGGGTGGCAATATGAACATTCACTTCCTCTGCCATTTTGCCGAGGAAGAGTTCAAGCATGGAATTGCTGTCAGCATTCGCTGGCAGGTGTGGAATAAAATATAAAACTTTGATTTCCATTCTAGATTGCAAATATACAATATTTATTCCAATTACTTGTCTGGAAAACAGAAAAAAGAATCAATCCCTACAAACAATTCTATTGTCTACACTCCAAAACTCCTAAACGCCCAAAAGAATCATATGTCTAAACCCCTATACTCCTAAGCTCCTACACTCCTAAACCTTATGACTGATAAAATCATTCTTATCTGCATACTCATAACGCATGCGGGTGAGGAAACGATGCCACTGCATGTTGAGTTCCAAAGGAACAACCTTCCAGGCTGGTATATTGACTTGAAACTCCTGCAACGCCTTCTTGCCAATCAGTGAGCGGAGAACGATGGTAAGGATGAGGGCAGCGACTGCGGCTCCCAACAATATCCAACGATGGGTGAAACCGGCAAAGATGCCTGTGCCAATAATGAGGAGATAGTTGAGCATCATTGACCAACGGTCAAGGGCTCGCAATACACGGAGCCATGCTCCACCGTCAAGGTGCTTGCCTACCTCATGGTAATACACCTGACGGTTTTGCCATGTCTTTGAGGAGACGGCGTTTTCCGTCAGCAACGTGTCCGAATCTGTGGCAATAGCTGCTGTTCCCTGACGACCGAATTTGTTGACCAAGAAGTCATACTCTCCGATGGAGTATTTAAGGTATTCCAAGAAGCCCTGCTGCTCCATATACTCGCTTTTGCGGAAAGCCACATTCATACTGTTGGTGCGGTAGGGACGTCCTTGCTGTGCCTCTCGCAGAAGATACAGGGCGGTGTGGAGACGTTCAAAACGATGATAGGGCTTGGCTTCTTCTGAATAATTGGCATAGCCGAGGACAAGGCTATTGTGAGCTCCCATCTGCCGCGACATCGCCTCTATCCAATGACTGTCTTCAGGCTTGCAGCGTGGGTCGGTGAGAATAATCCACTCGTTCTTGGCGGCTTTCACACCAAGTGTAATGGCAAGTTTGCTCTTGCTCATATAACGGGAACTCTCAGGCACAAAAGTGTGGTAGAGCCGCTCGTTCTGGGAGTAGCGCTTAAGCACGTTCTCTGTCTCCACATCGGCTTTCTCCGTCACCACGACAACCTCATAACCAGGGCCATATTCCTGAGTGAGGAAAATAGGGAGGTGCTCATCGAGGGCGACATGGTCACCATTGGAAACCAACAGGATAGTGACAGGCGGCTGCTCACTGGATGCAGAAACCTGCGTCTTGCGAATCCTCCTGAAAAATGGATTCAACAAAGGGGTGAGAAGCGCCAGAACAAACAGTACAGCACCAGCCGTAATGGTGAGCAAGTCGATGGTCATAGGTCTTCTGTGATATATCCGATGGGAAGACGTCGGCAGTTATATTGTGAGGCCATGATTTCTCCATAGGCTCCTGCGGAACGGAGGGCTATCAGGTCGCCACGACTGGTGGTATTGAGGTCGACAGCCTTACCAAAAACGTCGGTTGACTCGCAGATGGGACCTACCACATCGTAAGTGGCTATCGGCCCTTCGCTCGAGATATTTTCTATCTTGTGGTAGGCTTGATAGAGGGCAGGACGGATGAGGTCGGTGAAACCTGCATCAACAATGGCAAATTGCTTGGCTGTACCTTGTTTTACATAGAGTGTGCGGGTGATGAGCGAACCACACTGGGCGACAACCGCACGACCGAGTTCGAAATGAAGCGTTTGACCTGGACGGAGTCGCAACAGGCGGGCGTATGTGCTGAAATAGCTTTTGAAATCGGGAATGGGCACACGATTGGGATGTTGGTAGTCCACCCCAAGACCACCGCCTACATTGATGTGCTCGACATGGATACGCTTGCGCTCCAACTGCTGCTGTAGGTCATTGACGCGGTTGCAAAGAGCTGCGAAGTCATCCATGTTGAGAATCTGCGAACCAATATGGAAATGGAGGCCGACAAATTTCACATGCTCCATCGAGGCGGCTACCTCTATCACATTTTCCATGTCACTCATGGTGATACCGAACTTGTTCTCAGCAAGTCCGGTGGTAATCTTTGCGTGAGTATGTGCTCCCACGTCAGGGTTGATGCGGAAGGCCACACGTGCCGTTTTGCCCATCTGGCCTGCCAACTCATTGATGACTTTAAGTTCGGCAAGGCTCTCCACATTGAAGCAAAAAATATTCTTGCTCAGACCAAGTTGGATTTCCCAGTCGGCCTTCCCCACACCTGCATACACAATCTTGCTGGGAGGGATGCCGACCGCCAAGGCAGCTCGTATCTCACCGCCACTCACACAGTCGGCTCCGAAACCAGCCTGCGCTATGATGTTGAGCACCTTGGGGTTGGCATTGGCCTTGATGGCGTAATGTACCATATAGCCGGCATGCCTTGACACCTCCTGCTTGATGGCCTGGAGGGTATCACGCAACAACTGGGTGTCATAATAATAAAAAGGTGTCTCTATTTCTTGGAACTTGTCGGTAGGAAAATGCCCTTTCATAAAGTCATTGGAAAAGTTTGGCACTCAGGTTCTGCAAAGCGCGTTTCTTGTCTTGCTCTTTCACGAGGAACGAGATGTTGTAGTTGGAACCGCCGTATGAAATCATCCTGACAGGAATGTCCTTCATGGCATCGGTGGCAAGCGTCTCAAAGCCGAGATTGCTCCAGTCAAGGTCGCCAACCACGCAGATGATGCACATATGGGTATCTACGGTGACAGTACCGTATTTCTTCAGTTCATTGACAATGGGGGTCAGGTGACGGTCATTGTCGATGGTTACGGAAACACCAACCTCTGAGGTGCAGACCATGTCGATGGGGGTCTGGTAACTCTCGAAAATCTCAAAAACCTTGCGGAGGAAGCCGGTGGCAAGCAACATTCGTGAACTCTTGATTTTGATGGCAATGATATTGTCCTTTGCAGCCACGGCCTTGATTTGACCGCGCATGATGACATTATCCACAATGGTGCCTTCAGCATCGGGCTGCATCGTATTGAGCAGACGGACAGGAATGCCGGCATATTTGGCGGGTTGGATGCAAGTGGGGTGCAGAATCTTAGCGCCGAAATAGGCCAACTCAGCGGCCTCCTCAAAATTGAGTTGACGCACTGCATCGGTGTGGTCGACCACACGTGGGTCGTTATTGTGCATGCCGTCGATGTCTGTCCATATCTGTATCTCCTCTGCATCAATGGCAGCACCGATGAGAGAGGCGGTATAGTCACTGCCGCCACGGAGAAGATTGTCTATCTCGCCATATGCGTTCCGGCAGATGAAACCTTGGGTGACATACACCTGATAACCCTCGTTTTCCTGAAGGATAGCACTCAGCTTTTCCTTGATGTATTGTGGGTCGGGCTCAGTGTTCTTATCGGTGCGCATAAAGTCAAGGGCAGACAGAAGGACTGCGTTGATGCCTATCTCATGAAGGTAGTTGGCCATCATGTTGGTACTGATAATCTCACCCTGGGCGACTATGCTCTTTTCCTCAAAGCTGGTGAAAAGGTCTTTGGTGAACGAACGGAGGTAGTTGAACTCTTCTGCAAGAAACAGACGGGTTTTCTCTCGCCATTCCTCCGTTCTGTAAAGTTCATCCACATGCTTCATATATTTGTTCTCAAGCATGTTGATAACCTCATTGGCACCATCGGGGTTTTTCTTGTAGAGATAGTCAGATATCTCTATCAGTGTGTTGGTTGTGCCCGACATCGCTGAAAGCACCACAAAAGTGGGTTCTCCGCTACGGGTGACAAGTGATGCCACTGATTTCATTCGCTCTGGACTGCCGACGGATGTACCGCCAAATTTCATTACTATCATGGTCGTTTTTATATATTATTCTAAACTTTAAAACTCACGAACTTTGAATGATGAACTTTGAATGATGAACTACTATCAGTCTTTGCTGTCTTCCGTAAGGTCCATCTGCCGATACTCATGGGTGACATCGGAAAGAAGTCCATCCTTACAACGGTATACCTTGCCCGGGAATTCGTCAAGCAGGTGGATGTTGTGGGTGGTCATCACCACAGCTGTCCCATCCTCACTGATGCGCTTGAGCAGACTCACGATATGGCGGGCTGTTTCCATGTCGATGTTGCCGGTTGGCTCATCTGCTATGATGATACGGGGCTTGTTGAGTATGGCGCGGGCTATTGCGATATGCTGCTGCTCACCACCAGAGAGCTCGTAGGGCATTTTGTCTATTTTGTCGGCCATGTCTACGGCCTCAAGTACATGCGTGATGCGCTCGTCGCGCTCCTTGCGCTTGCGCCAACCAGTGGCACGAAGCACGAAATCAAGATTCTTCCTGACCGAACGGTCATGAAGCAGTTGGAAATCTTGGAAGATGATGCCCATCTCACGGCGGAGAGCAGGGACATCCTTGCGGCGGATATGGGCTACATCGCGGCCAAGCACTTCTGCCTTCTCGGGGGAGGAGTGGTCAAGCTCGCAATACATGGTCTTAAGCAGTGAGCTTTTGCCTGAGCCCACCTTGCCGATGATGTAGACGAAGTCACCTTCGTTTACTTGCAGATTCACGTCTTTCAGCACGACGTTGTCGTCCTGCACGACATTCACTTTTTGATAATCAATCAGCATGTTGATGGTTTTTAGTTGTTCAATGTTTTTTCCAATTAGGGTCATGGCGGGTACGCAACTCACTCGCCAAATCCTCAATGCGAAGTCCCTTGCTGGTGAGCAGGACTATCAGATGGTAGAGCATGTCGGAACCTTCGTAAATCAAGCGTTCATTGCTGCCGTTGGTGGCTTCGATGACGAGTTCCAAAGCTTCTTCTCCAACCTTTTGGGCCATTCGGTTGAGACCGTCGCGGAAGAGGCTGGTGGTGTAACTGCCTTCTGGCATCTCCTCATGACGTTTCTCTATGAAATCCTGCAGCTGGGTGAGAAAAAGGAGGGGATTGCTCTCATTGCGCTCCTCCCAGCATGTATCAGTGCCCTTATGGCAGACAGGTCCTGTGGGATGGACTCTCACAAGAAGCGTGTCGTTGTCACAGTCGGATTTGATGTCAACCAGTTTCAGATAGTTGCCAGAGGTCTCACCTTTGGTCCACAACGTCTGACGGGTGCGGCTGAAGAAGGTGACCAAACCGGTCGACAGTGTTTTGTCGAGTGCCTCTTGGTTCATATAGCCGAGCATGAGTACCTGGCGTGTCTCAGCGTCTTGTATGATGGCGGGAACGAGTCCGCCGCATTTCTCAAAATTAATGTCCATATCGTAGGTTGTTTACATTCTTGTTTTGATGCCATTGGAACGGAGATATGCCTTCAGGTCGGGGATGGAAATCTCGCCGAAGTGGAAGACACTGGCTGCAAGGGCTGCATCTGCCTTGCCTTCAGTGAAGGCTTCCAAAAAGTCTTGCATGCACCCCGCTCCGCCACTGGCAATCACAGGGATGGGGAGACGTTCGTGGAGGGCGGCCAATGCCTCAAGGGCAAATCCGTGTTTGACGCCGTCGTGGTTCATGCTGGTAAACAATATCTCACCTGCTCCACGGTCAGCCACCTCGCATGCCCAATCTATTAGCGTGCGGTTGGTAGGCACACGACCGCCGTTGACATAGCAGGTCCAGACTCCATCGGCTAAGCGGGCGTCGATGGCGCACACACATACCTGTGAACCAAAGCGCTTGGCTATCTCATCGATAATTTCGGGGCGGCGAAGGGCGGCGCTGTTGATGCTCACCTTGTCAGCTCCAGCATACAACAACCGCTCAACGTCTGAAAGTTCGTTGACACCGCCGCCAACAGTAAAGGGAATGTTGACCTCAGCTGCCACTCGGGTCACCATATCGGTAAAGGTCTTGCGACCTTCGTGACTGGCTGTGATGTCGAGGAAAACAAGCTCGTCGGCACCCGCATCGCTGTAGGCCTTGCCCAGCTCCACTGGGTCACCAGCCTGACGGAGGTTGACAAAATTAGTGCCTTTGACGGTCATGCCGTCCTTGACGTCGAGGCAGGGGATGATTCTCTTGGCTAAACCCATGGCTGTGTCAGTTTGCTGATGTCTATCTTACCTTCATAATACGCTTTGCCGAACACCACGGCGGGAATGCCGCGACGCTCCAGTTCCTCGATGTCCTCATTGGAGGAGACACCACCGCTGGCTATCAGATGCAGCGTGGGATATTCACGCATGACGGAGGTGTAAAGGTCAAATGCAGGACCGCCCAGCATGCCGTCACGTGATATGTCTGTACAAAGCACATGGCTCACTCCTTGCTCCACATAATAGCGGAGAAAGGGAAGGAGGCTTTTCGAGGAATCTTCTTTCCACCCATTGATACTGACCATACCATTGCGCACATCGGCTCCGAGGATGATTCTTTCTGTACCGTACTTCCTGAGCCATCGGGCAAAGAGGGTGGGGGAGGTTACCGCTACCGAACCCACGGTCACCATGGATGCGCCACAGGCAAAAGCCTCCTCAATGTCGGCATCGGTCTTGAGGCCACCACCAAAATCCACCTTGAGGGAGGTGTTTGCTGTGATGGAACGCAACACTTCCGTGTTGACAATATGATGGGATTTTGCTCCGTCAAGATCCACCACATGAAGCCGCTTAAATCCCTTTTGCTCAAAGGATATCGCCACTTCGGCGGGGTTGCTGCTATACACGGTCTTGGCATCATAGTCACCTTGGGTGAGTCTGACGCACTGTCCGTTGATGATGTCGATGGCAGGGATAAGCTCTATCATTTTGTCTGGGTTTTAAGAATGGATGCTTCCGCTGCTATCTGCAAGAAATTGCTGAGAATAGTCTCTCCGACACGCCCGCTCTTCTCAGGATGAAACTGAGTGGCATAGAAATTGTCCTTGTGCATGGCTGCGCTGTAAGGCTGCACATAGTCGGTAGTCGCGATGGTCTGACTGCAAAGCGGCACGTAGTAACTGTGGACAAAGTACACAAAGTCACCCTCCTTGAGCCCGGCAAAGAGTGGAGTTTGAAGTTGGGTGAGTTCGTTCCATCCCATCGCGGGAATCTTGTCCTCATGGCTTTCTGGCATAAATCGTCGCACATCGGCATCGAAAATGCCCAAACAGTCGGTATCTCCTTCTTCTGAGTGCCGGCAAAGGAGCTGTTGGCCGATACAGATACCTAAAACTGGTTGACGAAGGGAGCGAATGATGTCGTCAAGACCACGCTCACAAAGGTAACTCATAGCTCCGCTGGCCTCTCCCTGTCCGGGGAATAGCACACAGTCGGCACGGCGTAGGGTCTCTGCGTCATCGGTGAGACAAGGGGTCACACCAAGGCGGCGAAGAGCACTCTCCACTGAGAAGATGTTGCCTGCATTGTATTTTACGATTGCGACTTCCATGTCAGTAGGCGTTGAGGGTCAACTGAAAATAATCGTCTTGTTGTGATAGGTGAGTATCTTGCGCTGGATGTGTTTGGTCACGGCACGTGAGAGCACTATCTTCTCCAAGTCGCGGCCCTTCAGGACAAGACTGTCAGGGTCTTCCTTATGGGTGATGCGAACCACATCCTGCTCAATGATGGGACCGGCGTCTAATTCGTTGGTCACATAATGGCTGGTGGCACCGATGATTTTCACACCCCGCTCCCAAGCCTGATGATAAGGTTTGGCACCCACGAAGGCGGGGAGGAAGGAGTGGTGGATGTTGATGATGTGGTGAGGATAGGCCTCTATCATCTTGTCGGTTATAATCTGCATATATCGGGCGAGAACAATGAAGGTGACCTTCTTCTCCTTCAGCAATTGCATCTCTGCGGCCTCAACCTCTTCTTTGTTGGAATGGTCCTTTTTCACCGACCATACATAGTAGGGAATATCAAACTGCTCCGCCACATAGCGCAGGTCTTCATGGTTGCTGATGATGCAGGGGATGTCAACATCCCACTCTCCTGCCTTGTAACGGGCAAGGAGGTCATAAAGGCAATGGCTCATCTTGCTGACAAAAATCGCCATACGCGGACGGATATCGTTGAAGTAGAGATTGAATGTCATTTGATAACGCTGAGCATACAAGGTCGTTATATATTCCTCTATCTTCTCACGTGGTATCAAAAACTTGTCCAATTCCCATTCTATGCGCATGAAGAACACACTGTCCTGACGGTCTACATATTGGTCGAGATAGACAATGTTGCCTTGGTTGTCAGTGATGAACTTCGTCACTTCAGAGATGATGCCCGGTTGGTCGGGACAATGCAATAACAGTATGGCTGTTGGTCTCATTATTTCCTTTCTCTCAAAAAATTAGTGCAAAGGTAAGGCTTTTCTGTCATTTTTGCTCATTTATTCGCATAAAAAAGTGTTTTTGAGTTTTTTTTGATGCCTTTATACTGAAAATATTCAATATCTTTATCTTATAGAAACATCTTATGGATAGTTTTTCCTAATGGACTTTAAAAATGTTATTTGCTCAATTCTGATAAATCGAATAATGCAAAATAAGGTAGAAAAGAATATTTTTTTATACAAAAAATAATAAAATGATTTGCAAATTTGAAAAAATGTAATTATATTTGCAACAAATATCAAAAATCTAATATTTTCATTTTATTTTAATAGGGTAGATATGGCAAAGTACAACATTACAGAAAAGAAGGAAAAGGAGGCGGCTTATCGCAGCCTTGTGAGTCCCCGGCTCATGGATGAGCTGAAGGAGAAAATTCTTGACCTTATCCTGATTCAGAAAAAGTACAAGGATAAGGATTACTCTGCTAAGAAATTGGCTGAAGACTTGGGCACCAACACCAGGTATATCTCCGCTGTTGTCAATGTGAGGTTTCATATGAATTATACTTCTTTTGTCAATAAGTTCCGCATCGAGGAAGCCATGACATTGTTGGTGGACAAGAGATATCAGGATTTGAACATGGAGGACATCAGCAACATGGTGGGGTTCTCCAACAGACAGTCGTTCTACGCCTCTTTCTATAAAATCAATGGCGTGACACCCAGGGAGTATAAAATGAGGCATTTTGCCCAGCACCCAGCACAAAAAGAAGGGAAGAAAAGAGGAAGGAAACCTAAAACGGCTGTTTTAGCGAAAACCGAATAGGACAATGGCAGAGGATTTTTGTTACGCCGGTGAGAGATTTGCCGACATACAGATGCTGAGATATCGTCTCAACGGATTCGACCAACTGAGTCTACAGCAGAAACTTTACGTCTATTATCTCTCTGAAGCTACACTTTGGGGGCGTGACATCACTTTTGACCAAATGGGTGCAGACAATCTCCAAATCAGGAAACTGATGGAGATTGTCTGTTTGTATGCCAAGGAGAATGGGGTTGATCATGGTAGGGAATATGAAGCTATGGAGACCTACCTGAAAAGGCTGTGGTTCTCTAATGGCATCCACCACCACTACGGAGGAGAGAAATTCATCCCAGATTTCACCGAACAATATTGGGAAGATATGGTCCGCAAAATCGACCCCGTCTCATTGCCGCTAAGGGAAGGACAGTCTGTGGACGGGATGATTCACCATCTGGCAAAGATTATCTTTGACCCAAACGTCTGCTCCAAAAGGGTAAACAAGACCAACGGAGAGGACCTCGTCGTTACTTCCGCATGCAACTTCTACAAAAATGTGACACAGAAAGAGGTAGAGGCTTTTTATGCGGAAAAGAAGGATAGCAACGACATGCAACCCCCTTCTTGGGGACTCAACAGCCAGTTGGTCAAAAAAGAGGATGGACAACTCAGTGAATGTGTGTGGAAGGAGGACGGACTTTATGGAGAGGCCATCACCCATATCATATATTGGCTCAAAAAAGCTGTCGAAGTGGCGGAAAATGAAGGTCAGCGTGAGGTGCTAAAACTACTCATCAGCTATTACCAATCTGGCGACTTGCGCACATTTGATAACTATTCCATCAAATGGGTTGAGTGCCATGAGGGGGACATTGATTTCATTAATGGCTTCATTGAGGTATACGACGATCCTCTCGGCATCAAGGCGACATGGGAGGGTTTGGTGGAATACAAGGACAAAGAGGCAAGCAAACGGACACGTACCATCAGTGACCATGCTCAATGGTTTGAGGACCACTCGCCAATCGATAATAGATTCCGAAAAAAAACTGTAAAGGGCGTTACCGCCAATGCCATCTGCGCAGCCATGCTCGGTGGTGGGGAATACCCATCTACCGCCATAGGCATCAATCTGCCCAATGCCGATTGGATAAGGGCGGCACATGGCAGCAAGAGCATCACCATCAGCAACATTACTGACGCTTACAACAAGGCGGCCAAAGGCAGCGGGTTCAAGGAGGAGTTCGTGGGCGACAAGGAAACACTTGCTCTCATTGAGAAATATGGTGATGCTTGTGATGACCTGCACACCGACCTGCATGAATGTCTGGGACATGGAAGCGGACAGCTATTGCCTGGAACAGACCCTGACGCATTGCGGGCATATGGAAGCACCATCGAGGAGGCAAGGGCCGATTTGTTCGGACTGTATTACATGGCTGCCCCCAAACTGGTTGAACTGGGCTTGTTGCCTGATGGCGACGCCTACAAGGCACAATATTACTCATATCTGATGAACGGTATGATGACCCAACTGACACGGATTCAACCAGGCAACGTCATCGAGGAGGCACATATGCGCAACCGCGCCCTCATTGCCAGATGGACATACGAGCATGCCGACGGTGCCATGAAAATGGTTAAGCAGGAGGATAAGACTTTTCTTGTCATCACTGATTATTCCCGCTTGAGAAAAGCTTTTGCCGAACTGCTCGCTGAAATACAGAGAATCAAGAGCGAGGGTGACTATGAGGCAGCAAAGGAGTTGGTGGAAACTTATGCCGTCAAGATAGATCCTGTGCTGCACAGCGAAATCCTTGAAAGATATAAAAAACTGAATCTGGCTCCATACAAGGGATTCCTTAACCCACGGCTCACACCTGTCAGCTCAGCTGATGGTTCCATTATCGATGTGAATGCTGACTACTCAGAAACATATTGGGAGCAGATGATGCGCTATTCACATGACTATGCTGCATTATGACAGAGGATAAAATAAAACAAATCAAACAGTCATTCAGACTTCTTATGAATGGCGAGACTTCTCGCTACATGAGGGAGAACGGAGTGAATTATCACCTGAATTGGGGAGTATCATTCACCGACTTGAAAAAAATGGCTGAGGAATACGGGAAGGACTTCCACCTGGCTGTTGGCCTATGGAAAGAGAACATCCGTGAATGCAAGATTTTGGCTACCTTGATTATGCCTGCAGAGGAAATGCCTGCCGAACTGGCTGACTTATGGATGGAACAGGCTGACACGCAGGAGTTGGTGGAACTGCTGGCTCTCAACCTTTTCCAATACTTGGATTATGCTCCTGTTCTCGCCTTTGAGTGGATATCATCACCTAAGCCCCTCTATCAGATAGGGGGATATCATGTGCTGTCCAGATGCATGTTGAAAGGGGATGTCCCCGATGACAGGGGCATTAACGAAATCATCGACCAAGCTCTCACTGCTCTGCAAGATGAGTCTGTGGGAGTGCGCCATGCTGCCTACAATTGCTTGATGAAATTGGCACAACTGGGTGAGGTGTATGAGCATATCGTCAGCAAAGCCCTTGATTCCCAAAAGAGATAAACATTCCTTCCGCCAACTTCTACAAAATGCCCTCCCAAATGATATATCCCCGCTGATTTGTTAAAAAACATTAATGGCATGATTGCGCCGTCATTTCTAATGCTCAAAACACCATAATTTTTTTCTTAATGAGAAATATTATTTGTAATTTTGGAGCGGAATTGACAAGTGCAATGCTTGTTGACAGATTTTTAAATAAAAACCGATAGAAAAATGTTCAGTCAAGGTGAAGTTTTGATGATGGTGTTCAAACTGCTGGGTTCTTTGGCCCTGCTGATGTTTGGTATGAAATTGATGAGTGAGACCCTGCAAAAGATGGCAGGTCCGCAACTCAGGCATATTCTCGGGCGGATGACGACCAACCGCTTCACGGGTATGTTCACAGGTATGATGGTGACAGCAGCCGTGCAGTCGAGTACTGCAACGACGGTGATGACGGTGTCGTTTGTCAGTGCCGGATTGCTTACTCTGGCTCAGGCCATCAGTGTAATCATGGGAGCGAACATCGGAACAACTCTCACTGCATGGATCATGACGGCTGGTTTCAAATTCAATATCGCTGATTTCGTCTGGCCGGCATTCATCATCTCCATCATCCTCATCTACACCAAGAAACACACCAACAAGGGTGACTTCCTGTTTGGATTGGCTTTCATGTTCCTCGGACTGGGCACGTTGAGGGCGACGGGTGAGAACATGCACCTCGGCGAACAGGAGGCAGTGCTTAATTTCTTTGCGTCTTTTGATCCGCAAAGCTTTACTACCACATTGCTCTTCTTGCTTATAGGTGGTATCCTGACCATGTGTGTACAGTCTTCGGCTGCTGTCATGGCCATCACCATGATTCTGTGCTCAAGTGGTGCATTGCCCATTTATCAGGGTATTGCTTTGGTTATGGGCGAGAATATCGGTACAACTGTCACCTCCAACTTCGCTGCGCTGACGGCTCCTGTACAGGCAAGGAGAGCGGCTTTGGCACACATGCTCTTCAACTTGTTCGGCGTTTTCTGGATACTCATTATTTTCCAGCCGTTTGTCAATATGGTTTGTGGGTTCGCTGGATATGATGTGACCATGACCAAGGAGACGGTAGGAGAGCAGGCATTCCTGGCCAATGCTGCCAAACTGAGTGTCGTATTGGCTACTTTCCATACAGCATTCAATGTCATCAATACTTTCATCTTGATTTGGTTCATTCCTCAAATCGAAAAAATCGTCTGCAGAATCATCAAGACCAAGGAAGTTGAAGGTGAGGAGGAGCCCGAGGTGGTCAGGTTGCGTTACATCGAAGGTGGTCTTTTGCAGACACCGGAAATCGCGGTCATGCAGGCACAGAAAGAAGTGGCACTCTTCGCCGTTCGTATGCAGCGTATGTTTGGCATGGTGAAGTCGCTGCTTGAGGAGAAAAATGATGAGGAGTTTACCAAGAATTTCACACGGATAGAGAAATATGAGGGCATCAGTGACCGTATGGAGATTGAAATCGCCAAGTACCTTGAACAGGTGAGCTATGCTCACGTCAGTGATGAGACCAAGAGCAAGATCAGGGCAATGCTACGTGAGATTAGCGAACTGGAGAGCGTGGGTGACGCATGCTACAATCTGGCTCGCTCTCTCAACCGAAAGAATCAAGGAGAGGCAGACTTCACAGAAGAACAGTATCAGCATCTACATGAAATGATGCAACTTACCGATGACTCACTCACACAGATGAATAAGGTGATGAAGGGAAGAAGAGATGAACTGGATATCAATGAGACCTACCGCATTGAGAATGATATCAACTCTCTTCGCAACAAACTCAAAAAGCAGAATATTGACGACGTCAACAACCAGAAATATTCATATGCTATCGGAACTATGTATACCGATGTGGTCAGTGAGTGCGAGAAACTTGGTGACTATGTGGTGAATATAGTGGAGGCAAGATTGGGTAAGTAATCATCATCAATGCTGACACGAATTAAGCTCATACCGTCCCTCATCGTTGTTGCTGCTCTTATTGGCATAGCAGTCATTCTGACTGTTTTTGAGAGTGAGTATTTGTGGAAAGTTCAGGAACTGAATCTGTTCCTCGACACCAAGGCTTTCTTCTGGCAGCAGATGGTGGTACCTGCTGGCATGCTCACTTGGTTGGGCACGTTTTTCACACAGTTTTTCTACATCCCTTGGTTGGGGACCGTCATGCTATGCGCATGGTGGGCACTCTTTGTATGGGTGTCGGCAAGAGCGTTCCGCATTCCATGGAAGTGGTTGACCGTGCTGCTCATACCAGTGGCACTGCTGTTGATTTCTGATGTCTTCCTGGGGTATTGGTTGTATTATATCAAACTAAGGGGTTATTTCTTCGTAGCGACAATTGGAATGACAGCTGCAGTCTCTATGGTGTGGCTCTACCGGCTGATAACTTCCAAATACAGCCTAAGGACTGTTTTCATTGTTTTGGCAACGGTCTGTGCTTACCCTCTTTTGGGTGTATATGGTTTGCTTGCCACTGTGCTGATGGCAGTCATCTCATGGAGATTGAACAAGAAGTTGGTGTCGAAAGGCATAGATACAGTCGTGGCCATCCTTTGCATAGTGGCTGTTCCTCTATTATATTACAGATATGTCTTCTACCAGACCAACATCGACTACCTTTTAAGAGCAGGATGGCCGGAATTCTCCTTTGGCAAGGAATACTCATTATATTATATTCCTTTTTATCTCTTGTTGATTTGGGCTGTTGTAGCGACAGCTTGCTATGCCCCAAGAAATCGCTGCGCTGAAGTAAGACGTCCTATTCTGTGGGGCACTTTGCAATGTCTGCTCCTGGCGGCTGTCGTCTATGCAACTTATACTTTTTGGTACAAGGATGGCAATTTCCACAAGGAACTGAGGATGCAACAGGCGATGGAGCAATGCAATTGGGAGGGCGTACTCGCGGAAGAGAAGCTCCAGGATGATGAACCTACACGTGCCATCGTGATGCTGCGCAACCTGGCTCTCTCACGATTGGGCAGACAAGGTGATGAGATGTACCATTATCGTGTTGGGTCAAAAAAACCGACAGCTCCCTTCCCTGTTAAAATGATACAGGTGGCGGGGAAATCCATCTATTACAACTATGGGCAAATCAATTTCTGTTACAGATGGTGCCTGGAGGATGGTGTAGAGTATGGATGGAGGACAGAATACTTAAAATACCTGGCAAAATGTGCATTGGTGAATGGTGAGAACCAGACAGCACGCAAATACCTTGAAATCCTCAAACATACGCTTTTCCATAGAGGATGGGCAGAGCAACAGGAAAAGTTGGTTGGCAATCCCGACGAACTGAGAAAAGACAAGGATTATGCACCTGTGCTGCACATGATGGGATATCAAGACCAACTGACAAGCGACCGTGCGATATTGGAGCAGTACCTTTATACCGAGATGGTCAGAATTGAGACCAACGACCCCATCCTGCAAGAGCAAACACTCATCGGTGCCTTATGGAGCAAGGACATTATGACATTCTGGCCGAGATTCTTCAAGTATATGGAACTTCATCCCGGACAGCGTATTCCCACCCACTACCAGGAGGCAGCCTATCTCTATGAATCACTTGAGCATCATGTAGATATCAACGCCATCCCGATAGACGATGTCGTCAAACAGACTTATGCCAACTTTATGACACGGGTGCAGCAATCAGGTGGAGCTCCGGAGAGCATATTGAAAGAGCGGATGTATCCTGAGTTTGGACACACCTTCTACTATGAGTATTTTCTCAACAGGGATCAGGAACTGTATTGAACTGATTTGAAAGGACATGAAAAAGATGAGTTTTATGACAAGATATGCTGGCGTGGGAATCATTGTTCTTGCCTTGATGCTGACTGCCTGTGGTGGCGTAGGTTTGCCCGACTCCTACCAACAGGCGGAGGAGATGCCGCATATATATCCTGATTATGTGGGAGTGACCATCCCTGTCAATATTGCTCCCCTCACGTTCAAAATGGATGGAAAGGCCGAGGAAATGGTAGCAAGGATGTCATTCGGCAACACTGAGATTATTTGTGGAGGTGAGGATGTCCGGCCCGAAGAAAAGGAATGGAAGCGCATCACCGCCGAGGCAAAGGGGCATGACATCCAAGTAGAGGTATATGCCAAACAAAATGGACAATGGACACGTTACCAGCCATTTTCCATCACGGTATCTCCCGACAGCATCGACCCCTACATCAGTTACCGACTGATTTCGCCATCATATGTGACATATGAGGAACTGACCATCAACCAACGGTGTCTCGAAAACTACAACGAGAAGGTCATTTACGACAACATGCTCTGCAGCACACCTACAGAAGGACAGTGCATCAACTGTCATAATTATCAACAGTATAACCCCGACCGTATGCAGTTCCATGCCCGACAGAACATGGGTGGAACAGTCATCAACTATGATGGGAAACTGTCAAAAATCAATATGAGCAATGATTCCATCCTGTCTGCTGGAGTATATCCCACATGGCATCCATGGCTCAAACTTATCGTATATTCCACCAACAAGACGAGCCAGACATTCCACACACGCGACCTCAACAAAATAGAGGTGTTCGATGCCGGAAGCGACCTCATTGCCTTTGATGTGGATAAATGCGAAGTGACCAACATTGAGAATGACCCTGATGAGATGGAGGTTTTTCCTTTTTGGGCTCCCGATGGGAAGACACTGTTCTATTGCAGCGCACACTTTGAATACAAGGATACGGTGGATAAGGGTGTTGAGACCATAAGAAGAGCAAAGGAAATCAAGTACAACATATACAAAAAATCCTTTGACCCGCAAACCTTTCAATTTGGTCCTCGGCAATTGGTTTTCAATGCCGACTCTCTCGATAAGAGCGCTACCTTGCCGAGAATCTCTCCCGACGGACGATGGCTCTTATTCATACTCGGACAATACGGTTGCTTCCACATTTGGCATCGCGATGCCGATCTGTGGATGATTGACTTGCTGAATTCAGAGGCAAGAAGGGCGGATGAACTCAACTCTCCACAAACAGAAAGTTATCATTCGTGGTCGAGCAACAGCCGGTGGGTGGTGTTCAGCAGTAGACGAGATGATGGCGGATTCACACGTCCATTCTTTGCGCATATAGATGCTGAAGGTAAAGGTTCAAAACCTTTCGAACTGCCTCAGCCATATCCCGACTGCAACCGTCAGTCGATGAAATGCTTCAACATTCCCGAGTTCATGAAGGGGCCTGTGACCATATCCCCCCAGACTTTTGCCGACGTACTCAAAACAGAGGGAATACCAGTGAAATATGTCGACCGACTGAAAAAATAATTTTTTATTCTTTTTTTGTTTCAGTTCCACATTTTTTGTTTATATTTGCTCCCAAATAATGACAGGACATTTATGCTAAAACATACGTGTCTTTGCCTATATGTTTAACCAAAAATCTTTATCATAATGAAAATCGGTATTCCAAAAGAAATCAAGAACAATGAGAACAGGGTGGGCATGACACCCGCCGGTGTGGCAGAGCTGGTTGCCCATGGGCATGAGGTCTATGTGCAGCATACAGCTGGAGAAGGAAGCGGATTTGCAGACGAGCGGTATGTGAAGGCTGGTGCCAAAATTCTCCCCACCATCGAGGATACCTATGAGGTGGCAGAAATGATTGTCAAAGTCAAGGAACCCATTGAGCAGGAATACAAATTGGTGAAGCCTGGCCAAATCATCTTTACCTATTTCCATTTCGCATGCGACAAACCACTTACTGATGCGATGATAGCAAGCGGCGGTGTGTGTATCGCATATGAGACGGTTCAATTACCCGACCGTTCTCTGCCCCTGCTGATTCCGATGAGTGAGGTGGCTGGACGCATGGCAACAATCAATGGGGCATACTACCTCCAAAAGACAAAAGGCGGAAAGGGAAAACTCATTTGTGGTGTGCCTGGCGTCAAACCCGCCAAGGTGCTGGTCCTGGGTGGCGGTGTCGTAGGACAGGCTGCGGCTCGAGTAGCTGCAGGTATGGGTGCTCAGGTCATCATCACCGATATCTCCTTGCCTTTGCTCAGAAGACTGAAGTCGGAAATGCCCGCCAATGTAATGCCTATATATTCCAATAGGCACAATATAGAAAGGGAACTCCCCGATGTGGACATTATCGTGGGGTCTGTACTTATTCCGGGCGACAAGGCACCAAGACTCATCACAAAGGATATGCTGAAGATGATGGAACCTGGAACGGTGATGGTGGATGTGGCCATCGACCAAGGTGGATGCTTCGAGACCTCCAGACCCACAACCCATTCCGAACCAGTCTATGAGGTGGATGGCATTATTCATTACGCAGTGGCCAACATCCCAGGTGCTGTGCCCAACACATCTACCATCGCACTCACCAATGCCACACTGCGCTATGCGGTCGCCTTGGCCGACAAAGGATGGCAGCAGGCCTGCCGGGAAGACCACGCCCTTTATATGGGACTCAATGTGGTGCACGGAAAAGTCACCTTCAAGGCCGTAGCGGATGTCTTCGGACTGCCATACGAACCAGTAGCCTTGTAATATCACCTCAAAATCTCCAGGCAAAGCGACCGAAATACATCAAAACCATACAAAACAAGAGTATGCGCTAATCGAGACAGTAAAAACGATTGATTTCTTTTTGCTGTTTGTTTAAAAATTATTAATTTTGCAGCGTTATGAAAACGGGCAAGTCTTTGCCCGTGAGGATGATTAATTGTCTGACAACAAAGAATAGACATATTTCATTAATCTAAGTTTTTATGGCTCAAGTAATCAAATTACGAAAAGGCCTTAACATCAACCTCGAAGGAAAAGCCAGCAACCAAAGGGTGGCGGTGAAACCATCGGGCGAGTATGCTCTCGTACCTGAGGATTTCATCGGTGTGATGCCCAAAGTGGTGGTCAAAGAGGGAGAACAAGTTAAGGCCGGGGACGCCTTGTTTGTCAACAAGAAGTTCCCAGAGGTGGCATTTGCTTCGCCTGTCAGTGGCACCGTTACAGCGGTGGTAAGGGGAGAGCGGCGCAAATTGCTGTGCGTGAAGGTGAAGGCCGATGAAAAACAGTCCTATCGTGACTTTGGGGTCAAAGATCCTGCACAACTCGATGGAGAGGCGGTGGTCAAAAGACTGCTCGAAGGCGGACTGTTCGGCTACATCTATCAATTGCCCTATGCCGTGTCAACGACTCCCGACACCAAGCCAAAGGCGATTTTTGTCAGCGCTTTCCGCGACATGCCGCTGTCGGCTGACTTCGACATGGAGTTGCAAGGCAATGAGAAGGCTTTCCAAACCGGACTGACAGCGCTCAGCCGCGTAGCTAAGACTTACCTTGGAATCTCCAAGGAACAGTCGTCTGGAGCACTTGCTTCTATGAAAAACGTAGAGGTAAACGTCTTCGACGGACCTTGTCCGGCTGCCAATGTGGGTGTGCAGGTCAATCACCTTGACCCGGTCAACAAAGGCGAGGTGGTGTGGACTGTCAATCCTACTGTCGTCATTTTCATCGGAAGACTATTCGATGAGGGCAAGGTGGATTTGAGGCGCACTATCGCACTGGCAGGCAGCGAGATGGCCAATCCTTGCTATGCTGACGTGGTGGTGGGACAACCGCTTTGCGATGTACTCGCAGGACATTTCGACGGACGTGAGCACACCCGCCTCATCAGCGGTAATCCGCTTACAGGACGCAAATGCTCACTCGATGGTTATGTTGGCGCACTTGCATCGGAGGTGACAGCCATTCCTGAGGGTGATGACAACGACGAAATGCTGGGATGGATCATGCCGCGTTTCAAGCAGTTCTCTGCCAACCGCAGTTACTTCTCATGGCTCTTTGGGAAGAAGCGTGAATATACGCTCGACGCCAGGGTCAAGGGAGGTGAGCGACACATGATCATGAGCGGCGAGTACGACAGTGTATTCCCCATGGACATCTATCCTGAATACCTCATCAAGGCTATCATCACAGGAAACATTGACAAGCAGGAACAACTTGGCATATATGAGGTGGCTCCTGAGGATTTCGCTTTGGCGGAGTTCGTCGACTCGTCCAAACTTGAACTGCAACGCATCGTGCGCGAGGGACTTGACCTGTTGCGCAAAGAGAACGCATAAATCACTAAAAGCACTTGGAATTATGTCATTGAGAAATTATCTAAACAAACTCAAGCCCTCCTTCGAGGAAGGTGGGAAACTGCATGCTTTCAGAAGCGTGTTCGACGGATTCGAGACGTTCCTCTTTGTGCCCAACACCACCGCAAAAAGCGGCGCGCATATCCATGATGCCATCGACTCGAAGCGCATCATGAGCATGGTGGTCATCGCATTGATGCCTGCCATGTTGTTCGGTATGTATAATGTGGGTTATCAGAACTACCTTGCTGCTGGAACACTCCAACAGGCTGGGTTCTGGAGCATCTTCTTCTATGGCTTCCTCGCTGTACTGCCCAAAATACTGGTCAGTTACATCGTAGGACTGGGCATCGAATTTGCATGGGCACAATGGAAAGGTGAGGAGATTCAGGAGGGCTACCTCGTATCGGGTATTCTCATTCCCCTTATCATCCCGGTGGGTTGCCCGCTATGGATACTCGCTATCGCATGTGCCTTCGCTGTTATCTTCGCCAAGGAGATTTTCGGCGGAACAGGCATGAACATCTTCAACGTGGCACTTGTCACACGTGCCTTCCTCTTCTTCTCCTATCCGCAGAAGATGAGCGGCGACACCGTGTGGGTAGCCTCCGATAAAATCTTCGGTCTGGGCAATACGCTCCCTGATACCTATACTTGTGCCACACCGCTCGCACAAATCGGTCAGGGGACAGATGCTACTTCAAGCCTCTGCGACATGATTACGGGTTTCATCCCTGGGTCAATCGGTGAGACGAGTGTCATCGCCATCGCTCTCGGTGCCATCCTCCTCCTTTGGACAGGCATCGCATCGTGGAAGACCATGCTCAGCGTATTCGTCGGCGGAAGCGTCATGGCTGCCATCTTCAAGGCAGTGGGGATGACCTCCATCCCGTTCTATGAGCACCTCGTTTTGGGTGGCTTTGCATTTGGTGCCGTATTCATGGCAACCGACCCTGTCACCAGCGCACGTACGGAGTGCGGAAAATGGGTCTATGGATTCCTCATCGGTGTCATGGCTATCATCATACGCGTGATGAACCCAGGATATCCCGAGGGTATGATGCTCGCCATTCTCTTCATGAACATGTTCGCACCGCTCATCGACCATTGCGTGGTGCAGCGTAATGTTTCTAAGCGTATGAAACGTATCAACAACAAATAATGTATGACTATGGCAAATGATACCAAAAAGGGATTGAATACCAATTCAAATACCTATACGATTGTATATTCGGCCGTCATGGTCATTATCGTGGCGTTCTTGCTTGCCTTCGTCTATCAGATGCTTAAGGAAAGACAGGATGCCAACGTGGCGCTCGATAAGAAAAAGCAAATCCTTTATGCACTCAACATCAGAGGACTTGGCGACAGCGAGGCTGCAAAGAAGTATGAGGAAGTAGTGCTCAGTGATGTCATTCTCAACGATGACGGCGTCGCCACCCCCAACGACCATGAGGGTGCGGAGAGCAACGGTTTCTTACTCAATAGCGCCGACTACAAGAATGGCGACTTGGTTGTCTATTTCTGTAAGGTTGATGGCGAGGACAAATATGTCGTGCCCGTGTATGGAATGGGACTTTGGGGGCCTATCAATGGCTATATAGCTGTCAATGCTGACGGCAACACCATTTATGGGGCTTATTTCAACCACGAAGGCGAGACGGCTGGTCTCGGTGCTGAAATCAAGGACAGCAAGGCATGGCAGGAACTGTTCCAAGGCAAGAAAGTCTATGCCGATGGCAGCGACGATGTCGCATTGTCTGTGGAAAAGAATGTTACCAACACTGCCAGTGAGGTGGATGCCGTCACCGGCGCCACGCTCACCTCAAATGGTGTGCGCGACATGCTCAAGGATGGCTTTGCCAAATATGCTGTATTCTTCAAGTCACTTCAAAATAACGGAGAACAATAGATATGAGTAAACTGTTTTCAAAGGAGAACAAAGAGGCTTTTGCAAAACCGCTCAACCTCGACCATCCCATTCTCATCCAGGTGCTGGGCATCTGCTCCGCGCTCGCTGTCACATCGCAGCTCAAGCCGGCTATCGTCATGGGACTTGCCGTAACCATCATCACGGCTTTCTCCAATGTCATTATATCTCTTATACGCAACACCATCCCCAACCGCATCCGAATCATCGTGCAACTGGTGGTGGTGGCCACACTTGTCACCATCGTCAGTCAAATACTCAAGGCTTTTGCATACGACGTGAGTGTGCAGCTGTCTGTCTATGTGGGACTTATCATCACCAACTGTATCCTGATGGGACGTCTGGAGGCTTTCGCCATGATGAATAAGCCATGGCCGAGTTTCCTCGACGGAGTGGGCAACGGATTGGGCTATGCCATGATATTGGTCATCGTGGGAGCAGCCCGCGAATTGCTCGGACGTGGTTCGCTTCTGGGTTTCCAACTCATCCCGCAGGCTGCCTACGATGCAGGATATATCAACAATGGAATGATGACCATGCCGGCCATGGCGCTCATCCTGCTCGGATGTGTCATCTGGGTTCATAGGGCTTACTTTTACAAGGAGGAGAAATGATTATGGAACATCTAGTTAGTTTGTTTTTCAGGTCGATTTTTGTCGACAACATGATATTCGCGTTCTTCCTTGGAATGTGCTCCTTCCTCGCCGTTTCAAAGAACGTCAAGACCTCACTCGGACTGGGACTCGCAGTCACCTTCGTGCTGCTCGTCACCGTTCCTGTTGACTACCTGCTGCAGACCAAAGTGCTGGGTCCCGACTGCCTCATCCAGGGTGTCGACCTCTCTTATCTCAGTTTCATCCTGTTCATTGCGGTTATCGCAGGTATGGTGCAACTGGTGGAGATGACCGTGGAGAAGTATTCCCCTTCGCTCTATGCAGCACTTGGCATCTTCCTGCCGCTCATTGCCGTCAACTGTGCCATCATGGGTGCGTCGCTCTTCATGCAGCAGCGCATCAACCTTGACCCGTCGAGTTCACAGTACATCGGAAGCATCCTCGATGCGCTCGTCTATGCGCTCGGCAGTGGTATCGGATGGACACTGGCTATTGTGGCAATGGGTGCCATCAGGGAGAAAATGGAGTATAGTGATGTGCCAGAACCCCTCAAAGGTCTTGGTATCACTTTCATCACCGTAGGACTCATGGCTATGGCCATGATGTGTTTCTCTGGTCTTAACATCTAAAGAAAGGAGGATTTGCAATATGTATCAGTTTATTTTAGCAAGCATAGGAGTTTTTCTCGTTACCATTCTCCTTTTGGTCATCGTCTTGCTGGTGGCGAAGAAATATCTTTCACCAAGCGGCAATGTCAATATCCTCATCAATGGTGAGAAGACCATTTCAGTGGGACAGGGAAGCAGCCTCATGACCACACTCAACGAAAACGGCATCTTCCTCCCGTCTGCTTGTGGCGGTAAGGCCTCATGCGGACAGTGCAAGGTGCAAGTGCTTGAGGGTGGTGGAGAAATCCTCGACTCAGAGAGGCCTCATTTCACACGCAAGGAAATCAAGGACCACTGGAGGCTCGGATGCCAATGCAAGGTGAAGGGCGACCTCAAAATCAAGGTACCTGAGAGTGTATTGGGTGTCAAGGAATGGGAGTGCACCGTCATCTCCAACAAGAATGTGTCATCGTTCATCAAGGAGTTCATTGTGGCACTGCCTCCAGGAGAGCACATGGACTTCATCCCAGGTTCATATGCCCAAATCAAGATTCCGGCATACGACTGCATCGACTATGACAAGGACTTTGATAAAGAGGATATAGGTAAGGAATACATTGGCTCATGGGAGAGGTTCAATATCTTCTCGCTGAAAGCACACAATCCCGAACCTACCATCCGTGCATACTCTATGGCAAACTATCCGGCAGAGGGCGACCGCATCACACTGACAGTGCGTATTGCCACTACTCCGTTCAAGCCCAAACCTGAGGTTGGCTTCATGGATGTGCCTACGGGTATTGCCTCTTCTTACATCTTCTCTCGCAAACCGGGCGACAAGGTGATTATGAGCGGTCCTTACGGTGACTTCCACCCCATCTTCGACTCCAAGAAGGAGATGATATGGGTGGGCGGCGGTGCCGGCATGGCTCCTCTCCGCGCACAGATTATGCATATGACCAAGACTTTGCAGACTCGTGACCGTGAGATGCACTTCTTCTATGGTGCCCGCGCATTGGTCGAGGCTTTCTTCATCGAAGATTTCCTGGCTTTGGAGAAGGAGTTCCCCAACTTCCATTTCCACCTCGCACTCGACCGTCCTGACCCTGCTGCTGATGAGGCGGGCGTGAAGTACACCGCTGGTTTTGTGCATCAGGTGATGTACGAGACTTACCTCAAAGACCATGAGGCTCCCGAGGATATCGAGTACTATATGTGCGGTCCTGGCCCCATGTCGAAGGCTGTGCAGGGAATGCTCGACTCCCTGGGCGTAGAGCCAGAGAGCATCATGTTCGACAACTTCGGATAAGGCTATCCGATTGAGAATACACATCTATAAAAATCCGCCCTAAGTGGGGCGGATTTTTATTTTGAACTGAAAATCAATTGCGATGTAGTTGAGTGCCAGCAAATTCTCGCCTCTCTATCTCACAACTATCTTTCTCCCATCTTTGACATATATGCCTCTGCCTGGATGATGTGTGGCGATGCCCATCACGTTGAAGTAAACAGGTGATTCGATGGTTTCACGATGATACCTGTCAGAAGAGTTGTCTTGGTTGATTGACTCAATGCCATCAGCAACACTGTCGCCCAAACGGTAAAGTTTTACTCCATGGCTGGGCACTTCAGACGACAAAATACCGACGGCGGCGCCTACATCATGTTTGGCCCAGACATCATAAACAGGTACCGACTCTTCGGCTCCATAACCCAATTGGGTGAGGTCAAAGTCAAAAGAATCGCTTTTGGTAACATAGAAGATAAACTCCATCGTAGTTCCAGAAGAAGAGGTGTTGTCTTGGTCACAACTGGAATCATAACCGCAAAGGGCACGAAACGTGGTATAAGTATGGCCCTCGGGAAGATCATAAATGAGTGTGCACTGAGCATTGAGCCCCAACCCCGTGGTGTATGCCTGACCTTCTACACGGAGCGTTCCGCCTTCGACGTTCTGGTTCGTGTGGAGCGTCCCCCATTCTGATGTGTAGGAAGTGGCTTTCAATGTTGTGAGGGATGTCTCATTTCCTTCAACATCAATCAGCACAGGATTGATGAGGTCGGCTCTGTCGTATGCGAACCCATCACCGTAGTTGCTCACGACAATCTTCAACTGCTCGGCACCAGTTACATCGGCTTCCAGTATTTTGGATTTCGTTCCAGTACGGGAAATCAAACCGGAGCGAGCGGCATAGTCGTCTTGCTCACTGCTGAGGGGATTCTGGTCGAACACCATAAAGCGGATTGTCGTGGTAGAACCAGACTGTCCGATACCGGAGTCGTCGGCTGCTGCCATCGCCTTGAAACGCACCACATCCATACCATCGGGTATCTGAAAGAATATGGCGGCATTGGCGTCAGCAGAGAATCCGCGGTCGTAGGTTTCACCCATCACTTTCATCTTTCCTCCGTTGTCCACATTCCTATTCTCATAGATGCGGTTGAAATAGGATTTGGTATAGTCGCGTGTCTTATATGAACCGGTGAGCGCCACTTCCGACCCATCTCTCAGAATCAGGGTGGGGTTAATCCAGTCACCATGGTCGTAGTTGTAGTTGTCTCCACCGTCGTCAATCACCAAGACAAGTATCTTGCTGCCTTCTGGCCATTCTATATCTACATCGACAGCATGGCCGTCGGTCGTGTATGATACGGTTTCTGAACAATAGAGTGCCTTGCTGCCTACAATCCAGCGGGTATTGTCACGCTGAAACAATGCCAGATATCGGTTTCCTGTGGCTGGGTCGGTTGATGTCCATGCCACTCGGCCCTTGTCTTCGTCATTCATTACCTGATGCGCATCCTCTCCATATTTGTGCATTTGATGATATTCCTCATTGTTCAGCAAAGAGAGCGTGAATGCATCATTACGCGTCATCTCTCCACCAAAAAAGAGAGGTGAATGGCAAATACCCCATAACGTCATCATTGATTGCTGCTCATTCTGTGTCAGACGGGTCCAACGTCCGTTTTGGGCTGCGGTGTAGCCTGGGTCACTGATGGTCATCGCGATTTGACCCAATGGAAGCATGTCGCAGTCAGCGAAATTACCCGGACGGGTGTGCTGACTCCAGAAATTGGCCTCATTGAATACAGCGTCCACATCGCTCCAGTTGTCCCATAGGTCATCCATCATTCGCCACATGTTGGCATTATCCAAGCATTCTTCTGCATAGGTATATTGCGTCTTGCCCGGACTGAGCGACAGGACAATAGGACGGCCTGTTTGGTCGATGGCTTTGCGAATCATGTGTATCTCATCAGTATAGAATGGACGTGAGAGGTCATCAACCTTGATGAAGTCGACACCCCACTGGGCATAAAGGTCCATGATGCTGTTGTAATATTGCTGACCATATTGGTTGTTGCGCACCAACAGATTGTCTTTCAGCCATGTGCATGGCGATGTAGTACTGCTGTAAACCTGATTCCAAGGCGTAGACTCGCTGCCCTTGAGCCGATAGTTGCCACCAATTACTGACGATGGGACACCTCGCATGATGTGGATGCCCAGTTTGAGCCCCATCTTGTGAAGACTGTCGGCTATAGCCTTGAAGCCTTGGTTGACTCCGTCTACTATAGCGGAGGGGAATCGGGTGGGTGAGGGCAGGTATCTGCCATACTCATCTAATACATAATCCTGAGTACCTCGTTGATTGTAATTGCCGCCACCTAAAGATGGATGGTTGCAATACCATCTGATGTCAATGACAACGTATTCCCATCCATATTTGACAAGGTCATTGTCAACAAGATATTTGGCGTTCTGCATCACTTCTTTCTCAGTAACGGAGGAGTAATAACAATCCCATGAGTTCCAACCCATCGGTGGTGTCAAAGCCCATGTTCGGAATGTCGCCATATCGTCTTGTGCCTGAACGGGTAAGTATGTCCATGCCATCAGCACGGACAATAATGAAATGAGTAAAGCTTTTTTCATAATAATAAAAATGAGTAGTTTGTGATGTTGGCAAAATTAGAAAAAAAACGTCAAATAATCTACTAAATGGATACAAAAAAACGTTCCATGTAAAGCTCAACAACTTCAACTACTACATCAACTACACAACTACTTATAATTTGCGATAGCTGTATTATAGAAAAAGCAAAAGAGGTGTGTCCCACAAAAGACACACCTCTAATACACTAAATCTGCTGATTATCTGATGACCACTTTTTTGCCTCCGATGATAAATATACCTCGTGACAGTCCTTGCATGGCTTCCTGCATATTGGCTCCACGGCGGATGAGTTGACCTGACAGTGTGTACACGCTCACAGGTTCATCACTTGCCACCATAATGTCATGGATGGCGGTGGACATAGGCGAAAAGTCGTCATTGTTGGTCAGATACATATCCTCCACCACAATGGTGCCATTGCCATTACCCCAGAAGTCCACGATGTGGATGTTCTTGGTGTCGAGTGGTTGTCCCTTCTTGCCGTCTGACGTGTATTTGGCATTCTTCAGGTTGATATTGATTTGTTTTCTTGAACCGAAATCATTCGACGCATAACAGTCGCCCCAGATGTTGCCCGACGTGAAAATGTTCAAGTGGGCACCACATGTTTGAGCTTGTTTCAGTTTGATGACCAGGTATTTGTAGCCCGACATATCAGCTCCATTGGGATATTCCCAACCCATCTGTCCCCATTGGCCGGGACGGAAGGTACGGGTGTTTTCGTTGTATGTGCCTTGAGCAAACAACGACGTGTTGATGTATTGTGCACCGAATGGGAAGAAGGTGGAGCGCACGGAGAACGTTCCCATCAGTTCATTACCCATGGGATCTGTATAGGTCACGTTGACATTGGCACTTCCCTCGCTCAGTCCGCGAATCTGACCATTTTTGATTTCAACCACACCACTGTTGTCGGTTTCAAAACAGCATTGTGCTGCAACATTGTCCTTGTGGCCATCACGATAGGTCGCTTCAATCTGAAGTTGACCGCTGTTGCCTACCATGACTTCAGCAGCTGTTCCCTTGACTACTAAGTCGACTGCAGTGAGCATATCCTCGCTGAATCCCTCGAAGTTCTCTGGATAGAACATGGTCTCTTCAAAGTTGGCCTCAGTGGAGAACCAGTCGAAGTCGGCATATCCCTCACTGTCATCTTGTGTCGAGTAGCAGAAAAGTCCAAAACGGGCACCGACAAAGATGGAGAGGTTGAAACCAAGTGTTGTCTCTCTGCCAAGCTTGTTGAAGGTCTGGTTGTCTGTGGAATAATAGAACTGTGTCTTGCTGGTGTTGTAACTCACCGTGGCACGCAGATAGATGATGCCGTCTTCCAATTCATCGATAGGCAAAGTCACCCTTTTGTTTGTCGGTTCGCCTTCATTAAGCGTTCCCTCCTGCCAAATCAGCTGATACTGACCGTTTTTCTTCTCCATGGCAATCATGGCATAGGGGTCTTGGAGAATGCAGATGCCGGCATGGTCACCCTCATCCAAATGGCTCACATCCAGACGGATGGTTCCTGCCGATGCTCGGTCGGTGAAAGCAAAGATGCGCTGGGTGAGCATATTGCGTGCTTGAGTCAGACGGTCTGCTTTGTCTGACGTCTTGAGCCGCAACCATCCCTGACGCTCGAAAAGCGACCATGCTCCGTTGTTGGGATTGTGGTTCCATTCCCACTGCTGACCAATAGGATAGGAACGGAAATTATCGTTCGTGGGCATGCCTGTGCGGGGATAACTCGCCCCAACTGCGGGTTTGGTGTAGCTGGCATATGGCACACCATTATTGCCAACGATAGGCCAGTCATCCTGCCACTTCACAGGTTGGAGGTTGGGCATGCGGCCAAGGGCACCGAGGTCTTCCTGCATAATGGTCCACCACTCACCGTTGGGGGTGTCAAACAATGCTCCTTGATGAACGGTATTGACCTTGCCGTTGATGGTTTTCTCTACAAGCATCTTCTCCTCGTATGGTCCAAAGATGTTTTTAGAGCGGAAGACAGCCTGACCTGACGGCCATCCGCCATATGTGGCGTAGAGATAATAGTAGTCGCCGATTTTGTAAAGATGACTGCCTTCAAGTCCGTCTTTGTCACTGATGATGCGCCGCTCTTGGATGAAGTTGAACTTCTCGTCAAGTTCGCACATCTGGATATTGCCGATGCCACATGCCACATACACCTTGCCGTTGTCAAACAGCATACCGGGGTCGTAGTAGATGCGCGAGAGTGATTTCTGCTCCCATTTACCCTCAGGGTCGGTGGCGGTAAGCAACCAACCGCCTGTGTCGTTGCCGTTGATGAGCAGATAGAATCTCCCATTATGGTATTTCATTGAACACGCCCACATGCCGGCGGCATAGGCGTTCTGACCGTTTTGTAGATTGTAACGGTCGGTGGCGGCCAACTGCACAAGGGGTTTGGCGCAGTATTCCCAGTTCACCAAATCCTTGGATTTAACAATAGTGGCACCGGGGAAGTGGTGCATCGTCGTCGTCACCATATAATAGGTGTCACCCACGCGGATAACGTCAGGGTCGGGGAAATCGGCTGCGATGATGGGGTTCTTGTAACGTCCGTTTCCTTGGTCACTCACCGACTTGACCTTGAAGTCTGCACGGGGCCAGTCTACTTCATAATACTCGGCATACCAGTCCATACAGGCCTTGCCGCAGGCTTCCTCATAACCATCAAAAGCGGGTACAACAGAACCATTGGCAAGCAGTTTGTCAACATCAATGAGGCAACTGGTGCCAGAGAGCGTCATTGAGATATTTCCATAGTGGTCGAGCATGGCTTTAAAAGCCTTGCCCCATTTTGAGGTGGAACCTGTTGCCCAAGTGCCCCAATTGCTTTCTACCCACTCGTTGTGCTCGTTGTAGTGGCCGGTGCCTTCTTTCTTCGGACTCCAGTCCACCTCGGTGATGATGATGGGGTTGGTGTCCACCACGGGAACCTGCTTGTGGAACTGGTTGATTTTGTTCGTCGGACTGGGTGTATCGTCACTGCAACCATACCAACCACAGTAGTCGTGGACGGCATAACCGATGTTGTAACCTTCAATGGGGTGGGTGGCATAACTCGTGTAGTTGGCCTGCCAGCCAGTGCCGGGCACCCAAATAATGCCGGTAAAGCCATTGGCACGAATCTTGTCCACAATAGGTTGGAAGAAATCATGTAAGGCTGCAGGGTCTTCCTCTCCGTTGCTATTCTTCAACGACACAGGTTCATTGGCAAGCTCAATGCTGATTTGTCCTGAGTATTTGCGGATGGAATCATTCTTTGAGAAAATGTCCCATACAGTCATCAGATATTGATTGTAGTAGTCGCCTACTTTCAGGTTGCCAGGACATACTCCCGGCGGGCGCACCACGACATACATACCGTGGTTCATGGCTCGTTTGGCGAGAGGGAAGTAGAGTGTGCGGAGGTAGGTGGTGAGACGTGCCGAACTGAATCGGGAGATATCGGCCTCGCCGCTTTCTTTGCCGTCACTCTGTTTGTTGGGGTCATTGGTCCAGGCGGGGTCCATGTGCAGGCGGAACACATCACACTTGGCCTTCTCCAGACCGGTAAATAGTTTCTCAAAATAGTTGATGCAGGGAGATACGCTGCTGTAACTCCATCCCCAACGCCCCCCATTGAACCAGGCATTAGGGGTGTCCATCACACCGTGCAACACCACATGGTTGCCGTGTTCATCCATCAGCCACTTGCCTTCCTGATGGAGCGTGGGCAGAGGCTTCACACCTTGCGACCATGCTCCCATGGCGAATAGGACTGATAAAAAAAGAGTCAGAATCCTTCTCATTCTTGTTAAATAAAAGTTTGGTTTGATTTGTTTGGTGCAAAATTATGCACTTAAAATCATTTTCTTGCATTTTATCAACTTATTTATTATTGGCTTTGTTACAAATACTTTTTGGTTTACAATATGTGCAGAATACACAAAGATTCACAAATTCAAAAAAGAAACATATTCCATTTTGATTTTCACTAAATTTGAATTATCTTTGTAGCTAAAATGCTAATTCTATCACTACAATGAAAAAGACATACTTCATACTATGGGTACTCCTGCTTCTTGCAGCAAATGCTATGGCGCAAACTGATGTGACGAGCATCTACCTGACCAATGCAGGATTTGACGACAGCAGTTCCTGGCAATCAGGAAATATGCCTTCTACTGAAAATCCCAACTCCGCTGAGGTAACTGGATGGAAACTAACCGCCAGTGCAGGGTGGTCATCAAGTGCGGCTTTCGGATATGGTACTACAGGACAGGCCAATGGCGCTGAAGTACCTGCTAACGGTCCTGACGGAAATAACTCTGGCGGAGCACTCGGCATCAGCACAGGATGGGGTGGCAAAATTTGCTATGAGCAGCAAGTCGAACTGCCTGCCGGCAAATATCGCATCTCATACTCCGCATACAACAATAGTCCATCCGCCACACAGAGTTTCAACTTCATCGGTTTCATAACTGACGACGGTGATGAGCATTATGGTATCATCAACAATTTTCTCTACCAGACGTGGATGGAGGATGAAATCTATCTGCACCTCTCCGAACCCACAAAGGGAAAAATATGCGTGGGACTGGGGGCTGTTTCCGAAGGCTCGGGTAACAATGCCAAGGTCTTCATCGACCACGTCAAAATAGAAGCCTACAATGCCGCAGAGTCGCTCATGCCTGGAACAAGCTATAGACTGAAAGATTGGGAGGGATATCAAAAGTTTTACAATAATACCTACCCAGAATACTACATGGACAATCACTACACTGGCCCGGTTATGAAGTTGGTGTATGAGGTAGAAAACGGTACTTACAGTGCGGATATCATTTTCCAGGCTCACAATGCATGGATCAACCAAGTCGTGAGCAATGGCACACTCAACGCTTTCATCAAAGCCAACAACATCACAAAACCTACCGAGGTAATCAATGACAACAACTTTGTCGCTTACGAGCCAAAAACTTATCATTTCGAAGACATAGAGGTGACTGATGGAATACTCTCCTTCGAGGTGGGCAATCTGGAAGAGGGTGCCAACTGGCTGACGGTATCAACATGCAGTGTTTGCCAAATGAAAACTCCTTATGTGAGTTATGGCGCATTCGCATTGCCCCAAACCACAGTTACGCCCGATTTCTGGTATCACGTGGATGTACCTATTGCTGGTTCTTATATGCTTTCTGTCGACGGCGATGCAACTGTCTATTTTACACAGGAAGCGAACAGATTGGTAACCGACCAGATGAAAACCACAACGGGCGAGATTTTGGATTTGGCGGCAGGAAAACTATACCTGAAAGCATCGGCAGCAGTTGTCATATCACTTGTGCCAACTTCTTACGCCTATCACGTCGGGGAGGCGACGACAGACGCCAAGTTTATCCAACCAGGCCAGACTGTCACCGTATCTTTCAACGATACCTCCACCAATGACCCCGATGCTGTGCTCAAGTTGGATTTCAGCGGCGTCACACTCAGTGGAAAGACATTGGAGGTCACGGAAACAGAAAATGGTTTCTCGTTTGTAGTGCCGGAATTGATGTCTCAGACAACATATTCTCTCTCCATTCCCGCGGGTGCCATTGCTTTTGAGGGACAGGAGGGCAACTCAGCACAGACGCTGTCGCTCACAACCATTCCCATTTTCGACGGAACCTATTTCCTACGGACCTACGACCACCGCTATCTGGCAAGGGGCAACACATGGAACACCCATGCCATCGTCGACGAGTGGGGATTGCCGGTGGTCATCACTACCGATGGAGAAAACAACACGTCAATTCAATTTGCAGACAATGGTCTATATCTTTACAACATCGACGGAGAGGCATATACCGACTGGGGCACGGTGGAGGAGAAATCGACTTGGCACTTCATCGCAAAGGGTAAGACGATTCTGCTGGAAAGCGCGCAACAGGAGGGACGCTATGTAAGAATAGACAAAGATGGCAACCTCCTGACTGACGGTGACAGTTCGAATGATGGTGGCTGCGGATGGATGGTGGAGAATCCTTCCAACCATCATGCGGACATGATGCAGTTGCGGGAAGAGTGCGCCGCATTGGAGGAGGAGACGGAGGGACTCACATCCAAAACATACCTCAAAGCAGAACCAACAGCAACGGCGGAACAATACCAGGGTACTGGCGAGGTGATGAGCGGTTCGTTCGACATCACGGCACCGGGCATCTATCGCTTCTCCATTCAGGCTTTCAACCGCATGGCCTCCAACGATGTGGCCTATCCCATTCATCAGCAAAAAGCTGACAGCCCACCCGTATATGCCTATTTTGGAGACACGAAGGTGCAACTGTGCAGCATATTTGAAAAACCTACTGAGGGTTCCACTGATTTCTCCATTGATGGCAACAACTATCCCAATGGTCAGGGAGGCGCGCTCGTCGCTTTCAAAGAAGGCCTGTATCAAAATGTCATCTATGTGCGCGTCACAGCCGACCAATTGGGCACTTGGCAGTATGGCATACGCAACCAGGGCAACCCTGGCAACAATCAACATTGGACGTGCTATGCCACCGACGGAATCGAAATCACACGATTTTACGACCCGGAAACCGACGGACTCGACCCAGAGGACCAGGAGATTGCCGACCTGATTGAGAGTCTGAAAATACTCGCTGGCGATGTCAACAGCGATGGCGACCTTACCGTCTCCGACGTCATGTCCATGGTAGGAATGTTGAAATATGGGAATCTGACATGCGAACTGAAGAGAATTGACATGAATGATGACCAATCCTTCACTGTGACCGATGTACTTTATTTGGTTAATGTCCTGGCGGGAAGATTGGAGAGACGATACATCGATATGACCTACACATACGCTCAGCTCAATGCATTGGTGGCTGCTGAGCAATCTGCCGAGGAGAATGCAGAGGGTGCTGACTATATCCTTACCAATGCTACTTGCACACTTACAGGTGAGGATGTCAGCACACATTATGACATCGCAGAATGGCTGACGACATTGCAGATAGACGTGCCGTTCTCCAACACAGAGAGTGTGAGCGTCTTCGCTCCCGACCATACTGCCATAGCGGGACCGATGTCCTTGGTGAGGAAAGGCGACGAAGTCTCCTTTACATTCCCAGCGGGCGAAGCCTCCACATATGCCTCTTCTGCACAAAGTGATGTGGTTACCGTTAGGGGCAACGGACAGGATACATATCTGCTGTATCTCCTGCCGCAGACATTGAACAACGGACTTCTCGTAACGGTTCGTACAACAGATGGAAAATGCTATAGCCAACAATTCGATGACATCACCACAATGGCGGTCAACAAACTATCCTTTACAGAAACCCACCCCACCAATCTGTGGATGAGCACCATCCCGGGAAATGTCTTTTTCAGCATGCTTTCCACTCCAGGCGCACACGATGCATGCACAAGCAAGGTGTCTGTTTCTGCTGCTAAATGCCAAAGTGAGGACCTTGCCGGACTGCTCGCCAATGGTGTGAGGGCATTTGACCTGAGACCGCGTTATACTTCCAATTCCGAGAGCGACATCATGCTCGACAATCTAACCATTTATCATGGCATGGTGTCCACCGACGTAAAATTCAAGGATGCCATAGATGTGCTCATCGACTTCGTAAAAACCAATCCCAGTGAGGCGGTGTCGGTCATCATGCAGAAAGAAAATTCCAGCAGTCTTTTCTCCCTCACCGATTACAGTGAGACATGGAGAGCAAGCATCAGAGAGTGTTTCTCGGATGAGTCGCGCAGCGCATACATCATGCCCAGCGTCAGAGGCATGCACACATTGGATGATGTGCGTGGCAAGGTGTCTATCGTCAGCAAGAATCCTTACGGCAACAGCGACAATGGTTACCGTGATGTTGTATATGGCGCAATCATAGAAAACTGGCCCGACGATGACATCGTGGATAATTTCAGCTGTGGAATGACGCAGGCATTGAATTGGACTGACTGCTGGGCAAGCGTAGAGGATGCCTACAACAGCAGCACATCGGACAAAGAGTCGCAAGTGAGCACCTCGCTGTCTTTGGCAAGCAGCAATACCGACCACTTCCGATTTGTCTATACTTTCCTCAATATCGCCAACAGTCCGGCATCGTATGCCGCAACGCTCAACCCATACACAGTAGGCATCATTGCCAACCTGAACGGTTCGCTGGGTTATGTCTATGCCGACTATATGGGAAGTACCAGCAATGGCGGAAATGCACTACTCCAAGCCGTCATCAAACAAAACAACAAGTATGTATTCAATGGACGTTCACGTATCAACAACAAGGAATAAAAAGTGAAACATTCAGAAAACGACAAAGGCATGAATGCCCGCATCAGACGACTGCGACAGCTAAACATGCAGACGCCTACGACACTGAGCATCGAGAGGGCGCTCATAGAGACAGATTTCTATAAGAAAAACTACGGCACCATGCCGGTGCCCATGCTCAGAGCACGCAATTTCTATGAAATCTGCAAGAAGAAAACCATCTATATCGGCGACGATGAATTGATTGTTGGGGAGCGAGGACCCCAACCCAAGGCGGTACCAACTTTCCCTGAACTCACCTGCCATTCCGTAGAGGACCTTCATACGCTCAATAGTAGGAAACTTCAGCCTTATCTCATCAGTCAGGAGGACATCGACACCTATCAAAGGGAGGTAATTCCCTACTGGAGGGGAAAGACACAGCGTGAACGCATCTTCAACCATGTGTCGGATGAATGGCGGGAGGCCTATCAGGCGGGCGTGTTCACCGAGTTCATGGAACAACGTGCTGCAGGACATACCGCAATGGATGGAAAGATGTACCGGGAAGGCCTCCTTGATGTGAAAGAGCGAATCAAGAAGAGATTGGAGGCGTTGGATTTCATCTACGACCCAGAGGCGACAGACAAACAGCAGGAACTTGAGGCAATGGCGGTCTCTTGCGACGCAGCCATTCTTTTCGCTGAAAGGCATGCTCAGTTGGCGGAGCAAATGGCTGTGGAAGAGAAAAATGAACAGAGAAAACAGGAACTGCTGAAAATCGCTGAGGTCTGCCACTGGGTGCCTGCCCATGCACCACGCAACTTGTGGGAAGCAATTCAGATGTATTGGTTCGTGCATCTTGGCACCGTGACAGAACTGAATGGATGGGACTCCATGAATCCGGGACATATCGACCAGCACCTCATGCCTTTCTATCAGAAAGGATTGGATGACGGTTCGCTGACTCGGGAAAAAGCCAAAGAACTGCTCTGTTGTCTCTGGATTAAGTTCAACAACCAACCGGCACCGCCAAAGGTAGGAGTGACGGCTCTCGAGTCGGGCACATACAACGATTTCACCAATATCAACATTGGGGGCATTGACAGAAATGGCAAAAGCGCTGCCAACGAACTGTCATATATCATCCTTGAGATTCAGGAGGAACTTCATCAGTTGCAGCCAGGACTGAGTATCCATATCGCTCACGACACGCCCGACGATTTCTTAATGGAGGGCATCAAGGTTATCAGACAGGGACATGGATATCCTTCCGTCTTCAATCCCGACACATATGTCCGTGAGATGATGCGGGCAGGGAAGTCGGAAGAGGATGCACGTGAGGGCGGATGCTCTGGATGTATAGAAGTAGGGGCGTTCGGCAAGGAGGCATACCTGCTCACAGGATATCTCAACACGCCAAAAATATTGGAAATCACACTCAACAACGGCATCGACCCGGAAACGGGAAAAAGACTCGGACTCCAGACGGGCGACCCAAAGGATTTCAATTCGTTTGAACAACTCTATGAGGCTTGGCACCAACAGATGACGTATTTCGTCAACCTGAAACTGTCTGTCAACAATTATATCGAGCGGATGTTCTCACTCTATGCACCAGCCACCTTCCTCAGCCTGTATATCGATGACTGCATAGAGAAAGGGAAGGATTATTACAGCGGCGGGGCAAGATACAACACCACCTACATCCAATGCACCGGGTTGGGGACCCTGACAGACTGCTTCACCACAATCAAAAAACATGTCTTTGAGGATAAGCGTTACACTATGGAGCAAATCCTTGAGGCGGTGGCAAACAATTTTGAGGGAAATGAGGTGATGAGACAGTATATACGATACCACACGCCATTCTTCGGCAACGACGATGACTATGCCGACACCATCGCCTCACGCATCTATGAGGATTTGGTGAAGGCTATAGAGGGAAGACCCAACACAAGAGGTGGAAAAACCTATCTCAATATGCTCAGCACCACTTGTCACAATTATTTCGGTTCTGTATGTGGGGCGACACCTAATGGACGACTGGCACATTTTGCCATCAGCGACGGCACATCACCTGCCCATGGTTCCGACAGCCACGGACCCACGGCTGTCATCAAGTCACTGGGAAAACTTGACCAAACAAAGAGCGGGGGCACTCTCCTCAATGTGAGGCTCGTTCCGGCCCTGCTCCACCGTGAGGAGGACATGCGCAAACTGGGCAGCCTTATCCGGACTTATTTCAAGATGGGAGGACATCATATCCAATTCAATGTGGTGGATACAGAGACGCTGCACGACGCACAGCGGCATCCGGAGAACTACCGCGACCTCCTCGTACGCGTGGCGGGATATTCCGACTATTTCAATGACATGACCGAGCAATTGCAAAACGAAATCATTGCACGGACACAGAACGAAGAGATGTAAAATACATGGTGAGACAACCACTGATATTCGACATCAAGCGCTATGCCATCAATGACGGACCGGGCATTCGGACAACACTCTTCATCAAAGGGTGCCCGCTGCGTTGTGTGTGGTGCCACAACCCCGAAAGTTGGACAGAAACCAAACAGTTATTGTACAAGCCAAGCAGATGTCTCGGATGTCGCAGCTGCGTAAACTCTTGCCCGCACCATGCGCTGGAATGGGAGGAAAGAGGTATCATCAACAGAAAGGATGCCTGTTTCCTATGTGGTCGTTGCGCTGAGGAGTGTCCTACGATGGCATTGGAAATATGCGGCAAGGAGTGGACGTGGGAGGCGTTGATGACGGAGATAGAGAAGGAACGTGAGGTGATGGAGGAGAGTGGGGGAGGTGTGACCATTTGTGGTGGCGAACCTCTGATGCATCCACAGTATACGTTACAACTGCTGAAGGAACTTCGAAAAAGGGGATTTCACCGAACCGTGGACACTTCTCTCTATGCCAGCCAGCAGGTGGTTGCTCAGGTGGCTGAGGAATGTGAACTAATGCTTGTTGACCTGAAACTCATGGACTCGGAAAAACACAGGCTTTTTACTGGTGTACCCAACCAACTTATATTGGACAACATACGTTGGCTGGCTGAAAATGGCCATGACTTCCGTATCCGTATACCTTTGATAGAGGGTATCAATACCGATGATGAAAACATAAAAGAGACAGGTCTTTTCCTTGACACTTTGCCAGGGAAAAAACCTGTCGTACATTTGCTGCCCTATCATGATGTGGGTAAAGACAAACATCAGCGCATGTGGTCTGTATTCAATCCAGATGGCTATCACATGTCCACCCCGTCAGAGGAGACACTTCATCATTGTTCGGCCTTGCTGACCTCCTTTGGCATGAAGGTGGTCATTGGGGGATAGAATCATTCCACTTTTTTCTCGGAACATATTTCACCGAAGTGGCGTCTCCCTTGAGCACATCGGCGAAAGTCTTGGGATTGATGGTCACCGGACCGCGCATGAACTCTGGGATGTTGTAGCTCCTCAAGAACTGCCGGTGATAGTCGGGATATGCCGATGGCAGTTCGAAGGGTTTGGTGCCCTTTCCATTAGCATCAACATGTGCGATGAATGGGCGGGTGAAGTTGCCGTCATACCTCCTACTGCTGATGATAACCCAACGGCCGTTGCTCGACCAGGAGTGGTAACTCTCCGTGTCGGGGGAGTTCACTTCGCTCATCGCTCTTACCTCACCGGTCTGCAAGTCCATCATCCAGATATCGGCATCATGGTGCCAGATATGGAAACAGCCAAATTGGCCTGCGGTGAAGAGGAGCCAACGACCGTCGGGCGACACTCTTGGGAGCGTGGCGCTTTGGTCATGGGCAGCGGCATCATACACCAGTTCTCTTGGACCAAAACTTTTGGTGGCGGGGTCAAAACTCTTCTTGTAGATGTTGTATTTGATTTCTGAGTAGCGTGCCAGCACTTCCACCGTCTTTGACACGGCAGTGTCCTTGCGCTCGAAATGTGCGCTGCAGTAATAAAGCGTCTTGCCATCGGGAGCCCAGCAAGGAAATACCTCAAACTCGGTGCTGTCATTCTCCAGGTTGGTCACCTCGTTGTTTTCCACGTCATAGCCGATGAGGTCGCTCTCTCCGTCATAGACCTCCACCTTGTTGGGAGCTGTGGTGTGAAAACTCTGGTGAGTTTTGTCGGTGGAATAGACAATGTAGTTGATGGTGGGATGCCAGGCGGGGTACACACCTGCCGACAGGATGGAGTCGTTGCCCATGTTGATTTTCCTGAGTTTGCCGTCGTAAGCGATGAGCGTACCGCCACGGAACTGACGGGCATGGAACTGCATCCGCTGTGGATTATAGTTCTGGTAGTGGTGGCAGTTGATACATTGGCCGTCTTTCTCAAATCCGCAGAGGACATTGTCGTAGATGACATCCTCGTCATAATTCTCCAAACAGCGTTGGTTGATGGTGAGCGACTCGTAGGTGACAAATGATGGAGCGATGAGACGATAACTGATATATGGGTCGATGGAGTCGGGGGAAACGTAGATGTGGAAAGGCTTGAAACGTGTCCACTGCTCTCCGTTTTTTGAGAAGACATCCACTTCGATAGCCCCGCCCTTGGCTTTCTCTACCAATTGGCGCCAATCTCCCTCTTCCGGTTGCATCGCATCAGCGCAGACTATCTCCTCACCGTCTATGGAATATCGGGCCACCATACCGTCGTTTGGCTCGTCAAGCATAAAGGTCAGCGGTGCTATGTTGATGGGGATGGTCACATCGATATAGTCGGGATAGATGTTGGGCAACTTGTCCGACTGGCTGAACTCGGTGGGTATGGAGGGCTGCATGCATGCCGTCATAAGGAATGAGGCCAATGCTGCTATGGAAAAAAACTTCAGTTTCATAATCTCAATATTCCGGTAGGTTGTACATCAGGAAATAATCATAGTAGTAGGTGTGTCCAAAAGTGGGCCTGAGAATCTCCCTGACCTCCTCAAGGTCCATTCCGTTGTATTTGGACGAGAGTTCTACAAACTTATTGTAACTCTCCTTTACTCCAGGACTGAAAGGAGCCTTTTCTGCTTCTGGGCGACCTTCCATCACAGCATATAGATAGGCGGCTTCCTGATAGTGGATGGGTATCTGCGTGTTGGGATGCGCCATGGTGTAGTGGGCAAAATGATACCAAAACTCCTTGGGGTTCTTGGTCCACAATGAGGCAAGCAGGGCTTGCTCCTGGAAGATGGGGTCATTGACCTCATGGCGATACGCCAATTCTTTCATCAGGAACTTTTCCACAAAACCTTGGTCGGCGGATAGGATGTTCTCAAAATGCATCATGTGGGTGATGGGTTCCATCTCTGGTTCCTTGGCTATCTCTGCAGGTTGACCTATCAGGCTTTCGGCATGGGCTGCCCAGTCATCAAAAAAAGTGGTCTGCTTCAATTCGTGGATATATTTCCGTGCCACCTGCCACTCTCGGTTGAGAAGGGCACAACGGGTGAGGTTCTTGAGGTATTCTGGACGCCAACCATACTCCACACCCATCTCTGTACTCAGGCGAGTGCAATAGTTGAGCATGCCATACTGGTAGTAAATCATCGGTCCAATCACCTGCATCAGACGCATCATAAAGGGAGCATTGCTTTGCTTGGAACCATTCCTGTAATAGTACATATCGCTGCCTTGACGGCCCAACCGTCCAAGAGCGAGGTTCTTCATCATCCAGATGGCTCTCGTCGGCTCATCCTGCTGTTGGGCGGCTTCCTTAAGCACTCCTTCCCAGTCAAGTTGCTCCACGGCATACTGCATGGCAAGTTCGCGATGGAAATTCTCGTCTTTATACCAGAATTTCACTACCGCAGCTACCAAGATGGCGATAATAGCTGCCTGGCCTGCTATCCACATCCAACGCTTGCCAGACTTTTCGCCACTCTTCGCCTTGACCACCTTTTTTGCCTTGCCCGACTTGTCCGACTTGTCCGACCTGTCCGACTTGTCCGATATGTCCGACTTATAAGTGATGGCAACTATGGCATAAAATAGGGCGAGCAAATAATAAGGAATATAATAGTTATGATAATTCTCCTGAATGAAAAACAGGGGAAGTTCCGCCCAATAGATGTTGGCAAGATTGGTCTCATGGTACACATAACGATAATATACCAGAGGGGTGGCTATTGCCATTAATAAGGCGAGGATGCAATAGGCAGCACTTCTTCCTTTTGATTCCAATCTCCAGGTGAAGATACCCATCAGCAGGGTGGCGGCGATGCCATAAATGCCTGCCAAGGGGAAGCCAACCACTGCGGTCATCACGATAAAGACTGCCCTCAGATGGTATTTCTGAGGCAGGCTGCGGAAAGCCCATAACAAAGCGGCCACAAATAAAGCACCAAGCGTGGCGACAAAGAAATGCCCATGGAGTTTGAGGATATACACCCAGTAGCCCATGTCGACGATGGTAAGCAGCAACAGGACTACAGGGATGAGCATCAGCGTTGCCCACTTGTCAGGTATGCGGAAGGCTCGCTTGGTCAGCCACATCAGAAGTAGCCAGCAGAGCATGAGCATCAACACACCCAACCATGGATAATGGAGATATTGAGTGAGGTAGGTTGCCACATAACTGAGGAATCCACCGGGAACGACCATCTCCTGCCGAAAAAACAGAGGGGTGCTCTGAAATAGGTTCATCTCCTGCACCTTCCACAGAAAGAATTTTTCATACACCAGCAGAGCACATGCCGTCACTGCAAGTGCAGCCACCCAAATGATGACATGATTGATTCGTAGTTTCATGATTCAGTAAGACAATAGGATTGGGGTTATGGTTTCAGAACTCCGGCGATAATCTCTGCCATCTTGCGCACTCCCTTCTCGTTGGGATGGATGCCGTCGGGAAGCACCTTGTCACTGTCTTCGGCAAAAAGGGTGTGGAGGTCTATCACCTGCAAGCCGTATTCCTTAGCTACTTCCTGCTGGATGGGAATGATGCCATTGACAATGACGGAGTCGTTGATTTCCCATGTCGACTTGAATGCGGGAATGGGGGTGCAGAGGTATATCTGGGGCTTGACAGGAACTGTTGTCTTGGCTTTCTTGCCTTTTTTCTTGGCTGGAGCAGCGAGGGTGGGACAGAGTTGGGTGATCATCTGCTTCAGGTCTTGCTTGAATTCCGAACCATACTGCCAGTTCTGTGGTTTACTGTCATTGGTGCCTAACTTGATAATCACAATGTCCGGGTTGAATGCCAAGGCATCACGCCAGGCCATCTCATTCATATAAGGATGGTCACCTTTGTTGAGCATAGTACGGGCACTGACTCCAAAGTTCTTGACCCAGTAGCCTTCGCCAAGTCGTTGTTGCAAAAGGGCGGGATAACCATGTTGGGGAGCCATCTCTATGCCATGGCCGTCGGTGATGCTGTTGCCGATGCAGGCTACTCTGATGGCATCGGGTTGGTGCACCTTGAGATTGTTCAGCCAGTTGCCAAGGTCAGTCAGCATCTGGTCGTGGTATTTGAACCATGGCCCTACACCGAATCCATGGTCACCCGTGGGATAGATGTGCATGGTACATTCGTTACCAGCATTGCGCATGGCGGAATAATAGGCGATGGCATTGGTGACGGGAGGCACCAGGCGGTCGTCGTTGGCGGTAATGATGATGGCAGGTGGTGTCAGGTGGCGCTTCACAGCATTATTGGTGGAGTATTTCTTCACCAATTCGGGATTCTTGTACCCTTCCTCACCAAGGAAATTGATACAGGAATACTTGTGTGAGACGCGTTCGTCCATTGAGATGACGGGATAGAACAGGATGGTGAAGTCTGGACGCACCTCATAGGGTGACATGGTGGAGATGACGGATGCCAGGTGACCACCGGCAGAAAATCCCATGATGCCGACATCATGGGGGTTGATGCCCCATACGGATGCAGAGTCACGCACAATGCGGAATCCTTTCTCCACATCGCCGATGGGGATGCTGCGGTCGCCATGAGGAAGACGGTAGTTCACCACAAAATAGGCAATGCCTTGCTTGTTGAGCCAGTCCGACCATTGTGTTCCCTCGTGGGTGTTGGAGAGCATGGAATATCCGCCGCCGGGGATGCCTACAATAGCCTTGCCGCTGGGATGCTCTGGCAGAAAAGATACCATGTTGGCCTCTCCGCCTTCTGTCAGGTTGATGGTGAATTTCCTTGTGGTCTGTGCCTGTGCCGCTATGACCATCAGCAACAGGACAAAAGTCATCATTCTTTTCATGTCTTCAATTATTTGTTTGTTCATTTTCTTCAATGGCATCTATTCTCTTATCTCACCATCAAGTCTGGATATTCGGCAGCATGATGGTGTTGACTAGAATAATGTTTCCCCCTTGTACAATATGGCCGCTAAGGTAGTCAATTCTTCGCTAACAAAAAAGAATTTGGTTAATTATTTTGTTCTATGCTCGGTTTGCATTACCTTTGATGCTCGTAATGAATACATACCCGCTGCTTGACGCTCAACTTGGTGTGCTGCTGGCTTGTGGCACAACGCCTTCAACGACAGCATGGAACCTGCCTTCGGTGATGTTCTTCGACAAGACCATCTCTGCGAAAAGGCTGTTTCAGGCGGTCACTGCCATTTGTGAGAGTAGGGCAGAACTGCATGTACAATTCCTTCGAACGGAGGAGGGTACAATCAGACAATATGCTGATTCCTCTGTGCAAATCCCTGTCACACACACCAAGATGACTGACAGGGAGGCGGATGATTATATGAAAAAGGGATTCGTTCGTCCTTTTCTGCTGTTCAGCCATCAGCCGCTGTGCCGGTTCGAGATTGTGGAAACAGAGAAAAGAACCCTGTTGTTGAGCGACCTTCACCATAGTATCGCAGATGGATTCACCATAGCACGTCAACTCATCGGAACCGACTTGCCTGCCGCATATAACGGGCAATCTCTTGGACAGCCCAAAATGACTCTTTTCGATTGGGCATTGCGTGAACAGGAGGAGATGAGAAATCCTGCCTACACACGTGCCAAGGATTTTTACCTGACATGCTTTGCCGATGGAGAGGCAACCCAACTTTCGGTGGCACACACAGAAACCAGCGGGAGGGGAATCATGGCGAAAACGTCTCTGAGCATGAGTGCCGTGGATGAATGGTGTGCTGCCCGCCACATTTCTCCCAATCATTTCTTGATGGCGGCTTTCTGCCTGACACTGAGCAAACTGTTGCATCAGAAAAGAGTCATTTTCTGCACTCTTAATCACGGACGGTATGACAAGCGTTTGGGTGACGCATATGGGATGTTTGTCAACACCATGCCATTTGTCGCCGACATCGATGGAAGCATGACTGTCGAGATGTTGGTGGCACAGGTCAAAAAACGATTGATGGACAACTATAGGCACCGAACCTATCCGTTCACACATTTCTGTTCAGATATGGGGATGGTTCCCAAAATTACCTTTGGCTTTCAAAGCAATGGCATATTGGAGCAAACGGTCATCGACGGACATGTATACAAGGGGATGCAGTTGTCGCGCCATGACTCACAGAGCGACCTCAGCGTGATGGTCTACTCATCATCAGATGAATATGAGATAAGAACAGAGGCAAGCGATGCCTTGTATAACAAATCTGAACTGCAACGGTTTTGCTCCGCTCTACAACATTGCATTGACGAACTGATGCTCAATGCGAATAAGCCTATAGGTGAGATAGACCTAATTGATGAACATCAGAAAAAACTATTACTGGCTTTGTCGGCAGGTTTGCAGACGGAAGTCAACATACATCAAACCTTTGTGAGCATGTTCCTCCGTCAGGCGGAGAAAACGCCTCATGCCATTGCTGTGGATGACACGGTTCGTCAACTGACATATAGGGAGCTGGAAATTCTTTCACGTACGTTGGCTCATCATCTGGTAAACGAAGGTGTGAAACAAGGCTCATTTGTGGGACTGGACACCACACCATGCTGCGAGTTCATGGTTGCCGCTTTGGCCATCATGCGCGCTGGCGGGGCTTATGTGCCCATCGATGCAAAATGGCCCCAAAAACGACAGAAACATATCATTGATGATGCAGCAATACAGATGGTGGTGGATGCCTCATATGTCAGAGCACATGCCATCTTCAACGAAGCTGTTTCTCCCATAGACGATTCCGATTCACAAGGATTTGCCTATATGATATATACATCGGGAACGACGGGCATGCCCAAAGGGGTGGTCATCAGACACATGGGATTGACCAACCTGGTGTGTTTCTGCGTCCGACGATGGCCGCTCACCAGCAATAGCCGCATCGCATGCCAGTCGACATTGGCTTTCGATGCTTCAGTTGAGGATATCTTCCCCGTGCTGACTGTGGGAGGCTGCGTGGTGTTCGCTCCCTCTGAAGTCAGAACAGACTTCGACAATTTGGCTCATTTTCTGCGCCAACACAAAATCACGGGCGGATGTTTCACTACAAGACTTGGAGTTGCGCTTGCTGAAACGCATTCCATCTGTGTGGATTACTTTTGTCTGGGAGGTGAGAAACTGTTGTCGAATCCGGAAATCAATGGAAGGGTATACAATACATACGGCCCGACAGAGTTCACCGTGGATGCGACGTATTTTGAACTAGAGAAGGATAAAGTATATGACGACATCCCTATCGGGCGGCCTGTGGACAACTGCCATGCCTTTGTCGTGGACACCTTCGGGCGGCTTTTGCCACAAGGTGCAGTAGGCGAACTATGGTTGGCGGGTCCTCAAGTGGCTGCGGGCTATAGGAATGCTTCGGAACTGAATAAGGTGAAGTTCACTCCTTGCCAATTTTATAGCGGGACGGCATACCATACGGGCGACTTGGCGAGATGGAACGATGACGGTCTGTTGGAATATGTGGGTCGGCTCGACAATCAGGTGAAAATAGATGGCATGCGCATCTCTTTGGAGGAAATAGAACAATGCCTTCTTGAAATTCCTCAGATAAAAGAGGCTGCTGTGGTGTCCCGTGACATCAATGGCAAACCCCAAATACAGGCTTTCTATACTTCAAGCAACACTATCACCAACAATAATATCTTACAGATAATCAGAGAACTGCTTCCGTCACAGATGGTTCCAAAACAATTGGTGAGGGTAGAGAAAATGCCACTCACCGCTTCGGGCAAAATTGACAAGAACAGTCTGCATGCAGAGATGCCACATCTGCCAGAGGTGGCTCCAGCGGATGCCACGGAATGTGCGTTATGCCGACTGATGGCAAAGGTGCTGGGTATGCAACAAATTGGTGCTACAGATGATTTCTTTGCTTTGGGAGGAACATCCTTAAGTGCCATGCAGTTGGTGGCGGAAGCTGGAAAACAAGGATTCTCTCTCGAATACGGTGATGTCTTCGCTCATCCCACTCCAAGGTTGTTGGGCAGATATGTCAACAAAACAGGCGAAAACCTTCTATTTGATGTAGGAAACTATGATTACAGCGACATCAATCTTCTGTTGTCACAAAAAAAGACCTGCTGCGGGGAGCCTTTTCCAAATGGAGGTACTCTTCTACTTACAGGTGCTACAGGCTTTCTGGGCATCCATGTGCTGGCTCGTTTTCTCGCTTCAGAGAAATGGGACGTGATTTGCATGCTTCGTGATGAAGATGAAAACAAGGCATGGGAAAGACTGAAAGGCAGATGGACATACTATTTCGGACAAGCCAAACTTGATGTGGAAAGAGTAAATATCGTTTATGGTGACCTCACACTGCCATCAAGTTTGGAAAAGCTGGAAAAAACGTCTTTTGATGTCATCGTCAACTGCGCAGCCGATGTGAGATATTTCGCTAAAGACAACACAATCAAGATGGTGAATGCCGATGGAGTGGAATATTTGGCAAAACTGTGCATGAAAAAAGATGTTCGCTTGATTCAGATTTCCACTTTAAGCATAGCCGGCATCGATTCTATAGGCTGTCCGTCTGCATTATTGCCTACCTCACTTTACCAACACCAGCAGATGCATGACCAGTATTCCTACTCCAAATTCATGGCGGAGAGATACATTCTTGAGCAGATGGCGCATGATGAACTGAAAGCCAATATCATCCGTGTCGGGTATCTCACACCAAACTCCCAAAATGGAAAAGGACCTATCAATGCCCAGGTAAACATGTTTTTTTCTTTGTTGCAGGTGATGAAATCGATTGGAGGATGTCCAGAGTCTGCTTCTCATATGGAGATAGAATGGGCGCACGTTGACGATGTGGCCGACATGGTCTACATGACCACGGCTGCATGCCCTTCTCATCCTGTGCTGCATGGGGAATGCCTGAAACGGTCTTCTATGAAAAAAATGGCGGATGATTTTGCGGGAAAGGAATTGCCCATCTTGCCTGATGACGATTTCCGTCACCTACTATTTTGTCAGCACAAAACGGGAGTAGGGGAACTCCTGCTCAACTTGATACTGAACAAAAAGAAACTTTATCATTGATTGTTGGAAAAATACATTACCTTTGCAATCGGATTTCATCAACTATATCATTAATTCAATCTATCAACACATTCATATGAGAACAAAAGCAAATAATGTCTTAGCTGTCGTTTTGTTATGCCTGCTGCTCGTATCATGCAAGGAGAATTATTCGGTAGGCGAAAAAGTGGGCACACTCACGGAGTTTGCCAAGTCGGGTTTGATTTGGGACTCATGGGACGGACGGCTCAACCTGACACAGACGGGTATGAACACGGCTGGAGAGCCTTTTGAGTTCTCTTTCGACAACGACAGAAACGACCAGGATAGTCTTATATCCCTCTTGCAAAAGGCACAAGTTGAGGGTTGGAAAATCAAAATCAAATACCATCGCGTGCAGGGATGGAACTGGTTCGAAAACCGTGGAAGGTTTGATTATTTCGTCGACGATGTGGAGGTTTTGGACAAGAACTTTGCCAACGTCATGCGAAGCGGCGGCAATGCCCAAGGTCATGTCATTGATACCATCTATGTGGTGATAGACAAATCGGAAGTGAAGAAGGTTTTGAATAAGTAACTCAAATCGCAACCTCATGATAAAAACACGTTTCTTTTGGGCCACAGCGTTAATGTCTGTCTATTCAGTGACAACATTCGGCTTCCAGACAGACAAAATGCTGCAAACACAGGATGACAAACAACCTGACCGACTGCTGGTCAGCACCACATCGGGATTGGTAAAGGGATTCGACCAGGAGGAGACTATGGCTTTCCTCGGCATACCTTATGCCAAGGTGGAGAGATTCCAGCCTCCGCTGCCTGTCGACCCCTGGGATACCATCAGAATCTGCGACCATTGGGGGCCACAGGCCATGCAGAACGTGGGTGGCAGAACACTCAGCGAGGCTGAGATGTCTGAGAAAAACTCATGTGTGCTCAATGTGTGGACTACAGACCGGAAAGCAAGCAAACCCGTGATGGTGTGGCTGCATGGCGGTGGCTTCGACTCTGGCACCTCTGCATGGAACCCAGGGATGGGATTGGCAAAAAAGGACGTGGTGGTCGTCAGCGTCAACCATAGACTCAATATTCTCGGCTTCCTCGACCTGTCGGCGTGCTCTGAGAAATACAAGAACTCGGCAAATGTCGGCATGCTCGATGTCGTGGCGGCGTTGCAATGGGTGAGGGATAACATCCGCAACTTTGGTGGAGACCCTGGAAATGTCACGGTCTTTGGTGAGTCGGGTGGGGGAGGAAAAGTGGGTACCCTACTCTGCATGCCTCCAGCTAAAGGACTGTTCCACAAGGCAATTATCCTCAGTGGCACCATCCTCAATGTGAACACCAAGAAGATGAGTGAGCAATTAGGTGCTGCAGTGCTCAAGGAACTGGGTATCGACCAAAACAACATCGACAGAATAAAGGATATTCCTTATCAGGAACTATATGCTGCCGGACAAAGGGCGATGGCTGCAAGCATAGGAACACGAAGGCCGGGCACCCCAATGATGTGGGGATTTGGTCCCACGCCCGATGGGGTAACACTGCTCCAACAACCTTTCCAACCGGGTTTTGCCAACATCTCCGACAATATACCCATCATCATCGGTACAACCTTCAATGAGTTGCAAAGACTGACCTATCAGCAGACCATGACATTCGAACAGGCAAGAGAGGCGCTCCTGCCTACATTCGGCGGCGATACGGATGAGTATATACAGGCTTTCAAGGAGGCATATCCGGAATGCATTCCGCAGGACTTGCTCAGCATCGACTGGCTCTTCCGTCCCAAAACACTGATTACTGCCGATGAGATAGCAGAAACAAGAAAAGCGAAGACCTATACTTATATGTTCACTTGGAGGTCTCCTCTTACAAAGGCGTCACAACATGGACATGAGCTGAAATTCTGCTTCAACACATTGCATCACTCCAAAAACGAACTGCCGGAAGCCACGGCGGAAGACCTGAAACTGGCTGACCTCATGAGCAGCGCGTGGGCACAGTTTGCACATACAGGCAATCCCAACATCAAAGGATTGCCAAAATGGAAAGCATACTCACCTAAAAATGGCGTGATGATGATATTCGACCACAAATGCCGCATCCGCAACAACCCCGACCGGCATCTCCAGCAAATCATCGACAAACACTGCTTCAAACAACTGGATGAGTTCAGGAAAAACCATCCTTAATACCCTCTCGACTTGTTAAAAAACCTAAAATTAAAGACTCACCTCGTTGTGTCTCCAGTTTTTTTCTTACCTTTGCAGCCGCAAAACGGGCAAGTCTTGTACGGCCAGCTCCCTGCAAATCCTCCAGGACGGGAACGTAGCAAAGGTAGTAGGTTGAGCGGCGCGATGCAAGCAGCTTGCCCACCCCGCCTCTTTAGCTCAGTTGGCCAGAGCACGTGATTTGTAATCTCGGGGTCGTTGGTTCGAATCCGACAAGAGGCTCAGGAAGGCCGTGTCAATAGAGGTTGACACGGCTTTTTGTATATTTTAACATCCATTCGAACGCTTATTATGCTAAAAACCCTTAATTTTGCACGATATGAATCAACAAACATGTATGTTTATGTATATGAATAGAATCAAGCGGATTGTTCCATTATGGAGTGCCGCGCTTTTAACTTTGGCAATGACTGCCTGTGTGGACAAGGACTATGATTTGGACAATGTCGACATGACGGTGGGTTTGGGTAATACCATCCAGTTGCCAAGCAACAACTCCACTGCTGATATATGCTTGGATGATGTGCTCGACTTGGGCTCCAATAACTTCTTGTCAATTAGCGACGATGGGATGTACAATATCTCTGCTATCGACGACAACGAATTCGTCGCTCATATGGGAGTGCCAAGATTCAGCGTGCCCAAAAAGACTTATAAAGGAACTTATGTTATCGACTTAGGCGACTTCGACCCAAGAAAATCTGTGATGAGAAAGGCGAAGAAAGCCAACGAGGATATTTCGTTCAATGCTCCTATGGTTGACCTCGACTTCTCGGTGAACTACAAGTCTGATGCCATCACACGCCTGGAGAAAATCGGATTCTCTGCCAAACTGTCTGTCGCCCTGACCTTTGCTAAGGACCTTCAGGGGGCACTGAGCGATATCAGCCGGCTTTCATTCACGCTGCCGCAATGCCTGCAACTGGGAAAGGCAGCCTGGAACGGAGATTCTATCAGTGCAAACAACAATACATATGAACTGAGAGATGTGAAGACTTCCGACGGAGTGAGACTCGTCATCAATGTTGTGGGCGTAGACCTTTCGGAGAAAAAGCCCGACGGCAGTTATATGTCCTATAAGCAAGGAGAAGGACTGCAGTTCCATGGCTCCCTCAACATGTCCGTGGGAGTGATGGAGTCGGCTATCGATTTCGACAAGGTGGCTGTAGCCAAAGACCTGTCGGTAAGCGGAACTGCTGTTCTCGACAATTTCAGCGTGACAAGTGCAAGAGGTGGATTCACACCCGTCAGAGACTTCGACCAGGTGGGTGGTGTGTCGCTGCGCAACGTTCCGGCATTCCTCAACGACGATGAGGTCAACCTCGACCTGTATGACCCTCAACTCAACATCGACATCTTCAGCAGCGTGCCTTTCGCTACCAAGATGACAGGTGCCATCGTGTCGAAAGACATGAAGGGAAATGTGATTCGACGCATCGATGTGCCGCAGTTCTCCTACAAGGCAAACGGACACAGCATCGTCAGCCTCAGGCGCCGCCCTGCATCACACGAGAGCGACACAACGGTGGTGGTGTTGCCTGAGATATGCGACGTCATCCGCAACATCCCCGACAGCATCGCTCTGGTCGACCTGGTGGGTGTGGGTGATGACAGCGAGACAACGGATATCACCTTGTCAAAATACTACGAGGGAAGACTAAGATTGTCAGTGGCTTCGGGCATCTCGCTCGGTAGCGATGCCATTATCGTGTATAAAGATGACTACCGGGGATGGAACGACCAGTTCAAAGACATCCGATTCGTGGAGACAGAGAGCGAGGGAAAGAAGAGCATCGATGGCTTCATCAGGGTTTATGCCAATATTGCCAATAAAATTCCCGCATTCCTCACTCTCAAGGCATACGGTATCGACATCAATGGCAATATTGTTGGTCCCGACAAACTGGAAGTAGAGGTGGAGAAGGTCATCAAGGCTTCTTCCGATGGAAAGACAGCTGCAAAAACCGAAGAGGTAATCAATATCAGGCCTAAGGACAACAACGTGTTCAAAACGCTCGACGGATTGGGATTCCGCGTGGAGATGGCTGCCCGTGAAGGCAGTCAGCAGGTGGTGGGAGTGAAACTCAACGCTTATCACCAGACCATCAAAATCACTGATATCAAGGTGCAGAAATATGGCAAAATGGCCGTTGACCTCAATTAATCACTAATCATCGTTAAGGATATGAAATCATATGCAAAATATATGGCTGTGGCCATCTTGACTGCTTGCTCCACAATGGCCAATGCCCAGGACCTGAAAACAGGCTATTTCTCTGACCACTTCCTCTACAGGCATGACCTCAATCCGGCCATCGCCAATGACTCCAATTATTTCTCCATTCCCGTCGTGGGCAATGTCAACATGACGATGATGGGTAATTTCGGGTACAATGACCTCGTGAAGGAAAACCCTCTCTATCCTCATGAGAGCAATAAGAAAATGACATCTTTCCTCAACCCATATCTCAGCAACCCACTGAAGGGCTTCGCCTCGGGCGACAACAAAATCAATGGTGAGGTGAAGATGACCGTCCTGTCGGTGGGATTCAAGAAATGGAAGGGCTACAACACCGTGGAACTCAATGTGAGGGGACAGGCAAATGTCAAGGCGCCTTTCAAACTGTTCCAGTTTGCCGCCGATGCTTCCAATAGCCATTATGATATCGGCAATATCAGTGCCAGCGCCCAGACTTTCACCGAATTGAGTTTCGGACACTCACGACAGTATGACCGCAAACTGCGTGTGGGTGCCAAGGTAAAATTGCTTGTGGGCATTGCCGACGTCAATGTGAAAATGGATGATGTGGATGCCGACCTCAGCAAAAAAGACCAGTGGACCATCAAAGCCAATGCTGAATCGCATGTGAGCATGAAGGGGTTCAAATACATCAGCAAGACCGAGAACTACAATGCCGCTCCTGGTACGTATCAACAAGTTGATGATGTGGACGTAGATGGCGTGGGCATAGCAGGATTCGGTGCTGCGATTGATGCCGGCGCAGTATATAAGGTGAATGATGACCTTACTGTCAGTGCTGCTGTCCGTGACCTTGGCGCAATCATGTGGTCGAGCGACCACTATGCAGCCAACGATGTCAAATCATTCACTTTCGACGGATTCCATGATGTGACGGTGGGGGAAGACTCACCGGGTGTCCTCGACGATAAGGCAGACAGATATGCCGACCAGATGCTTGACTTCATCAATCTGCGTGACAAAGGCGACAAGGGGTCAAGAATCACGGGCATTGGTGCCACGGTGACGGCAGGTGGCGAATATATCATCCCAACATATAGGACACTTAAAGTGGGACTGTTGGGAACTGCCCGCATCAACGGCCCGTACTCATGGGCGGAAGCACGTCTGTCCGGCAATATCGCTCCTGTGAAATGGTTTGATGGCTCCATAAGCCTTGCCGTCAACAACTATACGGCCAATTTTGGATTCCTGGCCAACTTCCACACCAAAGGATTCAATTTCTTCGTAGGCATGGACAGCCTGCTTGGGAAACTGAGCAAGGAGATGATTCCGCTGTCATCCAACGGCGGAGTAGCCTTCGGATTCAACGTGGTGCTCTAAGGCACTGATAGAAGGCATCCCTATGACAGGTCGACAACAGTGATGCCGGCTCCACCAAATTGCACGTGCTCGTCGTGGTAAGCTTCCACGGCGGGCACTGTTGCTAAATACTGCCTGATCAGTTGACGCAGAATGCCGGCTCCCGTACCATGGAGGATACGCACACGGCTCATTCCCACGAGGATGGCATCATCGATAAAATAGGTCACGGCATTGATGGCCTCATCACCGCGCATCCCCCTGACATCAAGGTCTTGCTTGAAGTTGAGCTTATGGTCATCAATGGTCTCACGGGTTTGACGGCCAACGGCCATATACGAGGGTGCCTGCTCCTTGACAGGCATTTCGGCTCGCTCAAGACGCTCCGTGCGCATCTTGGTGCGCATATCACCGAATACTACGCTGGCCATCTTGCCTTGGATGCTCTCAATGCGTCCCACCGTCGTGAGTCCTTTTATCCTTACCGTGTCTCCTGCTTTCAGGGGCTCCGACTCTATGGTTTTCTTCGGCGTGGATGGGACTGTAGCGGCTGGTGGTTGGTTGGCTTTCTCGCGACGGCGTTTCTCGCGGCGCTCCTTGCGCTCCTGTATCTGCTTGATTTTCTTCGAGACCAGTTCGTCGGCGGCTCCCTCATCAATGCCCTGCACCTCCTCGCGGAAGTCGGTCAACTGCTCACGGATACGGCGGGTCTCTTCCTTCTCCGCCTGATGCTCACGAATCTCACGGATGGTGTTCTCTATGCGGCGGTTGCTCTCTGCCAACAGTTCCTCTGCCTCCTGCTTGGCACGGGCGAGGATGTTCTTGCGGCTCTCGTGCAACTGCCTGATTTCTTCCTCGTATCGTGCAATGGTGGCCTCCATGGTCTTCTCTCGCTGATGGATGGTCTGGCGCTTCCCTTCCCAGTATCGCTTGTCACGGACAATGTCCTGAAGGTATTTGTCGCTTTGGATGTAGTCGCTGCCAACAATCTCGGAGGCATCATGGATGACCTCCTCGGGAATACCGGTCTTGCGGGCAATTTCTATGGCAAACGAACTGCCTGGTCTGCCTATCTCCAGTTGGAATAAGGGACGCATCTCATGCCGGTCATAGAGCATCGCTCCGTTGGCTACACCAGGATGGTCTTCTGCAAAATGCTTCAGATTCTGATAGTGGGTGGTGATGACACCCCATGCCTTGTGCTTCCAAAACTGCTTGAGTACGGATTCGGCAATGGCACCGCCTATCTGTGGCTCTGTGCCGGTGCCGAACTCATCGATGAGCAGCAGGGTGTGGGCATCGGCATGACGCATCATCATCTTCATGTTGAGCAAATGGCTGGAATAGGTGCTCAAGTCATTCTCAATGCTCTGCTCGTCGCCGATGTCTATCATGATGCGTTGGAAGATACCTGCACGGGAACGGTCGCCTATGGGAATTGGCAATCCACATTGCAGCATATACTGAAGCAACCCCACGGTCTTCAGACAGACAGACTTGCCGCCGGCATTAGGACCGGAAATAATCAGGATATGCTTATCGGCTGTCAACATGATATCAAGGGGGACAACCTGCTTGCCTTGCTTGGCTAAGGATAATTGCAGAAGCGGGTGGACAGCCCTAATCCAGTCGATATGTGGAGCATTGCCCACCTCTGGTTCTATAGCGGAGGTGAGGCGGGCCAACTCTGCCTTGGCTCTGATGAGGTCGATGGTGGCAAGGAAATCGTAGGATTCGAGCATCTCTGTGACATGAGGACGCAGTTCCTTGGAAAAATCGGTCAGGATACGGATGATTTCACGGCGTTCCTCCGACTCCAACTCACGGATGCGGTTGTTGGCTTCCACCACCTCGGCGGGTTCGATGAACACGGTCTTGCCCGACGCACTCTCATCATGTACGATACCCCGTAGACGGCGCTTCATCGCTGGAGCGACAGGGAGCACCAACCGCCCGTCACGCATGGTCGGAGCTGCATCCTTGTCCACCAAGCCCTCACTTTGGGCTGCACGCAAGATGGAGTTGAGCGCACGGGAGACAGACCCCTCGGTGCGAGAAAGCTCCTGTCTGATGGCGAGAAGGTGGGGAGAGGCGTTGTCGCGCATTTTACCATATTTGTCCAGCAATTGGTTGATTTTCTGAACTATCATGGGAAATGTCGCCACATGGTAAGTCAGTTCATGCAGGGTGGGGTAGGCGTAATCTGCCTCTTCGCCTTCAGCTGTATCTCCTCCTGATGTGCGGTTGAGAAAGCGGACGATGTCGATGATGGTTTCCAGCGAGCGGCGAAGGTCAAACAACTCTCCTTCATCAAGGTGGGTACCTTCCAATCGCAGACGGCTGATGCTCTGCCTCATGTCAAAGAAAAAGTGGAGGGGAAAGTCATCTGCCTCCTCCTGTATGCGACGAAACTCGCGGACCTCACTCATCCACCGGTTGATGGTGTCGGCATCTGTCGAGGGTCTCATCTGGTCTGCCCGGTCTTTGCCTAATGTAGAGAGACAACGCTCACGCAGCAACTGGCGGATATCGCCAAAACCTATCTTGGCTTCAAAATTCTCTGGATATGTCATAGGATGCAAAGTTACGATGAAACGAGTGAAATGCCAAACAAAAACCATCTCAACTTTCGTAAATGTCTAAACTCCCAAACTCCTAACAACAATCATATGTCTAAACTCCTAAACTCTCAAACTCCGAAACTCCTAACAACAATCATATGTCTAAACTCCCAAACTCCTAAACTTCTAAACTCCTAAACTCCTAATAAAAATCATATGTCTAAACTCCTAATTTCCTAAACTCCTAAACTCCTAACAAAAATCATATATCTAAACTCCCAATCTCCCAAACTCCCAAACTCCTAACAAAAATCATATGTCTAAACTCCTAATCTCCTAAACTCCTAAACTCCTAGCAAAAATCATATATCTAAACTCCCAAACAGCATGCAAAAAACCTAACTAACATAAAAAAATCAAATGAAAATTTGGTTAAAACAAATAATTCCCTTAATTTTGCACTCGCTTTCGGAAAACCACCCAAGGTCGCCATAAGGACAACCATAAGGTTTTCGCCAAGGAGAGATGGCAGAGTGGTCGATTGCAACGGTCTTGAAAACCGTCGTACGGAGACGTACCGGGGGTTCGAATCCCTCTCTCTCCGCTAAAACCAGCGTAACAAGTTGAAACTCAACAAGTTACGCTGATTTTCATTAAAAGGGTGCGACAAATATGCGCCAGTTTTGGTTCTAATGTAGGACGAGCATTCTTAGGACATTGACGCCAGTGTCATAAAGAATGTTAAAAAAATGTGCTCTAAATTTCGTACTGGTTCAATTTCAAAACTCGTGGGCTACACCTATCCCACGCTCCACAAAGGAGAAAGATGGTTCGTTGATTTCTTCGCTCTTGACCCTGTCAGCAATGGCATGAAACGCAAGAGGTATTACATCGGCAACGGATTGAAAGTTTCCGAAAAGAAACGGCGTGCCGCAGAGATTATAGAAACTCTCACCAAGCAGCTCATGCAGGGATGGAACCCATGGGCGAATGCTGATGACTCTCGTGGTTTTGTCCTCTTCGAGGATTGCATGCAGAGATACCTTGACCATGTTGAGCGTATGGACAGGAAGAAGACACGTCAAAGCTACACTTCAAGAGTCAATATCTTGAAGGAGTTCATAGAGACGCTTGGAACTCCCATCAAATATGCCTATCAATTTGACTCTTCTTTCTGTAATGACTTTATCGACTGGCCAGCAATGGAACAATTCATAATGACTTATTAAATGCGCTCAAATGAAAAAGACATTCTTGCTCTTGCTGACAGTAGTGATGAATCTTAATCTGTC
>CACXIP010000014.1 GCA_902767775.1 uncultured Prevotellaceae bacterium | reverse complement strand
AAAATCAAAAGGGAGGATTACGGCAGTTATGACCTGAAGACCCTTGTTGAAAGAGAGTCCCGCTACTCCAAAAACATCAAGTGGGGCAGCATCGCAACCGTCATTTTCTTCTTTGTGTATTTCCTGCAGATGTTCACTTCGAAAAGTGAGATGTTTATTTTCATCGTCATGGCATTGACCCTTATGATACCGGTTACTGTCCGCTGGTTGGTAATCAAGTACAAGTATGGCGGTCAGGCCATCGACCCCGCTACAGGCCGGCCCCGCGTTATAGAAGTGAAATGGCTGAGGATTGTGCTCTATGCCTTGCTCGGTCTTGTGGCTTGTCTATGGCTGGTTTCGTTTGTACTTACCTTGGTAAACAGTACGGGTTGGATTGATCTGATGCGTGTCCTCAATTATGTGCCGTTGTTCATTGCCTCAGTGACATTTATATTGGGACTGTTGCATCAGAAAGGGAAAATCACCATTTCGCGCAGTCTTCTGATTATCTTGACAGCCGTCGCCATCATACTCTCTGCATCAGTCGTGGTCATTTCAACGCTGATGGACTTCACAGAGTTGGCCAAGGGCGGTAACTTGCTGTCGACAGCCTTGATCTCATTCTTGGGTCTGATGTTCCACAAGTCGCGTAAATAGACACAAGAGTTGGAAATACAGAAAAAAGGGTTGGTGAGATGATTATCTTGCCAACCCTCTTTCCATTCTGTCAATTACTATTTCATTCCGGTCCTGCTGCTGAAATTGATACGGACACCCTTGTCATCAACCATCATGTCATTGCCCCCGTTGTTGCCGTTGCTGACAGTCGGCTTGCGTTCACCGTCAAGTATCTCACGGCACATGTTCTTGATATCCGTAACACGCTGTGGGGTCTCCAGATTGTCACCGCTGTAATGACCGGGAAAGAGAAAATGGATGTCGTTCTTCTTCATATAGTTCTCAATCCTCTCGGCGGAGTACATTACTGTCGAAAGGTTGGTAAATACCAGTAGGTTGGTCGAGCCGAAAGCATCACCACTGAATCCATAGTGTTTTGCCTTATCAAAGAAAGTGGTGCTTCCGGCAGTATGACCGGGAGTGAAGATGACCTCTATCTCGCGACCACCAAGGTCAATCACCTGACCATCGTGAAGATACTTAATCTGACCTTTGTAGTTGCGCATATTATTCGGAACGATAGGCATGTCACCAGCATTCAGATAGACTTCAGGAAAAGGGCCTACTCCACCCACATGGTCGCCATGGGCATGGGTTGCCATCATTGTGACGGGCTTGGAGGTAATCTTTGCCACAATTTTGTCCAACTCGGGTATGTATGTCCCTGCATCAATCAGAAGTGCGCGCTCTTTGCCCTCAACGATGTAGAGTGATTCGTTATAGACTCTATGCCCGTTTCCTATCCATGTATGCTCGTCAAGCTGGCGGAACACCACCTCATCGTCCTGATAGACCACTTTGCCGCGAAGGTCACGGCTATTGATATCTGTTCCCTGTGCCTCAACCGTATATGGCATCAGGCAAAGCAGCATAGCTGCAAAAAGAGTGTAAACTTTCATAATTAAATAAGATTTTATATGTTATTATTTCAAATTTTGTATTTGTTCTATGTTTAGAGATTGGCAATACACTCTCGTGGTGTCACTCCGAATTCGTTTTTAAAGCAAGTGGAGAAATAGCGGGGGTTGTTGTAGCCCACACGCTCTGACAGTTCGCTGATACGGATATTGGGATTCGCACTGAGAATCTGATAGGCTGCACGCATACGGATGCTGCGAATGAACGAGGTGGCATCCATGCCTGTAAGGGTCTTCAATTTGCGATAGAGGGTGGCGTGGGAGGCTCCCACTTCGGCCATCATTACAGTGTGCGAGTAGTCAGGGTCATCGATGTGGCTGTTAACTGACTCGGTGCATCGACACAGGAAATCACGGTCTACCTGGGTCATCTCCTGCGCTTTCTGTAATGCCTCACTGGCAGAGTTGTCATCCTTCACGTCGACAATGTTGTTCATTGCTTCCAATAGTTGGTCTGTTTGATTGCTCAGCATAAACATCGAAGCCTGCAACGACGGTCGCACCTTGTGGTGCAGGTCGTGAGCCAAATCGCTCATCAGTGTAAGCGGTGTCAGGAAATGATGAAGCACACGCACATAGAATTGGACTTTCTTCTGATAGAGTTTCTCCTGCTGTTGTTTTTCGGTCTTAAGTTCTTCCAGTTGGCGCTTCTTTCGCTTGTGTTCAGTTATGTTGTGGATGACAGCCGCAATCACGGTCAATAACAACAGTACATATCCCGTCTTAGCCCACCAGCGCCACCATAGAGGTTGCTGTATCTCGAAGGTAAGTGTCTGCTCATCAGCGATATTGTCCGTCTTGTTGCTGAGCGGAAAGAAATGAAGAGTGTATCTGCCTGGTGGCAATTGCTGATAACTGATGCTGTTGCTGCCCATGTCAGTCTGTCGGTATTCACGGTCATAACCGTCAAGTTTGTAGGCATAGCGTATAGATGCCTCTTGACCCATTGACAATGTGGAAAGATATAGGGTGATGTTGTTTTTGTCGTGAGCGAGAACGAAGTGCTGATTAACGGATTGGACAAAGGATAATGGTTTGTTGTTGATTAAAATGTCGGAGAGGAACGTCTTTACGTGTTGCTTGCGAGATAGTTCGCGTGGGACAATGGCAATGATGTTTTGCTGATTCAGGAAGCAGATGGTGCTGTCGTTTAGAGCGCAGCTCATGGTACTTCCGTAGTAGTCGGTGGGGAGCCCATCGTTCTTGGTGTAGAGTTGCAGCCCTTCTGGCTGTCCTTTCTCGTTGATGCTCATTTGAAGAATGCCATAGTTGGTCGTCATCCAAAAATAACCGTTCTTGTCGATGTCTAGACTATGGACATTGTCTCCAAGGATGCCCAGTTGGCCACTGACACTGCGAAATGCATCGTGTTCGGCATCATAGAGCAACAATCCTGGTTCGCTGGTACATGCCCAGATGCGCCCATGCTTGTCCTTCACTATTCTGTAGATGCCGCCCATCTGGTATTCCCCCCTTTCGTCATGCTGTGCCGTCAAATGACCTACATCTTCTATTCCTATGATTCCTTTTTTATTTACGTGCGTATAGATGGTTATCTTAGCGTTCACCGGATTCGACAGGTCGCCCACTATATGGGCAATACCGCCCACCAACCCCAGCCACACTTCGTCCTGCCTTATGGCATTGGCAGCAAGCGTGTGCATCGTACTGATGTTGCTTTGACCGATATGGCTGATATAACGTCCGTTGCCGTCGGATTCCAGCAGGTAGAGGCCATACCAGGTTCCGATGAGCATCGCCTTGCCACCTAATGCTGTAAAAGCATAGATGCTGTTAGTTTTAAGCCATGGTGTGTTGTCTTCGGTATAATGATGGGTGACTTTTCCGTTTTCTGTCACATAGAAACCGTCTCCCCAGGTACCGATGTAAGTTTTGTCTATGGCTTCGTAGATGGCATTGATGCCCTTGAAACTGGCCCAGAGCAGGGTGTCGCTGAGTTGTCTGACACTGAACTGTGATACAATAGGCTCCGTTTTCTTAACGAAGGCAGGTCGCTTCACAGTAATAGGTGTATACTGATTTTTCAAGAAAAAAACACCTTTGTTATCTGTAGCCGCCCATACATTGCCGTCCTTGTCGGCAAAAAGACTTTTCACACCCAATTCGGCCAAAACTGGCATAGCTGTTTGTTTTGGATAACTGTATATACCTCTGTTGGTGGCTAAAATCAGCCCATGCCCTTGCGGATGGAGCAATAGGTCGTTGACGAGTTCATTCCCCAAGTCAGATACTTTTTCTGTCTTTCCCTTGTGCAGCAGAAACAGTCCTTGCCCACTCGTGCCCATCCATAGGCCACCATTAGCTGCTTGGCAGACAGAAGTAGGGCTAAGGTGTGCCGTTCCCTCTATTGCCTCACAATAATTATGAGGATTTATTCGATAAAGTCCGTGATGCTTGGTCACCACAACGACATACCCCTCAGGTAGTTCACGTATCTGTAGAATCTTGTCGCTGGGGATGGCTTCATAAAGTGCGGTTTTAGTCCCATCGGAGGCAAGAAATAGTCCAGTGTCAGTGCCTACCCATCGTCTTTTCCTGCTATCTACGCATATCGTTCTTACTAAGTCGTTTCCGCCGAAATGAGTAACTGCCGATTGTCCGATGATGGGTGAGAATTCGTTGAGACCATAGAATGAGCCTGCCCATATACGCTCTCCTGCGTCAGGAGCCAGACATTGGATGTTGCACGAACTGAAGGCGTAGGGATGGGTCATGTCGTTTCGGTAGGTCTTGATGTTGTATCCATCGTAGCGCAGCAGCCCCAAGCGTGTACCTATCCAAATGAACCCATTACTGTCTTGCGCCACTGACGATGTCTCCTCGCACGGCAGTCCCTCGATGTGTTGCCATGCTGTCTGAGACTTCATGCTGTCCGTATAAAGAAGGAGCAGTAAGGTCAATATAAGATGATGTGTCAGCTTCATGTTGCGAAGATAATACATTTTTGTCTAAAATAAGTTCATTGACAGCAGGAAATCAGTGCAAAATGGTGTTTTGAACTCATTTTGAACGTCTTTGAACTTATTCGTTCTTGTCTTTCACACATATTGTCGTTATTTTGCAGGCAAATCATTACATCAATAATACAACAACAAATGCTTAAAATCAACAAATTACTAGTTTTAATTGCAGCAGCAACATGGTCGCTCTCAATGAATGCCAAGAGTGAGTTGACCAACCTGTGCACAATAGGTCTCTGTGAGCCTATTGGTATTGAGAGTACACCAACTTTCAGTTGGGAAATCAGTTCCCTGGATCGCGGCGTCCGTCAGAGCGCCTATCAAATTAGTGTCAATGATGCTACTGGCACTACTGTCTGGAACAGTGGACGGGTGGAGAGCAGCCGGCAGACTGACATTCCTTATGAGGGTTCGGCCTTGAAGAGTCGCACAAAGTACACATGGGCAGTAACCGTCTTCGACCAGAATGGTCAGGCTACCGATGAATGCCGGAGCACCTTTGAAACAGGTATTCTCAGTCAGGATGAATGGAATGATGCCAAGTGGATAGCTCCGAAGACCTCGCCCTATAAAGCTATTGTTGAGGTTGAGCCTACAGACGGCACAGTGAGTTCACGTTACATGCGCTTGAATGTGACGGCCAGTGGTCCCCATGCCGCCAGTGACCCTAACTTTGGTTTTGTACAGATAGCCGAGATTGAAATATATAATAAGGATGGTGAGAACGTTGCCCGTACGGCTACCTTTACTGCGACCAACGCCTGGGAACTGACCAACTACGGTTGGAGTATTCGTTACATCAACGATGGTATCATTGCCGGAGGCAGTACCAACGGCTTCACCACCGTGCAGAACAGCACTACAACGACTATTGTGGTCGACTTGGGTAGTATTCAGGAAGTTTCGCGCGTCGTGCTCTATCCTCGTCAGGATGCTCCCGCTGTGGGCGAACCGACGAAAGCTGCCAACTTCCCGAGCAGCTATACCATCGAGTTAGGTATCACCACAGACGACTATTCCTTGCAGTATCAGGCCACGAATGCCGAAGCTCCAACATACGAGAACAACACCAACGTTCCCTATCTGGGGCGCAATTTCAATATTGCAGAAGACAAGACCGTGGCCTCAGCCCGTCTCTATGCTTCGGCCTTGGGTGTGTTCACTATGCGCCTGAATGGCAAGCGAGTCACCGACAACGTGTTGGAACCAGGTGAGTCGGCCTACGACAAGCATGTGCTTTACAGCACCTATGACGTGACCCCTCTTGTGGTCTCGGGTCGTAACACCCTTTTAGCTCAAGTAGCAGGCGGTATAGCCAATATGAGCAGCATGAGCGACCGCTTCGTGAAGCCTGAGTTGGCCAGCAATGCAGCCACTACATCACTACGCGCTATGCTCTTCATCACCTATACCGACGGCACTGCCGACTGTATCCCTACCGATGCGGAATGGGGCACTCATAAGTCTCCCACCACAGGCAGCAATTGGTATGGTGGTGAGGACTATGATGCACGTCTGGAAGTCAGTGGTTGGCAACAGGCTGGCTACGACGTGAGCGGCTGGGCGAAGTGCGAGGAGGTCAGTCCCACATTTTGTGCTCCCAGCGTGTCGAATACGGTCTATCCCATTGGCCAGATGCGGGCTCGTGAATACAGTGCGCTTCGTGTGGTGGAAACCTGGCCTGCCGTGAGTGTCACCCGTAACAACTCAGGTAACTATCTTGTGGACTTCGGCCAGAACTTTGCCGGCACTTATCATTTCACTCTGAAAGCCCCTGCTGGCACGAAAATCACACTTTATGACTCGGAATTACAGGAGGGAGGTGCCTGTAAGTTTGAATATATGTACCAGCCCAGTGGTGCCACTAATAAAACGCTTGATACCTACATCTTCAGTGGCAAGGAAGATGGAGAAACTTGGGGACCGGAGTTCATGTATCATGGCTTTCGCTATTTAGAAATCAGCGGACTGCCCTCAGAGCCACAGCCCAGCGACTTCACTGCCATGCGCATACGCAGCGAGGTGCAGACCGTTGGTGGTTTCACCACGAGCAACCAGCTGCTCAACGACATCCACCGCATTTGCTTCAATGGCATTCAGAGCCAGCTCTACAACACCGTAACCGACTGTCCTCACCGCGAGAAGCTTGGCTGGCTCGACGTGCCCAACATGATGTACCAGTCGCTTTCATACAACTTTGACGTAAAGGCTCTGCTCAGTAAGGTCGTTATGGATGCTTTCGACTCACAGGGCACCTCCGGTTACGTGCCCAGCACGGTACCCCACTTCATGCGAGCCTACGACGACGACCTTAACTGGGGTGGAGCAGCCATTACCATCCCCTGGCGTAACTTCAGACAGTATGGCGACCAGACGCTCATGACCCGTTACTATGAACAGATGAAACGCCTCATCAACTATTACGGCACATTGGCTCAGGGTGGCATCATACGTAATGACTACAGCGTGCTCTCCGACTGGGGACAGGAAACCAGCGGACTCTCGCACCAGACCAGCAGTTCGTTTACGCTCACATGTACCTATTATTATCTCTTAGGAGGTATGGCAGATATGGCCACCGCCTTGGGTCAGGAGGCAGATGCTGCCAATTGGAGGCAGAGAGCCAGCGAGGTCAGGTCAGCCTTCAACGCCCGTTTCTTCAAAGATGGTGTCTATGAATATGGCAACCAGGCCAACTATGGTATGGCTCTGTACTATGGAATGGTCGATGAGGAGAATGTCCCTGCCGTGGCAAAAGCATTAGCCGAGGCTGTGAAGGCTTCTGGCTATAGTATCAAGACGGGTGAGATAGGTCTTCGTCCCACACTTATGGCGTTGGCCGACAATGGATATAATGATGTCGTCTATCGTATGGCCCGTAAGACCGGTTATCCTAGCTATGGTTATTGGGTAGAACAGGGAGCCACCACCTCTTTGGAATATTGGGACATGTCGCTCAGCCAGAATCACTGCATGATGGACCACATCGAGGAATGGTTTTTCGCCCAGCTTGGCGGCATTTCCAATACGGGCGAGGCCTATGAGACTCTACAAATCCATCCTTGGATTCCTGTTGATATGGCCACAGCTGACATTACGCATCATTCACCCCGTGGTCTGGTACGTATGGCATGGGACCGCAGCGAAAGCACCACCAACTATCATATCACCATTCCTGCTGGATCGACAGCCACCGTATGTCTACCTATAGTGAGAGATTTGAAACTCTATGAGGATGGCATTGAAATCTGGGAGTTAGCATCGGTGGAACATGTAGCTTACAACGACACGCTCGTCACCTTCACCTTGGGCAGTGGTGACTACCACTTCACCATGAATGGTAGCACTCTCGCTGACTTCATCGAGGATGAAGACCAAGATGACGACCATCCTTCAACAGACATAGATGGTACTGAGGTGACAGGCGAGTATATCGAGAACTTCGGTTTCGAGAGCCGTAACACCAACACCATTCCCTGGTCACCAACAAGTTGGGTGCTCAGTTTTCCCGACACCGATGACAACTACGGCAGTATTAGCACCAGCGACCAGCGTAGCGTAAACCCTACTGAAGGAGCTTTTGATTGGCACATCTGGTATGACAGCAACTACATATCCGTGCGTCTCTCCCAGACACTTCATAAGCCCCTGCCTGCTGGTTCCTATCAACTCTTGGGCGACTTGCGCTGCGTTGACAATGCGGCAATTACGGGCCGTCAGCGGTTGTATGCTACCATAGGAGATGAGGTCAATAGCGAAACAGTCTACTCAGAGCCCTATAATGCAGATGGTACGGTCAACATCAACAACAGCGACAATGAGAACATCAATAACTGGCGTACGCTGAGTCTGAAGTTCACTCAGACCGATGGCAAAACCGTCACTATCGGTTACGACTGCCCACAAGGGGAGACCACAGGCATCGGCGGCTTTCAAGTAGATAACGTACGTTTGTTTCTTCTCAACGATCAAGCCTCTTCAATAGATCTTGTCAGCCCCACTTTGCCCACAGTAGAATATTACACCCTTTCAGGCATCCGCCTTCACTCACTCCCCTCTCATGGTTTAGTTATCCGCAGAGTTGGGAAAAGTGTGAGTAAAGTCGTTGTAAAGTAGTGAGAATTATAAAGGCATGGTGCAAAAAACGAGGGTGTGCTTGGCATACCCTCTTTTCTGTTGTATAGTCTATCAAAGCTTTGGAGAAAGCCAGGGAGATGGAAAAAGCAGAAGGCATAGATCAGTCAACAATTTCTTCATCTTCAATAATATTATATGAAATCAAGAAATATTGAAATTTGAGGTATAACTACTTTAGCTGCTTAATTTCATCAACTACTTTCAACTTGCAATAGTTGAATAAGATTAATTGAAAAATCTTTGGAGATTTCATTTTTTTTCTATTACTTTGTCTCGAAAACTTATTATTTATCTAATATCTATATCATTATGAAGAAAACAATTATGGCACTTCTTGCAGCCATGACTCTGATTTTGTCAAGCTGCTTAACAACGGGACTCGGAACTACTTCTCCCACCAGTACAACCAATAATGTGTTGGGTAGTGTGCTCGGCAGTGTATTGAGTAATGTGTTGTTCGGGGGTTTGACATTAGACCAGTCGAGCCTTCTTGGTAGCTGGAACTACAGTGCTCCAAGTGCTGCCTTTACTACTGAACAAGCTCTGACAAAGGCCGGAGGAACTGCTGCTATTTCCAACCTGGCTTCGTCATTGGCAAGCAACTACAGCAACATCGGTATCAATCGCAACAACACTTCATTTTCGTTCCTTGCTGGCAACAAGTTCTCGGCCAAAGTGAATGGGATACCATTCAGCGGAACCTATACTTATAACCCCCAGAACGGTGAAATCGCTCTCAAGACTGCTACTGAGACCATTAAGGGCAATGTGACAAAGACCGAGAAAGGTATGGGTCTGATGTTTGACGCCATGCAGATGGCAAACATCCTTCAGAAAGAAGGCAAGGTCAGCAACACTGCTGCTGTTCAGGCTGTCAGCAAACTCGCTAAGTCTTCCAACGGCGCTCGTGTAGGTTTTGAACTTACGAAATAAGAGAACTTAATCTTTTATAAGGACGCATAGTAAAATCTTTGGGTTGTAAATTGATTATTCCTCTGTTTCGTATAATAAAAACTCCGATTCTCAATATCAGGAATCGGAGTTTTTATGGCAAAGGACGACTATAGAACATAACTCAAGGAAGCGTATGAGGCTTGGTCGTACCCACGGAGAGCGAGTCGGAAAATAATTGACAAGTGCTAATCAAGAAAAATAACTCAATGAACATGAAGACGATTACAAGAGAGGCTGCCTGGGAGCTGCTGAGAAAATACAACAAAGATCCGTTTCACCTGCAGCATGCCCTGACGGTGGAAGGTGTCATGCGCTGGTATGCCGGGCAACTGGGTTATGCCCACGAAGCGGACTTCTGGGGAATAGTCGGACTGCTGCACGACATTGACTTTGAACTGTATCCCGAGGAGCATTGCATCAAGGCACCCGAACTGCTGCGCGAGGGTGGGGTGGGCGAAGAGATGATCAATGCCATCTGCAGCCACGGTTATGGGCACGTGGATGTGAGGCCTGAACACCTGATGGAGAAAGTGCTCTTTACGACCGATGAACTGACGGGACTGATATGGGCAGCTGCACTGATGCGCCCCTCGAAAAGTGTACAGGATATGGAACTGAAGTCGCTCAAGAAAAAGTATAAGTCAAAGGGTTTTGCCGCAGGTTGCTCCCGCGAGGTGATTGAACAGGGTGCGGAGATGCTGGGCTGGCCCCTGGAAGAGGTGCTGCAGAAAACACTCGATGCCATGCGAGATTGCGAAGCTCGAGTGGCAAGCGAGATGAAGATGCTTTAAGACAATAGTAATGATGTCACCACTATTTTCGCTTCTTACCATTGGTGTTAGTATCATTCTGTGCTATACGGTCTATATGATAATTGACCGAAAACGGCAGGTGAAAACCAATAATTTGCATGCAGAGGAGTCCGTATTAGATGATGTTAGCTACATACAAGAGATGAAACATCTGTCTGGTAAAGTCGGATTTGCGTTGTGGCAGCAGTATGATATTCTTTTGGCTGCACGTCCATATGGATGGGAAACAATGGTTGACCATGCTGCCTATTTGGAATCTGCAGATTTTGATATTATTGATAACATTACAATCTCAGATATGTATGGCGAGGAAGAGTTGGTTCATGTCTACAACCAGTCTAAAGTCGGTCTCAACAATTTCGATAAGTTGGCAGAAGAAAAAGGTGCGCTTGGCATTGCTGGACATAGCCGTACATTGAACGAATCTGTGAAGATTGTATGGTTCAACCAGACAAGAATGCTGAGAATCTTTACTCTGATTAATGACGAAACGCTCATAACAAAATACGCAGAGACCGTCATCAGAAGAACGTTTGGTACCCAAGATGCCATGAAACTTGCAAAACGTTGTTCAGAATGAAATTTTCCCCAAAATTATCCTAAAACAATCATCAGGTAACATTATTTTTATTACTTTTACAACATAAAATATGGCTCTTTAAAAGGTGGATAAAAGATAGGATTTTTCATGGCAAAATATTCAACATACATCATATTAATGCTCATGGCAATGGTGATGACAGGATGCCAAACGAAGAAAGCTGTTTTGCAGCCTTCTTCTTCCCTAATGACATCAACCGATGACGAAGAGCCACATATTCTTTTCCTGAAAGGTACTATCGCATACGATTCGGTTGTTGCCGCCTATAGTATTACTATCGACAGCCTGCAACGTTTTAGCGGACAAATGAACACACAAGGTGCAGCCTACAACGGAGTTCCGCACGGACTCTACTATCAGCAGTCTGACGCATGGGGAGAAATACTCAGCCAACATGAGATTGACAATCCCCTGGCGCAACGTATAGAGTATTTCGACGGAAGTCAGCTCGTGACGAAAACCATAAAAAAAGACAAGGCTGAATTGTTCGTGCGGCTGCAACTCAATCCTAAGGCAAGGCATATCACATTCATGTGTGACTCTTTGAAAATAACGACTATAACTCTATAATGTTCAAAACATGAAAAAGTTCATATTATTATTCTTTGCACTATCATCATGGCTGACTGGCTCTGCCCAATATAGGATGGATACCATCTGTTATGCAGGTGACAGCAAGATTTTCACGGACATCGTTTTCCTTGGAGACGGTTTCAAGAAAGAAGAAATGCAAGTATTCATAGATTTTGTAAAAGAGAAGTCCGAATCCTTCTTTGACAAGATGCCTTGGAGCCAATATCGCAACAGGTTCAACGTGTTCTGCATAGAAACGCCTTCCAACGAGAGCGGTGCCGGGAAGACACCCGACGCCCCCATTGACAATTTCTTTGGAGTATGCTTTGGTACATCGGGAGTCGACCGCATGCCATGGCCCACAAAGTGGAGTGTGGTTTACAATGTCCTGAATACCACAAAACCAGATTATGACATCGTTCCCATTGTGGTCAACTCAACAAAATTAGGAGGTGGAGGCGCAGCACCATTCATCTGCTTTAGTATGAATGAAAATTCCATCGAAACGTTGCGCCACGAATTTGGCCACGCATTTGCCAATCTGGCGGACGAGTATTGGTATAGAGGACGTGAGTTAGCCAACATGACACAGAAAATAGACCCTGTGAAATGGCAGTCGTGGTTGGGAATAGAGGAATTGGCGTTCTATGAGTCTTGTGGTTTCAAGAAAGCGGATGATGCCAGCCCGATGTTCATTACAAGTCTTTGGACGTAACGAGGAGGGGGTGTCAAATATAATGAACGACTTGAGAAAAGAACGCCGTGAGCCGAATGGAGCTCCCCTCCCCACCGTGGGGAGGGGTTGGGGTGGGGAATTATTTTCTTGAAAAACAAGAAGTTACATACCCCACCCCTGCCCCTCCCCTTCATGGGAGGGGAGTTGCTGGCGCACAAGGCTTTTCTTTTTTTGCACACCCTGCTCCCCCAGTTCAATTACTATGGAAGTTGACATTCGCCTGGGATTGTGTACTTCGTCGAATGCTCACTATCAAACTTTCAATTAACAAATCAGACGGGAGCTGTCAGCCCCCGTCTGATTATTTCATTTAATCTCTCTGTGTAGACCTGCTATGCGTTATCTTACGATAACCTTGAATGTCTTAACCACACCGTTGGCGTATGTGCGGCGGATGATGTTCACACCTTTGTACATGGTGTTGACCTGAGCACCGTTTGCAGTAAATATCTCAGTGCGCACGATGCCACCCTCAGGCAGCACTTCTGCGATGCCATCAAGAGCACCTTCAGAGTATGTGCGTGAGTATTCGCCGTTGTTCATCACATAGACATCGTAAATCTGTCCGCTTGACTTGGCTTCGGTGTGGAGAATGCGTACGAACACCTGGTCTGCACCCTCATAGCTCACCTTTGTACGTTTCCAGTTGCGCTTGATGAGCGAGTAGTCAACATCGGCTATCTTTGTCCATGTCTCACCATCGGCAGAAACCTCAATCTGCATTGTCGGGATTTCACCCTCGTTGCCATTTCCGGCATACACAATCACGTCGAAAGGAGCCTGTATCTTGTCTACAGTCTCAAGACTTGCGTTGAATGGGCCGTCGCTCGGCTGTTTGCCGAATGTCAGGGCGTTGGGTGTGATACCTATGCTGTCGTTGACACCAATCACATCGCTGGCAGAGTCGGGGTTGCGCATTGAAGTGTCGCCTATATTCCAGCCAAGGTTGAGGCTTTCCCATACCATCACTTGACCGCGGCTCACAGCCTTCCATGCACCACCGACGAGTATTTCAGGTGCCACAGGGTTGTAAATGATGGAGTCCTGACCATCGGAACCTTTCACCACCTCTTTGATGGAGTTGACGTCGTAGTACACGCCCGAGTTCTTACCCCATGTAAAGAGGTAGTTGGCGTTGACGATATTGCCGTTTTCATCAGTCTGTTGTCCCTTGCCTTTCCATTCATCAGCATTGGCATCGAAGTGAGCCACGATGTCCCAGCGGATGTTGGTGTTGTCAACACCGTCAACACCCACGAACTTAGAAACGAGGTCTGAAGCGAGGTAGTCACCACCAGAAGCGAAAGCATAGATTGTTGTAGGCTCAGTGATTTCAATTGGCTCGCTGTATGCCACGGAAGCTGTTGTGGAACTGCTGTTGGCGAAGTTGTAGTAAACATTTGCGCCTTCGCTTGCACCAGTGATAGTGACGATAGACTTGCCAGCCTGGCGCTCGATGGCAAAGACGGGAGCTGCAGCCTGTGTCATGATAATCACATCCTTGCTCACGATTTCAGAAGGATCATATCCATCGCCCACACCAAATGCTTTGACAGTGCATGCCTGTGTTACGGTGAATGGTCCTTCGTATACAGGACTTTCCGTTGTGGGGTCAGTCCCATTGACTGTATAGTAAATCTTATTGCTGTAGTTCGCAGAAATGCTTATGGTAGAGCTGCCGTCCTCCTGTGTCACGTTGATGTTTGGTTTAGCCACAGGCTTCACCTCCTGCTTTGTATCTGCCACAGCCTGCAGCGACTGCGGTATTACCTGTGAGATAATATCCTGGTTGGCCAAAGGCATATCGGCAATAGTAATAGGCAGCAACAGATAAGCGTTGCGGTTAGCATTGTGCATGTGCATTGCAGTTACATCCCCTGCTGTGGCCAATACTTTGTCGGCAGCGAAATAGTCTCCAAGTTCCACGCCGGTTATGGCATTCCCCTCCAGCAGAAGTTCCAGTCCCTGTGCCACATCAATATTCTCAAATGCAGTATTTTCAGCATCGAGCACGGTGAGTACATTTGTGGCAGAAGCGACAGCCTTGCCATATCCGAGAGCCTCGTAGATGTTGGGGTTAAGGTTGAGTGTCGGCACAAAAGCGATTGCCTGCTTGATTGTAGGCAAGAAAGCATTGTCGGCACCGATAGTGGGACTTACAACAATTGCCTCATATTCACGCAGTGAAGTGGCGTTCTCCTCTGTAGCGTCCACATTGATTTCTGTGAGTTCGAAACGGCTGTCCCCTGAGAGGTATGCATAAGCATAGTCATCGTCGAGAGCTCCGCTGTAGAGATATCCCACTTTTTGCGCATCTTTCACCTCAGGAGCATCGCCCTGGTCAATCATAAACAGAGTGAAGTCGATACCGGCGTCAGGAGTAAGTTGAAACTGCACATCCACGGAGTCGGCCTCGTCGGTGACCACTTTCCAAACGAAAGTATATGTACCTTCAGAGCCTTCGACACTATTTCCGAGGAAGATGCATGCCCCACCATATTGTGACGAACTTTCCTCTGCCTGGAATACGAGATGGTTTTGCACAGGAGCAATACCTCTATTTGTGGCAGATGAGTTGGCAGAACGTCCCACGATAGTCACCTTCTGCCCGTTTGCCAGTTTGGGGAAAGTGATTTTGGTTGACTTTCGAGTAAGGCGCAGTTTGGTAGTAGCGATGTGGATACTGTTGTCCTTGTTGCTGCCGATATCGAAATAAAGGCCATTGAGTTCAGGTATCACGACGCCATTAGCCATTAGGTAGGAGTTCGCGTCCGGTTTTCCGATGTTCTTCCAGTTGTTGACATTGCCATCGGCATCATTTCCGTTTTCCGCCCAATGAGTGGGATCGGCGGTAAGGTTTTCAATGGTCTCATAACTGAGCCCTTTGGTGAAGTCCCATGTTTTCTTCACCTGCGCACTGACGCCCACAGTAAACATGAGCAGTGCAATCAGCGTAAATAGTTTTTTCATAAAGTAGTTTGATTAGTGAAAAATAATGTTTGTTTGCAAAGATAATCATATTTTTTTATTTCCTCCATATCCTCTGAAAAATAATTAGAAAAATGGAATCAGCCGCTCAAGTCACTGATTTTGTCCCTTTGGCGTAATACCATCTTTCTCTTTTGAACAGCAATTCATATTTTGCATTTTCTAAAAAGTGTATAAATTTCAGTGAAGTTCAGATAAAAGGGATATTTTAAATGTTTTTTTATGGTTTATCGATAAAAAACAAGTGAATAGTATTAAAATTAAAAAGGTTGCAATATTACAACCTTTTTAATGATTTTTTATATCTTTGTAGCGTAAATGAATATATTCTGTGGACGTATGAAGTCTCTGAATATTAAGAAGGCTTTTGCAGCGGATATAGAGTTTACTAACGATATGCAATAGTTAGAGATAATGTAAGTATTTGCTTCTTATATCTTTCATAAAATCGTGAATTTCTCTCTGCCAAGAGAATTGAATGTCCTCGATGCTTTGGTCTGCAATAATGGAATCCTCAAGGGTTGTATCACCCATTAACGTGGTAAAATAAGGCTTGAAAAAAGATTGGTTGCAAGCATCGTCATCTGGGAGGTTGCTCAGTTGGAAATAGGCATCGCGAAGCCACTCAATGTGCAAGCGTTCCTCCACAATCGCATAGTCATTGGCAAAGGAGACAAGGCTTTCACCATTACAACGGGTGTTTTTATGCAGCGGGTTAGTTGCACCTGTCATGGATTTTGGAGTGAAGGAAAAAGAACCGCGCATTTGGGGATGTCCGAAACAACAGAAAGGACGATCGGTGCCACGCCCCACACTCACAGTCGTTCCCTCGAAAAGGCACAGTGACGGATAAAGATAAACCGACTGCCAATCAGGTAGGTTGGGGGATGGCTTAATAGGCAGTTCATAGATGGCGCGTCGATTGTATTGGTCCATCCAGACCACGGTCAAGTCGCATTTCATATTGTTTTTCAGCCACCCTTCGCCATTCACCATCATGGCGTACTCTCCGATTGTCATACCATAGACAATGGGAATAGGATGTCTGCCGACGGGGTTTTTCCCACCACTGGCAGCGGTTGGCATAATGGGCCCATCTACATAAAACCCATTGGGGTTAGGGCGGTCTAACACGATAATCTTCTTTTTGTTCACGGCAGCAGCCTCCATCATGTCTGTCAGATTGGAGAGATAGGTGAAAAAGCGCACACCCACATCCTGAATGTCAAAAAGGATGACATCGACATCACTTAAATCCTCAGACGATGGCAGAAGAGTATTGCCGTTATAAATGGAGATGATAGGTAATTGGGTGTATGAATCTTTATCATCGTTGATTCTTGCACCAGCATCTGCATCACCTCGGAATCCGTGTTCGGGTGCGAAAATCTTGCAGACTTCAATCCCTTTGGACAACAGGAAATCAACAAGATGCACATTCTTGACCCTGCTGGTTGGATTGCAAACTACAGCAACCCGCTTGCCTTCCAGGAGGTGAAGATATTTGCTCGGATGGTCGGCCGCAGCATCATACTTTTCTGCCGGTACGAAAGCCACGGGAGGTAGTTGACGGATTTCCCCACCATCATCAAGCCGTTTCGACAAGATGGACTTCGTTTGGGCCTTGAGTTTCCTCACTTCAGATTTGAACTTCTCGAAGTCGAAGCGGAGACCGGGACTTGAAGTTTTATTGTCGAACTCCCTATGCTGGTGAGTCTTGGCACGATATTGCATCTCCAAAAGAGCGGCCAATTTCACGCAGGCCTCCCACTGCTTTTCACCAATGGTTTCCTTGTTGAAATTGCCTTCGAGACAAATGCCAATAGCACGACTGTTGACACAGCGTACGAGAGCACCTTTGCTGTCAGCACGACTGTTGACACAGCGTACGAGAGCACCTTTGCTGTCCCGCGGTCGTCCCTCATACACCGTCCCATCCTTCTTGATGAAATAATGGTAGGCAATGCCATACATTTCGTCTTTCCTGTTGAGATGCCATTGGTGGACTTCTTGAACAGTGTGGGGTCTCAGAACGGCGGTATGGTGAATGACGATGTAGTCAGTTTTTTCTCGGGAATCCAAGGGAGCCTTGAAGGTCAAATGGGAGGGCAAGATGGGGAGTTTAATGATTTCATTTTGCAGCAAGGTAAATTTCTTTTCATCGACCAAGAGTTTGAGTCTTTTTTTCGGGAATTTTTTGCCAGGACATGATTTGACCGTAGTTGGGAAATCGCAATGACAACGCAGGGGGGCATCATAAACAAGCTGCAGCGTCGCCAGCAATTCAACAGAGGCATTAAGTTGCTTGTCACTGATTTTGTCTCCTTCATATTTTCCTTTTTCCCCAAAATGACCGTCGAAGCAAACCCCTAAGCTACAGTCATTGTAGGACTTCACATGCGAACCTTCTGTGTTTCGTTGCCGTCCCTCGTAGATTTGGCAGTCCTTTTTGTCTATATAATAGTGATAGCCGAAGCCAATCCAATTCGGTCTTTTGAGATGCCACTGATGGACTTCTTGGATGGTGTGATGCGTATTGTGGGTATTGTCAATTAGGGGTTCAACATGGTGGATGACAATGTAGCGGGTCCATGGGCGGAGAGTGGGCTCTTCTTTGAACTTGAGTTTTGGTCGATGGATAATCATAATGGTTGGAATGAACTAAATCAATAGGTTTGACGGAATTTCTCCTGTCAGGAGAGTGATTGTTGGGGCAAATATACAACTTTTTTCCTAATACACAACCGCTAGTGTTTTTAAAAAGCAGTTTAGTTTAGTCCGTTTTATATTTTTTTACATTTTAAGAGGGTTAAACTAAACCTATTTGCCCACGCAAAATCTACTTCCCCACGCAAAAATGTGAGAAGATGTTCTCAAGCGTCTCTCCAGGTGTGATGGCGCCGCCGACTATTTCGGCGAGGTGGTCGATGCAGGCGCGGAGGTCTTCGCTCAACAGGTCGCCGCTGATGCCGACTTGGAGACCTTCCTCCACACGGAGAATGTCATCATGGGCTTTGGTGAGTGCCTCAAAATGACGGAGGCTGGTCACTACGACATCATTTTGCGTGATGCTGGGGATATCAGCCGCTTTGTATATGGCATCCTCTAAAGCATCCAAGTGCAGATTGTGCTTGGCGCTGATTTCTACCACTGGTATATCCTCCATGGTGTTTTTCCCTGATGGTGAGATGGGGGAGAAGTGCTGAAAAGCGATTCCGTCATGAAGGTCAATCTTGTTCACCACGGCAATCAGTTTTTTGTCTTCCGTCCGTTTCAGGATATCTTCAGCCTCCTCTTCTGTTGGTGGGGTGTCGGTGAGCCACAGCACGATGGCCGCTTCGTCAAGTTTCTGGTATGTACGCTCTATACCCAGTTGCTCGATGGCATCATTGGTGTTGCGGATGCCTGCGGTGTCAATAAAACGGAAGGTGACCCCGCCAAGATTGATGGTGTCTTCTATCACGTCGCGGGTGGTGCCATGTATGTCGCTCACAATGGCCTTGTCATCATGGAGCAGTCGGTTGAGCAAAGTGCTCTTGCCCACATTGGTCTTGCCGATGATGGCGACGGGGATACCTTGGCGCAGTGCCTTGCCCGTGGTGAAAGAGTGGATAAGAGTGGCTATCTGCTGCTCTGTGGATTGGGCTAGTTCAAGGAGTTCGGCACGGTTGGCAAACTCTAGGTCCTCATGGTCGCTGAAGTCCAATTCCAGTTCAAGCAGGGTGGTTAGATGCAGCAGACGGTCTCGCAGTTCACTCAGCTGATGACTGAAATTTCCTCGGAGCTGACTCATCGCCATCTTGTGGGTAGTAGCGTTGGATGAGGCAATCAGGTCTGCCACTGCCTCTGCCTGGCTGAGGTCGAGTTTACCGTTGAGAAAAGCACGCTGAGTGAACTCTCCTGGTTGTGCTTGTCGGCAACCGTGGCTGATGAGCTGTTGCAGAATGAGTGAGATAATATAGCGCGAACCATGGCAGCTGATTTCAGCAGTGTTCTCACCGGTGTAGGAACGGGGTGTGCGAAATAGAGTTACTACAACGTCATCAATTACCTGATTCTTATCATCAATAATGCTGCCATAATGCACAGTATGGCTTTGGCAGTCAGCAAGCCGATGCCCTGTCGGTGAGACAAACAAGGCATCGGTGATGTTGATGGCTTGGACACCCGATATTCTGATGGTTGCCATGGCTCCCCCTGCGGCAGTTGCAAGGGCACAGATGGTGTCGTCGCTCTGGTAGGTCATAAATCAGATGCGGTCGAGCACCTTCGAGATGAGGGTGTCGATGGAGTTCTTATACTCGGTGTTCATCTCCTTGGCGTAGCGGTTGGCTATCACCATGCAGCAGGTCATGGCACGGTGTCCGAGGAGCGAGGCAAGTCCGGCGAGAGCCGATGATTCCATCTCAAAATTGCAGATGCGCATGCCGTCGTATTCAAACGACTCCACCTTCTCGTTCTGCTTGGGGTCGGCGATGTTGGCGCGGAGCACACGTCCCTGAGGACCGTAGAATCCTCCGCACGAGATGGTGTAGCCTCGTACCATGTCGTCTTGGGCAATCTGGTCGATGAGCGCAGCGTCGGCCACCGACACATAGGGAGCACCTTTGATGGGGTCCCATTCCATGTGTTTCTTGAATGCTTCCTCCAGTTCGAGGTCACAGACGTTGTTGCGGTCGGCATAATAGTTGAGCAGGCCATCGAAACCGATGCTCTTGACCGATGCCACAAAGCATCCCGTGGGAGTGAAGGGCTGGAGTCCGCCGCAGGTGCCGATGCGCACACAGGTCAGTGTGCGGTGCTCGTCACGCTCGTTTCGGGTGGCGTAGTCGATGTTGGCCAACGTGTCGAGTTCGTTCATCACGATGTCGATATTGTCACAGCCGATGCCATGGCTTTGGCAGGTGATGCGCTTGCCTTTGTATGTGCCGGTGATGGTATGGAATTCACGGCTCGATACCTCGCACTCAATGCTGTCGAAGTGGGCGGCCACGGTGTTCACACGGGCAGGGTCACCAACAAGAACGACGCGGTCGGCTAATTGTTCGGGACGCAGATGTAGATGAAAGCATGAACCATCTTGGTTGATAATGAGCTCTGATTCTGGAAAAAACTTTTTCATAATGCTCGGTTTTGGTTAAAAAGGGCAATGCCGTTAATTGTTAGTTATTTGAAAAGACAAATATATTGATTTTTTTCAATAGTTGTTGCTTTTTTTTGCCTTTTTAATAAAAATTAATGAATGGATGCCCACTAGTAACAACACTGCACCCAATGAAAAAGGTCAGGCGAATCAAAAAAATAATCGCCTACGGCGAGAACCAACAATCACTGTTTGCGGAGCGAGGGAAAGATTTGTCGGATTTTATTCCTCGGTCAACTTTCCTGCCTTGTTGAGCGCGCGCCATATATTGGCGCATGCTTCAGGATTCATTGCTTCGATGTCTGAGAAAAGACGGCGGATGGTGGTGCGGTGGGAGTCATGCTCATATGGGCATTGTTTTTTCTGGTCCTGATAGCCCTTGAGGTCGGCATATGTCTTGATGTCTGCCTCACGCATCATGCATAGCGGACGGATGATGGTTAGCGGCATCTTGCGGAGTTTCAGACGGGCGGGCATCGAACCAAACTGTCCCTGATAGAAAAGTCCCATCAGCGTGGTGTGCAGGATGTCGTCCTGATGATGTCCGAGGGCTATTTTGTTGAAACCCAGTTCCTGTGCCACATTAAACAGCACTTTTCTGCGATACCATGAGCAGAGAAAACATGGGGAACGGCGTGTGTCGGTGGATGCGTCAAACCCCGTGGTACGCACATGGAGGGCAACACCGAGGTCGTGTGCGAAGGCTTCCAGATAGGAGGTATCGCTCTCATAATGGATGTTCTCCATCCGCACGTGAAGGGCAGCCACCTCAAAACGGGGATGCTGGATGCGCATCCTTTTGGCGAGCAGCTCAAGCAGGCAGAGCGAGTCCTTGCCGCCCGACAGACCTACGAGGATACGGTCGTCGTCGGCTATCAGTCCATAGGTGGCCATGGCCTTGACAAACCGCTCATTGAGCCGCTTTTCCAGTTGTTGCTCAGTGGTGGGAGCAGGCATTGATGCTGTGGCTATTTCATGAACACCAGATAGACCGCGCAGATAATCAGCAGGAATGCGAGGAGATGGTTCCAGTGGAGATTCTGTCCTTGAAACAGAATGTTGGCTATCACGGCGAAGACACCGAGACTGATGCACTCCTGGAGCACCTTCAACTGCACAAGGTTGAAGGGACCACCATTGCCCTCAAACCCCAAACGGTTGGCGGGCACCTGACAACAATACTCAAAAAAGGCGATGCCCCATGAGAACAAAATAACAGCAAACAGGGGCCAGTTGTGACTGACTCCTGATTGCTGCAAGCGAAGATGCCCATACCAGGCGAGTGTCATAAACACGTTGCTGGTGATGAGCAGGATAATCGTATAAAGACCGTTCATTGTTCTGAGGATAGTTGGGCATGCATGTTGGCGGCGGCAGCACGGCCGTCACCCATGGCGAGAATCACGGTGGCTCCACCGCGCACGATATCACCGCCGGCAAAGAGGCCGTGGCGCGACGACTGCATGTGCTCGTCAACTACGATAGTGTTCTTGCGGCCCAGTTCCAAACCTGCCACACTCTTGGGTACGAGAGGATTGGGCGACACGCCGATGGCTACAATCACTTGGTCTACATCCAATGTCTTGGTCTCGCCTGTGGGCTCAGGACGGCGGCGGCCACTGGCATCGGGCTCACCGAGGCGCATCACCTCAAGGACGGCCTGTTTTACAGCACCCTTCTCGTCACCGATATATTCGATGGGGTTGTGGAGGGTGAGGAAATCGATGCCTTCCTCCTTGGCGTGTTTCACCTCCTCCAGACGGGCGGGCATCTCTGCCTCGCTGCGGCGGTATACCAAGGTGACCTTGGCGCCGAGACGCTTGGCGGTGCGCACTGAGTCCATGGCGGTGTTGCCTCCGCCCACCACCATCACGTTGGTGGCTGGGTTGAGCGGGGTGTCTGTCGTGGGGTTGGCGGCATCCATCAGGTTGACGCGCGTCAGATACTCATTCGATGACATGATGTTGATGAGGTTCTCACCGGGGATGTCCATGAAGTTGGGCAGACCGGCTCCGGAACCCACAAAGATGCCTTTGAAACCACCATCTTCCAGTTCTTGGATGCTGATGGTCTTGCCCACGATGCAGTCGGTTTGGAAATGCACACCCATCTTGCGCAGGTTGTCAATCTCAACGTCGACGATACGGTTGGGGAGACGGAACTCGGGGATGCCGTATTTCAGCACGCCGCCAATCTCATGGAGAGCCTCAAAGACGTATACGTCGTAGCCTAACTTCACCATGTCACCGGCGAAACTCAGACCAGCAGGGCCCGAACCCACCACGGCAATCTTGATGCCGTTGCTGGGGGCAATCTCGGGGATGCTCATGTTGCCGCTCTCGCGCTCGAAGTCGGCGGCGAAGCGCTCCAGATAGCCGATAGCCACTGCGGGCTCGTTCATCTTCAGGTGGATGCAGCGTGCCTCGCACTGCTTCTCCTGCGGACAGACGCGGCCGCAGACAGCGGGCAGGGCAGAGGTGTTCTTCAGCACCTTGGCGGCGGCGAGGAACTGTCCGCGCTCGATATTCTTCACAAACGAGGGGATGTTGACACCTACGGGACAGCCTTCCACACAGGTGGGCTTGGCGCAGTCAAGGCAGCGCTTGGCCTCGGTGAGGGCCATCTCCTTGGTCAGACCGGTGTTCACTTCCTCCAGACGGGTGGTGGCGCGGTAGACGGGGTCCAATTCTGGCATCACCACGCGGGGGATGGCGGTGCGCTCCTTGGCCTTCATTGAGGCACGGAGCTCCTTGCGCCACTCTGCGTTGCGGTCGGTGAGCACCTCGATGGTGTCGTTGGTGGGGTCGTCGTCCATCACCACATCGGTACTCTCCACCACAGCAGTCACGTCGTCATTGCCAAGATGGTCTTGGAAATGCTCCAGTTCTTCCTGCTCGGCACGTTTGAAGGTGCCCATGCGCTTGAACATCTCATCCCAGTCCACCAAACTGCCGTCGAACTCAGGACCGTCGATGCATACAAACTTTGTCTTGCCGCCAATGGTCAGTCGGCAGGCGCCACACATACCGGTGCCGTCCACCATGATGGTGTTGAGCGACACATCGGTGGGGATGTTGTATTTCTGGGTCAGCAGGCAGCTGAATTTCATCATGATGGGAGGACCGATGGCGAAGGCCTTGTCGATGTGCTCCTGTTGGATGAACTTCTCGATGCCGATGGTCACGACACCTTTCTCGCCATAACTGCCGTCGTCGGTCATGATGATGACCTCGTCGCTGCTGGCACGCACCTCGTCCTCAAGGATGATGAGGTCTTTGCTGCGACCGGCGAGCACGCTGAGCACACGGTTGCCGGCAGCTTTGAGCGCGCGGATGATGGGGAGCATCGGGGCTACGCCCACACCGCCGCCAGCGCACACCACTGTGCCGTATTTCTCGATATGGGTGGGGTTGCCGAGCGGTCCTACCACGTCGGTCACATAGTCGCCCTCGTTGAGGTCGCACAGTTTGATGGACGAGAGACCTACTTTCTGCACCACCAGGGTGATGGTGCCTTTGGCGATGTCTGCATCGGCGATGGTAAGCGGCATGCGCTCTCCTTTCTTGCCTACGCGCACGATGACGAAGTTGCCGGCCTTGCGGCTCTTGGCGATAAGCGGAGCCTCAATCTCGAAGAGGAAAACCTTTTCTGAGAATTGCTCCTTGCGGATGATTTTGTTCATAATTAGTGGCTGGTTTTCTGAGTGTGTTCTGGAAAATGCTTGGATTGTTTATGCGAAGTTGTTGCCGTCAATCATTTCAAAGCCGCAGTAGGGCACGAGCACTTTCGGCACGCGGATGCCTTCGGGGGTCTGGTTGTTCTCCAAGATGGCGGCTACGATACGCGGGAGTGCGAGGGCTGAACCGTTGAGTGTGTGGCACAGTTCTATCTTCTTGTCTGCAGCATGGCGGTAGCGGCATTTCAGACGGTTGGCCTGATAGGTGTCGAAGTTGGAGACTGACGATACTTCCAACCAGCGTTTCTGGGCTTCGGAATAGACCTCGAAGTCGTAGCAGATGGCGCTGGTGAAACTCTGGTCGCCGCCGCAGAGCAGCAGGATGCGGTAGGGCAGCTCCAATTTCTTCAGCAGTCCCTCCACGTGCTCCAACATTTCCTTGTGGCTCTCCTTGGAGTGCTCGGGCTTGTCGATGCGCACAATCTCTATCTTCGAGAATTCGTGCAGGCGGTTCAGACCGCGCACATCCTTGCCATAGGAACCTGCCTCACGGCGGAAGCACTCAGTGTAGGCGCAGTTCTTGATGGGGAGGTCCTGCTCGTCGAGGATGACGTCGCGGTAGATGTTGGTCACGGGCACCTCAGCGGTGGGAATCAGGTAGAAGTCATCTACCTCGCAGTGATACATCTGCCCTTCTTTGTCGGGCAACTGACCGGTGCCGTAGCCAGAGGCGGCGTTGACCACCGTGGGGGGCATAATCTCTGTATATCCGCTCTTGCGGGCCTCGTCGAGGAAGAAGTTGATAAGGGCGCGCTGCAGGCGGGCTCCCTTGCCCACATAAACAGGGAATCCGGCTCCGGTAATCTTCACACCGAGGTCGAAGTCGATGAGGTTGTATTTCTTGGCAAGTTCCCAATGAGGAAGTTTGGCGGTCTCCACCACGGGGTTGGCGGTCCAGTTGCCCACGGTGTCGGTGGCTTCGCAGACTTTCAGATTGCTGCTCACCACACGGTTGTCGGCGGCTGTCGAACCCTCAGGCACTTCGTCGTAAGGGATGTTGGGAATCTGGCAGAGCAGGTTGGTCAGCTCCACCTCTGCATTGGCCTTGTCGGCCTCCAATTGCTTGTTGGCTTCCTTCATGCTGGCGACTTCGGCCTTCACTTTCTCGGCCTCGTCTTTCTGTCCCTGTTTCATCAACTGACCGATTTGGGCGGCGAGTTTCTTGGCTTCCGACAGGTTGTGGTCGAGTGTCAACTGACTCTCACGGCGCCGTTTATCCACGGCAAGCACTTGCTCAATAGCCTCACGGGCTCCCTTGAAATGTTTCTTCTCAAGTCCTTTGATGACGCGTTCTGTTTCTTCGCTGATAAGTTTAAGTGTAAGCATAATTGATGATGATTATAATCTCTCAAATTCTCTCTCCAAGCAAGGTGGGTTTCTTTCCATCTAAACTTGGAGGGGTAGGGGGGACGGCCTCCCTTAAAACAAGGGGCAAAGGTACTGCTTTTCAACCGAACAACCAAGATTTTTTATTATTAATTCAACTCCAGCAAGTTGAAAGGTGTTGACAATCATTCACAACCGAGTGATTCTTGCCAAATAGTCGTAGTGGTCGCCTTCCGCAACTATTTCTGCTAAAAAGCCGTTCTTAAGGGCTTCCTCAGCCAATAAATCCTTGTCGATGTAAAGCCAGGAAAACGGTTCTCCGATGGTGTCCTTGTATTGCATCCTGAAGACGTGCTCACCATAATAATTGGTGTCAGGATAGTCGAAATGGCCTTCCTCGTCTTTAAACAGGTAACTGATGTCGGAAGAGTCGCAGAGCAACTGACCTTCTGGGGATAGCACATGGCGGAGATGTCTGAAGAACTCCGGCAGACGTTTCAGGGTGCCGACGATTCCGATGCCGTTCATCAGCATGAGAACGGTATCGTAAGAACCTTCAAACGTGAAGAAATCTTGCTTTTGCGCATCTCTGACACCACGCAGACGCATGGTATCCACGGAAAGGGGCGAGATGTCGATGGCGGTGACGTCGTAACCGCGCTCTTCAAGTGCAAGCGAGTGACAGCCAGCTCCGGCACCTACGTCGAGCACCTTCCCTTTTGCCATATCCAGCGCTTTTCGCTCAATATACGGCATGTCCTCATACTTGCGGAACAGTGTTTGCAAGGGTATCTCGTCCTCCTCGAACATGGGAGAGAACACCCTGAGCCTGTCGGCTGTATTGTTCTTGAAATATTCTGCGATGGCTCTGCCCATCGGGTCTTTTCGCAGTTGGTCTTCAGATATATTCATTCAAACCTGATGTGTTCTCGATTGAAAAGTACAGAAGTGCTCTCGCCAAGCATATGGAAAAACTCACGGGCAGCTCTTTTCACATAAGTATTTTTCAATTGGTGAATGCAACCATGCATTTGCTTCTCCGGTGTGTCGGTGTCGGTGATGGGGATGGCTTTCAAGCCTTGCTCTGCGACCACTGTGCTCTCACTGAGCAAGGTGACATAGTTGGATTCGCGTATCAACCTGAACATCAGATAGACTGTGTTCATCTCGACCTTGATTCGAAAGCTGTAGTCGGTTTGTGCTATGGCACGCTCAAAGGCACTGCGGGCCTGGGTTCCCTTTCTGGTCAGAGCCAGGTCGTAGTTCTGCAGTTCTTCGAAAGTGATGGAAGAACGGTTGGCAAGTGCGTGGCGGTCATTCACAATGGCAGCCAGACGGTGACAGAACAGCACTTGGCTCTCAATCCTTGGATTAGGAGTGGTAGGTTTGAAGGCAAGCACAAAATCCAGTTCGTGATTCTCCAGACGCGAAATCAGGTCTGCCATTGTCGATTGCGTGACGTTCATCTTGACATGAGGGTGTTTCCTCAGAAAGGCTGTGACGGTCTCTGCCATAATGCTGGCAAAGGAGAACGTGACGCCGATGTTCAGTTCACCACCTGTCAGGTCTTTCAGCTCCTCGAGCCTTTGTACACAATTGTCGGCAGAATGAAGTGTCTCCTTGGCAAGTGGCAATAATTCCTGACCAGCCTCGGTGAGAATCACTTCATGGCTGTTTCTTTGAAACAAGGGCTGTTGCAGTTCATTCTCCAACTGCAAAATCTGGTGTGACAGTGTGCTCTGGCTGATAAACAGTTCTTTGGAAGCCGTTGAGAAATTGAGCGTCTCAGCAAGCTTGACGAAATATTTCAGTTGTCTTAGTTCCATATCAGGCACAAAGTAACGGATTTTCCATGAAATAAACAAATGTCTATTACACTTTTTGTTTGAAACCATTTTTGGCTATCGAAAAAGCCGATAGCAGCGTTTCGTTTTTCTTGAGGTGAAGGATGCAGCACAATTCATAACCATTGATTGTAGAACAGTTTTAATAGCGCTACCTTTGCAGTGTCAAAACAATACAACAATCATTTAAAATTTTGGAACAATGAATACAACAGCAATAATCGCAATCGTGGCAATGAGTTTGGTAGGTTACTTTTTCTGTGTTTGGATGACCCGTCACGATAACTTGGAAGTTAGATAAACAGCATCTTTTACCCGACGGCATAAGCCGTAATACTACTGAAAGAGGTTCGCTCTTATAGATGGAATAAGCTCTTTCTTCTCCACACTCTCAGACGATGGGAATGTGGTTTTTTATTTTATCAACTAACCAGAAACGAATGGTTTTTTGTTTAGTTATTGTCAATTTATGTTGTTCGTTTGTCCACAAATGATTACATTTGCACCATCAAAAAACATAGAGATGTTCAGACACTCATTCACTTAAAAACAAATAACATGAAATTGAAATCTTTTTTCACTCTTTTGGCAGCCTTGCTGCTGATTGTTCCTGGAAAGGCTCAGACATTCCGGAGGCTCGACATGGGCAAAGGCCAGTTTGTCCAGCATTTCGGTAAGCGGCACATGCCGTTGCCCACTTCCAGAGAACCAAGGAAAATCCTGCTCGATGACGCATCATCCCATGGCGTCATCACCACCGCTCCGGTTGGCGAGCATCTCTTTTATGCCCGCTCTGGCACAACCTACTACGTACGCAATGAACAAATCTATATTGGTGAGCAGTCCGGCTCGGTGGAGACTGTCGACTGCGGCGACGGCACCATCTACATCAAGGACATCATCTCATCCTATGCAGCAGGCTCATGGGTGAAGGGTACGAAGAACGGCAACACCATCACCGTGGCCGCCCGGCAACCCATCGCTTACGACGAGGAATATGCGACTACACTCAGCCTGCGCTGGGGAATCATCGACCTTGAGGGCAACTTCAAGGCTGCCGACGACATTGCCGATGTCTTCACTTTCGAGATTGAGGATGGCGTAATCAGTCTTCAGGGCACCACGGCCGATGAGGATGGAAAGGAAAGCCAATTTATGGGCATTTTCTGGGACGACGACAATACCGCCACGGGATATGGTGATGTAGAGACTGTATGGACACCTATCGAGGTTGTCACCAAAGTCGACCAACTGCCCTATATCAATACTTTTGAGACAGTGGAAGAGCAAGCCGCATTCAGCATCATCGACGGCAATGGCGACGGTACCACCTGGGGCTATATCATGAACACTGATGATGAGCACTATGCCCGCTATTCCTATAGTGACATCAACGATGCCGACGACTGGTTGGTCTCTCCTGCCATCTGGCTCGAGGCTGGTAAGGTCTATCTCATGGCTTTCGACACCCGCATCGCCGACAGTGAGGAGAGCATTGAGGTGAAGATGGGCAAGGAGGCTTCCGCTGAGGCGATGACCACTCAGGTCATCAATCCTACCGAGGTGACATGGGAAGCCAACAAAACACTCAGCAACGACCATGTCGCTGTCGATGAGACTGGCTACTACTATTTCGGCATCCACGCTATTTCTGAAAAGGACAAATACCGCCTCTATGCCGACAACTTCCTCATCGACGTAGTAGAGATGGAGGCTCCTGCCGCCGTGACCGACCTGCAGGTGACACCCACCCCCGACAAACTCGAAGCCACCGTTACTTTCACAGCTCCTTCAACCAACCGCAACGGCAGCGAATTGACAGGGAACTTGTCTGTCGAATTGCTGCGTGATGGTGAGGTAATCAACACGTTCGACAACGTGGAGCCGGGGACAGCCTTGAACTATGTGGACAATGCCGACGACTTGACCATTGGCAATCACACCTATCAGGTGGTGGCATCCAATGATAAGGGAATTGGCCAGAAGAGCGACGAGGTGACCGTCTGTCTCGATGCCATCCTCGAAGTACCTTATACATCCGACCTCACCCAAGAGGGCACCATCGACGCTTTCAAAGTAATCGACCACAACGACGACGGGTCCACATGGCAGTGGGAGGACGGCTATGGCACTTGCTATGTCTACAATTCCGACAATGAGGGCGACGATTACCTCATCAGTCCGCGCATCCATCTGCAAGGGGGCAAGAACTACTACATGATTGTCAATGCTGTGACCTCCGGCTATACTGAGCGCTTTGAGGTGCTTTTGGGCAAGGAACCTACTGTGGAGGCACTCACTACACAGGTGATGGCTCCCATCGATGTGACCAACTTCGAAGATCCGGGCGATATCTTTGAGCAGATATTCTCCGTGCCCGAGGATGGAGTCTACCACTTTGCTCTCCATGCCCTCAGCGATGCCGACATGGACCACCTTACTATCAACTTCATCTCCATCGAGGACGGACCTGCACCTTCCTCGCCAGCCGCTCCTACCTTTGAGGTCATCCCCAACGAGAAAGGTGAACTTGCCGCCGAGTTGAAGATGACAGTCCCCACACTGGCGTACGACGGCTCGCCACTCAACAAGACGTTTGATGGCGGAATTGAGATTTACCGTGATGGCGAATTGGTTGACAGCATTTGTGGTGCCATGAATGTTGGTGAGACACTTAGTTATGTTGATGCTCCCGATTCCCACGGCTACCATGTCTACCAACTCATCCCCTACAACGAAAGCGGCAAAGGAATGAAGAGTGCCAAGGACACCGTCTATGTGGGTGTCGACATCGCAATGCCTGTCGAAAACTTCACTGCCACCGACAACATCGACCATGTCACCCTCAATTGGGATAAAGTGGGCGATGTGGGTGTCAATGGCCTTTACGTCAACCCCGAGAAGGTGGCCTACAACATTTGGTCTACCCGATGGGAAGAGGGATGGTTTGGCATGGAACTCACCTATGACCAACAACTCGCCACGCTGCCCGACAGCAACACCTTCGACATCGCAGGCAGCACTGTAGACGGCGACCAGAAATGGACTTATTGGGTGGTGGAGCCAGAGACAGGTGCTGGTGTAGGTGATAACACCGTGACAGGTCTCGTGATGGGTGCCCCCTACCAATTGCCGCTCACCGAGGGCTTTGCCGACAATGCCCTGCACTACTTCTGGGATTCCAACGCTGAGCTCCTTGTTTCGTCGGATGCCAGCGACGGCGACGGTTCGGCTTTGGTGCTGTTAAGCCCAAATCCGGGTGAGAGTTATTTCCTCTCCGGAAAACTCAATGTCAAGGACGCTGCCTATCCTGTGCTGCTCTTTGACGTGAAAGGGCTTAGCATCACCCAGCTCAATATCACGGGCAGCATCGACGGGCCTGTCAATGAAACGACACTTCAAAGCGGTGTTCCCGTCACCGAGGAATACACCACCGTCTGCATCCCCTTGACCACGTTGAAAAGTGGCCATTATGCACATGTGGGCTTCACTGCCGAATTTGTCAATCCCACGGAGTTTGACTGGTTTGGTGAGGTGCAAACCTTGGGCGACGTGTTGCTGGTGGACAACATCCGTATTGTCGACGACCAGGCTTTGGCCATCGGTGGTGTAAAAGCTGCCTCACAGCCACTGCTCGACGTCTACACGACCGACGGCAAACTCGTGCGCCGACAGGCAAAGAGCTTTGCTGGATTAAAGGGCACCTTCGTTGTGCGTCAGGAAGGCAAGGGTAAGACTATCGTGGTGAGATAACCACCCACTATATGATGATGAAGGCGGGGATGCTGTTGACTGCACCCCCGCCTTCATCATTATCATATTATCCCAACTCGTTAAGCTGTTTTCATCAATAGCGATTCATCCTTTTTTCTTTGCCAGTTCAATGGCCTCCTTGCCGGTCAGGTGCTCAATATTCATCCGAAGCATCACCATGCGATGGAGCCCTTTCTCCATTTCCTTTTTCAATGCTTCATCATGATTGGGGTTGTATCGATTGCCCAACATCCTTGCTGCTGCAATCTTCTCATCTTCATCTTCAATGATGCTGATATGTCCGAAAGCGATGACACTGCGGAAAAAAGTGGTATACTGCTCGCCATGCACATCATCTTGGTCAATCACGCAAAACGAAGCCTTGTCATGTCTTCGGATGGCATCTATCTTGTGTCCTTCAACAGCACTGTGAAAGTAAAGGCATCCGTCATGATAGACGAAACTGATGGGCACGGCATAAGGATAATCATCATCTCCCAACAGTGCGAGCGTACCTGATGTAGCCCGTTCAATAATGCTGATGCTCTCCTCCTGAGAGAGTTGTTGCCTATGTCGGCGCATGGGTCTGAAATTGCTCATGATGATATAGCTTTTAATCCAATAATCGAGGTGATAAGGGTGGTCAGGAAGAACAGACGCCAGAAGGTGGCGTGTTTAGAAACTGACCTTTCTTTCTTGTGCTGCGAAAGAGCAGAAACGGGCAGTGGCGTTGGTGATGTAGAGTACGGCCATGTTGTCGTCATCGGCTTTGTACATCGATTTCAGACTTTCGTTGCGGTTCAAGAACTCCTCCTTCACAGCCAATGTCTCATCATTCACCAATGTACCGCTCAGACGCATCCACTCGCTTCCCGATGGTTTCAAAGCGCAGATTTCAAACTTGCCGTTCTTGGCCATCTGCTTGTAAACGTCCTTCACTTTGCCCGTCATAATGTAGAGACGGCCATCGATAATTTCTGATACTCCAAAAGCACGGACATGAGGCTGGTCGCCGTCAACTGTGGCAATGAAGAATGCTCCGCACTCTTTTAGATACTTTTGTACTTCTTCCATGTTTGCTTGTTTTGTTTGTGGGTCAATACTATCAGCTGCCTCTGTCTGGGCTGCTGATTCTTGTTCGTTCTCTGTGGCCTGTGAAGGCTTGTTCTGTGTGCAGGCAATCATAGTGAACATCACTGCGATTGCGATAAAAAACTTCTTCATCATTTTATTATGTTAAGGTATTAAATCAACCATGTCAATCATTCTCGAGGGTTTCTTGTGGTTCTACACGATTCTTGCCTTTCATCCAACTCTTCAGCCGGTTATATCCCTCAACTCCAAGAATGGTAAGCTTGCAGGGTGGGGGCATTCCGTAAATCATATCTATTTCTTTAAAGTGTCTATTATCGTGTCCAATTCCTGTGCAAGATGTTGATAGTCCTCAATCTTAAGCGGACAGGCAGAGAGTCGTTTGCCCATGCCTGCCGGAACGAGTTCGTAGGCTTTCTCCTCCATATTCTTCCCTTTTTCCGTCAGACTGACAATCTGCTGGCGTTTGTCTGTTTCTCCTTTTTTGCGGTTGACTATTCCGAGTTTCTCCATTCGCTGGAGCAAAGGAGTGACGGTGTTTGTCTCCAACAACAGACGATGTGCGATGTCGTTCACCGGCTGGTTGTCCTTCTCCCAAAGCACCATCAGCACCAAATATTGTGGATAGGTGATGCCCAATTCGGAAAGCATCGATGTATAGGCCTGTACGACCAATCTGGTGGCGGTGTAGAGGCGGAAGCAAATCTGATTGTCTAGTTGCAATTCTGTGTGCATGATACTTACTGTTCAATTATGCCAGCATGGCTTCAACATCCTTTTCAAATTCCTTCGGTTCTGTGGTTGGAGCATATCTCTTGATGGTTTCGCCGTCCTTTGAAATCAGAAACTTGGTGAAGTTCCACTTGATGTCGCTGTCCTTTTCTACACTCTTGCTGATGGCTTTGAAGAGTGTTTTGGCGGCTTTTGCCTTCAGTCCTTTATAATCTTCGGTTGGTGCCAGAACCTTCAAGTATTCGAAGATGGGGTGTGCAGTAGAGCCGTTCACATCAATCTTCTTCATGATTTGGAAAGTCACATCATAATTCAATTGGCAGAACTGCTCTATCTGTCCGTCGGTACCGGGGTCTTGCTCTTTGAACTGGTTGCAGGGGAAGCCAATCACAACCAGTCCCTTGTCCTTATATTTCTGGTACAATTCTTCCAGTCCTGCAAACTGGGGGGTAAAACCACACTTGCTGGCTGTGTTCACAATCAGCAGCACCTTGCCCTCAAACTCCCTGAAATCTATCTCTTTGCCTTTGCTCGTAAGAGCCTTGAAATCATAAATCTTTGTCATACCTTGTTTGATTGTTTTATTTATTTATATCGTTTGCGATACAAAAGTACGACAAAAAAATTATATCGCAAGCGATTTATATGTTTCTTTAAGCAAGTTTAACAATAAATCGCATGCGATATAAATATTCTATTTCCCGAATTTATTCTGTCTTCTCTATAATCAATTCAAAGGAGCCATCTTCAAGTGAATTTTATTCATCATAATGGCAATGGGTTCCGGTAAACCGTCTACCCACTTGGTGTCCATAAAAACTGATTTGCTGGTGATGTTTGGTTTACAGACCTGCCTCCAATAACTGGTCGCAGATGCTCTTCATTCCGTTGATTGACGGATGACCGTTCTGCTTCTCTATATCGTGGAGTTCTACGAGTTTCACATTGTAGTGCTTGCAGACTTCACGCATAGACTCGTTGACGGGTTCTTTCAACTCTGAGTTCAGGATGAAGCAGATTTCTGCCTTGGAATAGCGTTTCTGGAGCATGTCAATCAGACAGGCGAGTGCCGGACGGAATTGCTTGCAATCGTCTTTGGTCCAATCCGAGTACTGATACTCGCCTATGGGTGAGTTGGCCCAGGCATCATTGGTACCTCCGAAAACAAAGATGATGTCTGGATTGCCAAGGCTGTCCACACGTGAGATAAAGTTGCTGCGCGAAGTATCCATCCGGCCGTATCCCGTGCCACAAATGGTTGTGCCACCCCATGAGTCGTTCTTCTCCAACACATAGTCTTTGGCTTTGATATAGAGGCTCCACCACGTTTGGTCTATCTCAGTGACATCATTTCTGTCATTGGGGTAGAAAGATGAATAATTGGAAGGAATAATTCCAACAAAAGTGGAGTAGGAATCACCAAGGACCGACACTTTCTTTTTCTGCGCTGATGAACAGGCAAACGTTGCGACCATCAGCATTAGAATGAACAATTTTTTCATCATGTTGTTGTCTTTTAACTATTTACGTTTAATCAGTTCTTAGAATCAGACCCGTCCTCCCCTCATATCAGTTGGCAAATTAACAACATTTCCATGAAACTTCCAAAGAAACATGCCATAAATAGCAGTATTCCTATGAAATGTCCATAGATGAGAAGTAGGAATCATACAGCCATAGAATAGATTTCAGTTCTCTATAGTGATTCTTCCCTGAGGTTTGCGGTAGGTTTCTCCCAGTTTACCGCCAAGGGTCTTGCTCATGTAGTTGATAACCACATCGCGCACCATGAGAGTGGTAGCCCGCATCACGGGACAGTCTTTCAGCATATTGTAAAACCCGCCTCCCTTGTAGTATGATGAAATGGCCACCGCATATGTCCGCTGGGTGTCGAGTGGTTGGTAGCTATCAGATGATTTGTCCAGTATCTCTACGTTGGTTACGGTATGGGTAGAGGTATGCACTGTGAAGCGTATGCCTGAAACCTGTGGAAAATGCCAGTCGTTTTCCGGTGTCTTCTGCGTGCATTTCGTCAGCAAGTCAAGCAACTGCTGCCCAGTGACACTGATGACGCTCATGCTGTTCTCGTAGGGCAGCATGGCCACGATGTCGCCGTAGGTAATTGGGCCTGCTGCGATGTTTTTCACAAAACTGTTTCCGGTGTGCAGACCTATTTCTGCATTCATCTCTATACGCAGGGCATCTGTCACCAAGTCACCGCCGTTGGTCTCCTCATGCTCCACCAGTGGTTTTCCATTGGTGGCGGCTACGGTCAGTTCGTACTCCGACGTGCATATCACCTTTTCAGAGACTGCTTTAGCCTCGCGTTTCACACTGTCCACAACTGCCGCTACCCGCTGGCTGTCGTATGTGATGTTGCCGATGGCAATAAGACTGGTGCTGATGTTGCCGTCGGCAGCGATGAGCATCTTTCCTATATTCAACATTTTTGCCCCCGCCTGAGTGATGATGATGGCATTGCCGTCAGCATTTTTCACCCGGTCACCCTCTACGCTGGTGTGGCTGTGGGAGTCTATCACGGCATCGATGCCTCGTGTGGCAGCTATCAGTTTGTGCGAACTGACACCCATGGCCTCCTTCTCGCCTATGTGAGAGAGCAGCACCACGTAGTCCGCTCCCTCTTCGTTGCGGGCCTTGTCGACGGCTTGTTGTATCAGTTGGTAGAGGTCTTCGGGGTGAAGGTCGTAGAGCAGTTGTCCGTTTTGTCCATAAAAAGCATGTTGCTGCAATTGCATGGTCTCTGGTGCCAATGCACCTACAAAAGCCACGCTTTTGTTGCCATATCGCCTGATGATGTAGGGTGCATATACAGGTTTGACGGCTCCGTAGTCATAGAAATTGGCGCAAGTCACTGGGACACCCAGTTGCCCAAGCAGTCTCTTCATGTTGTCACCGCCGTAGTCGAACTCATGATTGCCAATGGTGATTATGTCATAGCCCACGCTGCGCATGATATCTGTGATATAACTGCCCTTGGAGATGGCTCCCAAGGCACCCCCCACCATGAAATCACCCAAACTGACGGTCACCACATGGGCTGTGTCAGCCTGCTGCATGGCGTCGCGCAGACCGGCAAATCGGCTGTATCCGTCAACCTCGCAGTGTGTGTCGCCTTCAAAGAGTATCACGATGCTCTTTTGAGCCTCTGCAGGCGACTGACCGTTGCTGTCATTTTTAGTGCACGACACCAATGATAGTGCTGCTGTCGCCATCAATAAAGTCACTAACACATGCTTCATATAGAATGTTGTCTGTTTTTGTCTGTATAGGTTTGGGTGCAACAGAATTTTACTTTAAGGTAGATTTCGTCTTGTCAAATTTACTGTTGACAAAAATTATCGTTTGGGCTTGATGTTCAGGTTGACACCCAGCACATCTTCTGTGTATCAACAGCAACACCTGTATATGTCTGGCTGCTGAAGAACTCGTCAGCAGCATTCTCTGTCAGTTCCTCCACCTGTGGAAAGGCAATTCCTTCCCTGACAACGGAGTTCCAAATCTCCATTGCTTCTACAGCATCAGAATGGTTGTAAATTCTAATCCTTGCCATCATAAAATATTTCTCCCTACAAAAATACTCATTAAAAACTTTCCTTACAACGAATTGATAAGGATTTTTCTTATTTTTTCGTATCTTTGCATGCCTACTGTTGATAAGATGAAAAAAGAAACGATACAAATAGGAAAACGGGATTGTGTGATTTATAAGGCTGACCAACCCGACCTGCTTTTGCTACAGCCCGTCGACAGCCATGACTTGGAGGTCCTGGATGATGAGGTGGCAGCCATCGAGTCGCATACTGTCAAGCACTTTGTCTTGGTTGCCTTCGAGGTGAAGGATTGGCAGAGTGAATTGACACCTTGGACTGCCCCTGCTGTCTTTGGTAAGACTCCCTTTGGCGATGGTGCGGAGAATACGCTGTCGTATCTCAAGAACGTGATGATGCCAGAACTACAAAATAGTCAGATATACGATGCCGCAGCGATGAAATGCATGATAGGCGGTTATTCTTTGGCGGGCCTGTTTGCCCTTTGGACTTGTTATCAGACCACTATGTTTCATGGTGTTGCTGCAGTTTCTCCTTCTGTTTGGTATCCAGGCTGGTTGGATTATGTAGAGAACCACCAGCCAATGGCTCCCTCAGTGTATCTCAGCCTTGGCGACAAAGAGGAAAGGGCAAAGAATCCTGTGATGTCGAGGGTGGGGGAGTGCATCCGCCGACAATACGAACTGTTGGACAATCAGGGTGTCAACACTGTTTTGGAATGGAACCAAGGGAATCACTTCCAGCATTCTGAAGAAAGAACAGCCAAAGGTTTTGCATGGCTGATGAACCAAATACAATAACCGATGCAGATATTACTCGCTTGCGCAAAAATGATGAATGATACAACGGAGGTGAAGACTCCGCTTGTCTCTGAACCAAAGTTTCTGAAAGAAGCCGAGCATTTCGCCCTGCTGATGAGCCAGAGGTCTGTGGAGGAACTGATGGATATGTTTCATTGCAGCCGACAATTGGCCATCGACAACAAGGTAAGATACGGGCGGTTTTTCGCTGATAATGAGCATTTCCCAGCGATATTGGCATATTTCGGACAGGCTTATAAGTGCCTTCAGGCACAAACCTTCGACGACAACGACTTCCTATTCGCTCAACAACATCTTTGGATTACGTCTTTCCTATATGGACTGCTGCGCCCGTTGGATATGATTCATCCTTACCGCATGGAGGGTAAAGTGGAACTCGACGGCATGACCATGTTCAATCATTGGAAACCGTTTCTGACCGACGTGCTGATAGAATCCGTGAAGGCAGACGACGGCATCCTTGTCCACCTGGCCACGGAGGAGATGCAGCATTTGTTTGACTGGAAGAAAGTCTGCAAGGAGGTAACTCTTGTTCAACCTCAGTTCTTGGTGGTGAAGAATGGAAAACTCAAGTCCGTCACGGTATATGCCAAAAGTTGCCGAGGTGCCATGACACGTTTTATCATTAAAAACCGTCTCCACTCTCCGAAGGCGCTTCAGGGATTCGAGTACGAGGGGTTTGTATTCAAACCAGAGTATGGTGACACCAACCATCCCCATTTCATCATCGACTAAAATATAATTGATACAATAAATTAAGTTCTGAGTAATGAAAAGGTTTCTATTGTTGGCATTTCTGGTGATGGGTATTATAGCCAGGGCACAGAATGAGTATGTAATCACAGTAGAGAGCAAAAAGCCCTCAGGCATCATCGATGAGATGCTCTACGGACAGCTTTTCGAGCACATTTACTTCAGTGCCAACAACGGCGTATGGCAGGAACTCATTCAGGAACGTTCTTTCGAACCGGAGCAGTTTCCTGGCATACATCCACGTGATGGTTACTTCGACGGATGGTTCATGGACGACAACATGGTACTGCATTCACCGACCCGCTACGAGCAACCGTTAAAGATAGACAGCATAGAGACCTGCGACTTCGACTTGACGATGGATGTCAACTGGAGGGCATACAAGTTGGCACGGCGCGCATGGAGCGGAGGACTGATGGACATACGCTTTGCTTTCCGCAACAAGACCGACGGGACTCCTTATTTCGTCCGCATACATGACCCATATTATGAGAGCCGCACTTTCACCCCGGCACAGACCCAGTCGCAGATTGACGCGGCAAATGAGGCTGCAGCACGAGCTGCGATTCAGCAGCAGGGTTCCACAGCCGATTTCTCCATCTGCACCATGGAGGCACGAGAGTCTGCTGGCTTTGGGGGGCGTCCTGGACGACGTATGAATGTTCTTGTGCCGTTGGCATCAGCTTCAGCCACAAAAGAGCAGGTGAACGAGGAGCAACAGTGGCACAAGCTGCGCATCGAGAGTCGCGGAAGCAAAGCTACGGTCTATTGGGACGGTAAGCAGGTGCTCACCTACGACGGTCTGGAGCGTGCCGACCGCAATTTCCTCACCTTCTGGGTCAACTATACCGAGGCCACCTATCGCAACATCAAGTTGACTGCCGCCGACGGCAAGGTGCTCTTTGAGGGTACTCCCGGTGATGTGCAGATTCCGGCTGTGGCACAGCAGTGGACCGCTTTCGGCGAGGGCGGCAAGTACCGCCTCGTGAAGGATGATGCCGTGAACATGCGCTACTCGCAGGAGATTACGGCAGGAAAGACCGAGGCTGGTATTTTCCAAGGTCCACAGAACGTCACTGGCGAGAAATTTGTAGGCTCCATCTATGCGAAAGGTAAGGGCGAACTCATCGTCGGATTGCGCAGTTCGAAAGGCAATATCATTGCCCGCCAGTCGTTGGGCAAGGTGAGCAAGGACTGGAAGAAATATGAATTCACGCTTGAACCGCAGATAATAGAAGGTAATCTTCGGCTCGCCATAGATAGCACCCAGACACCAAAGCAGATCACTAAGATTGGCAGTGATGCCGATTTCGTCATTATGGTCAAGAACGGTACCGTGCAGGTCGATATGGTAACCATGACGACCCAGACGGGCATCAACTTGGGCGGATTCCGTCCTGACATCCTGCAGGCTGTAAAGGAACTTCATCCCACCTGTCTGCGATGGCCGGGAGGAGGATACGTTGCCCAGTACGACTGGAAATGGGGCATCGGTCCGCAGGAGAAACGTGAGCGTTGGGCACACTGGATGTGGATGGACTATGACCAGAATTGCTTTGGTACAGATGAATTCATACGCTTCTGCCGTGAGGTAAATTCGGAGCCGATTATCGTGGTGAGTGTCAAGTTTGAGCGTCCTGCTGAGGAGTATGACAGTATCCTTCAGGATGCGGTGAACTGGCTTCGCTACTGCAATGCACCCGCCACTGACGAATGGGGGGCAAAGCGTGCCGCAAACGGTCATCCAGAACCGTACAATGTGAAATATTGGGAGATTGACAATGAGATGTGGGAGATGGGCATCGACCGCTACGAGAAATGTGTTCGTGACTTCAGCACTGCAATGCGCAAGATTGACCCTTCTATCAAAATCATTGCCTGCGGCGGATTCCGAGAGGATGAGCAGTTCATCAAGCGCAGCGGCAGTTTCTTTGACTACCTGAGCCTGCACCACTATGAGCAGCAGGGTGGTTACACAACCGGACCGACGCGTTTGGGACAGCAGTATGACCGCTATGCGAAGATGATTGCCGAGGGACCCAATCCGAACATCAAACTGTTCATCTCTGAGTGGAACCTGAACAGTATTGACTGGCGCACAGGTCTGTTTGCAGGAGGGTTCCTCAATATGTGTGAATCTCGTGATGTGGTGGCCATGGGAGCAGCGGCACTGTTTATCCGCCGCACCGATGCCCCCGACTGGAACAACGCTTTCATCAACTTTGACTACAAAGACTTATTCAAGGCTCCAAACTGCCAGGTTACCGAATTGTGGTATGACCATTTCTCAAAATACCGTTTGGCATTCAATGGTGATACAGGAAATATAAGTGTGAGCACCACATTGTCGGAAAATGGAGCCGACGTGATTGTAAAGGTGGTGAATCCCACTGAAGAGCCCGCCATCCTGCGCATCAAAGGTGACTGGGCTGGTGTGTCGGGTGCTGAGTTTGAGTATTACGCTCCGGGCTCACTTACAGTGGCCAACAGCATGGAGAACAAAAATGCCGTAGCGCTCAAGAAAGCAACACCAAAGACCGATGGAAACGATGTCTTGCTCTCCGTTCCCGCTCTCTCTGCCGGTGTGCTGACTGTTACCAAAAGCCATCACTAATGCATAACCAGTGAATACCAAGTATTTATTTGATTGAACTGGTAAAAAAATGAGGAAATGGAGAAATACGCATTGTTTTTTGATATCGACGGGACGCTGGTGAGTTTCAAAACCCACCAGATACCTCACTCTGCGATAATGGCGCTGACACAAGCTAAGGCCAATGGACACAAGATTTTCATCGCTACAGGAAGACCTCCGCTGATTATCACCAATCTTGGTGCGATTGAGCACCTGATTGATGGTTATGTGATTATCAATGGTGCGATGTGTTTCATCAACGACACAATTGTCAGATGCGAGGCAATCGCCCCGGAGGCAGCACAGTTGGTGGTGAATGATGCTCAGGAAAAGAACTACGGAATAATCGTCGTGGGTGAAACAGATGTGGCTGTGCTGGACCCTCAAGGTGAGGTGGATAGGATATTCCGGCAAGAACTGGCAGTGGAAAATCTCAATCGGGCCAAACCATTGGATGTTGTCCTCGGACAACGCATCCTGCAACTCACACCCTTTTTTGCTGAGGACTACGAACACAAACTGATGAAGCGTATCCCTGGTTGCACGTCGGGAAGATGGCATCCAGCCTTCACGGACATCACTGCAAAGGAAGCGGACAAAGGGAAAGGAATCCTGGCAATGGCAGCGCACCTCGGAATCGACCCACAGTATACGATGGCTTTCGGTGATGGTGGCAACGATACCTCTATGATACGGTCGGCAGGCGTCGGCGTGGCAATGGGCAATGCTCTCGATACATTGAAACAAGAGGCAGACTATACGACCACCTCGGTTGATGAGGATGGAATCCTGAATGCACTGCGCCACTTTCGTCTGATAGACATCGACCCATGATGGTGGTCACGATAAACTATAGCCGAATCGGCTTTTTCAAGAAAAACTCTAATTTGCCAAACAAATCACTCAAAAACATGAAAAAACTGAATTGCTTTCTCATCTCCTTGTTATGTCCCATTTGTCTGATGGCACAAATGGGTACGAGGTTTCCGTCAGAGCGTAAAGTTATCAAAGATCCTCTGACAGGTGTGGAACTGGTCTTTCTCACCAGTAAAAATGGGACTGGCGACTCCAAAATCTATCAGACCCACAACCAGTGGACAGCCGACGGCAAGTGGGTCGTCTTCCGGTCCGACCGTGCCAATGGCGAGGCGCTCGCTGTCAACGAGGAAACTGGCGACATGGTGCAAATCACCGAGGGAGGGTATACTGGTATGCTCAGTGACGACGGACGTTCGATGAACATCTGCATTGTCCGACTGCCGCAACACCTCATCAACCGATACCCCAAAACCGAGTTATAAACATGAAGAAGATGAATCGAAAGGAACTGATGGTGCCAGTATGCCTGGCCATCATGCTCAGCATGCTGTTTGGCAAGATGACGGCACAGACAGTGAACGACAGCAACACTCCGCTCCATCTGATGAAACCCGCCTATCGGGTAGGGTATGGCATACCCACCACCGATGAGGTGAAGGAGACCATGGACCGTGTGCTGGCATACATCGCCAGTGAGACTCCTGCCGTGCTTGTGGACAAGAACACGGGACGCGAGGTGACAAAGATGAAGGAAATCAATGATAATACTCAGCTGAAACAAGGCGGATTCCGACTGACCAGCTATGAGTGGGGCGTTACCTACTCGGCTGTGTTGGCTGCCTATCAGGCAACGGGCGACATTGCCTATCGTGACTATGTCTACCAGCGTCATCGGTTGCTCGCTGATATCGCTCCCATATTCAAGCGGCTGCATGATGAAGGCAAAACCATCGACGGCAACATTCGCCGTGTGGTCGACCCTCATGCGTTGGATGATGCAGGAGCCGTGTGCTGCTCAATGGTCAAAGCCATGCTGGCTGACTCGAAGTTGCCGCTGCGGTCGCTCATCGACAACTACATCAGTTATATCATGAACAAAGAATACCGGCTTCCCGATGGCACCTTTGCACGTCTGCGCCCTCAGAAAAACACGGTGTGGCTCGACGATATGTTTATGGGTATCCCTGCCATAGCATATATGGGACGGCTTACGGGTGATTCAAAATACTATGACGAAGCTGTGAGGCAAGTCAGGCAGTTCGCCGAGCGCATGTGGGTGCCTGAGAAAAAACTCTTCCGCCATGGCTGGGTGGAGGAGATGGCACCACATCTTTCATTCCATTGGGGGCGTGCCAACGGATGGGCTATACTGACACTGTGCGAGGTGCTCGATGTGCTGCCTGAGAATCACCCCGGCCGCCAGCAGATACTTGAACTGCTGAGGGCACATGCCGAAGGACTCGCCGCCTTGCAGCACCATGATGGCTTCTGGCATCAGTTGCTCGACCGCAGCGACACATACCTTGAGACATCTGCCACCGCCATCTATGCCTATTGTCTGGCGCATGCCGTCAACCAAGGTTGGATTAGTGCCAAAGCATTCGGTCCTGTGGCGCTGCAGGCATGGCATGCTGTGGCATCATGCATCAATGAGCGCGGTCAGGTGGAAGGCGTCTGTGTGGGAACGGGAATGGGGTTCGATGCCTCCTTCTATGCCTACCGACCTGTCCATGTGATGGCCGCCCACGGTTATGGTCCTGCCATATGGGCAGGTGCCGAAATCATCTACCTGCTTCAGCTTCAGCATCCCAAACTCAACGACAGTGCCGTGCAGTTCTACGACCAGGAGGTGCCTACCGATCAGCCCATCTTCAATTATGATGGTAAAATCAGATTCTGAAACATCCTCATGCATGGGGACTGTCCGTCTGACATGCCCAACTTATACCATCCCTCACATCATTATCCCATCCATCAGATAGGCGATAGCGCAACAAATGATGGCAACGGGGAAAAGTCCTGCGCCGCGCCATGCGGCAATGAGGCCGACAACAAGGGCAACGATGCCTGAAACTGGCGACAGCGTGGTCTCGACAATAGCGGGAAAGGTCATCACGGCCAGCGTGACGTAAGGCACATAATATAGAAAACTGCGAAGAAACAAGTTCCGTATCCTGCCCTTGATGAGTGTCATCGGCAGAATGCGGATGAGGTTGGTGGTGACAATCGCCAACATGATGCAGATAATCATCTCACGCTTCTCCATCGTCAGTATCTTTTATGGGTTTGAGCCATGCGGCAACCAATGATATGAGCACCGTCAGCACGATGGTGCGTGTGCCTGAACTCCAGTTGCTGACAATGGGGGCAATGGCACATAGTCCGCTCAATACAAAACTGGCGACAACGGCATAGAGCACGTTGCGGTCGGAGCGCGACGGTGGCATGATGATGGCGATGAACATGCCATAAAGTGCGACGCTCAATGCCGACACGATGGAGGAGGGGAGCAGTCCGCCTGCCACAACACCTGCCGCACAGCCTGATGCCCAGCAAAAGGTGGAAATCAGGGCTGCTGAATAGGTGTAGGCAGGTGGTGTATAGCCTTGATGATTGACAGAGATGCCAAATACCTCATCGGTCACACAGCATGCCATCAGCAGACGATGGTACCATGGTGTCCCGGGGGCAATCTTCTGTGATAGTGCCGCACTCATCAGCATGTAGCGCAGGTTGGCAACTAAACTCATGGCCACAATCTCTACATATGCTGCATTGATGGCTATCAAGGTATAAACACCATACTCTCCGGCAGAGGCACGGGTGAAAAAACTGCTCACAAAACCAAGCATTGCCGTGATGCCGGCCTTCTTGGCGATGATGCCCAGCGAGAATGCCACGGCAAAGTAGCCCATCGCAATGGGTATGCCGTCGCGCAGGCCGTTGACAATATCGTTTCTCCCACCGATGGTTGGCATCTTTTCCATATCCTTTTTCTTGGCTTCCATCAATCTGTCAGAAACGGGCAAAAAAGATAAGTCTTCTCATCATTTACTTGAGGAATTTTTTCCCGTTCATGATATAAAAACCTTTGGAAGGTATGCTGAATAGGCGGCGGCCTTGGAGGTCGTAGATTTCTTGTCTTGTGGCCTTGGGGGTATTGAGAATGTCGATGTTGGCATAGACATCCCAGCCGGCAAGGTCGTTAAGGGTGATGACACGGCTGTCGTTCATGCATTTCTTCCATTCTGCAGTACTGGTTTTGTCAACAAACTTCCCGTTCCAGGTCTGATACCAGGGCATCCACCACGACCAGACGGCTTCCTCCTCAAACTCCCTTTCGATGTCGGGGATGGGACCGTTTTCTGACAAGGCGATGATTTTCTTGCCTTTGGTAAGCTTTTTGAGCTTGTCAAACGAAATATAGTTGCTGGAATAGTCGAAATCATTGTTGTAGATGTCGGCTGAGACAACGTCATAATAGTTGTCGCTGGGATTCCAGTCTCTGTCGTTCTCACCTGCGTTCCATATCCAAATGACATTGTGGACACCTTTCACGTTCACCATTTCATCGTAAACCAGCCTGTAGAGTTTGACGAAAGGCACTGCTCCCTCACGTCCCCACCAGAACCAGCCACCACTTGCCTCATGGAGAGGACGGAAGACACAGGCCATTCCCTTGCTCTGCATGGAGAGAAAATAATCGGCGACGGTGTCGATGTCCTTGATGATGTTGGCATACAAAGCCGAAGAGGTGTTCCATGTGCCGTCGGCATTCATGGCGTCTGTTATCTTCATGTTGCAGTCGGCTGTGTAAAAGGCATCCGTGCGTCGGCTGGGGTCGCGCCAGTGCCAGGTGAAGGCAGGAATGCCGCCACGCTTGTAAGTGTCTTCAGCCAAATTGATGGAGGCTGTTGTGTAGCTCTTGTTCCATGAAGTGTTTCCACTCTTTCCGGTGGCATTCATGAAGTCAAAACCGACAAGGGCGGGATATTTGCCCGACGCTCTGTAGACGGCCTGCACATCAGCATGCTGGGTGACATTCCCATTGGCTGTTGTCATGTCGCCCGTCATAATACCTGAGATGGTCTTCTTTCCGAAGTTCTCGTAAAGGAACGTATAAAGTGTCCTGGCGGCGTCGGAGGCATGAGTGTCAACAGGGTTTGCTGCGATGTCGAACTCCAATGTGCTGCCACCTTTCTCTATACGGATGTAATCGATGCGGAACCATGTCCAACTTGGTGTAATCACGATGGAGTTAGTGCCTTGGTTCATAAAGAAAGTACCTACCTCGGCTTCTTCCATTACCGTGTTGCCCGTCTGGAAGGAAAATGTGCTGCCGTTGACGGTCACGTTGACCATCTTGGGTCCGTAAAGTGCATCGTAACCAACATGGATGGTGTATTTTCCCCGCTCAGGGGCTTGGTATGAGAAATTGATTCTGGCATTTTCATCCGTCAGCTCAAGTGCCTTTCCACCAGAGTATTTTTTGTCGTTGATGAGTTTGCAATTGGAATAGTACGCATTCTCTGCTTCCATTTTGGTGCCGTTCTGGGCGAGGACAGACTGCAGGCAGCAGAGCGACACAACAAGGATAATGGCAATTTTCTTCATGTTTCAGTAGTTTGAGCCGACAAAGATACGATAAAAATCTTACTTTGCCCCGTTGAATCCGACATTTTTATGTATTTTTGCATCGACGAGAAAAACTGCCAAGGATGGAAACCATTCCCAATGCCATATCGCCTTTCGTGCATCCCGTCTATGTGATGCTAAAACCCGCTGGGGCGCGGTGCAACCTATCATGTCGCTACTGCTATTACTTGGATAAGTCCGGTCTCTACAGTGACATACCGCACCATGTCATGAGCGACAGCCTGCTGGAGGAGTTCACTCGGCAGTATATCGCCATGCAGCCGCAGCGCGAGGTGCTTTTCTCCTGGCACGGCGGAGAGACGCTGCTGCGCCCCCTCTCGTTCTATCAAAATGCCATTGCCCTGCAGCATCGGTATGCGGGACGGCATGTTGTCGACAACTGCATTCAGACCAATGGGACGCTGCTCACCGAGGAGTGGTGCCGCTTCTTTCACGACAATGGATGGTTGGTGGGACTTTCCGTCGATGGACCGCAGCCACTTCATGATGCGTATCGCAAAGACCGGCGGGGTGGGGGGACGCACCATCAGGTGATGCGGGCAATCGAGATGCTCGACCGCCACGGGGTGATGTGGAATGCCATGGCGGTGGTCAACAGGCTCAATGCTGACCATCCTCGTGAGTTCTATCATTTCTTCAGGGACATCGGTTGCCGGTACATCCAGTTCACACCCATCGTGGAGACGGTCAACCGACCTTCTGGAACTGAACCGCCAGTCATGACTCCTGAGTCGGTCACGCCGCAACAGTGGGGCAATTTCCTTTGTGCCGTCTTTGATGAATGGCGGAAACAAGATGTGGGTGAGTATTATGTGCAGTTGTTCGAGTCGGTGCTCGCCAACTATATGGGCATCGAGCCTGGTGTGTGCTCCATGGCAGCGAAGTGTGGTCATGCCTTGGTGATGGAGTTCAATGGCGATGTCTATTCGTGCGACCATTTTGTCTTTCCAGAACATCGCTTGGGCAATATCCTTGAGCAGCCGCTGGCGGAACTTGTCTACAGTGCCCAGCAGAACGTCTTCCGCACCCTCAAGACCTCCCTTCCACAACAGTGCCGCTCATGCCCGTATGAGTTCATTTGCCATGGCGAGTGTCCGAAAAACCGACTCATCCCTACCAGTCCTGGTTCCCCTCGCCTCAACTACCTTTGCGAGGGCTATCGACAGTTTTTTGCCCATACCGAGCCTTTCATGCGCGACATGGCTGAACGACTGTCTTCAACGTGACACAATTCAGTCCGGCCAGTATTCGGATGGTGTCCTCCCTGCCTTCATCTCACGGTCAAACTCTTCCACCATCTCAGGGTATTGGTCAGCCAGGTTATGGCTCTCCGTCACATCTTCGCGCAGGTTGTACAACTCCAGTGGTGCGTCACGCTTCACCGTCACACATTTCCAGTCGCCACGCCGTGCTGCCCGCTGCTTGCCCGTGAATTCCCAGTAGAGCATACGGTTGTCGGTGTCCACCTGTTGCCCATAGAACAACGGTAGGATGTTGATGCCGTTGATGCCTTGTGGCAGATGGGCTGTCGCTCCAGTCAGCGCTGCGAAGGTGGGCATGATGTCGGGGAAATAGATGATGTTGTCGAGAGTCTGCACAGGCACACGCCCTGGCTGGTTGACGATGAGCGGAACACGGATGCCACCCTCATACAACTGCCCCTTGCGGCCCCTGAATCCCGCGTTGCAGTTGAACAGCTTTAGGGGCGCCTGTACGGCAGCACCATTGTCTGAGGCGAAGATGACCAACGTGTTGTCGCGCAGGTGCAGACGGTCGAGTTCTTTCAGCAACCGACCGATGGCGGCATCCATGTGGGTGATGAGTGCCGCGTAGCGCTTGGTGTTCATATCCCATTCCTCATCATCATACCACACCGTATTGTCGATGATATATGGCTCGTGGGGTGCGTCGAAGGCGAGGTAGAGGAAGAAGGGATTGTTCTTGTTGCGCTTGATGAACTTGATGGCATCATCGGTCGACAGGTCGGTGTTGTGCTTCACATGACGGTCGTGTGCGTTAGCCTTGATGTGGATGAGCTTGTCGTTGTCGAAACGGTAGTAGGGATAGTAATAGGGCGAGTTGGAATGTACGGTAGAGATGGTCCAACCATAGAACTCGTCAAACCCACGATGGTTAGGCGATGCCCCGGGGTCATAGCCGTCAAGGTGCCATTTGTTCACCAGACAGGTGCGGTAGCCGGCGGCTCCCACCACGGTGGCGAGGGTGGTGTCCTCGGGCAACAGGTTGGCACGGCGGATATATGTCGTGTCGCCATTGGCATTGATTTTTATCCCTTGGATGCCGCCCACCGGACATTGGTTGTCGCGGATGCGTGTGTTGCCTGTGTTCTTGCCAGTCATCAGCGAACAGCGAGAGGGTGAACTGATGCCGCTTCCTGCGTAGCACTGTGTGAATCGGGTGCCTGTGGCCGCCAATTGGTCGATGTTGGGTGTCTTCACATACTCGCTGCCGTAGCACGACAAATCGCCGTATCCCATATCATCTGCCAGGATGAAGATGATGTTTGGCCTTTCCGGTGTTGCTTTGGTTTTGGGTGTCCCGCCTTCTGCCGCATGGGGGATGATGATTCCTGCCGCCACCAGACTTCCGAATCGGAAGACCTGCTTGCCGCTTAACTGTATGGTTCTTTTCCCTCTATTGTGTTTGTTTCTCTTCATGCCAGTAGTTTTTATTATGCTTGCTGTGTCTTCCCACGCAGCAAATTTACGGAATAATCTGGAAAAACAAGGCAAAGCATCCAACAATTTTGCCATCCCTCATCATGGCATTGGTGCTGCTGCAAAGATAATTGCGATATGGAAATAACGAATGTCATTTTGACCATTGCTTCATCTCATCTAACCTGACGGGAGTAGCAGAAGTTATGGAAGTCGCGAGTGACAAAGAAACTTTTTTCTTTGCTTCTCCTTGGAGAAGTTTCTTTTTTCTTTGAATCATAATCAGACTCAGACTCAGTTATTTTTGTTATGGCTTGTTATAGTTATGTTACCTTATGTTGTGACTTGTTATGGTTGTGTTACCTTATGTTATGGCTGTCAGCAAAGTCTGCCTATGACCGCAGATATCATCACTAAATTACTCCCAGAATGGTTGATAAAATGACAAGAAGACGATAACGTATCAAAATCTCCGTCCCCTTGATTCGCGTCCCCTTGATTCGAAATGAAAAAAGGAATGTCATTTTGACCATAGAGTGATAGAAAAAACTTCAATTTCACTCTATATTGACATCAAGGTTATAGAAATACCAAGACAAAATAACTACCAACCGATTCAACAAGAGAACTATCAAAAAAATTTACAACCAAAACAATATTTTATGCCAAAATTTGTCCTTTCCTTAAGTCATGACGAGGCTTTGGATTTCTTTATGAAGTCTGAGCAATTCCATGGTTTTGAACTCCCCGAGTATTTTGATTTCAATAGGGTCCTTGCATATGTCAAGGAGACAATCGCTGATAAGGAGTACGATGACTGCTTGACAGACGTCCAACCAGATGATTTGGAAAATGTCAATCTCGACATCCTTTTGAACAAGGATGGTCGGTATGCCGTTCGTCCGCTGATTCTTGCCAACCCATACCTATATTATTTCCTGGCACGGGAATTGTGCAGCGCGACGGGATGGGAGAGCATTCAGAAATGTTTCAAGGCATTTGCCGTGCCTCACATCTCTTCATGTGCCATGCCGCTGATACCTGAAAAAGTGGAACAATTCAATAAGGCAGCTACCATCCTCAATTGGTGGAATTCTATTGAGCAGCGCTCCTTGGAACTGTCGCTGGAATACCGCTATATGTTTGTTACTGATATCACCAACTGCTATGGCAGCATCAACCCGCAGTCCGTCGAATGGGCGTTGCTGTGCAAGAATACCAAACAAGAGAATGCCGATAATCACCAGTTGGCAAAAAACATTCAGAAATACCTCCGCGCTCTTCAGCATGGGCACAATATTGGTATTCCTCAGGGCAGTGTGTTGTTCGACTTCGTCGGTGAGATAGTGCTTGGCTATTCCGACCTCCTGCTGCATGAGGCTTTGCAGAAGTTGGCGGCATCATACAAAAGAAAGAAGAAAACCTTCCCGGCGTATGAGGTTTTGCGCTATCGTGACGACTATCGGATTTTCTGCAACGATAAGGATGCCCTTGAGGAGATTTCCTACACCCTGCAATCTGTTTTGGAGAGCCTGAATTTCAGGATGAACTCCCAGAAAACCAGAATCAGCGAGTCCATCGTGACCGACTCCATCAAACCCGACAAGTTGTTCTATATCTTCAATACGCCCATCTTCAACAAGAAAGGGTGTGACTTTGACGGCATACAGAAACACCTGCTCTACATCCTGATGTTCGCGCGTCAATATCCCAACAGCGGTCAGATACGTAACATGCTCTCAAATCTTGACAAACGCATTGAAGAGAGGTTGAAGCCCAGGAAGAGGAAAAAATCCCCCAATGTCCTTTTCAGAAGCAAGGGAGACAAAGACGAAGATGAAATACTGATAGCAGGCAAGATATTAGAGAACATCCGTGCCATCTCAGCTGTTGCCACGCAAATTGCATTGGAGAATGTCACCCTCAGCCATTATGCCCTCCGTGTCATCAGCCGGGTTGTAGATTCGATGGAGGATATGAAGGAGAAGCGTGATATCATCGATAAGGTGTATGGTAAGTTGTGTGGTCAGCCCAACTCAGAATACAACCAACTGTGGCTCCAGAACATCACTTACACCCAGGACAAGAAGCGCAAGAAGTCGCCATACACCATGCGCCTCTGTCAATTGGTGATGGGGAACTTTAGCACTCCATTGTGGAACAACGCCTGGCTGAAGCCCGAACTTACCGCCAATCTTCCTGTCGCATCCGTCATCAACAAAGACACCTTGGAGAAGGTGACACCCATCATTGTCTTCAGGGAGTCAAGAGCTTATCAAGATGCGATGGATATTACGGAATATCTCTCTGCATTAGAAGGATAGGCAGCCACACCTTTTCCTACTCTTTCACACTATTGGTTTGTCGGGCCTGATGAAAGCGAACAGGACGGCACTCACCAGTAGCATGGCGGCAATCATGTAGAGTGGCAGATTATAGTTGCCCGATGACTCAACGAGCATGCCGAAAATGATGCCGCAGAAGAAACCACCGATGTTGCCGGCCGTGTTCATCGCACCGGAGATGGTGCCGGCATGGTGCTTGCCGAGGTCAATGCAGAGTGCCCAGGCACTGGGCAACATCAGGTCGAAGATGCCGAAACAAAGCGATAAGAACACGAAGACAGCCATTTTACCAGGGATGAAGGCGGCGAGGAACATACAGACGGCGGAGACGGCGAGAGAGGTGGAACCGAGTGCCTTGCGCCCGATGCTCACGCCATAGCGCCTCGAGAGACGGTCGGTGAGATAGCCGCCGGTGATGTTGCCGACCATGCTCATCACAAAGGGAACGGCGACGGCATAGGTGAGTTCGCTCTTGGCAAAGCCACGGCCGAGTTCCATAAACGTGGGGAACCAACTGAAGAAAAACCAACTGCCAAAGGCGTAGAAGAAATACATCCCGCAGATAATCCAGAACTGTCCGGAATGGAGAATCTTGTGCCAGGGAATGCTGACCTTAGCAGGAGTGGTATTTGTAACTGTCTCCAAAGTAACTGTTTGCGTAGCACCAGAAGCTGTCGAAACGGGTTCTGACTGTCGGTCGCGATAGCAGAAATACCACACGGCTGCCCACACCATGCCGAGTACGCCAAGGAGGTAAAAGGCGGAGCGCCAACCCATCCATGCCATGACGGGAATCACCACGAAAGGGGTAAGGGCACCACCCATGCGACTGGCTGCCCACACATAACCTTGTGCCTTGCCGACCTCGTCCTTGGGAAACCAGCGGCTGATGACACCGGTGGAGCAGGGGGAACTGCCAGCCTCGCCAATGCCGAACATGAAGCGGATGACAATCAGCGATGCCAGTCCGCCTGCCATGCCGGTGAAGCAGGTGAACAGCGACCACCACATCACAATCAGAGTGAGTACCTTTCGGTGTCCATGGCGGTCGCCAAAAGCACCCATGGGTATCTGCATCAGACCATAGGAGAGGATGAAGGCGCTCTGCACCCAGCCCCACTGCGAGGCTGACAGATGGAGGTCGTGCATGATTGACGACCCAGCCACACTGATGTTGATGCGGTCGAGGAAAGTCACCATGCCCAAGAGCACGAGCATGGCGAGGATGGCATGACGGCTTTTCATCATTTGTTGATCTGCAGGAACTCACGCAGGCCTTTCACGCCGAGTACGGGACTCGACAGGACAGGCTTGCCCGTGATGTCGGAAAGGCGCTCTTCCATGCGGGCCATCGACCCTTGGGCGAGCACAAATAGGTCAACATCGTCAGCAATCTTGGCGGCTGCCTCGGCAATGAGGCGGTCGTGTGTCTCGCCATCGCCAGACTGTCCTGCCTGGAAGGCGCCTGCTGCCAGTCCGTCGACCAACGTCACCGTGCGCCCTGCCTCTTTGGCGGTACGCTCAAGCAACCGTCGTGTGGGGGCGAGTGTGGTGGGTAGGGTGGAGATGACACCGATGCGGTCGGCCTCTACCACGGCTTTGGCAGCCATTGGGTAATCGATGCGGAAAACGGGGATGGGTGCGATGGTGTCGCCCAGGTCGGCAATGTCGCCTACTGAGGAGCACGTGTTGAACACCACATCGGCACCTCCGTCGGCAGCAGCGGTGTAGTACGACAGCAGGCGGCGGCGCACGGCGGGCGTCACGCCATCGTTGGCTATCACCTCCTGTATCAGGCTGTCGTCGGCAATATGGTTGAGCTTCACCTCGGGCAGATATTTCTTGAAAATCTCAGTCAATGGCCCTACAAGAGCCATCGCGGTGTGGACACAAAATACGCGTTTCATATTTTAGTAGTTTAGATATGTGATTTCTTGCGGTGTTTAGTAGATAAGGAGTATGAACAAATGACTAAGATTATCAGCATTTGATGATGATGCAAAGATATAGGATTTTTTTCATAATCGGTCATTTTTGTCAGCTATTTTTTTTAACTTTGTGCATCATTATTCTTGATATGGACAATCAAAACCAACTTAGAGCGATGGCAGTCATGGATGATATACATGAACTGCTCCAAGACGAACAGGAGGATATCCGTCACAGGTATGACCGTCTGTATGTCGTTTTCATCGAAGTGCTCAATGAACAGACCGCTGCAAGTGCGCTTACCTTCTCGGGACCGTTTGCCAAACTCGACTATGTGTGTCGCATGATGAATTATCCGATGGCCGACATGCAGAGGCTCAATGCGTTCAGATGCCGCGCCAGTCAGACGGACACATGCGATGTGACGACACTCAATCAGCAATGGCCATACGACGTGAAGGCGGTGTGCCACTTCGTGACGAAGATATATGACATCCAGCTGCCTGACAACTTGCGGAGACTGTTGCCGGCGGTGTATTCACCGCAGCCGTTCAAAGGGGTGTCGGAAGATTGCATCAGGGCTGTGGTTAGGGCTGTGGAGGATGGCATGCTCATCGTGCAGTCCATCGATGGCGACATGCGCTCCGTGAAGGTGGCGTATACAGAGTCGGAATCTTCCTTCGGTGACTTCTCCTATCTGAAAGACATGGTTCAGGTGGGCGACAGGGTAAATGTGGTCAGACCTTTGCTCAGAGATGGCGTTTATCATCCACAACTGATTGTCTATCAACCCGATTTCCTGATGGATATTTCATCTGTCGCCAACTGCTTCGAGGATTATGGTGCCACCCCATACGCCTATCTCGTCAACATGCTTGCACCCCCTGCCAACAGCATGGCTCTCCTTTTTGGTAACTTCGCGAGCCAGTTGCTTGACGAAGCCATCCATCAGGGCGGACAACAGCGTGAATATGCCCAAAGTCTCAGAACTTTTTTCCGATACAATGCGCTCAAACTGTCCACATGCACCGACATGAACAATGAAATCTTCCATGAGAATGCGAAAAGGCAGATGCGCATCATTCAGGGGATGGTGGACGTGGCGTTCACGCAGATTCTGGGATATGATGCCTCCAAAGTGCTGCTCGAACCATCGTTTTTCTGTGAGATGCTGGGCATACAAGGACGTATGGACCTCCTGCAAGAGGACTTGAAGGTGCTCGTTGAACAAAAATCGGGAAAGATGAACTATAGGGGGGTGCATATGGAGAAACACTATGTGCAGGTGTTGCTCTACAGGGCGCTGCTGCACTACAACTACCATATTCCCAATAATCAAATCAACAGTTACCTTCTCTATTCCAAGTATGAGAAAGGACTCCTCCATGAAGGCCCGGCACCTAAACTCCTTGCTGATGCGATGAGGGTGCGCAACCAGATAGTGGCGCTGATGCTCAGGTTGGCGGAAGGCGAGGGTAGGGACATCTATGGCTCGCTGACTCCTGAAAAGCTAAAGTCCAAACCCGTCAGTGAGAAGTTTTGGATGAACTACATCCTGCCCAAATTGGAGACGGTGCTGCGTCCCATCCAAAATGCCGAACCGCTCGTGGCCGACTATTTCTACCGTATGCTTACCTTCGTGGCACGCGAACAAGTGCTCTCCAAAATCGGTACACCAGCCAAAGAGGCAAGCGGACTGTCTGCTCTGTGGAATGCCACGGCAGAGGAGAAAAGGGCAGCGGGCAGCATTCTCGACTCTTTGCGCATCACCAGTCTGAATGACGAGGGTACCGACAACGGCATCAGTGAGGTGGTGCTGTCCAGGACGGAGCAACAGGACGACAGCCTTCCCAATTTCCGTGAGGGCGACATCGTGGTGCTGTATCCGTACGAAAACGGAAGGCTGCCCAACGCCACACAGACCATGGTCATCAGAGGCTCGCTCACTCATCTCACGCCCGACAGCGTGACGCTGAAACTGAGGGCTCCGCAGAAAAACACCTCGGTGTTCAAATTGAGGGAGGAAAACGTGAGGTGGGCAATAGAGCATGATTTCATGGAGTCATCATTCACCTCATTATATAAATCGGTGGCATCGGTGCTCACGGCATTGCCCGACAGGCAACAACTGTTGCTGGCGCAGAGAAAACCGAGAGTCAATACCGCCCGACAACCGATAGGGTCATACGGCGCTTTTGACGAGATGGTCAGGAGGTTTGTCAGGACAGAGGACTTTTTCATCCTCATCGGTCCTCCGGGGACGGGGAAGACATCTCACGGATTGGTGAACATACTGCAGGAGGAACTGGCAGCAGGAGGTTCTGTGCTTCTGCTTTCCTACACCAACAGGGCGGTGAATGAAATCTGCTCCAAATTGGTGGAGCACAACATTGATTTCCTGCGTCTGGGCAACAGTGCGACATGTCCGGAGGAATACCGCGACCATGTGGTTGGACTGCGGGCAGAGGCATTGGGCAACGTGACGAAAGTGAAGCAGATGCTTACCAATGCCAAAGTGGTGGTGGCGACCACGACAACTATGCTGGGCAACACCGACCTGTTCTCGCTCCGTGACTTCTCCCTTGCCGTTATCGATGAGGCATCGCAGATTCTCGAGCCCCATCTGCTGGGCATCCTCTGCGCCCAGCATAGGGGAGGAAATGCCATCAGGAAGTTCGTTCTCATTGGCGACCACAAACAGTTGCCTGCCGTCGTGCAACAGACAGAGGAATCTTCGAGGGTGGCTGAGGCTTCCCTTATCAATATGGGATTGGTAGACTGCAGGCTATCTTTGTTTGAGCGGCTGCTCCATGCTTGCAGGGACAAGGAGGAGTGTGTTTACCAATTTGAAAAACAGGGCAGGATGCACCACGATGTGGCTTTGTTTCCCAACCGGGCATTCTACCATGGCACACTCGATGAGGTGCCGCTTGCCCACCAGCGGTGCGGATTGTCGTTTGCCCAAGTGGAGCAAGACAATGCCACGCAGCAATTGTTGGCCTCGCATAGGGTGGTGTTCACAGCCGTCTGGCCGGAGAAGATGACGGGGTATGGAAAGACCAATCACGAAGAGGCGGCAGTCATCGCCAGAATAGTCAAGGAAATCTACTCGTTGTATGTCAACAACGGGAAATCATTCCTGCCTAAGGAGACTATTGGAGTCATTGTGCCCTACAGGCATCAGATTGCCGCCATACAGAAACAATTGAAGCAGACAGATATCGCCCCGCTGATGGACATTGATATCGACACCGTGGAGCGCTTTCAGGGAAGTCAGCGTGAGGTCATCATCTATGGATTTACCATCCAGCGCTACTCACAATTGGATTTCCTGACAGCCAACATCTTCGAGGAAGAAGGGGCGGTCATTGACAGAAAACTCAATGTGGCGCTGACGCGTGCCAGGGAGCAGATGGTGGTGGTGGGCAATCCTGATTTGCTGAATCATGTACATGTGTTCCGCAACCTTATCGCCCACGTTCGGGAGAACGGTTGCTATGTAAATGCTTGCGACCTCGAATAATCCGTTTCTGCTCTAAGCATTCAATGCGGCAGCGGTACGGGCTGCCAGGCGTGCGTTGTTGAGCACCAACTGGATGTTGCTGTCCAGACTGTCGCCGCCGGTGAGTTCTTTGACTTTCGCCAGCAGGAACGGCGTCGTCTCCTTGCCGCGGATGCCCAGTCTGTTGGCTTCATCAATGGCTTCATCGATGGCACGGTTGATGACATCGGCGGGCATGGAGTACTCCTCGGGGATGGGGTTGGTGACGAGCATGCCGCCCCGCATGCCAAGTTCAAGTTTGGTGCGGAAGACAGCGGCAAGTTGCTCAGGGGTGTCGATGCGGTAGTCCACCTTGAATCCGCTGTGGCGTGTATAGAAGGCGGGCAGTTCTTCGGTGCCGTAGCCGATGACGGGCACGCCCTTGGTCTCCAAGTATTCGAGTGTCAGTCCCAGGTCGAGAATTGACTTGGCGCCGGCACAGATGACCATCACGGGGGTCATGGCCAGTTCCTCAAGGTCGGCGCTGATGTCCATCGTTTTCTCTGCACCGCGGTGGACACCTCCGATGCCACCGGTGGCGAACACACGAATGCCAGCCATAGCAGCGATAATCATTGTGGTGGCCACGGTGGTGGCACCATCCTCGCCGTTGGCGATGAGCACAGGCAAGTCACGGCGTGACGTCTTGGTCACCGCCTGGCCCTTGCGCCCTAAGTACTCGATTTCCTCAGGGGTGCAGCCAGCTTTCAGTTTCCCGCCAATAATGGCGATGGTGGCGGGCACGGCACCGCCCTCGCGGATGGTTTGTTCCACTCGTAGTGCCGTTTCCACATTCTGCGGATAAGGCATTCCGTGTGAGATGATGGTGGACTCAAGGGCTACTACAGGTCGCCCCTCATCGAGTGCTTTCTGCACTTCTTCTGATATGGAAAGATATTTGTTCATAGGTGTTGTTTTCTTTATTCTCTGCAATAGTTGCGTACATCAGGATTGACGGTCTGTGTGGAGAGCAAAGTGGCATAGGCGGCTCTCAGCCCCATTTTTGCACAGTCGGGGAAGGCTGTTCCGCATAGTTGGGCATGTGCCACGCCTGCGATAAAGGCATCGCCCGCCCCTGTGGTGTTGGTGACCAATGTGGGGAAGGCGCTGTAATGCTCATGGCGGTTGCCGTCGCTGCAATACACCCCGTCACTGCCCAGTGTGACATAGACTTGCCCGATGCCCATGCCGGTAAGATTGTCGGCGGCAGACTCTACCGTGTCGCAATGGGTTACTGCCAGAGCCTCCTGCCTGTTGAGTTTCAAGACTTGCAGACGATGTGTTTGGCTTTGATGCAGCGCCTTGATGACACGTGTCGCCTTGGCGGTGCTCACGGCATCCACCATAAGTGGTGCGGAGCAGTGGTCAATGAGAAACTGCAACGCCTCGGCTGAGATATTGGTGTCGGCAATGACGAGCGATGAGTTGTTGAGGGCATCGATACGTGAACCCAGAAACTCTGGTGTGATGCAAACGATGATGTCGGTGTCGGCTACAGCGGCAATCATGTCTCCCGATTGGTCGTTGATGCAAAGATACAAACCGGTTCGCATGTCCTCGCAGCGCTCGCTCAACGTCAGGTCCAGTCCAATGGCAAGACACTCATTCCAGCACATGTTGCCAAAAGCCTCTTCGCCGAAGATGCTGACAAGTTTCACCTCATGACCCATCAGCCGCAGGTTATGTGCGATGTTGCGTGCCACGCCTCCACAACCCAGCGTCACTTGTCCCGGTACAGAGTCGGCAGGAACAAATGGAGCGGTGAGTGCCGCTGCAATGTCCATATTGGTACCACCAATCACTGTCACGTATCCGTCCATCGCTTCCTCCGCTGTAGGGCTACCTCATTCCTCTTCCACTTTCTTTGGACCGCGCACCTTGTCTTTCGTGGTCAGGCCGCTCTTGATTTCTATTTTCAGACCATCGCTCAGGCCTGTCTTCACGGCACGGCGCTCGTAGGTTTTGTTCTCGTCGCTGCCCTTGACGAGATAGACGAACGACTCGCCGTTCTCAAACTCAATGGCACTCTCAGGGAGGGTGATGACCTGTTGGGCACTGGCGAGCACTATTTCGGCATTGGCGCTGTAGCCGCTGCGGATGCTGCTGCCTCCGGGTACATGCACTGCTGCCTTGATTTCAAATTGGTTGGCGCCATTGCTTTCCACCGCCTTGGGGGAGACATATTCCAACTGGGCTTCAAAGTTGAGGTTCTGAAGCGCGCCGATGGTGATGCTCATTGGCATGCCCGCTGTCAGCTGTCCCACTTCGGTCTCATCGATATTGCCACGGAAAATCAGGTCGTTCATATTGGCCACCGTGGCAATGGTGGTACCGTCGTTGAACGTGTTGCTGAGAATCACGGAGTTGCCCACCTTGACGGGGATGTCGAGGATGAGTCCGCTGATGGTGCTGCGGATGAGGGTGCTGCTGGCACTGGCATTGCTGCGCGACACACCGTCGCGAACCACCTCGAGGTTGTCCTCGGCGGCTTTCACCTCCTCGGAAGTCTGGTTGTAGGTCTGCAGCGACTTCTCATACTCCTCGCGGCTCACCAATCCCTTGTCAAAAAGCATTTTCTCTCGGTCGAAATCAGTCTTGGCCTGTCCCACATTGATGCGGGCAAGACGGAGACGGGCTTCAGCCGAACTGAGCTGGTTCATGTCGGGGATGACCTTCACCTTGGCGATTACCTCACCCTGACTCACCAGGTCGCCGGCTTCCTTGAGAATCTCAGTGATGATGCCCGAGATTTGTGGTTTCACGCTCACCTCGTTGCGTGGCTCTATCTTGCCGGTCACAATCGAGGTCTTGCTGATGTCGCCCATCTCAGGGAAAAACTCCTCGTAGACTACCGGCTGTGGCTGAGATTTCTTCCACAGAAAAACGAACGTACCCACAAAAATGAGCAGCACCAGAAGTGCCAATAACAATTTAAAATATTTCCTCATAACGCTATATGCTGTTTAATTTTCAATTTTTCATCTTTCATTTTTCATCTTTCATCTTTCATCTTTCATCTTTCATCTTCTTTACTCTTCCCTCATCGCATCCACGGGTTTGATGGCCATGGCTCGTGCGGCGGGCGCCAAACCTGCCAGCACGCCAAGCAGACTGAGCATGGCCACTGCGCCCACAGCAGTCCAAAATCCTACTTGGAAATGGGCCTCCACGATACCGTCGGTGGTGTTGCCCAACTCAAGCATCTCCAGTATCAGCACGGCAAACAAGATGCCGCTCATACCCGCCACGGCGGTCAGCACCACGCTTTCGGAGATAATCTGCGAGAGGATGTTGAGGGGGGTGGCACCGATGGCTCGCCTGATGCCTATCTCGGTAGTGCGCTCACGCACTGTCACCATCATGATGTTGGACACGCCGATGGCGCCAGCCAGCAGTGTGCCGATGCCCACCAGCCAAATCAGGAAGTTGACACCAGAGAAGAGGTTGTCGAGCATGCCGAACATCACCTCGGTGTTGAACACCATGACACCCTTCTCGTCAGTGGGGTCGATCTGATGGGCTTGTGCGATGACCTCACGCATCTTGTCGGTGATGCTGCTCATGGTCACGCCACGGATGGCGGTGAGGCAGATAAGGTGGACGCTGTCGCCCATGTTGTAGGTCTGCTGGGCGAGGGTGAGGGGGACGGTCACTGCATCCTCGGCATTGCCGTTGATGCTGATGTTACCGGCATTGTAGTCCACTCCCACAACATTGTAATAGCTTTGGCCGATGCGGATGGATTCCCCGCAGGGGTCTCCGCCTTGGGGGAAGAGGTCCTTGTAGACGTGCTTGCCGATGACGCACACCTTTCGGCGCAATTGGATGTCCATGTCGTTGATGTAGCGACCATAGCGCAGTTTGGGTGTCTCCACCTTGGCATATTCAGGCGTCAGTCCCTTCATCGTGCAGGAGTATTTCTTGTCGCCATGGACGGCGGTGAGGCCCCAGCGTGATATCATAGGTGTCACCACGTCGATTTCGGGCACCTGACTGCGGAGCCGCTCCACGTCGCGGTAGTTCATGCTCCAGTTGCGGCCTTTGCGGAAACCGGCATAAGGTTTTGTCGTAGGCTGAGCGAAGATGAGTGCGGAGTTGGTGGCGAATCCCTCGAAGTTGTTGTTGAGCAATTCTTTCAGTCCCTGACCGCCGCCTATCAGTGATACGAGCATGAACACGCCCCAGAACACACCGAATCCGGTGAGGAAGGTGCGGCTCTTGTTCCTCGTCAGTGTGTCGAGAATTTCGCGGTAGCGGTCGATGTCTATTCTTATCATTCTGCTCTCAGGGCTTCTATGGGTCGGATATGTGCAGCCTTGCGGGCAGGAACAAGTCCCGCCAGCGTGCCGGCGATAATCATCACAAGGGTGGCTTCCACGCAGACGTCAAGGCCTACGGTGGGATTGACAAACATGGTGGCCTCAAACAAACCGGAGTTGACTTTCATGTGGCCGATGGTGGCGTCCATGTAGAGGTTGGCTCCGATGCCGAGCACCATGCCGATATAACCGAAGAAAGTGGTGATGAGCACGCTCTCGATGATAATGAGTCGGAGGATGGAGGCGGGGGAGGCGCCAATGGCTTTTCGGATGCCGAACTCCCTTGTGCGCTCCTTCACGGTGATGAGCATGATGTTGCTCACACCCACGATGCCACTCAGCAAGGTGAATATGCCAATCACCCATAGGGCGATGTGGATGATGGAGATGCCCTTGTTCATCTGCATATTCTCCGTGAAACGGTTCCATATCCAGATGGCGCTTTCGTCATCGGGAGCGGCGCGGTGGTTGCTGTTGAGGCGTGCTTGGTAAGTCTTCTCGAAATCCTCGTTGGCCTGCTCGCTCTCCAGCCCGTGGAAGGTGAATACGATATTGTCTGCCTTGTCACCCATGTTGTACATAGTGCGTAGTGTGGTGAAGGGAATGTAAACCGAAGTGCGAAAACGGCTCTTGTCACCCTTGTTGATGCCAACAACGCGGAAGGCGAGGGCGCCGACCTTGACATATTGGCCCAGAAGTGATTTGTAGTCGTTGGGGCACAGTTCGCGGGCCTGGGCATCGTCGAGCACCAGGCATTTGCGTTGGGTGTCGAGGTCGGTTTGATTGATGAAACGGCCGCAGAGCATTTCTATCTTGCTGATTTTCTGCTCGTTGGGGTAAACTCCTTCCAATCCGCCACTGAAATAATTGCTGCCATAGCTGATGGTTACGCCTTGCTTCTCAATTTGGGCACCCACACCATCGATATATTGGGTATACTCACGGTTGGTGGCGTTGATGTCACGGTCGTCGAGCTGTATCCTGCGCCCTTCAGAGAGTCCGTCGTAGGCTTTCGACGTGCGTCCTCCGCCTATCATCATGGAATTGTCAAGATATCGGTCCATGCTTTGGGTAATGGCGTTGATAAGTCCGTTGCCGCATCCCAGGAGGAAGATGAGCATGAAGATGCCCCAGGCAACGGCAAAGCCGGTCAGGATTGTGCGCAACTTATTGCGACGTGCGGTGCTCCATATTTCTCCAAGAATGTCTCTCATGTCTATTTCATCATTCCGTTGATGCCGAATGGCGATGAGTTGTGCTCAGTGTTCTCTTCTATCGTTCCGATGATGCCGTCCTTGATGTGGATAATCTTGTTGGTCTCGTTGGCGACGCCGCTCTCATGGGTCACCACGACAATCGTCATTCCCTCGTCGGTGTTGAGGCGTTTGAGCAATTGCATCACCTCGACGCTGGTCTTTGAGTCGAGGGCGCCTGTTGGCTCGTCGGCGAGGATGATGTCGGGATGGGTGATGAGGGCACGGGCGATGGCGACACGCTGTTTCTGGCCGCCCGACAGTTCGTTGGGGTAGTGCTCCGACCACTGGGCGAGGCCGAGACGGTCGAGGTATTCCATTGCCAGTTGGTGGCGCTTGCGACGGCCCACACCTTGGTAGAAGAGTGGCAGTTCGACATTCTCTACAGCGGTTTTGAAACTGATGAGGTTGAACGACTGGAAAATGAAACCAATCATGCGGTTGCGGTATTCCGCAGCGCGACGCTCAGAGAGGTTCTTGATGAGGGTGCCGTTGAGGATGTACTCGCCGGTGTCGTAGTTGTCGAGGATGCCGAGGATGTTCAATAGGGTGGACTTGCCTGAACCAGAGGCGCCCATGATGGACACGAACTCTCCCTTGGCGATGTCGAGGTCGATGCCCTTGAGCACATGCAGCGGCTGTGCTCCCTGGTAGGTCTTGTGGATGGCGCTGAGGTGAATCATGTCAGTCGAGGAAACCTTGGTTTTTGAGTGCTTCGAGGAGTCCTGCGGACATGGCCTCGTTGTCTTTCTTCGTATAGCGGCAGTCGGTGAATACCTGGGCAAGGGTGTCCTTGCCGTTGATGCGCACAAACTCCTTGTTCTCCTCAAGCGACTCTTTCTCACCATAGAAGGCGTCGATGCGCTCGGGGGTATAAGGCTGGTAGGTCTCCTCATGTACAAAGGCATCGGTGCCGAGACGGTCGGAGAGCGGTGGTTCCTCGTCGGGCCATCCCAGGGTGATGGTGGCGACGGGCATCACCAGCTGTGGCAGTTGAAGCACATCGATAATCAGTTGGGGCATGTAGACGGTGGTGCCAAGGAAACAGCAACCCAACCCTTCTTCCTCAGCGAGGTTGCAGAAGGTTTGGGTGAAGAGCAGTGCATCGGTGGCTGCGTTGATGAACGACAGGAAGTTGTCGTAGCCTGGATTGGCCTTGCGTTGGTCGCACCAATCAGTGGTACGGCGGAAATCAGCACAAATGGTAAGCACCACGGGGGCATTCTCCACCATTGGTTGGTTGAAGTGGGCGGGGGCAAGACGGTGCTTCATCTCTGCATCGCGGGTCACCACCACGCTATACAACTGCAGGTTGCCCATCGTCTGGGTGCGTGATGCCTCGCTGAGCAAACGGCGGAGCAATGGCTCTGCCACTTCGTCTTTCCGATATTGTCTGATTGTCCTCCTATCCTTGATATGCTTCATGTTCAAATGTCGTTGGTTGAGATTGATTTTGCAAAATTACTGTTTTTTTTCCATTCACACACGACATTAATATATTTTAATTGTAGGAGTTTAGGAGTTTAGGAGATTAGGAGATTATTTCTTTAAGGAGTTTAGGAGTTTAGGAGATTAGGAGTTTAGACAATAGTCAGTTTTTGATGGGAGTTGGGGAGATTATTTCTTTAAGGAGTTTAGGAGTTTAGGAGATTAGGAGTTTAGACAATGGTCAATTATTGATGGGAGTTTAGGAGATTAGGAGTTTAGGAGTTTAGACAATAGTCAGTTATTGATGGGAGTTTAGGAGTTTAGGAGATTAGGAGTTTAGACAATAGTCAGTTAATGATGCCTCATTTGCCATAGTGAGCTGAATTTGTGTGGCAGGGATGTGTTTTTTCGGATTATCCTTTTATTGTCGGATATTTTTAAATAACTTTGCACGGGAGAACGTATGTGTGAGTAGTCATCATTTAGGTACAACCCTTTCAAAATAAAATCGTGAAAATCAAAAGACTAACCCTATGCCTGTTTTTGGCATGCTCGTTGCAGACGAACGCTCAGTATCTTGAGCACATTTATGATTACATTGAGAATACCTCAGTTTTTGAGGAGAACCAGGAGGAGGCCCATGCTTATTACCTGGCCGACCAGCATCTGTCGCTCAATGGAATTTGGCGGTTTTTCTTTGCCAACACACCCGAGGAGATGCCGCAGAACTTCTTTGCGACCAACTTCAAGGATGGCAAGTGGCGCACCATCCATGTGCCGAGCAACTGGGAGATGGAGGGCTACGGCGACCCTCTGTTCCGCAATGTGGCTGCTCCGTTCAAAGCCAATCCTCCAATGGTGCCAAGAGAATACAATCCTACAGGTGCTTATCGGAAGACATTCACCATACCCTCTTCATGGAAAGGGCAGCAGATATTCCTGCGTATGGAAAAGACACAAAGTGCCTCGTTCGTATGGATTAACGGTCAACAGGTGGGGTATAATGAAGGTGGACAGGAACCTGCAGAGTACGATGTGACTCCCTACCTACGGCCGGGCAAAAACACGTTGGCCGTATGTGTGCTGAAATATAGCGACGGCTACTATCTGGAAGGCCAGGACTATTGGCGCTTGGCGGGCATATTTGATGATGTGACACTTTATGCCACACCCAAGACCCGGTTGTTCGACTGGTTCGTCACCACTGACCTCGACGACCAATATCGGGATGCCATGCTCAAACTGAATGTGGATGTCAAGAAATATGAGGATACAAGCGGTCAATACACAGTCCGTGCCACGCTGAGCGATTCGAAAGGCAACAAAGTGAAGGAGATGCTTTCCGACCGTTTCACTATGAATGGCAAGGGAAAGAAATCGCTCGAATTCTCCTCGCTGATTTCCAATCCCGACAAGTGGACTTGTGAGACTCCTGTCCTCTATCAGCTGAAACTCGAACTGCTCAACGAGTCGGGAAATGTCATGCAGCAAATCAGCAGCAAGATGGGATTCAAGGAGACTGAAATCAGGCATCAGACGTTCTACCTCAACGGACAGCCCATCAAGATAAATGCCACCAACACACATATGCAGCACCCCGAACTGGGACATGCCATGAACGAGGAAACCATACGCAAAGACATGGAGATACTGAAACAGCACAACTTCAATGCCGTGCGCACCTCGCACTATCCTCCTGTCAACAGGTATCTTGAACTGGCAGATGAGTATGGACTATACATCATCGACGAGACAGGCGACGAGGCTCACGCCACAGAGTATGTCTCCAACGACATGAAATTCCTTGGCATGTATCTGGAGCGTGTGCGCCAGTTGGTGCTCCGCGACCGCAATCACCCCTGCGTCCTGTTCTGGAGTGCAGGCAACGAGAGTGGTGAGGGCCCGATTATTACAGAGGTGGTCAAAGAGGGAAAGAAGTATGACCCCACACGCTATTTTATGTATGGCGGCAATGCTTACGCTCACCCAGGAGAAGACATTATCGGTCCGCGTTATCCTACTCCCTACGAGTTGGAGATGAATACTGCCATGGTGCCGGAGACGGAAGACCCTCGTCCGTCGTTCATGGATGAATACCTGTCGGTGGCAGGCAACGCCGGTGGCGGGTTGGACGAATATTGGGCGGTCATACGCCGTCATCCACGACTGATGGGTGGTGCCATCTGGGATTTTGTCAACCCAGGACTCACAGAGCATATCCGTCCTCTGACCGACAGCTCGCCTTTCAAAACCCCTGTTCACCTTATGGGCAATGCCAAAGTGGAGAAAGGGGTACTTCACCTCAGCGGACACGACGAATGGGTGGAGGTGTATCGCAGCAACAATGTTGAACTGTCGGGAAAAGAACTGACCATCAGTTTTGATGTCAAACCTGGGAAACTGAGTGGAACCTATGAGGGCGCTCCTTACGTGACGAAGGGCAACACACAATTTGGTGTCGTGCAGAAAGGGAACGATAAACTGCAGTTCTACCTTCACTCAGGTGTGAAACATGCGCTTACTGTCGACCTGCCTGCCGACTGGATGGGCAAATGGCATCATGTGACAGCCTCTTGGGATAGCAAGGAAATGAAACTATTCATCGACGGACAGTTGAAAGGCACGGAACCGACAGTGGCAAACGAACAACCCGCCAATAACAACCGCCGTGGCAACAGAAGTCCCGAGCGTGGTGTGCTGAGCAACTTCCCTTATCCCATCAACATCGGTCGGTTTGCCGGCAATCATGCCCAGGACCCTCAGACCATCTACACAGCCGATGCAGAGATGGACAACGTGGCCATCTACAACAAGTGCGTGGCTGATGGCGAGGGACGTGCCGATGAAGCGGTACTCTATCTCACCTTCGACGGCAATGGCGACGAAGGCACTTTCTATACGATAGGCGGAAACATGCGCACCTACGGCAGCATCTGGCCCGACCGTACCGTGCAACCGGAGATGAAACAGATGAAATGGACCACACAGCCCGTAAGCATTCGTTTGCTCAATGCAGAGACGGGCGAGGTGGAGGTGACCAACCGGCTGCATTTCACAGACCTGTCACAATATGCCTCACACTGGGCTCTGATGGCTGACAACCAAGTTGTGGAAGAGGGCGACATCCAGTTCTCCACCGCACCGCAGCAAAGGCAGGTGGTCCGCATCCCATATCATAAACCTTCTATTGTGGCAGGAAAGGAATACCGTCTCACCATTACCTCCGCGCTGAAGAAAGACGAAGTATGGGCTAAGGCTGGCCATGAGGTGGCATGGGACCAACTTGAACTCTCGTCATGGAACATCCCGGCTCCTCAACCGCGGCTGACCTCCAAGAATATCAGCACACAGGAAGACGACAAGCAAATCAAGATAAGTGGCAAGGGCTTCTGTTATGTCATCAACAAAGAGACCGGCAACCTCGAGCAGATAGAGGTGGACGGAAAGCCGGTGCTTAAATCACCCCTAACCTTCAATCTCTGGCGTGCTCCGCTTGCCAACGAGTTTGACTCGTGGGATGCTTTCCGTGTCAACGGAGGGTATGCAGAAGGCTATGGCAACATGGTGTCCACCTTGTTCTATTCCAAGGGGGTAAACCAACTGCGCATCCGTCCGTCGGCAGTACAGTTGACACACAATGAGTATGAAACGATTGTCAACGTCAGTCAGCTTGTGCAGGTAGGCGCATCCTCTTTCGGAGCCCTCGACCTGTATATTCAAGGGATGCAGTTGGCGGGATTCACGCTCGACTACACCTATAGTTTCTACGACGATGGAACGGTCAAAATCCAAAACCATCTCAGTCCGCAGGGCAAACTGCCAGAAGTTCTGCCGCGCATTGGCTTCACTGCTTCAGTAGCAAACGAGTTCGACAACATCACGTGGTATGGACGTGGTCCAGAGGAGAATTACCCTGACCGCAAGACAGGTTATCAGGTGGGTGTCTGGACCAAGACCGTTGCCGATATGTATGAGCCTTACCTTCTGCCTCAGGACCATGCCCTACGTACCGACAACCGATATGTCCAGCTGCTGGACAAGGATGGAAAAGGTGTGCAGATTTCCATGAACGAGCATTTCAATTTCAATGCCTATCAGTTCTCCACCGACAATCTCACCAAGAGCCAGTTCACCTATCAGTTGCAGCCTCAGGCCGACCGCTACACCTTCAATCTCGACTACAACACGACAGGTGTGGGCTGCACCTGTGTCTATGTGCTCGACGAATACAGGGTTAAGCCAGAGTCCTATGACAGAGTGATTACCATCAATCCCAAGTATTGAGGTGATGAGCTAAGGCATTTTTTACAGCAATAATAAAAGCCCTTCGCTGTCTGCAAGCGAAGGGCTTTTCATGTTGCTTGGCTGCTATGCGGTCTTCATCTCCACATAATCCTTGTCAATGATGATTTGATGAGTGTCAAGGGCATACATTTCATCACTCAGGATGTTGAACAACAGCGATTTGAGTCCTCTCACACCCAAGTGGCGCTGGATGGAGGCTGAGGCGAGGGCTCTTGCACCCTCTTCTGTGATGGAGAAATCGATATTGCGTATCTTGAAGTAGTTGACGAAAGTGGTGACAGGCGACTCCACTGAGTGGAGAAGGATGCTGGCCAAGTCGTCTTCCTTCAGTTCCTTGGCATAGGCATACTGCAGAATCCTGCCGGTCAGTTCGTCGCGATGGAAATATTTTGCGAAGTCATCATTGGTGACATACTGATGGTAATCGCCATCCATATAGGTTCCAGAGCCATGGGCGAAACCGATGCAGTGGTCGCCTAAACGCTTTTTGACGATATGCTCGATGCCACGGAACACTCCGGTGAAGATAAACAACATCTTGTTGGTCTTCATGCTCACTTTCTCGTAGTTGTAGATTTCGTCGCTTTTTCTGAACGACAAGGTGTTGTTGTCATCAATGATGTTGAGCAACTCATTCAGAATGCGTTGATTGTAATGACCGTCTTCAAACAGTTTGTCAAACTCGTCAAAAACGATGACAGCACCCGACATGCCCTCATTGTATTGCATATAGAGTTGGGTGAAGACCGTCGTGAGGGAATTGCCGTCGATGCCTTCCTGAACGAGGCTGTTGCAGTTGATCACGCCGAATGGTATCTGAAAGAGCTCTGCAAGTTTCTGCGTGGCATAGGTCTTGCCGACTCCAGAGGGACCATAGACAAGGAGGTTGGGGCGGGGAAGACTCAGTTGTTCGTCATTCTTCCTGATTTCGTGCAAATAGAAACTGAAAGAGAGTTTTTTTGCATATTCAGGCTGGCCGATGAGAAATGCGCCCAGCCATTGCTCAATCTGACGGGGGGTGACCAGGTGGGGTGCGGCTTCCATGATGGTTATTCCTTTGCCCTCAATCAATTCCACAACATCGCTAAAGTTGACAGGGCCTATCTCCTTCTCCCAATTGCGGATATGCTCCTTGATGTCTTTTTTAATGTCCTTGGAGGTGTCCTTGGAGATGTCCTTGACGTAAGATTCACGCTGCTTGGTGAGAAACCGTATGGTTTCCAGCTTGTCATTCTTCAGTTGGCTGGATAGCATGTTGAGTTGGCGCTTGATGAACTCGATGTCAAGATGTGGATTGAGAAAGAGCAAATGCCTGATTTGCTCGTTGAGCATTTCAGAGACTGGGGCTTCGTCTTTTTTCCTTGAAGGATTCTGCATGATTTAATCAAATTTGAAATAAGGTTGAACACACAAAAGTTTCGATTGGTTAAAATCAATCATGAGAGAGAGCAATTCAACTGACTTCATACATCTATTTATGCTCTAAAAAACATCCGGCATTGTATTAATGCCCCAAAGGGCAAAAAAGTAAACTATAAAAATGAGAAAAATACAAAGACAATTCTAATATCTCCTTAGTCACGTTTAAACTTCTTGCTTGCATATACTCTTGTTATAGATGTTTTGAAAGCCCTTTTTCTATCACGTCTGAATACTTTTTTGCACACTTTTGTGAATCGAAATGAAACAAGTTGTCTGTTTTGAACAAGAAGAATGATAAAAAATTACTTGAATCAATTTCTGTATCTATTTCTGATTAAATAATAAATAAAAAATGATAAAAGTAATTATTTAACATTTTGACCTATTGAATAAAACAACATGGTTTTCAAAACTGATAACATATTGAACATCAAAGATTTCCATTTTTATTATTTTTTTGTTGGTAGAATTGTTCATTATCTCATAAATAGTTTGTACATTTGCAATCCGAAATAATTGATTTTGTCCGATTCAAACATCTTTTTTATCATGAGCCAAGTTAAGACTTACTCCTATGAAGAGGCTTTCAATGCCTCACTCGACTATTTCAAGGGCGATGAGTTGGCTGCCCGAGTATGGGTCAACAAATATGCCATGAAAGACAGTTTTGGAAACATCTACGAGCAATCGCCGCTTGACATGCACTGGCGCATTGCCAATGAGATAGCACGCATCGAGAAAAAATATCCCCAATCCCTTTCTGCACAGCAGGTATTCGACCTGCTCGACCATTTCAGGTATATAGTACCCGCAGGAAGTCCCATGACGGGAATCGGCAACAACTATCAGGTGGCGTCGCTGTCCAACTGCTTCGTCATCGGTTTGGATGGCAATGCCGACTCCTATGGAGCCATCATGCGCATCGACCAGGAACAGGTGCAGCTGATGAAGCGCAGGGGTGGAGTAGGGCACGACCTCTCGCATATCCGCCCCAAGGGAACGCCGGTGAACAATTCTGCCCTTACCAGTACTGGACTTGTGCCTTTCATGGAGCGGTACAGCAACTCCACACGCGAGGTGGCTCAGGATGGACGCAGGGGAGCGCTGATGCTCTCAGTCAGCATCAAACACCCTGACAGCGAGGCATTTATCGATGCGAAGATGACGGAGGGAAAAGTGACTGGTGCCAACGTGTCGGTCAGGATAGACGATGAATTCATGCAGGCTGCCATCGACAATAGGGAATACACCCAGCAGTTCCCTGTAGACAGCGCCAACCCTATGGTGGAGAAAACCATCAAAGCAGGCGAACTGTGGCAGAAAATCGTGCACAACGCATGGAAGAGCGCCGAACCGGGTGTGCTCTTCTGGGACACCATCATCCGTGAGAGCATCCCCGACTGCTATGCCGACCTGGGATTCCGCACCATATCAACCAATCCTTGTGGAGAGATACCTCTTTGTCCGTACGACTCATGCAGGCTGCTGTCCATCAACCTCTACTCATACGTCAACAATCCCTTTACCGACCATGCAAGTTTCGACTTCGACCTGTTTAAAAAGCATGTGGCATTAGCACAAAGAATCATGGACGACATCATCGACCTCGAATTGGAGAAAATCGATGCCATCATGGACAAAATCAAGAAAGACCCGCAGTCGGAGGAAATCAAGGGCGCTGAATACCATCTCTGGGAGAAAATTATCGACAAGAGTGGCAAGGGAAGGCGCACCGGCGTGGGCATCACTGCCGAGGGCGACATGATAGCCGCCATGGGACTGCGTTACGGTTCCCAAGAGGCCACCGATTTTGCAGTGAAGGTGCAGCGCACTCTCGCGCTCAGCGCTTACCGCTCTTCTGTGGAGATGGCGAAGGAGAGAGGGGCTTTTGCCATCTTCGATGCAGAGAGGGAGAAGAACAACCCCTTCATCCTCAGAATCAAGGATGCCGAACCGCAACTCTATGAGGACATGGTGAAATATGGCCGCCGCAACATCGCGTGCCTCACCATTGCCCCGACGGGCACGATAAGTCTGATGACACAGACCACCAGTGGCATCGAACCCGTCTTCATGCCGGTATACAAGAGAAGGAGAAAGGTAAACCCGGGTGATGCCAACGTGCATGTTGACTTTGTAGATGAGGTGGGCGACTCCTTTGAAGAGTACATCGTCTATCATCCCAAGTTCCTGACTTGGATGAATACCGTGGGACTCGACCCCAACAAGCGCTATACGCAGGAGGAACTGGATGAGATTGTAGCTCGCTCACCCTATTACAAAGCCACGGCAAATGATGTGGACTGGCTCATGAAGGTGCGTATGCAGGGTGCGATACAGAAATGGGTCGACCACTCCATCAGCGTGACGGTCAACCTGCCCAACAACGTGGATGAGGCGCTGGTCAACAACCTCTATGTCGAGGCATGGAGGTCGGGATGCAAAGGCTGCACCATCTACCGCGACGGCAGCAGGGCTGGAGTGATGGTGGCACTCAAAAAGAAAAAGAAAGAGGACAAACCAGAGGAGAAACCAGAGTGCCGCCGACCGGAAGTGACGGAGGTAAGGCCGCAGACTCTGAAGTGTGATGTGGTGAGGTTCCAGAACAACAAGGAGAAATGGGTGGCTTTCGTCGGCTTGCTCGACGGCTATCCCTACGAGATATTCACCGGACTGCAGGACGACGACGAGGGCATCGTACTGCCCAAGACGGTCACCAAGGGAAAAATCATCAAGCAGACCAACGAGGACGGCTCTCACCGCTATGACTTCCAGTTTGAGAACAAGCGTGGATACAAAACCACCGTGGAGGGACTGAGTGAGAAGTTCAATCCAGAGTACTGGAACTATGCCAAACTCATCTCTGGAGTACTCAGATACAGGATGCCTATCGACCATGTCATCAAACTTGTGGGGTCGCTCCAACTGAAGAGTGAGAGCATCAACACATGGAAGAACGGTGTGGAAAGGGCGCTCAAGAAATATGTCGTCGACGGAACGGTGGCTCAGGGTAAGAAATGCCCACAGTGCGGACAGGAGACGCTCGTCTATCAGGAGGGGTGCCTCATCTGCAAGAACTGCGGCGCATCCAGATGCGGATAAAAGAGTTCGGGAAAGTGATGAAATACGGTCCGGCAAGCATCATCATCAACAATTTGCGCATCTATGCCTATCATGGGGTGATGCCGCAGGAAAGGATTGTAGGGGGAGACTATACGGTCTCCCTCAAGGTGTCACTGGATTTGGAGAAGGCGTCTGTTTCCGACAAAATAGAGGATACCATCAGTTATGCCGCCCTTAAGGATGTCGTGGAGGAGGAGATGGCGCAGCCCTCAGCATTGCTGGAGTATGTGGCCGGGCGCATCGCACGCAGGGTGTGCTCAGATTTCCCCATGGTGGACGATGTGGAGGTGCAAGTGGTCAAGCTCAACCCGCCCATGGGAGGGGATTGTGACGGTGCCGGAGTCGTCCTACACTTAATAAATGATAAAACATGATGGAATAAATCGGTTTTTCATGCAAAAATGTTTAATTTTGCAGCCGAATTGATTAAGGAAATGCGGAAAAGACTGTTTTTTACACTCATCATACTTGCCGCTGCCGTCATCAGCATGGCGGCGGACAGGAAATTCACGTTGGTTATCGATGCCGGACACGGAGGAAAAGACTCTGGAGCAAAGGGGAAGTTCTCATATGAGAAAGACATCAACCTCAAGGTTGCATTGGCATTCGGACAGTACGTGGAGCGCAACTGCTCGGATGTAAGAGTCATTTATACCAGGAAGACGGATGTGTTCATCAAACTGGAGGAAAGGGCGAATATAGCCAACCGGAACAAGGCCGACCTTTTCATCTCTGTACACACCAACGCCCTCGAAGGGGGGAGAATATCAAGAGGACTGGAGACTTACACCCTCGGAATGCATAGGGCAGCAGACAACCTCAATGTGGCAAAACGGGAAAACTCCGTCATCCTCCTCGAGAAAAACTACAAGCAAACCTATGCTGGTTTCGACCCGAAATCGGCTGAAAGCTATATCATGTTCGAACTCATGCAGGACAAGTATATGGCAAACAGCGTGGAGATGGCAAAACTCATACAAAGTGAGGTGTGTGCCAGCAGCGGCAGGGTGAACAAAGGGGTGCATCAGGCTGGGTTCTTGGTGATAAGGGAAACCTCAATGCCCAGTTGCCTTATCGAACTGGGATTCATCACCACTCCTGACGAGGAAGAATTCCTCAATACCCAGGACGGACAGGACAAGATGGCCAAAGGTATTTATAAAGCTTTTGTCAAATACAAGAAGAAGTATGGTCATGTCAAAATGAATGCTAACAATGACCAAACTAACGATGACAATGAGGATATGCTGCTCGCCATGGCCGACCATGATTCTGCATTTGCCAACAATCTGGCTGACGGACAGGAGACCGGTGAGGAGATGGCTGAGGCAAGGGATGTGCAGCAAATCATCACGGATGATGGCGCAGCACTGGAACAAACGGAATATACCGAGCAGCGAGAGGTGAGGAGAATAACCTCAGAACCGGCAAAGGTTTCTGCAGATGTGCCTCAGCCCGCTCCCAATCCACCCAAGGAAGCTTCAGATACTCCTGCACCAACACCCAACCCACCAAAGACCGCGCCTAATACGCCTGTCAAAGCCGTCACACCTGTCACGGCAACTGCTCCTGAGAGCAAACCCCAAAAGGTTGAACCTGCTGAAGCTAAGAACAACACTGCCACACAAGTCAACAAGACTGTGCCTGAAATAGAACCCAGGAAAGACACAACACCCATAGAAAAAACGATTTCCGAGCCCAAGAAGGAGCCGGTAAAGGAAACTCCCCAACCAGCTGCCGAGCCCAAGAAGGAAACGGTAAAGGAAACTCCCAAACCTACTGCCGAGCCCAAGAAGGAGCCGGTAAAGGAAACTCCCCAACCTGCTGCCGAGCCCAAGAAGGAACCGGTAAAGGAAACTCCCAAACCTGCTGCCGAGCCCAAGAAGGAGCCGGTAAAGGAAACTCCCAAACCTGCTGCTGAGCCAAAGAAGGAGCCGGTAAAGGAAACACCCAAACCTGCTGCTGAGCCAAAGAAGGAACCAGTAAAGGAAACTCCCAAACCTGCTGCCGAGCCCAAGAAGGAACCAGTAAAGGAAACTCCCAAACCTGCTGCTGTTTCCGACAAGTCCGACAAACCCAAGGAGGATATTCCAGTTCACGGTCCGGTGTTTAAGGTGCAGATTGCAGCAACATCCCAGGATATACCGACATCACACAGTGTTTTCCAAGGAGTGGAGAACATTGAGTCCTATCAGGAAAATGGAATGTATAAATATACCGTGGGAGCCTCACCCGACTTCGACGAAATTTCCAACCTCAGGAAAGAACTACTGGCCAAGTTTCCCCAGGCTTTCATCATCGCATTCAAGGATGGAGAGAAAATAGACCTGGCGAAGGCTATCAGAGAATACAAAAACATCAAGAAAAAATAAAGATCAACATGAAAGGCTTTACTAAGGAAATAAGAATCGCATTAGTGGCTATCATAGGATTAGCTATCCTCTTTTTTGGATTGAACTTCCTCAAGGGAGTGTCGCTCTTCTCGTCAGACCACACCTATTATATAAAATTCGACAATATCAGCGGACTGTCATCGTCAAGTCCCATCATGGCGGACGGATATAAAGTAGGAGTGGTGAAGTCTATCAATTTCGATTTCAACAAAAGAGGAGAGATTGTGGCAGTAGTAGGCATCAATCAAAAACTGAGGGTACCGGTGGGAACAACGGCGGAAATATCCAGCGACCTGCTGGGAAATGTGCAGGTCAACCTCGTCTTGGGCGATGATACCGGTGAATTCGTTCAGCCTATGGACACCCTCAACGGTGGCGTCAATGCCGGGGCGCTGGGGAAAGTCAAGGAGATGATTCCTCTTGTCGAGAAGATGCTGCCTAAGGTTGACTCCATTCTTGCCAGCGTCAACTATATCCTGCAAGATCCCGCATTGCCCAATACGCTGCATCACGCAGAGCAGGTGACATACGACCTGACCAACACCACCAAGGAAATCAATACGCTCATGGCGGGACTCAACAAGGAGGTGCCCGGACTCATCGGTAAGGCTGACGGCGTACTCGACCAAGCTTCTCAGGCAATGGGAAACACGGTCACCGTGACCGACAACCTCTCAAAACTCGATTTGGAGTCATCGCTCAACGAACTCAGTCAGACGCTGAACAACCTCAAGACGTTTACCAACGAACTCAACGAAGGTAATGGCTCGCTCGGGCTGCTCATGCGCGACAGAGCGTTCTACGATAACCTCAATAATACCATGGCACATGCTGACTCTCTGCTCATCAATTTCAAGAAACATCCCAAGAGATATGTGCATTTCTCTCTCTTCGGAAAGAAGGATAAATGAATGTAGCCAAATTCTCTTCAAAACACCACCAAAATAGAAACGTTCTAAATAGTAAACATCCGATAATTTACTTTATCGAAATGATGTAAATAATGGAAATTTAACGATTTACGGATTATAGAAAGGACTTTATTTTGCATTGTCACAATTGAAGTCCTTTTTATTTAAGTTGCGAAATTTCAATCACTTGCAAAAATGCAAATGTAAAAATTTTTACCAACAAAAGCCAATTGATGTAAGTGACCATTTGATAGCAGTTTACAACGCTCGGTTAAAATGCAAATAAAAACACCATTTTTTTTTCAAAAAAAAAATTGCGAAATTTGCATTCGATTACAAAACACAGGCTAAAATTGCCTAACAACCTTTTCGAGATTATCAATGAAACAAAGTCCGACGCTTCTCTGGGAAGAGTGCCTCAAAATTATCAAGGCTAACGTCACGGAGCAGCAATTCAAAACATGGTTCGAGCCAATTGTCTTCGAGTCGTATTTTCCGGCTCGGATGACAGTCTTGGTACAGGTACCCAGCCCATTCGTGTATGAGTACCTGGAGGAGAACTTTGTGGACTTGATCAGCAAGGTGCTCAGAAGAGTGTTTGGCAGTGAAGTCAGGTTGGAGTACCACATCGTCACCGACAAAACCAATAATATGGGTATGGTGGTGGAATCAGAGACCACGGATGTGGTGGAGACTCCCATGCCGCAAACCAGGGCCAACCAGTCGTACTCGGTGTTGGATGCCGCCAAGCCGCAGGAAATTGACTCTCAGCTCAACCCTCACCAGACTTTCGACAACTTCATTGAGGGAGTGAGCAACAAACTGCCAAGGGCTGTGGGTCTGACCATCGCTGAGCAGCCGGCAACAACTATGTTCAACCCGATGTTCATCTACGGACCATCAGGCTGCGGAAAGACACACCTTATTAATGCTATAGGACTTCGCATCAAGAAGAACTTCCCGCAGAAACGAGTGCTTTATGTCAGCGCCAGACTGTTCCAAGTGCAGTACACCAACGCTATCATGCACAGCACCATCAATGATTTCATCAATTTCTATCAGACCATCGACGTGCTCCTTGTCGACGATATACAGGAATGGATGACATCGACAAAGACACAGAACACATTCTTCCATATTTTCGACCACCTGTTCCGCAACGGCAAGCGCATCATATTGGCATGCGACCGCCCACCGGTCGACCTGGAGGGAATGAACGAAAGGCTGCTGACACGATTCAGCTGCGGTCTCATCGCCGAACTGGAGAAACCCGACCCACAGCTTTGTGTGGATATCCTCCATGCAAAAATCAAAAAGGACGGACTTAATATCCCGGAGGACGTGATTCTCTATATCGCAGACAACGCCAATGGAAGCGTTCGTGACCTCGAGGGAGTGGTCAATTCACTCATGGCCTATTCCGTCGTCTATGGCAGGCCTATCGACATGGCGCTCGCCACATCCGTGCTCAAGCGCTCTGTCAAGGTTGACAACAAACCCCTCACAGTCGACGAGATTGTCAGCACGGTTTGCAACCAATTCAATGTCTCACCCGAGGAGGTGGGAGGAAAAAGCAGAAAACGAAATTTAGTCGTCGCAAGACAAGTCTCAATGTATCTCGCCCAAAAACACACGAAGATGCCGGCTTCCAGAATCGGACAACTCATTGCGGGACGCGACCACTCCACTGTGCTGCACAGTTGCGAGAAAGTGGAGCAACGCATGAAAACCGAGAAGGATTTCACCGAGCTGATTGAAAAAATTGAGAGGTCATTCAGACTTAAAAATTAGGCACTTCATTTTCTTGGCAGAAGGGGTATGCGGCAAAGCCTGCCTCTTTTGCCACTATTTTTTTGCATATATCTACCCCACAAAGCCACCTGACCTGGGAGCATAAAAAAACATGCACTTAGTCTCACGACCGAATGCATGCATATAACTTACTAAATAAATTAACTCAAAGATATCGACTCTCACGAGTGGACCACCCCACAGAGTGGGATGTTTTAGCGAAAATTATTATTGTCTTTGTATTATCTTTGCTTATAATGTAATAAGGCTTCACGCCTTTCAGCTTTATGACACTGCAAATTTACTCTTTTGGAGTGGCATGTGCAAGATAATCTATCATTTTGTTGCAAAATATGACAACTTTTAACAATGTGTGCGTTAACAGTTATCGCTCCTGCATCATTCGCTTCCATTTAAAGTACCCAAAAACAGCAATTACGACGTATAAACCATACAAACTTCCTTTGAATGGTATATCCTTGTAAAAATATAGGATGCAAGTGACCACATCGACTACAATCCATATCAGCCATTGCTCAAGATACTTGCGGGCAAGTGCCCATATGCCGGCAAACGACAGGGCTGTGGTGAACGAGTCGGCAATGGGTACGCGGGAATCGGTGAAGGTGACAAGAAACCAATAAAGTGTCGCCCAGGCGATGATGGTGATGAACAGCCATACTGCTGCCAGCCTTTGGGGAAAATGTGTGATGGGGCGCTGGGCCTTGAGGTCATCTTTTCCGGTTTTCCCTTCCTTGGATGGTGTCCTTACCCAGTGCAGGAAACCATATACCGTCATGGCAAGGTAGTAGAACTCCATGCCGCAGTCGGCATACAGACCCTTTTGGTAGTAGAGCACGATGCCCAGGCTTTGCATGGCGAAACCTACTGCCCACAGCCAGATGCTGGCCTTGTACTCGAGCAGGATATACGCAAGCCCGAGTACGGTGGTCAGCATGTCGAGCCAATGGGCCTGAAGAAAAGCCTCCATACCGATTAGAATTTTAGTGTCACATTGCCCATAGCGGTGAAGCCTGCCATGGGGATGAATCCTATCTGGTAGTAACGGTTGTCGTTGGGATGTCCATAACTTTCACAGATGGCGGAATATACCCAACCGCTGCTGGCGTAGTGGCGGTCGAAGATGTTGTGGAGGTTCATGCCTATGGTTATCTCCTTCATGCCGAGTGCCTTGGTCACTTTTGAGGTGTAGCTGAGGTTGACGTTGGAAGTGCTGAAACTGGGCAGCGAACGGTCTTTGTTCTCAGTGTTGTCAAGATATTGGCGGCTCACGAAATTGGTGTGCCAGATGGCCTGCCACCCCTTGTGGTGAAGCCGGATGAATCCGTTGAGGATGGCTGAGGGAGAGAAGGCGAGTGTGGAGTTGTCGTAGTGGATGGTCTGACTGCCCTTGTCCCAGTCTTCCACCACCTCGTCGAAGTCTTTGATTTTGTTTTTGCTCAGTGCGGCGTTGCCTTCGAGTGTGAGCCATGAGGTGATGTCGGCACCTGCCGTCATTTCAATACCCATGCGGTAGGAGTCCTTGATGTTGGTGGTCAGGGCCTCGCCGATGTCGCTTACCTCACCCGTCTGCACAAACTGGTCGGTATAGCTCATTCGATAGAGGTTGATGCCTGCGCGCCAATGCTGGCCGCTGAAGGTGTAGCCTGCCTCGAGGTCGAGCAACTTCTCTGCTTTGGGAGCCGGATAACTGCCATTGTCGGTGAAGTTGTTGCGCTCTGGCTCCCTGTTGCTGGTGGCAGCCGAGAAATACACCTTGTGGTGGTCGGTATGGTAGCTCACACCTCCCTTGAGGTTGACAAAGTCGTATTTCTTGTCGATGTCGATGCGCTGGTTGGAGTAGGAGCCGTCGGGATTTCCATAGAACTTGTCGTTGATGCCGTCGGTGGTGTAGTCCACATGGCGGTATTGCACGTCGCCGAACACGCTAAAGGCAGGGGTGATATTGAAGGCTGCCTTCACATAGCCGCTGTAGTCATCTTTGTGGGCATCGGAGTCATAATATTGGTAATCTCCGCCTGAGAGCAACCGTTTGCTCAGTTCGGGATGGGCAATATAGGTGAGGTAACCGAAGTGGTTGCCGCTGAAGCGCTGCAGAGAGGTTCCGGCCATGATGTCCCAGTAGTCGTTTTTGTAGTTGGCATTCCACACCAGACCATAGGTGTCTTGTTCCAGACCCTTCTTGCGGACGAAATCGGTGCGCTTCACCGTATTGCCATCGCTGGAGGTGAAATTGCTGAGACCGAATTTGCTCAGTTTGTTGTTGTATCTGAACTCCTTGTAGTAGCCGTATCCGTGGGTGTAGTGCAGCGAGGCGGTGGTGTTCAGGTGATGGTTGATGTCCCATGTGAAGGAGAGGATGTTGTGGCTCTGCCAGAAATTGTCTGTTGCCTTCCGCCATAACGTGCCGTCGTTGTAGGCATAGCGCTGTGTGAGGTAGTTGCCCATGGGGTCCTTGGCGAAGTTGCCTTCGTCGTCATAGGCCAAGGTCTCATACAGGGAGTTGTATTTGCCTAGCCCCACCTTGTAGAGGTCTTCGTAGGTGCGTATGCCGGTATGGCCGCCGTAGGTGCCGTCCATCAGTGAGAGGTCGTTGTCGCCTGCTGTCACACCGTTCCATGCCTGTCCAGTCTTCTCAAAGTTGCCGAAGTTCTTGTATCTGATGATGAATTTGTCGGTCAGGTATCGCAGACTGCCGTAGTAACTTCCTGAGCGTCCGCTGGTGCCGTCGATGTAGCCGTCGGTGTTCGTCTCATGGTAGGCTCCGTCGAAGACGATATGGTTCCAAAGAAGACCTGTGGAAAATGCCCCTCCGACGTTGAACGTGTTGAACGACCCGAAACTGCCGCTCAGTTCGGCGTAGGGAGTGTCTGATGCTGCCTTTGATTGCAGGGAGATATTGCCTCCGAAGGCTCCGTCGCCGTTGGTGGAGGCTCCCACGCCTCTCTGTATCTGCACGCTGCCGAGCAAGGATGCGTAGCTGTTCATGTTGGCCCAAAAGACGCATTGGTCCTCAGGGGAGTTGAGTGGTACACCGTCGAGTGTGACATTGATGCGTGAGTCGCCGGCACCACGGATTCGCATGTAGGTGGTGCCTGTGCCCAGTCCGTTCTCGCTCCATGCGAGCACACCGGGTGTCTGCGAGAAGAGGAAGGGCAATTCCTGTCCGGTCTTCGAGAACTCCTGCAGTTCACTTTTCTTGATGTGTGCCACAGCGTAAGGAGCGTCAGTTTGGGCACGCACGCCTTTCACCACTACCTCATGCAACTCCTCCAGCCGCAGAGAGTCCACGCCCTGTGCCATGGTTCCCATCATGGAGGCAAGGGCAGCAACCGTTAAAAACAATTTTTTCATGAATACCTTATTATGATATATACAATAAGGGGATAGAGAAAGGATTCCTACGCCGGCATTACCCGGATCAGGTCAGAGGGTCTGATCTCAGCCCGAAATTTTCGGGCACCCCTTAACTTACTCCTTGTAAGTCGGGTGCAAAGGTAGTGAAAGCCGAAGACAATACAAAAAGAATCTCATTCTTTTTTATTGTTGAGGCGCATCCTACCTTCGACGTAGTCAAAGTTGTGTTTTTTTTGTTTTGTTGTGCTGTTTTACGCTTTTTTATCTATATTTGCATCCGAAATACCTTCATTCCTTTATCATTAATGCCTCATTTATGAAAAAAACATTGTTATTTTTTGCACTGGCAATCATAATGTTGTCAGGATGCAGACAAACAAAACAAGAGGTAATCAACCTTCCAAGAACAAATGCCTCTGATGAAGTGATTGCAGCTGTTGACTCTTTTGTCGAAGCCACCAAGACACGTCCCGTACCGCCAGATTCCATCACGCTTCACAGCATCATGATTCTCAAGCATGGTGATGTGGTCTATGAGAAGTGGTTCAATGGACAGACCGCAGAGACACCCCACCAGATGTTTTCTGTGAGCAAGACTTTCACTGCCACAGCAGTTGGACTGGCCATCAACGAGGGCAAACTCAATCTCAATGACTCTGTGGTGAAGTTCTTCCCCGACAAACTGCCTGCTGAGCAGAGCGACAACCTGAAGGCAATGACCGTTCGCGACCTGCTTACCATGACTTGCGGACATGATGTGGAGCCTAACAGTTCGAAGAGAGACTCCGTCGACTGGGTGGAGGGTTTCCTGGCATGGCCTGTGCTGCACAAACCAGGAGAGTACTACCTCTATAACTCCGTGGGCACCTATATGCTCTCTGCCATTGTGCAGAAGGTGACAGGTGAGAAACTCATCGACTACCTCGACACTCGCCTTTTCCAGCCGTTGCATATCCAACGTCCCGAGTGGGATGAGAGTCCGCAGGGCATCAACTGCGGTGGATGGGGACTGTCGCTGAAGACCGAGGACATGGCAAAGATGGGGCAGCTCTTCCTGCAGAAGGGCGAATGGAACGGAAAGCAGATTGTGCCTGCCGAATGGTTGAAGGAGATGTCAAGTTACCAAGTGCCGTCGGCACCTTCCGGAACTCGTTTTGAGGATTTGGAGAAGGCCGGACTCAACAAGGACAACAATGAGTGGGTGCAGGGTTACGGATATCAGATGTGGATATGTCGCCACAACGCATTCCGCGCCGATGGTTTCGCCGGACAATACATCATGGTGTTCCCCGACCGTGATGCCGTCCTGGTACTGACCACATCGTCTTCGCTCTATCAGCCCTACATGGACCTCATTTGGGAATATCTGCTTCCCATCCTTTAATAATACATTATGACACCTGAGCAATATATCGTTCCGGAAGAGACTAAGAAAATATGGGCAGTGGAGCTGGATTTGCTCCAAGTGTTTCTTGCCTACTGCGAGAAGCATCACCTGCGGTGTTGGGTAGAAGGTGGCACGCTGTTGGGAGCGGTCCGCCACAAGGGTTTTATTCCCTGGGATGACGATGTGGACCTTACCATGCCCCGAGAGGACTATGACCGTATGTGCCAGATAGGCAACGAGGGGCTCGAGGCACCCTATTTCCTTCAGACGGCATACAGCGACACCGACTATTACCGCAGCCATGCACAGTTCCGACGCACCGATACGGCGGCGATAAGGCCCAGTGACTGTTTCCAGCCCTTCTGTCAGGGTATATTCATCGACATCTTCCCGCTTGAGGCGGCTCCCGACGACAAGGAGATGGTGCATGAACATTGCAAACGCTTCAGAAAAACACTGAAATTTCTCAAAGCCAAAAACGTGCATTGCATCTCATCGGGCAGGCTGACACTGATATTCCGAAAACTCAAGGCAAGGAGGGCGGTGCGGAAATACGGTTGGGCAAATATCTTCAGGAAGGGTGAGGATGAGATGCGGGCATTGGCCGCTTATCCCCACACCAAGGTGGGCGAGTTGTTGTCCATGGGGGAGGATATGCTGTGGGACAAGAGCATTTTTGATGAGACGGTGATGCTGCCCTTTGAGCATTTGATGGTGCCAGCTCCAAAGGAATATGACCAATTCCTGCGGATTGAGTTTGGCGACAACTACATGACCCCCGTCATGGCTCCGTCGATGCATGGTCAGGTGGTCTTCGATACGGAGCGGAGCTATACAGAAGTGCTTCCGGAAGTGAGAAAAGCATATCGTTGGTCGGCTCCCAGGAGGCTGCTTGACAAGATTTTCCCCCGTCGTAGGGAAAATCCCACCGCATTATAGGGAAAATCCCTTTATCGTGCATTTTTAAAGAGGTAATTTTGCCATATGAGGGGATTTCCCTTATCTCTATGCAATCCCCTTTTCGTTGCGCTTGATATCAACCTAAACTACTTAGTTATGAAAAGACTTTACTTTTTTATCTTTGGAGCCATGCTGACCATGCAGGCCAGTGCACAACTGGGCCTGGGCGATGATGTTCCTGCAGTGAGAATACCTGAAGGCTATCAGCTCGAGGCCACACTAAGCGAATATTGGCATCCTCGTATAAATAATGGCAAGCATGTCATTGATGGAAAATCCTATTTCCTCTATGATGAGAAAGGCAGAGAATACATGCGCCTGGACTATGACAATGTTGAATATGTCGACTACGGTGATTATTATGTATCGGTAATATTGGATGAATTCTATGTCAGTTCGGAAAAACGCTCCTATTACACCGATGAGGGATATTTGAAGTGTGAGGCCTATCATAGTTATGATCCTTTTGACAAGGACTGGTATGATTATTATTTTTGGTATACCGATTTCGATGAGACATCAGGATTACCATCCACCATTTACCGCTGTAGTGGTAAATATGAGGAAGGCAGTGAGGATATTTCTGCTGCCACGGGTAAAACAGTGATAGAAAAGTATCATGGCAATTTACCAGAGAAGGCTACATACGAGGCTGCAGATGAATTTCGGTCGGAAACAAGAGAATTTAAGCGGGATTTTAATGAATGGGGGGGCATAGAGAAGGAGTCCGTCAACATTCTTTATCATTCATTTGAATATGATGAATATTATAACACTATAGATGAGAGGTTTTTTGAATACGATGAACACTACAATGTTGTTCAAGTCAGTTTGCTTATAAAAAGCCTATCAAATCCGGACAGCGAGCCGTATATGGTGACAAGAAAATATGTCAACGAATACGATGAGAACGGGCTGCTGCTGAGTGCTCTGCTAAGACCTACTTCCACAGACGTTGCTTTCGAAAAAACTTCTTATACATGGGCCAAGATAGAAGACCCTGCCGGCATCACCTCGCATGCTTCCGATTTGGGCCGCGACTTGTGGTATGATATCAATGGCTGGCGTCTTCCCAACCAACCTTCCAAACCAGGACTGTACATTAGAAATGGCAAGAAGATAGTGGTGAAATAAATGACTTGACTTGATACAATGAACAAACGATTATTGCTTTTCTTTTCCGTTGTCCTCTCCGTGATGGGTATGCGTGCTTCATCAGGGGTGTACGACGTACGTGACTTTGGTGCCAAGGGTGACGGAATGACACTCGACCATGCCGCTATCAACAAGGCTATAGAAATTGCTGCTTCCGACGGTGGCGGACAGGTGGTGCTTTCTGCGGGAATTTACCTTTGTGGCAGTATCCGCCTGAAGAGCAATGTCGACCTTCATCTGATGTCGGGTGCCAGAATTCTTGCCGCACCAGCCAGTCTGAGAGCTTATGATGAGAGCGAGGTGTTCGGTGCCCCTGAGTATCAGGACGGCGGACACACCTATTTCCATAATTCCCTGATATGGGCGGAAGGGCAGGAGAATATCAGCATCACGGGCCGTGGCATGATAGATGGTGAGGGACTCACCAAGCAGGACACCGAGAAAGCGGGCAATGTGCAGGGCGGAAGCATAGGGACGGGCGACAAGGCCATCGCACTCAAATTGTGCCGCAATGTGACCATACGCGACATCACCATCTTCCGTGGAGGGCATTTCGCCATCATCACCACAGGGTGTGAGATTGGCACCATCGACAATGTCACCATCGACACCAACCGCGACGGTATTGACATCGACTGCTGCAAATATTTCACTGTGAGCAATACCAAGGTCAACACACCCAATGACGATGCTATCGTGCTGAAAAGTTCATATGCCCTAAAAAAGCCAGTGCTGTGCGAGCATATCTTGGTCACCAACTGCATCGTCACGGGCTACAAATTGGGCACTTTCCTCGATGGTACATATGTTCCGGAGAAAGTGAACTGGGTGTGCGGGCGCATCAAACTCGGAACGGAGTCCAACGGAGGCTACCGCAATATCACCATTTCCAATTGCTCCTGCATGTGGAGCAGCGGACTCGCTTTTGAGGAGGTGGATCAGGGTCGTATGGAGAATATCGTGGTGACCAATATCTCGATGAGCCATGTCCATCATTATCCGATTTATATTACAACGGGTTGCCGCAACCGTGGACCCAAGGAGCGCACAGAGGTTTCTTCTGCACGCGATATATATATAAATAATGTGGTTGCCGACGACTGCGACTCGCTGGCGGGTATCATCGTGACGGGCATGGAGGGGACGCCTATTCGCAACGTATCGCTGTCCAACATACGCATCCAGTATAGGGGTGGGGGAAAGAAGGTGACGGCACCCTACCGCGAACAAGGTACCAACTACCCCGAACCCCGTTGGGCGGGACCCACTCCTGCCTACGGCCTTTTCGCCCGTCATGTCGACGGACTGCGTGTCCATAACGTGAAGTTTGAGCTGATGCGCCCAGATGAGCGCCCCGACATCATCCTCGAGGATGTTAAAAACGAATTGTTTATTGAGTAGCAAAAGGGTGGGTGTCAAATATAATGAACGGCTTGAGAAAAGAATGCCGTGAGCCGAATGGAGCTCCCCTCCCCACGCGTGGGGAGGGGTTGGGGTGGGGGATTATTTTTCTGAAAAACAAGAAGTTACATACCCCACCCCTGCCCCTCCCCTTCATGGGAGGGGAGTTGCTGGCGCACAAGGTTTTTCCTTTTTGCCACCCCCTTTTGCCGGCGTATTGAGTCTCGTTCGGGGTTTGTCATTTGGCGGCGATGAAAGGATAATGGAAAAAAATCAAAATTCTTTTTTCCATATAGGTTTCTTTTTTTCTTTTTTTTTTATTTAAATTTGCATTTTAAAGAACAAAAGTGAACTCCTTTGAAGGGAAGGCAGTGTGTCATGTAGTGACACGTTCATATCGCCCGAAAGATAAGATGGGCTTTATGTACAATATGAGGAGTCGCTACTTTTGTCATGATATCAACTATTGCAAAAAATGGGAAACATGAGGAGAATAGTAGGGCTAATCGCTTTATTCATCATTTTCTTTACTTCTTGTACCACTGATTCCAAGCGGTATAAGATAGGCATTTCACAGTGCTCAGACGATATTTGGAGGGAGAAGCAAAACGCAGAACTTAGGATAGGTGCTTTTTTCCATAATAATGTGGAACTGAGGTTTGCTGCGGCATACGACAGTGATGAGCGCCAAGTGCAGCAGATAGACAGTCTCGTGGCAACGGGTATCGATTTGCTGATTGTGGCCCCCAATCAGGTGGCTACCATTTCGCCAGCCATCGACCGTGCATACGACAAGGGCATTCCGGTCATCGTGTTTGAGCGAAAGACCAACTCACAGAAATACACAGCCTATATGGGTGCCGACAACTATGAGATGGGGCGCGTGATGGGCGAATATATCATCTCAAGGTTGCACGGGAAAGGCAAGGTGCTCGAAATCATGGGACTGAAAGGTTCCTCACCTGCGATAGAGCGACATAATGGGTTTGAGGATGCACTGAAAAACCATCCCAATATGGAGAAAATCGCCACCCTACAGGGCGACTGGACTGAGCAAAGTGCCTATCAGGCAATAAAAGACTACAAGGGTGACTTGTCTCAGGTCGACTTCGTCTTTGGGCAAAACGACAGGATGGCTGTGGGAGTGAGAAAAGCGCTGAAGGAGAAAGGGCAACTCTCCGACAAAACTTTTTTCTGCGGTATCGACGGATTGCCAGGTGATGACGGAGGTATCAGATTGGTGTGCGATTCCGTGCTTGACGCCACTTATATCTATCCTACTCATGGCGACCAGTTGCTGCAGATGGCGGTGGATATCCTGGAGGGAAAAACCTATGATAAAGAGGTGAGGCTGATGTCGGCATTGGTCACCAGGGAGAACGCACGTGTGCTGTACATGCAGAATGAGGAAATCGTCAGGCAGTCGCAAAATCTCGAGAAGTTGCATCAGCAAGCAGACAACTATCTACAGGAACTCGACACTCAGCGCGTCATCAGTGCTTTGTTCATCGCACTGGTAGTGCTGCTTCTTATCCTCGCTGCATTGCTCTACAGATACCATATACAAAAAATGCATATGGAGGAAGAGCGTGGAAAAATGGAGAGAGAGAAACTCGATTTCTATACACAGGCGGCCCATGAACTGCGCACCCCTCTGACACTTATCGAAGGCCCGCTCAACGAGTTTGCTTCCACAGATGTCGTTAGGCATGCCGACAACAAAGCTGCTGAGATGTTCGGCATCGTCCAAAGGAATGTCGCCAACCTTTCACATCTGGTCAACAAAATACTTGACGTTCAGGTGGGGGCACCTGCCCAGGACCTCACATCACAGCAGGTAGATGAACTGACTGTGAGGAAGGGTGAGGGTGAGCAGACTGATGAGGCAAGCACCCACGAGGCTGCTGGTGTGGAAGCTCCGACGCTGCTTATCGTGGACGACAATGCCGATATCCGCTCCTATCTGAGGGCAATCCTCCAACCTCATTATCAACTGCTCGAGGCTGCCGACGGCAAGGAGGGGCTGCGTATGGCTCACGAACAGGTGCCCGACCTCATTGTCAGTGATGTGATGATGCCTGTCATGAACGGACTGGAGTTTTGCCAGGAGGTGAAGTCTGACTTCCTTACCAGCCACGTACCTGTGGTGTTGCTCACAGCTCGTGCGCTCAGCAAGCACCAGATTGAGGGCTATCAAAGTGGGGCAGACGCATACATCACCAAACCTTTCCATGCTGATGTGCTGCTGGCACGAATCTCCAATCTGCTGAAAAACCGCACCTTGTTGCATGACCTTTGGAGCAAGGAAGGGCAACAGGAAACGAAGAAAGCTGCAGCCAAGGAAGATCCTTTCATCAGCCGTTTCAAGGAAGTGGTGGAAGAGAGAATGGCCGACAGCAACCTCTCTGTTGAGGATATCGGTGCTGAAATGCATCTGAGCCGCGTGCAACTCTATCGGAAAGTGAAGGCCATCACCGGGAAGTCGCCTGTCGACCTGCTGAGGAAGGCAAGGCTGACAAGGGCATCACAACTACTTACCGAGACTTCGGCTTCGGTCAGCGAAATAGCCTATCAGGTGGGATTCACCTCACCAAGCTATTTCACAAAATGCTTTAAGGATGAATATGGAAAAGTACCTGGAGATGCACGTTCTTGACATTTTTTCCGATTTTTTGTCAGCAGGTATCAAAAAAAAAGATTATCTTTGCAAATGGTAGTTCTGCTGCCGTTTCAAATTAGCCTCTGATGAGGCAAGACATCGTGGAAAAAACATACAACTGACTCTTATCGAACCAAACTGCGACCTTGGGAATAGAATAGGGAGTTCGGACTACCACCATCATATAAAATTGGTGTGGACTGACGTTTCATCTATTCTTTGGTTGTCGCAGACCAGGTTCGAAAGTGAAACCTCTCGTCCACACCTTTTGTGTTTGCATATGCAAAGGTAGACAGAAGCATATTGAGTCGATGCAAAAAATCGTTCGATATATCACAAAAATGTTGCATAGAAACATATTTGTAGGTGAATGAACGATATTTGAAAGACACAACCTATTGTAACGATTAATTTTGCCGTAAATCTAACACATAGTACTAATCAAAACGTTGAAACAATGAAAGAACTGAAAACTGCGACTAAGAACACACCATGCAGAAGGGGTGGGCTTGTGTCGGTTGCTTGCAACTGGGGCAAGAAGACTCTTCTCAGCATGATGCTTCTCATTGTGACTACAGTAATGTACGCGCAAACGGAGGCTTCCGGAACGGTCATCGACGAGACCGGCGAGGGAGTTATCGGTGCAACTGTGATGGAGAAAGGCACCTCCAACGGAACGGTGACCGATCTCGATGGAAATTTCAACCTGAAAGTGGCAGCCGGGGCAACTATCGTCATCACCTACATCGGTTATGACGCTGTAGAGATGCCGGCAGCAACAGGAATGCAAATCCAACTCAAGGAGAATGCCAGCGAGTTGGCTGAACTCGTGGTGACCGGTTACCAGACACAGCGTAAGGCCGACCTCACTGGTTCGGTGGCTGTGGTGAAAACCGATGAGCTGAAAACATCGTCTGACACCGACCCCATGCGTGCCTTGCAAGGAAAGGTGCCGGGCATGACCGTCACCAGCGATGGCTCACCTGTGGGTGCAGGTGTGGTGCGTATCCGTGGTATTGGCTCGTTCAACACCTCACAGGACCCGCTCTTCATCATCGACGGTGTTCCTACGACCACCAACCTCAATACGCTCAATATGAACGATATCGAGTCGATGCAGGTGTTGAAGGACGCTGCCTCCGCTTCTATTTACGGTTCGCGTGCTGCAAATGGTGTGATTATCATCACCACCCGTTCGGGAAAGAAGGGCGACAAGGTGAAGGTGGACTTCTCTGCCAACCTCACCGCCCAGTTCTACAACTCACAGACCATGATGAAGTTGGCAAATACTTCTGATTATGCCACTTCTATGGCACAGGCAGCATTGAACGACGGACTTGACCCCGTGGTCTATGCAGCCAACTTCGGTCTGAACTTGAATGCCTCAGCTGGCACCCCCATCCGTGCATACAACCCTGCCACCGGACAGTATGTCGACTATACCGTCAATGGTCTCTACGACGGTTACATCAACTCGAAGAAAACCATGCGTTTCAGCGATACCGACTGGCTCAAAGAGATTTCACGCACAGGTTTCTCTCAGAACTACGACCTGTCTATCTCCAACGCCACAGATAAATACTCGGCATTGGCATCGTTCGGATACAAGAAAAACAATGGTATTCTCAAGTACACTGACTTTGAGAGCTTCTCAGGACGTGTCAACACCAGTTTCAATGTCAACAAACTCATCACCGTAGGTGAGAACCTCACCATCACTTATTCCAATCAAGTGGATTGCCGACCGTTGGAGAATGCACTGAAGATGTCTCCTACAGTTCCTGTTTACGAGGAAGACGGCGTAACCTTCTCTGGTCCTGTGGGTGGCATGAGCGACCGACAGAACCCGCTGCGCGAACTCTATCACAACCGCGACAACCGTCTCAAGATTTGGCGTATCTTCGGTAATGCATTTGTCAACATCACCCCAATCAAGGGCTTGGTGCTTCGCTCAAGCTTCGGTATCGACTACGAAGCAGGCTTCATTCACAGCGTCACCTATACATGGCATTCCGATGTGGTGAACAACAGCACACCGTCGTCTGATGTTTCACAAGCCAACGACATGAAGTGGACTTGGTCGAACACTGCCACTTACAACTTCAACATAGGTCCTGAGCATACCATCGACCTGCTCGCTGGTCTTGAGCTCTTCAGCCAGACCCGCGACGACTTCGGAAGCTATGCCCAGATGTACGCCATTGAGAACTATAACTATATGTGGCCAAATGCCGCTACAGGAACACAGCGTGCCAGAGGTATCGAGGAAGGCTACAACCTCGTCTCTCTCTTCGGAAAGGCAAACTACAACTTCAAAGACTTGGTGCTCGCTTCGTTCACCATACGTCGCGACGGTTCCTCACGCTTCGGCCAGAACAACCGCTATGGTACCTTCCCCGCTTTCACACTCGGTTACCGTGTGTCACAGCATCTCAACCAGGAGTGGATCAGCGACATGAAACTTCGTGCTTCATGGGGTGCAACAGGTAACCAGGCCATCTCCAACTACGCACGCTACGGACTCTATGCAGCAACTTACGGTGGCGGACGCAACGAGTCTACCGCTTACGACCTCGCACTGGCTGGTTCGGGCATCTTCCCCTCAGGATATCGTGCCACTCAGGCTCAGAACAACGACCTGAAATGGGAGACCACCACACAGTGGAACTTCGGTGTTGACTACAACCTCTTCCGCAATTCGGTCTATGGCAGCATCGATGCCTATGTCAAGAAGGTGAAAGACATGCTTATCAATCCTGCCTACCTCGGTTCGATGGGTGAGGGTGGTGCTTCTTGGCTCAATGGACCAAGTTTGCAGAACTGGGGTATGGAGTTCGCCCTCGGATATCGCCACACCACTTCCTACGGACTGCGATACAACATCAATGGCAACCTCGACTTCTTCCGCAACAAGGTGACTTATCTGCCGGAGACCACCACTGGCTCCTATGCACATACATCCAAGGAAAATCTCGTGGAAGCCAAGAAACCATATGGCTCAATCGTGGGATATGTGGTTGACGGACTCTTCCAGAACCGCGAAGAAGTGTTGGGAAGCGGACAGGAGAATGCACGCGTGGGCGGACTGAAATACGCCGACCTCGACGGAAACGGAATCATCAATGACCACGACCAGACTTGGATTTTCAATCCTGTGCCCGATTTCTCATGGGGTCTCAATGCAGACCTGAGCTATAAGAACTTTGATTTCTCGATGTTCTGGCAAGGTGTGGCAGGTGTTGATGTCTACAACAACCAGAAATTCCAGACCGACTTCTACAGCATCACCGATGCTGGCTCCAACAAAGGCAACCGTATGCTCGGCGCTTGGACCACCGCCAACACCAGCTCAACCATTCCTGCACTCACCACCAACAACACCGGCAATGAGGGAAGAGCCAGCAGCTATTTCGTGGAGAACGGTTCCTATGCGAAACTGCGCCAGGTGCAGATAGGCTACAACATCCCCACCTCAATCATCGAGAAACTCAAGATGACCAGCGCACGCATCTATTTCTCAGGTCACAACCTCCTCACCATCAAGAGTGGAAGCCTGACCTGCTCTGACCCCGAGAACCCCAACTGGGCTTATCCTAACAGCACCTCGTTCTCATTCGGAATTCAAACATCGTTCTAATCACTATATAAAGGAAATCAATTATGAAAGCAATATATCGAGCAATCTGTGCAGGACTCCTGCTCTGCGGTACGCTGACTTCTTGCGACGATTTCATTGACGTCGAGCCTAAGGGAGTCATCAGCGAGGACCTTGCTATGAGCCAGCCCAATGAGATGGTGACATCGGCATACGCCAAACTTGGTGATGACTGGTATACCTATCCCTTCAATTTGTGGCCATACGGCGACCTCACCAGTGACGACGCGCTGAAAGGCGGGTCGGGTACCACCGATACCAACTACCATTCATTTGAGGTGTGGTCGACGCTTACTGCTTCCACTCCCGACCATATGGACGAGATGTGGTATCACCTCTACTGCTCCATTAGCCGCTGCAACCGCGCATTGGTGTCGCTCAGCGAATATGGTGACGAAAAACTCGGAACTGCCACCCGTGCCATCAGAGAGGGTGAGGTAAGATTCCTCCGCGCACATTTCTATTTCAAACTCGTGCAGCTCTGGAACCAGGTGCCTTGGGTCGACGAAGAGGTCTATCGCAACCATACCGAGGAGCAGACTCCCAACAACGCATTCACACATGCTGAACTGATGGACAAGATTGTGGCAGATTTCAAAGCCGCTTACGACGTTCTCCCGGTAACCCAGGCAGAGGGTGGCAGGGCCAACAAGATTGCTGCCGCTGCTTATTTGGCCAAGTGCTATCTCACCATGGCATGGGGCGATGGATATGAGGCAAACACCGGTGTCTCACACATCAACAACGAGTATATGCAGCAAGTGCTGAAATACACCAAGGAGGTGGAGCAGTCAAATTATGGCTATCTGGAGGATTTCGGCGATATCTTCCTCCCCGAGTACAAGAACTCGAAAGAGAGCATCTTCGCCGTGCAGCACTCCGACTACCAGGATGACAATACGCTCTACGGACGTGGCAACTGGAGCAACATGCTCAATGGCTGCTGGGGTATGTGGTCGTGCGGATGGGATTTCCACAAACCGTCACAGAACCTTGTCAATGCATTCAAGACCAAGGATGGTCTGCCAATGTTCGACGATTACAACAACGAAATCGCCTATCCTGTCAATGGTGTCCCCACAGCACAGAAATGGGATCCCCGTCTCTTCCACACTGTAGGCATGCCTACCTTCCCCTACAAGTATGAGGTAGACTACACCATGACGAAGGACAACTCGCGCAACCCCAGCACATATGGATATTATGCTTCGCTGAAGGAAGTGCCGCAGCGTTCAAAAGGTGAGACATTCGACAATCCCTGGCAGGCTTTCGCCATGAACGACTATGTGCTCCGTTATACCGACGTGATGCTCATGCGTGCTGAGGCACTCATCGAGACCGGTTCCCTTGAGGAGGCCCGCACTATCATCAACAACGTTCGTCAACGTGCGAAGAACTCGGTGGCAAAGCATATTCAGTATGCTGCCGACCAGTGCGACATCGCCCTCTATCCCGCCAGCTATTTCCAGTCCAAGGAGCAGGCCCGCAAATGCTTGCAGTGGGAGCGCCGCCTCGAATTGGCCATGGAGAACGGACGCTATTTCGACCTGCGCCGCTGGGGTATTGCTTCGCAGACCCTCAACAAGTTCTTCGAGAAAGAGCAGAACAGCGAGTACGACGGACAGACATTTGCACAGTACTACAAAGAAGCCCACTTCACACCGGGCAAGAATGAGTACTTCCCCATTCCTTACATCCAGCTCTTCTATGTGCCTGGACTCTATACTCAGAACAAAGGCTATTAGAATAAAACTTTAACCATCGATTATTATGACTACAAAGATAAACAGACAGACTCTGATCAATTCTACATTGATTATTTGTCTTTGCATAGTGGGCATGGTGATGACATCGTGCCAGGATAAGGACTTCGAGCGTGAGGCTATGGTACTCAATGCCCCCGATGCCAGCCAAATCACAGGAGCGCTCAATGGCGACAACTACACTTGGACCTGGCCCTCACAGAATGCACAGATGCAGGTGATTACCTATCGGAATGGAACGCTCTTCTCAAGCGATATTGTCTCTGGCACAAGCTACACGCAGACCAATGTGCCTACCAACGTGCCTTTCGAATATGTGTTCAAACTGACTGATGGCAGCAACTTCTCAAATGGTGTGGTGAAAAGCTACATGCGTGAGGGTGCTACCAGCATCAATGGACTGCAGATGAGGCAGCTTGACAAAACCGGTGGATATGACGCTCTGGTAGAGTGGAATAGGGCTGCTGATGCCACAAGCATCAAGTTCACTGCCACCAACGGCAAGCGCACCATCAATGAGACGCTCTCCGGTTCTGCTACAAGCTATACCATCAGCGATGTGCAGACGGGAGACATCTGGGAGGTTGTCCTCGTAGCAGTTAATGATAAAGGTACTTCACTTGCCACCAGTTCTTCACTGCGCATCGGCAAGACAGCTATCGGCTTCCTGAGCATCTATCCCACACCTGAGCAACTCATCCAGGATGGTGACGACGACGAGGCTTCAGCATGGCTGTGGCTGCACGACACTTATCCCACAGCTCAGTATGTCTACTTCGGCGATGTGAAACAAGCAAGCGACGTGGAGCCTTTCCGTGTGCTCTTCTGGTTGCGCGACCTTGAGGGTGTCGGTGAGGATGCTGTGTGGAATGTTCCCGAGGTGGTGGCCAATGCTACTCCGATTATCAGACAATGGTATAAAGATGGTGGCAGCATCTTGCTCTGGAGCCATGCCACTACCTATATCGGACATCTCGGACGTCTTAGTCTCGACGATATGAAAGCCAACGACCATGTCATCGGCACCGGAGAAGGTGGCATCAACAACGATGTATGGAAGATGGCCGTACAGCTCAACCCCGGCGGACGATTCTCCAAGGACCATTCCTCACACCCCATCTACAAGGGACTTGAAGTGGAGGCTAACGACCGTACCAAGCTCATCGCCTTCAAGGGACCGGGATGGACAGAGGACCACAACTGCCTCTTCTTCAACCTGCCGTCATTGTATACCGGCATCGGCAACCAGGAGGAAAGCTGCTATACACAACTCACCCAGACTTTCGGCATCTATCCGCTCGGCACATGGGATTCCCAGATCGACTGGGTCAGCCAGTTCAACGTGTTTGAGGCACAGCAGGGCAATACCGACTACAAGGGCACCGTCCTCTGCATCGGCAATGGTGGCTGCGAGTTCTCAATGAAGAATCCTGATGGCACTCCCGACAAGAGCGCCCGTCCGAAGAACAATATTTTCCAGAATAACGTTCTTATTCTTGCTAAAAATTCTTTGGAGTATTTGAAGACAAGATAACACTTTTCCAAGTTGATTATGAAAAAGTTGTTTTTCATATATCCTATAATGGTAGCCGTCGTACTGACGGCTATCATTGCAGGATGTTCTAAAGATGACGAGTATAAGCCCGACTACAATCCGCTTATTGACGACCCAAAGGAAGAACCTGTTGACAATCCACAGCCTCCTGCTTCCAGTGGCCGCAATGAGCAATACCGTCCTCAGATTCACTTCACTCCCGACCGCAACTGGATGAACGACCCCAATGGCATGGTTTATGCCGATGGCACCTACCATCTCTTCTATCAGTACAACCCACAGGGCAACGACTGGGGAAACATGTCATGGGGACATGCCACTTCTCCAGATATGCTGCACTGGACAGAGCAGGCCGTGGCATTGACACGCGATGACTTGGGCGACGTCTTCTCTGGCTCGGCTGTCATTGATAAGAACAACACTGCTGGCTTTGGCGCCAACGCCATGGTGGCAATTTATACATCGGCAAGTGGGGCGCAGCAACAGTCGGTGGCCTACAGCATTGATGGGGGAAAGTCATTCACCCGCTATGCCCAAAATCCTGTCATTGCCAACAATGACGACAATCTGCGCGACCCCAAGGTGTTCTGGCACGAGGAATCGAAAAAGTGGGTGATGGCTCTTGCCAAAGGATGGAAAATGGGAGTTGACTTCTATTCTTCCACCGACCTGAAAAACTGGTCTTTCCTTAGCAATTTCTTCACCCCTCTTGCCGGCAGGCCAAGCTTGCAGTGGGAATGCCCAGACCTCATCTCTTTCGACTACAACGGACAGAAGAAATGGGTGCTCATTGTGAGTGTCAATCCTGGCGGACCCATCTTGGGCTCGGGTACGATGTATTTCGTAGGACAGTTTGATGGTACCAATTTCACGGCCGATGACCTCAATTATCCGCTTTGGATGGATTATGGCATGGACAACTATGCTGGCGTGACCTGGAGCAATACCGGCGACCGACGTCTGCTCATCGGATGGATGAACAACTGGCAGTATGCTGGTGCCGTGCCTTGCAATCCCTGGCGTTCGGCAATGACATTGCCACGTGAACTGAAACTCGTGGAAAGAGACGGCAAGCCGTTGCTCACAAGTGCTGTCGTGAGTGAGATTGACAAAATAGCAGGGGCATGGCAGCCTGCCGCCGCCACACTGGATGTGAGCGATGCCTATCAGCTGCGCGTCACCGTCAGTCTCGACCATAACAGCACCATCACACTGGGCAACAGCCAGGGTGAGCAATTCGTGGTGGATGTCAATGCTTCCACGCGTACTGCCATTGTCTACCGCAATGCTAAGTCAGGACAGACACGTTTCTCTGGTTCTTTCTCCATTCCATCCATGCAGGCTCCTCTGAATACGGTGGGGTCTCAGGTCACTCTCGACTTCTTTGTCGACCAGTCATCGGTGGAATTGCTTACCAGCGACGGCAGTATGTCAATGACCAACTTGGTGTTCCCGCAGTCCATCTACAAAACCCTCTCGATATCGGGTGGTACTTACGAGGCGCAGGTTCGCCAACTCAAAAGCGTGTGGAAATAATGTAACAAAATATAAAATTGTTACATGAACGATTTCTATCATAGATTGAAACATGTTTTATTGTGGTGTAAGATGAAATAACGTATCTTTGCACCAGAATCTCACTAAAATTAGAAGAAGAAAAAGCATATAGCCTGGTTTTTTAGGTTAAGTTAGGTTAGATTAGGTTAGAGGTAAGGGATTGTGCTCAGGATAACTTTTGATGAGAGTATTAACTAAGTTTAAATAATTATTATGAGCATAATAAGGAAAATAACAACCCTTGTGGCTGCCTTGTTGATGACAGTGGCCGCCAATGCACAGTCGCCCCAAATCCTTGATGACAACCATGCTCATCAGCGTGTGGTGGTTGATGGACAATATCTGTTGTTGCCTGTGCAGGAGAAAGTAGAAAATGCACACATCGATGTGGTGGTAGACAACCAAGTGAGACAGTCGCTCAACGTGAAACTGGCAGTCGACAAGGTGGATTATTACGTGCCTCTCAACATCAAGAGGTTTGGAGGCAAATCCTTGTTGCTCGACATTACGTTCCATGGCGACCGCAGGACCACAGGAGCCATCAAGGACTTTATGTGCTGGAGAGAGATGCGCCAGTCGAACTCTTTTGACGTCACCAACAGCGAAAGATTCCGTCCGCTGTATCACCATACTCCGAAATATGGTTGGATGAACGACCCCAACGGCATGTTCTACAAGGATGGTGTGTGGCATCTCTATTATCAGTGGAATCCCTATGGCTCTCAATGGGAGAACATGACATGGGGACACTCCACAAGCCGCGATCTCATTCATTGGGATGCCCAACCCACTGCCATTGAGCCTGATGCTTTAGGCTCCATCTTCAGCGGGTCGTGTGTCGTCGATAAGAAAAACGACCGTGTGGTGGCATTCTACACCTCGGCAGGACACAACCAGGTGCAGTCGATGGCCGTCTCAAAGGACAACGGCATGACACTCGTCAAAGAGGCCGATAACCCCATCCTCACTTCCAATGAACCTGACTTCCGTGACCCGAAGGCTTTTTGGAATCCTGAGTTGCAGGCATGGAATCTCATATTGGCAGTCGGTCAGGAGATGCGTATCTATTCATCCAAAGACTTGAAAAACTGGAAATACGAAAGTTCTTTCGGCAAGGGCTATGGCAATCACGACGGCGTATGGGAGTGCCCCGATTTGATGAAGCTCCAGGTGCGTGGCACCGACCGCCAGAAATGGATGCTCATCTGCAATATCAACCCCGGCGGACCTTTTGGCGGCAGTGCCACACAGTATTTCGTGGGTGATTTCGACGGCCATACCTTCACCTGCGACCACAAGGACACCAGGTGGATGGATTATGGAAAAGACCACTACGCTACCGTCACTTTCGACAATGCACCCGACGGACGCAGGGTGGCCCTGGCATGGATGTCCAACTGGCAGTATGCCAACGAGGTGCCTACCAAGCAGTTCCGCTCTGCCAACAGCGTCCCACGCGACCTTGACCTGTTTGATTACAAGGGACAGACCTATTGTGGGGTAACCCCGTCGAAGGAGTTGCTTGCACTGCGTGGCAAGAAAATAGCCAAACCCACAGAGGCATGTGAGATAGTGGTGGATGTCAAAGGAACGATGAACCTGACGCTGTCCAACACCGTAGGAGAGCAGGTGGAGTTGCGTTATGACAAAGCCGCCAATACCTTCACGATGAACCGTGAGAAAAGTGGTGACACCAGCTTCAGTGAGGCATTCCCTGCTGAAACCACAGCACCTGTCTATGGCAATATCAAGCAATTGAGGATTTTCATCGACCGTTGCAGCATCGAGGTCTTTGACGCCGAAGGACGCATGGCGATGACCAATCTTGTCTTCCCTTCCGAAGCCTACAACAAGGTGACTGTCAAGGGTGGAAAAGCCACTGTCTATCAACTGACAGGATTCTAATTAAAAACCTTTTACTACCCAAACAATTAATATCATAACAATGAGCAAGCAAAATAAATCCATCTATCTCATTCCCGTGATGCTCTGCTTCTTCTGCATGGGCTTCGTCGACCTCGTGGGCATCGCCTCCAACTATGTCAAGGAAGACCTGGCACTCACGGACTCTGTAGCCAACATATTCCCTTCGTTGGTATTCTTCTGGTTCCTCATCTTCAGCGTTCCCACCGGGATGCTGATGAACAAGATAGGACGTAAGAACACGGTGTTGCTCTCGCTCATCGTCACGGTCATCTCATTGCTGATACCTCTTTTCGGCAACAGTTTTGGCGTGATGCTGGTGGCTTTCTCGCTCCTGGGTATCGGCAACGCTCTGATGCAGACCAGTATCAACCCGCTGGCCATGCTTATCATTGGCGACAAGAACCTGGCTTCAACACTCACTTTCGGACAGTTTGTCAAGGCCATAGCCTCTTTCCTCGCTCCCTATTTGGCTATGTGGGGTGCCACCAAGGTCATTCCTTCACTGGGATACGACTGGCGTGTGCTCTTCCTCATCTATCTTGTGGTTGGCGTGCTGGCAGCGTTGATTCTCTGGCTCACTCCCATCAAAGAGGAATTGAGCGAAGGCAAGTCTTCGTCGTTCATGGACTGCATCAAACTGTTGAGCAAACCCATCGTGCTGCTCTCATTCCTCGCCATCATGTGCCATGTGGGTATTGATGTGGGCACCAACACCACTGCTCCTAAACTGCTCATGGAGCGTGTGGGCATGACGCTCAATGAGGCGGCTTTCGCTACTTCGCTCTATTTCATCTTCCGTACCGTAGGTGCGCTCACGGGCTCTTTCTTCCTGAGAGTGATGAAGACACGCTGGTTCTTTATCTTCAGCGTGCTGCTCATGGCGGCCAGTATGGCACTGATGTTCGGCGGACAGTCAAAGATGATGCTTTATGTGGCTATCGCATTGGTTGGCTACGGCAACTCCAACATCTTCTCGATGGCATTCTCTGAGGCTCTGCTCTCCGTTCCTGAAAAGCAGAATGAGGTGAGCGGACTGATGATTATGGGCCTTTTCGGAGGCACCATATTCCCCCTCATCATGGGCTTCATGAGCGATGCCATGGGACAGGCAGGTGCTGTGGCAGTGATGGCGATAGGTGTCATCTACCTCTTTACCTATATTCCTCAAGTCAAACACTGATTATCAAATCAAACACTAATCCTATACGAATATGAATCAGAAACGTTATGTAGTAGGACTCGGAGAAGTCCTGTGGGATGTGCTCCCGGAAGGAAAGAAACTCGGTGGTGCTCCCGCCAACTTTGCCTATCATGCAGGCCAGTTCCTGGGAAGTGACAATACCATTGCAGTGAGCGCATTGGGCAATGACAAACTGGGCGATGAGACCATAGAGGCCTTGAAGGAGCATGGGCTGAACGACTTGTTGCCACGCGTGCCTTATCCGACAGGAACCGTACAGGTGCAGCTCGATGAGCAGGGCATCCCCACATATGACATCAAGGAGAACGTGGCATGGGACAACATCCCCTTCGACGAGGATATCGCAGCCATCGCCCGCAACTGCCGTGCCGTGTGCTTCGGTTCTCTGGCTCAGCGCAATGTGGTGAGCCGCGAGACCATCCATAAGTTCCTTGACGCCACGCCTGCCGACTGTGTGAAAATCTTCGACATCAACCTGCGTCAGCAGTTCTACACCAAGGAAATCATCAAGGAGTCGCTGCTTCGTTGCAACATCCTCAAAATCAACGATGAGGAACTGGTGCTTATCGGTCGTATGTTCGGCTATCCAGGACTGGATATCGAGAACAAGTGCTGGCTCATCCTGGGCAAGTACAACCTCGACATGCTGGTCCTTACCTGTGGCACCAATGGCTCCTATGTCTTCACACCGGGACAGATGTCATTCCAGGCTACTCCCAAGGTTGAGGTGGCCGATACTGTGGGCGCTGGTGATTCGTTTACCGGTTCGTTCTGCGCTGCCATCCTGAGTGGCAAGCCGGTGACAGAGGCTCATCAACTGGCTGTGGAGGTGTCTGCTTTCGTATGCACACAAAACGGCGCGATGCCTGAGATGAAACCCGAATTGTTAGCCAAGATGAAATAAAATCAGCATTGTACCCAGTCTCTGGTTAGCTGGTGGGCGTATTCTTGCGCTCATCAGCTTTTTTTATCCAATACAGAGACACAATGAAAAAAATGTACAGATTGAGTCTTTTAATTTGTGTTAATTATATGGTAAAGCATATATGATATACCAAGATAAATTAGTAATTTTGGACCCTGTTAACTGATACTATTACAAATAGATTTTGATAAAGAAGAAGTAATCATGAGAAGATGTAATCTATGCCTGACTGCCATCATCGTGTTTTTGAGTATTGCCATGAACGCTCAGGCACAACTGAAGAAAGGTCATTTATATCCAGAACAACAAGAAAATCATCAGATAAGCTAAAGGACTCTTGGGAGCGCGGGTTTCCAACTAAATGTCTATGAAAAGACTCTTACGCTATGTTGCCATTGCACTCCTCCTTGCCATTCTTGGCGGATGCATTTACCTCAACAGCCTGATGCCTATCATTACGGGCTATGCTGCGAAGAATCTGGCTTCGGCGGTGTTTGTTTCAGGTCGCGAGGCGAAAGATGTTGAGGCTCTTGACTTGAACTTTTCCTTCATACGCTTCACAAGCAACACGGTGGACTTTGAGAACAAGACTGTCACCAGCCGCTTCCTTTGGGGAAAATCTACAGCCGTCTACCGCGAGGGCTACGGTGTGACATTGCTGCGTGGTGCCACCGCCGATGGGTTGAGAAAACAGCGTTTCCCGTCCAGTGTGCTTGGTGAAGAGCGGGCGCAACAAGATTCCACCTCCAAGGCTCAGCTGTCTGTGGGCGACTCCGCCGTCGCAGAAAGACTTGTCCCTATTGCGAGGGCTTTCGTCGGCGAGCGTGCCTATCATGGCCATCCCTTTGCTTTTGTGGTGTTGCACAAGGGTGGGGTGGTGGCAGAATGCTATGACAAAGGCATCGGACCCGACACAAAGCTCCTCAGCTGGAGCGTGGCGAAGAGTTTTGTAAATGCGCTCATCGGCATTATGGTTAAAGACAGTATTCTTGACATTCATGTCCCGATGGACATCCCCGAGTGGCAGGGCGACGGACGCAAAGCCATCACCATCCACGACCTGATGCAGATGCAGAGCGGACTGAAGTGGAACGAGGACTACGGCACACGTTCCGACGTCAACATCATGCTCCACTGCGAAAGCGACATGGGGCTCTTTGCCCTCTCAAAGCCTCTCGAGTATGAACCCGGCACACACTGGCAATACTCCAGCGGTACTGCAAACATCGTGATGCGTTATTTGCGCAGCCGCTTTTCTTCCGACGAGGCGTTCCTCAGTTATATGCACTCACGGCTCTTTGCTCCGCTTGGCATCTTCGGTACCGTCTTCGAGCAGGACATGAGCGGCACTCCTTTGGGTTCTTCATACCTATACGCCACGGCAAAGGATTTTGCACGCTTCGGACAGATGTTCCTCGACGATGGCTGCGTTGGCAGCGAGAGAATCCTGCCCGAAGGATGGGTAGACTACACGCGCACGCCAGCTGCAGCCAGCGGCAATCACTATGGCGCCTTCTTCTGGCTGAACAGAAACGGCAAGTTTCCCGATGTGCCCAAGGATATGTACTATAGCGATGGCCACGACGGACAGAACATCTTCATCTTCCCTTCCCATCAGTTGGTAGTCGTCATCTTGGGCTATTCTCCAAAACCAGACAACCTTATCGACTTCAACGCGCTCCTGAGAGATATCCTCAGTGCGACATCGAGCTGACATAATAGTGTTCTGATGATGTTATTTATTCTTAAATGTCGTTAAATCAAGGATTTGCAGCGATTTCATTCACTCTTAGTCCGCCATTTTCCCGCTCGATAAGTTAAATCAAGCGGAATAAAAGATTACAACATTTATTCCACTTTAGTCGGGGGAAAAAGGGTAAAATGTCATTTACATGGTATTATCATACTTTATGCCTAAAGCTATTTTGGGGTGATGGATAACAAGAGGGAAAAGAAATACTACATTCTCTTAGCTGTCCATTGACAACTATTCCCACAAATGAAATATGGAATCACTGTTTAGAAACAAAATAGTGATACATATGCTTGCACGTATGTGTTTTTTTTCATAACTTTGCAATACCGTAACAAGAACCGAGACAAGAGACGCAATTTCACATTTGAATCTAATAATCCGAAAAACATCGAGTTTTGCGGATTACATTAAGACAACAGAACGCTTAAGCAAGTCCGTATGTCTGATGCATTTACATAACTAATGTATAACCTCTCTAATTTGAGGAGAACTATACTATTTGGTATTTACAATGAAAGGATTAATAATTTATAAATAATAACAATGAAATTTGGAAAAATACTTTGCGAGAAACTGAAAGAAATCCGTTTAGAAGTAGCTCGAGCAAATGGCATCCCTTATGAACCTGCTGAGTGCCACTATGAGGGTGAATGTTCAGGTACTTGCCCCCGATGTGAGGCAGAGGTGAAATATTTGGAGCGTCAACTTGACTTGAAGCGAGTTATGGGAAAGGCTGCTTTCATTGGGGTGGCGGCGGGGGTCACCATGGCCGTCGAATCATGTGACTTTAGGACTGAAAATGATATTCAATTAATGGGGGATCCCACCCCGATTGAATATGATTCTACTTATATGGATTCTGCCGACGTTTGCCCCGACAACACCATAGATATGCCAGTGGATGTGAAATGAAAAACTTGTTGCAGAACATGTTTCCGATACGATACCGGATCGTTTCCGAAATCTCGGCGTACCTAGTATCCTTGGTTTTCGTATAAATCTGTAAGCTTCCACGTTTTTGTCAAAATAGCGTCGTTTGTAGTTAAGAAAAGTTGAGTTATTGGTCTGTCGCCACAGTCTCTCCATTGCAAACTTGATGTAGTCCGCCTACCACATAAAATGGTTAGACTGTTAACTTCATTGTATCATATCGGGTTCAGGATGGTTGACGATGAAATTCTTGGCCACATCCTTGAAATTCGATTTTGGGGCTGCATGGATTGTTGATACGATGATGCCAATCAGCGAGAGTGAGAAGTTTTTCTAGAAAATATTAGGGATGAGTTGTCAGTCTGATTTACAACTCTTTCACGTTGGGTGTTACGTCCGTACCATGGATTGCAAGGCATCCTATTAAAATATAAAAGCATCTTATAAACCATTTAAACCATTAAAATTTCTGAAAGTCAAATTATTAGCCATTTTTACAATCTTTATTCTCTTTAATTCTTGTGATTTTTATAATAAAGACAAACCATCTCCCTAAGATTATAATATTCAAAATGAATTTTATAATGTTCCTTTTGGTACATCCCAAAAAGAATTAACTATCCAATTCAATAAGTTTGGTTTTTATTCATCTTATAATGATCCTACATATGCTAGATTCATATCCAAAGAAGGTTTATTCGATTTTGGTGGATTTGATTGGGATGAAATAAGAGTTTGGATAACAAAAAAAGATCAGTTTCATGAAATCATTTTTGGGCGAACCTTTAATGACAGAGATTCTGCAATTAATTTTTATGAAAAGCTAAAATCCAGTTTGAAAAACAAAGGGTCAGCGGATAAACCTGGTTGGCGGGCTGCCCAGCTCGACACTCGTCACGGACAGACACCACAGTTATTTCAAGAAGAAAGTCAAGGAACATCAGGTCTGCCTGGCCCACCTGCTGAGAAATGCGGAGTACCTAAACGAGCTGGACACAAAACAGGACTGGTCACGGAGATTTCTCCGCCTGATACGACACTCCATGGATATCAGGAGAGACTGCTGCATCACGCCAAGGAAGATAAAGATACTGAAGACAAAAATGAAGAACCTCCTGGGTGAAAGTCTTACACACCTGGATGACGAGTTTGAGAGATTCAAAAGGGGAATCCTCAAAGTCAAGGACTATCTGTTTACCTTCCTCACAAACCCGCATGTGCCTTACGACAACAATGCCAGTGAGCGAGGGGTAAGGAAGATAAAGATAAAACAGAAAATCAGTGGTGGTTTCCGAACTGATGACGGTGCCGATGATTTTGCCAAGT
>CACXIP010000013.1 GCA_902767775.1 uncultured Prevotellaceae bacterium | reverse complement strand
AAATCCTTACAATAAAAAACATACTACAACGGAGGCGACAGCCGACGTTCATTTGTTATATCCCATTTTTGTTTGCCTTATGGCAATGAGGACTTCGCTTAGGAAAAAGATAGAAAAACCATTCTTGGCGTTTTGGGAAGCGAGAAAAAGTGCCAAGGCACTCACAAAAAGGAGGAAAAAATTTTTTGATAAATTCGTGGGCAACTCATGGTCATTCGTGTGTAAAGAAAAACATATAAAACATATAATTCCCATGTAATGGATCATGAATTGCCATGCGGGTCGTGGCATTTTTGGCTGGGAGACGCCATATATGGACGTCTCTACCACGTTGCACCGGTATTCTTGGCATTCGTGAAGATTCGTGAGTTTCGTGGTTTGATTATTTTTTTGTGAGTTTCGTGGTTTTCGTGGTTCGTGGTTGGTGAATAATAAAAAAGTGTGGCGAACATCACTGTTGCCACACCATAGTTGTTGTTATTGATTGTTATCGGATTGCGTTTGAGGCGATAAGACCCTTCTCCATGAGGATGGGGAGCACGTTTGCTGACGACTGGCGGTCGCGCTTGTTGTGGATGGCATTGTATTTCTCAAGCAGGCGTGCATCGTGGCTGAGGAGCTGCTCCATGTATTTGTCGTTCATGCGGGTAACGTTGTATGTTCCCTTTCCCGTGGCATTGCTGTCAACGAGGTAGCAGTTGGTCTTGCTGAGGAAATCGTTGCCAATCCAGCAACCGGTGCCGGCAACATCCATGCCCAGGCTCACCACGGGGTTGTCTACGACAAGGCCACCGATTAGGAGTCCGGCGCCCAGCAGCAGGGATGCGTCATCTGTCTTATATGCCAACACACAAATCTTGTTCTTGTCGAAGCGTACTGCCTGGGTGTAGCTGGAGACGTCGAGAGGACAGTCGTTGTTGCGCAGGTTGCGGCAGTTGACGTACATATGGTCACCATACATCACAGCGAAGGCATCTTTCTTCAACACCTGGTCGGCGTCCTTGTCACCGGTTCTGAAATAGTAGTAGTTGTCACCAGATTTCATCTGGCACGCCTGTTTGGTGCGTCCCTGAGTAAGATCATCTACTGACTTCCAGTTGCCCGAGACGAAGTCGGAGTAACTCATACAATACTTTGCTACTTGTGCCTGTGAAGCGATTGCCAGGCAGAGCATTAATGCTAAAACAAATGATTTTTTTTCCATGTCTTTTTTTATTTTTAATTGTTACTAAAATGTTGTTCTATTTTTCGATGTTTTGTCGTTTGACTTTGCAAAGGAACACCGAAAACCACGAATCTGCAAATAACTCTTCCAAATTTGCTCTTAGATGTTGTGACAACTAGGGGTTTACTGCGACAAGATGGGGGAGGGGTGCCGAATTCTGTCGGAAGAGGGGCTTAAAACACCACAAAAATGCACGAACCACGGAATTTTTAACCACGAAATGCACGGACCACGGAATTTTTACGAACCACGAAAGACACGAAAGGGCACGAAAAATATAAAACCACGGATAACACGGATGGGCACGGATAGTGATGGAACCACGAAAGACACGAAAAACCACGAATCCCACGAATCTCCACGAACACCAAGAATGCCATGACCCGCATGGAGCTCCCAATTTGCATATAACTATGAACTATGAATTATGAACTATGAACTATTTTAGAGGGGGCAGGGGGCGTTGACCTTTTTTGACCACGGATAACACGGATGGGAGACGCCATGTATGGACGTCTCTACCACGTTGCACCGGTATTCTTGTAGGAGTAATGTCTAAACTCCTAATCTTCTAGACTCCTAAACTCCTTGATGTTTTTAACCACGAAATGCACGAAAAGGAAACGGATTTGCTGGTGGTGGTGATAGAGGAGATAATAAAAAAACGCTTCGCTTAGGAAAAAGATAGAAAAACCATTCTTGGCGTTTGGGGAAACAAGAAAAAGTGCCAAGGCACTCGCAAAAAGACAGAAAAATTAATGATAATTTGTGGGCTATTCGTGGTCATTCGTGTGAATATAAAACATATAATTTTCATGTAATTGAGCATGAATTGCATTCATATCGCGGCTCACTTCAACTATCGCAATCACGAATTTTCGAATTAGAGAATTATTTTTATCTAAATTCTTTAATTCGCCAATTCGGGACATAAAATTTTTGAAAAATTCGTGGGCTATTCGTGGTCATTCGTGTGAAAGATAAACATATAATTGCCATGTAATTTAGCATGAATACCATGCGGGTCGCGGCATTCTTGGCTGTGAGACGCCATATATGGTCGTCTCTACTACGTTGCACCGCCATTCTTGTAGGACAACCTTCTAAACGACCAAACGACCAACCCCCAAAACAACCAAGCTATTGTCTAAACTCCTAGACTCCTAAACTCCTTAAAATATGCTCCGGCATTCTTGGCTGGGAGACGCCATATATGGTCGTCTCTATTACGTCGCACCGCCATTCTTGTTATTCGTGGGATTCGTGGGATTCGTGGTTTTTATATTTTTCGTGCCCTTTCGTGAGTTTCGTGGTTTAAAATATCCGGGGGTCGCGAAATTTCGTGGTGCTTAGCGGATGCGGATTTTGCGGCTGTGGTTGATGTAGATGCCGGGCTGAGTGGGCTTCTGCTGCAACCTGATGCCCTGGAGGGTGTACCATGCGTCGTCGCAGTCATCCTCGTTGAGGGTGGCGTGGTGGATGCCTGTGGTGGAGATGCCCTGGAACGACTCGATGTAGTCGGGGAGGTAATAACCCAGGTGCGGGGGTTGGTTGTATGCCACATTCTGCCATGCCACGCCCATGCGGTAGAGATGGTCGTGCATGAGGGTGGGCACACGGTAACGGGTGGAGTATGCCGACGAGTAGATGTTGATGGTGCAGCTGTCGGTGAGGCTCCACAGAATCAGTTCCTCGCGCCAGTCGCCGAAGAGGTCGGCGGTGAGGCAGGGGGTTGCCTTGGTGCTGTTGCAGGAGGCGGGCCTGCCGAAAGCGCTCAGTGAGTTTCGCCCGAAACCGAGTCCCATGATGGAGATTTCGCCCTCCTTCCACTTGGAGATTTGGATGTCGTTGAACAGTTCCTCCTGTGCGTCGCCGTCCCAGAAGATGCGGAAGTTCATGCCTGGGTTGGAGCTGTGGATGGTCTTGCCGTTGATGCTCCATGAACTGGCTTGTGTGGCGTAGGTGAACTCGCACCCACGGTAGCGCGAGTCGTAGTCGGCTGCCAGTCCGCGGCCGGTGTCGCGGTCGGCAGTGCGGCTGAAGAGCACCTCACCGGTCCGTGCGTCATGTACGTCGCAGCCGTAGGGGCCGACACCCTCCTCATGGACATCGAACACCTCGTAGCCGGGACGGTCGGGGTCGAGGTCGGCGAGATGGATGGCATCGCCGTGACCGTATCCTACGCTGTAGAGCAGCGTTCCGTCGTTGTCGAGGGCGGCACTGCCCCAGATGATTTCGTCGCAGCCGTCGCCGTCGACATCACCGACGGAGAGGTTGTGGTTGCCGTTGCCAAACATGGTGTGGTGGCTGCCCAGTCCGCAGGTGTTGGTGGTGTATGCCTTTGTCGTCTTGTTCCAGTTGGCGTCGTAGAGTTCTGTGGCGTTGTTGTTGATGCTGGCATGCAGCCATTTGTGGTGCAGCTGCTCGCCGTCGAAGTCGACCGCCCAGAGGTAGGCGCGGGTGTAGTAGCCGCGCACCATCACCGCCGACGGGTTTTTGTCGGGACCGTCGAGATAGGCCACGCAGGCGAGGTGGCGGTCGGCGCGGTTGCCGTAGTTGTCGTTCCAGAAGCTCTTCTCAGGATGCTCGCTGACCTGGTTGAACTTCCCTGCGCGGTTGGGGTTGTACCAGATGGTGTGGATGGCCTTTCCGGTGAGTCCGTCGAAGACGGTGAGGTATTCCGCTCCCTTGAGGATGCGTCCGTCGCCATTGCGCAGGTCCACGGTGTTGGAGGTGCTCCTGATGGTGTTGTCGGTGGCGGCATACGACACATACTGTCCCTCGCCGTCCTTGCTTCCCGGTGCCGTCTTGCATATCATCTCTGCCCGTCCGTCGCCGTTGAAGTCATAGACCATGAACTGCGTGTAGTGTGCGCCGGCGCGGATGTTGATGCCGAGGTTGACGCGCCACAGTTGGGTGCCGTCGAGTCGGTAGCAGTCGATGACGACGGGGTTGGAGGCACCAGAGTTGGCGTTGTCCTTGGAGTTCTCGGGGTCCCATTTCACAAACAGTTCGTACTGTCCGTCGCCGTCGACATCACCCACCGACATGTCGTTGGGGAAATATGCCTTGCCGTCCACTTTCTCCGGACGGTTGAGTTTGAGGGCGAGGTAGGCGGTTGCCCAGGGTGTCACCTCTGCGGTGGTGTCCACCTCGACACCATTCTGCACGGTGACGATTTGGAAGACATCGTTTTTGGTGCCCGGAACGGAGAGGGCGGTGTTCTGATAGATGTCTTTTTTGAGTGACTTCCCGTTTTTGAGCAGTTCGAAGGTGGTGTACTCGTTGTCGGTTCCCAGAAGGCGCCAACTGACGAAGCAGTTGCCTGAGGTGGTGGGGAACGCGATGAGTCCTCTGTCGAGCTTCTCCATCTGGCTTACTGGGGTGTCTTGTGGCTTCTGTGCCTGTGCCGTCAGTGTGAGGGCGGCGAAAAGTGTGATATAGAGCAGTCGGGGCATGGATGGTTGGTTGTTTGGTTGTTTGGGGGGGAAAAGATTAGTTCATAGTTCATAATTCATAGTTCATAGTTATATGCAAATTAGGAGTTTAGGAGTTTAGGAGTCTAGACAATAGTCCTACAAGAATGGCGGTGCAACGTGGTAGAGACGTCCATATATGGCGTCTCACAGCCAAGAATGGTGTGTCCCGCATGGCAATTCATGATCCATTACATGACAATTATATGTTTTTATATTCACACGAATGACCATAAATCGCTCACGAATTTTTCAAAAATTTTTCTGTCTTTTTGCGAGTGCCTTGGCACTTTTTCCCGTTTCCCTGTCCGCCAAGAATGGTTTTTCTATCTTTTTCCTAAGCGAAGCGTTTTTTTATTATCTCTTCTCTCACCATTTGCGGATACTATAGACTGTAGGCCTGTTTGGTCGCTGCGCCAGCAACTCCCCTCCCCACGCGTGGGGAGGGGAGCTCCATTCGGCTCACGGTTCGTGAGATTCGTGGTTAGGAACTACTTCACCTCGCTGCCGGGCTTCACCTCCTTCATCAGGGTGGTGACGCTCAGGTCGCCGTCGAAGTTCTCTGCCGAGAGAATCATGCCCTGGCTCTCCACGCCCATGAGTTTGCGCGGGGCGAGGTTGGCGATGAACAGGATGTCGCGGCCGATGAGTTCCTCGGGCTGGTAGTATTTGGCGATGCCCGACAGGATGATGCGGTCGGTGCCGCTGCCGTCGTCGAGGGTGAACTTGAGCAGTTTGTTGGCCTTCTTCACCTTCTCGCAGTTCTTTACATGACCCACGCGGATGTCGAGCTTCTCGAAGTCGCTGAACTCGATGGTGGGTTTGATTTCCTTTGCCTTGTAGTTGGCAGCCATGTTGGCCTTCTTCGCCTCCTCCAGTTTCTGCAACTGGCGCTCGATGACGTCGTCCTCGATTTTCTCGAAGAGGAGGGCAGGTTCTGCCAATTGGTGTCCGGGCTTGAGGATGTCGGTGTCGCCGAGCTGTGCCCAGTCGAAGTGGTCGATGTTGAGCATGCCGCGCAGGCGCTTGCTGCTGAAGGGCAGGAAAGGCTCGAAGGCGATGGCGAGGTTGGCGACGAGCTGCAGCGAGATATAGAGGATGGTCTCTACGCGCTTGGGGTCGGTCTTCCACACCTTCCACGGCTCGCACTCTGTGATGTAGCGGTTGCCGATGCGGGCGAGGTTCATCGCCTCTTTCTGTGCGTCGCGGAACTTGAAGTTGTCGAGCAGGTGCTCCACCTTCTCCTTCACGTCCTTGAACTCGTCGAGGGCGGCGCGGTCGGTGTCTGTGAGTTCGCCGCAGGCGGGCACTACGCCGTCCCAGTATTTCTTGGTGAGCTGGAGGGCGCGGTTGACGAAGTTGCCATAGACGGCCACCAGTTCGTTGTTGTTGCGTGCCTGGAAGTCACGCCATGTGAAGTTGTTGTCCTGTGTCTCGGGGGCGCTGGCGGTGAGCACGTAGCGCAGCACGTCCTGCTTGCCCGGCAGGTCGGCGAGGTATTCGTGGAGCCACACCGCCCAGTTGCGTGAGGTGGAGATTTTGTCGTCCTCGAGGTTGAGGAACTCATTGGCGGGCACGTTGTCGGGCATGATGTACTTGCCGTGGGCGTGCATCATCACGGGGAAGATGATGCAGTGGAACACGATGTTGTCCTTGCCGATGAAGTGCACCAGGCGGGTGTCCTCGTCCTGCCACCATTTCTCCCACGGTCCCCAGCGCTCCGGCTCGCGGTCGCACAGTTCCTTGGTGTTGGAGATATAGCCGATGGGGGCGTCAAACCACACGTAGAGCACCTTGCCCTCTGCTCCCTCCACGGGAACGGGGATGCCCCAGTTGAGGTCGCGTGTCATGGCGCGGGGCTGCAGGTCCATCTCCAGCCACGACTTGCACTGGCCATAGACATTGGGACGCCACTCCTTGTGCTCCTCGAGAATCCACTGCTTGAGCCAATCCTGGTATTCGTTGAGCGGCAGATACCAGTTCTTGGTGTCGCGCAGCACGGGTGTGGCATCGCTGCGGCGGCTGCGGGGGTTGATGAGGTCGGTGGGGGAGAGGTCGCGTCCGCATCCGTCCTCGCACTGGTTGCCGTATGCCTGTTTGTGGCAGTAGGGGCATTCGCCGATGATGTCGCGGTCGGTGAGGAACTCCTGCACCACCTCGTCGTAGTATTGCTTGCTGGTCTCCTCAACGAGTTTTCCCTCGTCGTAGAGTTTCCTGAAGAAGTCGGCTGCGAACTTGTGGTGGATGGCTGATGTGGTGCGTGAGTAGATGTCGAACGAGATGCCGAACTCCTCGAAGGATTTCTTGATCATGGCGTGATAGCGGTCGACGACGTCCTGCGGGGTGATGCCCTCTTTGCGTGCGCGGATGGTGATGGGCACGCCGTGCTCGTCGCTGCCTCCGATGAATATCACGTCCTGCTTCTTCAGTCGCAGGTATCTCACATAGATGTCGGCGGGCACGTAGACACCTGCCAGGTGACCGATATGCACGCCTCCGTTGGCGTAGGGGAGTGCTGCGGTGACGGTCGTCCGCTTGAAGTTCTTCTTTTGCATATATAATAATGTTTTCTTTATTTTTGTGCAAAGGTAGTGAAAGGTGAGAGCAAAACAAAACAAAACACGAAGTTTTTGTTTTGTTTTGCCGAGCCGCATCCTACCTTCGACCGCAGGTCAAAGTACGAATAAGCGAGTGGAAAGCAAAACAAAATGAAAATTTTGTTTTCTTTCCCGAGCGAGAGTACCTTCGACCGCAGGTCAAAGTAGTGCAAGGCGAAGACAATACAAAATAAAAGTTATTTTATTTTTATTGTTGAGCCGCCGCCTACCTTCGACCGCAGGTCAAAGTACGAATAAGCGACCACGAATATATTTTCAACCACGAAATACACGAAAGGACACGAAAAATACTAAAACCACGGATACCACGGATGGGCTCGGATTTGCTGGTGGTGATAGAGGAGAGAATTAAAAACCGCTTCGCTTAGGAAAAAGATAGAAAAAGGCATTCTTGGCGTATGGGGAAGCGAGAAAAAGTGCCAAGGCACTCGCAAAAAGGAGGAAAAAATTGATGAAAAATTCGTGGGATATTTATGGTTGTTCGTGTTAAAGATAAACATATAATTGCCATGTAATTGAGCATGAATTGCCTTCATATCGCAGGTCACTTCAACTATCGCAATCACGAATTTTCGAATTAGAGAATTATTTTTATCTAAATTCTTTAATTCGCCAATTCGGGACATAAAATTTTTGAATAATTCGTGGGCAATTCATGGGCATTCGTGTGAATATAAAACATATAATTATCATGTAATTGAGCATGAATTGCCATGCGGCCCACGGCATTCTTGGCTGTGAGACGCCATATATGGACGTCTCTACTACGCTGCACAGTCATTCTTGTAGGACAACCTTCTAAACGACCAAACGACCAATCCCCCAAACAACCAAGCATATGTCTAAACTCCTAATCTCCTAGACTCCTAAACTCCTCAAAAAAACTCCTAAACGACCAAACGACCAACCCCCTAAACGACCAAACGCCCCTTAAAACTCCACCTCGGCATGCTCTATCTGGATGGGAGTCTTGACATCGAATGAGCAGTTGTCGAAGGTGATGGCGCCGCGCGGGATGGGCTGCTCCTCATAGCCCCGGATAAGACCGCCGCTCTCAGCCTTGGCAGTGATGTTTCGCAGGCGGATGTTGCGGAGCGTGGTGCGCGGTGTGTAGGGAGGCTCGTCGGCACCCTTCATACGCCATGCCATGTTGATTTCCACCACGTTGCGAGCCTTACTGATGCGGATGTCATCGAAGAGGATGTCTTCAACAACGCCGCCACGTGACGGCTGACTCTTGAAACGTATCGGGTTCCAGTTCTCACCAGCCATGTCGCAGTGGCGCACCACGACCCGTCGCACGTCGCCGCTCACCTCGCTCCCGATGGCCACGCCGCCATGTCCGTAGTCGAAGTGGCAGTTCTCGATGATGATGTCCTCCGACGCCTTGTTCACCCTCCTGCCATCAGTGTCCTTGCCGCTCTTGATGGAGATGCAGTCGTCGTGGGCACGGATATGGGCATTGCGGACGACAACTCCTGTGGACGAGTCGATGTCGATGCCGTCGCTGCTGGGGATATAGTCCTCCGCATTGATATGGATGCCATCGACGGTGAACCCATTGGTGAAGAGGATGTGTACGCACCAGAACGCCTGGTTGCGGACGCTCACCCCGCTGATGGTTCCCCCGTCGCAGTGGTTGAAGCAAATGGTCTTGGGACGCCCTGCGAAGCGGATGGGTAGTTTTTTCCATTCCAGTCCCTTGGCGTCGATGAGTCCCTCGCCGGTGAGGCGGCACCCTTCGTTGTCGTCGAAATTGAGCAGGGCGGCACGAGCCTTCTGCATGCGCCCCTCCCACCGGGTGGTGATGATGGGGTAGAGGGTGGTGTCGACGATGCTGATGAGTTCGGCTCCGCGCTCGATGTGCAGGTCAGTGCCCCTTGGGAAGAAGAGCGCCCCAGTGGGATGCTTCCCTTTGTTGAGCACGATGGTGCCTCCGCCCTCGCTGTGCGCTTTGTCGATGGCGGCTTGGATGTTGCCGCCGGGCTGTACGTGATATGCTGTGGTGCGTTTCCTCACCTTGATGATGATGGAGCCCCAGGCAGGCAGTTGGAGTTGCAGGCGCGTCTTGTTGTCCGCCACCGAATAGGGGATGGCCGTCACCTCACCTGTTTCCGCATTCCACTGCTGTGCCTCACCCATGCAGTCGAGGTCGATGGTGGCATTTTCCGCCTCTCCCCGCTGGTTGAGGATGAAGAACACCTTGCCGTCATCCTGCTGGCGAGCGCAGCAGATGAGGCTGTCGGCCCGTCCTCTCACCACCGTCATGTCGCGGACAGGCAGATACTGTTCGATGCGGTCGGTCCAGGTGCTGTCGCTCACCATCAGGGCATTCTTGACGGGAGCTATTGGTTGGGGAGCGGTCATCGTGGCGGCGAAGGTGGCGGCAGGCGGTTCACCCATGTAGATGACCTTTCCTCCCCGGGCAGCAAACTCGCTGATTTTCTCCCATGCCTTCTCACGCAGCATCTGCGAGGACGGGATGACGAGGGTCTCGTAAGCCTGTCCGCTTCGGTTGACGAGTTGTCCGTTGCGTGGGGTGGTCGCCTCGATGATGCCGTCGTCGGTGATGAAGTCGAAGTCGTATTGATGGGCAGCCAGCAGATGAGCAGCCGCCTTCATCCAGTCGTAGGAGCGGTCGTCGCCGAGCCAGATGGAAGGAATGGGCACATAGATGGCAGTGCGGCCAGCCGGCCGACCTTTGGAGAGCAGGTATCCCGCGCGGTTGACGTAGTCGTTGAGCGCAGGCATGCCCGGTTCTGCCATATATCCTCTGGCTCCCCGTTTGCTCTGCCAGAACATGAACTCAAAGAAGTTGATGCCCCTTGCCAACTGGTAGTCGACGATGTAGCGCACGGAGGCTGTGGTGAGCGGTTGGCTGTAGGCGGCGAAGCTCTCGCTGAAAGCCCGTTGGCGGCCATAGACATGTGCCACGGATGACGCCATGCGCGGGAACTCGTTGCGGCAGCCATACCATATCTGCGACCAGATGACATCGATGCCCGGCACCTGCACCTGACTCAGGCAGCGGAAGGGGTCGCCCTCCATCTTCACGCACCAAGGCAGCATGTCGTCCTTGTCCATATGTGTGATGTGGCTGACGCCATGACTGGCGCACCAGTCAGCCTGGGCCTTGAAGAAGCGGTCGGCGAACAGGCGGCTCCATACATCCCAGCAATCAGCCTTCACCTGGCGCTCACGGTCGCTGAGGCCTTCGAAGTGAAGCGACGAGCGGCTGTTTTGTGTCAGCACCCGCAGCCATGGTGTGGGGTCGTAGCCCTTTTCCCGGACGAAGACATCCATGATGTCGTTGGTCCACGGCACCCGCTGGAAAGCCGGTTCGTCGCCCCGGAAACCAAGGACGGTGGTGCCGAGATGGTGGCCGAGCGCCTTTCGGTATGCCTCGTGGGTCCATGAGATGAACTGTCCGACCGCCTGCGGGTCGAGGTAGTCGCAGAGCGAGTTGCTCTCATCCTTTCCACCGGTGGGGTTGTTCACACAGCGTGTCTGCGAGGAGCGCCTCACCGCCCTCACGGTGTCGCCCTCCGGCACAAGAGCCTGCATGCACAGGTCGGGCCGCTCCTTGGAGAACAGTCCCCCCGCCATGCCGCTGGGGTATTTCCCCTCGTCGATAATCCATACCCGCATGCCGTAGTGTGCGGCAGAGTCGGCCAATGTGCGGATGTTCGCCATCCATCCCTCGCTGAGGTAGGGAGCACCCATGCGGTAGCCCGCCTCGACGATGACGTTGCGGAACCCGCGCGACCGTATCTCGCTGAGGTCCTTTCCGATGATGTCGGGTGTGATTTCCCCGTCCCAGCCCAGGATGACGTGGCTGCACAGGTCGGCGGGCGGATTTCTGAACTCTTTCTCTGTTTGTGCCGTTGCTGTCTGTCCCAAAAGAATCAACAACAGGCACAGACTGATGGTCGTGTAAGTTTTTCTCATGTAGTTTGTTTGCTTTATCATAAAAACGCAAAGAGGCCGTTTTTATTTTTGTGTATTTACCAAATCATTTGCCCAATTCATCTTTTTTGCCTAATTTTGTCATCCGTATCAAATCAAGACAGACGATGGAAGCCCTGCTGCACTATTGCTGGAAGCACAAGCTGTTTCCCCTCGAGCCCCTCACCACCACCGACCATCTGCCGGTGGAGGTCATCGACCCCGGGCTGCACAACCGCCATGCCGGTCCCGACTTCTTCAACGCCAAAATCAAGGTGGACGGCATGCTGTGGGTGGGCAACGTGGAGATACACGACAAGGCGAGCGACTGGTATCAGCACGGGCACGACAGCGACGCCGCCTACGACAATGTGGTGCTGCATGTCTGCGGGGTGGTGGATGCCATCGTCAGGACCCACAAGGGACAGGTGCTGCCGCAGGTGCAGCTCAGCGTGCCGAAGCATGTGAGCGACCACTATCAGGAACTCATCACCATCGACCGCTATCCACCCTGCTACAAGATTATCCCCGACCTCACCCCGCTGATGATACACAGTTGGATGAGTGCGCTGCAGACAGAGCGGCTGGAGCAGAAGACCGAGGCGGTGAGGAAGCGCGTGGCACTCTGCGACGGTTCGTGGGAGGATGCCTACTTCGTCACCCTCGCCCGCAACTATGGCTTTGGCGTCAACGGCGATGCCTTCGAGGCGTGGGCCAACAGCATCCCGCTGCATGCTGTCGACCACCACCGCGACAACCCCTTCCAGGTGGAGGCGATATTCATGGGACAGGCAGGACTCCTCGACATGGAGATGGTGCCGGAGCGGTATCGGGAGGAGGCGCTCAGCGAGGGCTATTTCACCCGCCTGCGCAACGAGTACCTGTATCTGGCGCATAAGTTCGGCCTGAAGCCCATCGACGGCAAACTATGGAAATTCCTGCGGATGAGACCGCAGAACTTCCCCCATATCCGCATCTCCCAACTGGCCAACCTCTACTGCTCACGGAAGGCGGGACTGAGCCAGTTGGTGGCATGTGAGACGGTGGAGGCGATGCAGGACGTGCTCGCCACCAATGTCTCACCCTATTGGGAGACGCACTACGTCTTTGGCAGCGAGAGCGCAAAGAGCGGCAAGCATATGTCTGCCCACTCGCTGCGGCTGCTGATGATCAACACCGCCATCCCCATGCTCTTCGCCTATGGGCGTCACAGGGGCGACGACCGCCTATGCGACCGAGCCTTCACCCTCCTCGAGCAGTTGGGCGCGGAGGACAACCATATCGTGAGGATGTGGCAGGAGTGCGGACTGACAGTGGAGAATGCCGGCGACACGCAGGCGCTTATCCAACTCAAAAAGCAATACTGCGACCGCAAGGACTGCCTGCACTGCCGCATCGGTTATGAATACATGAGAAAGAAATGAAATATATCTTTGAGACACGCATGGAAGTGCGTGATTATGAGTGCGACATCGAGGGCATTGTCAACAATGCCAACTACCTCCATTATATCGAGCATACGCGGCACCTCTTCCTCCGCAGCCTCGGCGTGAGTTTCGCCGACATGCATGCCAAGGGGGCAGATGCCGTCGTGGCGAGGATGAACATGCAGTTCAAGGTGCCCCTGCGCTGCGACGATGCGTTTGTCTCACGCCTCAACCTGCGCAAGGAGGGCGTGCGCTATATCTTCGACCAGGACATCTTCCGCGCTGCCGACGAGCAGTTGGCCTTCCGCGCGAAAGTGGAACTGGTGTGCCTCGTCGACGGCAAGTTGGCGATGCGCAGTCCATACGACGAGGTGTTTGCACAGTTCTTAGAAGCCCCGAAGCCATGAACGAGAAAGAGACGCTTGCCGCAATGGCGCTCGCGAGGCTGAGCTACTACAACCTCGCCGCCATCCATTCCCTTTACCAGGCAGCGGGAAGTGCCGCCGCCGTGATGGAGCACCGCAACAACATCAGGGACATCATCCCCGATGCCTCGCCTCGCCTTGTAGAGATGCTGCGCGACACCGACACCATGTATGCGAGGGCGGAGGAGGAACTGGCTTTCGACCAGGAGCATGGCATACGCCCGCTCACCCCGTCGGACCCCGACTACCCGCACCGCCTGGCAGAGTGTGAGGATGCCCCGCTGGTGGTTTACTACAAGGGCAATGCCGACCTCAACCAGAGCCGCGTCATCAATATCGTGGGGACGAGGAAATGCACCACCTACGGTCAGGACCTCATCCAGCGGTTCATCACCGAACTGACAGAACTGTGTCCTCATGTGCTGGTGGTGAGCGGACTGGCATACGGTGTCGATATCTGTGCCCACCGCAAGGCGCTGGAGACAGGCTTGGAGACCGTGGCGGTGCTCGCCCATGGGCTCGACACCATCTATCCCAACAGCCACCGTTCCACTGCCGTAGACATGCTGTCGCAGGGCGGACTGCTGACGGAGTTCATGACGCGCACCAAAGCCGACAAAATCAATTTCGTGCGCCGCAACCGCATCGTGGCAGGTATGTCCGATGCCTGCATCCTCGTGGAGAGTGCCGCCCATGGAGGAGGACTCATCACGGCGGAGATATCCCGTGAGTATGGCCGCGACGTGTTCGCCTTCCCCGGACGGGTGGGCGACCCCTACTCGGAGGGATGCAACAACCTCATCCGCGACAATGGCGCGGCGCTGCTCACCGATGCTGCCTCTTTCGTCAGGACGATGGGGTGGGAGGGCGACGCAGTCCTCTCGAAGGCGCGTGAGGAGGGCATCGAGCGACAGTTGTTCGCCGACCTCAGCGACGAGGAGCAAAAGGTGGTGGCGGTGCTGCAAGGCAACAACGACCTGCATCTCAACATGCTGGCAGTGCAGGCGGACATCCCCGTCAACCGTCTCACCGGCGTACTTTTCGAACTGGAGATGAAAGGTATCGTGCGCACCCATGCCGGCGGTATGTATCACTTGCTCAAATAACCCGGATATGCAGATAGGACCCATCACATTCGGCAAGCAGCCCATCTTCCTCGCCCCGATGGAGGATGTCACCGATATCGGTTTCCGACTGCTGTGCAAGCGCTTCGGCGCGTCAATGGTCTACACCGAGTTTGTCAGTGCCGAGGCACTGGTGCGCTCCATCAAGAGTACGGTGGACAAACTGACCATCCGTGACGAGGAGCGGCCGGTGGGAATACAGATTTACGGGCGCGACGTGGAGGCGATGGTCGAGGCGGCGCGTATCGTGGAGGAGGTGAAGCCCGACCTGATAGACCTCAACTTTGGCTGTCCTGTGAAAAAGGTGGCGGGAAAGGGGGCCGGCGCAGGGATGCTGCGCAACATTCCCCTGCTGCTCGACATCACCCGAGAGGTGGTGAAGGCGGTGAAGGTGCCCGTCACCGTGAAGACCCGCCTGGGATGGGACTGCAACAACATCATCATCGGCGACCTGGCGGAACAGTTGCAGGACTGCGGCATCAGCGCGCTCACCATCCATGGGCGCACACGCTCGCAGATGTATACCGGACAGGCCAACTGGGCACCCATCGCAGAGGTGAAGCACAACCCGCGCATCCATATCCCCATCATCGGCAATGGCGACATCACCTCGCCCGAGGAGGCGAAGAGGGCTTTCGAAGAGACAGGGGTGGATGCCGTGATGGTGGGGCGTGCCACTTTCGGGCGGCCTTGGATATTCCGTGAGATACGCCGCCTGCTCGACGGGGAGGAGCCCGACACATCGATGGACTTCGGTTGGAAACTGAGCGTGCTCGAGGAGCAGTTGCGCATCAACATCGAGCGCATCGATGAGTATCGCGGCATCCTGCACACCCGCCGCCATCTGGCTGCCAGTCCGATTTTCAAGGGCATTCCCAATTTCAGGCAGACACGCATCGCCATCCTCCGTGCCGAGCGCTATGACGACCTGATGGCTATCCTCGAAAATTTGCGTGAGAATCCGCCAGTGTAACGCCCGGAACCCCGGAAACTCCGGAAAACCCGGAAAATCCGGAACCCCCGGAAAACCCGGAATCTCCGGAACCCTCAAATCTCAAATCTCAAACCTCAAAAATAAAAGATGCTAACAATCCACGCAGACCAAATCCCTGCCGACCTCAGTCCCTCAGTGGCCACCATCGGCTTTTTTGATGGTGTACACCTCGGCCACCAGCACCTCATCGCACAGGTGGTGGAGGAGGCGAGGAAGGACGGACTGGATGCCATGGTGGTGACGTTCGACAACCATCCGCGCCAGGTGACATCGCCAGAGTTCATCCCGCAGATGCTCACCACAGAGGACGAGAAGTTGGTGAACCTGGCGGGAACGGGCATCGATACCTGCGCACTGTTTCATTTCACGCCCCAACTGGCGGCGCTCTCCGCCAGGGAGTTCATGCAACAGGTGCTGCACGACCGTCTCCACGTGAGGAAATTGGTGATAGGCTATGACAACCGCTTCGGGCACAACCGCTCGGAGGGATTCGACGACTATGTGCGCCATGGAAAGCAAATGGGCATAGAGGTCATCGCCAGTACGCCATTCGCCATCGACGGACAGGCGGTGAGCAGCAGCCGCATCCGACGGTTGCTTGCCAAGGGTGAGATGACGGAGGCAGCCCGCTGTCTGGGCCGTCCCTATCTCCTTGTCGGAAAGGTGGTGGAGGGCTATCAGTTGGGCAGGCGCCTGGGTTTCCCCACCGCCAACCTTGACATGGGCTGTGAGGGAAAGCTCCTTCCTGCTGCCGGTGTCTATGCCGTCAAGGTGAGGACGGAGGGGAGCATGGAGATGCGGCATGCCGTGATGAATATCGGCAGCCGTCCCACGTTTGGCGGGGATGAGACTTCGGTGGAGGTGCATATCATCAACTTTGAGGGCAATCTCTACGGGCACCATGTCGTGGTGGCTGTCGGCGAGCGGTTGCGTGGCGAGCAGAAGTTCACCTCGTCGGATGCCTTGGCAGAACAGATGCGCCAGGATGTGGAGCGGGCAGAACAATTGTTTGATATAGAAAAAACAAGAGAAGATGAAGAATAAGACAAGCAACGGCGTTATCGATGCGCTGCTCTATGTGTTTGTATTCGTGATGGTGCAGTTGCTCATCACCTATCTGGTGTGCATCGCCTGGGGCATGGTGGAAGGGAAACCTTTCAGTCAGGCGCTGGCGGCGGTGGCGGCAGGCAATGTGTCTACCTCGATACCGCAACTGATTGTCATCCAGTCGGTGTTCAGTTTGGTGGTGATGCTCATCTTCCTGTGGAAGAGGTGGGCAACGGTGTCGCGCACCTACCTGCAGACATGGCCCGTGGCGGTCCTCTTCTGGGTGACAATAGCAGCCCTGGGTACCGTCATCCCATCGGAAGCTTTTGTCGAACTGGTGCCGCTGCCCGATTGGTCGGGTGACTCGCTGACGGGGCTGCTGGGCAGTCGCTGGGGGTATCTCGCCATCTGCATCTTCGCCCCTTTGGTAGAGGAACTGGTGTTTCGCGGTGCCATCCTGAGGGCGCTGTTGGGCACGATGCGCAGCCACTGGGTGGCCATCACTTTCTCTGCGCTGATTTTCGCTGTTGTTCATTTCAACCCCATCCAGATGCCTCACGCCTTCTTCCTCGGACTGCTCTTGGGATGGATGTACTACCGCACGGGCAGCATCATCCCCGGCATCATGCTCCATTGGGTGAACAACACGGTGGCGTATGCGATATACAACATCTTCCCGCAGTATCATGACTCCACTCTTCTCCAACTCTTTGGTGGCAACACCACCAAGGTGGCTTTGGCGGTGCTCTTCTCTTTCTTTATCTTCATCCCCGCTGTCCTGCAGCTCCATATGCGCATGAAGCGTGAAAGTTAGTTTTTGAGGGCAAGAATAGTTCATAGTTCATAATTCATAGTTCATAGTTCATAATTCATAGTTCATAGTTCATAATTCATAGTTCATAGTTCATAATTCATAGTTCATAGTTATATGCAAATTAGGAGTTTAGGAGTTTAGGAGGTTAGGAGTTTAGACATATGCCTGTTATGTTTGGCTGTTTAGGAGATTATCGCTGTGCTGCACCAGCTGTTCATCGGGATTTGCAATCCCGATGTCTTAAATATCAGGATTTGCAATCCGACATCACTGTATTCAATCTTCATTTGGGAGTTTCGTGGTTGATAGAAGAGAAAATAAAAAACCGCTTCGCTTCAGAAAAAGAATAAAAAAATAGAAAAACACATCCTTGGCGTTTTGAGAAGCGAGAAAAAGTGCCAAGGCACTCACAAAAAGGAGGAAAAAATTTGTGAACAATTTGTGGGCAATTTATGGTCATTTGTGTGAATATAAAACATATAATTGCCATGTAATTTAGCATAAATTGCCATGCGGGACACGCCATTCTTGGCTGGGAGACGCCATATATGGTCGTCTCTACTACGTTGCACTGGCATTATTGTAGGGGTATTGTCTAAACTCCTACACTCCTAGACTCCTAAAAGATTCCAACCACGGATACCACGGATGGGCACGGATGACTCAACCACGAAATAAACGAAAGGGCACGAAAAATACTAAAACCACGGATGAGTGCGCCAGCAACTCCCCTCCCATGAAGGGGAGGGGCAGGGGTGGGGTGTGTAACTTCTTGTTTTTCAGAAAAATAATTCCCCACCCCAACCCCTCCCCACGCGTGGGGAGGGGAGCTCCATGCGGGACACGCCATTCTTGGCTGGGAGACGCCATATATGGACGTCTCTACCACGTTGCACCGGCATTCTTGTAGGGCTATTGTCTAAACTCCTAATCTCCTAGACTCCTAAACTCCTAAAAAAATCTCCTAAACGCCCAACAACGCGACAGATTTAGAGGGGGTGATGAAGGTTTGTCGCAAATGGGGATGTGTGTCGCAACGAAGTGAGGCGAAAAACACAAAAAAATTTGGAATGGGGGCAAAATGGTGATTATCTTTGCAATGTCGAAAGGAACAAAACACATCTCCTGAAGACAAAAAAGAGAACAACCAATTAAAAAAAATAATAACTAAAAAAAATACAATTATGAAAAAGTCAGTTTTATTCTTCGCAGCCCTCGTTTGCATGTTGATGCACAGTGTTTCATCTTTTGCCGGTGACAGGATTATCCCTGCCGAGCAACTGCCCGCCGCCGCCAAGACCTTCATCCAGAAGACTTTCCCCGGCCAGACCGTCTCTTACGCCAAGATTGATTTCGACGGCAGAAAGAAATATGAAGTTCGCCTGAGCAATGGCACCGAGGTGGAATTCGACAAAAACGGAAATTGGGATAAGGTGGATTGCAACTACAGCGCCGTTCCCGCCAGCCTCGTTCCTGCAAACATCGCCAATTATGTGAAGACACATTTCGCTGGTGCCAAGGTGGTGAAGATAGACAAGGAGCGCCACGGATATGATGTGGAACTGTCCAACGATCTCGAACTGAAGTTCAACAAGCAGGGACAGTTGATGAACATCGACGACTGACACATCTTTTTACTTAACTCACTTTCAGATGAAGGGCAGGAAAAACAATCCTGCCCTTTTTCAATGCACTGTAAACTATGAATGATGCACTCCGCCAAGTGCCCTCATGGCGTTGAGGACGGCAAGTACGGTGACACCGACATCGGCGAAGACCGCCATCCACATGGTGGCGATGCCAAGGGCGGCAAGGAGGAGCACCGCCACCTTGACACCGATGGCGAATGCCACGTTCTGACGGGCGATGGACAGGGTGCGGCGGGCGATGCGGATGGCAAGTGCCGTCTTCGAAGGCTGGTCGTCCATCAGCACCACGTCGGCGGCTTCGATGGCAGCATCACTGCCGAGACCACCCATGGCGATGCCCACATCGGCACGGGCGAGCACGGGTGCGTCGTTGATGCCATCGCCGACAAAGGCGAGCATCTTTCCCTTCTCCTTTTTCTGAAGCAACTGCTCCACATGGTCCACCTTGTCGGTGGGGAGCAGTTCGGTGTGGTATTCGGTGATGCCCAACTGCTGTGCCACATGAGCCCCCACCTTTTCGTGGTCGCCGGTGAGCATCACGATATGCCGGATGCCCAACTCCTTGAGTTGGCGGATGGTTTCTGCACTGTCGGTCTTCACCTTGTCGTTGATGACGATATGGCCTGCATAGACGCCGTTGATGGCGACATGGATGATGGTGCCAGTGTGGGAGCAGTCATGCCAATGGGCACCAACAGAGTCCATCATCTTCGTATTGCCCACGCAGACGATGTCGCTGCCCACACGGGCGCGCACTCCCTGTCCCGCCACTTCCTCGACATCGGTCACCAGACAGCCGTCGGTGGCTTCATCGGGGAAGGCGTCGCGCAGTGCTATGCCGATGGGATGGGTGGAGAAATGCTCCACGTGGGCGGCGAGGTGCAGCAGCTGATGCTCGTCACAGGTGTCGGGATGCACCGCCTCCACGGCAAACTGTCCGTGGGTGAGTGTGCCGGTCTTGTCGAAGACCATATAGTCCAACTGCGACAGCACGTCGATGTAGTTGGCGCCCTTGATGAGGATGCCGCGCCGTGAGGCACCGCCGATACCGCCGAAGAAGGTGAGGGGCACGCTGATGACCAGCGCGCAGGGGCACGACACGATGAGGAACATCAGTGCGCGGTAGAGCCAGTCGGCAAAGGCGGTGGCGAAATGCCCTGAGAGCAGCGGCGGGACGATGGCGATGGCAAGGGCGGCAAAGACGACGATGGGGGTGTATACCCTGGCGAAACGGGTGATGAAAGTCTCACTCTTCGACTTATGCTCGCTGGCGTGTTCCACCAAGTTGATGATTTTGGATGCCGTACTGTCGCCGAAACTCTTCGTGGTACGTACACGAAGGACTCCGGAGAGGTTGACACACCCTGAGATGACCTCGTCGCCAGTGGCTACCGACCGTGGCACGCTCTCGCCGGTGAGTGCTGTCGTGTTGAGCGACGATGTGCCTTCCAGAACGATGCCGTCGATAGGCACCTTGTCGCCGGGTCGGATGACGATGGTCTCGCCCACCGCCACCTCCTCAGGAGCGATGGCGCTTACCTCACCGTTGCGCTCCACATGGGCGATGTCGGGTCGGATATCCATCAGGTGGGCGATGCTGTCGCGGCTCTTCCCTTCGGCATATCCCTCAAAGAGTTCGCCTACTTGGAAAAAGAGCATGACGAAGACGGCCTCGGGGAACTCTGTCTCTGCTCCAGGCAGGAAACCGATGCAGAGGGCGCCGATGGTGGCCACTGACATGAGGAAATGCTCGTTGAAGGCATCGCCCTGAAGCAGTCCCTCGGCTGCCTCGCGCAGGGTGTCGTGGCCGATGAGCAGATAGGGAATGAGATAAACCAGCAGCAGTTGCCAGGTGGTCAGCGACAGATGGTGCTCCACCCAAACGGCTGCGATGAGCAGCAATATGGTGACGCCGATGAGCAGCAGTTGACTGCGAAGGCTGCCTTCATGCTCGTGGTGATGTTCGTGCTCGTGGTGATGTTCATGTGAGCAACATGCTTCTTCTTGATTATGGTGATGATGTCCCATATAATGATGTTTTTGTTATGATTCTGGTGCAAAGGTAGGACATCTGCAATGCAACTTGGTTGCAAACAGCGACCACGAAAATTTTTTAACCACGAAAAGTGTTTTTAACCACGAAATTCACGAATCTCCACGAAAAACTTAAAACCACGAAATTCACGAATAATTTTTTAACCACGAAATACACGAACAATTTTTTAACCACGAAATTCACGAAAGGCCACGAAAAATATTCAAACCACGAAATACACGAAAAATATTCAAGCCACGAATCTCACGAAAGGGCACGAAAGAATCATTATTGACTGTGCAAACCAGCTCCCCCTCTAAGATTAGAGGGGGTCAGGGGGCGTTGACTTATTTAACCACGAAACTTTGCGAAAAGGCACGAAAGAAAAAAGCTTAGCACCACTATCTTGTAGGGCTATTGTCTACACTCCTAAACTCCTAATCTCCTACACTCCTAAACTCCTTAATAATTCAACCACGGATAACACGGATGGGCACGGATTTGCAGGTTGTGATAGAAGAGAAAATAAAAAAACGCTTTGCTTAGGAAAAAGATAGAAAAACCATTCTTGGCGTTTGGGGAAACGAGAAAAAGTGCCAAGGCACTCGCAAAAAGGATGAAAAAATTGATGTAAAATTCGTGGACATTCGTGTGAATATAAAACATATAATTGTCATGTAATGAATCATGAATGCATTCGTGGTTTGGTCAACGCCCCCTGGCCCCCTCTAATCTTAGAGGGGGAGCTCCATTCGGGTCACGGCATCCTTGGCTGGGAGACGCCATATATGGACGTCTCTACTACGTTGCACCGCCATTCTTGTAGGAATAGTTAAACTCCCAAAAACTCCCAATTTGCATATAACTATGAATTATGAACTATGAACTATTCTTTCCCTCCTAAACTCCTTAAAAAACTCCCAAACGACCAAACGACCAACCCCCCAAACAACCAAAAAAATAGCCGTGCCTGAAAAACAAGCACGGCCATTGTCAGAGAATCTGCAAATTATCCAATGATTAGCGGATTTCAAAGAGATTGAAGAAGCCAGTCATCATGAACACCTTCTTGATTTCATCGCTGATGTTCTCGATGATGACCTTGCCGCCTTTGGCAGCAGCAGCTTTGCGGATGGTGAGGAACAGGCGGAGGCCTGAACTGCTGATGTATTGCAGCTGTTCGCAGTCGAGGACGATTTCCTTGTCGGCATTCTCCAGCAAGGGCTCTATCTCCTGCTGGGCTTTGACGGCAGAAGGAGTGTCCAGACGGCCAAGCACGGCTGCCCGCATGGCTCCGTTTTGTTCTTTAATATCAAAGCTCATAGTATTCCTCGCTTACTTCACCAGTGCCTTGCGGGCAGCTGCGATGTTGTCCTTAGCCTCAGCGAGCTGGCTCTTCAGTTCGTCAAGAGAGGTAGCGTTGAGCACCTTCAGCGGGGCGATAGCCTCGGCGATGGGCTTGATCTCGGGGTCGTAGTTGGACAGGCGGTCAACGGCGTCGAGAATCAGGACGATGCGGTAGGTCACGTTGGAGGCAGCCTCGTCGTTGAACACGCTGAGGAACTTCTCAGTGTTCTGGTTGACGATGAAGAGCTGCTCGACCAGAGCTGCGGCAGCGGTCTGCCAGAACTGGTTGATGCGGCCGTTCTCGTTCATGGCGTCATAGAGAGCGGAAGTGGTCTCGAAGATGGAGTTGGCGTTGTCGAGCACCTTGAAGGAGGGGTCGTTGATGTCAGCAGCCAGTTTTGAGATGGCTTTGTCGTATTCATCTGTCGGCATCTCATAGAGAGCGGCAATCCTCTTGTCTACGTTGAGGGCGCTGAGGATGCGGTATTTCTCAGCCAGAGTGGTGGCCTCCTCGGCAACTTTGGGGTCAAGCAGGTAGTCGGGCTTGACTTGCTTCTCCTCGGCAGTCAGTGTCAGACCGCCATTGTCCTCCTGAACGAAGGGGAGCTGCTTGAGTTTGCCCAGGTCAGCAGCGATGCTGTCGATGTGCATCTTGATGCTGGCCTCAATCTGCTCCTGTTCGAAACTCTTCTCTTCCTCAGGTACGTCCTGGGTTTTGGTCTTGTTGCCTGTGCAAGCTGCGAAGACAACGGCTGCAATTGCGATAGCAAATACTGATAATTTCTTCATGCTTTTTGAAATTTAAAGTTATTAATAAATGTGTGTTGATATGTTCCGATTATTTTTAATATGACGGTTCGTTTTGTTTATTGTACTTCTTTTCTGATATACCTGCCGGGGCAGTCGGTGAGGAGGAGCACCGTCACGATGATGCTCATGAGGAGCAGGACGGCGATGTTGTACCACATGGTCTTGATGTGCCATGAGCCGATGATTTTCTCACTGCTGTAGAATTGGGAGCGTCCCATCTTGCTGTGAGGTGTCAGGAATACCATTCCGGTGCGCGACACGATATGGTTGTCGATGACGTCGAGCGTACGTTTGTTTTCCACTCCCACGACGCAGTCTTCCAGTTTCAGGTTGTAGTTGTCGCGCTTCAGCTTCAGCAGCGCTTCCTTTCCGTTTTCCCGGATGAAGGCAGCCACCGCTGCGTCGGCTTCCATCGTGATTTTGTTGCTGCGCTTCGACAGGATTTTCTCTGCCTGCTTCATATAGTCGTAGAGCGACTGGTAGGAGTGGTCGCCCTTATAGGGTTCTATGCCGCAGTATTCGGCAATAGTGGCGAGGTTGGTGCGGATGACCTCCATGTGGTCTTTTTTCACCTCCTTGCCTTTCTCTTTCTCGTCCTTCATCGTCTGGAGCTGCGACTGGAGCTCGTCGAGGAATCCCATGTTGTAGTATTGCGTCTCGTATTTCTCCTTGTCGCTCTCGAAGAACTGCGCCTCATAGGGGTTGTCGGTGAACGACGTGACGGCGAGAGCCTCGTATGACCAGCGCGACGGGATGACGTCGCCGATGAACGGCACATAGCCCGTTGTGCTCTTGGGTGTCAGGTCGGCGAAGTTCACCACCAGTCCGCAGAGGAGTATCTGCGGGATGAGCAGCAGCGGTATGCTGATGTATATGGCGACCACCGAGTTGAGGCATTGTGAGAGGAGCAGTCCTGTCAGGTTTGCCAGCAAGGCGGTGACGAACAGGATGAGCCACCACTGCCAGAACAGTCCGTGCAGTCCCATGATGGTGTTGCCGATGACGATGAACAGCAGGGTCTGTATGAGTGAGACACCTGCCATATATGCTATTTTCGACCAGATGTAGCTGCTGTATGACAGGTTGAGGAACCGCTCGCGCTTGAGCAGGGCGCGGTCTTTGATGATTTCCTCGGCACTGCCGCTCATGCCTGTGAAGGTGGCGACAATGACTGCCATGAAGAAGTAGCTCACCAGGTTTTTGTTGTCCATTATGGTGTAGCCCTCTTGCGGGGCGTAGCGGGTGAGCAGGGCGCAGATGACGGCGAGCAGCGGAGCCATCAGGAGTGTGATGCACAGGTACTGCGTGTTGGTGATCTTGGTCCTGATGTTGCGCATCAGGAAGATGGAGAACTGCCTGAGTGCGCTGGGCTTCTTCTGGTCTGACGGCGGCACGTCGCTCACTGCCGGTTCGGGCATCTCCTCACGCTTGTCCAGATAGAGTTCGTGCCAGTCCTGTGGCGTCATCTTTCGCTCATCGGATGGCTCGCCGGTGTTGCTTAGTGCCTTCTCATCGATGATGTTGAGCACAATCTCCGGGTTGACGTTGCCGCAGGTGGGGCAGGCGCTGGTCTCCGCATCGGCATAGTTGGCCGCCTCCTTGAAATAGGTGATGGCGTCGATGGGGTTGCCGTCGAAGACGGGGTATCCGCCCCTGTCGAGGAGCCACAGGCGGTCGAACAGCTTATAGACATCGCTCGACGGCTGGTGGATGTTGACGATGATGAGTTTCCCCTTCAGCGTCTGCTCCTTCAGCAGGAGGATGACTTTCTCGGTGTCGGCGGACGAGAGTCCTGATGTGGGTTCGTCGAGGAACAGTACGGCAGGTTCGCGTATCAGCTCCAGTGCGATGTTGAGACGCTTGCGCTGTCCGCCGGAGATGTATTTGTTGATGGCGGAGCCTACCTTCAGGTTCTTGGTGGCGTCGAGTCCCAGGTCTTTCAGGGTTTTCAGCACGCGGCGGTCGATTTCCTGGTCGGTCAGGCCCTCGAAGCACAGTTTGGCGGTGAACCATAGGTTTTGGTAAACCGTCAGTTCCTCAATGAGCAGGTCGTCTTGCGGGACGTAGCCGATGAGGTCTTTTGCTGCGGGCTCACTGATGTCGTGCCCGTTGATGGTGATGGTGCCCTCCTGGGGCTTCATGCTGCCGTTGAGCAGTGAGAGCAAGGTGGTCTTTCCCGTTCCCGAACCGCCCATGATGGCGAGCATCTCGCCGTTTCTGAGCGTGAAGCTCAGATTGTGCATGCCGTTGTCGCTGTTGGAGTATCTGAAGTTGATGTTTCGTCCGCAGAACTCCACTGCCTGTGTCTGGTCGGCATCCTTATTGTATGTGCTGATAATCGACGAGTAGTAGACAGGCCGTCCCTCGGCGTTTTTCAGCACGCTGCTCTGCTGCCACACCTGATAGGTGCCTGCCAGGACGCGGACATCATTGAGTTTCACGGTGTCCTTGCCCATGTAGGTGAAGATGAGCAGTCCAGTTATGCGGTCGAGCAGTGTTTTCAGGACTCCTCCGAATCCCTCGATATGATGTAGTTTGACCCACTCTGTCTCGCGGTTGTACACGAAGTCGGTGAAGTCGTTGTATTGTTCATCTGTGATGTGCAGCTGCCTTGCCAGGGTGCTGAACATGGCGTTGGCCTGCAGGCCGTCGTCGCTGCAAAACTCCATCAGTCGGAGCAGCAGCAGTGCCTCCTCGCTGGGACGTATCCTACCGTGGAGGGCAGAGCAGATGGAGGCGACAGTCTCCTCGCTGTTGAGGTCGTCGGTCATCTCGTATGCCATACGCATGTCATCATACAGGTCGAGGTAGATGTTGATGTTGCGTATACCGAAATGATGGCGTAGATAACTGACGAGCATTTCCTTTGCCCGTGCCTCGTCTACTTGCTCTTCTTTGCCGAATAACGCAAACAGACTGATGAAGCTGGATAGTATGACGTCAGTCATTCTTGTATCTAGTCTGCAAATATATGAAAAGTCTTACACTACCTTTTCATCGCGAAAGTTAATAATCATTAAAAAGGCCTCAAACCAACTTTTTGCGGAGCGTCAGTACGTTATTGTTGTCCACACGCTCGTAGTTGATGGAGTCCATGATTTGTCGCACCAGGTGGATGCCCAGTCCGCCGGTGGGGCGTTCATCCAGACTCAGTGTGGTGTCTACCTCTTCCTTTGCCGTGGGGTCGAAGGGAATGCCTTGGTCGGTGATGACAAACTTCATCCGCTCCTTGTCGGCCTCAGCCTCAATGAGCACCTGTCCTTGCGTGCCGCCAGGATAGGCATAGTCCATGACATTGACGACAGCCTCCTCGAGGGCGAGGTTGATGGACATCGTCTCCGGCATGTCCAGACCTGCTGCTTCGCACACCTCATCGATGAAAGCATTCAGTTGGGGAATCTCCTCGATGTTGTTGGGCAGAGTGAGGCTCTTTTGGAATAATGCGTCTTTTTTCTCTCTCATATATAGTATGGCAAGCATAGTCTGGTCGTCGTTTTGTTCGGCTTTACCCACAAACTGGTGTATGGCATTCTCCATCTGCTTGACAAGGGCATATGGCTGGTTGCCAGCCTTGCGTGCAGCACTGATTATCCGGTCTTCCTGAAATTGGTTGTGGTAGATGTCCTCGGCTTCGGTCACTCCGTCGGTATAGAGGAAGAGGGTGGTCTGCGGACTGATGATGGCCTCCTGAGAGGTGAATTTCCAGTTCGCCACCACGGCAATGGGCACATTGGGGTCGCATGGCAGCATGTCAACATTGCCGTGAGCCAGCAGCATCGGGGTGTCGTGCCCTGCATTGCTGTAGCGCAGGCGTCCTGTGGGCAGGTCGAGCACGCCGACGAACATGGTGACAAACATGCTCGACTCGTTGGTTTCCGACAAGGAGTTGTTGATGGCCGCCAGGATGCGGTTGGGTTGTGCCTCATGGGCGGAAAGGGTGCGGAACAGGGCTCGTGTGACAGCCATCACCATGGCTGCGGGAACACCTTTTCCCGACACGTCGCCGATGCAGAAGAACAGTTTCTCGTCGCGGATGTAGAAGTCGTAGAGGTCGCCGCCCACCTCCTTGGCAGGAGCCAGCTGTGCATAGACGTCGATGTCGGTGCGGTCGGGGAAGGGAGAGTTGGTGCCCGGCAGCATCGACATCTGGATGTCGTGGGCAATCTTCAGTTCGCTGTCCATGCGTCCTTTTTCCTCGTTGACTATCCTCGACTGCTCAATCTGGTTGACGAGTGAGTGCTGCATCGTGGAGAAGGAGTCGTGCAACCGCCGCATCTCGTCTTTTGACTTGATGACAGGCAGTTCGGCATCGAAGTTGCCCTTGGCAATCTCTTCCGCAGAGTTGGCGAAACGGGTGATGGGTTTGGTGAGGCGGTGGATGGCGGAGCGGCATACCAGTCCCATGATGAGTAGTCCGAGGAGCATGATGGTCATCAGCACCTTGATGAAGACGTTGACGATGGAGTAGATATCCTTTGCCGGTACGATGATTCCCATTCTCCATCCTGTGCGCTTGATGGGAGAGTGGAAGATGGTGAATCTCTCACCATTCTTGTCTCTGAAAGCTGATGCGCCGTCGGTTTCGGAAAGGATGTTGTTGATTATGTTTGGCCTATCCTCACCGATTTGTCTCTTGAAGTATTCCTGCAAGGTGGCATCAACATCCAGTTCGTCATTGGGATGTGCGATGAATGTGCCCTGTTTGGTGACGATGAAGCAGGATGCGTGGCCTTTGTTGCCAGTGCTGTCCGATCTCCGTAAGCCGAAATTGTAGTCTTCGTTGATGATGCTGTCCACCTTGTGCTTCAGGTCGGCAATCCAGTCGAGCGAGAGATCTGCGGTCTGTATGGCGTAAATCTCATTTTTGCTGTTGGTCAGCGGCATGGAGTAGGTGGACATCAGGACTTCGCCGCCACCTACATCGATGTATGGCTCCGACCAATAGCCGCTGTCTGTGGCGAGCGGCATCGTATACCATTCCTTGTGCAGGTAGTCGTATTCTTTCGTGTTCAGCTGTTTGGTCTTTATGCCAGTGCTGTCGCGATAGACGTATGGTGCGAAAGGCTTTCCTTTCTTCGGCTCATAATTGGGATTGTAGGCAACGGCAGCACCCATGATGTTGGGGTTGAGCTGGAGCAGGTGCGTGGGGGCATAGTATGCCCTTTTGTCATTGCCCATGGTCTCCTCCACCTCGGTCACGTTGTTGGACAAGGCCACCTCGACAGCAGAGAAGATGTTGTTGATTTTCTCGTTGGATACGTCCATCGAGGTTTGGTATAGGGCAGCGAACCCCACGGCTCCCACCAGCCATATCAGCCCGAAGATAAGGGCTGATATGAGTGAGAGGATAAGTATCATGATAGCCAGTACTCGCCATGTCAGGCGGAATGCCATCGAGCGTGAGAATCTGAATATCTCTGGTAGTTTCATGATAAGATCATTTGTGGTGTTCTATCCCTGCGGTTTTGGGGATGCTCAACTCTTTTTCTTAGGCTTGCGGCGTGCCCATCCCTCCTCGGAGAAGTCGGGCTCGTCGTCCTTGAGGATGATGTCATGTCCTTGGAAGAACTGCCGCCAGTCGTCCTGGCGTCCGCTCTCCATGCGTGCGCCGCCCCGTGTACCCCGCTTGTTTTTGCGTGGCTGCTCTTCGGTGGTCCTTGCCGTGCGCCTTGATTTCTTCTCAAAGCGGGCGAAGTTGTCGGCGGTCGACTTGCGCTCCTCGCGGCGGCGTGGGGCGCGTGCGTTGTCGCGCGGATGCGCGCTCTTGCCACTGCCCTGCTGACTGCGGCTGTCGGCATCATTGCAGCGCACCTCACGGTTGTGGTAGGTGGCGCCGTCGAGTCCCTCCATCACGCGCTCAGCGTCTTCCTCGGGCACCTCGATGTAGCAGAACTTCGCCATGAGGTCGATTTGTCCCACCTTCACCTTCTGGCGTCCCGGCACATGGCGGTTGATGAACTGCATCACCTCGCCGGGGTAGAATCCATCGTCCTTGCCCAGGTTGATGAACAGGCGTCGGTAGCCTGCCTCTGCCTGATGACCCTTGCGCTGCTTGCCCTCGCCCTTTGCGCTGCTCTTGCGCTCCTTGCTGGGCTTCTCGATGATGGGTGCGTCGGCGTAGTAGGCGAGGAAGCGGCCGAAGTTGATGGACACGATTTTCTTGATGAGGTCTTCCTTGTCGAGATATTCGAAGTGGCGGTTGATGTCGGCCATGAAGGGTGCTATCTCCTCCTCGTTTACATCGGCTTTCACAATCTGGTCCATCACGCGGTAGAGCTGCTTGGTGCAGATTTCCTGCGGTGTGGGAAGGTCGGCCTCAACGAAGCTCTTTCCGATTTCCTTCTCTATCGCCTTGATTTTCTTCTGCTCGCGGGTGTGGACGATGGAGATTGACGTGCCCTTCTTGCCGGCACGCCCGGTGCGCCCGCTGCGGTGGGTGTAGTTCTCAATGTCCTCGGGCAGGCCGAAGTTGATGACATGGGTGAGGTCGTCGACATCGAGTCCGCGGGCTGCCACATCGGTGGCGACGAGCAGTTGGGTGAGGTGCTGGCGGAACTTCTGCATGGTGAGGTCGCGCTGCTGCTGCGAGAGGTCGCCGTGCAGCGACTCAGCGTTGTAGCCGTCGCGGATGAGTTTGTCGGCAATCTCCTGCGTCTCAATCTTCGTGCGGCAGAAGATGATGGCGAAGATGCGGGGGTAGTAGTCGACGATGCGCTTCAGGGCAAGGTACTTGTCCTTGGCGTGCACCATGTAGTAGATATGGTTGACATGCTCTGCGCCCTCGTTGCGGCTGCCCACGACAATCTCCTTGTGGTCGTGCAGATAGTTTTTGGCGATGGCCTCTATCTCACGGCTCATGGTGGCGGAGAAGAGCAGTGTGTTGCGGTCGGTGGGTACGCCCTTGAGGATTTCGTCGATGCTCTCCGAGAAACCCATGTTGAGCATCTCGTCGGCCTCGTCGAGGACGACATTGCTCACGGCGTCGAGTTTGGCGACACCACGGTTCATCAGGTCGATGAGTCTGCCGGGTGTGGCGACGATGATTTGGACTCCTTTTCGCAGGGCCTTCATCTGGTCGACGATGGATGTGCCGCCATAGACGGGGACGATGTGTACACCGGGCATGTATTTGGAGAAGTCCTTCAGGTCGTCGCTGATTTGCAGGCACAGTTCGCGTGTCGGCGAGAGGATAAGTGCTTGTGTGGCGGAGTTGTTGACATCGATTTTCTGGAGGAGCGGGATGCCATAGGCGGCGGTCTTGCCCGTTCCCGTCTGTGCCAGGGCGATGACGTCGTTGCCTATGCCCAGGAGGTAGGGGATGACCTCCTCCTGGACGGGCATGGGACTCTCAAATCCCATCTCGGTAATGGCGCGGCGTATCTCTTCTGAGACACCAAGTTCTTCGAATGTCTTCATTCCTTGCTGTTCACTTTCACCAGTTCCACTTTGAAGATGAGGGCAGAGAATGGCGGTATCTTTCCTGCCTGACGCTCACCGTATCCCAAGTCCTGCGGGATGTAGAGTTCCCACATGCTTCCCTCGGGCATGAGGGTGAGTGCCTCGGTCCACCCCTTGATGACTTGTGTCGGGCGAAACTTGGCGGTCTGTGGGTTGCGCTCATAACTGCTGTCGAAGATGGTGCCGTTGACAAGGCGGCCCTCATATTTCACCTCCACCTCGTCGTCCTTGGTGGCTTTGGGTCCGTTGCCCTCGCGGAGCACCTTATACTGCAGGCCGCTGGGCAGGGTCACCACACCCGGTTTCAGTTTGTTGGCAGCGAGGAACTCCTCACCCTGCTTGCGGAGGGTGTTGGTGTATTCCTCGTGTTTGCTGACCACGAAGGCAGCAGCCGTGGAGTCGTTGAAATGGGCATAGTCCTTGCGCAGTGCGGCGAGGAAGCCTTGTTTGAACATATCGCCGTCCAGCTCGTCGATGATGCCGGCGACGCTCTTGCTGGCCTGTCCAATCATGTTCCTGCTCACGGTCTGGGCGATGTTCACACCAGCACCATAAGCTACAATCTCCTTGTTGTTCTTCAAGGAGTCGATGGCGTCAGAGAAGCCCTCGATAAATTTGCTCATGTAGGTGGTGTCCACCCCCAGTTGTCCGGTGAGGTAGGGGATGAGTCCGTTGGTGGCCTCCATGCCCATGGCATAGCTCATGGAGTCGGCTTTGTTGGTGAGGTTGACGGGTGCAATCACCTGTGTTGCCTCATTTTTCTTTTTCTTCTTGTCTTTCTTGCCCGTTGTTGCAAGGCAGAAAGAGGCACTCGTCAGGACGACGAGTGCCAATATCAAAGTTCTTTTCATGACCTTTTTAGTTCAGGATGTCAAGCAGTTCGACCTTGAAGATAAGGGTGGAGTAGGGCTTGATGTCGCCCATCTCGCGTGAGCCATAAGCTTGGTCGGCGGGGATGTAGACCTCCCATGTTGAACCGACAGGCATGTGGGTGAGGGCCTCGCAGAAACCGGGGATGTTCTGGCGCACCATCATCTCCACGGGCTGGCCGCGCTTGTAGCTGCTGTCGAAGACATTGCCGTCGATGGTCTTTCCCTCGTAGTTGATTTTCACGCGTGCGGTGTCGCTGGGGATGGCACCCTCGCCCTCCTTGATGACTTTGTACTGCACACCGTTGGCAAGACTCTTCACACCGGGCTTCTTGGCGTTCTCCACGAGGAACTTCTCGCCTTCTGCCTTGTAGCCGCCATATTTCTTGTCCATTATCTTCTTGTGGATGTTCTCAGCCATTCCGTCAATCTTGGGCATCACCTCATTGGGGTTCATCAGGGTGGTGTCGTTCTTCAGACCTGCTGCCATACCAGCCAGAAGGTTTTTGCGGGAGAGCTTGTAGTTCTCGTCGTCGGCGAAAATCTGGGAGTTGATGCCGCTGGCCATTCTCATACCCATCTCGACACCCGACTGGAAGGCTTCCTGGCGCTTGTCGCCAGCAATCTTGGCACCCTCGTTGAATCCGCGGAGGAAGTCGGCGATATAGGCGGTGTCCACACCTTGCTGCATGAGGTAGGGCTTAATCTGTGAACCATTGGCGATACCGATGGCGTAACTGAGTGTGTCAATGTCTGATGTCAGGCTGGCTTTGTATTTTTTGCCACAGGATACCATGGTGGCGGCACAGATGACCAAAATGGCCACGAATGAAATTTTTTTCATGTCTCTGTTTTTGTTATTTGATGAATGTTTTTTTAATTTTGAGGAGATAGTTGCTATAGAAGCAATTTTTAATTTTTAATCTTTAATTTTTAATTTAATTCTTTATCTCCTTCAGTTCCACGTCGAAGATGAGGGCGGAATAGGGAGGAATGAGCGAACCGGCTCCGCTCTCGCCATAGCCCAGTCGCCAGGGGATGAAGAAACGGTATTTTGCACCTTCCTGCATGAGTTGAAGACCCTCTGTCCAACCCGTGATTACCTCGTTGAGTGCGAAGGTGGCGGGCTCGCCGCGCTGATAGCTGCTGTCGAAGATGGTGCCGTCGACGAGGAATCCCTCATAGTGGCACACCACCTGGTCGGTGGCTTTCGGCTTGCGGCCGTTGCCCTCACGCAGCACCTTATACTGCAAGCCGCTGGGCAGGGTTACCACACCCTCCATCGTGCTGTTGTTGGCGAGATAGTCCTCGCCGGCCTTCTTGGCGATGCTGCCCTTGGCGGCACGGTCGGCCTGCAGTTCTTTCTCTTTCTCGTTGAAATAGGCCTGAACGATGCTCTGTGCCTCAGCGTGCTTCACGCGCAGGGGGTTGCCTGCAAGCACGTCTTTCACGGCGGCAGCGAAATCGTCAATGCTCAAGTCGCTGGCATTCATTTGTGCCAGTTGTTGCCCTATGCCCAGTCCCAGGGCATAGCTCACTCTTTTGATGTCCATAAAAATCGTCTAAAAAATTAAAATGCATTTTAAAATTGCGGCAAAGTTACGATTTTTATCTGATTACCGCTTTCTTATTTCGGGAAAAAATGCTAATTTTGTATATTATTAAGGTATCAACACACAATCAACCTATTAAGCCTATGAAAAAAATCGTTGTTCTTACTGGTGCCGGCATGTCGGTGGAGAGTGGTCTGAAAACATTCCGCGATGCCGACGGACTGTGGGAAAACTACCCCGTCCAGGATGTGGCCACCCACGACGGATGGTTGCGTGACCCCACGTTGGTGACCAATTTCTACAACATGCTCCGCCGCAAGTGCCTCGACACCCAGCCCAATGAGGGTCACCGCCTGGTGGCGCAGTTGGAGGAGAAATATGACGTGACTGTGGTGACGCAGAATGTGGACAACCTGCATGAGATGGCGGGCAGCACCCATGTGGTTCACCTCCATGGCGAACTGATGAAGGTGTGCTCGAGCATCGACCCCTACGACCCGCGCTACATCCAGACGCTGACGCGCGACAATCCCGAGGTGGTGCCGGGCACAAAGGCCGGCGACGGTTCGCTGCTCCGACCGCACATCGTGTTCTTCCAGGAGGCAGTGCCGATGATAGAGACGGCGGTCAGTGAGTGCATGAAAGCCGATATCTTCATCATCATCGGTACGTCGCTGGTGGTCTATCCCGCTGCAGGATTGGTGAACTATGTACCGGAGAATGCACCCATCTACCTCATCGACCCAGGCGACGTGCGTGTGTCGTCGCCCCGCCTCACGCATCTCAAGAAAGGAGCGTCGGCAGGTATGCGCGAACTCTTTGCGCAACTGATGGAATAACTGGGGGTTACGCCTCTTTTTGCCGTGTGCCCATGCGGGCCTCCACCACATTGACCACATAGTCGCCGAGTTTCTCACACTCGGCGATGAGGTCCATGTAGATGGTGCCTACGGCATAGGTGTACTCGTGGTTGTTGATGTCGATGATGTTCTGCGACTTCAACTGATTGCGGTAGTTGTTGATTTCGTTTTCGATGTTGAACGTGCGGTTGACATCGAACGACTCTCTGCGGCCCATCATGAGCACGTTCATCTGTATGAGCGCATTGTTGGTGAGTTCCATCATTTGGTGGAGATGCTCATACTGCTTGTCGGTGAAATGGTCTTGTTTGGCCTGCACCTTGCGGTTGATGGTGCGCGCCATGTTGTAGCATGAGTCGCCGATGCTCTCCAGTTCGGAAATCTCGCGCAGCATGGCGCGTATCTTCGCCTTTGTGTCGTCGCTCAGGTGGGCGTCGGACACCTGGCTGAGGTATTTGGCAATCTCTATCTCCATGTTGTCGGAGATGCCCTCGTATTTCTCGATGCGTTTGAAGAGTTGGTTGAACTTCTTCTCATCCTTCTCGGGAAGCAGTATCCTCACCATGCCGAACATGCGTTCCATGCGCTCGGAGAATTCACGAATCTCCTTTTGTGCCTCGAGGACGGAGAGTTCGGGTGTCTTCATGATGCCCGAGGTGATGAAGCGCAGGCGGAAGTCCTCCTCATCATCCACCTTCTTGGGCTTGATGACCCAGCAGACGAATCGCTCGATGTATCTCACAAACCAGATGAGCAGCAGCGTGTTGATGACGTTGAACAAGGTGTGGAACGTGGCGAGCACGACGGATGTCTTGGCAGTAAAGCCAGGGGTACTGGCATCCATGGTGCGGTCTAATCCGACGAGTTGACAAATAAGATTGACAAAAGGCTGCAGGAAGATAAGCGCCCATGTGACACCCAAAACGTTGATGGACAGGTGGGAGAAGGCAGCCCGCCGCGCCGGGGTGTTGGCGTTTGCCGTCACGATGTTGGAGGTGATGGTGGTGCCGATGTTCCCGCCCAGCACAAGAATGATGCCTTGGTCGATGTGCAACATGCCGGTGGCGCAGAGTATCATGGTGATGGCCATGATGGCTGCCGACGACTGCATGCAGAGGGTGAGCACCATGCCGGAGAAGAGGAAGAACAGGGAACTCCATAGACCGGGTTCGCTGAACTTGGCAAAAAATGTGCTGATGATTTGTTTGGTCTCGGGGTCGTCCACCATCTCGAATCCCGTTGCCTTCAGCGTGCCCAGTCCGAGGAAGAGAAAAGCCACGCCGAAGATGAAGTCGCCGATGATGTTGCGCTTCTTCATGTAGATGAGGATGATGCCGAGGAAGAAGGCGGGGTAGGCGAAGCCGTCGATATTGAAAGAGAAAACGAGGGCCATAATCCATGCCGTCACCGTCGTGCCGATATGTGCTCCCATGATGACGCTGATGGCCTGCATGAGGGTGAGCAGTCCGGCATTGACAAACGAGACGGTCATGAGCGTGGTGGCGGTGGAACTCTGCACGGCTGCGGTGACAAACATACCAGTGAGGGCACCCGTGAAACGGTTGGTGGTCATGGCACCCAGCACATGGCGGAGCTGCGGACCGGCCATCTTCTGAAGACTCTCACTCATGGATTTCATACCATACATGAGGAGGGCGAGGGAGCCAATACACTTGAAAAGAACCCAAATAGACATATTTTACCAAAAAATTGAGGCCAAAGGCTGTCGAGTCAGATTTTTTTGCTATTTTTACACGCTCAAAACCAAAACAGCAATGCCATGAGAGAAATCATTAAAATTCGTTGCAAAAATAACAAAAAAACACAAGAATTCCCCATCGGGAGTTCACTTTCTGAAATTTTTTCCGGACTGGCGTTTCCCATGCCCCACGGACCGATAGTGGCGAAGGTCAACAATCGGACATCCGGACTGGGCATGCGCCTGTACCATAATGCCGACGTGGAATATCTCGACCTGTCGACCTCGTCGGGCAGCCGCACCTATACCCGCACCCTCTTCTTTGTCCTGTGCAAGGCGGTGCACGACCTCTTCCCGAAGGGCAGCGTGGTCATCGACATCCCGGTGTCCAACGGTTATTACTGCGACCTGCACATCGGACGTGCGGTGACGGCGGCTGATGTGGATGCGGTAAGGGCCAGGATGCAGGAGATTATCGATGCCGACCGCCCCATCCGCCGCCATGAGTGCTCCACCGAAGAGGCCATCAAGGTATTTGAGGAGCGTGGCACCAGTTCGAAGGTGAAGCTCCTGCGGTCAATCGGCGACATCTACACGGTATATTACGACCTCGACGGATATGCCGACTACTACTACGGTGCCTTGCTCACCCACACGGGCAGTCTGCATCTTTTCGGATTGGAACCCTATTTTGAGGGGATGCTGCTGCGCATCCCGTCGCTCGACAACCCCGATGTCTTGGGCGATATGGTGCGGCAGGACAAAATGTTCGGCATCTTCCAGGAGCATCACCGCTGGCAGAACATCCTCGGCATCAGTACGGTAGGCGATTTCAACGAGATTGTGGCGAAAGGCGGTACACCGTTGCTCATCAACGTGTCGGAGGCGCTGCAGGAGAAGAAGATAGCGCATATCGCAGAGGAGATAGCCAAGCGCGAGGGCGTCAGGATTGTGCTGATTGCCGGTCCCTCGTCGAGTGGGAAGACCACCACGTGCAAGAGAATCTCCATCCAGTTGGTGTGCAGTGGTCTGAGGCCGGTGATGATGTCGCTCGACGACTATTTTGTCGACCGTGACAAGACACCGCGCGACGCGAAGGGTGACTACGATTTTGAGCACCTGCATGCACTCAATATCCCGTTGCTCAACAAGCAACTGACACAATTGCTCAATGGTGAGGAGGTGGAACTGCCCAAGTATAATTTCCAGTTGGGCCGCAGCGAGCGCAGCGGCAAGCGGATGAAGATGGGACCTAATGACATCCTGGTCATCGAGGGCATCCATGCCTTGAATCCCGAACTCACTGCGCAGATTCCCGAGGAGCAGAAGTTCAGAGTCTACGCCTCGGCACTCACCACCATCCTGCTCGACCACCACAACTACATCCCCACCACCGACAACCGACTGCTGCGTCGCATCGTCAGAGACGACAAATACCGTGGGGTGTCGGCTCAGGAGACCATCCGCCGATGGCCCTCGGTGCGTGCGGGGGAGCAGAAGTGGATATTCCCCTATCAGGAGAATGCCGACGAGATGTTCAACACGGCGATGATTTACGAGTTGGCGGTCATCAAGCAGCAGGCATTGCAGTTGCTCGAGCGTGTGCCGCAGAAGGCGGAGGAGTACTCCGAGGCCTACAGGCTGTGCAAGTTCCTCCGCTATTTTGCCGACATCGAGGACCACACCCTTCCCTTCACCTCGCTGCTGCGTGAGTTCCTTGGCGGCAGTTCATTCAGATATTGAGAGCCTGCTCTTCCAGCAACGTGCCTTCTTTCAACAAGTAGGTCTTGAACGTTTATTGCTGTTTCTCCGTTTTCAATTTCAGGTTGTCTGAAGAGCCTCCCACAAGAAAACGGAGCATGCCTGGTTCGTACATCCATGCCTGTGCCGCCTCATCCCAGTGGCATAGGTCTGCGCGGCGGACGGGGATGGTCACCTGTTTGCGTTCACCCGCCTTCAGCGCCACGCGCTGAAAGCCCTTGAGTTCTTTCACTGGTCTTTCGATATGCGACAAGGGGCGCGATACATACACCTGTGCCACCTCCTCGGCATCGGTGTCCGAGGTGTTGGTGAGTGCGAAGCACACATCGTATCCCTCTGCAGTGGGGCGCACCTCCAGGTCGTTGTATTCAAACTTCGCGTATGACAGTCCGTAACCGAAGGGATAGGCTACGGGCACGTCTTTGCAGTCATACCACCGGTAGCCCACCATCTCCTCCTCTGCGTAGTTGGCGATGAGTTGCTGCCTGCGGTCGGTGCTTTGGTTGTTGACCAACCCCACGAAGATGTCGCCCTGGTTGTTGGACTTCATCTCCTGCGGGTAGGTGTTGAGTGCGTATGCCGGCACATCCTCCAGTTTCTTGGGCCATGTCATGGGCAGTCTGCCCGACGGTGAAATCTTGCCTGTGAGGATTTCTGCCAGTGCTTGTCCGCCCATCGAACCGTTGAACCATGATGCCACCAAGGCTCCTGATGCCTCGCTCACCGTCGTCACATCTACGGGACCGCCCGATACGATGATGGTGACCATTCGTTTGCTGACCTTGGCGAGGGCGGCAGCCAGCTCATCCTGTCCAGAGGGCAGCGTGATGCTCTTGCGGTCGGAACCTTCTGTCTCCACCTCGCGGTTGTCGCCTGCGAAGAAAAGCACCAGGTCGGCGCGCTTGGCAGCCTTCACTGCCTCCGCCATGAGTTTTTTGTCTGCCTCCTGCACCGGACTCATCCTCTTGTTGCGGCTGTCACGGTCAAAGCTCTTGTAGCCAGGCACATAGGTCAGTTTTACTTTGTCACCCAAAGCCTGCTGCAAACCCTCGAGGGGCGTGATTTCACGGCGTGTCTTCACACCGGCACCCACACCACCTAACGCCATCGTGGTGACGGCGTTCTCACCGACGACGGCGATGTTCCTTACCCGTTTGGTATCGATGGGCAGCAGACCCTCGTTCTTGAGCAGTACGATGGAGCGTCGCGCCACATTCAGAGCGATGCCCATCTCCTCATCGTTGCCCACCGGCAGTCGGTTGGCATCCGCCTTGGCGATGGGTTTCACCGTCAGTCTCACCCTGAGGATTTCCCTGACGCGCTGGTCGATGACCTCCTCGCTCACCTTGCCTGCCCTCACCGAGTCGAGCAATGCCTTGCCCATGAACCTACTGCCAGGCATCTCCACGTTCATGCCCGATGTCACGGCATCAACGGTGGAGTGGACGCCACCCCAGTCGCTGATGACCATGCCCGGAAATCCCCACTGCTGGCGCAGGATGGTGTTGAGCAGTGGCTCATTCTCCGAGCACCACCGTCCGTTCACCTTGTTGTATGCCGCCATCAGTCCCCAGGCATCCGCCTCGCGCACTGCCATCTCAAACGGCCGCAGGTATATCTCATGCATGGCGCGGTCGGAGATGCGCACATCGACGAAACCGCGGTAGTCCTCCTGGTTGTTGAGTGCGTAGTGCTTGAGGCACACCGCCGTACCGTCGTCCTGTGCCCCTCGGGTGTAAGCCACCGACAGCATGCCGCTGAGCAATGGGTCCTCGCTCAGGTATTCGTATGTCCTTCCTCCTGTGGGGATGCGCTGAATGTTGATGGCGGGTCCGAGAATCATGTCCTTGCCGCGCAGCCTTGCCTCACGGCTCATGCCCTTTCCGTAGGCGTAAGCCCATTCCGTGCTCCATGTGGCGGCGAGGGCCGACCCGGTGGGGAAGAATGTTGCTGAGTCTGTGGTCAGGTGGGCGGAGTTCCATGAGTGAGGCTCCATCTCCTCCCTGATGCCAAAAGGTCCGTCGGCATACTCGATGTCGGCGATGCCCAGTCGCTCGATGCCTGCCGATGAAAACATGTTCTTGCCGTGGAGCATGTCGATTTTCTCTTCGAGCGTCATCTCCTTGATGATGGAGTTGATGCGCTGCTCATGGTCCAGCAGCCGGGTGGGATAGGGCTGTGCTGTTGCCGTCATGGCAGCCGTCACGGCGGCGATGAGTGTAATGATTCTGAAAGGCTTCATTAATAGATGTTTTTATGAGTATGAATAAGGATGTTGTTTGTGTCAAGCAATACTATTGCGTCAGCAAAGATAGTGCAAGCCAAGTGAAATAGCAAGCAAAAGACGAAATATTTGCTCTCGCTTAGCACTACCTTTGGCTTCGCCGAAGGTACTTTTACTCGGGAAAGAAAAATAAAATTGGGTTTTTATTTTGCTTTCCTCTCGCTTATTCGTACCTTTGGACCACAAGAAACACCTTATCAAATAATTAGTATGGAAATCATCAATCTAAGCGACAACAATTCTATCATCAACCAGTACATGGCTGAGATACGCGACAAGGACTATCAGAAGAACCGCCTGCTCTTCCGCAACAACATCATGCGTATCGGCGAGATGATGGCTTATGAAATCTCAAAGACACTCAACTATGAGATGCGCGACGTGGCAACACCTCTGGGCATCGCACGAGTCAGCGTGCCCACCGACAAAATCGTGCTCGCCACCATCTTCCGCGCCGGACTGCCATTCCACACAGGATTCCTCAACGTGTTCGACCACGCGGGGAACGCCTTCGTCAGTGCCTACCGTGAGTATGTCGACGAGGAGCACCACAAGGTGGGCATCCACGTGGAGTATCTCGCCACACCGAGCATCGATGAGAAAAACCTCATCATCGCCGACCCCATGCTTGCCACGGGCGGCAGCATGGAACTGGGCTATCAGGCATTCCTGTCGAAAGGTACTCCGAAACGTATCCATGTGTGCTGCGTCATCGCCACACCCGAGGGCATCGACCACATCCGCCGCACCATGCCCGAAGAGAAGACCACCGTCTGGTGCGCCGCCATCGACCCTGGCATGAACGAGCACAAGTATATCGTGCCGGGATTCGGCGATGCCGGCGACCTCTGCTTCGGAGATAAACTGTAGTTTGGATGAAAGATTAGAGATGAAAGATGAAGGTTTAATAGTTTTGCAAACAACCATTTATGGACTTGCAAATAAACTTTCATCCTTCATCCTTGGATGAAAGATTAGAGATGAAAGATGAAGGTTTAATAGTTTTGCAAACAACCATTTATGGACTTGCAAATAAACTTTCATCCTTCATCCTTCATCTTTCATCCCATTAATTTCCGTCGGGCTTCCTGGTGTCGTGGCTCTTGGCGTCATACCACTTGAAGGCGGAGGGGTCGTCGGGTGATGCAGGGTTGTAGTCCTGCCAGTCGCCACGGATATGGCTGACGAGGGGCAGACCCAGTTGCTTCATCCCCATCACCACCATCTTCGCCACCTCGTAGGCACCATAGGGGTTGAAATGGGTGTTGTCGGCCAATGCCTTGTCCTGTCCGGGATAGGTGTTGGCCGGGTAGTGGACGAGCGCCTTCTTGCTGTCCTCGAAGCCGAGGGTCTCGAAGAAGGTGCGCGTCATGCCGTTGAGGTCGATGACAGGCACATTCTCACGCTCTGCCACACTTCTCATGGCGGCGGGGAAATCGCCGTGGGTATCTTTGATGTGGCGGTTGTCGTCCTGCCATGCGCGGCGCTGCGTGGGGGTGCAGAAGATGATGTTTCCACCGGCTGCCCTCACCTTGTCGATGAAAATCTTCAGGTTGTAGACATAATGATACCATGCGCCGTCGCCCGGGCGGTGCTCCTTCTCGTCGTTGTGGCCGAACTCACACACCACATAGTCGCCGGGGCGCATCATCGAGAGGATTTTCTCCAGTCGGTTGCCGCCGATGAAGGTGCGTGCGGTGAGACCGCTCTCGGCATGGTTGGAGATGGCAACGGAAGTGTCAAACCATCTCGGTATCATCTGTCCCCAACTTGCCCACGGCTCACTGTCCTGGTCCACTACGGTGGAGTTGCCGCAGAGGAAGATGGTGGTGGCGGTGGTATCGGGTTCGATGATGATGCGGCTCACCGCAGGAGCGGCACCGTTGAATTCCAATGTGAGGCTGTCGTCCCAGTTGAGATAGCCATATTCCCGTTCTTTCAGGCGCACTGTCTCGCGCTGTTCGCCCTTGTCGGTCTTCACGATATAAGAAGGTGAGCGCTTGTTCACCAAAAAGGTGTAAACGGCCTTCTCGCCTTTGCGGGTGACGGCATTCTCTATCATCAGGCGGCGCGACTCTGCCCTCACCACTGTCTCACCCTTCCGCTTTTTGTTGCCCAAGGTGACCGTGACGCGGTAGTTGCCGTCGGGCACCTGCACGGAGAAATACGCCGGTTGGGTGATGTTCACATCAAAGGTGCCGGTCTGCGCCATCGCAGGCATGACGAGCCCGCGCCACCAGATGGCGAGAACTGTAAGATAAAAAAATGGTTTATTTAGATATGACATAGATAAAGATGTAAAGATAATTTCTTCATGTTTTTTTCACACGAATTATCACGAATTAATCATCAATTATTGAATAATAATCGTATATAGTAATTATATGAACAATTAAATGATAATTATATGTTGATAGTAATCCCAACTTATTTTTTGTCATCATATAATTGATTACAAAGTCTTTTCAGTCGAGATGGAACACTTCTTTTATCGGTATGGAAACGGGTGAGTTGTCGGGGTTCACCTCCATGATGTCAGCCATCATATCCCACCATTTCTGGGTGATGGGGTCTACGTCGGAGGTGTCCTGACTGTTGGTGTCGCTTGTGCATTCCTGATAGCCGAAAAGGATGTTGGTGTCCTTGTCCCAGTAGATGCTGTAGTTGCACACGCCGGCATCCTTAATCATTTTCACCAGTTCGGGCCAGATGGCGGCATGACGCTTGGCGTACTCTTCCTCACAGCCTGGCTTGAGGAACATCTTGAAGGCAAATCGTTTCATAAGTAGAGTTGTTTTAGTTGAAGCCAAAGGTAGTACAAATCGAACGCAATACCAAATAAAAACCGAAAAAAGTGGCTTGTGACGAGAAATGACAAGAAAATGAAGAAGAAAATGGCAAAAGTTTTGCCATTCGGATTGTTTTCGCTACCTTTGCAGTCCGATTGGTTCCATAGTTCAATGGATAGAATAAGTCTCTCCTAAAGATTAGATCCGGGTTCGATTCCCGGTGGAACTACGATTTTTCTCGGATATGTTGTTGAAAATCAATAAGTTGTGATTATTGATATTGGTTTTGGTGCAACATTTCGGAAAATAATACTAAAGACTCATATATGATTCATCTTGATGCCCTATCTATCATATAGTCTTCATAGTCATAATCTTCACCATAATAGGCCGCAGATGATGAATCATCACTAAAAATACATCCAATAATTATCGACCCAACTATAAATGCTAAGAAAGCAAAGAGTTTTGTAGTGTCCCACCTATCTTTCCATAAATTTTTTCTGGATTTTTTAATTAGGTCATCAATCATTCTTGTATCTTTTATATACCCCCCCTTTTCTGAAATCTGATATTTTCCATAGGAGGAATGTTCTATGCATTCCAAATCCAAAAGAGTTCTCCATATTCCTGGTGAGTATATATTGTTTATTTCCTCTTTAAAATCTATTTCTTCCTTATTATCTAATATATTAAATGCTTCTTTGAGTTTTTTATATTCTGATATTTGTATTTTATAGTCGTAGCCATACCATACTAGCATCTTATATTCTATAGTAGAAAAAATCTCTTTATAATTGTATCTCATGCTCTTACCATTATCATTGCATTTTGTATCACTTATTCCCCTTTGCCCTATTGTGGGTCTTGCAGAGCATTTGGCAGTTATCGATGTCGGTGGAGCCACCTTTTGACCATGCAGACACATGGTCGGCATCCATCTCAGCCAGTTTCCAAATCCTTGCTCTAGAAGCATCGGCACCGATGGCACAATATGGGCAGTTGCTGACTCCCTCTGCCTTTGCCTTGTCGGTCTGCATCTTGTAGACCTGACGTTTGGTCTTGTCATCAAACACCCGGATGTTTAGCAATTTGGTGTCTTGCTCTCCACCCAGTACATATTCAAAGATTCCCTTCCTATCAGTGACCTGAGGGTCATCCATCAGGGCAGATACTCTCTCATCCACGAAGGTGGGGTCGTATGGTTGATTGTGGTATTTCTCATACAATGTGCCCCAGTCCCTTCCCTTCATTTCTGGATAGAGAGTTGGGAAAACACTATTCACCCATCCAAGGACTGCATCAAAATACCATTTCAGTTCATTGATGTTGTTGTCGTATCGATGCTGGCTCATGTAGGTAGCCACTTCACCCTTGCTGACCCATGCCAATGCAGTGGCCAGATAATCCTGACGATTGACTGCTCCACTGATGAAGTGGCTTCTTATCTGCACATGGCTGTTGTTTGAGTTGCTGAACTCAGCCTTTGCCAAAGAAACAAAAGGACCACTGAATACTGCATTGAGCAATTCTTGTTCCTTCAGGGGAACACCAGCAATGTTGACTGTCCGCAGCCATTCCTTGATTTCCGTTTCCGTACCCTCGCATATGTAAACAAGCAGCTTTGTTTCCAGTATTCTCTGCCTCAAATCCTCAGCCATGCTGCCTATGGTTTGGGGGATGCCATTGCTATCAATGATGCTCAGTTTGCCCTCAACAAATCTTCCTATGGATGTGATGCGCTGCTGCCCATCCAGCACCTCATATCGGTCTTCACCGACCTTGTTGAAATACATCAGGCCGATGGGATAGCCTTTCAACACTGAATCTATCACCGCCACATCCTTCTTCCCATCACAATAGATGTAGTTGCGCTGATACTCCGGCTGGATGGTCAGGCGACCTGACATTCCAAAGAGTCCTTTGCCCTCAAGTTCATTGTAGTGGAAACCCTTGCATATCTCCTCGATGGTGATGTCTGTTCTTAACTCAGTTTTCATAGGCTATTGTATTTTACGGATGAGGATTCTTGCATATGGTTTTTCTGGTCTGCCATTCTCCATATAGTAAAGTTGACCATCACGTAAACTTGGATTGAGTTTTTTCAGTTCTCTAGGAAAAGGTTTTAATCCAAGTTCCCGACCTGATTCACCCTCTGCACAACCAACAATCTCAAATTGCTCTGGGCAATACTTATCCATAAAAGATTTAGGCACACCCATCACTCCTTCATAGTTAGAAGGAATGGCATCAGTATATGGAACCTCAATGGCATCATAATTTTCATAATGAATATAGTCTTTGCGACCTTTGATTTCCTTGTGACGACTGAACCTTAGATTCTCCTCCAATGTCATCAATGATAAAGGCTGATGACGGCGACCATGGTCTATATTGGTGAACCAGCATGAATTTCCAAGTCGAGTATAATCACCAACATAACCCAATCTTTCTGCTTTCGCCTTGTCTGATTCTTTTACTATCGTTCCTTTCGGGACACCAAAAACCATGTCACTGACAAACCCCGTCGCTCCAATCCATGCTTTATTGTTTTTTATCAGTGGAAAGACCTCTTTATAAGTGATGGCATTCATGTTACCAATTATCAGGAACTGCTTTCCGGCAGACACAATCCATTCCAGAAACTCACGGAACAACGAGAAAGGTGGGTTGGTTACGATAATGTCAGCCTCATCTCGCAGACGGCATACCTCTCTACTACGGAAATCACCATCACCCTCCAAGTATTGCCATTCAAGGTCTTGATAGTCTACCTTACCATCACCAGTGACATCCCTATCTACGATAAAAATCTTGCCATGAGTCTGGGTCTTGCTGAAGTCAAACTGGGGGGATTCTTGCTCAAAGAGGGATGGCTGATATCCATATTTGTACCTTTTGGAGTCAGGAGCATAACTTGTTGAGATGAGTTTTTTCAATCCCAGCACCTGAAATCTTTGGGCAAAGAACTTGGTGAAATTGCTCCACTCCGGGTCATCGCATGGCAGCAACACCGTCTTTCCACGGAAAACATCAGGGTCGTACTCCAGATAGGCATTGACCTCTATCTCTATGTCATGGAACTGGGTGTAGAACTCATCGTTCTTCTTCTTCTTTGCGTCTGAAAGATTCTGATTGGCCATAGTGAATGATTTGATTGCAAAGATATTAAAATAATTTGTATTCAGGACTTTTTGTTTGTCTTTTTGATTTTTGAACCCATTATTTGCAGTGATACTTATCTTCCAGATACTGTGCGAATATCTTGGCGGCGCTCTCCACTTTGGCGGCGCAAGGGCGTGTTTTGTAGTATTCTGCCGTGCGTTCCGATGCCACATACTGCCCCGCAGGCACAGGACCCTTCAGTCCGAGGAGTTCGGCGCAAATCAGCGAACCATTGTCAGCCTTTGACTTAGCCAACAGTTCCTGCACCACCTTGTAGCACGCCGACTTGCCCATGCGGTCGCTGCCCTCTGTCTGCCCGCAGTCGAGACCCACGAGCATCACAATGGCAGAAACGGCACCGCACATCATCCGCATCCTGCCCACACCGCCGCCAAATCCGGCAGCGATGCGCTTGGCCATGGTCTCATCAAGTCCATAGATATCAGCAAATGCCGCCACCACACTTTGGCAGCAGCCATAACCCTGCATGAAATTTTCCACAGCACGGTTTACACGTTCTTCTAAGTCTTTGGTCATTTGGTCGTTTGGTCGTTTGGTCGTTTAGGGGATTGGTTGTTTGGGGATTGGGTGTCGCTGTGTACAGCGACATACCGAACATGAAGGACGGGGTGTTTTTTCACTTCAATGTGCAGTTTTAATCTCAATTTTTTAATTTTTTAATTCTAATCTTTAATCTTTAATTTTTAATCTTTAATCTTTTCTGATGTTTCTCGGGTGGTGGTCAAGAATCTGCTGGCGCAGGGTGGTCATGTCGATATGCGTGTAGATTTCTGTGGTGCCGATGCTCTCATGGCCCAGCATCGCCTGGATAGCACGCAGGTCGGCGCCGCCCTCGAGGAGTGCCGTGGCAAAGGAGTGGCGCAGCGTATGCGGGCTGACTGTCTTGGTGATGCCTGCATCAATCGCCGTCTGTTTGATCATAATCAGAATCATCGTTCGTGTGAGATGGGCTCCGCGGCGGTTGAGAAACACATAGTCCTCCTCACCGGGCTTGATGTCCATGTGGCAGCGGTCGTCAAACCACCAACCCAGTTCGGCGACCGCTTTTTTCGAGATGGGCACCAGCCGCTCCTTGCTGCCTTTTCCCATCACCCGCACATACCCCTCGTCGAGGTAGAGCGACGACAGCCGCAGCGTGACCAGTTCGGTGACCCGCAGTCCGCAACTGAACAGCACCTCGATGATGGCTCGGTTGCGGTGACCTTCCCATTTCGTCAGGTCGATGGCAGCCTCCATAAGGTCCACCTCCTCGGTGGTGAGCACCTCGGGCAGATGGTCACCCAGTTGGGGCGACTCCAGCAGTTCGGTGGGGTCTTTCTCCATCCTCCCGTCAAGGTACATGAAACGGTAGAACGACCGCACACCGCTGAGGATGCGGCATTGCGAGCGCGGACCGATGCCCACGTCGTGGAGACCGGCGGCGAATTCGCGGAGGTTGTCGAGGGTAGCCTCCGTCGGTGTGATGCCGGCACCCTCGAGATAGTTGAGCAGTTTCTGAAGGTCACGAAGATAGGCATCCACCGTGTTTGGCGAGAAATTGCGCTGCAATTTCAGGTAGCGGCGGTAGGCGGCCACAACATTTGACCCTTTTTTCTTGTCTGACTGCATGTTTTTTTATAATTTTGCGGTGCTATAGCGGCGAGTTTCCCTGCAAAGTTACGAAAAATAGACCAACTCCTGCAAAGATGGAGTCATTTAATATTCATGCAATGAGAATAGAAATCATCAACGGTCCCAATCTCAACCTGCTCGGCATGCGTGAGCCAGGCATCTATGGCAGTGAGTCGATGGACGTGTGCCTGGAGCGCCTAAAGGAGGCATACCCCGATGTGGAAATCAACTATTTCCAGAGCAATATCGAGGGAGAACTGATTGACAAGATGCAGCAGGTGGGCTTTGAGGCCGACGGCATCATCCTCAACGCCGGAGCCTACACCCATACGAGTGTTGCGCTGCACGACTGCATCCGCTCGCTGAGGACTCCTGTCATCGAGGTGCATATCTCCAATGTGCACCGCCGTGAGGAGTTCCGCCACCACTCGATGATCAGCAGTGCCTGCCATGGTGTGATTTGCGGCTTCGGACTCGACTCCTACAGGCTCGCCGTCGAGGCAATCAAGGGCATGCACGACTGACGTCATGACTTCTTCCCACGACATCGAGGAATACATCCTCAGCCATATCGACCCAGAGGGTGACTACCTGCACCGCCTGTGGAGGGCCACCAACATCCATCTGCTCGCCGGACGGATGGCAAGCGGCCACCTGCAGGGAAGACTGCTCAAGATGCTCGTCAGAATGATGGCACCGCGGCGCATCCTTGAGGTGGGCACCTTTGGCGGTTATAGCGCCATCTGCATGGCGGAGGGCTTGGAACCGGGCGGTGTGGTATACACCTTCGAGATTGATGATGAACTGGAGGATTTCACCCGTCCATGGATAGAGAACTCACCGGTGGCCGACCGCATCAGGTTGATTATCGGCGATGCCATCACCGAGGCGCCCAAACTGGGCATCGCCTTCGACCTTGTTTTCCTTGATGGTGATAAGCGTACCTACCTCCAGGCTTATGAGATGGCATTGAAGGTGACCGCCCCCGGGGCCTTCATCATCGCCGACAATACATTATGGGATGGGCATGTGACCGATACTGCTTACGCTCATGATGCACAAACCAAAGGTGTGAGGGATTTCAATGACTTTGTGGCTGGTGACCCACGTGTGGAGAAGGTCATCCTGCCGCTGCGTGATGGTCTTACCCTCATGCGTAAGACGGATGGGGGAAGAAAAACAGCCCCTGACTTTGAAAAATGAAAACTATTGTTTACTTTTGCAACCCATTATTCACCAACTAAATAAGAAATGACAAAGAAAATATGGATGTTGTGCATGTTGGCTGTATTCGCCTGCGCAAAATGGTCATGAAGATTGTGGATGAAGAGAAGGAAAACATCTTGGAGTCCTTGCCCACAAATAACGAAATGACCATCGTGGAACTCACCAAGAACACACTGAAGGTGAGCGATGAAGAGATAGTTTTGGACCTAAAAAGAGTGAATTAAGATTTATATAACAAACCATTAATGCAAGAAACAAGACAAAACAAAATTGCCCGACTGCTGCAGAAGGAACTGAGCCTGATATTCCAGTCGCAGACCAGGATGATGCATGGCGTGATGATCAGCGTCACACGTTGCCGCGTGTCACCCGACCTGAGCGTCTGCACCGCATACCTCAGCGTGTTCCCCTCAGAGAAGGGCGAGGAAATCATCGAGAATGTGAATGCCAACGTGAAGAGCGTACGCTATGAACTGGGCACAAGGGTGCGCAACCAACTGCGCATCATCCCCGAACTGCGGTTCTTCATCGATGACTCGCTCGACTATATCGACCACATCGACGAACTGCTGAAGAAATAGCAATCTACACGGCGCCCCATGAATTTTCCCTTCTACATCGCCAGGAGATACCTCTTCTCGAAGAAGAGCACACATGCCATCAACCTCATCAGCGCCATCTCTGTCGTGGGAGTGGCAGTGGCCACCATGGCTTTGGTGGTCACACTCAGTGTGTTCAATGGGTTTCACGACCTGGTGGCGACATTCTTCACCTCCTTTGACCCGCAGCTCAAGGTGGTGCCGGTGAAGGGAAAGACGGCTCCCTCCGACGACCCCATCCTCGAAAAGATACGCACACTCCCTGAGGTGGAGGTGGCGATGGAGAGTGTGGAGGACCAGGCGATGGCCATCTACCACGACCGTCAGGCAATGGTGGTCGTCAAAGGAGTGGACGACAATTTCTGCCAACTGACGCATTTCGGGGAAATCCTCTATCCTGACGCAGGACGTGAGGTGCAGTTGCATGCCGCCAACCTGGAGTATGGCGTGCCGGGCATCCGACTGGCGCAGTCGTTGGGGACAGGTGCCATGTGGAACGACTACCTGCACATCTATGCCCCTGAGCGCGAGGGACAGCTCGACATGTCCAACCCCGAGGCGGCGTTCACTGCCGACTCGCTGCTGTCGCTGGGCGAAGTGTTCGCCGTCAACCAGTCGAAGTACGACCGCAACTATATCGTCACCTCCATCAGTTTCGCGCGCAACCTGTTCGGACAGCAGGGAATGCTCTCGATGCTGGAACTGAGGCTGAAGTCCGGCAGCAACCTCGATGCTGTGAAGAAGAAGATGCGTGAGATATCGGGTGGCAAATACAAGGTGCTCGACCGCTATGAGCAACAGGCAGACACCTATAAGATTATGAGCATCGAGAAACTCATCGCCTATGTGTTTCTTACCTTTATCCTGATGGTGGCATGCTTCAACATCATCGGGTCGCTGTCGATGCTCATCATCGACAAGAAGGAGGATGTGGTGACGCTGCGCAACCTCGGTGCCTCCAACAAGCAGATATCACAGATATTCATGTTTGAAGGGCGCATGATAGCCCTTGCCGGAGCTGTGTTGGGCATCGCCCTCGGACTCCTGCTCTGCTGGATTCAAATACGTTTCGGGGTGGTTTCACTGGGCAGTTCCAGTGGTTCTTTCGTCGTCGATGCCTATCCCGTTAGCGTGCATGCCACAGACATCGTGCTCGTGTTCTTCACCGTATTGGCAGTGGGTTGGCTTGCCGTGTGGTATCCCGTCAAGCATATGTCCAAAAGTTTGGGAGTTTAGGAGATTCTTTTAGGAGTTTAGGAGATTCTTTTAGGAGTTTAGGAGTTTGGGAGTTTAGGAGTTTAGACATATGATTGGCGAGCAATTGAGTAAATCTCAAATCTCCAATCTCAAATCTCCAATTTCAAACCTCAAACCTCAAATCTCAAATCTTAATTCCACACGCTCCACCTCAACTTTCTCGCTGAGGAAAATCTGCGCGCTCTCGGAGAATTTCTTTGGGTTTTCCGTGGTGAGGTAGCGCATGGTGCCGTTCTTGCTGCACCGTGTGTCCATCTCAGGATGGCGTGCCAGATAGTCGCTCAGGCTTCTTGCCACATACTCCCCTTGGCAGATGATGTTCACGTCGGAAGGGGTGTGCTCCCTGATGACGGGCAAGAGGATGGGGTAGTGGGTGCATCCTAAGATGATGGTGTCAATCTCCGGGTCGCGGTTCAACAGCAGCTGCATGCTCTTGTTGACAAAAAAATGTGTTCCAGGATTGTCCACCTCGTTGTTCTCCACCAATGGCACCCACATGGGGCATGCCTGTCCCGTCACCCGCACGTCGGGGAAGCGCTTGTGGATTTCCATCGCATAACTGTCGCTGCGGATGGTGCCCTCGGTGGCGAGGATGCCCACGTGACGGCTCTTGGTCAGTTCACCGATGACCTCGGCAGTGGGGATGATGACGCCCAGCACGCGCCGCTGGGGGTCGAGTTGGGGGAGGTCGTTCTGCTGAATGGAGCGCAGTGCCTTGGCAGATGCCGTATTGCACCCTAAAATCACGAGGTGGCAGCCCATCTCAAAGAGGTGGACGACCGCCTGGCGGGTGAACTCGTAGACCACATCAAAAGAGCGCGTGCCATAGGGCGCGCGCGCATTGTCTCCTAAATAGATATAGTCATACTGCGGCATCAGGTCGCGGATGCCTTTGAGGATGGTCAGACCGCCATAGCCGGAGTCGAAGACTCCTATGGGTCCCGGAACCTGGGGCAGCGAACTCATCGCAGTGCCTCCTTGACTATTTCCGACACGTCCTCTCCCATCTCTGGGTCAATATAGGGACAGGCATCGCCGTCGGTGTTGAGAATGAATGCAAACCCATGCTCAGCGCCAATCTTGGCAAGTACCTTGCTGATTTTCTCGCGCAGCGGGGCGTATGCTTCCGCCTCAGCCTGCTTCAGCAGTTTGGCAGCCTCAGCCTTGAATGCCACGTTCTTGTGAAACAGTTCCTGGAGTTCGGTCTGGCGTTTCTGTAGGATGGTGGGCGCAAAGTCGCTTTGGCCATCCAGAAACTCCTCGTATTTGCGGTTGAACTCCTCCTCCACCCGTTTCGTCTCAGCATCGTATTTGGCGCTCAAATCCTTGAGGTTGGCCTGGGCGATGGCATATTCGGGCATGGAGGTGAACGCGTTCTCGTAGCTGAAGTAGCCAAACTTCACCTGTGCCCCCGCCAAAAGCGGGAGCAACAGGGTCAGAAATATGATGCTGTATCTCTTCATTTGTTAGGAGTTTAGGAGTTTAGGAGATTAGGAGTTTAGACATATGACTCTTTTGAGGAGTCTAGGAGTCTAGGAGATTAGGAGTTTAGACATAAGACTCTTTTGAGGAGTTTAGGAGTCTAGGAGATTAGGAGTTTAGACATATGACTCTTTTTAGGAGTCTAGGAGTCTAGGAGATTAGGAGTTTAGACATATGATTTTGCATGGCTGAAAAGAAAACATGCTATCAGAAGCAGATGTAATCATAATTCTTAATCCTTAATCCTTAATTCTTAATCCTTAGTCCTTCATCTTTCATCCTTCATCCTTCATCTTTCATCCTTAGTCCTTAGTTCTTCATCTTGGCCAGCTGAGCCTTCACCTCTGCGGTGAGGTCCTTGCTGATGGTGTCGTTGATGTAGAGCAAGCTGCCCGTCTCCACGATATACACATAACCGCCGCTCTTGCCAACGGTCTCGATGGCCTGACGCACCTTGTTGAGGATGGGCTGCAACTTCTCCTGCTGAGCCTTCTGGAACTCCTGCTGGTTTTGCTGTGCCTGCTGCTGGATGCGGGTGTACATCTCCTGGAGCTTGGTCTCCTGCTCCTGCTGCTGGGTAGCGTTCATCGAACTCTTCTTCTTGTCGTAGTCCTCGGCGAGGCGCTGGAACTCGGTCTGCGAAGCCTGAAGCTCATTCTCATATTGTTTGCCTATTGCCTCAATCTCACCATTGGCGCGGGCGAAGTCAGGCAGTGACTGTACGATAGACTGTGTGTCAACATGTCCGAACTTTTGGGCGAAAGCAACCACGGGTGCGAACAACATCAGCATTAAGATAACCTTTTTCATTTCTGTTTGTTTTGTTTTAATTGTTATGTAATAATTTTTGTTGATATCTGTTTGATGACATCTTCTCTTGTGACATCAGATGAGATAAAACGTTTAATCGCAGTGCGAAATAATAACGATTTTTTAGGAGTTTTTCGTCGGACTATTGGTAAGAGTAACCCAGTTTGTCGAGCACCTCGTTGCTGATGTCAATCTTCGGTGAGCCGAAGATGATGCCGGCATTGCTGGCGCGGTCGAGCACGAGCGAGTAGCCGCGGAGTTCGGAGATGTCCTTCACAGCGGTGTAGATTTCCTCCTGGATGGGACCCATGAGGCTTTCGCGCTTCTTGAACAATTCACCCTCCGGACCGAAGTATTTGCGCTTCAGGTCACTGGCTTCCTTCTCCTTGTTCATGATGTCCTCCTGGCGCTTTTTCTTTTGGTCTTGCGAGAGGAACACCACCTCGTTCTGGTAATTCTTATACATCGTAGCGGCTTCCGTGTTGAGAGCCTCCACCTCAGCTTGCCATTTCTTCGACACCTGGTTGAGTTGCTCGTTGGCACGCTCATAGGCGGGGATGTTCTTGAGGATATAATCCATGTCGATTAGCACAAACTTCTGTGCGCTTGCCGTCAGCGCCATCAGCGCCATCAGGCTCATAAGGACCACCTTTTTCATATTATTGTCTGTTTAAATGAATACTCTATATTTATTATCCAATTAGAACTCCTGTCCGAGCACGAAGTGGAACTGCGAACCGCCTTTCCTGCCCCAGACGGTGTCGAAACCGTATGCCCAGTCGATACCCATCAGACCCACCATCGGGAGGAAGATACGCACACCGGCACCGGCAGAGCGTTTCAGCTCGAAGGGGTTGAACTTCTTCGGGTCGGTCCAGGCGTTGCCGGCCTCCACGAAACCGAGTCCGTAGATGGTGGTGTTGCCCAACAGGAACGGATAGCGCAGTTCGAGCGAGAGACGGTCGTAGGCATAGCCGGCAGCTCCCGAAGGAGTGAGTGAACCGTTCTCGTAGCCGCGGAGTCCGATGGTCTCCTCAGCATAGCCGGTGGAGTAGCCGCTCATGCCATCACCGCCCACATAGAAGGTCTCAAAGGGTGATTTCTTGTATTTGTTGTAGTAGCCGAGGATACCTAACTCCACCCTTGTCGAGAGCACGAAGCATTTTTGGCCTCCCGTCAACGCGGTGTAGGTGCGTGACTTGAACTTCCACTTGTGATATTCTATCCAGCGGTATTTCTCCTGCTGCTCCTGAGTGTAGGTGGCGGAGCGGTAGTCGGTGGCGAGATACTGATAGTCTTTCTTGTCCCATGACGACCATGGTGGCGTGATGGTGACCGATGCAGCAAACTCCGAACCGCGTCTTGGGAAAAGTTGGTTGTCGGTCGACGTACGGTTGAGTCCGATGTTGAGGTACAGGTTGTTGCAGTTGCCGGTGGTGACGAGGAAGTAGTTCCAGTTTTTGAGCATATACCTGGTGTATCCCAGTGACAGCGACAGCGAGAAATAGTCGTCGGGCCAGCGGAGGCGCTTGCCCCACCCGAGTGAGATACCGAGCAACCTCACATACTTGTCGGGGTCGTAGTAGTTCTCGTAGTTGGTATAGTAGTTGCTGCCATATCCGCCATAGAGATAGTTGTAGTAGCTGTAACGGTAGGCGGAGTTGTAATAGGTGCTCGAGATATCGGTCTGCTTCGAGTAGTAGGCACCAACGCTGAAGTGGATAGGTCGCTTGCCGCCAAACCAATCGGTGGAGTAGGAGGCGTTGTACGACTGGTAGTAGGTACCGTTGGTCTGCGCTCCGATGGAGAGCACCTCGCCATCACCGATGGGCATGATGCCACGGTGCTCGCGGTTTTTGTTGAACAGGTTGCGGATGGAGAAGTTGTTGAGCTTCAGTCCCACACGTCCGATGACACCTGTCTGTCCCCAACCGAGCGAGAACTCAATCTGGTCGTTCGACTTCTGCTCGAGGTTGTAGTTGATGTCCACGGTGCCGTCCTCGTAGTTGGGCTCCACCTTCGGGTCGATTTTCTCCGGGTCGAAGTGTCCCATGGTGGCGAGTTCGCGGGCGGAGCGCTGCAGGGCATCTTTCGAGAAGAGGTCGCCGGGCTTCGTGCGCAGTTCGCGTCTCACCACATTTTCATACAGTCGGTCGTTGCCGTTGATGCGCACGCGGTTGATATGTGCCTGGGTGCCCTCAGTGATGCGCATCTCGAGGTCGATGGAGTCGCCCACGATGTTCACCTCGGTGGGTTCCAGCCTGTAGAACAGGTAGCCATGGTTCCAGTATTCGTTGCCCACGGCATCCTCGTCCTCGGTGAGTCGCTTGTTGAGATGTTTCTGGTTGTAGACATCACCCTTGTTCATACCCAGGATGCGGCTGAGGTAATCGGTGTTGTAGATTGTGTTGCCCACCCAGTTGATGTTGCGGATGTAGTATTTCTGTCCCTCATCCACCTTGACATATACATTGACGTGTTTCTCGTCGGCGTTCCACACGCTGTCCTCGATGATGGTGGCATCGCGGTAGCCATGCTCGTTGTATTTGTCGATGAGCTTCTGCTTGTCTTCCTTCCACCTTTCGGGGGTGAACTTCTTTGACTTGAAGAGGTTGGCGAATTTTCCTGCCTCGTGGGTTTTGGCAAAGGCACCTTTGGAGAAGAATCCGCCTTTAAGTTTCTTGTCGCTGAGCTGCTCGTTGCCATCGATGATGATGTTGCGCACTCTCATCTTCTCCTTCTTGTCAACATCGAAGTCGAGAATCACCTGGTTTTTGTTGGCTACGTCGTCGCGCTGGGTGATGGTGATTTCCGCGTTCTTGTATCCCTTGTCGTCAAAATATCTCTTGGCGAGGATGCGTGAGCGGTCGATGAGGTTGGGAGTGAGCGGACTTCCCTTGAGCAGTCCCAGTTTGGCCTCCATGTCCTCGCGTTCCGACTTCTTCAGTCCGTAGTAGTTGATGGTCGACACCCTTGGGCGGGTGCTGAGGGAGATGTGCAGGTAAATCTGCTCGCCCACGATGGAGTCGGCGGAGATGGAGACCTGTGAGAACAGGCCGTGTCTCCAATATTTCTTCACGGCATCTGTGATGTCGTTGCCGGGAATGGTGACGGACTGTCCTACGGAGAGTCCGGAGATGCCGGTGAGCATGAAGTCCTCGTATCCCTCCACGCCCGAGACGTTGATGCCTCCTACGGTGTAGGTTTTGGGAATTCCCGCATACGAGATGTCGGGATTGATGATTTTCTCCTGTGCTGTGGCAGTGCCTGCGGCGGCGAAGGCCATGGCTACAAGGAAATGTCTGATATATTTCATTGGGTTATGAATTTCTTACTCGTTTTCGTCCTCTACCTGTGCTTCTGTCTTTCCGAACCTCCTTTGGCGGCTTTGGTAGACCCTGATGGCCTCATGCAGGTCCTCCTCCATGAAGTTGGGCCAGTAGGTGTCGCAGAAATAGAGTTCGGAATAGGCAATCTGCCACAGCAGGTAGTTGGACACCCTCACCTCTGCTCCTGTGCGGATGAGCAGGTCGGGGTCGGGCATGAAGTTGGTCACCAAGTGCTGGGATATCATCTCCTCGTCGATGTCCTCAGGACGGATTTTCCCTTCCTTCACCTCCTCGGCGATGAGGCGTGTGGCGCGTGTAATCTCCCAGCGCGACGAGTAGCTCAGTGCCACCACCATCTGCATGGCGGTGTTGCCGGCTGTGTGGTCCATCGTCTCTTGCAGTTTTTCCTGCACGTCTTTCGGCAGTCGCTCTATCTCGCCCACGACGCGGAAGCGCACGTTGTTCTTCATGAAGATTTCGTCCTCGAGCGATGAAAGCACAAGGCTCATCAGCGAGGCAATCTCGTCCATGGGACGGTTCCAGTTCTCTGTTGAGAAGGTATAGAGGGTGAGGAACTTCACGCCGAGTCGGGTGCATTCTGAGGTGATGCGCCTGACGGTGTCGACGCCTGCCTGATGTCCGAAACTGCGGGGCTTTCCCTGTTCCAGTGCCCAGCGTCCGTTGCCGTCCATAATGATGGCGATGTGCTGGGGGATGCGGTTGGTGTCCAAATTATTCATCATCGTTGTGACATGTTCTGCATTTTGCCATGAAACTGTAGGTGAGTGTCACCTGCAGTGCTGAATAGCAGTCGGTGTTCTTGAAGAGCCCGCTGCTTGTGATGCTGTAGGGGTCGGCTTTCCCGTCGAGTTTGTCGCTCAGCGAGAAGTGGATGTTCCATTCCAAGCCGAGGTTGAGGCGGTCGGCCAGTTTATATTTCACTCCTGCGCCGATGGGCAGGTTGGCGGTGAAGACGTTCTTGTCGTCGGTCTTCACGAAGGTGGTGCCCAGACCGATGGCGATGAAGGGCGTCAGCCGTTTGGCGCCGCGGTAGTCGCGCCCGGTGCCGTAGGGCCAGAAGTTGTACTCGTATGTGGCACTCAGGTCACCCAGGAGGTTGCTGAACTCATAGGGTGTCTCTGCCATTCCTGGGTAATAGGTTTCCGCATTTTTTGAGGAGCCTTTCAGTTTGCCCATGCCCAGATGGAGTTTGAATCCGTGGTAGGGATTGATATTGCGCCTCAGGATGACCTCGGCCATGGGTTGTCCGCCCTTCAGGATGCTGCCGTTGAAGTCGCCCTCGTAGGTAAGCAATCCCAGTCCTCCGCCAATCTCCATGCGATACTCCACGTCGCCCTGTGCGAATGTCAGGGCAGGCATGAGCATGAGGAGCAAGAGGATGGCTTTTCTCATGGACGTGCGGTATTATTCGGTGAAGGCTGTTTGGGGAGTGGTGCTGTCGCCGCTCATACGTCCTCTCCATATGACGCCTGTCCCACCGCAGATGAGCCATAAGTAGTTGTGGCTGTCGACGGTCATGGTGAATGCTTTGCCGCATTCCAGGTCGACGGGCAGTTTGGGGGTCGTGCTGTTAAGCCAATAGATGCCGCCCTCAAGACTTTGGTAGAAGTTCTCAAACCCAGCGTTGTCGCATGCGCCGATGCCAGGGCCTCCTGCTGCGAGGATGCTGCCGTTGTATATGGTTGCCGACAGGGCTGAGAGGCGCGGCAGAGAGTTCTTCGGCTGATCCATCTGGCTCACATACATCCACGGTATGTCCTTGTCTTCCTCGTCCTCCACCTTGTTCCATACGACAGCATTGATGTCGTTGGGGAAGAAGAAGTTGCTGCGGTTGCCGAGGATGACGATGTTGTCCACCGATTCATTGACACGTGATGGAATCCGCACAAAGGAGATGTCGTCGGTGGGGAGCAAGATGGGGTCGGTGTCCAGTTGCTCTTTTTCCCAGTTGAGTCCCTCGTCGTCGGAGCGTGCAATGCCGTCCTCTGTCAATGCGTAGAGTGAGTGTTTGGTGGCTCCTACGAGTTTGCCCGGGCACATCTCACCGCACTGGTCCCAATGGGAGCCGTCGGTGGTGTAGTAGATGCCACCCTTGACGTTGACATAGATTTTGTCATCGTTGGCAGCCACATTCTCGTGTATGTCTTGTGGAATGGCGAACCCAAGGTCCCACATCTCCAGTTGCCACTCAGGATTGTTGCTCTCCTCGCATGAGTAGATGGCGCCTTCGAACTCATAGCTTGCAAAGACGAAGATGCGGCCGTTGAGGTGGAATGCCTTCATGGCAGTAGCCTGTGTGAAGACCTCTTCTGGCCCGGCGGAATGCCACATGAAGGTGTCGGGCTTTTCCTTGTGCACGTTGACATTGACGGTGTAGCTGACGATGTTTTTCCCGTCGAGGGAATTCACCTTGACGGTGCGTGGCTGGGAGAAGTCGATGGAGTCCTTGCTGTTGTAGACGGTGACGGAGTCACTTGTCAAGCTCTTGATGGTCACTAAGCCAGAGTGCTTGCTGGTGATGGTGCATATCACGCGCTTCACGTTGGTGCCATAAGGCAGCGAGTCGGGGTTGTATATCTGATGGTTCAGTTGGTCGATGTAGAATTTGTAGTTGCTGCCGGTGATGGTTGCTGTATAGGTGCTGTCGCTGCCATCTTTGGCTTTTGTGGTCATTTGCCTGTTGAGGTTGCCGAGTGAGAATGCGATGATGGCAGCGTCGCTGGGGTAGTCGATGTCGTCGTTGTCGTTTGACAGGCATGAGGTCAGCAGGAGGACGGCCGACAGCATGAGAACACAAACTGATAAGTATCTTTTCATTCGTTTATTTTTATTGGGTTTTTACGGCGTCATGCCACCACTCTTGGTCTGCTTGGGGTGCAAAAACAAGAGCAGAGGCTGATTGCGCCTGCCTAATTGGGTGCAAATTTAATCAGAATTCCTCAAATAAAACGTGTTTTCGCGTGTTTATTATGTAATTTATTGATTATTGAGGTTTTTTTAATAAAAATATTCAACTTTTGTATGGATTGTCTTCTCACGAAATGGTCGGATTAGAGAATTCAACGCATAAAAATCGTGGGTTATTCATGGTATTTGGTGTCTTTGATTCAACCCAAATACGCATGAATAACCCACGATTTTCGTTATGAATTGTATGTGGCCCGAGGAAAAGACACCCTCTCCTTTTGGGAGGGCCGGGATGGTCTTTACTTCGCGTCAATCTCCTTGAGGAGCCGGTCGGCGTGTCCCCAGCGGTCCATCATGAAGAGGACGAAGCGGATGTCGACGCCGATGCAGCGTGCCAGTTGCTTGTCGAAGAAGATGTCGCTGGAGAGGCTGTCCCAGTTGCCGTCGAACGCCAGTCCGATGAGTTCCCCCTTGCCGTTGAACATCGGCGAACCGCTGTTGCCGCCCGTGATGTCGTTGTTGGTGAGGAAGCACAGCTGCATCTTGCCCGTCGTCTTGTCGGTGTAGGGTGAGAAGTCCTTGGCAGAGAGCAGTTCATGCATGATGGGTTCTGCCTCGTAGTCGATGATTTGGTCGGCCTTCTTCATTTTGTCCACCAGACTCTCTGCTGTGGTGTAGTAGCCCGACGGATGTCCGTTGAGCAGGTATTCACCCACCTGTCCGTAACTCAGGCGCATGGTGAAGTTGGCATCGCTGTAGTGAGGCTGGTCCTGCTCCATGCGCACCACGGCGTCGCAGAGGTAGCGCTCCTGCTTGGCAATCTCTATTTCGTTGGGCATGATTTTTTCCTGCAAGTCATAGACGATGTCCATAAGGTCGGCGCCAAACCGCACACCAGGGTCTTTGTCGAAGCCTTTCTTGTTGACATACAGTTTCTTGCCTTTCTTCATGATGGCAGACTTCTTCCAGAGATAGTCGACGAATTTCGTGTAGTTGTTGCCAAACTTGTTGCGGATGGTGTTGTAGAATTTCGGCAGGTATTTCCCATCCACCTGCTTGGCGTAGTTCTCAAGCATGGCGGCGAGAGCCTCGCGCTCAAGAGCCTCGTCCCACTGGTCGGAGTTGTCGGGGAACAGGACATATTGTTTCTTGGGTTTGTCTTCCGGTCCCTGCAGTTCTGCCTTGCTGTTGAGTGCCCGTGCGCGGCTGAAGAACTCGTTGTTGCGCCAGAATGCCTCGATGAGGTTGGTGAAGGTGTATGTCGCCTCCTTGTTGCTGGCATAGAGTTGCTGAAGCTTGTCGAAGTCGAGTTTGCCTTTGAGGTATCCTGTGGTATCCTGCCATTGGCGGATACGTTTCTCAAACTCAGCCTTTTGGTTGATGATGCCGATGGAGTCGATGCATTTGTTCATGCCGATGGAGTTCTTCCAGTAGTTGGAACTTGAGGCGTATTTGCTGTCATACTTGATGCGGACGGCCTCGCTGGCACGCATATGTTTGATCATCACCTCCTGTTTCACGCCTCTCACCTGTGCGCGTACAGCGTTCTCGGCGTCGCGCATCTGCTGGATGCCATACGAAGATAGGTAGCGCTCGGTGCTGCCCGGATAGCCTATTGTCATGGAGAAGTCGCCGTCTTTGTAGCCCTGCATCGACACCTGTGCCCAGCGCTTGGGGTGGTAGGGCACGTTGTCCTCGCTGTACGCCGCCGGACCGTTGGTCTTGGGGTCGGCATAGATGCGGAAGACGGAGAAATCGCAGGTTTGGCGTGGCCACATCCAGTTGTCGGTCTCGCCGCCGAACTTACCCATCGACTTGGGGATGGTGAAGACAAGGCGCAGGTCGGTGAAGTCCTGATAGGTGGTGGCGTAGTACTTGTTTCCCTCAAAGAAGGGGTCGATGCTGACATGCAGCGACTTGTCGATGCGTTTCACCGAGTCGGTCATGGCTCTCTCCAGGGAGTCGATGAGCATTTCCCTGAACAGGTAGTCTTTTGTCTCCAGTCCCTTGGCGATGAGGCGGTCGGTGATGTCGGCCTGGTCAATCATGAAACTCACGAACATATCCTTGTTGGGCAGTTCCTCCTCATAACTCTTGGCATAGAATCCGTTGAGCATATAGTCGTGCTCCACGGTGGAGTGGCTGCGGATGGCCTCAAAGCCGCAATGGTGGTTGGTGAACACCAATCCGTTGGGCGATACGACCACGCCGGAGCAATAGCCGCTGAAGTTGACCACGGCATTTTTCAGGGCATTCTCACCATAATACAGGTCGTTGTAACTCATGGTGAAGCCTTCGTTCTGCATGATTTCATACACTTGCGGCGGCAGGTTGTAGATGGTCCACATTCCCTCGTCGGCCTTGGCCTGAAACGAGGCGACCACGCAGGTCAGCAATACAATTGTCTTTTTGAGCATATTTGTCTTTTTTAGGAGTTTAGAGTTATGGTTGTTTGGTCGTTTGGTCGTTTGGTTGTTTGGTTGTTTGGTCGTTTGGTTGTTTGGTCGTTTGGTTGTTTGGTTGTTTGGTCGTTTGGGGAGTTTAGGAGATTAGGAGTTTAGACATATGATTTTGCATGGCTGAGTCGCTGTAGTACAGCGACATACCGAACACATAAAGGAGATATGCTATCAGAAGCAGATGTAATCATAATTCTTAATTCTTAATCCTTAATTCTTAATTCTTAATCCTAATCTTTAATTTTTAATTTTTAATCTTTAATCTTTTTAAACCTTTTTCCTATCACGGGGATGTTGGCAAGCGGTAGGTCGCGCTTGATGACGACTACCATGAAAAGCAGAATGAACAGCGTGTTGACAACGAGCGACAACCAGAGAGGTAGGCTTCCCCTGACGATGACCATTACTACGAAAGCCATGATGGTAAGTCCTACGTATAAGGCGATATCGCCCAGAGGATATTTGATGGGGTAATAACGCTGCCCCACGACGTAGGAGAGCACCATTGAGGTGGCATATGCAGCAAACCCGCCCCATGCGCAGGCGATGTATCCGTAGCGGGGCACGAAGAGAATGTTGACGGCGAAGAGCACCACGCATCCGATGCCTGAGAAGATGGCTCCCCAGATGGTCTTGTCGATGAGCTTGTACCAGAACGAGAGGTTGAAGTAGATGCCCATCATGATTTCGGCAGCCATGACGATGGGCACCACGCGCAGTCCCACCCAGTAGTCGCTGCCGATGAGGTGTTTGATGATGTCCATGTATGCCACCACACAGAGGAAGGCAAGCAGCGTGAAGATGATGAAGAATTTCATTGCCGCCGCATAGTATTCCTTGGAGTCCTTGTCTTTGTCCTTGCCGAAAACAATGGGCTCGTAGGCGTAACGGAACGCCTGTGTAATCATCGCCATAATCATGGCGATTTTGAACACAGCGCCGTAGATGGCCAACTGCTCTTTCATGTCTGCTGCCTTATAGAGATAGGGGAACAGGATTTTGTCGGCAGTCTGGTTGAGTACGCCGGCGATGCCGAGGATGAGGATGGGCCAGCTGTATGACAACATACGCTTGAGCAGTCCTGAGTTGAAACCATGCTTGAAACCTCGCAGTTCCTTCCAGAAGAAGAAGGTGATGATGCTTGTGCAGAAGAGGTTGATGAAGAGGGCTGTCTTGGCATCGTGACCGTCCATTCCAAGGTAGTAGATGCAGTTCAGACCGATGTTCAAGAAGATGAATAGCAGTTTCAGGGCAGCAAACTTGATGGGTCTCTTCTGATAGCGCAGGTAGGCGAAGGGGATGCACTGGAAGGCATCGATGGCGACGCAGGTGAACATGACCCCGACGTATTCGGGATGGTCGTGGTAGTGGAGCAGGTCGGCGATGGGCTGCATGAACAGCAGCGACAGCACGATGAACAGCAGCGAAGTGGTGCCTACTGTCCACAGCGTGGTGGAATAGACCTTCTCGGCGTTCTCACCCTGTTTGTTGGCATAGCGGAAAAAGGTGGTCTCCATGCCGTAGGTCAGCAACACCAGCAAAAGTGCCACCCAGGCATAGATGTTGGTGATGACGCTATACTCTCCGCTCGCTGCCGACATCTTGATGGTGTAGAGCGGCACGAGCATATAGTTCAGGAACCTGCCTATGATGCTGCTGAGTCCATAGATGGCGGTGTCCTTGAAAAGGGATTGCAGATTGGCCATTGTGTATGAATATTCTATTAATATTTATGATATCGTCGCCTAAGAAATAGCAAAATTAGTGCAAACCTTTTTTATATCCAAACAAAATGGGGAAAACTTTTATACCGCAAGTTCAATCTAATCCCAGCTTTCGGCGACATCACTATCTAAAGTTTCCCATGAGGAATGGCATCAGCAGGATGGGTAGGGACGCGATGTATCGTGTCCGCCTCAACTTTCTTAAGTAGAGAGATACTTGAATGATTTTTCATGTGAATTGTTGCGGCTTTAATCTTTTTTGTTACTTTTGTGGCTGAAAACGGAACAAAGAATTTAACTAACGGTCAGAAACACAAAAACTCCTAAAAGTCATGAAAAATCAACTATTCAAAATGGCAATGACCATGCTGTGTCTCGTATTTGCCACAAGCGCCTTTGCCTCCAAGTACAACGGAAAAATCCAACTCAAAATCAACGGCAAACAACGCACCTATAAACTTTATGTGCCCGACAATGTGTCGGAGAGCGCACCCTTGGTGCTGTCGCTCCACGGCACTGGCGGCAGCTGTGATATGGGGCATCCCGAGTTCAACAGCCTGGCAGACAAGGACGGCTTCATCGTGGCCTATCCCTCAGGCAACAACGTCTATTATCCTGAATTCGGCATGAGCTTACCGGGTTGGCAGGCCACCGGTCAGGCCAGCGAGGACACCGACTTCTTCCTCGCCATCATCGAGGACGTGAACAAACGCTATACGGTCGACCGCCAGCGCATCTATTGCTGCGGTTTCTCCAATGGCGGGATGATGACCTACACCGTAGCATGTGCCCTGCGCGATGTCTTCGCAGCCTTCGCCTCTATCGCCGGTTTCCCCATCGAGTCGATGCACCTCCATCAGTCGAGTGCCAAGCCCTTCCCCTTCCTCCATATTCACGGCAAGAGTGACAACCTCGTGCTCTATTCGAAGTTGCCCATCATCGTCGACAACATCATTGCACGCAACGGCTGCAACCCCGTCCCGGAGGTGGAGAACGTCACTTCCAAGGGCAAGAAAAGTGTGTATGCTGCTACTGAGGGATCCTTTCCCTATATCCTCTACGAGGTGACGGGTATGGGACATGAGGGGGACACCAATGCCACCGAGGACGGCAACTCCGCCCTGACAATGTGGAATTTTATGAGTCAGTACCGCTTGGATGATGAATGTGACGCCACACTGAAATGGCGGCCCAACATCGAGCAGGAGGGCTACAAACCTACTTCCCACGGTTGGAAAATGAACAGTGGCAATATCATCGCCTCTTACGCCACGGAACAGAAGACCTCATCCAACAAGAACATCTACCACTCACTGCAATTGGAAGAGGGCGAGTATTATATCCGTTTTCATGCCACCTCACAAGATGAACAAGCTATCGGTGTAAAACTGCAAAAACTTACTGGTGACAAAAGCATAGTGCTTGACCAGACGATTACTGTGAGTCCAACAATGAACGATGTGACTTGTGTCTTCAACACAGAGGGTGGTTGGGCTGAATACCACATTGTCTTCACTCGTCAAGACCCCAACGCCAACGTTGACATCTCGGGAATTGAGATTCACTCGACTGATGATTTGGAATCCATCAAATCAACCACCACAACAGCCCGTCCGCGCCACAGCGGCACTTACGACCTAAGTGGCCGCCGTGTTTCTCCTGACACAAAGGGTATCCTCATCATCGGTGGCAAAAAACAGGTAAGAAATAAAAATTGATTACAAAATTAGAATATAATTAGTGTTCACTGATTATTTGGTTTTAGCGCAGATAGCAGTAGCAAGTCTGTGCCATGAATTAGTTGACCACTAACACTGTGATGGAGTATGGAGCCAGTGTGATGGGGAACTGCTTGCCTACCTTCTGTGTGGATTCCTGCGGCACAATGTTGCGTGGATTGTCGATAGAATTGGTGTCTTCTGGGTGAGCGGACTTCAACTCTACCTTCTTGGCTTTTGACTTTACTTTTTTGACACCATCCAACTTGATGTTCAGTTTTTGAGCCTTGCCCACGGCGTTGGTCAGTTTCAGGAAAATCTTGCCCGTCTTGGCATCTGTAGTGGCTGTATAGAATACAGCGTCCGCCTCGTCGTTGCGGTCCAACGCCTGTTTGGGGATGTCTGTCGCCTCCACGGGCACGATGCGGTCGCCCAGGTATTTCGAGAACATCACTTGTGCCCAGTAAGATGGCGAACCATATGAGCTCAGTACGTCATAACCAATCAGGTCGCTTGGCCATTGCATGGCACCTTGTTCCACGTTGACAAACAGTGGTGCGTAGCACGACATGATGCAGATATCGGAATTGCGCTCCATGCAGCTCATCCATGCCGCATCGCCCAGTGCCGCATTCATGTTGGTGGTCGGAGCGCCTTCGCGGGTAGCCCATTCTCCGCAGAATATCTTTGGTCCATTACGGTCATACCGGTCATATTGGAAAGCATTGCGATACATGTCGAAAGCATTGCGATAGTAATGCTCGTCTATCACATCCACCACAGGATTGGGTATGGCTCTCGATTTCAGCGCGTTATATCCTACTGTCGAGATGATTTGCAATTGGGGATAGCGTGCCTTGATGGCTTCATAAAACATCTTGAAACGGTTGGGATAACTGCCGCTGCGGTCGAAGAAGTCCTCGTTACCAATCTCCACATAGTGAAGCGGGAATGGAGCGGGATGTCCGTCACGGGCACGCACGGCTCCCCATTTGGTGGTCTGAGCGTCACCCATGATATACTCAATCTCGTCCAACGCATCTTGGATGAAGGGTTTCACAAACTCACCGTCGAGATGGTCGCCGTTCAACACATATCCGGCAAAGACACCCACCACGGGTTCACCGCCCACATCTTCTGCCCACTGCAAGAATTCCAGCAGCCCAAGACCGTCGGATGAACGGTATCCCCACGGACTTTGATGGCCTGGGCGCTCATCGGGATTGCCTATCGTCTGCTTCCAGTCGAAGCGGTTGGCGAAGTTGTTGCCCTCCAGATAGTTGCCGCCGGGGAAGCGCAGGAATTTAGGACGCATTTCCGCCATCATCTCCATCAGGTCGGTGCGCAGGCCGTTCTTGCGGTCTTTGAAACTGGGTGCAAAAAGGGTGACACGGGTCATCTCAATGCTTCCCGCCTCGTCGGCGATGATGAAGAGCCGGGCATCCTTCGTGTCGGTTTGTGTGGCCGATGTGGTCAACTGATACTCAAACTTTTTCCACTCCTTTGTGAAGCCGCTCACTTTTGTCTCCGCATAAGTGGTGCTGCCGTCGGCACTCTTCAATGCGATGGTCAGTGATTTCAGAAAGGTTGGAGCCGTGTCCTCGTTATTTCGGGGTGTTGGTTGCTTCACATACAGCGCGCCTTTGAAAGTGGTGCTCTTTCTGATGGGAAATCCCCAGTAACCTTCACTGACAATCGCAAGTCCCGCCTGTTCGAAGTTCACGATGAGTGAGGTTGGGGTGGCATCGTTGATGCCCTCTTGGCGATTCTGCCGCACCCTTACTTTCAGCGTGTCAGACAGTTGCCAGCGGTCTGGCCGCACTGTCACACGTGGTGCATTGGCATTGGGGCGCCCTCCACGTCGTCCACCTCTTGGATTGAACATATCGGTGAACGATGGATTGGGAACAAGTTGTGTGTATAGTCCGCCTTCGTAAGAGTAGTTGATTTCCTCGGTCATCAGTCCATAGAGCATCGGACTCACCTCTGTCTCGGCCTTGTCGAGCCGAAGTGTCAATTGTTGAGCATGGAGTGTCAGGCCACTCAAGCACAACATCATCATGAATGTGATAGTTTTTTTCATAGGTTCTTGGAAATGGTTGAAGTGATTAAATAGATTGTTTGTCTGCAAAGATAATGCAAGGTAGGCGAAAAGCAAAACAAAACACGAAGATTTTGTATCAATAACTCCATGTCGACACAATGATGGGGGCACTTCATTTTGACACACCCTGATCTCTGCGTTAAGATTGATTGTTTCTTCTCAATTATGATTGATGTTTTCCTTTCAAGTATTCCAATTCATGTCCATGGACGAAGTAGTGAACGACAAAATCAACGGCGAGGAGAAGGCCACATGGGAACGCGTGACGGACGCTCCGTTCTAATCCGCCAATACTATGGCATCCTGACGGGGAGGGGGCGAAAGCTCTCTCCCCTACTCTTTATCATTGCGATTGACAAGAACTCCAGCATTCCAATTCACAACTGGAAAAAAAGATATGCCATCCCATCCCAAAATTGTACAAAACAATTTGGCTGAAACAAATAAAAACAGTATCTTTGCAGTGACTACGAAAAAAGTCGTAACGAAAAAAGTCGTAATATGGAAAACCCCTTTAAATTCGGCACTATAGTAGAGGAGGAATTCTTCACTGACAGAGTGATGGAGGTCGCTTATATTGAGCAGTTTGTGAAAAGCGCAAACCATCTGATATTGATCAGCCCCCGGCGTTTCGGAAAGAGCAGCGTGGTGGCAAAAGCGATGAAACAAAGCGGTCGAAAACACATCACCGTGAACTTGCAGCAGGTGACATCGGTTTCCGATTTGTCAGCCAAATTGCTTAAGGAATTCTTCAAGTTGCATCCCTTGGAACGGGTGCGGCATCTGATAACCCATTTCCGAGTGATACCTACGATTTCAACAAATCCCCTTACAGGCTCAATGGATGTCTCGTTTCAACCCGGGGTTGACGGAACGATGCTAATCGAAGACGTGCTGACCCTCATAGAGAATGCACATTCGGAACAAGACCGGATCATCGTGGTGCTTGACGAGTTCCAGGAAATTATTGACCTGGCTCCAAAATTCGACAAGCAGCTACGTTCCATCATGCAGAACCAGAAACACATCAACTACATTCTGCTCGGTAGCCAGGAGAGCATGATGACCGATATCTTCGAGAACAAGAAATCACCATTCTACCACTTTGGTGAAATGATGCGCCTGGGGAAACTGCCCCGTGAAGATTTCCACCAATACCTGTCGCAACGTTTTGCAGCGTGCTATCCTGAGAGCCATGCTGAAATAGCTGACACCATTCTCAACTATACTGACTGCCATCCCTATTATTCCCAACAGCTGGCCGCCAATGTATGGCAAATCGGGATGCTGCAACCAGAGACCACTGACCCCGTGAAGACGGCCATCGGGCACATAGTGACAACCCATGGCCTGGACTACGAGCGTCTATGGATGAACTTCAAACGTACCAACAAATGGATACTACAACGCTTGGCGTCAAACAAGCCCCTACAATCGGGTGAACATCGTACAAGCACCATCTACAGTGCGTTGAAGCGTCTGCAAAAAGATGGCTACGTCATCTATTCCGACCGATATGAATTGGAAGACCCATTTTTCAAAGAGTGGATTATTGAAAGCAATAACTAAGAATTCTTACTATCGCCAAATATTTTCAATTAATATTCACGGGAGATTATTCACATATTTGACACCATTTTGACAAATCAAGACATAACATGAGAAAACTGCTTATAGCAATGGCGGCCATGCTGACACTGGTTACAACTGCGCTGGCAGAGGTCAAGGTGGCCGAAGCATTCAGCAGCCACATGGTGCTGCAGAGAGAGAAACCCGTGAGCGTCTGGGGTGTGGCTGATGCCGGCGAGAAGGTGAAGGTGTCGTTTGGCAAGCAAACACTGGGCACGACAGCCGACAAGGAGGGCAGGTGGAAGGTGACACTGAAAGCAATGCCTGCCAACAGCAGACCGCAGGTGATGACCATCAGCGGACGAAAGAACAAGATCCGCCTGACGGATGTGCTCGTGGGCGAGGTGTGGCTGGCCTCCGGACAGTCCAACATGGAGTACTCGATGAACAATCATCTGAGATACCGGAAACCCCAGAAAGGCGATGCCGACTACCAACTGAAGGCGTGGCGCGAGGCCAACAATCCCAACATCCGCGTGCTCTATGTGAGGCCGGACCTGAACAGCGACGTGCTGCCCACAGACGGCTGGCAACGGGTGGACTCCACCTCGCTGAAGCCCGTCTCGGCGGCAGCCTATTTCTTCGCACGCATGTTGCAGGACTCGCTGCAGGTGCCCGTGGGCTTCATCTCGTCGTCATGGGGCGGCACACGCATAGAGGAATGGATTCCCGACGGCAAGACACCTGGCCGCCGCCCGATGTTCGAACACCTCATCCGCCCTCTCACAGGCTATGCCCTACGTGGCTTCCTGTGGTATCAGGGTGAGGCGAACCTCCTGGATTTGGGCGAAACAGACGTCTATACTGCGAAACAGGAGCATCTTGTCGATGTGTGGCGCGGACTGTGGGAGGATGCCGACCTGCCGTTCTACTATGTGCAGATTTCCCCTTACCTCTATTCCATACGTCGAGAGGATATCGTACAGAAGACATGGATAGACCTGCCTCGGTTCTGGACGGCACAGGCAAAGGCCATGCGGCAGAAGAACACAGGCATGGTGGTGACAACCGACATCCCCGACGTGCTGAACGACATCCACCCTCCCTACAAATGGATTGTGGGTGAGCGGCTCTGCCGATGGGCATTGAACTGCACCTACGGATTTACTCACGTGGAGTGCCAAGGTCCGACGCTGAAGGGCGCCACCCGAGACGGTGACAAGGTCATACTGGAGTTCGACCATTGCGACGGTGGCCTCGCCACCAGCGACGGCAAACAGCCTGACTGGTTCTGGGCGAACACCCGCAACTACGGCAGCTTCCGAAAAGAGGATGCCACCATCGATGGCAACAAAATCATCCTGCACATCCCGGAGAGCCTGGCGCATCCTGTCATCCGCTTCGGCTACGACGAGACAGCACAGCCCAACCTGCGCAACAAGGCAGGCCTGCCCGCCGCTCCTTTTGAGTATAAACTATGATGACAAGATGGTGATAAAGAAAGGAAAATACATATATACGCCCCGAAATAGGGTTGGAAAAAATGAATGCCAAAAGATAATCAAAACTAACTATACCTGCACAATGAAAAAAAGAATTTTGTTTATTTATGGTTTTAACGGTTCGCCCGATTCCACTTTCTGCCGCCTGATACGCGAGGCGCTTCCCCAAGATGAATATGAAGTATTATGCCCTGAATATCCACAAGAAGACGTGGAAAAATCTATTTCCTTCCTCGAAGATTTTGTAGAACAAGAGTATTGCGACCTCGTGATGGGTACGTCTTTGGGTGGTTTCTTCACCCTTTGCCTTTCCACGTCTTTGCCACGTGTCGTCATTAATCCGTGCATGAAGCCGTCAGTGGAATTGCCAAAACTAAAGTCTAGGCCAGACCATCCTGATGACAAACCGGCGAGCAAAGAAATGTTAGACGCTTGTAAAAAGCATGAAGACGAAGTCAACCTGCGTTTGAAAAACAGAAGTTTAAAGAATATTGGACTCTTTGCTGAGAAAGACGAACTGTTAGGGACTCAATACAAGGATGATTTCAAGGCTTACTACGACGATGCCCGCTCCATTCCTGGTGGTCATTTAGGCAACGCTGAGGCGATTCCCGCCATTTGCCAGGCCATCAAAGACGCCCTGAAACCAATCCTCTTCATCGACATGGATAATGTGTTGGCAGATTTCCATGGCTATGTTGAAAACAGTCTGTTGCCTGAGAAAAAGAAGGAGACGAAGGACTTGGATGAGATACCCGGCATCTTCGCACAGTTCCCTGTGGTAGAAGGAGCCAAGGAGGCGCTCACCATTCTTCAGGAGAAATATGACCTCTACGTACTCACCACCTCACCATGGAACAATCCCACTGCTCTACAGGACAAGCAAAATTGGCTTAAACTGCATTTCGGCAACATGTTCCATAAGCGAGTCATTTTTTCACACCAAAAGCATTTTTGCCTTATCCCTGGCGCATGGCTTGTTGATGACCGCCCCAACCATGGTGCCTGCCTCTTTGGCGACCACTGGTTGCAATTCGGAAAGGGTAGATACAAAACATGGGAGGATATTAAAGACTTCCTGATGAAGCAATAGTGATGGAATCAGTTCCCTATGTTTCAAAATCATCGTCCTCATCATCTAGGATGATAAGTTGACCAAAACACCTTTTATACAGAACCAAAATCGGACATTCATCGCAATCGATCTAACGAAATGCATCTTCACATTCAAAGTGGGGCCGTTGGCACTATATATCCAAAGGAAAACCTAGCGGCACTTGTAAGAAACCGTAACTTCCCCAAACTGGCATGAAGAAATTGAGATCACACCATTACGTGCCTTCCTTTATGAAGTGAACGATGACACGAAGATTTTGTATCAACAACTCCATGTCGACACAATGATACAGAGGCGCAAATTGACAAAATCTGCGCCTCTGTATCTCTGCGTTAAGATTGATTGTTTCTTCTTAACTATGATTGATGTTTTCCTTTCAAGTATTCCACATATCCTTCAATAATGTCGTTCGATATGTCATCTGGATGTGGCATCAGTATGGGAACCCCTTTGATTTCTATGTAATTGGAGAAGGATTTTAAAAAAATCTTCAATTCTTCATTTCCCATCTTATACAGCCAGTAGTTCCTTATCCACAGCCCGAGGGAGAAGTGGGCATTAGTGACAGCACTTTCATCCTCAACGAGATATACCTTGTCCTCGTCGCTCAGCATGGCATCCAGTTGGGCATATGCCTCTTCTATCGTCTTTGGTATGATTGTCTTTTCTTTCTTGCTCATTTCATTGCTTGATGTTATTGTTATTTCTTTGGCAGTTCAAGGTTGGTGTCTATCACCTCCCCGATGGCAAAGTAGTAGAAAAGTGGCCGCTCCTCGATACCTTCCTCCTCTAACTCTGCCAACAGCTCGTCGAATTCATGGCAGTTGTATCGTTGTTGCAAGTACTCGACCTCCTCCGATGTGATAGGCACGAGAGCGTTTTCGATGCATTCTACATCCAAAAACCATGAGTTGTTGTAGTTGTGGAAATGAATACTCCTGACAGGCCTGTTGGCGCACATGAACTCGTCGAAAGCCTCCATGTCCATCCCCGGGGCATCTCGGTGCTCATCCATCCACTTGTCCACTTTCTTGTCGGTTAAGCGATTGAAAAAGTGGTCGCTGAAGGAGCGAATCTCCACCTTTTTCTCACCGCTTAGGATTGCCTCGGCGAATTCTCTGCGCATAATCAAGTTAAAATGGTCTATCGGCTCTGGTTCAGGTGCATCATATTTTTTAAGAAATTCGTTCAAGGCGGCGAAATACTGCTCATCGGGCATATTATCATACTTACTCATTGCTTGATAGTTTTTAGTTAGACATAATTGCATTTCTTCCGCAAAGTTAGTTGTATGTTGTGCCAATTTGTGGGACATGAGAAAGATTTTTGTGAAAAAAATGACAACTTAACTTCTATAACTACCTTCAACGTAGAGAAAAGTGTATTATCTTATTATTTTTTTGCCATCGCACAGCAAAACCTCCGCCCCCGCAAGGTGCCCAAGGACTTCTTCTTCATTGACGAAATGCACTTTGAGTGCAGCGGAATTGGGAAAGCGGTTGAAGAAGATATCGTTGCTCATAAAGAGTTTGACCGATTCTATTTCTCTTGCAGAAGAAATGGTGTTGTAATATCTATAGGATGCTTTGTACTACCCGTGGCAAAACCTTTATTCCTGTTTTTCCGTCATGAAATTTCACCAGTGCCACCACATGATAACGCTGTTTCTTGTCTACCAGTTGCTCTTGCTGTTCTGAAGTGCCTTTGAAAGTGACCGTGATGTTCCGACCATATTTCTCATTGATGGTATTCATGATGTGCATGAACAACGGTCCGTGTGAGGACGCATCTTCCAATCTCTTATATCCGATGAAATAATGAATCATCTCATGGATGAGTGTGTCCTCCACCTCGTTTTCAGGCAAGTCTATCCGTGTGTTGATGCGCAATTTGAAGTCATAGTATTCTATCTTCCCGTCTTTCCCCAGTCGTTTCTTATAGACACATTTTCCCAAAAAAGTCTTGGCATCTGACAAGACAATGGGTATTGGGGGAAGTTCACCAGCAAACATCTGCTTGTTGAACTCCTCAAACTTCCTCTCGATGTATGGTATTGTGGGAATCATCGCACTTGTTTCCTTTAGGTGGGAAAACTCCTTTAATCATCCTCATTCAACAGTCAACTCATAGCTCGTCCTCTTTGGCTTTCTCCTTAAGGTGGGCTATGCGCTCATCGTAGTCGGGATGGGAGGAGAAGGCCTTCAGGAACTTGGTGTAGCGGGAGTCATTCTTTTTCGACAGCGACTTGAGTTTCTCAAAGAGGCTCACCATTGCCAGAGGGTTGTAGCCGTGGCTCTTCAGGAAGTCATACCCGTAGTCGTCGGCCTTGGTCTCCTGACGCTTGGAATGCGAGGCTGAAAGCACCATACTGCTCAAGTCGCCAAGGAAAGAGTCGGAAATGCCCGCCCAGGTGTCGCTTACCGCACCGAGTGCATCGGAGGCGGCGCTGCGGAGCAACGCCTCTTTCCAGGCCTTATAGGAGTGCTTGAGTGCCACATGGCCTATCTCATGGCCGAGAACACCCAGCAACTCATCGTCGGAGAGCACGTCCATCAGTCCGGAGAAAACCCTCACGCTGCCGTCGGGACAGGCAAATGCGTTCGCCTCCTTGGTCTTGTATACCTTGAAATTGAGTTGCAGTCCCTCGACGGAGTCGATGTCCTTCATCAGTTTGTTCAACCGCTTGGAGTAGGAGTTGCGGTCGGAACAAATCTTATTCGACTTGTCCATATAAGCTACTTCCTCTGCCGCGATTTTCGCCATGTCTTTTTCGCTGACGGTCAATGCCTGTCCTGTTTTCCAGATGCCGGAGATGGCCTTTCCCCAGTTGATTTGTGCTTCCAAAGGCATCACCGAGAGACAGAATGAAAGAAGGAGTATAGCGGTTCGTTTCATTTCTTGATATATTAATAGGATAGACGATGCGAAGATAGGCTATTTCTCGCATATTTCAAAATTTAAGGTAAAAAATACAACTTGCGCAAGGTGAATAAATGGGCAGATTGACTTAGGTCAAAAAAACGTACAAATGAGTAAAAATGGAGCAATATGACTTGTGTGTGCGCAAACAATGTGTTAATTTTGCATCCGTATTCGTGAGAATGCTTTTCATATAGGTTAGTAGTTTGATAGATTTTAAGGTAAAGATTATGTTATCAGATCATGAGACAACGTTGATGTTGGTCTGGGTGGCATTTGTCACCGTTCTATGTGTGATTGCATTGATCAAGACCAATATTCGTTGAATTGTTTTCAGGAGGCCGGGATGAGTGATTCATGTCGTCCTCTTTTTTGTCATCTCACCTGCGTTAGTTTTTGCAAAAAGAATCGTAGTCTGCTCACTGATTCAGAATATTTTATTAATTTCGCAGTCGATAAACAAACTACCCATATCATGAGAAAAGCCATCATCACCCTCTCATTGCTGCTGATTGCGGCGGCAGCCATCGCGCAAACCCCCTTCCGCCCACGTATCTCCATCGACGGACAATGGGAGTTCACTCTCGATTCCCAAAATGACATTACCGCTAAGTCGCCGATGAACGAGACGGTGACGTTGCCTGGCACCACAGACACCAACAAAAAGGGCAATGCCCCGCAGACCACCACTGAGACCACCCACCTCACCCGCCTGCACAGTTATGTGGGACGGGCATGGTATCGTCGCGAGGTGACCATCCCTCGCGAATGGAAACGCCACCAGGTGGTGCTCTGTTTGGAGCGCACCAAACCCACCGTCGTGTATGTTGACGGACAGCGGACGGGAGAGAGCGACGATATCTGCACGGCACAGACCTACGACCTGACAGAACTGTTGACGCCCGGAAGACACACCATCGCACTGATGGTGGACAATGGCGAGACGGTGCCGCCACAACTGCTCAGCAACTCACATGCCTACACTGAGGACACCCAGACCAACTGGAACGGCGTCATCGGGGAGATGTATCTCGAGGCAAGGCCGAAAACCCACATCGAGACTTTGGAGGTGAGGCCAGATGCGAGGGCACGCAAGGTGGATGTGATGATGACCACCGTCGGCAAGATGAAAAAAGGCACGCATATCACCGTGACGGCCACCCCGCAGAATTTCCACGGTAAGGTGCTGACGGCAGACTATTGGGTGGGGCGTAACCTGCGTCAGGATGCAGACGGCAATTGGCAGCTGTCCCTGCCGTTGGGAACAGAGGCACAGATGTGGGATGAGTATCACCCCAACCTCTACACACTCACTGTGACCATCGGGGAGAAAGACACGATGAGCAAGAGTTTCGGACTCGTGGACTTCCGTGTCGCCGACCATCATTTTATGGTCAACGGTAAGGAAGCTTTCCTACGTGGCAAACATGATGCCTGTGTCTTCCCCCTGCAAGCCCATGTGCCAATGACCCGCAGCGAGTGGCTCACCTATCTGGGCAAATGCCGCGACTACGGTATCAACCACATTAGGTTCCATTCCTGGTGTCCGCCAGAGGCTGCTTTCGAGGCCGCCGACGAATTGGGCATCTACATGCAGCCCGAACTGCCTTTCTGGGGCGATTTCAACAAGGATGACCAGCGGCTGATGACGTTCCTCCACAAGGAGGGCGAGCACATCATCCGCACCTACGGTCACCATCCCTCGTTTGTCATGTTCGCACTGGGCAACGAACTATGGGGCTCCATTGAGCAGATGGCTGTCTTTGTGGAGGACTTCAGAAAGATGGCGCCACAGAAACTGTTCACCTTCGGGTCGAACTACTATCTCGGCTACCAGGGTGTGAAACCCGGCATGGACTATTTCACCACCTGTCGAGTAGGGGGTGAGGCATGGGGCTCCTTCGACACCCACACCCGTGGCTCCTTCTCCTTCGCCGACACCTATGACGGCGGACTCATCAACCACACGCTGCCCAACACGGTGATGAATTTCAGCAAGGCGTGCGCCCTCTCCCCCGTGCCGGTCATCAGCCATGAGACGGCGCAGTTTCAAACCTATCCCGATTTCGACGAGATAAGGAAATACACGGGTGTGCTCTATCCCTACAACATGCAGGTGTTTTACAAACGCCTCGTGCAGGCGGGCATGGCGGAACAGGCAAAGGACTTCCACCTGGCGTCAGGACAGTGGAGCCTACAACTCTACAAGGCAGATGTGGAGATGGACCTGCGCACGCCCAATATGGCAGGTTTTCAACTCCTTGACCTACAGGACTATCCTGGTCAGGGAAGCGCTTATGTGGGCGTGCTCGATGCCTTCATGGACGAGAAGTTCTTTATGCGTGAGAGCGACGGGGGAAAGACATGGCGGCAGTTCTGCGCCCGAGTGGTGCCGATGGCGGAGATGGAGCGTATGTGCCTCACCAACAGCGAATCGCTGCGCGCCCGTGTGGTGCTTTCCAACTATGGCTCGGGTGAGGGTAACGAGGAATGTCGTGGCGGACAGGTGAGCTGGCAACTGAGAGCAGGCGGAGAAGTGTTGCGCGAGGGGTCGCTGCCCATAGCCGATGGGAGTCGCGGACTGACGGAGGTAGGACAGATAGATGCCGATTTGTCGGACATCCGCCGTGCCACACGCTGTGACCTGGTGTTGGAGGCGGCACTGAACCCAACGGCAGAACAACGTTTCACCAACAGTTATCCCATATGGGTTTATCCTGCCAATGCCGACCTGAATGAGCAGAAGAAGGGTATCGTCATCACCCGACATCTTGATGCCGGTGCCACACGTCAACTCGAGGAGGGCGCGTCCGTCCTGTGGATGCTCGATACCACGGAGTGGAAAGGTCATGTGGTGGGCGGACTCTTCCAGACTGACTATTGGAACTACCGTATGTTCAAGACCATCAGCGAGAACAACCACAAGGCGGTGTCACCAGGCACTTTGGGCATCCTCACCAATCCTTCCCATCCGCTGTTCGCTGACTTCCCCACCGACATGCACACCTCATGGCAGTGGTTTCCTGTGGTGAAGGCGAGCAGTCCGATGATTCTCGACAACCTGCCCGGCGGCTATCTGCCCATTGTGCAGGTCATCGACAATATCGAGCGCAACCACCGCCTCGGCCTCGTCTTTGAGTTTGCTGTGGGCAAGGGGCGGCTGCTGGTGTGCATGAGCGACTTGGAGCAGGCTGCTGCATGCGTGGAAGGGAGGCAGTTCTACCTAAGTCTGCTGCGCTATATGCACTCGCCGGCTTTCCAGCCTAAGGTGCGCTTTGAAGCCAGCCAGCTGTTGTCTCTCCTGCATCTGCCGATAGCGGAGCGTAAATTGGAGGAACTCAACAATATTTCACCGTATTGATAGATTGGGCAACCCAACTCAGTTTATATAGGTATATAAATTGATTCAAAGAGAAAAAACTCTGTACCTTTGCACTCAGCTTGGCATATGGCCAATCCCCAAAAGGTGGATGACAAGTTCTTGCTGAAAAATTTGTTATGACAGAAGATTTCACTACCTTTGCAGTCCAAAACCCATATATTATATAAATTATGTCATATCTCTTTACATCAGAATCAGTATCAGAAGGCCATCCTGACAAAGTGGCCGACCAAATATCAGACGCACTCCTCGACCAATTCCTCGCCTACGACGAGCACTCCCACTGCGCCATTGAGACCTTCGTCACCACAGGACAGGTCGTCATCATGGGCGAAGTACACTCTGAGGCATATATCGACCTGCAGACCATCGCACGAAAGACCATCAACAAAATCGGCTATACCAAGTCGGAATACCAGTTTGACGGCAACTCATGCGGCATCCTCTCCGCCATCCATGAGCAGAGCACCGATATCAAGCGGGGTGTGGACCGTGAGGAAGAGGACAAGCAGGGCGCTGGCGACCAAGGCATGATGTTCGGCTATGCCTGTGACGAGACAGAGGAGTATATGCCCGTCTCCCTCCATCTCGCACACCTTATCATGCTGACCTTGGCTGAGATACGCCGCGAGGGAAAAGTGATGACCTACCTGCGCCCCGACGCCAAGAGTCAGGTGACCGTGGAGTATGGCGACGACAACCGTCCGCAGCGCATCCACACTATCGTCGTTTCCACCCAGCACGATCAGTTTGACGACGACGACAAGCGTATGCTCGCCAAAATCAAGGACGACGTCATCAATATCCTCATCCCGAGAGTGAAGGAGAAGATACACAGCCAAAAGGTGCTCGACCTCTTCAGGGGCAAAATCAAATACCACGTCAACCCCACCGGGAAGTTTGTCATCGGTGGGCCTCATGGCGACACCGGACTGACCGGCCGAAAGATTATCGTCGACACTTATGGCGGCAAAGGCGCACATGGCGGAGGAGCTTTCTCGGGCAAGGACTCAAGCAAGGTGGACCGCTCTGCTGCCTATATGGCACGCTATATCGCCAAGAACATGGTGGCTGCAGGCGTCAGCGACGAGATACTCGTGCAACTGAGTTATGCCATCGGTGTAGCCGAACCCATCAGCGTGTATGTCAACACCTACGGACGGTCGAAAGTGGGGCTGAGCGATGGCGAGATTGCCAAGAAAATATCAGGTCTCTTCACACTTACCCCGAAGGCCATCGAGAGAAAACTCAAACTCCGGCAGCCAATTTTCCTGGAGACTGCCGCCTATGGACACATGGGACGCAAAAATGAGATAGTCAAGAAGGAGTTCACCAGCTTCTACCATGAGACCAAGACCATCGAGGTGGAACTGTTTACTTGGGAGAAACTCGATATGGTGGATGAGATACGCGAAACATTCGGCATCTGATGGCACCCCTCCTCAGGAAGTCTACCTATCAGGTTATCCACGACCTGCCCGACAGTGCCACGGAATGGCAGAAAGACTCCGCGGTACAGGCCTATTTCCAACCGGGACAGAACATCCGCTACAGCGACCGTCCCGACACGTTGGGACTGCCAGGGCAGCGCTATGACGCACCGCCGGGCACGCTAAGCGCCGACAGTCTGGGGTATCCTAAGGCATATCTCGACTCCTTTGCCTGGAGCCGACAGGGGAAGGCGCACGCTGCGAAGGCCGCCGACCCCGTGCCCTACCGTACGGGGGCAGACAACCTGGTGGCATCGATGCTGGTGGTGGGTTGCCTTGTGGCCATCCTTGCCCTTGCTCGCTCCATGCGCTTTGTCTTGAAGATGTGCAAGAATATGTTCTTCACAGAGAATGAGCGGACGACGACTGTGCCTGACACCGCAGCAGAACTGCGAGGCCAGGGTTGGCTCGTGCTCTTCACCTCACTGCTGCTGGCGGTGACATACTACTCCTATGCGCTCTCCACTGCGAAAGGTGTCACTTTCATGCCCAGACACGGTCTCCTCTTCGTCTACATCGCGGCAGTAATCGGCTACTTCCTGTTCAAAACGGCCATCTACCAATTCGTCAACTGGGTGTTTTTTGATGGTAAAAAAAATGAACAATGGAACAAGTCCGTACTCTTCATCACGGCGATGGAGGGAGTGCTGCTCTCACCGTTTGTGTTGTTGCATGTCTTTGGCAGTTTGTCACTTCAAATCACACTCATCGGTGTGGCTTCTGTTGTCATTTTGGCAAAAATACTCACTTTTTATAAGTGTTATCTTATCTTTTTTCAGCGATTCGGTGCCATATTGCAAATTTTTTTGTACTTTTGTGCGCTCGAAATGATACCTTTGGTCGGATTGGTCGGCCTTTTGGAAACATTCAACGAATTTCTGGAAATAAATTTTTAGTACACTTATGATCAAAAAGATTCTGGTGTCACAGCCAAAACCGACAAGTGAGAAGTCACCTTATTTTGATATCGCCCGCGAATATGGCGTGGAGTTGGTGTTTCGTCCCTTCATCAAAGTGGAAGGCCTGACGGCGAAAGAATTCAGACAGCAGAAAATCAGTCTTTTGGGCTATACCGCAGTGGTGTTCACATCGCGCCACGCTATCGACAACTTTTTCACCCTCGCCAAGGAGATGCGCGTCAGCATCCCTGAGACGATGAAGTATTTCTGCGTGACGGAGACCATCGCGCTCTATATCCAGAAATATGTGCAGTATCGCAAGCGCAAGGTGTTCTTCGGCACCACGGGCAAGATAGCCGACCTCGTGCCGCTCATGGTGAAGCATAAGTCGGAGCGTTACCTCGTGCCGATGAGCGACATCCACAACAACAGCGTGCAGGAGATGCTCGACGCCAAGAAACTCGACTACCAGATTTGCGTGATGTACCGCACCGTCAGTGATGACTTCACACCGGAGGAGGTGGAGCAGTTCGATTACGACATGCTCATCTTCTTCAGTCCTGCAGGTATCAACGCCCTGACCAAGAACTTCCCCTCTTTCGAGCAGGGGGATATACGCATTGCAGCCTTCGGACCCGCCACCGCCAAGGAGGTGACCGACAGAGGACTGCGCCTCGACCTGAAGGCACCGTCGCCAGAGTTCCCCTCGATGACGGGCGCACTGCGCGACTATCTGAAAAATCAACAGTAGCGGCCTATGCCTGCATCAGGCCCATTCACTTTGGACAAGACGGAGCGTGTCACCGGACGAACACTGGTGGAAACGCTGTTTAAGGGCGGCGAAAGCCGCTCGATGTCTTGTTATCCGCTGCGGGTGGTCTATTGCCTCACACAACGTGATGAGGCTCCCGTCCGCATCTTGGTGAGTGTGCCGAAACGGTATTTTAAGCGTGCCGTGAAGCGCAACAGAATCAAACGGCAGGTAAGAGAGGCTTTCCGCAAGAACAAACATCTGCTGGCAGGGCGGATGGAGACACTTCCCGACAAGACACTCGCCATGGCGTTCATTTGGATGGACGACCAGTTGCGTGACAGCAGTGAGGTGGAGAGTAAGATAGTCAATCTGTTGGTCAGAATCTGTGAGCGCCTATGAGCAACTGGTCGAATTGGTCAAAATGGCTGTCGAAACCCATAGGATGGCTCTCGAAAGCGGTGGTGTGGGTGTTGCTCATTCCCATCTTTTTCTACCAGAGATGCATCAGTCCGTTCACCCCTCCTGCATGCCGCTTCACACCCACTTGTTCGGAATATGCCAAGCAGGCTTTGCGGAAGCATGGACCCATCAAGGGATTGTGGCTCGCCATAAGGCGCATCCTTCGCTGTCATCCCTGGGGTGGAAGCGGATACGATCCGGTACCATAGAAGGATGAAAGATGAAGGATGAAAGATTAAAAGCTAAAGATTAAAGATTAAAAATTAAACACAAGATACAACAATGACCAAGAATTTTGTAGAAGAACTGAAATGGCGTGGCATGCTCGCGCAAATCATGCCAGGAACGGAAGAATTTTTGATGAAAGGCATGGCAACGGCTTACCTGGGAACTGACCCCACTGCCGACAGCCTGCATATCGGACACCTCTGTGGCATCATGATGCTCCGCCACCTGCAGCGCTGCGGCCACAAACCCATCATTTTGGTGGGTGGTGCCACTGGAATGATTGGCGACCCCTCGGGGAAGAGCCAGGAGCGCAACCTGCTCGACACGGAGACTCTCTATCACAACCAGGAGTGCATCAAGCGGCAGGTGGCCAAGTTCCTCGACTTCGAGGCAGACGACCCCAACAAGGCAGAGTTGGTGAACAACTACGACTGGATGAAGGACTTCTCCTTCCTTGATTTCGCACGTGAGGTGGGCAAGCACATCACCGTCAACTACATGATGGCGAAGGACAGCGTGCAGCAGCGCCTCAATGGTACGGCTCGCGACGGATTGTCATTTACGGAGTTCACCTACCAGTTGCTGCAGGGTTACGATTTCCTCCACCTCTACCAGACCAAGAACTGCAAGTTGCAGTTGGGCGGCAACGACCAGTGGGGCAACATGACCACAGGCACCGAGCTCATCCGCCGCAAACTGGGTCAGGAGGCTGAGGCATACGCCCTCACCTGCCCGCTCATCACCAAGGCCGACGGCAAGAAGTTTGGCAAGACGGAGAGCGGCAACGTGTGGCTCGACCCGGCTCGCACCTCACCATACGCCTTCTATCAATTCTGGCTGAATGTCAGCGACGACGATGCCGAGCGCTACATCAAAATCTTCACCAGCCTGGAGAAGGAGACCATCGACGCTTTGGTGGAGGAGCACAAGCAGGACCCCGGACGTCGTGTCCTCCAGCGCCGTTTGGCAGAGGAGGTCACCGTCATGGTGCACTCGCAAGAGGCTCTCGACATGGCTATCGAGGCATCTAACATCCTGTTTGGCAAGTCAACCAAAGAGAGTCTGGTGCGCCTCGATGAGCAGACGCTTCTCGACGTGTTCGACGGCGTGCCTCGCTTCGACCTCGGACGCGACCAGCTGGGACAGCCTGCCGTGGAACTTTTCACACGCGACGACGTGAAGGTATTCGCCAGCAAGGGCGAGATGCGCAAACTCGTGCAGGGTGGCGGCGTGTCGGTGAACAAGGAGAAACTGACGGCTTTCGACCGTCCCATCACTTCCGAAGACCTCATCAACGGAAAATATATCCTTGTGCAGAGGGGTAAGAAGAATTATTTCCTCATCACTGTGAAATAAGTCCGACGGGCCGATAAGTCCGACAATTCTGATATGTCTGACGGGCCTCAAAATTCCTTAGACAACAAAAATATCGCCAAAAATTTGGCAGTGGTGCAAAAAAGCACTACCTTTGCAGCCACGATTGGGTCATGGTGTAATGGTAACACTACAGGTTTTGGTTCTGTCATTCTGGGTTCGAATCCCGGTGACCCAACATTTAGGAGGATATGACTCAAAAAAGTCATGTCCTCCTAAGGTTTTTATAAAATATCCCGAAAAACTTTCCTGTCTCATTTTTTTTATGTAAGTTTGCAGCAAACAAACAAACTATTATACATTATTATTTATGAAAACAAATTATGAGATTCGTTATGCGGCCCATCCAGAGGACGCAAAGAGTTATGACACCACACGCATCAGACGCGACTTCCTCATCGAGCGTGTCTTCGCTGCCGACGAGGTCAACATGGTCTATTCCATGTACGACCGCATGGTGGTGGGAGGCGCAATGCCTGTGGCTGAGGAACTGAAACTTGAGGCCATCGACCCGCTCAAGGCTCCTTTCTTCACTACCCGTCGTGAGGTGGGTATCTTCAACGTGGGAGGTGCCGGTTGCGTGAAAGTGGGCGACGAGGTGTTCGAACTTGACTATAAGGAGGCGCTCTATATTGGGCGTGGCGACCGCGATGTGGTCTTCTGCTCAAAGGACAAGAAGAAACCCGCCAAGTTCTACTTCAACAGCTGCACCGCACATAAGGAGTATCCTTGCAAGAAAATCACCAAGGCCGATGCCGTTGTGGCACACATGGGAAGCCTTGAGATGAGCAACGAGCGCGACATCAACAAGATGATAGTCAACCAGGTGCTGCCTACCTGCCAGTTGCAGATGGGTATGACCGAACTGGCTACTGGCAGCGTGTGGAACACCATGCCGGCTCATGTGCATAGTCGCCGCATGGAGGCTTATTTCTATTTCGAGGTGCCCGAGGACCAGGCTGTCTGCCATTTCATGGGTGAGGTGGAGGAGACCCGCCACATCTGGATGCGTGGCGACCAGGCTGTGCTTTCTCCGGAGTGGAGTATCCATAGTGCGGCTGCCACCCACAACTACACCTTCATCTGGGGCATGGGCGGTGAAAACCTCGACTACGGCGACCAGGACTTCTCGCTCATCACTGACTTGAAGTGAGTTTTTTAATTTAAGAGTTTAGGAGTTTCACATTTATAATAACCAAATATAACTTATGGCAAATCCATTTTCACTTGAAGGAAAGAACGCCTGGATCACAGGTGCTTCCTATGGTATCGGTTTCAACATTGCCAAAGCCTTTGTGGCAGCCGGCATCAAGACCATCATTTTCAACGACATCAATGAGGCAGCCCTCGAGCGCGGACTCAACAACTACAAAGAGGCTGGCATCGAGAATGTGAAAGGCTACGTCTGCGACGTCACCAAAGAGGACGACGTGAAAGCACTTGTGGAGAAAATCCATGAGGATGTGGGCCAGATTGACATCCTCGTCAACAATGCCGGCATCATCAAGCGCATCCCCATGCACGAGATGAAGAGGGCAGAGTTCCAGCAGGTTATTGACATCGACCTCGTAGGACCGTTTATCTGCTCATCGGCCGTCATCCCCGAGATGATGGAGCGCAGGGAAGGCAAAATCATCAACATCTGCTCAATGATGTCAGAGCTCGGACGTGAAACCGTCTCCGCATATGCAGCCGCCAAGGGCGGATTGAAGATGCTCACCCGCAACATCTGCTCTGAGTATGGCGAGTACAACATCCAGTGCAACGGTATTGGTCCCGGCTATATCGCCACACCGCAGACCGCACCACTGAGAGAGCGCCAGCCCGACGGTTCACGCCACCCGTTCGACTCTTTCATCTGCGCCAAGACACCCGCTGGCAGATGGCTTGAGCCCGAGGAGTTAGGCGGACCGGCAGTGTTCCTCGCCTCACATGCATCCGATGCCGTCAATGGTCATGTGCTCTATGTGGATGGTGGCATCCTCGCCTACATTGGAAAGCAGCCATAAGACTTTTCTCTCCTCCTCTCTGACAACTTAGGCAGAGAGGAGGAAGTAGCAATAAAAACAGACAAGGGACTCCCTCATGAAGGAAGTCCCTTGTTGTGATTTTTTTTTACAGATTATTTCAGGGCATCTGCCAGGTCAGCACCAGCCTTGAACTTGGCAAGCTTCTTTGCGGCAATCTGAATCTTCTGCTTGCTAATGGGGTTGATACCCTCACGGGCGGCACGGGTAGCAACGCTGAATGTACCGAAACCGATCAGTGCTACCTTGTCGTCAGCAGCAAGTGCCTCTTTGATGGCGTCAAGAGCTGCGTCAAGAGCTTTCTTTGAATCTACTTTGGTCAGACCCGATTTTGCTGCGATTTTCTCGATTAATTCTGTCTTGTTCATAATTGAATGATTTAAAATGGTGAAAATAAATATCTTATTTGACTATTTGGGGACAAATATAGAAGAATCATTTCATAAAACAAACAAAAAATAAAAAAAAATGATGAAAAACACGAAAAAACTACTCCAGAATGCTGATTTTGTGTGTTATAAAGGATATTTTTCGTAATTTTGCGCTGTTTTTCAAAAATACAACTTCATATCATGCGTAGTATTCCAACTATTACAAAAAATCTTCTGATTATAAACATATTGGCATTCCTTGCCTATTATGTCTTGCGTTTCAGAGGCATCAACCTCAACGATATCTTCGGCCTTCACTTCTTCCTGGCCTCACATTTCCATATCTACCAACTGTTTACCTATATGTTCATGCACGGAGGGTGGACACACCTTTTCTTCAACATGTTTGCCTTGTGGATGTTCGGCTGCGTCATGGAACAGGTGTGGGGACCAAAGAAATTCCTTTTTTATTACATTTTCTGCGGAATTGGAGCAGGTATTATTCAGGAAATTGTACAATATGTTGAGCTTTATTCCATGCTATCGGGAAAAACAGAAGTAGGATTCACCACACTCATCTCAGACGTATGGTCGAACTCACAGCTCGCTGAAAGCCTCAATGGCATGACTACAGTGGGAGCATCCGGTGCTATATTTGCTATCCTCCTCGCTTTCGGTATTACATTCGCCAAGGATAAGATTGGGGTTCCTTTAGTAATTATTGCTTTTATAGTTCTCGATTTGATTAATTCTAATGCGTATTTGTCATATGCGATGGGCATTATGAATTATTTATTCTTTTTCGCTATCTTTTTTGTTTTAATAAATCCTAACAATCCAATTACTTCTTTATTGTGGCGACTATTATTTTTAAAACCAATAGAAGCAAGATGGGTAGTTTTGGGATATATAATAATCGAAGTCTTATATCTGTGGAAGAATGCGCAGGGCGACAATGTTGCCCACTTCGCCCATTTGGGCGGTATGCTCTTCGGCTTCCTGCTCATCAGGTATTGGCAGAAGCATCCCGAGAGTGAACTCTATGGGCGCAGCCACGGCAGGCAGTTCTTCGACCGATGGCGCACCAACTGGGAGAACCGCAAGGGCAAGTCGTATGACGACGGGGAGGACATACGCAACAAAACCGACTGGGACTACAATGCCGATAAGAAGGCACAAGAGGAGAAAATTGATAAAATTCTTGACAAGATACGCAAAAACGGCTATGCCAGTCTGACAGAGGAGGAAAAGCGCTTCCTCTTCGAGAGCAGCAATAAGAAATAAGTTCATAGTTCATAGTTAAGAGTTCATAGTTGGGAGCTTTTAGGAAAATCACCCTTTGGTTGATAGCACTGGTCAACGTGGTCGTCGTGGTGGTCATGTTGCTGTGTGCATGGGCAGGACACGTCAGTCCCGCCAGGCATCCTATATGCGAGTTGATTTCATTGGGTTTCCCCATCCCCCTTGCCATCAACCTCCTTTTTCTCGTGTTCTGGTTGCTGGTCAAAGCCCGCTATGCACTGATTCCCCTGATAGGAATACTGCTCTGTTTCAACTCCGTGAGGGACTATTGTCCGGTCAACATTCCCGGCGATACGGATGGGAGCGACCTCAAAATCATGTCCTTCAACATCAACAACTTCAACGGGTATAAATCACCCGACAGCATTTTTTTGTCAATTGCGCGCTATATAGCTGAAAGCGATGCTGATATAGTATGCATGCAGGAAACCCAGATTGGGAAAAAAAGCATACGACCTGCCCTCAACTCAATATTCAACAGAGCCTATCCTTATGGTATCGAACATCATAAACCGGGTCATGTTAAATTGTCATTTTACAGCAAATTCCCAATACGTTGGATGAAGGACGTCCCGTTTGAGAAAGACCATCGGATAACCAAGGACATACACAAAAATGCCAGCATGGTCTGCTGTCTTGACATTGGCGATGACTCCCTGTTGGTGTTCAATTGCCATCTCGCCAGCCAAGGATTTGACATCGACGAGAAAAATGAGCTGCAGGACTTCGTAGACAGAAAAATCGACCATATCGACGAACGGTCATTTATTTCGAAAATAATCAGTTCCGGAAGGGTGCGCGCCCTTGAGGCAGACTTCATTTCCAGGACACTGAAAAAACATCAGGGGGCATCTGTCGTGTTGTGTGGCGACTTCAACAGTTCACCCACATCGTATGCACACCACACCCTCGGCAAACAACTCAACGACTGCTACCGGCAGGCTGGCAATGGGGTGGGCTTCACCTACAGTCACTTCGGCATGTATGTCAGAATCGACCATATCTTCTGCTCCGACGACTGGGAGCCTATCCGTTGCAAAATAGACAAGAATTTCACTGTTTCCGACCATCTTTCCGCTGTTTGTTGGCTAAAAAAGAGGCCAAAACCCTAAAAAATGAATAATTTGCGATAGAAATTTTCCCAAAAGTGAAAAAATCACTATCTTTGCACGCTATATTCGTAAATTGGCGGAAAACAATAAATTAAACAACCAAATAAAGTAATGCAAAACAAAGGAATTGTAATTTTCACAGCGGTCATGCTGACCCTGGCAAGTATCTTCTATTTGTCATTCTCTGTGGCCTCCAACTACTATGACAAGCAGGCCGCAAAGATTGAGGATCCGACAGCCCAACAGGACTATAAGGACTCGGTTAAATACCTGGGTATCTACTCCTATCAGAAGTGTCTTGAGACACAGATGGGCCTCGGACTTGACCTGAAAGGTGGTATGAACGTTGTCTTGGAGGTGTCGGTGCCCGACCTGATTGAGAATCTGGCTGGCTACAAGACCGACGCCGCCTTCGTCAAGACGATGAAAGCAGCAAGAGCTGAGGAGGAAACCACACAGGAAGACTTCATCTCGCTCTTTATCAAACATTATCGCGCCAATGCGCCCGGACACAGCCTCGCTGAGGTGTTCGCCACACAGCAGCTGCCGGAAGTGAAGACCAACAGCACCGACAAAGAGGTGGAGAAAATCCTCCGCGACAGGCTCACCGAGACAGTGGCCGATGCCAAGAACGTCATCACCAACCGTATCGACCAGTTTGGTGTCGTCCAGCCCAACATCCAGATGCTGGAGGGACAGGAAGGACGTATCATGGTGGAGATGCCGGGTGTGAAAGACCCCGAGCGTATGCGCAGGCTCCTTCAGGGCAGCGCCAACCTCGAATTCTGGGAGACCTATACCTCTCAGGAGATTGCTCCTTACCTGCAGCAGCTCGACAGCCGTCTGGCCAATGGCGAGACTGAGGTGAAGGACGACGAGGCAGAGGGCGAGAAAGCTGAGACAGCCGAGGCTGCCGAGGTGAAGGACACCGCTGCTGTGGCAGAGGAAAAAGGTCTCACCCTTGGCGACAAGAAGGATGTGGCTAAGAAGGCCGACGAGAAGGATGATGCCAAGAAGATTGCCGAGCGCGCTGCTGCCGAGCACCCGCTGCTCTCCAAACTCGGTGTCAATGCCGACCAGTACTGTGTGGTAGGTATGGCCAACGTGGTGGATACCGCTGCCATCAACGCTTATATCTACTCTGAGCTCGCCAAGTCGGTGCTTCCCGCTGACGTGAAGCTGCTCTGGAGTGCCAAACCCTCCGACCGCATCCCCAACAACAAGCGTATCTATGAGCTCTACTGCCTCCGCATGACTGGCACCGGCGACCGCGCTCCTCTTGAGGGCGACGTGATTGAGAGTGCCAAGGATGAGTTCGACCATTTCACCAACCGTCCGGTGGTGACCATGCAGATGAATGAGGATGGCGCGCGCGAGTGGGCGAACCTTACCAAGAAGAATATCGGCAAACCGGTGGCTATCGTGCTCGACAACCTCGTGTACAGCGCACCTAATGTCAACCAGGAGATTACCGGTGGTAATTCACAAATCAGTGGTAGCTTTACCGTTGAGGATACCAAGGACCTCGCCAACACCCTCAAGTCGGGTCGTATGAAGGCTCCCGTCCGTATCGTTCAGGAAGAGGTGGTCGGTCCGTCGCTCGGCGCTCAGTCCATCAAGCAGGGTATCATCTCCTTCATCGTTGCCTTCATCGTGCTGATGCTTTACATGATTCTCATGTACGGCTTCATCCCGGGAATGGTAGCTAACTGCGCCCTGATTCTCAACCTCTTCTTCACCATGGGTATCATGGCGTCATTCCAGTCGGCACTCACCATGCCTGGTATCGCAGGTATCGTGCTTACCCTTGGTATGGCAGTGGACGCCAACGTGCTTATCTATGAGCGTACCAAGGAAGAGCTCCGTGCAGGAAAGAATGTGCGCCAGGCTCTGGCTGCTGGTTACAGCAACGCCTTCTCTGCCATCTTCGACTCCAACCTTACCTCTATTATAACGGGTGTGATTCTGGCGGTTATCGGTATGGGTCCTGTGAAGGGCTTCGCAGTAACCCTTATCATCGGTATCTGCTGCTCGTTCTTCACCGCCGTGTTCCTCACACGTCTGGTTTATGAGAACCGCATGAAGAAGGGAAAGTGGCTCGGCCTCACCTTCGAGACTCCGCTGTCACGCAACTTCATGCAGAACAAGCATTTCAACTTCATGGGTGCTTACCGCAAGTCATACACCCTTTGGTGCATCCTCGCACTCATCTTCATTGGATTCTTCGCTATCCGTGGACTGAGCAAGAGTATCGACTTCACTGGTGGTCGCAACTATGTGGTGACCCTCGACAAGGAGGTGCAGGTGGAGAATGTTCGCAAGGCGCTCGACGGTGTGTTTGTCAACACCATCGGCACCAATGCCGACAAACCCGCCAACACCAGCGTCATCGCTCTCGGTACTGAGGGCAAGACCATCCGTGTGTCGACCAACTGGAATATCGAGTCAAACAGTGCCACCGTCGACGACGAGGCTGAGGAGAAACTCTACGACGCACTCAAGAAGGCTGGCATCGTGACTCAGGAGAGTCTTGAGGACTTCAAGAACCCCGATGTGCGTGAGGGCGGTTCTATCGTCAGCAGCACCAAGGTGGGTCCGTCTATCGCACGCGATGTGACCAACAAGGCTATCTTCAGTGTGATTATCGCCTTGATTGCCATCTTCCTCTACATCCTCTTCCGCTTCCGCAACGTGGCGTTCTCTATCGGTTCTATCGTGGCTTTGGCATTCGATACGCTCATCGTCATCGGATTCTTCTCAGCTCTCTGGGGCATCGTACCCTTCTCGCTTGAGATTGACCAGACGTTTATCGGTGCTATCCTTACCGTTATCGGTTACTCCATCAACGATAAGGTGGTGGTCTTCGACCGTGTCCGTGAGAACCTGCGCCTCTACAAGCGCCGTGACCTGCAGACGCTGTTCAACGACTCACTGAACCAGACTCTTGCACGTACCATCAACACCTCAGTGTCCACATTGATAGTGTTGCTCTGTATCTTCATCTTCGGTGGTGCAAGCATCCGCAGCTTCTCGTTCGCTATGATTCTCGGCGTCATCTTCGGTACACTCTCTTCCATCTTCATCGCTGCTCCCACGGCTTATCTTACCATGGGTCGCAAAATCCAGAAGGAAGATGCTGAGGTTGCTGTTGCCGAGGCGAAGTAAAGAAACTTCTCAAACAACAACGATAGGTTCCCTGAAGGCATTTCCGCCTGAGGGGAACTTTTTTATTTGGTCGTTTGGTCGTTTGGTTGTTTGGTCGTTTAGTCGTTTAGTCGTTAAGTGGTTTGGTTGTTTAGTTGTTTGGGAGTTTAGTGGTCTGGGTGTTTTAGACATATGATAATCATCGACCTAAAAAATCTTAAATTGGCTTCCAACTTGTAGTCTTTCAGGGCATGATATCTACTTATTATATATACTTATAAGGTGAATAATGAATGAAAGCACAAATAATATTTGGCTTTTCTCTCGTTTATCAGTAACTTTGCTTCGCAAAAACCAAAAACATAGGAGAAAGAATGAAAATTGCATTGATAGGCTATGGCAAAATGGGCAAGATGATAGAGCAGATTGCCCTCTCCCGAGGCCATGAGATAGTAAGCATCATTGATATCGACAACCAAGAGGATTTTGAGTCGGAGGCTTTCGCCTCGGCTGACGTCGCTATTGAGTTCACCTCACCGACAGCAGCTTACGGCAACTACCTGCGTGCCTTTGCCAAGGATGTGAAGGTGGTGTCGGGGTCCACTGGATGGATGGACGAGCATGGCGACGAGGTGAGGAGGATGTGTACAGAGGGTGGAAAGACTCTCTTCTGGGCATCCAACTTCTCCATTGGCGTGGCGATTTTCTCGGCAGTCAACCGCTACCTGGCGCATATCATGGACGCTTTCCCACAGTATGACGTGGAGATGGAGGAGACCCACCACATCCATAAGCTGGACGCTCCGTCGGGTACCGCCATCACATTGGCAGAGGACCTTATCGGACAGCTGGGCCGAAAAGACCGTTGGGTGAAGGGTACGCTGCAGGCTCCAGACGGAACAATCACCGGCAGCACTGAGCATGCCGCCGACGAGGTGCCGGTGAGCAGCATACGCCGTGACGAGGTGCCTGGCATCCATTCCATCACCTACGACTCAGAGGCCGACCGCATCACCATCACTCACGACGCACACTCTCGCAAGGGCTTCGCTCTTGGTGCTGTCCTCGCTGCAGAATACACCGCCACACACAGTGGCCTTCTCACCACCAGCGACCTTTTCCAGTTTTAGTTCATAGTTCATAATTCATAATTCATAGTTCATAGTTGAGAGTGGACTAATGTCTAAACTCCCAAACTCCTAAACTCCCAAACTCCCCAAAACAATGATAGACAAGCGTAAGGCAAAACTCAACATGAAGTGGCAGTGGACGAAGTTCATCATCGTCCTCGCACTCTACCTCCTTTTCCTCTACTGGGTCAAGAGTTGGCTCGGACTCATCGTCGTTCCTTTCATCTACGACGCATATATCTCGAAGAAAATCAACTGGCAGTGGTGGAAGGACGCCGAGGGACCGGTGCGTTTCGTCATGAGTTGGGTGGATGCCATCATCTTCGCCCTCGTGGCAGTGTATTTCATCAACCTCTTCTTCTTCCAAAACTACGTCATTCCGTCGAGTTCATTGGAGAAGTCCCTCCTGCGAGGCGACTATCTCTTCGTCAGCAAGGTGAGCTACGGACCACGCATCCCGCAGACACCGCTCACCATGCCGCTCACACAACACACACTGCCCATCTTCAACACCAAGTCGTATATCGAGTGGCCTCACTGGGATTACCGGCGCGTCAAAGGACTGGGCACCGTGCAACTCAATGATATCGTTGTGTTCAACTACCCCGCTGGCGACAGTGTGATGATGGCCGACAAATATCAGGCACAGGACTACTACCAGACCTGCTATTCCTATGGGTTTGAGAGCTGTGGAAAGGACGTCGAGATCGACTCCCTCTCTCCGCAGGAGCAGTGGGACTTCTATCAGAAAGTGATGGCAGAAGGCAGAAAAATCGTGAAAGACAATCCTGGGGAGTTTGGCGTACTCGCCTCACGTCCCACTGACCGCCGCGAGAACTATGTCAAGCGCTGTGTGGGATTGCCCGGACAGACCTTGCAAATCAAGGATAAAATCGTGTATCTTGATGGGAAGGCCAACAAGGAGCCAGATAATGTGCAGTACACCTATTATGTGGACTTCAAGCAGGCACTGCCCAATGAGCTGATGGAGAACCTGCAGATTACCATCGAGGACCTCAACAACAACGGTTCGGGAGGTGGCATGCCGATGACCAAACGGGCGGCTACCGAACTGGCAAAGCGCACCGATTTGGTGAACAGCGTGGTGCCGGTGACCGACGACAACAGCCGTGACCCAGGCAAGGTGTATCCTGTGAATGCCAATACTGGGTGGACCCGTGACAACTACGGTCCGGTGTGGATTCCCGCCAAGGGGAAGAGCATCAAGCTCAACCTGGGCAACATCGCCGTCTATGAGCGACCCATCAGGGTGTATGAGGAAAACGACCTCGAGGTGCGCGATGGCAAAATCTTCATCAACGGCAAGGAAGCCAACGAGTATACCTTCAAGATGGACTACTACTGGATGATGGGTGACAACCGCCACAACTCGCTCGACTCACGCTACTGGGGCTTCGTGCCCGAGGACCATGTCGTGGGCAAACCAATCTTCATCTGGTTGTCGGTCAACCCGGAGAACGTAGGTCCGAAGTACCGCTGGGGCCGCATCTTCAACAAGGTGGACAATATCAAGTAATCACCCTGGGGTGACTTCTTTGCCTCGATTAGTTTGAGAAGACATGCTGTTCCAACTGGATGAGGAACTGATTTTCCCCGATCCCCACCTGGGTGAGCCTGACGGACTACTGGCATTGGGCGGCGACCTTTCTGTCGACCGCCTTTTGCTGGCGTATAGCCATGGCATCTTTCCATGGTATTCCTTCCGTCAGGCCGACATCCTGTGGTACTGTCCCATGCAGCGTTTCGTCATCTTTCCTGATGAGATACACATCTCGCATTCCATGCGTACACTCATGCGCAAGAACCTCTACAGGATGAGCATCAACGAGAACTTTTCAGAGGTTATCCACCAGTGCAGCGTCTGCGATGGCAGGTATGAGATTGACGGTGCCTGGTTGGGCGACGACATGATAAATGCATATACCGAACTCCATCGGCAGGGGTTCGCTGCCAGTGTCGAGGTGTGGGAGGGCGAACGCCTGGTGGGCGGCCTCTATGGTGTGAATATCGGCAGGGCCTTCTTTGGCGAGAGTATGTTCTCCTTGGTGCCCAGTGGCAGCAAACTCGCCCTTATTCATCTCGCTACCTTCATGCGCGAGCACAGCGGCACCATTATCGACTGCCAGTTTGAGACGCCTCACCTTCGTTCCATGGGGGGACGCTTCATTCCCTACAATGAGTATATGGATTGGCTCAAGGAGTCTTTCTGAGATGAGGAGTTGAAGAGCTGGGGAGTCTTGGATTTTAGACAGATGATATTCTTATTAGGAGATGGAATTTCACTTCTACAAGAAAGGCTGTGCAACGAGCAGGAAAATCATTTTGCAACTAATTCCGGCCTGCTGGTTATAATCTGAAAGTTTTATTCTTTTGTCAGTTTTAAACCGTAATTATATTGATTTAGTTGATATAAATCAAGAAAAAGGGTACTTTTTACAATTATTCCGCCGAAAACTTGTGTTGTTTGCGAAAACAGCTTATCTTTGCAATGTGTTTTTCATAGTATTAGATTTAAGGTTAACAAGGTTGGGACTCGGCGGAGCCCCATTTTTTTTGCCCGTTTGATTGTAATTCCTTTTTTTTATCTATATTTGCATTCAAATGGCAAAGCAGCAATCATCAGTCAGTGAGCGCTCGCGAACGGATATCCGTGAGCCGAAACGCTACAAGGTGTATATCCACAACGATGACTTCACCACCATGGAGTTCGTCGTCAAAATCCTTATGACCATATTTTTCAAGAGTGAGGCAGAGGCACAGGCCCTCATGCTCAAGGTGCATCACAGCGACAAGGCCCTCGTAGGCGTCTATACCTACGACATCGCCGTGTCGAAGGTGCGCAAGGCCACACAGATGGCACGCGACGAGGGATACCCGCTCCGCCTGACCTATCAACCCGAATGACATCATGCCCACATTAGAACATAGCGACAATGCCAACTTGGTGCTCAGCGATGCGGTGCAGCAAAGCCGCAGCCGCCGACATGAGTTTGTCACTCCTGAGCACATCCTCGCCGCCTTCCTCAGACAGGAGGCGTTTGCCGAGGCTGTCAGATACCTCAATCCCGACGGACTGGAACGTCTCCGCAAGGATGTCGACGCTTTCCTTGCCAGCATGGAGTGCGTGCCAGGCAAAGGCAATTATGAACTCACCCCCTCGGCACAGACCGATGAGTTGATGACCATCGCCTACAATCAGGTGCTCAGTTCGAGCGCCCAGCAACTCGACGTGCCTCATCTTGTCAAGGCACTGCTGAGCCTCGATGAGTCGCAGGCGCGTTATATGCTCGAGAAGGCGGTGGATGGCGAAGTGGAGGAACTGATGACGGAGGTCATTGGCCAGTATGAGGATGCCAATGCCGCCATGGCTGAGGGTGGTGAGGGTGAACCGCGCCATGAGGAAGCATGGAGGACACAGGTGGTATGTCTCAACGACACCGTCGCCAACCACAACCCGCTTATCGGCAGGGAAGCGGAATTGGAGCGCACCATCCAGGTGCTCTGCCGCAAGGACAAGAACAACCCGCTGCATGTGGGTGAGGCTGGGGTGGGGAAGACCGCTTTGGTGTACGGACTGGCGGCACGCATCGTGGCAGGCGACGTGCCGGAGCGCCTGCAGGGCAGCCGCATCTACCAGCTTGATTTGGGCACGCTGCTCGCCGGCACGCAGTTCCGCGGTGACTTCGAGAAGCGCATCAAGAGCATCATGGACGGTGTGCGCCGTGAGGGTAACGCCATCATCTATATCGACGAGATACACAACCTCGTGGGAGCGGGTCGCACCGGCGAGGGGTCGATGGATGCTTCCAACATGCTCAAGCCATACTTGGAGGCGGGCGACATTCGCTTCATCGGGTCTACCACATATGAGGAACTCAACCGCTACCTTTCACGCAGCAAGGGCATAGTGCGACGGTTCCAGCAAATCGACATCGACGAGCCTTCGGTAGAGGAGACAGTGAAAATCATACAGGGACTGCAGAAGAAATACGAGGAGTTCCATCATGTGGAATATCCTGCTGAGGTTATCGAGTATGCTGTCGCTGCCAGTGCTAAGTATGTCAACGACCGCTTCTTGCCCGACAAGGCCATCGACCTCATCGATGAGGCAGGCGCCTACCGTGAACTGCATCCTGCCGAGGACGGCAGCCGTATGGTGGACAAGGCGCTCATCTCTGATATACTCGCCAAGGTGTGCAAGGTGGATGCCATGGCGATGAAGGACGACGACAATGCCGCTCTGGAGACACTCTACGAGCGTGTGGGCGCAAGCATCTACGGACAGGATGAGGCGGTGCGTCAGGTAGTGGAGGCGGTGCAGATGTCAAAGGCAGGCCTGCTCGATGACGACAAGCCTTTGGCCTCGCTGCTCTTTGTGGGTCCCACAGGTGTGGGAAAGACAGAGGTGGCGCGTGTCCTCGCCCGTGAGATGGGCATCGCCCTTGTGAGGTTTGATATGAGTGAGTATACGGAGAAGCATACCGTCGCCAAACTGATTGGTTCACCGGCGGGGTATGTGGGGTATGAGGACGGCGGACTGCTCACCGATGCCATCCGCAAGACACCCAACTGCGTGCTGCTGCTCGACGAGATAGAGAAGGCACATTCCGACATCTACAATATCCTTCTTCAGGTGATGGACTATGCCCGCCTGACGGACAACAAGGGACGGAAGGCGGACTTCCGCAACGTGGTGCTTATCATGACCTCTAATGCGGGAGCGCAGTATGCCTCGCAGGCTTCGGTGGGCTTTGGTGCCCGTGTGCCGGCGGGTGAGGCGATGATGCGGCAGGTGAAGCGCACCTTCAAGCCGGAGTTCATCAACCGCCTCTCAGCAACGGTGGTGTTCAATGACATGGACCGCACGATGGCGGGCATGATACTCGACAAGAAGTTGCGTGAGTTGCAAGGCCGCCTCGACAATCGCCATGTGGTGATGACACTCTCTGATGCTGCCCGAGAGTGGCTGCTGGAGAAGGGCTTCACCCGGGAGTACGGTGCCCGCGAACTCGACCGTGTCATCGCCCATGACCTCAAGCCGATGCTCATGCGTGAGATTCTCTTCGGCCATCTCAAGGACGGTGGCGCCGTGACCGTGGATGTGAAGGATTCCAAACTGATGATCTCATAAAAAGCAGATGGTGTGCCAATTGACACACCATCTTGCTGGATGATCTATTGTCATGTTTTAAAACCCGATGGGGCGGCGAGAGGTCTTCTCGAGGCGCTCGGCGGCGCAGTACTCGGTGAGGGTCTTGAGGCGCTCGGCATCGTCGCCGTGAAGGATGTATCCGATGGCGTGGCGGCGTGCGATGTTCTCAATCTGACCTCCGCTGAAGTCGTAGGTGGCGGCAAGCACCTCAGCTTCCTTGGGGGCGAGTTCCGGAATCATCTGCTGCCAGATGCGGCAGCGTACGGAGGCGTCGGGGCGCTCAAACTTCAGTTTGTAGAGGAAACGACGCTCGAATGCGTTGTCGAAGTTCTGCTGCAGGTTGGTGGTGGCAATCATGATGCCGTCGAGGGTTTCCATCTCCTGGAGGATGATGTTCTGGATGGAGTTCTCCATCTTGTCGACGGCACTCTCTGCACCATTTTTGCGGATGCCGATGAGGGCGTCAGCCTCGTTGAAGAGCAGGATGGGCGCAAGCTTGAGGCGGTTGGTCAAATTGCGGTAGCGGTCGAAGATGGCCTTGATGTTCTTCTCGGAGTCACCCACCCACTTGCTCTTGATTTCAGGTACGTCGACTACCATGATGCTGCGGCCGGTCTGGCGGGCGAGCTGGTAGGCGGTCTCGGTCTTGCCCGTTCCGGGCCCTCCGTAGAAGAGGCAGGCGAAACCGCTGCGGAAGCCCTTCTCCTTCATGCGGTTGCGGATTTGCATAAACTGCTCGGGCTGGAGGAGGTTGGTGAGTTCATTGACCTGTTTGGTCAGCGCATCAGAGAAATAGAGGCTCTTGGCGGTGAGGGTTTCGGGCTGGATCAGTTCAGCGATTTTCTCGTCACTGTTGATGATGTTGAGTTCCGAAAGCAAGTCACGCTTGGCCTGGTCGGTGAGTTTGAACCTGGTGGTCTCGGCAATGCCGTCCTCGCAGAGGTGCTCGATGAGGTGGCGCTCCATCAGTTCATGGGTTCCGCTGCGCATCTGTGTCTTCACGCGGCAGAATTGCATGCGGTTTTCGCAGATGTTCTCTATCTGGCTGAACCTGATGTCGTTGTCGTCTTCATTGACGAGCAGGTGGCAGAAGAGTATGAGGAGCAGGAAATCGTCAGGTTCAAGTTGCAGTTCCTTTACTTTTTGAACAAAGTTCAACTGCGGGTTGTCATTAAACAGGGTGGTGATTTCCTCATACAAGCTGTCTGGATCGGTGGCTTCATTGCTAAGGTCTTCAAACCACAGTTGGAGCACCTCGAAGAGGTCTGTGCAACCGATACCCTTTTGGTTGGGAATCTCATACGCCTTGTTGTGTTTCATGTCCTTGATGACGCGTGAGGGGATGTCGAAGGTGTCCTCGTCTTTTGCATCGCGGTATTTCAGGAGTCGGCGGCGTACAAGAGCATCAATTTCAGAGGCGTAGGTCAGCATTCGGATGCTGCCGATGTCAAGAAAGGAGGCAAGGTCGTCGAAGTCAACTCGGCGTGGGCCTTTTTGCATGCAGACACAGAAAAGCACGGCTTGGAGTGGGGTGATGCCGTACACCTGTGCAAGGTAGTTGATGTCGTTCTCGGCCTCTTTCATCTCAGAGAAGTCCAGCTCGCTGTTCCTTGCTGCCATCACGGTGTGCTCTATGGCTTCGAGGATGGTGGGTTGGACAATCTTGTTGCTAAATTTTCTTTGAGTTTTCTTATCATCCATAACACATCATTGTTTAAGTCTTTCTCTTCTCTTTCATAATACATCCATAATACATCATTGTTTAAGTCATTCATTCAGTCTTGGTAATTCTCTTAGATAGGGGCTTTGTCCAAAAGAAAAAGAGTGCAGATAACCGCAATTTCTATCTGTTGCTTTCATTTTTTTTCTTTTTTTTGTTGATTTGTATGGCTTAATATAGTATCATGGCAGAAAAAATTCAAAAAAACCGCTGTTTTTTTGAAAAAAATGTAGGATTTTAGAATTTGCTGTTGTGTGGAAGAAGAAAAAACTGCCGCCTTAGGGCTTTCATTCTCCTTTGGAGAGGGTTGGGGAGAGGTTTCTCTTGAAAAATTCCAATATTCTTTGCTGGGCGCGCAAGGGACAACTGTGCGGCATGTCCCATATCTCCGTCTCAAGTCGGTTGTCGGCCTCTTGCGACTTCCATGTCTCGTGCATGATGGCAAAGGCTTTCTCTACGCCGGCTACAGGGAAGAGCTTGTCCTGTGAACCGTTGATGAAGAGCATCGCCTTGGGGCATGCCAGACTGGCGATGTGGGGATAGTCCATCCAACGGCGCAGCCCTGGGAAGCAGTTGGCAAAGCCACCGTTCTCCGTTCGCTTGTATTTGAAACCCATCTGCTCGTCGGTGGTCACCATCCAACAGATGGCGGCACCCGCCTTGATACGGTCAGAGAGGGCGGACAGCATCCAGGCACGGTAGGCACCCATCGAGCATCCGGTGCAGCCAATCCTCGTGGCGTCGACCTCGGGCATGGAGGAGAGGTATTCCGTACCGGCGATGTCGTCGTAGGTCATATAGGCGGACAGGTCGATGCCATACATCATCATGTTGCCGGCTATCATGTCGTAGCGGTCGCGGTTGGCACCTTCCATCTGACCGCGCTCGCCCCACATCGGGGCATCTGCCGAGAAGACCACAAAACCATTCATGGCGAGGTAGTCGCCAAGATACTGACCCTCGTAGAGGTTGGCTGCCCACTCATCGGCGTCCTTGATGACCGTGGAGTCCTCACAGGCGAGCGGACGTATCATCTTCTCCTTGCCGATAAACAGGTGGGCGCCATGGTCGTGCAGGGCATTGACAGCCGGAAAGGGTCCCTTGCCGTCGGGGATGAGCACATAGGCGGGCACGGTGTAGTAGCGGCTGAGGCGTATCTCTATCTTACGGGCCTTGTAGCCGTCGCGCTGCTCCTCAAAGAGCACTTTGACGTCATATCCCTGGGCGGGTGGTGGCGGAGGGGTGAGCATGCATTCAAACACCTTCTTGCGGGCGGTGCTCCTCCACACGTCAAAGTCCTTGATGTCGCTGTTGCCCCATGCCAAAGGGTAGGTGAGGTCGGCTATCAACGAGTCGGCATAGACGGGGAGGTTGCGCTTGAACTCATATTTCTCCCGTTTTTGGGCATAGGAATAGCTGCAGCACAGCAGCAGAAGTAACATAAACGCACAGCGCAGTGCCTTCAGAAATGATTTGCTTGTTCGATTCATGGTTCCCAAATTCATGGTTGAGTTTGCCGATTCTGTCCTCGGGATGTGGTATTCATCCCACCAGTTCTTTCTCCAGTTGCTCCAGACTTTTCCCTTTGGTCTCAGGACAGTTGCGGAAGAGGAAGATGAAGGCGCAGATGCAGATACCGCTGTAAATCCAGAATGTGCCGCTGCTGCCAAGTGCAGCGTTCATCGATGGGAAGGAGAAGGTCAGTGTGCAGCAACCCACCCATAGGGCGAATGTGCATGTGGCCATGGCGATGCCGCGCACCCTGTGTGGGAATATCTCTGCCAGCAAGGTCCATGTCACAGGACCGAGCGTCATGGCATACACAGAGATGGCTGCCACCACGAGACCAACCATCAGGATGCCAGTCATGCCCATGAAGTAGCAGGTGCCGAGTGTGAGGTAAATCAGTCCCAATCCTCCTGCACCGAGCAATATCAGCGTGCGGCGGCCCCATTTCTCTATCGTGTAGAGGGCAACGATGGTGAACACCACGTTGGCGATGCCGGTGATGACGATGTTGATGAACATACCGTCGACATCGAATCCGGCACCCACGAAAATCTCTTGGGCGTAGTTGAAGATGACGTTCGTGCCGCACCACTGCTGGAACACGGCAATCACCAGTCCGAGCAGCAGCACCTTGGCATATCTGTGGCTGAAGAGCTCGCGAAGCCCTGCCTCACTCTTCCTGCCATCAGTCTGGGGAGCGGCTTTCATCCTCAGATATACGGGACTCTCGGGAATGAAGAAACTCATCAGCAGGAACAGTGCGGCGGGGAATGTCTCCGCCCAGAACATCCAACGCCATCCCCATTCCACATTCCATGCCTGACTGGCGGCCACCGACGTGTCTCTTGCCAGCAGCATGTTCACCACCTGAGCCCCAAGGATGCCCAAGACGATGGTCATCTGGTTGAGGCTCACCATCCGGCCGCGTATTCCTGCCGGACTGACCTCGGCGATATACATCGGCGATAGGGCAGAGGCGACACCGATGCCCACACCTCCCACGAAACGGGCGAGGTTGAACAATGTGAAGTCGTTGAACAAGCCTGTGGCGATGGCGGATACCGTGAACAAGACGGCTGCCACCATCAGAAGTGGTTTTCTGCCATACTTGTCGGCTGCCGCACCGGCGACCATTGCGCCAATCAGGCAACCGACCAATGCCGTTGACATGGCCACACCCTGCATCAGGGGTGACTCACTGATGCCGAAATAGAGTTCATAAAATGGTTTGGCACCACCGATGACCACCCAATCGTAGCCAAACAGCAGACCGCCCATTGCCGACACGAGGCAGATGAAATAGGTAAATCCTTTGCTGTATCCTTGCATTATTCCTCAATCATTTGATTATGTGATTATGCAAAGATAGTGCAAGGCGAGTGAAAAACCAAAAAGTTTTTTGAGTTTTTCCGAGCCGCCGCCTATCTTCGAGCAAATGCCCAAAGATAGTGCAAGGCGAGTGAAAAACCAAAAAGTTTTTTGAGTTTTTCCGAGCTTGGGTTTTCAACACAGAGACACAGAGTTTTAAATATTCTCTGTGACTTTGTATCTCTGTGTTGAAATTTAATAAGAAGCGGGTATCTTTGATTTTTTTTGCAAATTCGTTTTTTCTTTTTAATTTTGCCATTCAAGAATGAAATAGCCTACTATGAGATTGAAAAAAGTAATACTCCTGTTGTTCTTGGCTTTGATAGCCATCTCCTCTTACGGTGAGAATTATCCCTATCGCAGTGACTACCTGTGGGTGACCGTCCCCAACCATGCCGATTGGTTGTACAAAACCGGTGAGGAAGCCAAGGTGGAGGTGCAGTTCTACAAATATGGCATCCCGCGTGATGCAGAGGTGGAATACAGCATAGGCGGCGATATGCTCAAAAGTGACAAGAGCGGTAAGGTGAGGCTCAAAAACGGTAGGGCTGTCATCAATATGGGAACAAGCAAAAGTCCCGGCTTCCGCGACCTGAAGCTGTCTGCCAAGGTGGATGGAACAACCTACACCCACCATGTGAAGGTGGGGTTCTCGCCAGAGAAAATCATCCCTTTCACGCAAGAGCCAAAGGACTTCATAGCCTACTGGCGTGATGCGGTGGCGGAGAACCAAAAGATACCGATGGAATACACGTCGGAGAAAGTCGAGGAGATGTGTGACAACAATCAGGATGCCTTCCTCATCAAACTGCGTGTGGACCGCCGTCACTGGCTTTATGGGTATTTGTTGACACCAAAGGATATGAAAGAGGGGACGCATCCCGTGGTGCTTACCCCTCCCGGTGCTGGTGTGAAGACCATTAAGGAGGTAACCACCCGCCCCTATTACCAACAGGAGGGCATGATACGCTTTGTCACCGAGATACACGGCCTCCGTCCCACCCTCGACGAGAGTGACTTTGTGGATATTCGATCTGCTTTCAGCGAATACCTTGAAATGGGTCTCGACAATCCCGACCACTATTATATGCGGCACGTCTATCTGGGTTTGGTGAGATGCATCGATTTCCTGTGTTCCCTTCCCCAGTGGGATGGCCGTAATGTGGCCGTTGTGGGTGGAAGCCAAGGCGGTGCGCTCTCGCTCATCGCCGCAGCCCTCGACAGCCGTGTGACACATTGCGTGGCCAACCACCCGGCACTGAGCGACATGGCGGCGGGCAGCACGGGCCAGACCAGCGGATACCCGCATTTCAAGGTGGAGGAGGGCTTTTATACCGAGGCCAACATGCGCACAATGTCATATTATGACGTGGTGAATTTCGCGCGACATATCAAATGTCCCACTTTCATGACCTGGGGTTTCAACGACAACACTTGTCCGCCCACCACTTCCTATGCGGTATGGAACACTTTATCGTGTGAGAAGGAAAGTCTTATCACCCCCATCAATGAGCACTGGACTTCTGATGCCACCAACCGATGCCAAATGGAGTGGATTAAAGCAAGGCTAAGATAGGGCTAAACCACGTTAACTACTTTCAGCATAGTTGAATTCAAAATCATACAATAACACCAACTCATCAAACCATGACAATCATCGTAAAACGGGTAAGAGTCGCCATTTTCTTTTTCGTTGCCCTGATTACATTGGCAGCATGTGGCAACAAACAGTCAGCTGCTACGGAAACAGAGACAGAGGAAACGAACAATGAGATAACCTATTTTCCTGCCATTGACCGCTATTTGGTGAATGAATTCGGCAAGCGTTATGCCGAGGGCGAACACTGTGTTCCCATTCACAAAATCGTGGCTGTCGATGAGCGGGATGGAGAGGATATCCTTGTTTGGGGCGACTTCTGGGTGTTCAACTACAATCTGGTGGGTGATACGCTGAAATGCGTTTCTGGTGGAAGCCATCCTGGGTTGATGCACATCCGTCAAACAGAAAAGGGCTTTGATGTGACAGGCTTCGACCAAGTAGAGGACGGTTCCAGTAACTTGCCATCGGCTAAGAAAATCTTTGGCGACAAGTACGATGCTTTTCACGCCATCAACAGCGATGCGGAAGCAAGAGAAAAACTGCGGGCTGATGTGCTGGCTGATTATGCAAAGAAGCACAACCTTGGTGCCACTATGTATCAAGACTTTGGATGGCCAGCGAAAAAGCTGCCATAATCATTGTCATTAGTTCCCACAAAAAACTGATGATGTCTTTTTGCAGCCATACTATCTCATTGGTTCTCAAGCAAGAAGACGACAAGTGACATGACGTCGGCCACGTTCATTCTTCCGTCGCCATTGATGTCGGTATTGAAAATCATGAAACCGTTGTCTTCGTCCATTTCCTGAATGCGGTTGACAATCAGCGTGACATCCGATACGTCAACTGCACCGTTGCCATTGACATCATTCTTCACTTCAGGATTGAGGAATACATGCTCATAGCTGTCGGAAGCCATGTCGGCCTTCACACGAAGCAGGGCCTCGCTGTCCTTGATGTCGGAAGTATCGGAAATCTTGTAGAATCCCAATACGCCATCTTTTTCTGTCAGGCGATAATAGGCGTAATTGCTGTCGGGGTTGTTCCCCTCCTCTGCCCTGACGAGACAGATGTCTCCACCCTCATCCATGGTCTCGGCTGGGGCGTAGAGGGTAGTCGAGAACTCATATTCTCCAGGCTCGCCTTTCAGCAGCACCGCCGACCCGTAGGGCAGCACCTGTCCAGCCTTGTAGACGCCTTTGACGATGGGGGCGCCTTGGGCAAAGGTGTCAAGAGTGTAGGCGGTCAGACCCTCTGGAACACATATCTTGTGGTTGTTCATCACCACATTTGAGAAGGTGGCAAAGCCGCAGGCTGGGATGGTCACGGTATGGGTGTAGATGAGTTCCATGTCATCGATGAGGAGCACATCGTTCTTGTTCCCCTGTCCAGGATCGGCATTGGTGGAGAATGTCACCATGATGGCCTTGGGCTCATCGGTCGTATTGTAGTTGGGAGAGTCGTAGCGGAATGGTATGCGCAGATGCTGCCATTGTCCATTGTTGGTGCCGATTTGATTGTTCTTGGCATAGCCAATCACCACCGAACTGTCGTTGTCGGACGTGGGCTCCTGATAATATTTGCCGTTGGTGATGGCAGCGCTGACGGTAGCGTATGGATGCTGCTTGTTGGTGGCACCCTGTGTGAACTTCACCCATACAGACATTGCGGCAGGTCTTTGGGTCAGCGTGGCATAGAAAGGCGACCCGTTGCTGGTGGCTTGCTTGGAGATGTCCATCTCTGCATGGTTTTTCGGACTGGTGGCGCTCATGTCGCCAGCAATCATCTGGCCTGTTGATATCGTGCCATTGGCCAACGCAAACAACAGGCTGCGCGGAACAAGTTTTAAACATGCTGTGCCTGTTGTCCCATCATGCAGGCCGTCGGTCTGCTTGCTTGTGTGGGCTGTAGATCGGGCAAAGCTTACATACGTGCTTACGCCATCCACCGACTCGAAACTATGCCAGCCGAAGGGGACGTTTTTGTAGTCAGGTCCGTTCCAGTCCTCGAAGTCGGAGTTGACAACCTGTGAGCCGGTGTATTGAGAGAAATCCACAGCTGTGTTTTGTGCTGCCATTTGCATAGGTGAGACAAAAAGCAGCGATGTGATAATGGTCTGAATAGCTTTTTTCATAACGGAAGTTGGTTTGTTGTCAGGACGTCAATGTATCATCACTTTTTTGCCGTCAATGATATAGAGTGAGCGACGGTTGAGGGACGTGACCTTGCGTCCTGAAAGGTCATAAACCTGATTGTTGTGTTGGGTGGTAGCAGTGTTCCTGATGCTTCCAATCCCGCTGGTGAATTCAGGTGTGCCAAACACCACGTCAATCACTTGGTCGAGCACCACGAGATTGATATGTATCACGCAGTATAGTTGTGTGTTGTTGAAACGGGCCTCCATCTCGATGGGCACCGGACCCAGTTCTGCCAACGTGGGACCCATCCAGAAAGCGACATCTGGGTCGTCGCCAGCGGTGATGTAGATGCCGTCATTGTAGGTGATGGAGGTGATGCCGTCGGTAGTGACACCTTCAATGCCGGACAGCACGATGTTGCCGACACCTATTCGTGTCACGGTGCCGTCTTCCTCGGTTGACTCCAGGCAGAAATTGTTGAGGGCAAGGGTATATTTGCCTTCATTGTCCTGTGTGATGGAGATGGTGGCTTGCTGCTCCATGCCCGAACCGTTGACGGTCACCGTCAGTTTGTCGGTATATTCATTGGCGTGGACACTGAGTGTGCTCAGTAGAAGAAAGATAAGTGAGACAATAATTTTCATTTCTAAAACTTTTAGCATGCAAAATTACTGAAAAAAAGCGAAAAACCAACAATTTTGGAGAAATACCATTATACTGATGATTTTGGGGTAGGCCTTGAACACATCTGCATCACACAGCAGAATGCGGAAAATATGTGAATATGGATGTTTTTCCTAAGGTTTTGTTTGCCTGCTGAGTTTATTGTCGTATTTTTGCAAAGTATTTGAAATTACGATGAACAAGCAAACCATCATCACCATATTGCTTGCCCTCGTCTGCACGACGGTGAGCGCAATCGACGAATATCAGTTCCACAGCGGAACGGCAGTGCTGAAAGGACGTATATTGAACAAGCCTTCCGATGAGTGGAACATTATTTCAGTGCGAGCATACGACCTGTTCACAGATAAGGAACTGATATACACCATCCCTGTGGCCCAGGATGGCACGTTTGAGGGGAGTATTGCCTTGCCTCACTCTCAGAGTGTGTTGGCTTTGGATGTCTCTGATGTGTTCCTTGCCGTGGGCGACACAATGGAAGTGACCAAGGACGCTGCACAGGACAATTACGAAGGAGTTACCTTTGGCGGAAAAGGCACAAGTGCTGACATCAACCGGCTTTGGCCTATGGTGAGAAAGCACTATTTTGGTGACAAGCCATTGGTTATCAGGGGATTGGCGAGGGAGGACATTCCCAAGTGGAAGAGCGATATGGTAAAGCTGATGGACTCCGTCATTGCCGACATGGAAGCCGACCGCTTACCTTTGCCTTCCGGCACCAATTCCTACGTCAAGGAAGTGATGGGTGCCAGTCTGCTGGGCGAACTGCTCATGGCATTCATGATGAACTCCCGCTACAACATGACAGAGAATAACTATGCCAATCTCAGCATCGCGGATTTAGCCGATTACTACGACTTCCTTGCAGGGCGCGAACGATGGTTGCTCGACAATCCTGCCATGCTGCTGGTAATGAAAGACCCGATATTCCTCATCAATTACGTAGGGGTGTACATCATGATAGACATCCATATGATGCGCAATAAACTGCTTCTCGGATACCAAGCAGATGACAGTCACAGTGACAAAGATTACAGGACTGAGCTGGTATTGCCTCGCGACTTTGATGCCGAACAGCACCGTCGCATGCTCAAAATGCGACAGGATACACTCTTCACCATCGCAGACTACTACCGGCAGGCTTCGCAGGTCATCACATCGCGCTACGGACTTAAAAACATAGGATTCATGCAGCAGATGGTAATATGTCAAGATGTTTTCCAAGAAGACCGTATCGACGAGAACTCCAACCCCGACCATATGGCTACCTTCTTCGCCGCAGCCATACCCTTGCTTACCAATCCCATCGTGGCCTATCACGCATTGGACCGCTACCGTCAGTTTGTCAAGCAGAGAGAGGGGAAAGTGACAGATGCTGCATCCTCCTCACCCGAGGCTGACGCCGTCTTCCAACGTTTGATAGAACCTTACAAAGGGAATGCGCTCTATATTGACTTTTGGGACATGAGCTGTGCTCCATGCCGGCGCAGTATGCTGGATGACCGCGAACTTGTGGAGCAGCTGAAAGACTTGCCTGTTCGCTTTCTCTACATCTGCAACGAGAAGACCAGTCCCCGCGAGTATGCAGAGAAGTGGCTGACAGAGAATCATATCAAGGGTGAGCACATCTACGTGACTCACGAAGAGTGGCTTCTGCTTTGTGGCAAGTTCCAGTTCAACGCCGTTCCTTTCTGCCTTGCCGTTGACAAAGATGGAAACCTTGTCTCATACGATGTCATCGACAGCTATGTCAAGGAATTGAGGAATCAATAAAATGTCCTCGCGATTCCGTTATTGAAATTCTATCACTTAAATATTAATTTTGTAATCAATTTTTGTTTCTTAACGGAGTGTTGATAAAAGCCATTCGTATAATAATTCTATTCAAAAAATGAAAAAAATAATCATGTCCCAAGATTTGAAACAAGTTATTATTATATTTGCAAAATAATTCGTAATAATCTTTCATTATGGCACTTATCAATATCGTAAAACATGAACACCAATTAGGTGAGATTGTGTATAAATTCCCTTCCTGTGACATGGCATTGGGAAGCCAACTCATTGTTGAACCGGGACAGACGGCTTTTTTTGTAAAGAGAGGTAAGATTTGTGATCAATTTTCAGAAGGAGGATACACTCTTTCCACCTACAATATTCCTCTGCTCAGCCAACTCGTCAATCTGCCCTTTGGTGGTGAAACACCTTTTCAGGCAGAAGTGTGGTTTGTAAGTATGATCAATCGTCTTGAGATGCGTTGGGGAACTGAAACTCCCATCCTTCTAGAAGACCCCAAATACAAGATTCTAATACCTGTAAGGGCTTATGGTCAATATGGCTTTAAGGTCTCTGATGCCCGCTTGTTTCTTACGAAACTTGTTGGCAATATGTCTTCTTTCGACGATAAACTATTGGCATCCTATTTCCGAGGACTTTTACTCAACCGCCTTACAGACATCATCTCAAAACGGTTTGTCAAAGAGAATGAATCTATTTTGGAAATCAATTGTAATTTAGCAGAAATCTCAAAGGAGGCACAAGAAGAATTACAGCCTTATTATTCATCTTTTGGGGTTGAGGTTGTTTTATTCAACATCATTTCTATCAATGTACCAGAAGACGATCCAAGTGTGATGGAGCTTAAAAAAGCTAAAAATCTTGCAGCACGTATGAAAATTGTTGGTAAGGAGAATTATCAGATGGAGCGTTCTTTTGATGTTCTCGAAAAAGCGGCTGAGAATGAAAACGGATCTGGAGCAGCTTTTATTCAAGCAGGTTTGGGACTGGGTGCATCATTACAGTTGGGCAAACAACTTTCATTCACCACATCTACAGATGCACCGCCACCTATTCCTAATGACGTTTATTATGTTGTCATTAACAGACAGCAACAAGGGCCTTTCAGTTATGAGCGAATTATTTCCTTGATAAAAGATGGTACTGTGGACTATGCCACATTAGGATGGAAAAGGGGAATGCCAAATTGGAAGCCCTTGTGTGAGTTTCCTGAATTTCCATCTACAGGTCTAAATGTTCCACCTCCCTTACCTTGAAATGTTTATAATAGCTATAAAACGAACAATAACCACCTCTATATGCAATTATGAATATCATTTGTCCAAATTGCGGGGCATCAGCCAATATTGAAAAAGGCCAAAACACGTGTGAATGCCTCTATTGTGGGACGAAACTGTCTCCTGACAGTCATGCATACGGGCAGTCTGTCTCCAAAAATAATAATTTATCGTCATTAATTGAATTGGCGGAAACAGCTTATCGCGGCAAAGATTATAAGGGATTGAAGAAATATATTGACCTTGCATTAGAACTAAATGTACAAAACAGCAAACTTTGGTGGTATAAGGCCTTGGCTGAAGCCAAACAAATAATTAATGTAAGAAATCGTATCTCATGGATTTTTGAGTGTGGAGAAAAATCGATTGAATATGCAGAAGATAAAGAGAGTGCTGCAGCTGATATGTGTCTGGTTTATATCGAACTGGCAATTGATAAATTGAACTTTGTACGTCAATGGCCTCAAACAGATTTCTTAGATGAACCTGATTCAGATGTTTTGGATTATGAAAAAGATATCATCACTTTATACAGAAAAGTACCTAAGGAGACCATACGGAGTAATACGAATGTCAAAGAAAAAATGATTCTTTTAAGCCAGTGTTGGCTTAGGCATATAAATAGACATCCAGGTTCGATGGCTAGAGTTCGTTATCTAAAGAGCATTTATAATGAAATATCTCCTCTTTCTGAATCAGAGAAAAAGGAAGAGTTGAAACTGTTTGGGGAAGAAATTTTAGAAAGTCATCGAGAAAGTGAAAAAGATCAAGAGCCTAAAAACTCATGTTTGGGATGCGTTATGTTGATAAGCGTCATCATTGCTATATTTGGATGGTTGAATACCTTACTTTTTTAATTATCAGAGATGATGAAATTTAGTATTGGCGGAACCATCATCATCAATGGTCTTTGGGCGATAATTGCTTTGCTGACGTCCTCATCTCGATTGGAAATACGGAAATGCGTGAAAAGTACTTTTTTTCTTTGTTTTTGTTTGGAAGTTAAGATTTTTGTTGTATCTTTGTAAAAAGTAATGGAGGTTACAGTAATAACGATTACTATTTCAAGATATGAGATTTTACGATAGAGAAAAAGAGCAACAGGTGCTTGGTGAAGTGCTTCACAGAAGCAAGTCCGAAGCAAAGATGACCGTGCTGATGGGACGCAGGCGCATCGGTAAGACTGAACTCTCGCTGAGATGCGGCGACGAAACTGTGTTGTATTTCTTCGTGGGTAAAAAAGCGGAGACATTGTTGTGTCAGGACTATGTACGCGAGATACGAGAGAAACTGGATGCTCCGATACTTGGTACACCAAAGACTTTCTCCGAGGTGTTCAGGTTCGTGCTTCAGCTGTCAGAAAACCGCCCGTTCACATTGGTTATCGACGAGTTTCAGAATTTCCTAAAGATAAATCCTGCTATCTTCAGCGATATCCAGCGCGACTGGGACTTACATAAGCGGAGCAGTCATCTGAACCTGATTATCAGCGGTTCGGTATTCACGCTGATGACCAAGATATTTGAAGACAAGGAAGAACCTCTGTTCGGGCGTGCCGATGAGAAGATGGTGCTTGAACCGTTTACCACGGATGTGCTAAAACAAATACTGAAAGACTTCAACCCAGAATATACACCAGAAGATTTGCTGGCGTTGTATAGCATTACGGGTGGTGTGCCTTGGTATGTCACGTTGCTGCTTGATAAGGGCAAGGCCAACAGGGATGCAATGCTCGCAGCATTGACAGAGGAGAACTCTCCATTTATCAATGAGGGAAAGAACATTCTGATTGAGGAGTTCGGCACCGACTACGTGACCTACTTCTCTATCCTGACCTGCATTGCCAGTGGAATGAAAACCCGTTCAGAGATTGAGAACGAACTTGGAAACAACAACATTGGTCCTTATTTGGTTAAGTTGGAGGACTATTATAAAGTTATCACTAAGTCACTCCCCATCTTTGCCAAGGAAAACAGCAAGAAGGTGAGATATCAGCTCAGTGACTGTTTCCTTATATTCTGGTTCCGTTTCTTCTACAAGTATCAAGCTCTTGTAGAGAATAAGGCCTTGAAGTCACTTGGAGAAATCATAGAGAGAGACTACAGCAGTGTGTCTGGATTGATGATGGAGCGCTATTTCATGAAAAAGTTTCAGGAGGAAGGGCGCTACATCATCGGGAAATGGTGGGATAGAAAAGGAGTGAATGAAATCGACCTCATCGTTGTTGACCCTATTGGAAAAGAAGCCTGGATCTATGAACTGAAGAAGCAAGGCTATCGATACAAGGAGAATGAATTTCGTGAGAAAGTAGACAAGGTTCTTGAGCAGACTCCCGAACTCCATAAGATGACCGTCCATATGGGCTCGTTGTCACTTGAAGATATGTAAATAACATTTTAACCTGTTTTTTACCACTGCCACGATTTGGCGCCATCTTAAGGCAATGAGGAAAGAAGTAGCGGAAACACACTTTCCTCATAGATAAAATATCGAAATTAATCTTTAAACTAAAACGGGATACAACAATATTCATAGCACATGGAATCAAACCTGTCCACTTGATTTGCGCCATCCTCAAACTGACGAAATTGAGATAAGGTTTGGAAGCAAACTAAAGTGGGAAATATTGCAAAATTTTCAAAGGTCAACAAGTGTATAGTTATTTTTTTCAAACATCAAGGATTGTTTTATGAGAAAAGTAATTATCTTTGCAGCTGGAATGCTCACAAATTTTTGCAAAAAGTGTGAGTGAAAAAGTGCTATTATTCGTAAATATGGGTGTGATAAAGGATATCCGGAAGATTATTTCTACAAGCAAAGATGGGAGCCTGTTCTTTAATAGTAGCTTCCAGCAATTTGACGATGAATATATTCGTCACGTTTTGTCAGACTTATGTGAAGAGGGTTTGATAACACGCATATCATACGGTATCTATGTTAAACCGATGAGAAGTAAATTCGGCATTGTATATCCTCCTGTTGGTGACATAGTGAAAGCAATAGCGAAAAGAGACAGGGCTAAAATACTACCAACAGGCAACACTGCCATGAATATGTTGGGACTATCCACGCAGGTGCCCATGAATTCCGAGTATATCACCAGTGGCTCCGCCAGAGAGATAAAACTTGGAAACCGTTCCATCAGGCTGAAACGCAGTGTGCCCAAAAACTTTGAATACAAAGGAGAATTGATGCCCATTCTTGTACAGGCAATGAAGGCCATTGGCAAGGACAACCTAACAGACGAGCATGTTGGTATCATCCGCAAGTTATTGAAAGAACACCCAGAGGACAATACGTGGCAGGATGATGTGCAGCTGGCCCCCGCTTGGATTCGTAAAATTGTGACAACCCTGAAAAAGGAGATTGAAAATGAGCAGATGGATTGATAGCAACTTGGCAGACCGTCTATATATGGTCAACCACGTTTCAGATTCGATGGACATAGACCCGGAATCCATAGAGAAAGACTGGTGGGTGACAACGGTGCTGAAGGTTTTGTTTGACTTGAGCATCTCAGAATACACGTTTTTCAAAGGCGGCACAAGCCTCAGCAAGGGATGGAACCTAATCAACCGGTTCAGCGAGGACATAGACATTGCACTCTTTCGGGAGTTCTTCTTGAAAGAGAGGAATTTGTCATGTGCCCGATGCGAGAACAACAACCAGATTAAGATGCTTCGCAAGTCATCACGCGACTTCATCCATGGTGAGTTGAAAACAGAACTTGAAATGAAACTGAAAGAGGCTAGGCTTGACGTTATTGTGGAAGCTGTCACCACCCACATGACGGCTGAGGGCGAGAAACCCATCGACCATGATGCCGACCCCACTGTTCTTCTTGTTCATTATCCAAGCATATTCCATTCTGGACATTCCTACATCAAGCCTGTAGTGAAAATCGAGATTAGTTGTTTGTCAATGAAAGAGCCATACGAAATCAAACGCATCTCTTCTTTGATTTCCGATGTCTTTGGTGATGATGATGGGGACACGGTATCAAATATTGCCACCATATCACCCTCACGGACATTTCTTGAAAAAGCCTTCTTGTTGAACGAGGAGTATCAGCGAAGGAATCCAAGAACACTTCGCATGAGCCGGCACTTGTATGATTTGGAGAAATTGATGGATACCGACTACGCAAAGTCAGCCTTGCAGAATATGTCACTATACACTGAGATTGTTGAACATCGGAAGAAGTTCTATCATGTTGGAGGTGTTGACTATTCCCTTGACATGCCAGAAAAGATTTCTTTCTGTCCTTCAGGTGAAATTCTCAATCGATTCCGAAGTGACTACGAAAATATGAAGTCGAGTTTCATCTACGGCAATCCTTTGGACTTTGATATGCTAATCAAGCGACTTGAGGAATTGCAA
>CACXIP010000012.1 GCA_902767775.1 uncultured Prevotellaceae bacterium | reverse complement strand
CAATGAAATAAAATTATTGGTGTCCGATAAAAATTATAAGTGAGTTGTCAGAAAAGGGGACAAACTATTCAGCAAGTCCCCCAAGATTTGTAATTTTGCGTTTGCTACAACCAAAATATCAAATCTATGAGCAAAGGTACAAATTTCTCCGGACAGCCGGTATTAAGTCAGTTGATAAAATTGATGGACAGGCATAAAATTAACATTTTGGCATCAAAAAGTGGTGCGAACCGCTATACAAAGCATCTGGATGGGTATTCTCATCTGGTGGTGATGCTCTATGCGGTGTTGAGCAACCTCCGTTCCCTGCGCGAGGTATGCCTTGGCTTTGCGGCCAATGCCACCCGCATGAATCATCTGGGGATAGACCATATGATATGCCGCAGTATGCTGTCCGATGCTAACAAGCGCCGTGATTCCAGCTTCTTCGGCTCCATCTACCGCTCGCTTTATAGCCGCTATGCTCCGGTTTTATCGGACAGCTTGTCGAAAAAAGAGGTTTCCACGAAACTCTACGTGATGGACTCGACCACGATAAGCCTTTTCTCTCAGATACTTAGGGGTACAGGGCGCAACTCTAAAAATGGCAAGAAAAAAGGCGGCATCAAGGCTCACACCATCATTGAGGAGAACATCGACCTGCCCGTATTTGTTGACTTCACGGCAGGCATTGTACATGACCATGAGTTGATGCGGCGGCTGTTCGACTTGCCTTATGGTTCCTTCATAGCCTTTGACATGGGCTATACGGACTATCTGCTATTGAAACAGCTTGACGAAGCCGGCTACAGGTTCGTCTGCCGCCTGAAGGACAATGCCAAGTTCAAAATTGTCGAATGGCGTAAGTGCCCAGAGAAGGACATTGTCGCAGATCAGATTGTTGAGTTCACCTACGATAAGTATGTAAAGCGTCCTCTGTCAGAGGAAGAGCTGAGCCATCGTCGTGGCAGAAGGCCGAAGTCAGGTGTGGTGACAGTCAAAGAGCGTGTACAGGGTACATACCGCTGTCGCAGGATTGTCCGTAGGACAGATGACGGAAAGGATATCGTAGAGTTTGTCACCAATGTCCTTGACCCTGAGGAGATGTCAGCAGAACAGGTCTGCGAGACGTACCGCAGGCGTTGGACTATCGAAAGCTTGTACAAAAAGTTGAAGCAGAACTTTCCGCTGAAATACTTCCTTGGCGATAACGTCAACGCCATTGAAATCCAGATATGGGTGACCATGATTGCTTACCTGCTCTTGAGGGTGATGCAGGTCAAGTCAATGAGCAAACTGGCTTTTTCGAACATTGTGATGCTCACAAGGGTCACGTTGGGTGCATATATCGACATCATCACCTTCAAAAATACCGACAACTAGACCTCTTTGACACACAGATGGGGGTTACTTTTTGAAACGAGAACAAAAAACGCCTGTTTAAAGGCTTTTCAAGACGAATATTAATCAATTCCGATTTTTATCGGACAGCAATACAAAATAAAATGAAAAAAGAAGATTATGAAATTGACAAGCAGTGGGTTTATGATAAAAATACCACGCTTGATGATTTAAGTGAAGAAGACATCAGATGGCTCGAAGAAAATGACCCTGAACGTCTTGATGAAATTAACTCGAATACGAACAAGATGTATCTTGACATGATGTTTCCCGATGCTGAAGATGAAGATGAAAGATGTTTTTGAGGGTGTATCTGGGCACACCTACCTTCTGGTTTTAATTAATTAAATAATAAATTAATTTTTCAAAGATGAAACAATTTAATAAGACAACAGGACGTATTTACAACGCTACAGATAAGTATTACACCTTATTTGTTGATGGTGAAATGATAACAATTACCAAAAGCGTTATGCACAAGATGGTTGTATTTCCCGAAAACTATATGGATGGGAACGACCTGAGGATTAATATCGATATTGACCTTATGCGCGTTACAGAGAATGGACGTATTTCATATTACCCTAATCACAGTGTATATGGATTGAAGCAGGAACAACCATCTGCTCCAGCTAAGTTGTTAGAAGGCTTAGACGAGTTGTCCGTAGATTTAGATAACTACTTGGAGAAATTATCAGAGCAACTCCCTAAGATGAATAGTGAAGAACGCCTACGTGCCTTACATCTTTTTGAAAAGTGTGATGATACTCAAGCAAAAGATGAACTGATGATGTTATTGGGTGGTATGCGTTGTTTACCAAATGAAGGTGAAAATGTAGAATACAAATCCTCTCTTAGTTATTGTGCTCAAGGTTCCAAATATAATAAGGAGCGTAATGGGCAGTTGATGGAAATTACAATGTCGGCTGCAGCTATAGCCAACACAGCACGAAGGGGTGTTGTTTATGTTGGAATAAAGGATAAGCAAAAGCACTACGAGGCTGGAAGTATAGAAAAGGAGATTGAGTGTCAATATCCAGATATGACACTTGACCAGTATACAAATACCGTTCTCACCAACTTCATCCGGACATATACGCAGTCAGATTCATTTCTGCAGGGGCTAAGATTTCAATGGATGAAATATCAAGGACACCTTGTCCTTCGCATTGATATTGATTTCAAAGGTGACTTTGTTATGTGTAATCTCAATAATAGCCCTTTCATTCCTTATAGAGTTGGCAGTTCTACCTATTGTGTCAATGGCTATGGAATAATTGACTACATTCGTAATCATCAAAATTATAATAATTTAACAAAAAATTAAAAACAATGGAAAATTTATCATTTTTGGAAAAAGCAAGCAGCACAGACCTGCAAGTTTTAGTTGACTACCTGACAAAGGCAAAAGATGGCAGTTTCCGCTGGACGGAAGAATTGTCTTGTACCCCCAATTATAAGGCATATTATCCCAATCGCCTTCAGTTGATGTGGACAGATATTGCTGGAGAGTTGCAAAACTATGGTGGCAATACATTCATGAATATGGTAAGAGGGCATGGTGTCCCATATAGGGAGATTCTTATAGATGTTTGTAAGAAAATGAAAGTCAATTTTAACAAGAAATCATCAGTAGAGGTCATGGAACGATGTCTGCTTGAGAAAATTCTTATTGATTCGCTGGAAAACATGACAATGGATGAGTTGAAAAAGTTAATGGAAGATATGAATATTCCAACACAAAGTTTTGGTAGGCAATCAATGATTGCTGCAATACAAATTGCAATAAAGAGAGGCGGATTTGCAAGCTATCAAATAGCAGTCATCGTGGCTAATGCAATCTGTCGTTTCCTTCTTGGTCGTGGACTGTCTTTTGCTGCAAATGCTGCATTAACTCGATATTTAAGTATTTTCGCAGGGCCAATAGGTTGGGGAATTAATATCGTGTGGGCTACAGTTGACATTGCCGGACCAGCTTATCGTGTTACAATTCCTGCGACTGTCCAGATTGCATATATGAGAGCAAAGATGATTGATGAGGAGAGCATAAGCCAAACTCTATCATTGCAGAACATTGTCTAAAAAGCAATAATTATGAACAACAAGAAAGTAGAAACAGTCATAGCCGCTGTCCTTCAGGTCTATCACCCTTCTTGGATAGGGATGAGCAACGTAAAATTTGAAATAGCAAGGAAAAGAATCAGCTACCTTCTGAGGCAGTCTAATTAAATATTAAATACATAATATATGGATACGGAGAATACTTACAATGGTGTAAGCCATAAAGTTTGTCAGGAAATATGCCAAATGGCTAAGGATTTGTCATCTAAACACTTAACAATGACTATGGAGACCCTTAGAGCCTTGATAGAAGCAAAATATAGTGGTTCTTATCATCCTTATCAGATGAGAGGATTGGTGCAGGCTGCATATCGTCATGCTGAGGATTTTGCCGACAAAGAAGATGTCAGGAAGGCTATTCTCACAGTGTTTGTCAATAATGATGGAAGTCCTATTTGGATGATCAGATAAAAGAATTATTTAGGACCCGAATCAGCTCATCCATGATGATGGAGATAGGAAGGTTCCCCTTGCTGTTGACACGTGTAATCAGACCTTGTAGGCTTATCATTTTACAATTCCTGCAACTGTCCAAATTGCATATATGAGAGTAAAGATGATTGATGAGGAGAGCAAAAGCAAAACTCTATCATTGCAGAATATTATCTAAAAAACAACAATTATGAACAACAAGAAAGTAGAAACAGTCATTGCCGCTGTTGGAGTATGTGTGATGGTTCTCTTGATTGCACTTTTCTTTGTAAGCGGACAATGGCATCGTATGAATGAAAGACTGGCTGTTTACGGTGCACTTGTAGGAGGGGGAAGGCTTGCTGGTTTTTGTTTGATCTTTGGTGGAACCGTCATTTGCATTGGAATCATGAATACTCTGACCTTTTTTGCTAAGAAAGCAATTGCCTGGTTGAAGGGAAGAGAATCGTAGACCGAAAAACTATAGCCTTACCACCAGCCCTGCTCGTTTCATCCATCTCACCACCTGGATGACAATCAACGAGTAAGCCAGAGAGATGATGATGCCTGCCACACCATACCACCAACCCTCTGGAAAATGCAGGCCCAATGCGTCGGCAATGGGATACCAGACATAGGGCAGCAGGTAACAGGTGAGGGTGGCAGTGCCGGCAGGAGCAATCAGCCATGACCATGAGACATGCCCCTTGATGTCCATCAACCAATAGGCAGCCGCCGTGAGTGGGAAGAAGATGGCGAGGCAGTAGAACAGCCATGTCGGTGTGTCCTGAATCTTGGAAATAATCCAGTATTGATGCGAACAGATGCCCGCCACCAGCATGACCAATCCAATGGCAAAGAAGACCGCCACGAGGCGTCCATAGGCGTCATTGCTGCGATAATGTCTCATGAGCATGGATGCTGCCAGTCCGGCCATGCAGAAAGCATGCTCCGCCCATCCTCCAGGGATGAACGACAAGAACATGTTGCGAAGGAACCAACCGTGGGGGATGAGGCTGCTGCTGTTGACCATACAAAGCAGTATGGTGCTGGCGGCGGCCAAAACAACCCATTTCATGTTGCGTCGGCAAATCAAATAGACAAGGGCGGTGTAGAGATAACTCCATCCGATGAGACCGAGTATGCCCCACCATCCTATCTCGAAATGCTTGCCAGAGACGTCGCACCGCACAATGACCGCCACCAATATCACCACCCCGATGAACTTCAGTATGTTGACCACTATGGGCATACCCTTCAAAACGGTTTCCCCATATGCTGTCCATATCAGGAAGAAGGCGGCTATCATCAGCAACGAATAGGTAAGGTATGACATGCATTCGGAGCCAGCATCGCAATTGAGCGTGAAAAGTCCCATCACGATAAGGGCAAAACTACGCCATAGGATGTGGCTCAGCACACCAAACTGCGATTCGCCTCTTTTCAGACGGTTGTCGATGGCAAAGGGCACCGACATGCCCACGCAGAAAAGGAAGGCGGGGAATATGGTGTCGGAGAATCCCAGCATATCCTCGTCGGCAGCGGCATGGAACAGCCAGTGGGGCACTCCCTTCAGTGCTGGTATGTCATTGACAAACAGCATCAACATCATGGTGATGGCACGCAGGGCGTCAATACTTGCCACTCTTGAGGTCTTCTTTGCTTTCATTGCTATTATCTTGTTTGAAATCGTAACCAACGACCAATGATGAGCACAGACATTCTCGTATCATGGTGGGAAACTACAGCTCTTTAACAACTTGACATCGCAAATATAGCAAATAATCATATCATATTCATTCCAAATCAAAAAAATAATCATTTTGCTTAGTTTTTTTGAATGCTGAATCGTCCTTGTAATAGATGACTGAAGAAAAAGTCGGATGATGACCAAAGAAAAGTTTGAAGAAATATACCGTCGGCATTATCCTGCCATGTACCGTCTGGCAAGGACGATACTCTATGATGCCGACGACAGCAAGGACGTGGTGAGCGAAATCTTTGCCCGGCTGCTTCGTGGGGATGTCGTTCCCCTTGATGATAAGTTGGAGGGTTTTCTCATGACCAGCGTGCGCAACAGGTGTCGCGATGTGCTCAGGCATAAGGGTGTGCGTGAATGTGTGGAGAAACTCTATTCTTCTGAAATCAGGCAAAACCAAGTCGTGCCTATCAATGACGATGACCGTCTGGAACGGCTCATGTTGTTTGTGGAAACCGAACTTCCACCGCTCAGCCAGCAGATTTTCCAACTGCGGTTTCTCCGCGAGATGACCTATGAGGAGGTGGCGCAAGCCGTTGGAGTAAGTCGTGTCACGGTCTATCACCGCCTTTCACAATCACTGCAGCGAATAAAAGAGTATTTTGAAACAGCAAAATGATACGATTATGGAACAGCAAGAAAGAAGCCGTATCCTGTTATCCATGCAGGAACATCCAGAACGCTATACCGACGAACAAATCACCCAGATGCTGGCCGATGACCCGGAACTGGCAGAGATGATGGAACAACTCGCCATGACAAAGCGGGCCTTTACCCGACAGGAGGCCAATAAAGAGAACATCCCGATGGACGACCTCTGGGAACAGTTCGCCTCTGAGCATGAGGAAGAACTTGATGCCCTCGAATCCCAACAGGAGCAGGAGGCTTCCATCCGTTCTTTCGTCGGTTCGAAAATTGGGAAGATTCTTGGCATGGCAAAGCTGAAAAGTCGGGTGGCCGCTGTGTTTATTGGTCTCTTGGTGGTGTCTGGTGTCACTTTTGCTGCCATTCATATCGCACGCCACTATGTGGGAAGGGATTCGCAATCCTCCTCTCAGGAGACGCAAATTTCAGATATGCATCAACCTGTCGCGCCGGCTGATACCATCATAAGTGATACCATCAAAAATGATACCCCAGTCAAGGCAAATCCAGTAGTGTATGACAATGTCACTTTAGACAGCATTGCCAAAGATATTGCTGCCTATTACCAAATTGGCCTGGAGTTGCAAAACGGACATGCCCATCAACTCCGTTTCTATTTCGTTTGGAAACAGGATGACAGTTTGCATGAGGTGGTTGAGAAGTTGAATATGTTCGAACAGGTCAATATGTCTGTCGAGGACGGAAAACTGATTGTCAGATGATGAAACACCTCGCCGTCTTCCTTATTGTCCTGTGCTGCCAGACCAGCATGTATGGACAGCATATCACTCGCAACTATGACAATGTTTCATTGTCGGAAGTGTTGCGTGATCTCAACGAGCAGTCGGCTGACTACACAATCAGTTTCCTTTACAACGAACTGGAAGATTTCCGTGTGACCACCAGCATCAAACGCAAGTCGATTCCTGATGCTGTCATGCAGGTCATCGGGTTCTATCCCATCCGTGTTGTGAAACGTGAGGAAAAGGAAATCTACGTGGAGTGTATCCATAAGACCGAACTTCATCTCACTGGCACCATTATTGACGAAAACCGCCAGCCCGTGCCTTACGCCAACATCTTCCTGCTTCATCCATCAGACTCAACCGTCATCGGTGGAGGCGTGAGCAACGAGGCTGGCGTCTTCGTCATCCCCTGCGAAAGGCAACCCTCAGTTCTTGTCCGGGTGTCATACGTGGGCTATAAGACGACCTATCGCCAATGTAGTAAAGAGCAGGTGGGAACCATACAAATAAAGCCGGAATCTCAAATCATCAACGGCGTAGTGGTGAAAGGGGAGCGCCCTAAAGTGCAACTGCAGGGCAATTCCCTGGTTCTGAATGTGGAGGGCACGGTGATGGAACGACTGGGTACAGCGGAGGATGTGCTTTCGCGTGTGCCAACCATTTCAAAGAGAGGGGAAGGTTTTGAAATCTTAGGCAAAGGAGTGCCATTGATATACCTGAACAGCCGCAAACTGACTGATCTGAATGAATTGAGGAATATCCAATCGGACAACATTAAGAACGTGGAGGTGATTCAGAATCCCGGTGCCCGCTACGATGCGACGGTCAATGCCGTCATCATCATTCATACCAAACGTCCAAAAGGTGAAGGTATGGGTGTGGAACTGACCTCATGGAGCCGCAAGGGACATGGTTATGCCAACAACGAGCGCATCAACCTGACGTATCGTACAGGAGGTCTGGAATTGTTCGCCAACCTCTTCGGGGCATACAACAAGTACTGGAGGCGCTGCGAGTTCCAACAGACCGTTTTTGCAGACACCTTGTGGGTCATCAATAATAAAGAGAAAAACTCAAGGCAAAATCCTTTCTTCGAAGGACGTATGGGATTTAACTATCAGTTGGATGACAACAATTCTTTTGGCGGATTCTATCAGAACACTTATGACTACGTGAAAAGGCATGCTGAGTATGACGACGGTCTGCAAGCCGATGGCATATACTACGACCATTTGCAGAACAGCAGTGTAAGACGTGACACAAACGCCCCCAATCATCAGGTTAATCTCTACTACACGGGTAAGGTCGGGCAGTTTGGCATAGATTTCAACGCAGATTACACTTTCCGAAAACAATTGGGGCGTAACCATCAGCAAGAATTGAGCGCTGAGTATGAAAACCGTGATGTCAACACCGAGAGCGTGACACGTAGCAATCTATTGGCGGAAAAACTCATTGTGAGCCATCCCTTGTGGAAAGGACAGGTGGAGGTGGGCGAGGAATACACCAACACCCGTTGGCGCAGCCAATTCGAAAACCCGGAAGGCTTTATTTCCAACAGCAACAACGAGCAGCATGAGAACAATATAGCGCCGTTTGTGGAACTGCGACAGCAATTGGCTCGCGTCCAGCTATCCGCTGGCCTGCGTTACGAACATGTGGAATCGGAATATTATGTGAGTGGTGTTCGCCGCGATGAACAATGTCGCACTTACGATGATTTCTTCCCTTCCATATCTGCATCAGGAAAGTTGAGGGATGTACAACTGTCCGTCAGTTATTCCAAACGTTCCACACGCCCATCCTACTGGCAGCTGAGCAGCGACGTCACCTACGAGAACCGTCTCAACCAGCAAACGGGAAACCCCTACCTGAAGCCCATCAAATATCACAATCTGAATGCGACAGTGATGTGGAAATGGCTCTATCTGACAACAAATTTCTCACATTGTGTCGACCCCATCCTACATACGGTGGAAAGCATGGAAGAGGACTCGAAAGTCAATCATGTGACATGCAAGAACTACGACCATGCCGACTGGCTTACCGTAACGCTGGGGGCACAGAAGAACATCAAATTGGGGCAAGGCACTTGGACGCCACAATACAACATCACGCTTATGAAATCGTGGTTCAAGTCTATGTTCTTAGACAAACAGAAAAGATTCAACCATCCGATGATGACATTGCAATTAGGCAACATTCTTGTCTTGCCTCACGACTGGCTGATTCAGGCTGACTTTAATATGAACACTCACGGCCATCAGCAGAACGCCTGGTTTGACTGCACCAATGCGATGCTCTCGCTCAGTGTCAGCAAGGACTTCTTCAAGCACCGCCTAAACGTCAAACTGACAGGCAACGACCTCTTCAATGGCGGAATCAACCGCTTCACGTTATACAGCAACCGCATGATGTTCCGCAAGATGGAAGACAACGACTCCCGCTGCGTCCAACTCTCCCTTCGCTACCGCTTCAATGTCACACCGTCAAAGTACAAGGGCACGGGAGCCGGTAATGCGGAAAAGAGCAGATTGTAATTTAATTTCTGCCAAAATTAAGACCGTTGGATTTTGAGTCAGTAACTATAAGCCCAATTATCCAATATAGACGGGTCGTCAAAATATACTTTGACATATTTCATGATATTGTCGTTCTCCTCTTTAGCATACATGCGTATGATATCTGAGAGCATGTCTCTTTGGTCACATATTTCCGGCCATGTCATGATATGGCCAGCTTTGTAATCATCCAGTTGCTTTTTGGCTACTACATAATTGTAGACATCATTGTCAATAACGCTGTCTTCGCCTATAATCTGCTCCGCAACTTCGTAGTAATGTTGATAGGCGAGAATGCCGTCGGCATTGTTGGCGGGAATATCAGGTCCAGACAACCTGCCAACACAGAATGCTGCAACTATGCAGATTAAGCTAATGAAAATAAACGTCTGTTTCATCTTTGACTTTTTTAATTGGTTGAACAATGTTTTCTATTTCATAATACCAATTTCCTCTCTTAGTGAACAGGTAGAGGTCGTTTGTTGTACGAATTACTGCCTTTTCTGTATGAAATGACCAAGGAAAACAATGCAAACAACAGGTCTTACCAGTTCTGATTAGGGGATTCCTTCTTAAAGAACTATCTTACACCCTTGAATAGAAAAACAGATTCTACCATAGTAGGATGCTCTGGTAAACAGAAATCCCGCCGCACGGTGCATCAATGGCACTATGCTGCGGGACTGGTTATTGCCTCCCCTTCGTGATTTCTTTGGGATTGATTACATCTATCCCAGTAGGCTGGCGCCAGCCATCCTACAAAGTAAAAAGGAGCCTTAAATATTTGAAAGCAAGCTTTCATATTTAATTCTCCTTTTTACTTCGTGATCCCGTTGGGATTGATTTCATCCATCCCAGTAGGCTGGCGCCAGCCATCCTACAAAATCCAAAAAGCCCTGAGTGATTTGAAAGTAAACTTTCATCACTCAGGACTCTTTGTCTTTCGTGATCCCGTTGGGATTCAAACCCAAGACCTTCAGAACCGGAATCTGACGCTCTATTCAGCTAAGCTACGGGACCTTGCTCATAAGCGACCGCAAAAATACACAAAAACCATGACACCCGCAAATTTTTAAGCACAAAAAGCACGGAGACAATGTGATAAGGATTCTATTAAGTAAATGATTTTTGCATCAAAATGACATTAAAAATTAATTTTTCCTATCTTTTTGAGCATTTTTTCAATAAAAATTCTTTCATAATAATAATTTTGCCTACCTTTGCACCGCAAAAACAAACAGACAAGCCAAACTTGTCGGAATATTAGGATATTATAGAAATGAGCAAATTGATTAAGCCTTCCAACTACAAGGCACTTCTTGATAGGCGCCAGACGGAGCAGGGCATCAAGTTGATTAAGGACTTCTTCCAGCAAAACCTTAGCACCGAACTGCGTCTGCATCGTGTTACAGCACCTCTTTTCGTCCTCAAAGGATTGGGAATCAATGATGACCTTAACGGCGTGGAGCGCCCGGTCACTTTCCCCATTAAAGACTTGGGGGATGCCAATGCAGAGGTGGTGCACTCCCTTGCCAAATGGAAGAGGCTTACCCTCGCAGAATATCAAATCGAACCGGGTTATGGTGTCTATACCGACATGAATGCCATCCGTGCCGATGAGGAACTCGACAATATCCACTCGCTATATGTCGACCAGTGGGACTGGGAGGCTGTCATCACCCGGCAGGAGCGCACGGTGTCTTATCTCAAAGACGTGGTGCGCCGCATCTATTGTGCCATCAGGCGCACGGAGTATCTTGTGTGCGAGTCGTATAGGCAAATCAAACCATATCTCCCCAAGGAGATACATTTCATCCACAGTGAGGAATTGTTGCAAATGTATCCAGGGATGACCACCAAGGAAAGGGAAGATGCCATCTGTAAGAAATATGGCGCAGTCTTCCTAATGGGCATCGGTGGCAATTTGTCCAACGGTGAACCGCATGATGGTCGTGCACCCGACTATGACGACTGGTCGACGATGGGGGAGAATGGCTACGAGGGACTCAATGGCGATATCCTGATTTGGTATCCGGTTTTGGAGCGTTCTCTTGAAATCTCCTCGATGGGAATCCGTGTCGATAAGGAGTCGCTGCTGAGGCAGTTGCAACTTTCTGGCAAACAGGAGCGGGAAAAGCTCTTCTTCCATCAGCAACTGCTCAATGGCGCGCTGCCGCTGAGCATCGGTGGAGGAATTGGGCAAAGCCGACTGTGCATGATGCTCCTGCAAAAGGCACACATCGGCGAGATTCAGGCCAGTATCTGGCCCGACGACATGCGCCGCGAGTGTGAACAGCTCGGTATGCCGCTTATCTGATAATCGACTGTCTTATGCCAACTCAAGGTCGAGCATCTTTCTTAGATGCTCAAATGCATCGTTGCTCTCACTCATCTTTTCAAAAATCTCACGGCGTGAGAGGATGGGCTTGATTTCCTCTGCCTCTGCCAGTCGGAGGCTGAACGTGATGTCGCCGTTCTTCAAATACACGGCCATCGTCTTGCGGATACGTCCCTTGATTTGCTCAATCTGCTCAAGCAGTTGATTGTTGTCCACCAGCAGTTCGATATTGGGGTATTCCGTCACATGAGGAGTGATGTGCTTCATGCGTGCTGCCAGTCCCGGCATGACACCCATCATGCGGTTGCACATGCTCAGCCATTCGCGCTGGAGGTCTTCCTCGCTGAAGGCGTTCGACTCTCCATGGTTCGTAATCTCTGGCTCATCGCCCTGACCTTCTTTTTTCTTGTTGGTTTGCAGGTCTTTGAACGACAATGGCAGGCGCCTTCCAGTGTGGATGGCGGCATTGGCTGGACGCAATGGGGTGGGGGCACTTCCGGCAGAAGGTTGACTGTCTGTGCCTGGAGCGGCCTCGGGTTGGCTGGCTTGAGGCTGGGGCGTAGCGGGCTGGCTGACAGGAGGCTGGGGATTTGAGGTCTGACGGGCTGAAGGCTGAGGGGCAGCCGTCGTGGCAGAGGCCGTCTGCGGATGCCTCTCTGCCTGACGTCCGGTCGCGGCCACCTGAGATGCCGCCTGTTGCTGACCGGATGCTGCCAATTTCCGAAACAGGTTTTTCAAACTCTTACGGCGTTGCCGCCCCGAACTGACATCATCGTCTTGGGTGGCCTGAGCTATCTCGATGAGCGTCAGTTCCACCAACAGCCGTTTGTTGCTGCTGGCACGGTAGTTGATGTCGCATTCGTTGCAGAAACGGAGCGCCTGATAGAGGAACTTGGGCGGACACTGCTTGGCCTGCTCTGCGTATTTTTCGCGCTGCCTGTCGCTCATCTCAAGCAGGGGGAGTGTGGCAGGGTCTTTCGCCATCAGCACGTTGCGGATATGGCTGGCCAGTCCGTTGATGAGCTGTCCGCCGTCAAATCCGCTGGAGATGATGCTGTTGAGCAGCACCATGACATCTGCCACTTTGTTGGCAAGGCTGAGTTCTACCAATTTGAAGTAATTGTCGCTCCGCAGCACATTGAGGTTGGCGACCACCTTCTCATAGGTGAGGTTGCCGCCGCAGAAACTCACACACTGGTCGAAAATCGACAAGGCGTCGCGCATGCCGCCGTCGGCTTTCTCGGCGATGAGGGCGAGTGCCTCTTCCTCGTATGTGATGCCTTCCTTGCCTGCCACCATCTTCAGATGCTCCACGGTGTGGGGCACGTCCATGCGCTCGAAGTCGTAAATCTGGCACCTCGAGATGATGGTGGGCAGAATCTTGTGCTTCTCGGTAGTGGCAAGGATGAAGATGACGTATGAGGGCGGTTCCTCAAGGGTCTTGAGGAAGGCGTTGAATGCCGCGGCACTGAGCATATGCACCTCGTCGATGATGAACACCTTGTAGCGCCCTATCTGCGGAGGGATGCGTGTCTGCTCCATCAGCGTCTTGATGTTGTCCACTGAGTTGTTGCTGGCAGCATCAAGCTCGAAGATATTGAGCGAACGCTGCTCATTGAATGCCTGACAGCTCTCGCACTTATTGCATGCCTCACCGTCGGCTGTCACGTTCGTGCAGTTGATGGTCTTGGCGAAAATGCGCGCACAAGTAGTCTTGCCCACACCACGGGGACCGCAGAAGAGGAAGGCGTGAGCCAGTTTCCCGCTCTTCACCGCATTCTTCAGCGTCGTCGTCAGTGCTGTCTGGCCCACCACCGATGAAAAGGTCATGGGGCGGTATTTGCGTGCTGATACGATATAATCCATGTTTGACAATTTTCAAATACTGACCACAAAGTTACGCATATTTGCCGAATTTTGGTTGATTATCATCTTTTTTTTCGGTTTTTTTTCAAACAAAAAATACCGTTTTTATTTTGCACTGCACATGATTTGTTGTAACTTTGCCACTGTAACGAAGATAGCGGAAATAGTATATTAATAATGTGAAGACAACATGAAACACATCAAGTATCTGATGATGGTCATCATGATGGCCATCTTCACCACGGCGATGGCACAAAACAGCACCATCCGCACCAATCACAAGGTGGAGAAAAGCGAGACCATCTTCGGCATCGCTAAGAAATATGGCATCACCATCGAGGAACTCATCAAGGCCAACCCTGTGATGAACCAACCTGGGTATGAGCTCAAGAGAGGTGAAACCATCAACATACCATACGCAAAAGGACAGGACCCAACCACCAAAACAGAAACCAAGACGGTTCCTGCAACTACTACGGCACCTGCCTCAACGACAGCTCCTGCAACCACAACTCCTCCCACTCAGGCAAAGACAACAACTGTGCCTACTACCAAACCAACCACAACGGCTGTGGCAGGAAAAAAAGAAGTGAAGGTGGGTGTGATGCTGCCTCTGCACGACAATGACGGCGACGGACGCCGCATGGTGGAGTACTACCGTGGACTGCTGCTTGGTGTTGACCGCGTGAAGAAAGACGGTATCACTGTCGACATGCAGGCTTGGAATGTGCCTATCGATGCCGATATCAATACGGTGCTCAATGGAAAAGAGGCTGCCGACTGCGACATCATCTTCGGTCCGCTATACACCAAGATGGTGAAACCGCTGGCTGATTTCTGTACCAAAAACGACATCATGATGGTCATCCCCTTCTCTATCTCAGGCAATGACGTGGAGAACTATTCCAATATCTATCAGGTGTATCAGCCACAGGAGGACTTCGACAGGCAGACCATTAAAAATTTCATACAGTGGTTCAACAACTATCATGTGGTCATCATCGACTGCGAGGACGAGAAGAGTACAAAGGGCGATTTCACCAAGAAACTCAGGGCGGAGCTTGACAACTATGCCCTCAAATACTCGCTGACAAGCCTGAAGACCAATGACAAGAATTTTGCCAAGGCGTTCAGCCTTTCGAAGCAGAACGTGGTGGTGGTCAACACTGAGCATTCACCCTCGCTCAACGCCACACTGGCTAAACTCAACATCCTTACGGAGAAGAACACCGACATTTCGGTGTCGCTCTTCGGCTACAAGGAATGGCTGATGTACACCAAGGTCTATCTCGACTACTACTACAAGTATGATGCCTATATCCCCACCTATTTCTACTACAACGAGGTGTCGGCTGACACCAAATGGGTGGAGCGCAACTACAAGAAATGGTTTGAGAAGGATATGATGGCCGATGCCCTGCCACGCTTTGCTCTCACAGGCTTCGACCATGCATGCTTCTTCATCGGAGGCTATACACAGTTTGGCAAGAACTTCAACGGCGGCAAGGGACAGATGACCTACAAACCAGTGCAGTCGCCACTTAAGTTCCGCAATGCCGGCAAGGGCCACAAGAACACCAATTTCATGTTCGTACACTACAAGAACGACCGCACCATAGAGTCGGTCAACTATTGATAAAATGACACAAGGGAAAATACATAGCCTCATCCGCAGGACGATGATGGCGGCAGTGGCGGCATTCATTCCGCTCATCGCCTCAGCACAGATAGGGGAGCACCGCGACGACCTGTCGGTGGGTGGAGGTGCGGGCTATGTGTTCTCTTCCATCAACTTCCAACCAAGAGTTTCGCAGGGTTACCACGGCGGACCTATCGCTGGTGTGGCAGTGCGCTATGTGTGCGAGAAATACTACAGCATGATATGCTCCGTGCTCGCTGAGGTCAACTATTCTTCCTTGGGATGGAAAGAGAAAATCCTCGACACGCACGACAACAAGGTGGTGAACCCGCAGACAGGAGTCCCTGAGGAGTACAGCCATACCATCAATTACGTGCAATTGCCCATCTTTGCTCATCTCGCATGGGGTAAGGAGCAGAAGGGGCTCAATTTCTTCTTTCAGGCGGGCCCGCAGTTCGGACTTTTCCTCGGCGAGTCCTATGAAGCCAATTTTGATATCTCACAACCCAATCTCAACGAACGCTCCAACAAGACCGACCGACAGTATTCTATGGATGTGGAGCGGAATTTCGACTATGGCATTGCAGGAGGACTGGGCTTGGAGTATTCCATACCCCACCTCGGGCATTTCCTGCTGGAGGGGCGCTATTACTACGGATTGGGGAATATCTACAATTCCACCAAGCGCGATTTCTTCGGAACGTCCAACCACAATGCCATCGCTGTCAAGATGACCTACCTCTTCGATATCAAACGAACGAAGTAAATATTTTCAATGATGATGGGAATGATGACTCGTCCATCCTCATTATGTATAAGGGTAGGGGCGCGATTGATTCTATCCTCCAAGATTTGTATGACTATTGTCTAAACTCTCAATAAAAGTCATATGTCTAAACTCCCAAACTCCCAAAAAAGTCATTTGTCTAAACTCCTAAACTCCAAAAAAACCTTTCTTCAGGGGTAATGATTTTCCCCGCTTGTCTGTATAATAGATAAAACAGCGAGAAAAATGATGCAAGACAGAGAACAACAGTTTGAGCGACTCTTCCACTCCGAATATGGCAGGATGTATCGGGCAGCCCACATCCTGCTTGGTGACGAGGACGAGGCAAAAGATGCCGTGCAGGATGTGTTCGCCCGTCTTTGGGACGGAGAAATCACCCTGCGTGAAGAGTCGCAACGAACTTTTCTCCTGACATGCGTCCGCAACCGCTGCCTCAACATCATTGCACAACGGCAAAGACAACAGGCCAACGAGAAACAACTCGCAATGGCCAATCTATCAGACGAAACATGGCTTGGACAGTCCGATGAGGAGTTGGTGGCGATGGTACAGCAATACATTGACCAGCGCCTCACTCCTCAGACCGGACGTGTCATTCGCATGCACTACGATGACCAGCAATCCTACAAGGAGATCTCCGGTAAGCTTGGCATCAGTCTCTCCGCCGTCAATAAGCATATCGTGCAAGGACTGAGGAAACTACGTCAACAATTCAACAACAGAGAAGCATGAAGAACGAAGAGAAAATCCGTATGCTGCTCCACCCGGAGCAATATTCCGAAGAGCAACTCGACCAGATGCTCGAGGAGGACGCTACACCCGTTCCCGATATAGACGAGGAATGGCAACGCCTCCGTGTTCGGCACCGTCGCCGCCAGCATCCCCCAATGAGATGGGCTGCTATCCTTGTCATCGGCATTGCCCTCTCGGGCATCTCCTACGCAGCCATCCATCATTGGATGCAGACACGGGTGCAAAAAGAGACTGTAGCTGAGAAACAACTCCCACAACCGGCGCAGGAACAGGCGGAAGAGGAAACCATCTATAACCTTAATACGGTGGCGGAGGAGAGAGACTCTGTCAGACAAGACCAAGTTTTCAACAATGTGGAACTGCAGCAGATTATGCAGCAGATAGCCAAAGACTATGGCGTGAAAGTGGTGTTCCGCAATGAAGCCACACGTTCACTACGCTTCTACCTGAAATGGGAGGCCAACGATTCCATCCATGATATCATCAACCACATCAACCACTTCGAGAAAGTGCATCTCACACTTTCCGACGCTACCATCACCATCGAATAGACTACAGCCATGCGACATATTTATATCATTCTGTTGTGCCTCTTTGCCACGACAGCAGGGGCTCAACAACTGTCACACGAATTCAGAAACACCTCGTTGTCCGAGGCGCTCATATGGATTGACAACGCACAGAAAACATATAAAATCAACTTTATCTTTGATGAATTGGAGGACTTCACCGTGACCACCTCGCTGAGGAACGCCACGGTCAAGGATGCTGTCAAACAGGTGGTGGGATTCTACCCCATGAGGGTGAGTTTCGAGAAAAACGACATTTATGTGGAATGCACCCAGAAGTCTGAGTCAAAGGTTTCCGGACATGTGGTCGACGAGAAAGGACGGCCGCTTCCCTTCGCCACAGTGTCCCTGCTCGCACAAAGAGATTCTGCCTTCATCACTGGTGGCGTGAGCAATGAGAACGGCGACTTTGTTGTTCCTTGTCAGCCACAGCATCTCATCGTCAAGGTGACGTGCATAGGATACAAGACAGTGACGAGAAACGCACCTGTGGGCAAGTTGGGCACCATTGCCATGAAACCGGAAACCTATATGGTGCAAGGTGTCACGGTCAAGGGCGAGATTCCGCAATACAAGATGACCTCCGGTGGTGTGACGGTCGATGTGCAACACTCCATTCTCCACGATGTGGGAACGGCTGACAACCTGCTGTCCATGCTGCCGATGGTGCAGGGACGTGATGGAAAATTTGAGGTCATGGCTAAGGGAGAACCTGAAATATACATCAACAACAAAAAGGTGACCAACGCCAACGAACTGAAGCAGTTGAAGTCGGTCGACATCAAGAGTGTGGATATTATCACCGCCCCGGGAGCACAGTACAACGCCGAGGTAAATGCCGTTATCCTCATCAAGACCTTGAAGACCCAAGGCGACGGATTCAGTCTGATGGCTACCAGTGATACATGGAGGAACAACAAGTGGAACAACTACGATGACCTGACACTGAAATACCGTATGGGGGGATTGGAGGCTTTTGCCAATGTAGCGCTTGACTACGGACACTACAGCAATGACCAAAATGTCGAACAAGTGCTGCATATCAAAAAAGATATGTTCATCGCTAATGCTGAATTGCCAGTCAGGAGCAACTGGACGAGGTTGCTGTACAATGCAGGTCTGAGCTACGACTTCAATGCCGACCATTCTGTGGGACTGAGTTTCTCTTCGGAGAATTTGCTTCATGGTAAATTCAAGTCTGAAATGCAGCAGAAATATCAGAAAAACGGGGCGTTTTACGGAAACGTTCTTCTCAATACCGATATCGACGAGGTCAACAAACCAATATGGGAACTGAACACATACTATGTGGGAAAGGTGGGCAAGCTTGGCGTCGACCTGAACGCCACGGTGCTGCGACGCGAATCGGAGGACCATCTCAACCAGAAGGAGCTGAGTGCTGAACTGGGAGACCGCACCATCACCACTCTAAACAATGAGGAGCGCAGGATGGTGGCAGGAAAACTGGTGCTGACTTATCCCATCTGGAAAGGTGTGCTCAGTGGCGGGTCTGAAGCTACAAGCACGAAGAGCTATGGCCATAATTTCAACGAAGAGAACATCATACCTGAAGCCGACAATGAGATGAGGGAAAGGAATATTGCCGGATTCGCCGAATACGGGATGCAACTGGGACAATGGCATCTGAATGCCGGACTGCGCTACGAGCATGTCTCGACCGATTATGATTCGTTTGGCATCTGGCAGTCTGAACCAAGTCGCATCTACAACGACTGGTTCCCCAACCTGTCGGCAGCATGGCAGCATGGCAAATGGAGCGCACAACTGAGTTACAGCAAGCGCATCACCCGTCCACCCTACAATATGCTGACTTCTATAATCGTCTACGACAGCCGTATGTTCTATGAGGGTGGAAACCCATTGCTGCGCCCCTCGGTACGTCAGAGCATAGATTTCAACCTGACCTATTCGTGGCTTAATTTTGTCGCAGGTTTTACCCGCGAGAACGACCTCTTTACACACATAGGCAGAGTGTATGATGAGGAGAAAGAGATTGCCATATTCCAACCTGTCAACTTCGACCATCAGGACCGTGTCTATGCCACTCTCGTGGCTTCGCCTAAACTGGGCTTCTGGCTACCCACCGTCACATTGCACTACTATCAGCAGATGTTTGATGCCGAAGCATATGGTGCTCCTGAGAAACTGAACAAGCCTGAGTTCACCTTTGACCTGAAGAGCTGGTTCGTCATCAATCCCACAACGAAGGCTTTGGCACATGTTAATTATACGGGAAGCAACCACTGGGGTTTCATGTATCGTGGAAGCAATTTCAGTGTGAATGCCCGTCTGCAAAAGAACTTCTTGAAGGATAGACTGTCTTGTACTCTGTATGCCAACGACATCTTCCGCACGGCAAGCAACGATGTGACTACTTATTATGACATCGGCAAGACAGCCCAGGATGTCTACACCTACACCCAATGCGTGGGAATAACCCTGAGCTACAATTTCAATGCCTCCCGTTCGAAGTATAAAGGTACAGGTGCCGGAAACGAGGAGAAGACCCGATTCTGATTCTTTTTCTTCAAGTTCAGCACTGAATATAATTATTGGCGTATAGGCGTGCAGGAGACTTCTGCACGCCTATACGCCTTTAAATGTGACAGTTATCAAATGCCTTTGCTTGATTTGTCGCTTATTCATGACTGTGTCGCAACTATTGACATTCAAAAAGTGCGATATATTTTTCCTGTTCCCTCAGCCGCCTTAAATTTGCATCAGAAATCAGAAATAAAACAAAACAAATTAAAAAATATACGATTATGAAAAAGATGAAAATTATGGTGTTCGCACTGATTGGTTTGATGACTAAGTCAATGGCCTGCAAAGCTAACGACAAAATGGTATTCGCAGAGAATCTGCCCACTGATGCAAAGGTTTTCGTTCAGCACACTTTTCCCCGTCTCTCTGTCGCCTATGCCGAGATGAGGACCACTCGCCAGGGTACCGTATATGAGGTGAGTCTCAACGATGGTACAGAGGTCTTTTTCAGTCAGAACGGTACATGGGGCATGATTGACTGTAAGTCGGAGGCAGTTCCTGCCTCGCTGATGCCCGCTTCGTTGTCTTCATTAGTCAAATCTCAATTCACCGGTGCAAAGGTGGTCAGGCTCGACAGGACCGAAAGCGGTTACTTGGCAGCACTCTCCAATGGCATCTCGCTGAGGTTTGACCATGAAGGTCTGATTGCCTGAAAGTGGAGCGGATGTTCAATTTGCAAAAAAAGTATATAAGCCAATAATAACCCAGGAAAAATGAAGAATTCTATTTTCAAACACTTGCGCCCCCCTGCAATATTGCAGAGGGGTTGGAGAGTTTCTCTCCCCTTAATTCTTGTCAGTTTGATAACACTGACCTCTTGCTTTGGCGATGACGACTTCGTCAACGAGCCAATGCTGAAAGGCAAAATCTCGTCGTATAACGAGTTCGGCGCTGCCATGTTGGATTTCACGGAAGCAGACATGGCAAAGGCTGGATTTACACTCGGCGACGTCATCAGCATCACCATCGATGACATGGAAATCGTCATGCCTTACTATGATGGCTACTACACCCGCAATGGAGAATACCTATGCGTTGCTTATCCCACCTATCCCAGCATCTGTTTCACAGCCAATAACATCGGAGTGCCCAAAGAACTCACAGGGCTTGAGGGGCATGACGTCATCGTACGGATGAAGGAAAAAGGCGGCAGACTCGATGTGCAACAGGCCCTGAGCATGAAATACACTAATGTACGCTCAGATTATCCCATCACCGATGGCGATTTTGCCAATGCACGCGCGGTGAACGCCGGACACATTGCTAAAGGCGTGCTGCTCCGCAGCTCATCGCCATTCTGCAATGATATCAACCGTGCCCACTATGTATCGGAGTATATGGAACGGGAAAAGGTAAAGACGGTGCTCAATCTTGCCGACACAGAGGTGAAAATGCAGTCCTACGACCTGCCTCCTTACAGCCGTAAACTCTGGGAGGAAGGTGACGTGATACTGTGCCCGCTGAAGGCTGACCCTACGGCTGATGACTACAACAGGCGACTGATAGAAGCACTGAAGGAACTTCCGACGCGCCCAGCCCCTTATGTCGTGCATTGCATGGAGGGGAAAGACCGCACCGGATATGTGTGCGCACTGCTTGAGGGATTATGCGGAGCAACGTATGAGGAGATTGTAGCCGACTATCTGATTACCTATGACAATTATTATCAGATTAACCCGGCAAATGCCCGTGATTTATGCAACACATTGGTGTCGTTGAGACTCAACACATGCCTGATGCATTATACCGGCGTTTATGATGAGGCACAATTGCCTAACGTTGATTACGCGAAAGCGTTTTCCAACTATCTGCTCTCTCATAGTATGAGCCAACAGCAACTTGATGCACTGGTAAAGGTTCTGACAACTGCAAATTAGTTATAGCCTGCTCTCTCCATTTCAGTTTAATGACTGTCTCCACACTCTCATTTTTGGGGGTGTGGAGAGTTTTGTATGCATGTGCCATGTGCTTTTATGTTATTAATTTTTGGCGGATTGAGTTTTTTTTCTTTACTTTGTCCTCCGAAAGTTTGAAAACCAATAACTTAAAAAATAATATCTATGTTTGAAGGTCAACCTAAAGGACTTTATGCGTTGGCATTGGCCAACACGGGTGAGCGATTCGGCTACTATACGATGATTGCCGTCTTCGCTCTGTTTTTGAGATCCAACTTCGGCTTCGATGCTGGTTGGGCGGGTGAGATTTACGGCGACTTCCTCATGCTCGTCTATTTCCTCCCGATTCTCGGTGGTATCATGGCCGACAAGTTCGGCTTTGGCCGCATGGTCACCATCGGCATCGTCATCATGTTCCTTGGCTACTTGCTCCTCTCCATCCCTCTGGGAGGAAAAGCATTGGGTATCGCTGCCATGCTGGCTGCACTGGTGCTCATCAGTTTTGGCACCGGACTTTTCAAGGGCAATCTGCAGGTGATGGTGGGCAACCTCTACGATGACCCACAGTATGCCGATAAGCGCGACGCTGGTTTCTCACTTTTCTACATGGCCATCAATATCGGCGCACTCTTCGCTCCGACGGCTGCCATCAAAATCACCGAGTATGCCCAGACACACCTTGGCTATACTGCGCCGGGTGAGGCCTACCACTTCGCTTTTGCTGTGGCATGCGCATCGCTCATCCTTTCCATCGCCATCTATTATGCGTTCCGCGGCACATTCCGCCATACAGAGGGCGGCAAGAAAAAGGATGGTGAAAAGGCTGCCGCTTTGGCTGCAGAACCCGAACTCACCAAGGAGGAGACCAAGCAGCGCATCGTGGCACTCTGCCTCGTCTTCGCCGTTGTCATCTTCTTCTGGATGGCATTCCACCAAAACGGACTCTCCCTGACTTATTTTGCTGATGAGTTTACAGAGAAATCGGCTTCTGGGGTTCATACCATGCCGTTTGACGTGTTCAACCTGGTGATGCTTATCTTCATCGTCTATGGAGGCTTCTCCTTCTTCCAGAGCAAGACATCGAAGGGCAAGGGCATCTCAGCGCTTGTCGTGCTGGCCGCACTCGCCGTGCTCATTTACAAATATACGAAGGCAACTGGAACAGTTGACATCTCTGCTCCGATTTTCCAGCAGTTCAACCCGTTCTATGTGGTGGCGCTCACCCCGGTGTCGATGGCTATCTTCGCCTATCTTGCCAACAAAGGCAAGGAACCCTCTGCTCCCCGCAAGATTGCATACGGTATGTTGGTGGCTGGCGCTGCATTCCTGGTGATGATGTTTGCCTCCCAGGGACTGAAAACTCCTAATGAGCAGGCTGCACTTGCTGAAACAGGACAACTTGGTCCGTTGGTGTCGCCCTATTGGTTGATTTCCACCTATCTGATTCTTACCTTCGGCGAACTCCTGCTGTCACCTATGGGCATCTCCTTCGTCTCCAAGGTGGCTCCTCCGAAGTACAAGGGCTTGATGATGGGCGGTTGGTTTGGTGCCACTGCTATCGGCAATAAACTCGTGAGCGTGGGTGGCTATCTTTGGGGTGACCTGCCGCTGTGGCTGGTATGGGGCGTGTTCATCGCCGTCTGCCTCGCTGCTGCCATCTTCATGTTCGCCATGATGAAGCGACTGGAGAAAGTCAGCTGACAACTTCCAACCATTAGACATCAGTAATAATAAATAATAATGGTGCCAAAACACTTTTCAATCAGTGTTTTGGCACCATCTTTTTATCATGTTTCAAAGCTAAATACGCTGTGGCTTCGTGCCTCTGTCTTGAAAAAATCACCCTTTTGATGACCAACCGTTTCTAAGAACGATTCGTCTTTCTTTTTCTCATCCTCTTGATGACGAAATAGGCGATGGCTAAAAGGACGATGGCGATGATGCCCCACTTGATGTAGTCACCATATTCGATGAGTTTCTCGGTCAGCTGGTCCTCTGGAACGAAGGAGTGCAGATACCATCCCAGACCGGCGAGAATGCTGTGCCACACACCGGCACCGATGGTGGTGTAGAGCAAGAATTTCCAATATGGCATTTTTGAAAGGCCAGCGGGGATGGAGATGAGGTGGCGTATGCCGGGGATAAGACGGCCTGTAAGCGTGGCTGCCACGCCATGGTCGTAGAAATATTTCTCACTTTTCTCCACTTTCTCCTGATTGAGCAGGCACAGGTGGCCGATGTGGCTGTTGGCAAACTTGTAGATGATGGGCCGCCCGAGGAAATAACCTGCCACATAGTTGATGGAGGCTCCCACATCGGCACCTATGGTGGCGAAGAGGACGACGAGCAGCACGTTAAGGTGGCCGCCTGCCGCATGATAGGCTGCCGGCGACACTACCAGTTCGGAGGGAACGGGCACGACGGTGCTCTCAAGCAGCATGAGAAGAAAAATGGTGGGGTAGGTGAGGTTGCCCAACAGGGCACTGATCCAATTCATTGGTGATGATGTTTTTGTGCGTAAGCTAAATAGTCTGCTGGTTCGAGGTCTGCGGGGAAGAGCGGACTGAGGATGCTGCGGGCTGAGACAGGTGACAGTTGGATGGCTTTGCGGAGACAGTTGATGTACTCCTTCCCCTTGCCCAGGTCATGGGCGCAGATGGCGAGATAGGCGTAGGTCTGGGGCAGTTCCTCAAAATCCTTGGGTTGGAAACCTGACAGGATGTTGTAGGCGGTCTGGACATAGTTGTTGTCGTAGAGCGATACCGCTACGCGCATCATAATCTGTGGGGCATAACCTGAGCCTTCAATGGCCTGACGGAAACAATCGTGGGCAGAAGTCAAGTCGAAATTCTCAAGATAGATATGTCCGCGCAGCACCATCGTCTCGTTGTGGTCGGCGTCTTTCAGACTGTCCATCAGGTCGATGCATTTCAGTGCTTTGGTCTCTTCGTGGTTCTGACTGTATGAGAAAGCCATCTCCTGATACACCTCCCACAGGCGCTCGGGACAGTGTCGGCGGGCAGTGTCGGCTGCTTTCTCCAGATTGGCTATACCTTCGGCGTGCTGGTTGAGGTAGGTGAGGCAGAGGCCTTTGTTCAGCGGACCATCCACATTGCTGGGGCGTAAACTGCCGTAATGCTCAAAATAGGCGATAGCCTCCTCGTAGTTCTTGAGCCGCATGAGCGCCTGCCCCTTGTAAAGCAGGGCAGAGTCCTCATTGGGGTTGATGGCAAGTGCGAACTCACTGCTGGTGATGGCCTCATCGTACAGCCCCAGCGCCAGTTGGTCGCAGGCGAGCATATCCCAGTAGTAGGTGGTATAGGGAGAGTTGTCGATGAGTTGTTCGAAGATGCGTATGCTCTCCTCATAGTCTTTCTCGAAATAGAGAATCCTTCCCAGCGTCTCCTGATAGTCGTTGAGTTCATGCTCTTCCGACCGCTCCAGCCATTTTCTTGCTAAAGCGGTCTGCTCGTAGTCCACAAACAGGGTGGCTACATCGAGCAGGAAATCCTCGTATTCATTGTCACTCACTTGGTCCAGGCAGGTTTCCAGATAAAGGTCGGCCTCTTCTGCCTTGTCGATGACGATGAAGATTTCTGCCTTGATGTAATAGTAGTCAAGGTCGTATTTGTCCTCTATCTGCTCTGCCAGTGCAAGTGCGCCCTTGGGGTCGTTGTTGGTGAGAAGGGCGATGCGGGCCTTGAGCACCAAAGGGGCTGTGGCGCCCTCATACATGCTGAGGGCCTGGTCGGCAACTGCCACGGCATCATCGGAGCGCCCCATCCAGTGGTAGTACTCCGCGATGTCGGTCATCTGCTCGGAGTCGAGATAGATGCTCTCGCCCCGTTGCTGCGCCTCCTCGTAGGAGGCCAGCAGTTGCTCAAATTCCTTGGTGTCGAAATAGCCTTGCATCGTCAGAGGTAAAAAGAGAGTTATTTCTTTTTCGACCAGGTGTCCTTCAGACCTACGGTCTTGTTGAATACTGGGTGCTCTGCCGTGGTGTCGGGGTCGGCCATGAAATAGCCGATGCGCTGGAACTGCAGGTAGTCGCCGGGCTGCATGGTGGCTGCATAGGGCTCCACATAGCATGTCGTCAGCACCGTGAGACTGTCGGGATTGATGATTTGGCGCATGCCGGTCACGTTGTCGCAGTTTTGTGCCTCACGGATGGCGGCGAGTTCGTCGCGGGGATTCTCAACTTTCCACAGACGGTCGTAGAGACGTACCTCTGCTTTAACGGCATGGGCGCAACTCACCCAGTGCAGTGTCTTGCCCTTGATTTTGCGGTTGGCACCGGGCAGGCCGCTGCGTGTCTCGGGGTCGTAGGTGCAATAGATGGTGGTCACACGGCCTTCCTCGTCCACGTCGCAGGGATGCTCCTCATTGCACTTGATGATATAGGCGTTCTTCAACCTCACTTCCTTTCCGGGGGCAAGGCGCAGGAACTTCTTCTCTGCCTCGCGCATGAAGTCATCGCGTTCAATCCATATCTCGCGGCCAAACTCAATGGAATGGGTGCCGTCGGCCTCATTCTCGGGGTTGTTGACAGCTGTTAGTTCCTCTGTCTGTCCCTCGGGATAGTTGGTGATGACTACCTTGACAGGGTCGAGCACGGCACTCACGCGCTGGGCGCGGGTGTTGAGGTCGTCGCGCACCGCACTCTCAAGCAATGCCATCTCGTTGAGGGCGTCGTAGGTGGTGTAGCCGATTTTGTCGATGAACTTGATGATGCTCTCGGGACTGTAGCCACGGCGGCGGAAACCGCAGATGGTAGGCATGCGGGGGTCGTCCCATCCGCTCACCATCCCTGCCTGCACGAGGGCAAGCAGGTTGCGCTTCGACATGAGGGTGTAACTCAGGTTGAGCTTGTTGAACTCGGTCTGGCGGGGACGGTTGTCCTCGATGTTTTCTGTCTCGCCTTTGTATTCCTTCATCCAGGTGACGAAGAGGTCGTAGAGGGGACGGTGTTCCACAAACTCCAGGGTGCAGAGGGAGTGGGTGACGCCCTCGAGGTAGTCGCTCTGTCCATGGGTGAAGTCATACATGGGGTAGGCGTTCCATTTGTTGCCTGTGCGGATGTGGGGGATATTCAGCACTCGGTAGATGAGCGGGTCGCGGAAATGCATGTTGGGATGGCTCATGTCAATCTTGGCACGCAGGACATAGGTGCCTGGGGTGGCCTCACCGCTGTTCATGAACTCAAACAGGCGCAGGTTCTCCTCCACGGGGCGGTCACGGAACGGACTGTTGGTGCCGGGACGGGTGGTGGTGCCTTTCTGCTGGGCTATCATCTCGGCGCTCTGCTCGTCGACATAGGCGCGACCTTGCTTGATGAGCCACACGGCAAAGTCCCACAACTCCTGGAAGTAGTCGCTCGCATAATAGACATTTGCCCATTTGAATCCGAGCCATCGGATGTCGTGCTCAATATTCTCTATGTATTCGGTATCTTCCTTGATGGGGTTGGTGTCGTCGAAACGCAGGTTGCAGATACCGCCATAACGCTCTGCGATGCCAAAGTCCATGGCGATGGCCTTGGCATGGCCGATATGGAGATACCCATTGGGCTCTGGCGGGAAACGTGTCTGCAGTCTTCCTCCGTTTTTGCCTTCTGCCAGGTCTTTCTCCACCTGCTGCTCTATAAAGTTGAGACTTTTCTTCTCAACGTTCATGCTCTCATCTGTTGTTGCCATATATTGTTGATTGTTGATTTTAATACATTTTTCAATTTCATCTGATTCCTCTCGCGTTGAGCGCCTGATGGTATCTTCTCGCATTGGCGGCATGCTCCGCCTCGTTGCGGGCATAGTTGTGTGTGCCGCTGAAGTCCTCTTTGGCGCACATATAGATGTAGTCGTGATGCTCGTAGTTGAGCACGGCCTCAAGGTCTTCTTTCAGAGGGATGCGGATGGGGCCGGGAGGAAGTCCCTTGTATTTATAGGTGTTGTAGGGGTCATCGGTGGTGAGCATGCGGTTGAGGATGCGGCGGATGGTAAAGTCGTGCATGGCAAATTTCACCGTCGGGTCCGACTGGAGCAGCATGCCCTTGCGCAGGCGGTTGATGTAGAGTCCTGCCACGGTGGGTTTCTCTTGGGTGGCAGCGGTCTCCTCGGTGACGATACTGGCGAGGGTGCTCACCTCTGTTGGGGTCATGTCGAGCGCCTTGGCCTTGGCAAGCCGCTCTTCGTTCCAGTAGCGCTCGTGCTCCTTCTTCATCCTGTCGAGAAACTCATCCACCGTCACGGTCCAATACATATTATAGGAGTCGGGGATGAACATGCTGGGAATGGTTTCCAATGTGTATCCGTAGCGTTGGCACACCTTCTCGTCGGTGAGGGCGTGGTAGAGTTCCGTACTGTCAAGTTCCAGTTTCTTGCCCACAGCGGCAGCCAATTTGTCCATGGTGCGCACAGAGGGGATGGGCACATTGAGCGGTGTCTGTTCGCCACGCTTGAGCATGTTGAACAGTCCGTTGGCACTCATCTTGGTGTCAACGCCATAACGTCCGCGGATGATGTTGTCGGCATAGCCACGGAAGTCGGCAAGGGCTTTGAAACCTTTCATCGCATGGGGCTTCGCGATGGCGGAAACTTTGGCGTACACCGAGTCGATGTTGTCGTCGCGGTCGATGTAGAGATATTGTGTCTCCTTCTCATTCAGCAGAGCGGTGCGCGTGAAATAATAGCCAATGCCCAAGGCTGCCAATATCAGAATGCCCAAAACGATGGCGATGGCTTTCAATGTCTTGCCTGATTTCTTCTCCTTTTTCATGTCGTTTTTGTTGATTTGAATGCAAAGTTACTGCAAGGCGGAGACAATACAAAATAAAACGCGTTTTATTTTGTGCTGTCGGGTTGCCGCTTACTTTCAGTAAAGGCTTTCATTTCCGATAGCAAAGATAATCGATTTTCATCGATATGCAAAATAATCATCCGACTTTTTGGCTTTTGTTGCTCTGATATGAAGCACTATGGCCACACCTTTCCAATGTGTTCAAATGTGCGTTTCAACATCAGTGGGAGAAAAATCAGATTTTTTTTGCATAAGCGGCGACAAATGTGTAATTTTGCGTTGACAGTCGGAAAAATTACTTTCCGAACGTATAACGGTATCACTATGAAACTCAAATTCAGAATACATTATAGCACGCCATGGGGCCAGAGCCTACATGTGGCCATTACCTATCACAGCGATGATGGGCGCACACGCAACTACCTGTTGCCCATGACCACAGAGGATGGGGAGGTGTGGACACTTGAGACCTCGGTGATGGAGTCGAGGCAGAGACCTGTCACCTCGCTCACCTATCATTATCAGGTGATGGACAGCGAGGGACACCTCATCCGCAAGGAGTGGAACAAAGTGCCGCGCCTTTATGCTTTCGACAGCACACGCGACTACTACTTTCCTGACTGCTGGCGCGATGTGCCTTTGCAGGCTCATCTCTACAGCCATGCCTTCCAGGTAGTCAGTCTGCAAGCGCGTCATCAACCTGTGGCTGTGATGCGGATGCCGCTGTTCCGACGAACCGTCATATTCCGTGTGTCGGCACCCCAGCTGCGTGAGGGAGAGGTCGTCGGACTTTGTGGAAGCCATCCTGCCATTGGTTGCTGGAGCCCCTCGCGTTTTTTGAAGATGAACGCCATTGGCGACAGTGAGTGGATGCTTTCGGTCAACATCGAGGGTATGCCGCTGCCGCTGGAGTATAAATATGTGGTGGTGGAGGAAAAGACCAACCAGCTCAAAACATGGGAAGAGGGTGATAACCGCTCGACAATGGATGCGGAGATGCGCGATGGTGAGGTGCTTGTGCTTTATGGCGAGTCGCTCAGGGTAGCGGAGCCAGAATGGAAGGCAGCTGGAGTCGCTGTACCGGTGTTCTCGCTCAGGTCGGAGCATTCGTTCGGGGTGGGTGACTTCGGCGACCTCAGCCGGTTCGTTGACTGGGCGGCGGAGGCAGGACTGAGCATCGTACAGTTGTTGCCGGTGGCTGACACCACTACCATGCATTCCTGGACCGACTCCCATCCCTATAACATCATCTCGGCATTTGCCTTGCATCCACATTATCTTGATTTGGAGCAGTTGCCACCTATCCATGCAACGGAGCACATGGTGGCATACAACCGGCAGCGCAGGGAACTCAATGCGCTCGACTACAGCGACTACATGGCGGTGGACAAGGTGAAAATGGCATATGTCGATGAGGTGTTCGCCGAAGCAGGTGCAGACACTCTGGAGGATGACGACTTCAAAGTGTTCGTGGCGAAAAACGAGGAGTGGCTGATGCCGTATGCCGCCTTCTGCATCCTGAGGGACATGCACCATACTGCACGCTTCACCGACTGGCAAGACCATGCTGCCTATGATGAGCAGCGCATCCGCTCGTTCCTCAATGACCATCTGGAGGAGTATGGGCGCATTTGCTTCATCCAGTACCACCTTCACAGACAATTGGCTGCGGCGGTCAGTCATGCCCACAAGCGTGGGGTGGCCATCATGGGCGACTTGCCCGTTGGCATCTACCGCGACAGTGTGGAGACGTGGCAGCATTCTGAGTTTTTCGACTTCGGTGCGCAAATCGGCACACCACCCGACCAAGAGTCGTTCAACGGACAAAACTGGGGCTTCCCGCCTTATCGGTGGACGGATGCTGGTGACAGATATGATACTATGGCGCAACGGGGCATATTTGACTGGTTCCGCCGTCGGTTGGCTCACATGGAGCAGTATTTCGACGCACTGCGCCTCGACCATACAGTGGGCTATTTCCGCATTTGGGAGATTCCCGACCATGCCGTACTTGCCACCATGGGACATTTCCAACCCTCACTGCCGCTCAGCGAGGAGGAAATTTCGCGCACCGGATTGGTGTTCAGGCGTGAACTGCATACCCGTCCGTTCATCAATGACGCTATTCTCGAACGGCTTTTCGGCATCCACGCCAACTATGTCAGGGAACATTTCCTCATCCGTCAGCAGTATGGACTCTATGCGCTCCGCGAGGAGTATGACACGCAGGTAAAAGTGCGCGACCACTTCGGTGGACTGACTGATGAGAACAGCCTTTGGATTAGGGATGGACTCTATCGCCTCATTGCCAACGTGCTGTTCCTGGAGGACTTGCATATCGCTGGAATGTATCATCCGCGCTTCATGGTATACAACGAACCCGTCTATGATGTCCTCACTGCTGACGAAAAAGATGCCTTTATGAGGCTCTACCACAACTATTATTTTGAGCGGCACAATGCATTCTGGGCATGGGGAGCAGAACAACTGTTAGGAGGTATACTGGCAGATACACGCATGTTGGTATGTGCAGAGGATCTCGGAATGCTGCCTTCCTGCGTCCCACAGGTGCTCGACAGACTGCGCCTGCTGTCATTGGAAATACAGGCGATGCCCAAACAGCCGGGATATGAGTTCGTTCACCTTGAGGCGAATCCCTATCGCAGCATTTGTACGTTGTCCACTCACGACATGCCGCCGCTGCGGTTGTGGTGGGAGGAGAACCTCGGACGGACACAGCGCTACTATGCAGTCATGCTGCAGCAGCAGGGTAGGGCTCCGAAGCAGTTGCCGCCGCATCTCGCCGAACAGATTGTGGCAAGGCAGATGTACTCGCCATCGATGCTGTGTATCCTCGCCTTGCAGGATTGGTTGGCAATGGATGGCGAACTGCGTCACGGCAATGCTGCCGACGAGCGAATCAACTCTCCATACGATGTCTACAACCAATGGCGCTACCGCATGAAGCCCACCATTGAGCTACTCCTTGAGAGTAAAAAATATAATGCGAAAATAAGGACGATGGCGAAACACAGCAAGAGAAAATGAACTGTATCTTCGACCTTGACGGGACATTGCTGGACACCTTGAATGACTTGGCTGCCAGCACCAACTACGCACTAAGGGCGTTCGGACTTCCTGAGCGCTCACGGGATGAGGTGCGTCGATTCGTGGGCAACGGGGTGAGGCGGCTCATGGAGCAGGCTGTACCCGATGGCACGGCATACCCTCGGTTTGAGGAGGTGCTCGCTGCTTTCCGTGAGCATTACCTGCACCATAGCATGGACATGACACAACCCTATCCGGGCATCTTGCCAATGCTCACCCGACTGAAAAGGGAGGGACATGCCACAGCGGTGGTGAGCAATAAGTTTGATGCGGCTACCAAATCACTGTGCAGCCATTTTTTCGGCACACTCATCGATGTGGCGATTGGCGAGAGCGAACGGATAAGAAGAAAACCTGCTCCCGACACAGTCCTTGAGGCGATGAGACAGCTTGGTGCCGACTGCAAGCACTCTGTATATGTGGGTGACAGCGATGTGGATATCGCCACGGCTGCAGCCTGCGACATTCCTTGCATCAGCGTGTTGTGGGGATTCCGCGACCGCGACTTCCTTGTGGCACACGGGGCCACCACCTTCATCACCCGTCCAGAGGAAATCTTTGATATTGTGTTGGGGGGTGATGAGGCCTAACCCATCATCTGTCACTTCTGATAGAACTTCAGCATGTAGATGTTGTAGATGGTGAGGTATTTGCTCTCCAACTCGTTTTGCTGGGCTTGCACCAGATTGGTTTTGCCCGTCATCAGTTCGACAATGTTTTTCAGTCCGAGGCGGAACTGCTCGCTGAGCAACTCATAGCTGGTGAGTTGGCTCTCAGTGGCCACCTTGGCAGCCTTGAACTTGCTTTGGTTGGTGGTGGCATCTATCCAATAGGTCTCTATGGTGTTGTAGAGCTTCTTCTGCTGGTCCTTGAGTTCGAGGAGACTGTTCTCACGTTGCAACTTTGCCTTGTTCACCTCTGTCTTCGTCCGGCGGTTGTCGAGGATGGGAATGCTCAGGCTGGCTCCGACAGACATGTCGAAGTTGGTCTTGAGTTGATGGCCGTATCCTTTGTCGTCCATAGAGGTGGTGTTGGTGCCTAACGAACCGTTAAGGCTTACCGTAGGACTATTGGTGGCACGGGCAATGTCGATGCTCACATCGCTCCTCTCAATGGCGAGCAGGGCATTTCTGATTTCGGGCCTGCCGTTCAGTGCATCGGCATAGACAGTGGTGAGGGCAGGTATGGTTCCCAGGGCCTGTGCGTCGGTGTATTGGGGAATAACCACGTCGAAGTCAGCTGCCTCAGTGAGTTCAAGCAACTGCTTGAGCTGGAATTTGTAGTTCTTCACCTGACTTTCTGCTGCCACCAGATTGTATTCGTCCTGGGCACGCTGCGCACTGAGCTGGGCGAGGTCGGCCTTGCTCATCTTGCCCACTTCGACCATGGTGATGCCACGGCTTTCGTTCACCTTGCTTGCTTCCAAACTCTGCTTGGCAACGGAGATGGCCTCGTTGGTGTAGAGGATTTGTGTGTAGAGTTGCACGATGCGCTCCTCTATCGTCCGTGCACCAGTTACGGAGTCCAGTTCTGTCAACTGGGCGGTCAGTTCATTGAGTTTGATGGTGTTGTGGTTGCGGTTGCCATTCCACACTGTCCAGTTGGCATTCACTCCATAACTGCCGTTATAATACACCTTGTCGATGCTCGACTGCACATAGCCATTGGCAACAGTGCTCTGGCCTGATGCGATGAAAGGTCGGTAGAGGATGGTTTGGTTGGTGGAGGCACTGAGAGAGGGGAGCAGTTCTGCTTTCGACTGCTTCACGTCTTCTATGGCTGAGCGCCGCTGTATCCTGCTCTTCTGCAGAGTGATGTTGTTTTGCAGGGCATAGTCGATGCATTCCTGCATGGTCCATTTCTTCTCTGTGACTTGTGCGCTGACGGAGAGTGCGGCGGCAAACAACATGCAGATACAGCTGATGATTATCTTGTTCATTACTGGTATGTTGTGTTGAATGGTTGAGTCTGAATCCTAATGAATGTAATTTCTGCACAAAATTACACGTTTTGGAACATATCAACAAAAAATGATGGGAATTCTTTGGTTCTTCTATGATTATCTTCATCCTTTTTTCGATATTTGCGCGTCGGGTTAACATTCATTTAACATTATGGCTTAATCTTTTCCCCATCCCATACGTCTAATATATAGAGACCAAACATAAAACGTACGTAATAATTATATACTATCTAACATGAAAACAAGCATGAGATGCCTATGCGTGGTGCTGGCATTGTTGTTGACTGGCAGCGTTTTTGCACAAAAGAAACAGGAACTGCCTACTAAATATACGGAAAACAAGAAAGCAGTTGTCACATTGACAAGTGGAAAACAGGTGACTGCCCCCAATGCCAATATTTTTATGAAGGATGCTTCTTTGCTCTATTTTCAGGGCAATGATGCAAAGTCGGCGAATATGAATATCGTCGCGAGCGTGGAGTTCGACGACAAGAAATACATCAACATCGAGAACCAACTTGCTTATTTTGTCGACTCCATCAAGGGCAACAGCCTTTACTGCGTAGATTTGATTGATATAAAGGCATGGAAGCAGAATCTTATCAACAACCGCAATTTCACCCATATCGATTTCAGTAGCGAGCGCCTCGAGACCTATGCCGACAATTTCGTCGAGCATGAGGACAGGATGTTTCCCGTCATCAATGTCTATTATTTCTACTTGGATGGAAAATTCGTGCTTGCCCACGACCGTGACCTGTGGGTTGTGCTCAACAAAGAGCGTCACCGCCTGATGAAGACGGCCATCAGCGACCCCAACTTCAGTTGGACAGACCCGAAGAGCCTCATGAAGCTTTTAAAGATGATAAGCATCTGATTTTTTGCATTCCGCATTTTTTTTATTGAAAAAAATCCCCACTACGCAAAAACAATGCGTAGTGGGGATTTAGCTTTGCACTCAGTTAGTAGAAAAATGATCTTTGAATGAGTGAAACAGGGTGGTGATTGCCGTAGCGAGAAGTTACTTCGAATCGTAATCCGTGAAGGTGCAGGACTCCGTGTTCTGAGAACCAACGTTGGGATTCCCCAAAAGTCTCCTTGTGCCTGTAGCATCCCACCTTTATGATATATCGTGAGTGCCGTAGGAGAGGATTGCTTCGCAGTGGTTAGAACGTCGAATTGCGGATTCGAAAGTCGCGGGTCCGAGTCCCGCCGCCAGTTCGCTGGTGTAGTTCAGAAAACCTCTTCGCCTGTCGCCTCACAAGTAATAAGCAAGTGCCGTAGATGAGACTTACTTCGCATCATAAGCCGAAGGTCGCCGGTTCGAATCCGGCCGTGGGAGCGATTCCATGTAGCTCAGCTGGTTAGAGCAACGTATAATGTCTTTTCGCCTGTCGCCTTGCTTTTCATATTTCATAGCGGAGTGGAGCAGATGGTCAGCTTGCAAGTTTCATAAGCTTGAGGTCGCAGAGGTTGCCCTCCAAGCTTCCTCTCTCGCGACTCGGCATAATCCAAGCAAGTTTGGCATCTGCTCTCGCTGCTCGTTCGGTTCGAGTCCTGCCTCCGCGACAATATCAGGATGCCGTAGGACGACGGATACTTCGCAACCATCTGAGGGGAACTTACTGCGATACCCCGACCGTCTGTCCGCCCGTCGCTCCTGTCCCAACAAGCGGTTGCCGTAGTGTAGAGATACTTCTAGCTCTGTAAAAGCACTCGATTCGGGATCGAGGAATCCAAGCTCTCCACGATTGTCGCACCGTTTTATTTGATGTTTAACTATAAAAGATGTAAGAAGATGAACTGGAATTCGAAATTGAAAGAGCAAATGACCGTGACGAATCACGAGGGAGCCAAGGCATACGCCACGACTCCTGAGCTGGAATTGTATACCGCCGTGGTGACAGCATCGCTGAGCGACCTGTGCTACGAGAAGCAGGACGAGCGTGTCGGCCGCATTGCTGCCTTGGTGCGCAAGGTGTCGCCGGAGTTCGTTGCCCGTCTCGCCGTCTATGCCCGCACTCAGATGCATCTCCGCAGCATCCCTTTGCTGTTGCTCGTGGAGTTGGCAAAAGTGCACAATGGTGATGACCTGGTGGCCCGTGCCGTGGAGAAGACCGTGTTGCGTGCCGACGAGATTATGGAGTTGCTGATGTGCTATCAGTGGCGCAATCCGTCCACAGACCCCCGCAAGAAACTCGGCAAGCTCTCACGCCAGATACAGAATGGTCTGCAACGTGCCTTCAACCGATTCGACGAATACCAGTTCGCCAAGTACAACCGTGACAACATCGAGGTGAAGCTACGCGACGCGCTCTTCCTCGTCCACCCTAAGGCTAAGGATGAGCAGCAACAGGCTTTGTTCGACAAGATTGTGAATCGTCAGTTGGAGACTCCCTATACCTGGGAGACTGAGTTGTCGGCTCTTGGACAGCAACCCTTCGCTTCTGATGAGGAGAAGAAGGCGGCTTTCCGCCATAAATGGGAGGAGCTCGTCCGCAGCGGCAAGTTGGGCTATATGGCTTTGATGCGCAACCTGCGCAACCTGCTGCAGGCCGACGTATCGTTCGCTGACCTGCAGGTCGTCTGCGACCGCCTCTCTGATGCTGGTCAGGTGGCCAAGTCGAAGCAGTTGCCTTTCCGTTACCTCTCGGCATTCCGTGAGGTGGAGCAGGTCAACAGTACGGGCACCTCAGCGTTGATGTCGGCTCTTGAGACAGCCGTCCGTCATTCCGCCGCCAATATCGAGGGGTTTGACGACAACACCCGTGTGCTGATTGCTTCAGACGTCAGCGGTTCGATGTGGACAAAAGTCAGCGCCAAGAGCACCGTCCGTTTGTTCGACATTGGTCTGCTGCTGTCGATGTTGCTCAAGAGCCGCTGCCAGCAGGTCATCGCTGGAATCTTCGGCAATGAATGGAGCATGGTCAACATGCCTTCCGACAACATCTTGATGGCTACACGCCAACTCGAGAGGCTTGAGGGCTTGGTAGGCTACAGCACCAACGGCTACAAGGTGGTAGACTGGCTCATCGAGCAAAATCAGGTGATGGACAAGGTGTTGATGTTCACCGACATGCAGATGTGGGACAGCACCGGACGCAACTCCACTTTCGAGAACTCATGGAGGCGTTACAAGCAGCTCGCTCCTCATGCGAAACTTTACCTGTTCGACCTTGGGGGCTACGGGCAACTGCCCTTGCGCCTTGTTGAACCTGATGTTTACTTGATTGCTGGTTGGAGTGACCGCGTGTTCGACGTGCTCTCAGCCATCGACAAAGGAACTGATGCCCTCAGTGTCATCAACAGCATTGAGGTATGAAGATAGGCTGCATATAACTACCTATATCAATGAAATGGCAGGGAAACAGACGTGATGTCTGACTTCCCTGCTATTGTTTTTTGTTCACTGTCATGCTTTTTGATAGAAGATGCCATACACCAGCATCAGGTATTCGGGTATCAATCCATCTTGGCTCCATTTGAGTTCTACGCCCAACAGGTCTTTTGACGTCTTTCCAACATCGAAACCGAAGGCCTCCAGCGAAGGACGCACCTTGTCTGGGTGGCGGCATGGCTTGTCTTCCAATCTGGCGCATGGTGTCTTGCCGCAATAAGGACAAGTCCCTACAAAGCCAAGGCCGAATCCGTCAAGTGTTTTTTCTTCTTCAAGCAGTTCTTTGTTCAGCATGCTGACCACTGGTTCCATCAGTTGGTTGGCGGCATCGAGGGGTAGCTTTTTGTTTTGGGGAATGATTTTCACTCCATAGATGCGAACCTTCTTGTATTTGTTGACCGTGGCGAGAGCATCGCCTTGGAAGGGTGGGCATCCGTAACGGCTGCCATAATTCTTGCATTGTTGGCAGAGCTTGATGAAATCCTCCACATGACGAAAGCCATCGATATAGGTTTTCGCATCTATTTCAGCCACATATTTCTCTGTGGTGCAGTCGATGTTTGGAGTATTTTCTTTACTTGCCATTATGGGTGCGATGATATGTCTTTCCTATCCAATCTTTTGTTCTCTCAGCACCCTGCTCAGTTGATTTTTGTCATACGGTAGCCCATTCGTTCCAACTGCATGGCAGCTCCCATCAGATAGAGTTGGTGCAAACATGCCACATAAGCATGGAAGGCATCTTTGGTGCCAGGTTCAATGTTTTGGTGGCGCAGGGCATTGTAGACGCGGGATGCACATTCACCGACAATTTTCTCCAGTACGGTGTAGTCCACACCGCTGAGCATCAGCACTTCCTCACGGATATATTCATCCATGCTGTCATAGCCTCTTTTGTCACGCATGAAAGCATATAGGTTTTCTATTTTCGAGTAGATTTCCCACTCTACATCCCAGAATTTGGCAACGGCCATGCCGATGTACATTATCCATCCGAGGCTGGCAGAAGGGAAGTCGTTGAATTCCCTGATGCCGTCGGGGATGTATGCTTTCGCTATTTCTTCCCATTTCTCTTCCACATCAGGGCATTCCGGCAGCTTTTCATTGACTTCCTTCATGCTGACAAGGAATTGATGCAGGTCTTTTTTCAATTGCTCTTCAAATTGTTCCATAACATAATAGCATAAAAGTGAATGCAAAAATACAGAAAAAAACCGATGTATGGTTGAATATGTCTCAGAATTACCAATGATGATGCGTTTTTGCCAATTTGGATGATTCTTTCTGTCACGATAAAAGGCACTGTATAGTATGCCTTATGGAGAGTTTTCAACTTTATCAAAAATTTAAAGGTAAAGATGATTGGGAATTGGTTTTGATGGGGTGTTTTGGCTTGGGGTTCTGACAAATTGTCAGCAAAAAGTGTCAGATTGTCGCTTTTGAGGCTCTGGCATGCTTGTTGCAATAAATAAGATGAGAGCCAAGGAGTTATCCAAGGTCACCTCAAACAACATCGTATAACTAAAATATAATTTGGAGGTAAAGATTATGTTACCAGTAATGTTTAGAAACGGATGGTTCCCAACACTGTTTGAAGATTTCCTGAACACTGATCTTATGCCTCGTGCCAACACTACAGCACCTGCCGTAAACGTCAAGGAAGATGAGAGTGCCTACACGATGGAGTTGGCAGCTCCGGGCATCAAGAAAGATTATTGCCGAGTGAGTATCAACGACGACGGCAACCTCTGCATCGCCATTGAGAACAAGATGGAGCATAAGGATGAGGACAAGAAACACCACTATCTGCGCCGCGAGTTCAGCTACTCGAACTACGAGCAGAACTACACGCTGCCGGATGATGTGGATAAGGAAGGCATCGCAGCTAAGGTGGAGAACGGCATCCTGACCGTCACCCTGCCGAAGGTGAAGAAAGAGGAGAAGAAAGAGGCTAAGACAATTGAGATTTCATAGCATCAAGTAAAGATCAGCAAGTATTAGGGAGCGGTTTCAAGTGAAGCCGCTCCCTTTTTCGTGTGTCACTTTCATTTCCAATTCTGCTTGATGACACTGTCAACAAGCTTCATTCCTACTGTCTCATAGATATCTTTACCCGTGTAACTCGGACTCATGTTCATTCCTGCGAAGTCCATGTAGATGATGCCTACTGAACCAGTGTGGTTGGACAACCAGTTGACGGTCACAGCATTGGCAAAGGTGGCGTTTTCGCGATAGTCATCGGAGAACGGTATGATTCCGAAATAGGCAGAGGGATAGTTGATGACCCAAGCAGGTGTGGCAACTGTCATGTCTCGCTTGGCCGCTGCTTCCAACATGCGGAGGACAGCATCGTCTTTGCCGTCACGATTTCGCTTTCCCCAGTAGTCTTGTACCCAGAGAGGAGTCTCACTACCATCTGGACCTGTGATATGCCCCTTCGTTTGTTTCTCCAATTCCAAGTCATCAACCCATCCGTAGCAGTAGCCGCCAATGGGCTTCTCTCCAAATTCATGACGTGAGAGAATCAGCACATGGCCGCGCAATTCGCCAACGGTGAGACGGGGCTTGAAGTCGGCGAACATGTCTTTGAAAGAGGCACTGCTGACCATCTCCCTGAACTCTTTTCCCCAGGCTTTCATGTCAGAAGTGGCACTGAGGTCCACTGTCAAGATGCAGAATTCGGACGGGTTGGCTGTTAGGAAATCCTTCAGTATTTGGAAGAAATCTTTGACCAACAGGGTTGTGGTCATGATGCCGTGTGAGCAGCGCAACACGTAGTGACCATCTTCCAACACCCGTTCCGGGCGCCGTGAGCCGAATGGAGCTCCCCTCCCCACCGTGGCCACGGTGGGGAGGGGAGTTGCTGGCGCATAAGTTTTTTCCTTTTTGGCACACCCTGTTGTATTATCCTTTGATGACGGCCACGGGAAGCAGTCGGGTCTTTACCTTTACCAAGTCGGCTTCGTTGGCGATGACCGTTTCGATGTCCTTGTAGGCACCCGATGCCTCCTGCATGTCTTCCTGGCTGCGGATGGCATGGACGATGCCTTTGGCTTCGAGCTGTGCCACCTCTGCTGCCATGTCGAGGGTCTTGATGGCTGCAGTGCGCGACAGCACACGACCGGCACCATGTGAGCAGGAACAGAAGGAGTCGGGATTGCCGAGACCTTCCACGATGTAGGATGCCGTGCCCTGCGAACCGGGGATGATGCCGATTACTCCCTCACGGGCGAGGGTGGCACCCTTGCGGTGAACGATGACGTTCTTTCCGAAATGGTTCTCCCATGCGGCATAGTTGTGGGCAATGTTGATCATCGGCTCAAACTCGATGCCTTCCAGTGCATCGGCAAGCACTTCCTCGATGCGCTCCATCATCAGACGGCGGTTGCAGAGCGCAAAGTCGATGCAGTATTTCATCTCATTCCAGTACATGGCGAATTCCTTTGTCTCCCGAGCAAGGAAGGGCAGACGGATGTCGGGCGACACCACCGAGTGCCATCGCGCGTTGAGCGTGGCGGCAATCTTGTTGTAGTAATCGCCGACCTGCTTGCCCAGGTTGCGTGAACCAGAGTGAATCATAATCCAGAGGTTGTCGTCCTCGTCTTTCTGCAATTCGATGAAGTGGTTGCCGCCACCCAATGTCCCCACCTCTTTGGTGATGGAGTTAATGCGGCGCTTCACCACCTCAAGGGTGTCTATGTCATGGCCCTTGGGCAGGTATTTCTCATCCTGCGCCTCCTTGTGATGGTCCATTCCAAGTGGGATGCGTTTACGGATGCCCCTCATGATTTGCTTGCGCATCACCTCTGTGGAGATGTCGCTTACCTTCCAGTTGGTCTTTACGGCGCACATGCCGCATCCGATGTCCACGCCCACGGCGTTGGGTATCACAGCATCTTCGCATGCCAACACACCACCGATAGGCATTCCCATGCCAGCATGCACGTCGGGCATGATGGCAAGGTGATGGAAGAGGAAGGGCAGGGTGGTCAGGTTTTCAATCTGACGCATGGCTGACTCCTCGACGTTGTCCGTCCATATTTTCACAGGACGGTTGTTGATCATCTTGACTTCCATTGTCTTTTCGTTTTAATTGTAATACATCTTTAATAATTTGGTGGTGACTTAGCTCAACTTTTCTAAACGTGTTTGGTTGGTTCCAAACCGCGATGCAAAGTTACAGCCATACTACGCAATATTTTTGCGCAGTATAGTGCAAATTTGAAAAAAGATAGCCAAAAAAACGAATTATTTGAGTTCTACGCAAATAGAATGCGTAGAAATTATGTATCTTTGCCATTGCAGAGAACAAAAAGGAATGAAGATGACAAACTTCGATATCATACGGCAGGATGGCAGGCTGCTCTACGAGTATATCCGGGGCAGCCATCTCTACGGTCTCAACAATGAGGACAGCGACATCGATACCAGCGGTGTCTATGTCTGCACTCGTGATGAACTCCTCGGCTGCTTTGGCTACAAGCCCCAAGTGACCGACAGCCGCCACGATAACACATGGTATGAGATTGGGGAGTTGGTTCGTCTGCTCCTGAAATCCAACCCCACGGTGTTGGAGAGTCTTTTTGTTCCGAAGGAAAAGGTGCTCGGTCGCATCCATCCCATCATGCAAATGGTCATCGACAACCGCGACCAGTTCATCAGCAAGCAGTGTTTCAATCCTTTCTTCGGTTATGCCAAGTCGCAGATTGAGAAGGCACGGGGACTGAACAAGAAGATTGTCAACCCCGTGACGGAGCGCCTGACACCCTACGACTTCATCTATACGTTCAAAGGTCAGGGCAGTACGAAATTCCGCGATTGGTTGGACAACCGCGGCCTTCACCAGAAGTTCTGTGGTCTAGTCAACGTACCGAATATGCACGACATATATGGTGTATATTATGATTTTGGTGCGCATACCGCCGCTTATCCTGACTGGAGAAACGATGAGCTGTTCCTTTCGTTCAGTCAAGAGTATTTTGGAGAAATGGATAGGTCTGTTGTCATAGAAAGACTGTCGCTGGCAGTTCCCATAGGCTATCGAGGAGTTATCAAGATAGATGCCAAGGCGGATGAGATACGGCTCTCCTCCATTGATGACAAGCACACCCGTCCGATGTGTTTCATCTCCTACAATCAGAGTGGATACTCCACCCATTGTCGCCAGTATGCCGAATATCAGGAGTGGGTGAACAACCGCAATCCGAAACGCTATGAGTCGAACCTTGACAAGAACTACGACTCGAAGAACATGATGCATTGCTTCCGGCTGATGCACATGGCAGCGGAGATAGCGGAGGGTAGGGGAGTGATCTTGCAACGCTCCGAGGATAGGCAGTTCTTGATGGATGTGCGCAACCATAAGTTCGAGTACGATGAAATCATCGAGATGTTGGAACGTGACAAGGAACGGATGAACCAATTGATGGAGCGGTCTACCATTCGCGAAAAGATTGACACGGATTTCGTCAATGACTTGATGATAGAGATTAGGATACAGCAATTTGGTATGTAATTTCAAAATCCAATATTATGCCAGCCAATAAGAATGCGTTGATACGCTACAAAACCATTGACAACTGTCTTCGCAAACGGTATCGCCCATGGACGCTCAAAGACCTTGTAGATGCCTGTTCAGAGGCATTGTATGATATGGAGGGCATCAGCAAGGGCGTTTCTGTCCGCACCGTGCAGGGCGACATCCAGATGATGCGTTCCGACAAACTCGGCTACAATGCTCCCATCGAGGTGTATGACCACAAATATTACCGCTATGCGGACAGTGACTATTCTATCATGGATATGCCGATGTCGCAAAACGACTATGAGGTGATGCAGGAGGCGGTCGATATGCTCCGTCAGTTGGAGGACTTCGATCAGTTCTCTGAGATGGCGGATGTGGTTAACCGCTTGCAGGACAAGCTGGCTATCAGCCGAAATAACAGGAAACCCATCATCCATTTTGACAGTGTGCCCAATTTGAAGGGCATCCGCTTGTTGAACCCCCTATACAACCACATTGCACGCAAGCAGACACTGCGCATCATGTACCAGTCGTTCTCAGCACGCAATCCCACAGAGTTCATCATATGCCCATATCTGCTGAAAGAGTTCCGCAACCGCTGGTTCTTGTTCGGTTCGAAGGCGAGCAACCTCTTGCTCTACAATCTCGCACTCGACCGCATCCAGAGTGTGGAACCGGTAGACGTGCCATTTCGTGAGAATCCCGATTTCGACCCGGAGCACTTTTTCGATGATGTAATCGGTGTCAGCAAGAATATCAAGAATACGCCAAGACGCATCAAGTTCTGGGCAAGCCGTGAGCAGAGCAAATACATCAAGACCAAGCCTCTTCATCGTTCCCAACAGTTGATTAGAGAGAATCCTGAAGACGGCAGCTGCATCTTCCGAATCGATGTGGTCATCAATGTCGAGATGTATTCGGTCTTCATGACCTATGGTCCGGGTATCAGGGTCATCTATCCCAAGAGCGCGGTGAAGTATATGCGTGACAAGTTAAAACAGGCTCTCGACCAGTACGAGGAGGCGGATGACGAGAAAGAATAGGACATTTTATGCCTCATTCGTTTTATTTTGTACTTTTGTGGCGAATTTTAAAAATTCTATAAATATGTTCAGAAAAAAACCACGGGTGTTTGCCGCCATCCTTATGACTTGCGGCTTGGGTCTGCTGGCGTCTTGTAATGATGGAATAGCATTGATGAAAGTGAATGGTGTGCTTGAAGAGCCTGTTGTCAACAATATGCCGGAACAGGTGGAAAAGGCTTATGCCACAACCATCAAAGTGCATACCTTCGATATCCTGAATGATACCGCAAACAATGTCTGTGTGTCGGGCATCAGCGAACTGGATGGTGATGTCTCTACTGAAGGTTATGGCGTGATGATTTCCAAAAATGCCACTTCCACTTCGTTCCACGAAATACGCAACAGTCGACAGCCACGGGCTTTCTTTGATGCTGCTTCAAACAGTCTTTGGCTCACTTCGTGCGTCATGGAGGGAACAGGGATAAATGTGGAACAACTCTACAAGATGCAGTTCGGAACTGCTGACGACAGCGCCCGTATAGTGACTGTCATCGAACCCTACCAGATGCAGCAGAAAATCATCGAACTTTTGAGCTATTCGGTGAAAGGTGAGCAAATCACATTCTATGCCAACGGAGTGGAAATAGCATCTGCTAAAAACTCGGTTACAGACATGGGAGGCCTGGACGCAGAGCAGCCTATATGGATTGGCGAACAAATCAGTTACGACCTTGACAACGGCCAACCCCGCGTATGTTTCGTGCCGGGTGTGAAATTTACCACAGGTCTTGTGCTGACCTATGATGATATGCCCACGTTGTCGGCAAGCATAACCTTAAATGAGGATGGCAGTTATACGCTGTCTGACTTTAAGGCGAAAAATGCTGGTGAGGATAAACAATAGATTCCGCTGGTCGCATCAGAAGTATTTCACACCCCGAAAAGTATAAGATACATCTCGCAAAGCGTTTATGGCGGCAAAATCGTATTTTTGCCGTGAAAAACGTTTTCAACTATTTATTATCTTATGCTTATGAAAAAATTGTTGCTTTTGTTGCCATTGCTGGCATTATTCGGCTGTACATCAAATGATGACAGTCCGGTGTTGACCGTCGAAGGTGGTCAGATTCAAGGTGTGGCTGCCGACATCCCCGGCGTCTATGTCTATCGAGGCATTCCCTATGCCGCCCCGCCTATCAAGGAACTGAGATGGAAAGAGCCCCAGCCCGTTGTCGCTTGGGAAGGGGTGAGAATGTGCGACAAGTTCGGACATCCGGGCTATCAGGGGGTGCATCTGCCTGAGGGTTATGCCAATGAGTGGGGATATGGCGACGAGGCTCCCTACTCGGAAGACTGCCTCTATCTGAATGTGTGGACCAAGGCCCCGGGAGAGGTTGGCAAAAAACTGCCGGTGGCACTCTGGATTCATGGTGGCGGATACAGAGAGGGCTGGGGCTCTGAACCTGAGTTCGATGGTCAGGAATGGGCAAACAAGGATGTGGTGCTCGTATCCATCAACTACCGTCTCGGCATATTCGGCTTTATGCCTTATCACGAACTGTCGGAGGAGAGTCCCAACAAGGTGTCGGGCAACTATGGCATCCTCGACCAAATCCAGTCGCTGAAATGGATAAAGGCGAACATCGAGCAGTTTGGTGGCGACCCCGACAATGTCACCATTTTCGGACAGAGTGCAGGAGCTGGCAGTGTGAAGACACTGTGTGAGTCGCCGCTGGCACGTGGACTCTTCCACAAGGCAGTCATCATGAGTGGTGGTGGTATCACTGTGCCGCCCACTGGTGATGAGGAGGCAAAACCTGCAGTTCCTATGAATAAGTTCTTCACCTACAATCCCTCTCTCGAACAGGCTGAGGCCGACACGAAGAGGGTGATGGACTGGGCTGGTCTGACCGACCTTGCCAAACTGAGGGAAGCACAGACAGAGTTGCTCTACACTGTGGGCACGCTCTACAATACTGTCACCCACAATGATGTTTTCCTTATGGGAAGACCTCTCATCGACGGTTATGTAAGCACCAAGAACTTTGATGATGCCACCCGTGAGGGCACCTTGGCTGATGTTCCCTATATGATTGGCTATACGCTGAATGATATGGGCAGTATGGGACCTGGCATTGCTGAGTTCTGCAAGGTGCGCGAGAGCAAGGGTGGCAAGGCTTGGGCTTATGAGTTTGCCCGTCCTCTGCCCGATGACGGCTCTCATCCTGAGGTCACAGCTCGCCTCAAGGGGGCTTTCCATTCCTCCGACCTGTGGTATGTGTTCAAGTCGCTGAAGCATTGCTGGAGACCGTGGACACAAGGCGACTGGGACCTCTCGGAGAAGATGCTGACGGCTTGGACCAATTTTGCCAAGTACAGCGACCCCAACGGCAAGGATGGTGGTGAGTGGACTCCCTGCACGGCGGAGAATCCGAAGTTCATGCTCTTTAAGTTGGATGACAAGGATGCCGAGAACTCGGAGATGGGCGACCCCATCATTCCCGAACCATCTGAGATGCCTCCCATGCCCAACGCCCCTCAGGCTCCAAAAGGCAAGTAATGCTCATGGCAAACGTCTGCAGATTGGTAGACGATGACATACAAAAACTCCTGCCCTTTTATCTATTATAGGGCAGGAGTTTTTGTATGAAAGATTTTTAATCTTTAATCTTCCAGGTTGCTTCGTCCGGTGCGCTCCATCTCGCGGATGACCTTGAGCAGGTATTGTCCATACTGGTTTTTGAGCATGGGCTGTGCCTCCTCCTCCATCTTCTCGCGCGTAATCCAACCGCTGCGGTAGGCGATGCCCTCCAGACAGGCGATTTTGAGTCCCTGGCGCTTCTCGATGACTTCCACAAACACAGAGGCCTCCGAGAGCGAGTCGTGAGTTCCCGTGTCAAGCCAGGCGAAACCGCGCCCAAGAGTCTGCACCTTCAGATGTCCTGCCTCCAAGAAGCGTTGGTTGACCGTGGTGATTTCCAATTCGCCTCGTGCGGATGGCTTGATGGTCTTGGCCACCTGCACCACCTCGTTGGGATAGAAATACAGTCCTACCACGGCATAGTTCGACTTGGGGTTGGCGGGCTTCTCTTCGATGGAGAGACAGTTGCCATTGTCGTCAAACTCCGCCACGCCATATCGCTGTGGGTCGTCCACCCAGTATCCGAAGACGGTGGCCTGATTGTTGTTTTCTGCCTGACTGACGGCTTCGCGGAGACGCTTCGACAGTCCTGACCCATGGAAGATGTTGTCGCCCAACACAAGGCACACGGAGTCGTCGCCGATGAATTCCTCTCCGATGAGGAAGGCCTGTGCGAGTCCATCGGGAGAAGGCTGCTCTGCATATTCAAACCGCACGCCGTAGTTGCTGCCGTCGCCAAGCAGGCGGCGGAAGGCGGGCAGGTCGTCGGGTGTCGAGATGATGAGTATGTCGCGGATGCCGGCGAGCATCAGCACGGAGATGGGGTAATACACCATCGGCTTGTCATAGATGGGAATCAACTGTTTGCTGATGCCCTTGGTGATGGGGTAGAGGCGTGTGCCGCTGCCTCCTGCCAATACGATTCCTTTCATTTTTCTGTTGTTTTTTATGTTCAAATGCTAAAACTAACGAACTCTGTTTCTTATTTCTCACACCAGGCTCCTCTTGGCTTCGAATCCCAAGATGAGGATTCGTTCCACCAGTTCTTCAAATGAGATACCCATGTAGCGGGCGGCGTCGGGAAGCAAACTCATCCCTGTCATGCCGGGCAGTGTGTTGATTTCGATAATCATCGGACCCCTGAATGGGTCGATGATGAAGTCCACGTTTGAGAGACCTTGGCAGTGCAGCAGCCGATAGGCTTGTTTGCCCAGTTCCTCCACTTGCAGGTAGGTGCCCTTGTCGATGCATGCGGGAATGATGTGATGGGAGAGTCCCCCGGTGTATTTCGCCTGGTAGTCGTAAAACTCCCGTTCCGACGAGATTTCAATGATGGGCAGCAGCATCTGGTCCTCATTGCCTAAGATGGGCAGGGTCACCTCAATGCCGTTGATATATTCCTCTGCCAGCAGTTCGTCGTCATATTTGAAAACCTCCTCGAGAGCAGGGGCGATGGCTGCTTTTTCATTGATGATGACAATGCCGAGACTGGAGCCTTGGCAGGGGGATTTGAACACCACGGGCAGACCGAATTTCTCGACGATATGGTTGGCAAAACGGTCGCTGTCGGTTATCTCAGTCTTGTGGTAAACCTCAAATTTCGGGGTGGGCAATCCGGCATCGGAGAGCACCCGTTTGGTGATGGTTTTGTCCATGCAGATGGCACTGCTGCAGATACCGGGACCCGTATAGGGGATGCCGGAATACTCCAAAAGCCCTTGGATGGCGCCATCTTCTCCGCCTTTGCCATGAAGACCGATGAACACAAGGTCGGGATGGGCTTCCAAAATCTCTTTGGCGTTTTCACGAGTCAGGTCAAACAAATGGATGTCCTTGTATCCCAATTGTTTGAGAGCCTCATAGATGGCATTCCCGCTCTTCAGTGAAATCTCTCGCTCGGAGGAGAAACCTCCGCACACCACCAATATCTTCTTATCCTTATATGTATTTGTCATGTTCTTGTCGCCTAAGCTTTTAAATCGGCCGTAAAGGTACGACTTTTTTCTCAAACATCGAAGATGTATGCCATGAAACTTCCAAAATCAGACGCAATGTGCCAATTATGAGTGATGAGCAAAGAATTATACCCTCAGTTCCCAAAAGGCGACGGCAGCGGCAGCGGCCACATTGAGGGAGTCGACACCATGAGCCATGGGGATGCGCGCCACGTAGTCGGCGGCAGTGATGGTGGAGTGGGGCAGTCCGTCGCCCTCTGTGCCCATGATAATGGCAAGGCGTGGCTCTGCGGCAAGGCATGGGTCGTCGATGCTGACGGAATCGTCGGTCAGTGCCATGGCGACGGTGCGGAACCCATACTCGTGGAGGCTTGTGGCACCCTCGGGCAGCCAGGTCCAGGGCACAAGAAACACAGAACCCATGGAGACACGCACGGCACGGCGGTTGAGAGGGTCGCAACTGTCGGTGGTAAGCAGCACGCCGTCGATGCCCAATGCCGCTGCTGAACGGAAGATGGCACCGATGTTGGTGGTGTCGGTCACGCCTTCGATGACCACGAGGCGGCGGGCATCACGGCAGACGCTTTCCACCGTGGGTGGCTGGGGACGGCGCATGGCGCAGAGCACACCTCGGGTTAAGGTGTAGCCGGTGAGTTGGGCAAGCAGTTCCCTGTCTCCCGTGTAGACGGGGATGTCGCCACAGCGGCGGATGATGTCGGCGGCATCGCCCTCTATGTGTCGGCGTTCGCACAGCAGTGAGACGGGTTCGTAACCTGCCCTCAGGGCGACATCAATCACCTTCGGACTCTCAGCAATAAAAATGCCTTTCTCGGGTTCGATGCGCCTACGCAACTGTGCCTCAGTCAGTGTGCTGTATACTTCCACCCTTGGGTCGGAAAGGGTTTTTAGTTCATAGTTCATAATTCATAGTTCATAGTTGGGGGTCGGACAGGTCGGACAATTCAGACAATTCAGACAAGTCTGACAAATAATCCTTCATCCTTCATCTTTCATCCTTCATCTTTCATCTTTCATCTCCCCAAGGCAGTCCTTTGCTGCCTCGGTGAGGTATGGCCAGGCAATGTCGTAGGGGATGGTTACCTCGGGGTCGCCGTCATCAAATGCACAGATGTCGTAGATGGAATAGTGGAGCCGCACACCGTCGCGCATCAGGTAGGGTGGGAAGGTGGGCATCGGCATCAGCGACAGGTCGGCGGTGCAAATATCATCAAGAGCTTCGTCGGTGGAGACGCCGAAATATTCCCGCAGCCCTACCTTGATATGGGCATAGAGGGTGTCGTCCACCTTATTTAATATATGGTCGAGTCGTTGACCGTCGCTCAGACGGAAAGTGACGCCGTAGTCGGAATACTCGCCGTGGGCACCATGACTGATGTAGGAATAGCGGTAGACCTCGTAGGTGGCATACTGCTTGGTCAGACAAGTCAGACGGATGTCGACGCCTTCCTCGGGAGCGTATGCCTCATTCACATGCTGCAGCCCCATCTCTGAGAGGGTCTTGCTGAGATGCCGTTGTCGGTTGATGCAGTATTGGCGTACCCATTCCGATGGGTCGTCGGCAATGGTGTCGCTGCCGTTCTCAAAAAGGGTGGAGCGGATGAATGTCCGCAGCGACTCCACCACGTCTTTCGGACCGTTCTTGGGATAGTCGATATACACCTCACAGCTGCCGCTGGCGGTCTTGAGCGCATATTTGAAGGAATCGGTCTGCAGCACACCGTCCCTCATCTGCCTGCTCTCCGCTGAGTCAGAGGCATCCATGCCGATGCCCGGCGTGTCAGCTGCCATCGGGTCATCTCCCGCACCATCGCTGCTGGCCGTGCTTTGTTTGCCGCATCCCACCAACAATATGGCTGTCAATACGATGCAGAAAAACCGACTACTATATCCTTCTTTCATCTTTCATCCATTGCAAACCTTTTGCAAATGTAGTTTTTTTTTCTAAAAAAACACTGATTTCTTGTGTTTTTATGACTTTTTCATTATATTAGCACCCGAAATAGGAGAGCACATATAAGGAGGTTGATTATGAAAGCAAAAAACACGATATATCTATGTTTGGCATTATTTCTGGCGATGGTGTCTGTGCCGTCGTGGGGACAAACCATGGGCTTTTCCGTGAGTGGTGAGGTGCGCGATGCGGAGACTGGAAAACGGCTCCAGCAGGCAAGTATCTCCACACCCGACGGACATGAGGCGACAGTTACCAATGCCGAGGGTGATTTCACGCTCAAAACAAGACATAAGCCATCTGCCATCTATGTCTCTTGCCTCGGCTACAACGCCATTAGAGTACCACTTCAAGGAGATACATCAAAACCATTGAAAATCAGACTGAAACCTGGCACTATTACCCTCAGCGAGGTCATTGTCAATTTCATGGACCCAGAGGAAGTTGTCAGAGAGGCGGTAAGGAAAATCCCCAACAACTACAGCCACGACAACGAACTGCTCCGGTGCTTCTACCGGGAGACGACACAGAAGGGCAGACGCTATATCTACGTGGCGGAGGCAGTCACCGACCTCTATAAGGTGGGCTACAACCGACTCACAGGAGCCGACCGTGTGGCGATAGAGCGGGGCAGACGACTGGTCAGCGTGCGACGGACGGACACCCTCGGCGCGAAGATACAGGGCGGCCCAACTCTTCCTGTGGGGCTTGACCTGATGAAAAAGCACGAATACCTTCTCGATGACTCGGAGCTCAGTCTCTATCAGTTCCGCATGGAGGTGCCAGTGGTCGAGGACGGGCGTCCGCAGTTTGTCATATCGTTTAAACCATTGAGCAAGGCCGACCATGTGCTCTACAGCGGCAGGATGATTATCGACCGACAGACATTGGCTTTCTCTCGCATCGAGATGTCGCTCGACATGTCGGATGAGACGAGGGCGACAGAAGTCCTTCTCCTCAGAAAACCCGCTGGGGTGCGGTTCCGCCCAAGGGAGTTCAACATCACCGTTGCCTATCGATACGACGGTACCACCAGCCGCATCCATTACCTAAGAAGCGAGACCAAGTTCTACTGCGAATGGAAACGGAAACTGTTTGCCTCGCCCTATCATGTGGAGGCGGAGATGGTGGTCACCGACTTGCTCTCGAGGGATGCACAGCCCATCAGCGGAAAAAGTTCATTCAGTTCGCGTGATTCCTTCTACGACAAGGTGGAATATTTCGACGACCCCGACTTCTGGGCCGACTACAACATCATCGAGCCTACCGAGTCGCTCGAGCATGCCATCAAGAAGCTGAAGAAATAAACTTCCCAAATCCGTCCGACCCGTCCGACTTGTCCGACCAGTCTGACTCGTCCGACCAGTCCGACAGAGTATCAATCCTCCTCGCGTTCGGTCTCTCGCGTTCGGTCGGATTTGCAATCCGACCGCATTGAATATAAGCATTTTAAATGCGCTTAAATCGGATTACAAATCCTAATACTCAATTTAGGCGGATTGCAAATCCGCCTAAACAGTCCCTCTCCGCCCATCATATGTCTAAAACTCCTAAACTCCTAAACTCCTAAAAAGCCTAATCTCCCAATCTCTCCTCCCCAAAAAACTGTCACTTTTCTGCCCATTTTTATGGCATTTTGATGCGGAAAATATTCTTTCTAGTTATTTTTTTTAATTAATTTTTTGCTATTTTGCAAAAAATGTTTAATTTTGCACACTATAGTATATTTTCTCGCATCAGCGGGATGCGGCCATAACCGATAAGCCGACTTTTTAAAAAAGATATCAAAGTAAGTAGTAACTATCTATTGGATTGATTATACATTATTATATTAATTAATTAGTGAGAGAGTTTATGATTAAAAAGTTAACTATGTTTTTCGTATGCTTGTTCCTCTCAGCAGGACTCGCATACGCACAGACTAACGTCACAGGCTCCGTTGTCAGTTCAGAAGATGGCCAGCCTGTGGTGGGAGCCACTGTGAAAGTCGTGGGAGCTACCAACATTGGTGCGGTCTCCGACATCAACGGCGCATTCTCGCTGACAGTGCCCAAGGGCAAAACAGAGCTTGAGATCTCATACGTCGGTATGAAGACGCGAGTGATGAGGGTTTCAAGCAGGATGAACATTACCCTCGAACCCGATGACAATGTCCTCGACGAGGTGATGGTTGTGGCTTATGGTACCGCCAAGAAGTCATCCTTCACCGGCTCGGCAGCCGCCATCGACGGCGACAAGCTGGTCTCCCGCCCTGTGACCAACGTCACCAAGGCCCTCGACGGACAGGTGACCGGTGTGATGACCACCTCCGGTAGCGGCCAGCCAGGCTCAAGCGCCAGCATCGTCATCCGTGGCTTCGGCTCCATCAACGCTTCCCGTACCCCCCTCTACGTGGTCGACGGCGTGCCCTACGGCGGCTCTATCAGTGCCATCAACCCGCAGGATATCGAGCAGATGACCGTGCTGAAGGACGCTTCTGCATCCGCACTCTACGGCTCGCGTGCTGCCAACGGTGTGGTCATCATCACCACCAAGAAGGGTAAGGAAGGCCGCCCGCAGGTCAACTTCCACAACACCGTGGGCTGGTCATACATGGGGCTCGGCAACTATGAGACCGTCGACCAGAAAGAGTTCGTGGAGCTTTCTTTCGAGTCGCTCCGCAATGACTATCAGTTCGGCAACGGCATGTCATACGCCGACGCTACCGCAGCCGCCATCGCCAACCTTGGCGTCACCCTCGGCGGTAACGGCAATGCCGAGCAGTGGAACCCGTTCAAGAACTACACCTGGGCAACCCTGATCGACCCTGCCACAGGCAAGGTGAAGAGCGACGCAGTTTCTGCTTGGGGTGACAAGTGGTATGATGAAATCTACAACAAGGGCGCTCTTCGTCATGAGCACACCCTGTCAGTGAACGGCGGTACCGACCGCACCAGTTACCTCATCTCTCTGGGTTACCTCAGTGAGGAGGGTATCTTGAAGAACACCGACTTCCAGCGCTACAGCGCTCGTACCAATCTCGAATCACAGGTGACCGACTGGTTCAAGGCAGGTCTCAACATGAACATGGCTTACAACAAGTCGACCTACAACCCCTTCGATGGTTCTTCGACCTCCAACCCCTGGTACACCTCGCAGTTCATGGGCCCCATCTACCCCGTGTATTTGAAGGATGCCAGCGGCAACAATGTCTATGATGCAGACGGAAACATCCAGTACGACTACGGTGAGGGCGGCCGTCCTGTCGCCAACGACTTCAACGCGCTCGGCGACCTCTACCTCGACCGCAACTTCTATGACACCGACAATGCCAGTGCACGTACATACATGACCTTCGGCTCCGACAACGACAACGCCGGATGGGCAAAGGGCATCAAGCTCAACCTCGTCTTCGGTATGGACTACCAGTCGCTCACCGAGACCAACGTCTACAACAAGTATCATGGCAACGGCAAGAATGCCAACGGCCGTGTGTACAAGACTGCTCAGCGCGCTCAGACCTATACCTTCGGTCAGCAGCTCATGTGGAACCGCAAGTTCAGCGACCATACCTTCGGCATCCTCGCAGGTCATGAGTTCTATCAGTATCAGTTCAAATTTCTCTATGGTGGCAAGTCCAACATCGTCGACGGTATCGACGAGCTCCGTCCTGCTGCCACCATCACCGACGCCGACTCCTACTCTGATGAGCACGACATCGAGTCATGGCTTGGACGTGTCAACTACAACTACGCAGACAAGTACTATCTCGACGCTTCCATCCGCCGCGACGGTAGCTCACGTTTCTACAAGGACAACCGCTGGGGCACATTCTGGTCAGTGGGTGCCAACTGGCGTATCACCGCTGAGGAGTTCATGAAGGATGTCACCTGGCTCAACAACCTCTCTCTGAAAGCTTCCTATGGTGAGAGTGGTAACGAGAGCATCGGCTCCTACTATGTATGGCAGAACCTTTACAACCTTGAATATGCCAACGGCAGCCGTATCGGTGGCTTCGTCGCAACTTTGGAGAACAAGGATCTTTCATGGGAGAAGAACGGCATGCTCAACATCGGCCTCGAAGGTGCCGTGCTTAAGAGCCGTCTGCGCTTCAGCTTCGAGTTCTTCAGCAAGAAGACCAAGGACATGCTCCTCAACTACCCGATGGCACTCTCTACCGGATTCGACGGTTATGCCGCCAACGTGGGTAACATGAAGAATACCGGTATTGAGGCTATGATCTCCGCTTCCCTCGTGAAGACCAAGGACGTCCTCTGGAACCTCACCCTCATGGGCACACACCAGAAGAACAAGGTGCAGAAGCTGACCTCTGAGTCGCCCGAGATCAGAAACGGCTACCAGATCATCAAGGAAGGCTACGACCTCACCACCTTCTATCTGCCCAAGTCTGCCGGTGTCGATCCCGCTACCGGCAAGCAGCTCTACTACATTTATGAGTCTATGGACGATGACGGCAACGTGACCAATGAGAGCATCACCGATGACTACTCCGCTGCCTCTGCTCACCGCTACTTCTGCGGCAAGCGCACCCCCGACCTCTACGGAAGCATCTCCACCGACCTGCAGCTCTTCAACTGCATCGACTTCAGCATCCTCACCACCTACTCACTCGGTGGCAAGGTGTTCGACTCACGTTACTATTCATCGATGAGCAACCTCTACTACGGCAACACCTGGAACAAGAATGCCCTTCGCCGCTGGCAGCAGCCGGGCGATATCACCGACATCCCACGCATCCAGGTGGGTGGCAGCGAAATCCAGACCAGCAGCTACCTGATCGACGCTTCCTACTTCGCCATCAAGAACGTCACCATCGGATACACCCTGCCCGCCAAGTGGACCAACAAGATCCAGCTCAGCAAGGTGCGTCTCTATGGCTCTGTCGACAACCTGGCCACCTTCACTCACCTGAAGGGTATGGACCCGCAGTACAGCCTCACCGGCAACGGAACAGACTACACCTATGTTCCCAACAAGAACTTCACCATCGGTCTTGACATTAACTTCTAAACGAGCATGAAAATGAAAAAGATATTCAATTATTTGATGGCTGGCGCAGCCGTCCTCACGCTCGCCACCGCCTGCAGCGAGGACCAGCTCGAGACTTCCCCCACCACTGCTGTGTCGGGTTCTACCATGACACAGAGCAGCGATGCTGCCATGATTGCCCTCAACGGTATCTACCGCTCTATGTACACTTCCGGATGGTCAACCACCGCCAACACCCACCAGTGCTTCGGCATCTCGGCCTACAACCTCTGTGCCGATGTGATGGGCGACGACCACATCATGGCAGCCCAGGGCAACGGATGGTTCTGGTTTGATGCCAGATACAACGTGAAGGCCCGCTATACTTCCAGCGCATGGCGTTCCTATGACCTTTGGTTCGCTTTCTACCAGTGGATCTCTAATGCCAACTATCTCATCGCCATGGATGAGGAAGGCCTTACGGATGTCGACAAAATGTACGTTCTCGGACAGGCATACGCCGTTCGCGCTTACAGCTACTGGATGCTCTCTCAGTACTTCGCTCGTACCTTCAAGGGGCATGAGAGCGAGCCTTGCGTGCCCATCTACACAGAGCCTTCTGTGGCTGGAACACAGGGACATCCCCGTTCCACAGTGGCTGAGGTCTATGATCAGGCCAAGAACGACATCATCAAGGCTGTGGAGTATCTCAACAAGAGCGTGAACACCTCTCTCGACAAGGACAAGAGCTTCATCACCTATCCCGTGGCCCTGGGCATCCAGGCACGTATCGCCCTCTCCATGGAGGACTGGGGCACCGCAGCACGCGCTGCTGAGGCTGTCATCAACCTCGGTCAGTACAACATCCAGCCGGTGGCTGCCGCTTCCTTCAAGAAGAACACCTCCAACTTCATCAACAATGTTGGTGCAGGCAACGTGATGTGGGGCTCTTCCATCATCGCCGACCAGTCGGGTATCTATGCCAGCCTCTACGCTCACATGGACCACGATGCCGATATGTATGGTGGCTACGACGCTGCTCCCAAGCGCATCAACGCTGACACCTACAACCTCATGGGGGCTGCCGACACCCGCCGCTGCTGGTGGAATCCCGATGACGAGAACAACCCCTATCAGCAGGAGAAGATGCACTTCAGCGACATCAATACCTATCTTGGCGACTATGTCTACATGCGTATCGAGGAGATGTATCTCGCCGCTGCTGAGGCTGAGTGCATGCAGGGCAATGAGGATGCTGCACGCAACTACCTCAACACCCTCGTCAAGACCCGTGACGCCAACTACAACTGCACCGCTACTGGTACAGCAATGGGCAAGCTCACCTCCGACCGCACTGGCTCGCTCCGCGAGGCTATCATCGACCAGCGCCGCATCGAGCTGTGGGGTGAGTACGGACGCCTCTATGACATCAAGCGCCTGAAGCAGGGCTTCATCCGCACAGTTGCTCAGGGCTGGCCCAACGACCCCAACATCCTTCTTACGAACCGTCCTTCCGACGATCCTGAGAACTATATGTGGGTGCTCACTATCCCGCAGGCTGAGTTTGACGGAAATGCCAGCCTGGATCCGACAAAAGACCAGAACCCAACAGGTGATAAATAAGAATAGGTCTCTTTAAATCAATCACGTAACACTAATAAGAATATGAAATTGAATAAATATTTATTGGGACTTGCCGTCGTGGCGATGGGCGGACTCACCGCCTGCAACACCGACGTGGAGGGTGAGTACTATCCATACTCTACCGACTATGCTCAGTTTGATGTAGCCGGTACGTCTGTGACGGTGGATAAAGATACTGATCATGCAACTATCCCTGTATCTTTGACACGAAGCAATACCAGTGAGGCACTAACTGTAAACTTCACCACGGCAGCTTCTCATGAGGGAATCTTCTCCAATACAGCCAATGGCACAGTGACTTTTGCCCCTGGACAGGGTACTGCAACATTTGAAGTCAATGCCAACAACCTTGTTAATGAAGTATCTTACAAATATGTGCTTACCCTTGCTGGTGACCCTGTGGGCGTGCTCAGCATGGTGCAGGGTGGCGATACGATAGAGTATAAGCCAGGTCAACGTCTGAGCACTGTTGTCAGTGTTCAGAGAGAAGGTTACTGGACACCATGGGCTGCTTTCAACTCAGAAGGAACAGGTTCCTATTTCTACTCACATGATATCGATGGAGACTTTTCACAACTCGTAGGAGAGGATCCTGGTCTTCCCTTCACTATTAGTCAAAGCCAGAACAACCCGGATTTGTATAAGCTGAGAATCGAGCACTGGGCCTTCAATCAGACGATGATTCTTGACTATGACAAGAAAACTGGCCATGTGACATGTCCGCAAACCTTTACTGGTGGAACCTACGGAGATTATGGAAATGTTTATGTTGCAGATGCTGCTACTTATATAATTATGAACGACGAAGAGCCCGAAGAGAGTGACTATGGCTCATTCGATGAAGAGACAGGTACCATCACCTTACCTTTGTACTATTTTGTAGATGCTGGATATTTCGGCGTTTATAAAGAGTACTTCCTTCTCGATGGTTTCGTGCGCACTGACTACAGCATGGAACTGACATATGAGGGTTATCTCACTGATAAGGACGGCAATGTTTTTGCACAGGGCAACCTTACTCTCAGCGATGACATTGAAAAAGCAATTGCTATCGTGGCTCCCAAGGATGCAGATGCTGAGGCTGTGGCCGATGGTATCGCTGCTGACGACTATAAAGGTGTTGAAGTGGAGTCTGGCATGATCAGAGTGCCCATTGGTGAGGACCTCACTGGTGAACTCCAACTCATCGTGGCAATCATCGAAGAAGGTGAAGTGAAGAATGTGGAGTCTGTCATCTTTGAGTACTATGGGGCAGGCGATGCCAATCCATGGAAGAAACTGGGTATAGGCTACTATACTGACGACTTCGTGGTTCCGATGTTTACCGATCAGAACAAGAACCCATACCCACCAAAGACTGTGGAGGTGGAGATTGAGGAGAACAGCGCTACTCCCGGATTGTATCGTGTGAAGAAGGCTTATGCAGAAATTGCCGCTTCATTCGGTGCAGATGGTGGCGAGGAAGACCTCATCATCCATGCCGAGAATCCCAATGCTGTCTATTTCCTTACCTCATCTCTTGGCTTTGATTTCGGATTTGGACCTTTTTCCATCATCAGCTATGGTGGTGACGACATTGAGTATTTCACTGAAAAGGGATATGCAGCAGATGTCATCATCGAGAATTTCCCCGAGGACTTTGGAAAATTGGAGAATGGTGTGATTACACTTCCTCTTATTCAGGCCCAGAACCAAGATGGTTCTCCCAAAACCTACGATGATGGTTCACCTATCCTCTTCTCAGGTTATACCTACATGGGCAAAACTGGATATTATGCCGGCAGCAACGGTGCCTTCAAACTGGTTCTCCCCTCTGCCGCTGCTTCTGTGAAAGCCAAGGCCAAGGCTCAGGCTGCCAAATGCGCCAAGAATCATTTCAAGGCTACTTTGGCCAAGAAAAATACGACTAAGACCAATATGACTCGCAAGCAGATGCGTCAGATGAGGTTCTCTCAGAAGACCATACATAAGACCGTGAAGGTCTTTAAGAGATAATTGACATCTAAATGAATAAAAAGGCGTGGCTGCACACGATTGTGGACACGCCTTTTTTTGGCTATAATCAAGTTTCGAAATGAGAAAGATTACCTTACTGTTTTTTGCCACATTATTGTGTGCTTCAGCAGCCATGGCTGTTCCAGCCAAGAAGGTGAAAAAACAGATGTTTCGGGCAGATGGAACCTCTGTCGAGGTGACGCTCTGCGGCGACGAGCATTTCTCCTTCTACAAGGATGATGCCGGCTTGCCCTATACACTCAATGGCGTGGGGCGGCTCCAACCCACAACCGACCAGTTGGTGGCTGAAACTTGGGAAAGCATGAGGGATGCACGCCTACGGAGAGCAGGCATCTCCTATTCACCTGCCAAATCACCGCGAAAGGTGGGTGATGCTCACACTACTGTCGGCAAGGTGCGAGGATTGGTTCTCCTTGTGCAGTTTCCCGATGTGCCCTTCGTCACCGAGAATCCCAAGGCGGTGTTCAACCGTTTCTTTAATGAGAAGAATTATAGTGAGTTCGGCATGTCTCACTCTGTGACCGACTACTTCAGCATGCAGAGTTATGGCAAGCTGGAGATTGACTTCGATGTCGTAGGTCCTTACACCACCAAACATGAGATGGCATATTATGGCGCCCAGTCAGGCAATAACAATGATGTCAACCCTGTTGGTATGGTGGCAGAGGCTATCGATGCCGCTGCCGCTGAGGTGGATTTCACTCCTTACGACTGGGATAATGACGGGGAGGTGGACCAGGTGTTCATCATCTATGCCGGATACAACCAAGCGCAGGGCGCTGAAAGTAACACCATCTGGCCGCACGAATGGACCCTTGACGCCGCAGGTCTTCGCAAAAACTACAACGACAAAATCATCCGCACCTACGGATGCACATCAGAGTTAAAGGGCGACGGCAAACACAATACAGGAATCCTCGATGGCATAGGAACGGCCTGCCATGAGTTCAGCCACTGCCTCGGATTGCCTGACTTCTACGATACCAAAGGTGATAACTTCGGTATGAATACATGGGACATCATGGACTATGGTAGCTACAACGGTGATGATTGTATCCCGGCTGGATATACATCATACGAACGTATGTTCTCTGGATGGCTCACTCCGACAGAGCTCAATACGATGACAACTATCACCGACATGAAGCCGCTCGCTACAACCCCGGAGGCATATATCTTATACAATGAGGCCAATAGGGATGAGTATTATCTGCTCGAGAACCGCCAGCCAGTGGATTTCGACAAAGGGCTTTATGGGCATGGGTTGCTCATCGTGCATGTGGACTATAACCAGGGCCCATGGAGGAACAACACCGTGAATGTCAGTGCCGACCGACAGCGTATGACCATCATTCCCGCCGACAACAAGAAGACGATGGAATTTCGTGGACTCGCTGGCGACCCATGGCCGGGTACTACAGGCAACACGTCGCTCACCGACTACACCACACCTGCAGCCGAACTCAACACACCCAACAGCAATGGAACCTATCTGATGGGCAAGGCTATCGACAACATCAAAGAGAACGTGTCGGCCATGACGGTGTCCTTCGTGGCTTGCCGTCCTCCACTGGATATGCCTACACCTGATGATGGCAAGCAGGTGGGTGAGGATGCGGCTTTCACCGTCACATGGCCGGCTGTCAAGAATGCCGTGAAATATGAACTCGAACTGACGGAAATTGGTTCGGCTTCCACCGACCCGAAGGAGTCGTTGGTGAGGGAATTCACATTCGACTCGTTCTACAGCAAGTCGGTGGGAATGACCGATGTCTCCTCTAAACTCGGCAGCTACGGACTGGGTGGATGGTCAGGCAGCAAACTGTTTACCTCACCCAATAAAGTGCGTTTCGGGACGTCATCCACACCTGGCTCACTGCAGTCCCCATTCTGGTACGTACCGCAGTCCACGGAGTTCACTATCGTTATGGGAGTGGATATTGTCAAGGCATCTCCTGTGAAGGGTACACTGACGATAGAATACGCCAACAATGGTGACAGTTACAACCAGATTGAAACTATCACATCCGATTTCTCCATCGAGGGAAAGCAGATGCTGGTTTTCAACTACACCGTCAGGAAGGAAATCTTCCGACTCACCATCGCACCGACGGCTCAGATGTCTCTCGACTACCTTGCCATCTATGACGGCACATGGTCGGCTGAACAATTGGGAATCGCTGGTGCCAACAGTGGTGGCATGGCTCAGGTCGCTGCCATCAAGGGGGCAGGCGCAAAGACATTCTCCACCACGGAAACAAGTTACACCTTCACCAACCTCAACCTCAAGAGCCGCTATTTCTACCGTGTGCGCGCCATTGGTGAGGCTGGCGATGTGTCGGGATGGAGTGATGAGAAAATGTTTGCCTTCTCTTCAGATGGTATCGCTTCTGTTCCTGCCGCTCCCACGAAAGGCATGACCAAGGTCTACGATACAATGGGGCGTCTCATCTACACTGCTCCCACCACCACCTTCCGCATGAGCGACATTCCCGCCTCTGGCCTCCTCATCATCCGCGATGAAAAGGGAGCAAAAAAGGTAGTGAGATAAAAGTCAGACCTGTCAGACTCGTCAGACCTGTCAGACCTGTCGGACTCGTCAGACTCATCGAACTCAAGAAGAAATCCCTCACTCAACGGTGAGGGATTTCTTATTTCCTCTTCTCTGCGAAAAAGTTGAGCATCAGTTGGCGACACTCGTCGCAGAGCACACCGGAGGTGACCTGTGCCTTGGGATGCAGTGCCTGTGGAGCAAAAGCTCGATAGCCACGTTTCTCATCAGGAGCGCCATACACTACCCGCTTCACCTGTGCCCATCCAAGGGCTCCTGCACACATCACACATGGCTCCACCGTCACATAGAGGGTGCAGTCAGTCAGGTATTTGCCGCCCAACTCATTGGCTGCAGAGGTGATGGCCTGCATCTCAGCATGTGCCGTCACATCGTGCAGTGTCTCGGTGAGGTTGTGGGCCCGGGCGATGATGCGCTCACGGCATGCCACCACAGCGCCGATAGGTATCTCGCCGCGCTCACGTGCCTTCTCTGCCTCCGCCAGCGCCTTGCGCATCATCTGCTCATCTATTTTCTCCTGCTCTTCCGTCATCATAATACGATATTTCGATGTTTGGTAGATGTTCCTGAAGCTTGGTTGATGTTCCTTATGTTCGGTCGGATTTGCAATCCGACCGCCTAATATTATTAGGATTTGCAATCCGCAATATGCAAAAATACAAAAAAAATCCATCGAAGAAAACAAAATCCCCTTTTCATTTTGTCCACCCCTCGATTTTCACTACTTTTGCATAACAGTCGGTCCGACCTGTCCGACTTGTCCGACCTGTCCGACTTGTCCGACTTGTCCGACCTCAAACCTCAAATCTCAAACCTCAAACCTCAAACCTCAAACCTCAAATCTCAAAAATCGCATGGCCTCCCACAATGACTACGGACGATGGGGCGAGCAAAAAGCCGCCGAATACCTCGAGAAAAAGGGGTATCATATTCTGCACCGCAATTGGCGCACGGGGAGGCGCGACCTCGACATAACAGCAGTCACTGAGGATGGAGAGACACTTGTCATTGTAGAGGTGAAGGCACGTCACAGTACGGAGATGACCAAGCCGGAGGAGGCCGTGGACTGGCGCAAGATGCGCAACCTTGTCTTTGCTGCCAATACCTATGTGCAGCGGATGGGCATCTCCCTCGGTGTGAGATTCGATATTATCACTGTGGTGGGGGAGGGCGACAATGTTCAGATTGACCATATCGAGAATGCTTTTGTGCCTCCCATGAATATGAGATAACATCCCTGATAAGATGCAAACCAGTTATATAAGGTACAGAAGAACAAAACCATGACCCGCCGTATCATCCATATTGCACAAACCGATTCTACCAACCGCTATCTCCACGACATTAAGACGGAGGGGGAGGACATGACCGTTGTGGTGGCTGACTATCAGACAGCCGGGAGAGGGCAGGGGAGCAACTCATGGGAGAGTGAGGAGGGGAAAAACCTACTTATGAGCATACGGGTTCGTCCGACGATGGTGCCGCCGAGAAACCAGTTCATCCTCTCTGAGGCGGGTGCGCTGGCGGTGGGCAAAGCCTTGGCAGCTTATGCCGACGGCATCTCGCTCAAATGGCCAAACGATATCTATTGGAATGACAAGAAAATCAGTGGGACACTGATAGAGACTACGGTCAGTGGCTTGGCTCTGGCAACCTGTACTTTCGGCATCGGCATCAATGTCAATCAGCAGGTGTTCCATAGTGATGCACCCAATCCGGTCTCTCTGTATCAAATCCTCGGCCATGAGGTGCCCGTTGAGGAGGTGATGCATCACGTGCTCGATGCCCTTGAGTCAGAACTCTCACTTATCTGGACTGGTGATTCCCGTTCTGTCACAGACCGTTATCACCAGCATCTCTACCGCCGTCAGGGCTTCCATCCCTACAGCGATGTCCAGGGGCCGTTCATGGCAGAACTCCTCCATGTCGAGGACGATGGCCACCTTGTCCTCCGCGACACCACAGGCCTCATCCGCCAATACGCATTCAAGGAAGTGGCATATATGATTAACCAATAATAAATGTTTATGGCAGCATTTACCCGCCCGTGCTCAGTCTGTAGAGACGCAATATATTGCGTCTTAGAGCCAAGATTGCCTTCATTTACCCGCCTGTGCACAGTCTGTAGAGACGCAATATATTGCGTCTCAGAGTCAAGATTGTCCAGCCATTCCTGTCCTCGAGACGCAATATATTGCGTCTCTACTACGTTGCACCTTCATTTTTTAACATTTAGTTAGACATTTTGATGGAAGAATTGTATCAAAATAAATATAGGATTAGGACATCTAGAGCTACTTGGTGGAGTTATCAGGATGGTACATATTTCATCACGATATGCACAAAGGACAAACGTCCATTTTTCGGAAAAATTGCTGATGATAAAATGTCGTTCTCTTTCATTGGAAATATAGCCAATCATGCTATTAATGAGATAGAGAGTCATTTTGATAAAAGAGTAAACGTGCCATATTATGTAGTGATGCCTAATCACATTCATCTTTTGTTGTTCATACAGGCAAACGATAAAAAGCAGATTTTATTGAAGACAGTCATTGCGACTTTTAAAGCTGCAGTAACAAGAAAAGCAAAAATGATAAAGAATGATTTTGCATGGCAGCCAAGGTTCCACGATCATATAGTTCGAAATAGTGATGAAATGAAGCGAATTATCGATTATATACAAAATAATGTATTCAAGTGGAGTGAGGATAAGTATTATGAATAATAATCCATACACCAACCTTTGCTCAGTCTGTAGAGACGCAATATATTGCGTCTCAGAGTCAAGATTGCCTTCATTTTCCCGCCTGTGCTCAGTCTGTAGAGACGCAATATATTGCGTCTCAGAGCCAAGATTGTCTTCATTTACCCGCCCGTACTCAGTCTGTAGAGACGCAATATATTGCGTCTTAGAGCCAAGATTGTCCAGCCATTCCTGTCCTCGAGACGCAATATATTGCGTCTCTACTACGTTGCATTAGGCAAATTAGTCGTTTATTTCTTATCAAATGATATATTAAATTGTTAAACTTATAATATTTTCAATTATGGCAAAATTCAATCGTATTCTATTGAAACTCAGCGGCGAAAGCCTCATGGGAAAACAGGGCTACGGCATCGACCCCGAACGGTTGGCTGAATATGCCCGCCAAATCAAGGAAATCCACGCTATGGGTGTGCAAATCGGTATCGTCATCGGTGGCGGAAATATCTTCCGCGGACTTAGCGGCGCCACCAAAGGTTTCGACCGGGTGAAAGGCGACCAGATGGGCATGCTGGCCACCGTCATCAACTCCCTGGCTCTCAGCAGTGCGCTCACCACCGCCGAAGTACCTAACAAAGTACTCACTGCCATCCGCATGGAACCCATTGGCGAGTTTTATTCCAAATGGCGCGCCATCGAAGAAATGGAGGCTGGCAAGGTGTGTATCTTCTCGGCTGGAACAGGTTCCCCATATTTCACCACCGACACGGGCTCTTCACTGCGCGGCGTGGAAATAGAGGCTGACGTGATGTTGAAGGGCACTCGCGTCGACGGCATCTACACTGCCGACCCAGAGAAAGATCCTTCAGCAGTGAAATTTGATGACATCTCATACGATGAGATTCTTGAACGTGGCCTCAAGGTGATGGACCTCTCTGCTGTGGTCATGTGCCGTGACAACAACCTCCCCATCTACGTCTTCAACATGGATGTGGTGGGCAACCTCAAAAAGGTCATGGACGGAGAAGATATCGGCACCTTCGTCCACCCATAGCCACAGTTTTTCACGTTTTTCCAATGATTATGATGTCTAAGTTACTATGTTTGCATCAGCTTACATGGTAACTTAGACAATTTGTCCTAAATTATCGAATTTTAGAATTGTTCAATGAATATGCCGATAAATCATAATTCTTTAATTCTCAAATTCGTGAGATAGTTTTTGTCCCGAATTATCGAATTAGAGAATTATATGCCCGTAAATCATAATTCTTTAATTCTCAAATTCGTGAGATAGTTTTTGTCCCGAATTATCGAATTGGAGAATTATTCAATGAATATGCCCCTAAATCATAATTCTTTAATTCTCAAATTCGTGAGATAGTTTTTGTCCCGAATTATCGAATTAGAGAATTGTTATGAAAATTCGTGAGAAACAAAAAAATCACTCTTCCACAAAATCCACGTATTCACCTTCGTTGTCGTCGATAATCTTGCGGTTTGAGCGTTGGGGAGCGCGCGTGTCCGTGATGGTCTCGCCCGTCTCCGTGGTCGTGTGCGTGCCTCTGGGCATCTCGTCCTGAGTATACTGCTTGCGAAACTGGTCCCTCATCTTCCGCATGGTAAGATACACACGCAGCGCAAAAAACAACACGGCAAACAAGCCGATGAGGAAGATGAAGAAAAAGAACTTGAGGATGAACATAGGCTAATGGACTGCGGATTCACTCCTATACCTGTTGGAGAAAAGAGAAAGGACTACATACCATGCTATAATCACGGCAAGCCCCGACACACCTAAAATGGCGAGAAGAGGGATGCATGAAAGCACGAAGATGTACTTCACCTCGTTATCCTTCCAACCCCAGTGCTTGAACTTCAGGGCAAAGAGCGGTATCTCTGCCACCAGAATCCAACAACTCAGCACGATGAGCAAAAGTACGATGAGCAGACCATACGCATGATGGGTAAGATGCTTGCCGCCACCCACAATGAGCGAGCCCCAGAAAAGAGCATTGGCTGGCGTGGGGAGACCGATGAATTGGGTAGTTTGCCGTTCGTCGATATTGAATTTCGCCAAACGTAAGGCAGAGAAGGCAGCAATCAAGTAGGCTGCATAGGGAAGGATGTCGCGATGGGCGTCAAGCCACTCTGGATAGTTCAGTTGGAACATCAGGGTGAACACCATCGTTGCGGGAGCAACTCCAAAGGTGACATCGTCGGCCAAAGAGTCCAACTCCTTGCCGATGGGGGAGGACACACCTAAAAGACGGGCACTCATGCCGTCAATAAAATCAAAGGCGGCACCGATGACAATCATCAGCAACGCCATGCGCTGGTTGCCGCCAAAGGCAAATGCTGTGGCTACACAACCTGAGAGCAGGTTGCAGCAGGTGAGCGTGTTGGGGATGTTTCTTGTCACGAAATTTGACATCACGTTCTCAGTTTGGCGATGATGGTCTGGTCGCCTGTCGTCGACTGACCCATTTTCACACATACCTCGGTGTCTAATGGGAGATAGACATCCACACGCGAACCGAACTTGATGAAGCCCAAGTGGTCGTCGATGTCGCACTCCTCGCCCACCTTGGCATAGGTCACGATGCGACGGGCTACGGCACCGGCTATCTGGCGGCACAATATGGAAATGCCCTCAGGCGTCTCTATCATGATGTCGGCATGCTCATTCTCCTCACTCGCCTTCGGCAGCCATGCCTTGTGGAAATTGCCATCTTGGTGCTTTACCATCGTCACACGGCCGTCAACGGGAAACCAGTTGGCGTGGACATTGAAAAGACTCATGAAGATGGAGACCATCAGTCGGCGGTCATGGAAATACTCGTCCTCATCTACCTCTTCCACTACCACAACACGGCCGTCGGCAGGAGCGACAACTATTCCTTTCGTGTCGTCAATGTCAAGAAAACGGATGGGGCACCTGAAAAAGTTGAGCACGATGCCGTAGAGTACGGAAAATACACCCACAAAGCACCAAAACGGCACCTTGGAGTCAAAACTGCGCCATAATATGACTGCGACGGCAATCAGAAAGAAGAGACTGAAGATCAGTGTATCGTTGCCTTCACTGTGCAGACGTTGTTTCTTGAGCTTACGGATTCGCTTTCCCATTTTTCACGGATAGTATGGTAGTGCAAAGGTAATTCTTTTTCATCAATCATCCAAATTTTTAAACTCCATTCTTTGGTAATGCCATTTTTTCCATGTAACTTTGAACCGCTGTTCACTTGAAGTGACGGAAATCAGCAAACAATTATTTGGTAAACGATAATATACATAAATACTTATAAATCTTTATTATTCTAGTTTTTTTACACGAATTACCTTGAATTAATCATTAAATTTTTTAATGACATGGGTATAGAAGATTTCAAGCAATACAAGGATATTGTATATAAAATCATCGGAGCGGCAATGGACGTCCATGGAGAGATGAGCTGGGGACTATTGGAGCCTGTTTATAACGAGGCACTGCATCTGGAACTACTTGACCGCAACATCCCAAATGAACGAGAGAAACAGTTACACTGCTATTACAAACATCATAAACTGGAGAAATTTTACCAAGCAGACCTTATGGTTGGAGAGGTGGTGGTTGAGTTGAAGTCGGTTGAAGAATTGAATTCTGCTCATCGTGCTCAGCTTTTTAACTACCTTAGGCTAACGCATAAACCTATTGGTCTGCTCATCAACTTTGGACAACCGAGTTTACAGGGTGAGCGTTATGGATACAGTGAAGATTCCAATGAATGTTTTTTGCTCGACAAGAATATGGAACCAGTCTATTATTAGCAATTATACGAACAATTTATGGTAATTATATGTTAAAAAATAAAGATACTATTAATTCCTTTTCAATAGCTTTTTAAAATTGTAACAAACAATTATTTTTTCAAAACAAAGAACAAATCCAACATATATGAGAGACTTCGTACACTTGCATGTACATACCTATTATTCAGTGCTCGACGGACAGTCGAGCATCAGCAAACTCGTTGACAAAGCTATCGCCGACGGTATGCGTGGCATGGCGATTACCGACCATGGCAACATGATGGGCGTCAAGGAACTGTTCAACTACTGCAACAAGAAAAACAAAAAACTGAAGGAGGAGGGAAAAACTCCGTTCAAACCTATCTTTGGATGCGAGGTCTATGTGGCGCGGCGGGGAGACAAAAGCCAAAAGGATTCCAAGGAGGACCTCGGCGGTTACCACCTCATCCTGCTCGCAAAAAACTATAAGGGCTACAAAAACCTCATCAAACTGGTGTCAAGAGCATGGGTGGATGGATACTATATGCGTCCAAGAACCGACCATAAGGACTTGGAACAGTTTCATGAAGGACTCATCGTGTGCTCGGCGTGCATCGCAGGCGAGGTGCCCGACAAGATTCTCAAGGGTGATATCAAAGGGGCACGGGAGGCCATCGAGTGGCACCAAAGGGTCTTCGGAGAGGATTATTACTTGGAACTCCAAAGACATGAGGTACGTGATCCTAATATAAGAGCCAACCGCGAGACCTTCCCATTGCAGCAGCAGGCGAACAAGGTGCTCATCGAACTGGCAAAGGAATATGGCATCAAACTGGTATGTACCAATGATGCGCATTTTGTCAATCAGGACAATGCGGAGGCACACGACCATCTGCTTTGCCTCTCGACGGGAAAAGACCTCGACGACCCCACGCGAATGCTTTATTCCAAACAGGAATGGTTCAAGACAAGGCAGGAGATGAACGACATCTTCTCCGACGTCCCGGAGGCATTGGACAATACTTGCGAGATTCTCGACAAGGTAGAGACCTATTCCATCGACCATGCCCCCATCATGCCGTTCTTTCCCATTCCTGAAAGCTTCGGCACGGAGGAGGAAGTGAGACAACGCATCACGCCGGAACAACTCTTCGAGGAATTCACGCGCGATGAGAACGGCAACGAAATCATGTCGCGGGAAGAGGGTGAGAAAAAAATCAAGAAACTTGGCGGCATCGACAAACTCTACCGCATCAAGTTCGAGGCTGACTACCTGGCCAAGTTGGCATACGACGGAGCCAAGCGGCTCTATGGTGACCCTTTGCCCGAAGAGGTGCGTGAGCGGGTCAACTTCGAATTGCACATCATGAAGACCATGGGATTCCCTGGCTACTTCCTCATCGTGCAGGACTTCATCAATGTCGCACGCGATGAACTCGATGTGATGGTGGGACCGGGACGTGGTTCAGCGGCTGGGTCTGTGGTGGCCTATTGCCTGGGCATCACCCGCATCGACCCCATCAAATATGACTTGCTGTTCGAGCGATTTCTCAATCCCGACCGTATCTCTCTTCCCGATATTGACACCGACTTCGACGATGACGGGCGAGGAAGAGTGCTCGAATGGGTGGAGGACAAATACGGCCATGAGAAGGTGGCACACATCATCACATACGGCAGCATGGCGACAAAAAACTCCTTGCGCGACGTGGCAAGGGTGGAGCGGCTGCCGCTCGAGGAGAGCAACAGACTATGCAAGGCCATACCCGACCGATTGCCCGACGGACTGAAGATGAACCTGGACAACGCCATACGCGTCGTGCCGGAACTGCGGGAGGCGCAGGCATCGACCGACATACGGATGCGCAACACCATCATGTATGCGCGAATGCTCGAGGGCACTGTCCGCAATACAGGCATCCATGCCTGCGGCACCATCATCTGCCGCGATGCTATCAGCGACTGGGTGCCGGTATCCACCGCTGAGGACAAGGCAGACCCAGGACACAAGTTGCTCTGCACACAATACGACGGACATGTCATCGAGGAGACAGGACTCATCAAAATGGACTTCCTCGGACTCAAGACTCTCTCCATCCTCAAGGAGGCGGTGGAGAACGTGCGGCTCTCAACAGGGAAGAAAATCGACATCGACAGCATCCCCATCGACGACCCGCTCACCTACCAGCTCTACTGCGAGGGGCGTACCATTGGCACCTTCCAGTTTGAGTCGGCAGGTATGCAGAAATACCTGCGTGAACTGCAACCGTCGGTCTTTGAGGATCTCATCGCTATGAACGCACTCTACCGCCCAGGGCCTATGGACTATATCCCAGAGTTCATCGCGAGAAAGAAAGACCCCTCGCGCATCACGTACGATATCCCGTGCATGGAGAAATACCTCAAGGATACCTATGGCATCACGGTCTATCAGGAGCAGGTGATGCTTCTCTCCCGACAGTTGGCGAATTTCACACGCGGACAGTCCGACACGCTGCGCAAGGCGATGGGAAAGAAACTCATCGACAAGATGCAGGAACTCGAGGGACTGTTTTATCAGGGAGGAAAGAAAAACGGCTACGACGAGACGGTGCTGAAGAAAATATGGGAGGACTGGAAGAAATTTGCCTCATACGCCTTCAACAAGAGCCATGCCACATGCTATTCGTGGGTCGCTTACCAGACAGCTTATCTCAAGGCGCACTACCCGGCTGAATACATGGCTGCCGTCATGAGCCGCAACTTGGACAACATCACGGAAATCACCAAACTTATGGATGAGTGCAAGGCGATGGGCATCGAGACCCTCGGACCTGATGTCAACGAGAGCCGCCATAAGTTCAGTGTCAACAAAGAGGGAGCCATACGTTTCGGACTGGCTGCCATCAAGGGCATGGGCTCATCGGCTGCTGAGGCCATCATCTCGGAACGGGATGCCAACGGACCTTACAAGGATGTCTTCGACTTGGTGAAGAGGGTCAACCTCTCGGCTGCCAACCGCAAATGTTTCGAGAGCCTGGTCCTCAGTGGGGGATTCGACAGCTTCGGCGTGGCAAGGGAGCGTTATCTTGCGCCCAACAACAAAGGGGATGTGTTCCTCGACACACTCGTGCGCTTCGGACAGTTGTATCAGGCGGAGCAGCAGCAGGCACAGATGTCGCTCTTCGGGGCGGAGGAAATCGAAATCGCCACACCGCCCATCCCGGAGAGTGAGCCGTGGAGCAACATCGAGCGTCTCAACCGAGAGCGCGACCTCGTGGGCATCTATCTCTCTGCTCATCCGCTGGATGAGTTTAGGATGATTCTCAACCATATGTGCAACACGCACTGCCCCGAACTGGCGGATAAAGACCAGCTCGTCAAGAAGGAGACCATCACATTCGGTGGGGTGGTGACAGCTGTGAAGGCGAAATTCAGCCGAAATGGCACACCGTGCGGTTTTGTCACCATCGAGGACTTTACAGGGTCGGGCGAACTGGCTCTGTTTGGTGAGGAATGGGCAAAATGGAGGGGGATGTTCAATGAGGCTTCCACCATTTATGTCACAGCAAAGGCGATGCAGAGATTCCGCGACTCCAACATCTACGACGTCCGCATCGGCGACATACAGTTCTTGCAGACTGTCAAAGAGAAAGCCATCAACCGCCTTACCGTGGTGATGAACGGCGACACCATTGATGCGGCTTCTGTCAGCGATTTCGTGGCGGCGGTAGACGAGAGTCCGGGCAAAACGTCACTCTACATACAGTTTCATGACGTCAATGGCAAATTGCAACTCCGCAGCCGTGCCAAATCGGTGGAGGTGAGTGCTAAACTCATCAACTTTATTGAACAAACTGAGGGTATGGAATACTTTATCAATTAATTGGCACGATGTTTGCTCTATCATATTAGGAGAACATACAGTCATGACATTATTATTCACCAAAAAATACAGAAACAATGGAAGTAACAATCACAAACGAGAATTTTGAGGACGTCAAAAATGGCAACCTGCCTTTGGTCATTGACTTCTGGGCCACATGGTGCGGTCCATGCCGCATGATTGCCCCTATCATCAGCGAACTGGCTGAGGAATATGATGGTCGAATCACCGTAGCAAAATGTGACGTGGAAGAGGCTGACGATGTCGCCATGGAGTTCGGTATCCGCAACATCCCCACCGTCCTTTTCTTCAAGGACGGAAAAGTGGTCGACCGCCTCGTAGGCGCTGTTCCCAAGGCCAAAATCAAGGAGAAATTCGAAGCTCTTTTGTAAAACTCCTCAAGAATAAAAAAAGCCCTCAAACGAGGGCTTTTTTTATTCTTGATATCCGGCCCGGACATCTTGGGTTCTCCGGGTTTTCCGGAAAATCCGGATTTTCCGGATTTTCCGGAGATAAATCACCTCACAATAATCTTCTTGCCTCTTCTCACATAAATGCCTGAGGGCAGGCCTTCGGTGGTGGTGGCATCCTTGCGCACGAGGCGGCCGTTGAGGTCGTAGATATCATTAGACTCGCTGCGGACGTAGCGGAGCGGGGCAATGCCGTCGGAGACTGACTTGACGAAGAGCAAACCTTCTGACAGACGGTCGGTGTCCCATTCGATGCCGTCGGGCAACTCGATGGTGGGGGTGCCTGCCAGTTTGTTGGCTTTCCAAAGACGGATGGAGTCACCAGCTTGCAGCGTGTGGTTGCTGGCGAGGTTGACACGCAGCGTACCGTTCAGCGTCAGGGTGTTGACATCCTCGATGGAAGTGCCGCCGTTGCTGCTCTGAGTGGCGCACTGGCGGATGGTGAACTGCAGCACGCTGCCGGCGGCGAAGGTAATGTCCTTGTTGCCGAAATAAAGGGTGCCGATGTACGATGATGCGGTATTGCCTGGGCGCACCGTGCCGTTCACAGTGATGCTGGAGTTGGCAAATGGTTTGGCTGCGGTGTTGGTTCCGGAGAGCATTCCGTCCTTCGCCACGATGAGGCGGCCCTTGCCTGTCTGACCAGACTTCAAGAGCAGCTCGCCCTCGTTGATGGAGAATGAACCGGTGTTGTCGCTCGTTCCGCTGCATGTGACGGTGCCTTTGCCTACTTTCGCAAAGTTGGCGTTTGAGGTCACCTTGCCGCTCCATGTCCAGTTGGTGTCATCGCCTATCTGCCATGTGTTGATGCCGGAGTTGCCGCTCTGACTGAAGGAGCAGGTGCCGCCAAGGCTGCCGTTGCCGGTAATGCGGCCGATGCGGAAAGACTTTCCACTGTTCTGCACGATGACATCGGAGGGAATGTTGAGCGTTGCCTTGGGCATGCCGTAGCTGTTGTCAAACGTGAAGGGTGCGGTGCTGCTGTATGTCTTGCAGGAGATGATACCCTCGAAGTCCGACCAGTTGCCGGTAATCTGGGTGCGGGTGGCTTGACCGTTGGTGAGCACCACGATGGGGCAATAGACGGTCAGTGTGCCTTGGCCTGTGATTTTGTTGCTGAACGTGCCGCGGTCAATCAGGTTCCAAGTGCCGCGCTTGCCTTGTGGCACATGGATTTTGTAGCTCGTGCTGGTGTTCTCTGACAGAGTGCCGCCTTGGAACTCCACCGTCTGTGCCGGGACGTTGCAACTGATGCACTGCACGGTGCCGGCGGTGATGATAAGACGGTTGAGGTTGGTGTTGGCGACATTGAGTTTCATCCATCCCGAACCCTTCTTGTTGAGCACCGTGCCGCTGATGGCACGGCCAACGATGTAGTCACCGAGATTGTTGATGACACCGCCTTCGTCACCTACTACCTGCATGGCAGAACCGTTGGTGACGGCTGTAGTGGTGCGCAGCTCTGCGCCGTTCTCGATGACGAAGCGGTTGGCTATGTTGGTAGCTGCACCGAGGTTGCCCTTGGGCTGGTTGGCGTTGGAGAGGGATGTGACAATGACTGAACCGCCTGAGATGCGGGTGCCTCCCGTATAACTGTTGTTGGTGGAGATGGTGAGCGTATTGCTGCCGCGCTTCACAAGGGTGGTATTGCCCACAATGGCGCCATTGCCCTTGAGGGTGTAGGCCTTGCTGCTGTTGTCAAAGATGATGCTGTCGGTCTCGATTTCAGTGTTGAGGGTGACGGACGACAGGAGGGCGTCATCGTTGAGGATGACCTTGTCACCGGGCACGAAGACATCCTGTTCGCCGTGGTTGAGGAAGTTGGCGGTCTCGCTGATGTTCCACTCGTCACTCTCGGTGCCTGCCCAGTAAATCTCGGTGTTGTCGCGCATGTCGGAGACTTCGAGCCACAGACGGCCGTCCTCTTGGATGAGGGTGCATTTCTTGCTCATGCCGAGTCCCTCAATGCGGATGTCGGAGAGTTCACCGGTGATGTTCTCTGCCTTTCCGATGTCGTAACGGCCAGAAGTGAGTTCGGTGCCGTGGTTGACGAACTCAAAGACAGGGGTAAGGTATTGGGGACCATATTTCCAGTCTTTCGTCTCAATGGTGAGCACACGGGTGTTCACCTGGTCGGCAGAGAGGTCGGGATAGATGTCGAGCACCACGCGGGAGCCGAAGCCGAGCAACAGTGTGTCGGTGGCTACAGTGCCGCGGTTGTCGGCACGGCCGGGGCGCAGTTTGGCGTCATAGTCCATCTTGATGCTGCGGAACTGTCCGCCGTCGGTGTTGAGCTCGGCGAAGCGGTTGAGCCACATCGAACTCTTGAGCATCGTTCCGTCGAAGTTGACTGTTCCTGCCCAGATGTCGGTGTTGCCGGTGTGCTCCTCTGCCACTTTGGGCAGATTGAGGATGCCGTCGCCTTGCTTCACCAAACGAGTGGCGCCGCTGAAGGCACCTCCTTCCACCTGGCAGGTGTAGTACTCATAGTTGATTTTCGCATTGCCGTTGAGCACGGTGCTGTTGGTGCCTTGCACCCATGAGGGGACATTGAATGTCATCACCCAGGGTGATGCGCCGTCGGCTACGTTGACCGTGGTGTTGTTGGTCTCACAGACAATCACATGCTGGTCGTTGAGATTGGTGCCTATGGTACCGCCATTGCCCACCTCGGTACGGTTCGTCATTGTCAGTGGGGGCGGGGCTACGGTGATGTCCTCCAATTCGCCGAGGAAATAACTGGCATGGGGTGGCTGGTTGTAACCCATCGACTCCCACACCATGCCCTGGCGGTACTGGTGGTCGTGCCACAGCGTGTAGTTGCGCCACGGTGTCTCGATATCGGTGGTATAGATGCGGATGTAGTTGTTGTCGGTCGTGCGCACGATGATTTCCTCGCGCCAGTCACCGAGGATGTCGCCGGTGGCTGAGGGGGTGTTCTTCGTCCAGTTGCAGTTGGCGGTGCCATTGGCGGTGAAGACGGTGGTGCCGTCGGCCTTGAACACACGGCTGGCTCCCTCGCGTGAACTGGCACCATCGAGGGCTTCCTCCAGCAGGTCGCCGTCCCAATAGATGCGGAAGTTCATGGCAAAGCCGTTGGGGGCTCCCGAGATGACTTTGTCAGCGACGGTGGAGACAACACCCGACTGTGAGGATTGACCAATGCAGCCGGGATAGGCGTTGGAGAAATTGCCGCAGACAGCGCGGCCGTCATCGCCGGTCGACTGCAGGCGGTAGTAAATTTTCGAGGTGGTGGCGTTGCGGTAGTTCATCGCGGGTTGGTCCTCGTTGCAGTCAAAAATCTCCTGACCATGGCGATAGGGGTCGAAGTCGCTGCAGTGCTGTGCGTCGCCGTGACCCAGTCCGGTAGTGGAGAGGCCCTTGCCGTTGTCGTCGATGACCATCGAACCGAAGACAATCTCGTCGCGGCCGTCCCAGTCGACATCGGCAATGCCGAAGTTGTGGTAGCCTTGGCCGAAATAGGGACCTGAGTCACCGCTCTTCCATTCCCAGTAGAGGTTCAGCTGGTGGGTGGTGGGGTCGACAGAGAAAGCCTTCATGTGGTGCTTGGTGTAGCAGCCGCGGCCGAGGAAGATAAAGGGATGGCGTCCGTCGAGGAACGGGGCGGCAAAGTAGTGCTTCGTTGAGCGGTGGCCGTAGCCGTCGCCCCAGTCGTTGGCATTGCCGCGGGGCAGCGGATAGGTCATCCACAGCGCGCCGTTGGTGCCAATGGGGTAGGGCTTGCCGGTCTTGCCGTTGAGATAGAGCAGGTATTCGGCTCCGCTGTTGGTGTAGGTCATGTTGGCGGTCTGGAGCACGGTGTTGCGCGTGTTCACATTCATGTTGCCGATTTTGGTCTCCGTACCGTCGGCATGATGGATAATCATGTTGTCGGCACCACGGAGAAGCACCTCTGCACAGCCGTCGCCGTCCCAGTCGTAGCCTACGGCGTCGTATTGCTCATCGGGACCGCTCACCATGTTCGGCCCAAGGTCGATGTACCACAGACGGTCGCCCTTGATATTATAGCACTCGATGTGGTTGTAGGCACTGTCGTTGGCAACCGAACTGCCGTCGGGGCCGTAGTTGCGCTTGACGAGGAACTCCGAGACTCCGTCACCGTCAACATCGGCAAGGGCGATGTCGTTGATGTTGTAGTCACGGCTGATGTTGGTGCCGCGACGGGAGTAGATGGGTTTCACGGCATACTGCATGTACTGGCTTGACAGACGCTGCACCTCGGCGCTCTTCTCCTGTTCCACACCACGCACCACGGCGGCTACCTGATAGCGGCTGCCGGCAGTCCCCTGGGGGTCTTTGTAGTTGGAAACACTGAGGGGCTTGCTGTTCACCTTCGTTCCGTTGCGGTAGAGGTTGTACTGCGTGTCGTAGTATTCCTCGCCGAAGATGCGCCAACTCACAAACGCACCCGAACCGGATGGTACAGCTACAAGCCCTCTGTCGAGCTTGTCGGTCACACGCTGCGCATGAACGGTGAGGGCGCACACCATCATCAAGATGCCCAATAGTATTCTTCTTCTCATAATTTGTTGATATAATGGGAGCATTTTAGGTTATCGTGCAAATACACCACAAAATTACATATATTTTTGCAAACATCCCTTGTATTTTTGACCTATTATAATAAATAATTGCTACCTTTGTATCGTTCCGACGGATTTGCAATCCGACGGCTGTCAATTGGGAATTTTCAACCCCCAACCATACCTAAACAATAACATCTATTCCTATGACCACCAAGTTGAAAACCATCCTGCCTCTATTCTTTGTCTTTTGCTTTTCCTCCATTGTTCGGGCTCAGACTGTCGCCGATTTCAATGTCGTGCCCCGTCCCATGAATTTCATGTATCAAAAAGACAAGTATTTCGCCCTTTCCTCGCTGTCTGCCATCCGCTATGAGGGCAATGACGACATGCGGCGCAATGCGGAGTTTCTCAACAACTATCTCAAAAATGCCGCAGGCTTCACTGTCCCGGTGTCTGACTTGTCCGACAAGTCCGACAAAAAGCAGAAAGGCAGCTCCATCCTGCTCAGACTTGATAAGAAAATCACCAATCCCGAGGCATACCGCATCACGGTGAAGGAGAAAACCCTGACCATTGAGGGCGGTGCCCCACAGGGTGTATTCTATGGCATCCAGACCTTGCGTAAGGCCATGTGTCCGACCAGTCCGACCAGTCTGACGAGTCCGACTTCTGATATCCTTATACCGGTTGCTGTCGTCAATGACGAGCCTCGTTTCTCCTATCGGGGCATGCACCTCGATGTGAGCCGCCATTTCTATGACGTGGAGTTCGTCAAGCTTTATATCGATATGCTCGCGCTCCATCACATCAATACATTCCACTTCCACCTCACCGACGACCAGGGGTGGCGGGTGGAAATCAAACGCTTTCCAAAACTTACCGAGGTGGGCGCTTGGAGACAGCGCACAGTCATCGGGCGCAATACGGGCATCTATGAGTGGAAACGCTATGGGGGCTTCTACACTCAGCAACAGCTGCGCGACATCGTGCGCTATGCTCGTGAGCACTACATCACCGTCATCCCTGAGATTGACATGCCGGGACACATGGAGGCGGCGCTGGCCGCCTATCCTGACTTGGGATGCACGGGCGGTCCTTATGAAGTGGAGCCCAACTGGGGAGTCTTCGACGATATCCTCTGTGCGGGGCGCGAGGAGACATTCCGCTTTGTCGAGGGGGTGCTGGATGAACTTATGGACATCTTCCCGTCGGAATATATCCACATCGGAGGCGATGAGGCTCCGCGCACGCGTTGGAAGGTGTGTCCGCGCTGCCAGCAGCGCATCAGCGATGAACATATCACTGCCAAAGGAAAACACAGTGCGGAGGATGCACTACAGGGCTATTTCATGAAACGGGTGGAGAAGTATCTCAATGACCATGGCAGGAAAGCCATCGGATGGGACGAACTGCTCGACTGTGACGTCAATCCAAGCACCACCATCATGAGTTGGAGAGGGGTAGAGGGTGGCATCGCTGCTTCCGCCTTGGGGCACGACGTCATCATGGTGCCTACAGCCTGGTTCTATTTTGACTATTACCAGACGCCTGAGAATGACTATTGGAACAAACCATTGCTCATTGGTGGTTTTGTGCCGCTGGAGAAGGTATATTCCTTCGACCCGCTGCCTGACTCTCTCTCGGAGGAGGCAAAAAAGCACATCATCGGCCTGCAGGCAAATCTGTGGACGGAATATACATATGCTGATGAGATGGCTGAGTATCAAGTGCTTCCACGCATGGGCGCACTTGCCGAACTACAGTGGTCGCAGCCAGAACATAAAAACTATGATGCCTATCTCCAGCGCCAAAAACGCCTCTGTCGCCTCTACGACACCCTCGGCTGGAAATATTGCAACTATTCAGTCAAATAGTTTTTCCCGGGCTACCGGAATCTCCGGATTTTCCGGGTTTTCCGGATTATCCGGATAATCCGGGATATCCGGCTTTTCCGGGCTTTCTGGCCTTCTTAGAAAAGCCCGAAAGCATATCCCTGCTCCCGCAGCCATTGCAGCGAGGCGGGGAGGGCAGTGTGCAGTTTGTCGATGCTCTTGAGGGAGTCGTGGAAGGTGATGATACTGCCGTTGCGGGTGTAGCGGCGCACATTTTCCACCACATCCTCTGCGGTGAGGCGGTTGGAGTAGTCACGGGTCACCAGGTCCCACATCACAATCTGGTATTTCTTCCTCAAAAAATGATATTCGGCTGGGGTCATGATGCCGTGGGGCGGACGGAAGAAGCGCGCCCCGATGAGTTTGTTGGCTTTCTCGGTGTTCTCGATGTAGGTGCTCGTAAGGTGCTTCAGACCACCGAGGTGGTTGAACGTATGGTTGCCCACCTGATGCCCCTCTTCCACTACACGGCGGAAGAGGTCGGGGTATTTCCTTACATTGTCGCCAACCATGAAAAACGTTGCGTGCGCGTCGTACGCACGCAACGTTTCAAGGATGAACGGAGTGGCTTCGGGTATCGGTCCATCATCAAAGGTGAGATAGACTGTGTGCTCCTCCTTGTTCATGCGCCATAGCGCACGGGGAAACAGCCATCGAAGCCAGAAAGAGGGTTGCTCCAGTATCATTAATTCACTGACATCAACTTGGTTTGGTATGCTCCGTAGAGTTGGTTCAGCCTGTTGATATGCTCGTCGCTCCACTTCCTGTCGATATCCTCCATCTCTTGTGCGATGCCCTGCATGATGTAGATATGCATATCGCAGTCGCGCTTCGAGGAGGCGAGGTAACTGGTTGGACAGGAGATATACCAGGCGAAGAACTGCTCCGACTGCTTCCACAACTTGTCGGCAATGTCGGTGGCATGCTTCTTGTCGCCAATGCTGCCCCAGGCGGTCATAAGGTCGAGACCACCGCTCATGTAGTCCATCGGGACGTTGTAGTCGGGAATCTCCTTCTCACACTTCTCCAGCACCTTTTTCACCTTGTCGGTCTTGCCTTCCTTGAGCAAAGCGAGGGCGAGTTGGCCGAACAGGCGGCGGTGGGTGGCGCACATGCGCATCACCGTCTGGTCGAGATAGAGATTGGGCTTGTCGAGGCCGCCAAACTTGAACTTGTTCATCATGTAGTCATAGGTCTTGTCGGCATCGAAGCGGGCATCGGCGTCTCCGGCAGTGGTGAACGGGGTGATGCGGTTGACGAGGCCTTCCTGTATGAAGTTGTCGCCAAGGTTCATGTAATTCTCCTCACCGACAGTGATGGCGACGTAGATGGGACGTGTCCAGTTGGCACGGGATATCATCTCGAGCATCATCAGGTCGTTCTTCGCCAGACTGCGGCGGCCTTCGAGCGAGATGACCATCGTCTCGGGTATCTCCTCATAGGCAAGTTTCATACCGCTCTTCTTGACGGCCTCCTTGTCGATGGTCATCAGCAGTGTGTCGGTGGGCACCACATGGGCATCGTCCTCAATGTCAACATATTGCAGCAATGAGTTTTTAATCTGGCGCTGCTCGGGGGTGAGGTCGCCGCGCACCCAGTACTTGAGCACATTGCTCAACTCGTAGGGATTGTCGCCAAAAGCGGCTTTGGCTTCCTCGGGATATTTGTCATAAAGTTCCTTGATGGCTATCTTAATCTCTGGACGTACCGAGATGACATCGTTGGTGCCAGAGCAGTAGTCGATACGGGGCCAGGTGATGGGCACAGGTGGTGAGTCGTAGGCGGGACGGAGCATCTGGTCGATGTACCAGTCGGTCTGCAAGTAACTTAGGTTGCACACACGCACGTCGGTGCGGTTGCCCTCGGTCTCCTGGTTGTACCACAACGGGAAGGTGTCGTTGTCGCCGTTGGTGAAGATGATGGGATAACCGGTCTCCTGCAAAGAGTTGAGGTAGTTGAGTCCGAAGTCACGGCAGGTGTAGCGGCCGCTGCGGTCGTGGTCGTCCCAGGTCTGCGACACCATCTGCAGGGGAACGCACAGACAGGCGAGGCCTGCCACGGCAGCCACTGCGGTCTGTTTCAGTCCGAGTTTGCGCAACCAGTCGATGATGGCGGTCACACCAAGTCCGCACCAGATGGCGAAGGCGTAGAACGACCCGGCATAGGCGTAGTCGCGCTCACGCGGCTGGTTGGGAGTCTGGTTGAGGTATACCACGATGGCGAGTCCTGTCATGAAGAAGAGGAAGAACACAACCCAGAACTGGCGGATGCCGCGCTCACCGCGCATCGCCTGCCAGAAGAGTCCGAGCAGACCAAGTAGCAATGGGAGGCAGAAGAACACGTTGTGTCCCTTGTTCTCCTTCAGTACGTCGGGCAACAAATTTTGGTCGCCGAGTTTCAGCACATGGGTGTCGAAGAAGGGGATGCCGGTGAGCCAGTTGCCGTGCTCTTTCTCGCCTGCACCTTGGATGTCGTTCTGACGGCCGGCGAAGTTCCACATGAAATAGCGCCAGTACATGAAGTTGCACTGGTAGGCGAAGAAGAACTTGAGGTTGTCGAGCATAGTGGGCATCTTCACGTCTGGCTGACCATAGGCGGAGGGCACCATGCGCCCCTTCACATCGATGATGCTCTCATACAGGCTCGCATGGGCTGAGGAGTACATGCGGGGGAAGAACATATTCTGCACATACTGCGGATTCTGCTTCCAATCGACGATGAAGTAGCGGTCGGGCTCGTCGGCGCTGGCTTTTTCACGGCGCTGGTAGATGGGCGACTGCTTGGTCATCTTCACATACCCGTCGTCACCGGCGGCATACTCTGAGTTGTAGGCCTGGCCATAGAGAAGCGGACGGTAACCGTATTGGTCGCGGCTGAGGTAGTTGCCCAATGTGAAGATATCCTCGGGGGAGTTCTGGTCCATCGGGGGGTTGGCGGCAGAGCGAATCACAATCACTGCATAGGTGGAGTAGCCAATCATCATCATCAACATGCAGAGCAGCGTGGTGTTCTTCACGCGGGTGGAGATGAGCAACTGTCCCTTCTTCTTCAGACGGAGCACCGCCCACAGGGCGGCGAGAAGGATGATGCCGATGATGGCGGCATTCCTGCCATAGCCATAGAAGGGAATGCCGAGCATGGCGACAGCCACTAAGAAGGCTGCGTTCTGACGTGCCAGACTGTGGTCGTTTTGTGTCTCGTAAATAGCCCAGATGACGGATGCCACCAACAGGATGATGTAGATGATGACACCGGTGTTGAATTTGAAACCGAGCACGTTGACAAACAACAGTTCAAACCAGCCACCCACGGTGATGATGCCGGGAACGACACCATAGAGCACTGCGGCGACGATGACGAACGAAAGCAGCAGCACGAGCAGCGAACCCTTGAGATTGGCATTCTCACTTTTGCGGTAGTAGAACACGAGGACGATGGCGGGGATGCACAGCAAGTTGAGCAGGTGCACGCCGATGGACAAACCTGTCATATAGGCGATGAGCACCAGCCAGCGGTCGCTGTGGGGCTGGTCGGCCTGGTCTTCCCATTTCAGGATGAGCCAGAACACCACTGCCGTGAAGGCGGAGGAGTAGGCATAGACCTCTCCCTCAACGGCACTGTACCAAAACGTGTCGCTCCAGGTGTAGATGAGGGCGCCCACCAATCCGGCTGCCTCAATGGCTATCAACTTGCCGGTGGTCAGTTCGCTCCAGTCCTTCAAAATCAACTTCCTGGCGAGGTGGGTAATCGACCAGAACAGGAACATGATACACACCGCACTCAGCAGCGCGTTCATGATGTTCACCATAAAGGCGACTTGAGTGGGGTCGCTTGCAAACTGTGAGAAAAGGTTGGCGGTGAGCATGAAGAACGGTGCCCCTGGGGGGTGTCCTATCTCCAATTTATAGCCTGTGGTGATAAACTCCGGACAGTCCCAGAAACTGGCTGTCGGCTCTACGGTGAGACAATAGGTGACGGCGGCGATGAGAAATGCCAACCAACCCATCGTATTGTCCACGATTTTGAACTTCTTCATAATTCTTTCTAAAAATCCTATTTGGGGACAAAATTACGAATAAGCGAGTGAAATGCAAAATGAAAACTTGTTTTTCTTTTCATTTCCGAGCGAAAGTAATTTCGACGAAGTCAAAATCTCAAAATAAGCGAGTGAAATGCAAAATGAAAACTTGTTTTTCTTTTCATTTCCGAGCGAAAGTTCGGTCGGATTTGCAATCCGACCTCAGATGATATCAGGATTTATAATCCACAATGCCCAATACCGATGAATCCCCAATCTATTAGCACATAGAAAAACTTTGTGCCTTTGTGTCCTCTGTGTTGACAAAATCCCGACAATCAGAAAATCTGCATCGATGTATAGGCGATGAAGGCATACCTCAGCACCTTACCCAAAAAGACGCTGATGCTGCTGACCCACGGATTAGCACGCATCAGACCTAAAAGGATGCAGATGGCGGTGCCGATGATGGGCAGGAAGGCGAAAAATCCCATCCATGCGCCACGCCCGCCCACAAAACGGCGGGCCTTGTCCAAACTGTCCTTCTTCACGTGCAGGTAGCGCTCTATCCACTCCATCTTGCCCAAGTGACCTATCCAGTAGTTGAACATACTCCCAGCCCAGTTGCCGATGGTGGCATAGATGAGCAGGGGAATAGGCTCAAGACCGGCGGCGATGAGTCCCATCATCACCGCCTCGCTGCTGAAAGGCAGAAAACTACCGGCTATAACGGCAGAAATGAACATGCCTGTATAGCCATAGTTGACAAGAAAGTCAAGGAGGGTTCCCATACGTTAAGGGTGATGATGGCAAGGGTGATGATGATGATGAGGTGATAGCTGATGTTGGTGAGCCAGGTGTGGGTCAGCGTGAGGTAATGGGCTATCAGCGGACTGGTATTGACGATGAGGATGCTCAGCCACAGCTTGTGGTGCTGGGGCTGAAGGGCGATGGCTGCCATGGTGAGCAGAGCGGTGACAATGAATATCTCATGGAGCAGGCGTGTGCGAATTTTGTCTTGATACCCGCTGCTGAGGTAATGGCAGATGCCGATGACGGCAAGCAATGCGGTCCAGCCAATGGCAAGCCACTCGTGCACACCCAGCATCGACCAGTCGCCAAGTGGCTCAAAGGTCCACAACTGATTGAAGTGGCTGACGGCCATAGCTGGGCCTTGGAAATAGAGGAGGAAGGGACCACCCAACCAATAGGGGGTGGCGATGCCCAGCAGCGATGCCCAGAAGGTGCGTGCGTTGAGGGCACGCAGACAGGTGGCCATGAGTACCCAGAAGACGGGAACATACCACAGCACCTGGACAAACACCATACTGGCCAGGCCAACGCAGAAAAAACCGTAGAACACCCATCCGGGCGACTCGTCGTGCTGCCTGCAGTGGAAGAGCATATACCACAGCGCTATCATGCAGAGCTGCATGATGCTGCACTCGATTTCGGGGAAGAGGAAGATGGATACAGCCACCAAGAGAAGGTACATCGATGGGGTTGCCTGACTGACGACACGCAGCAACTGGTTGCTGCTGCTGAGTTCTGCCAGCAGCGCCGTGGATACGACAAGGCAGATGGTCTGTATCCACCAACCGCCTTCCACTACCCCTGCAAGGTAAAGTGAGGCGGCCATGACAACAGCCACCATGGGGAGCAGCATCTTGCTCTCCATCACAGTATTCTGAAATCGCTTATATGCCATCTTTGTTTTTTCCGACTTGTCCGACTTGTCCGACTCGTCCGACTCGTCTGACTTGTCTGACCTGTCCGACTTACAAATCTCTTCCGATGTCGCTGCGGAAATACTTGTCTTTAAAGACAATCTTCTGGGCTTCCTCGAAACTCTTGCGGAGGGCTTCCTCCTTGTTGCTGCCGTAACTGCTCACGGCGATGACACGGCCGCCTGCCGTCACCACACGCCCTTCGGCATCAAGGGCAGTACCGCTGTGGAAAACGATGGAACCTTCCACAGCGTCGATGCCGCTGATGGGATAGCCTTTTTTGTAGGCCTGGGGATATCCGCCGCTGACAAGCATCACGCAGACGGCGGAGCGCTCGTCGAACTCCACTTTGCGGCGGTCGAGGTCGCCGGCTGCCACGCCTTCGAAGAGGTCGACGATATCGCTCTTCAGACGGAGCATCACGCTCTCTGTCTCTGGGTCGCCCATGCGGCAGTTATATTCGATGACCATCGGGTCGCCACCCACGTTGATGAGGCCAAAGAAGATGAATCCCTTGTAGTCAATGCCTTCGGCGGCAAGTCCTTCTACGGTGGGGCGCACGATGCGGTCCTCAACCTTCTGCATCCACTCTGGGGTGGCGAAGGGAACGGGTGTCACGCTGCCCATGCCGCCGGTGTTGAGTCCGGTGTCGCCCTCGCCGATGCGCTTGTAGTCCTTTGCTTCAGGCAGCAACTGGTAGTGGCGGCCGTCGGTGAGAACGAAGACGGAACACTCGATGCCGCTGAGGAATTCCTCAATGACAACACGGGCGGAGGCGTTGCCGAACATGCCGCCGAGCATGTCGCGCAACTGTGTCTTGGCTTCCTCAAGGGTATCGACGATAAGCACGCCCTTCCCCGCGCACAACCCGTCGGCCTTCAGCACATAGGGCGGGGCGAGCGTCTCGAGGAAGGAGATGCCCTCTTCGAGTTGGCTGCCGTCGAACGTACGGTAGCGGGCGGTGGGGATATGATGGCGCTGCATGAATGCCTTGGCGAAATCTTTGCTGCCTTCAAGCACGGCTCCTTGGGCAGAGGGACCGATGACGGGGATGTGGGCGGTGAGGCTGTTGGCGGCGAAATGGTCGTAGATGCCTTTCACCAACGGGTCTTCAGGTCCTACCACCACCATGTCGATGGCATGGCTGACGGCGAAATCCTCAAGGGCTTCGAAATCATCGGCCTTGATGGCGACATTCTCTCCCACGGCTGATGTTCCGGCATTGCCGGGGGCGATATAGAGTTTGTCTACTTTCTCGCTTTGTGCGATTTTCCACGCAAGGGCATGCTCGCGCCCTCCACTGCCTAATAATAATATGTTCATAATGCTTATTATATTATTTTGTTGTCCGACTTGTCCGACTCGTCTGACCTGTCCGACTTGTCCGACCTGTCCGACTTGTCCGACTCGTCCGACCTGTCCGACAGATTATTTCAGATACTTCAAAAAGTAATCTGTGATATGCTCATGCAGATGCACGCTCTTATGCCCGCGCATATTATGCGGTTCTCCGGGGTAGACGAAGAAGTCGGGATGTGTGCCCGCCTCAATGCAGGCGTCGATGAACGAGAGGCAGTGTTGTGGCACCACCGTCTTGTCGTTCATGCCTTGGATGATGAGCAGATGACCCTTCAGGTCCTTCGCCTTGCTGAGGAGCGAGGTCTTGGCATAGCCGTCGGGGTTGTCCTGCGGGGTGTCCATGTAGCGCTCGCCATACATCACCTCATACCATTTCCAGTCGATGACGGGTCCGCCTGCCACACCTACCTTGAACACGTCGGGGGCGGCAGTCATGAGGGTGATGGTCATGTAACCTCCGAAACTCCAACCATGGACGCCGATGCGGTCGGCATCAACATAGGGCAGTGACTTCAGATACTTGATGCCGCACAACTGGTCGGCGGTCTCCACCTGACCGAGTTGGCGGAATGTGGCTTGCTCGAAGGCGAGGCCTCGGTCTTTGCTGCCACGGTTGTCGAGGATGAAGAGCAGGTAGCCTTTCTGTGCCATGTAGGTCTCCCAACCACGTGACATCCAATGCCAGCGGGCCTCAACATTGCGGGCGTGCGGACCACCATAGACATACACCACGGTGGGGTATTTCTTCGTGGGGTCGAAGCCGGTGGGCTTCACCATGCGGTAGTAGAGGTCGGTCACTCCGTCGGCGGCTTTGATGGTGCCGCAGCTGTATTCGGGCACGTTGTAGCCTTCCCATGGGTCAGGGGCGGTGAACAACTCGCGCTCACCTTTCTTTCCGAGGGTGAGCAGGGAGATGCGCCGTGGCACGTCGGGCTCGGTGTAGTTGTCAAACATGTGCAGGCCAGAGGCGGAGAGGATGCTGGTGTGGCGTCCGTCGTCCTGATAGACATTGGCATGGCAGCCGCGCCCGTTGTCGAGCAATGTGCGGCGTCCGTTGGAGAGACTTACCTCATAGAGGTTGTTCTGCACGGGACTGGCCTCGGTGGAGAGGATGATGACGCTCTTGCGTTTCTGGCAGAATCCGACAAGGTCGAGCACTACCCATTCGCCGCGGGTGAGCTGCTTGAGTTGCTTGCCGTTGGTGTCCATCAGATAGAGGTGGTTGTAGCCGTCTTTCTGACTCTGCAGGATGAACTTGCTGGCATCCCAGGGCAGGAAGGTGATGGGCACGAGGGGCTCGGCATATTTGTCGTTGTGCTCACGGTAGATGACGCCCTTGCATTCTCCTGTGGTGGCGTCATAGACGGTGAGTTCGATGTCGGTTTGGTTGCGGTTGAGCTCCTGGATATACAGCAGTTTGGAGTCGGGACTCCACTGGATATTAGTGAAATAGCGGTTGACGGGGTCGGCAGTCTTCAGGTAGATTGTCTTGCCGGTGGTGAGGTCATGCACGCCGACTGTCACCACATGGCTCGTCTCGCCTGCCATGGGGTATTTGTCGGGCTCGTAGGTGGCGATGCGTGTCGAGGTGTTCACCTGGGGGTAGTCGGTCACCATGCTCTGGTCCATGCGGTAGAAGGCGAGGCGCATGCCGTCGGGACTCCAAAATGTGCCTTTGTAGATGCCGAACTCATCGCGGTGGACACTCTGCCCATAGACAATCTCGCGGCTGCCGTCTTTCGACAGTTGGGTGATGCGTCCGTCGCGGTCGGCCACATACAGCTGATGCCCGTCCACATAGGCGAGGGCACGGCTGATGGGCGACCAGTCGTTCACACTGTAGGCTGAGGACTGCCGCCAAACGATGGCTTTCTTTTCCCAGTCATACAGCAGGCGCTCCTTCGGACCGTCGATGACGGCGAGGGTGGAGCCGGCATAGGGGAATGTGGTGCCGATGAGAGAGTACAACTTGTCGTCTTTGCCGATATTGGCATTCACGTCGTCGAGGGTGAACAGGGTGGCGTGCCCTAAGTCTTTGGTGCTGACGGTCTCGCAGACATCATGGGCGGTCTTTACCAAAAGGTCGCCCCACCAAACGTATGTCTCGTTGGCGGGCGACATCTTGCGGTAGTTCTTGCCGCCGTAGTTGAGGTCTTCGAGGGTAAGGGGCTTTAGCTGTGCCATAACAGGGTGGGGAAGGAGGGTCAGCAACAGGGCTGTCGCAAAAAAACGCAGTGTTTTAATCATCGTCGTCTCTCCTCCTGTCGTTGCGTTTCCTGTCAGAATGGTTGCCCCTGTCGCGGTCGTAGCGCTTGCCCCGGTCGCCGTCAAAATGCTTTCCTCTGTCGCGGTCAAAGCGCTTGCCACGGTCTCTGTCTCTGTCAAAACGTTTGCCACGGTCTCTGTCTCTGTCAAAACGTTTGCCACGGTCACCGTCACGGTCTCTGTCAAAACGCTTGCCTCGGTCACCGTCTCGCCTTGGCCGACGGTCGCCATCTCTGTCTTCCTTGCGACCGAATCCCTCGATTTTATGATGGTGGAACGTGAAGGTGCGGATGTCGCCTTCCTCGTTTTCTGCCTCCTCGTCGAGGCGCTGCTTAAACTCGCGGTTCTTCTTGAAACGGTGCTTCTCTGCCATGGCGGCGCGCTCCTCGTCGGTCTTCACCACACCGCCGTCACTGCGGAACTCCCTGAGCTTGCCCTCAAAGATGGTGTATTTGCGGAACTCACATTCCAGCGAACCGTTGTAGACGGGAATTTTGATGGAGGGGCGCAGACCTATCTGCTCAAAGCATTCCTCACGGTAACTGAGTATCCATGCCTCGTTGCCAGTGAATGCGTGCTTCAGTTTCTCACCGATGGTGCGGTAGGTGTCGAGCAGGTTGGGTGTGGAGATGCGCTCACCATAAGGCGGGTTGGTCACCATGATGCTCTTCTCCGCGGGTTGGGTGAAGTCCTTGATGTCGGCTTGGTTGACCGTGATGATGGAGGTAAGACCGGCTGCCCTGACATTGAGGCGGGCGGTGTTCACGCATTTCATGTCGATGTCGTAGCCGTAGATGTGATGGTCGAACTCCCGTTCTTTGGAGTCGTCATTGTAAATCATATCGAAGAGGTCGGCATCGAAGTCTTTCCATTTCTCAAAGGCGTAGCTCTTGCGGAACACACCAGGTGAGATGTTGCGGGCGATGAGGGCTGCCTCGATGAGCAGCGTGCCGGAACCGCACATTGGGTCGATAAAGTCGGTCTCTCCGCGCCAACCGGTCATCAGTATCATGCCGGCGGCAAGCACCTCGTTGAGGGGTGCCTCGACCGACTCTTGGCGGTAACCGCGCCGATGGAGCGACTCGCCGCTGGAGTCAAGGCTCAGTGTGCCGTCGTCCTCGGCGATGTGGATGTGCAGCCGGATGTCGGGGTTCGATACTGAGATGTTCGGACGGTTGCCAGTGCGCTCCTTGAATTGGTCGACAATGGCGTCCTTCACTTTGTAAGCGACGAATTTGGAGTGCCGGAACTCCTCAGAGAATACGACGGAGTCGACGGCGAAGGTCTGGGTGGTGTCCAGATATTGGCTCCAGTCCACCTTCAGCACGGCGTTGTAGACATCGTCGGCGCTGCGGGCTTTGAAGTGGATGATGGGCTTGAGGACACGGATTGCGGTGTGTAACTGGAAGTTGGCACGGTACATCAGTTCTTTGTCACCCTTGAAGGATACCATGCGGCGGCCTACCTGCACGTCATTGGCTCCCAGTTCTGTCAGTTCTTGTGCCAAGATGGGCTCCAAACCCATGAATGTCTTGGCGATGAGTTCAAATTCCATTATTCCTTTTTAAGTTTCGCATGCAAAGTTAGTGAAAGCCGAGAGCAATGCAAAACAAAACACAAAGTTTTTTGTTTTTGAATTGCCGAGGCGCATCCTAACTTCGATTATGGATCAAAGTTACTAAAAATCGAGAGAAAAATTCATATGGCTTAACTGCTTAACTTCTTTAACTTCTTAACTCCTGAACCAACAATCTATATTGTATCTTTTTATTTTTCCTTTGTTTCAATGGGAAATGTAAACTAAAATTTTAATTTACGCAAACGATTGCACAATTTTTTTGTTAACAAAAAATTTGTTTATTAGTAGATTTATGACTACCTTTGCATCGATTTGCCAAATTATGTCTTCTCATTTAAAGGAGATTTTGAGGCATATCAATATTTACTTAATTAAATAATGTATGTATAAAGGAGGAGAAAATATAATTTATCTGATAACATTCAGGCCATCTACGTGATGGCTGCCTAAAAACTATCATCAGCATTGAATGACCTCACGGCAATACCCTGACCTTGTAGTCTACATCTTGCCAGATCCTCTCAAAAACCACATAATGGTTCGGATATCAAAAAACGTTATGTTGGCGCCCAACATGAAGGAATTCTATAGAACAACATTAACTTTATATATTTAATAAAAATCACAAAACAATGAAAAAGATTTTACTATCTTTACTGGTTGTCTTCATCGCATTAGGAGCGAAGGCACAAGGGTATTATTACAAAAATGACGGAGGTGAACTCACCGTTTTTAAAGGTACTCCTACTAATACTGAGGGATATACATATATTGAAAGCCTCAGTGACCTGCCAACTTTTTCTAATATTGCGACATTGAAATTAGAGGGGGACTTTAATAATACTGATGGAGATAACATTTCCACCATCGTGGGAAAATGTGGTGCAACAGGTCAAAACCCACTTGGAATGCTTGACTTAAGTGCTTGTGGACAAATCACATCGAAATTTGTGAGCGCAACAGATAACAACACCGCTAACCAGGATAACGTTACTTTTGTTTTTGACCCTGAGGGCCAAAATAACGGTGGACTAAATTTGATAAATATTAGAGACTATATAAAAGGAATATCCTTACCAGATAATGACAATTTTACTGGAATAAGTAATACATATTTTCAGGGGTGGAACAATCTTGAGACCGTTATCATACCTGAAGGCGTAAAGGCTATTGGAAATAATGCTTTTCAAAATTGTACTAAATTAAAAAACGTCAATTTCCCTTCTACTCTAGAAGAATTAGGAGGTGATGCATTCCAAAACTGTAAAGAATTGGAATCGGTTGATTTGAGTGATACTCAACTTACTCAAATTCGTTATGCTACTTTCAACGATTGTGAAAAACTGAGTAGTGTTGAGTATCCTACAAATCTCAAACGTATAGGCCGTGTAGCTTTCAAAAAATGTAATTTGTCAGAAGTAGTGCTTCCTGCAAGTGTTGAAGAAATATGTTATGGAGCTTTCACCGATGACAAGAAATCGATTCAGAAAGTCGTTTTACAGCCATCATCAGACCATCCATTTGTTATTCATTCTAATGCATTCATGAATGCAGAGAGCATAAAGGATGTTTATATCAATACTCCTATTTACACCATAAATGGAGTAACTTATCCTATTTGTGAAGTAGATGCGTTTAACTATGAAACGACAGACGGTCAGACAAGCGTCGAAAATATGGTGAATGGAATAAAAGGAGCAAAGTTGCATTTGCCAGAGTGTGATGCTTCTGCTGAATATGCTAATTTTGAGTGGTTTGTAGGACATTACAAAGAAGGTCTTACAGTGATTCAGAGTAATTTGATTAACTCTCGTAATCATGCAGAAGGAAAAGATCTTCAAGATCCAGAATATACTCAATTGCGAACAACACATTCAGGGTGGTGGCAGTTCTTTATGAATGATGTTAATTCTATTGAAATAAAGAAAAACGAAGATTTCATTCGCACATTCAGTGACAACACGCCTTGGGTGCTCCCTATCAAATGGGAAAAAACAGATAAGAACAATGTTAACAATTCTAGTTCGCCGTATTATGGCAAGCCGTATAAAGAAATAGACGGAGATCAAAATAATGTCCTTGTAAACATGGGCGAGCTGATGCAAGCTTATAGGGTGATTGATGTAGTATGTGAAGGAAATGTAGAAAATGGTGAAGGCAACTCTCCTGAAAGCTGTACAGTGACAGCTAAACGTATTCCCGAATATATCCCATCTGAAACAGGTGTGATTTTAAGATCTCAACAGGTTGGTGAAGCTACTATTATCTATTTGGACAAATTTGATGGGACAGAAAAGAAGTATCCATATAATTCTGATACCAATGATCCTGATGTCAATCTACTTCAAAAGTCTATCACTCCTGTTCAAGTATATCCTGTTGAAAAAGTTGGAGGTAAAGCTGCGTATCGCAATTTTGGATTCACAACAGCAGAAAAGTATGGAGCCAGTAAAACTAATCCAAAGTTTGTAAGACTCAAACCAGGAAAGACTAAGGAGAATAGGGCATTCTTGCATCTGACAGCAGAACAGTTCCCATACACTAATGAAGATGACAATAATGTAGGTGTATCTTTTGATGAGACCGCTTCAACATCAATCAGTATTTTAGGATTCGAGGACTTTGAAATAGTAAGCCCGGTGGATGCCATCAATGACATGGTCACAACTAAACACATCGACAATAATGGTATCTATACATTACAAGGAGTACGTATTGATAAGCCGTCAAATAGGGGCATCTATATTATGAATGGCAAGAAAGTTGTTGTTAAATAAAAATTAATAAACAGTAGATAAAATGAAAAAATATATAAAACCAGAAACGGATTTGCAGCCATTATCTTCAGAATTTGCGTTGATGATTAAAGAAAGTGGAGAAATGGGGACGGACGAAATGGAGACAAATAAAACTACCTTCGATGAGGGTGAAATCTCTATCATTAACGAAAGTAGTAATCTATGGGATGAATAATTTGTATTTATAGAAAACTCAAGAAAAAATCACCGGTGGATGCCTCACCGGTGATTTTTTGTAGAGCTTAAGATACTCCCTCGGCTCAGGAAATGCCTATTATATGAATGTGTCAAACACCAAGGCTTATATCGACTCCTATTACCAAAACGAAGGATACTCCATTAGGGCAGTCTCGGATTGACTTAATCGAGGAGGGTGTGTCAAAATGAAAAACCTTGTGCGCTAGCAACTCCCCTCCCCACGCATGGGAGCTCCATTCGGCTCACGGCGTTCTTTTCTCAAGCCGTTCATTATATTTGACACACCCCCTCGATTTCTTAAATGTGGTACTATAAAATGTCCTGAACTGTGTTTGGAAAGATGATCACTGGATTACATGCTGCCATCACCCATAATTATCTTAACGATGCACATGACGTCAGTGATATTAATCTGCTCATCGCCATTGACATCGGCTTTATCTGAATAGAATGCGGAGGGGTTGTTGCCCAATACATAGTTGATGCCCAGCATCACATCAGCGACATTCACATTGCCGTCATGATTGATGTCACCCATTCTATAATCTGATACATGAATGAGGAACTGAGTGTCTTCTGTCTGTACAGATGCTCCATCCTCGCAAGTAAATATACATTTCTTTATAATGCCCGTATATTCGCCTGGGTCAATGTCTGCAGACACTTCAACACCAATAGAGAAAAGCGAACCCTCTGTCGCTGTAAGAGGCATATTGTCGGACGTGCATGATAGTTGGTAGGTGTTATCGCCCAATTCCGTGACTTTAGCTGTCATCCCCTCACAACGGGAAGACAACACAACGGACTGTACATCTGCCTTGATGCCTTCTGGCAATACAACATCCATTTGGAAGGACTTGTATTTCATTAAAGCATCATTGGTTAGGCCAACGGTCAACTGGCCACTGTTGCCGACATAAACAAATATATCCTCCGGCTGCAGATTGACAAACACATCCAGCATGTCCCTCTCCACGATATTGTTGAAATCCTTCCATCCAATAGCTTGTGTAAAAGCTCTCTTGCTTCCTTTAGGTACATAGAGCGTTGCTTTCTTTCGGTTGGGGAAGGTTGCTTCTGTTATAGTGAGTGGTGTGGAAAAGCCCACGGTTACCTCACTGAGGATGGGACTGTCGAAGAATGCGTCAGTGCCAATCTCCGTCAAACTGGAGGGAAGGTAAACAGAAGTCAGTTTACGACATGACTTGAAAGCACTGCTTCCTATTGAGGTTACGCCATTAGGGATAACTACACCTGTAAGACTTGAACATCCCCAGAATGCCCCTGTCCCAATCGTTGTCACCGTTGTCGGAATGCTGACACGCTCAAGATATCCACAAGAAGAGAAAGCTCTTTCTTGAATATAAGTGACACCTTGTGGGATGTAGATATTGGTCAATCCCTGACATCCTGTAAAAGCACCAATTCCTATCTCCTTAACATCTGAAGGGATAATGGTGTTCTTGCACCCTATTGCCAATGTGTTTGTTTTTGTCACGATAATGGCATTACAATCGTCACGTGAATCATATACTGTGTTTGCAGGGTCAACTTGAATTCTTTCAAGGTAATAGCAATTGCTCAAGGCATTTTTGGCCATGTTGGTAACCGTTGAAGGTATCGAGAATTCGAGCAGTCCGGAACAATAGCTGAAAGCAAACTCTCCTATGGTTGTAACACCATCTGGAACGTTCATCTTGCTTATGGATTGGCATGCGTCAAAAGCATATTCTTCAATGGTGGTAAGGGTAGTTGGCAGTGAAATGTCTGACAAGGCATTACAGTCGAAGAATGCACACCTTTTAAGGCTGGTGACGCCCTCAGGAACACTTACACGCTTCAAATTGTAACATTTGTAAAAAGCATAAGTGCTGATTTCACGGAGGCCAACAAAAAAAGCAAGCTCATCAAAAGATGTTATCTCATCGTTGAAGGCGAATACTGAGCCCAAATCATTTACTGCAGCAGCCTCTTCGTAGCTCAGCTCACCATCATCATCAGTGTCCCAATTGTCCACGCAGATGGCTTTGACTCCATTGTCATCAAATGTTATCTTGTTCTGAGCTGACACTTGAGACATGCTCCACAGCCCAAGAAACACCATAAAGAAGATTTTTGGCCTCATAAATTTTCTAGTGAATGAAAAATGTAAAAGAAAAGCCTATAGGGATGAAGCTATAGGCTTTTCTGTTTTATCGGTTATCTGATGTTATCAATGATCAATCGTCCCACAGATTGGTGCTGATTTGCTCAGGGACACTGCTCACGTCATTCTCATCGAACTGAATGGAGTTGGCTTCAGGCTCGTCAAGGTAGCCATCCGACTCTGCCGTACCCATGATATTCTCAAATTCGAAATTTTCTACGATAACCTCAGGTTTTTGATATCTTTTCATAATGTAATTCTCCCAATTTTACTTGACAACGACTTTTTTGTTTTGATGGATGTAAATGCCTTTGACTGGTTTTAACACCTTAACACCTTCCAAGGTATACCATGCGTCATCGACAGATACAGATTTTTGGGAAATTACGAAGATACCGTCAGTCTCACCTTCGAATATCATACCGATGCAGATTCCACTTGGTGTGCCATTATCTTCGGCCACCATACCGTTTTTCTCCATGTCAAGGTTGGGTGATTCAGTTTTCTTCTCATCGTTGTTGGTGAACAAATTGAGAGGAATCTGAGCCCAAGCTCGATTAGCACGAATATTGGTAGGCATGATACGCTGCCACTGTTGGTCGGCAACTTTCAGACCGAAGTTACGGTATGCCTTGTCTTTCTTCCAAGTCTTCTTGACAAAGTCATAGGAATCCACAGGTCCCACCTGAGGTGTTTCACCAAATGAACCAATCAAAAGATTGACACGGTCTTCCTGTGCCTCAATAGAATTGTCACGCTGATAATGTCCTTGTGTGTTAGGATACTTCTTGAGTGTTGCCTCTATATCATCAGAGCAAGGATCGAGCACAAGGATACCCTTCTGTTCATTCTTCTTAGGCGACCAGAGCACAACACCAGTCTCTTCAGGCACGTAGCTGACAGTCTTTCCGTTGACTGTAGTCTCAAGTTTTTTCAACTTAAAATAACCGCTAATGGTTAAGTTGTTGCTATTAAACTCCTCACCTATATAGTCCACCATTCTGTATGCAATGACATCTTCAGGCAGAATAACTGCTCCAGAACCTGCTGTACGACTGTAAGTGCGGAGGAATGTTCCTTCATTGATATCAGGATCAACTACAATGGGAGAACCTGCGTTGATAAACTCCCACCAACCATTTTTATAAGTTTTAGGCTCACCATCCTTATAGTTATCGTTAAGCACCGCTTGCGTAATAACCTTGCCTGTCTTATAATCTCCAACAAAATAATCAAATACTGAATTATATTTGTCTTTGTTCATATTATCCTCACCTTCAGAAGAGAAAATCAGTCTTGCAAGCCTATCTACCTCATTGACAGTTCCTGCTTCAGTCTGATTGTTGGTGATATCATATGGGAAAGCTTGATTCTCACAGACGCATTGGGTCACATCAGTACCTGCGCAATACACCACTTCTACAACTCTGATACCTGTACATTCATTAAAACCTTGTGTTTCAATTTTCTTTGGATGAGAGCAAAGCTTTACATTCGTCAAAGCAGGAACAGCGGCAAAAGCATCTTTGCTGATAGTTGTCAGTTTATGACATTTTGAAAGGTTGATATCTGTAAGGGCAAGGGCACCAGTGAATGCGTTACCCTCGATTGTCTTCAATTGAGAGGTCTCCAGCCCGAGCTCAGAATCCATAGCGGTACGGAACTCAATAGTTGCCAGTTTAGAACCCCAAGTAGTGCCCGCAAATGAATTGGCTTTAATTGTCTCTATTCCCTCACCGATTGAAACATACTCCAAGCTTGTACATCCATTGAAATGAGATGCATCAATCTCCTTAATGTAGGGAGGATAAATGATTCTCTTCAAGTTTGCGCAATTATAAACGACTCCAGTGAAGCTACCACTACTACCACTATATGAACCAAATTCTGTGATACCTGTGAGGTTGGACAAATCTAGTTCCTCAAGATTGTTACAACCCGTGAAAATATCATTACCTACGAAGTTGATACTATTAGTCTCTGGAATCGTGAAAGAAGAAAGATTAGAGTTTTGGAAAGCCTCATATTCAATCCTTTCAAGATTTTTATTTACAGTAAACTCTGTGATAGCAGTTTCTTTGAAAGATTCACTTCCAAGCCTCTTCAATGATGCAGGGAAGTTGACATTTGCTAACATGGATGCACCATTAAAAGCATTATTGCCAATCTCCTCCAGTTGATTTCCGAATACAACTGTTGTCAATGTTGTATTGTTTTGGAAAATTACATTGTTTGCATCAGATATTTTCTTCACCTCATTACCAAAAGTAATGGAAACAATTTTAGTCAATTCATTGAACATGCTTGGAGAAACAGTCTCTCCGCCTTTCTTGGGAAGAACCAAATATTCTACAGCATTTCCAAATTTTGATTTAATTCCATTAGCCAGCAACTCATAAGGATCCTTCTCAACATAAGAAGGAGGATAACCATTACTCCAATCTTCAGCAACATATTCCAAATCTTCAAGATTAACATCAGAAAATTGTGCTTCATTCAAAGAACCAATGGCAGTAAATTTTCCCGTCAATACAATTTTTCCAGTGCTTGTTTGAAACTCTGGGCAGTCTTGATTTAAACCATCAAGTCTTGCAGGCTTTGTGGCATCTAATGGTTCCACCTGATAACCACCGTCAATTTCTGTGATTTTTAAATTGTTCCCTACATTTGTGTAATAGGGATCCTGCGCATTGGCAACATTGACTTGTAAAATCAATGCACTTAACGCCAACAAAAGCGGTGTAAATAGTTTTTTCATTGTTTTTGAATTTTAGAATTGGTTGATTATGTTGAAATATTTCGTTCTATCAATTGGTTGTATATTGCTTGGAACTATACTATTTATGTTAATATAATTTCATCTTAAAACAAATATTTATCTCATTCAAACATAATATTTTGTGTTCTTTAGAGTTACTATTGTATGTTGGGCGCCAACATGAAGAAAAGAAGTTTTAAAATAATAGTAACAGATAAAGTGGTGAATAACATTATGTTAACTATTTGTGGACAATGCTTAATAATAAAGGAAAGGACGATGGATGGCGTATGTTATCCAATGGATTGCACCATAATTTGCACCATATGTTGCCGAAAAGTTTGCGATTTTAAAAATATTTCCTATTTTTGTATCTGTTAAGTTGACAGATAAAGATTAAACTATTATTCAGAACAATAGATGAAAGTATACAGCGCAATTGTCAGATTGGTGTTGCGAACCAATAAGACTCTCGCCAACGGGCTGCACCCTATCATGCTTAGGGTGAGCTTTGGCTATACCAAAGAGAAAGCCACTGGATACAGTTGCGACATCGCACATTGGGACAAGAAAAACCAGTCAATCAGAAAAGGGTATCCTCATGCAGAGATAATCAACCACATCATTACTGACTATAAAAACAAGGTGGTGGAAAGAAAACTCAACTTGGAAATGAAAGGCATACGCTATACACCCGATATGCTGCTCGATGACTCAAGGCCTGACTTTAGTGCTCAAACTCATGTATTCAAGACCATCATGGATGATTTTCTCTCTGACAGACAGATTCGACGAAGCACCAAGGCTCATTATGACTATGCTTATGGCTTGCTCTCCCAATTCATGGGTAATGAGCATTTTCTGGTCAACGACCTGACACAGAACAGGATGATAGCCTTCATCAATCAGATGAAGGAACGACTTAGTGAAGGCACCATACACACCGTATGTGCAAAAATAGCCGCCATATGCCACCATGCCATAGCCACTGGCATGCTGCAGGTCGCCGACTATTGCTTCCAAACCAAGCCCTATGCCAAGATGGTTAGAAAAGCCAACCGGAAGGCATATATCGACAAGGATAATCTTATCAGGATTGAGGAGTATTATCTAAGACTCGTCACGGAGGATACAGAGGGAGGGTGGAGGTTTCGCCAAGGGGCTGAGCAGCGAATCAGAAAGCGCTCGACAGTGGAGTTCGCTCTTTGCTTCTGGATTGCCATGCTCAAACTCAATGGGAGCGCTCCCATCGATGTGGCGTTGCTGAAAACCGACAACTTTTCAAACAAGGTCATCGTTGATGAGCAAGGATGGTCACATGACTACTATTGCTTTGATTTTCAGAGGTCTAAGACAGGAACGCATGTCCGGCCTCGCATCAGATGCGACAGACTTGCCAAGGCGGTATTCCAACCTTTGATAGACAGTGCTCAGTTGCGTGACGGATATATCTTCCCCATCGTGCAAAACGATAACCACTCAATCAAGCAGAACCGAACGGATGAGGGCATCAGGTGCGCAGTGCAGCATATCGCATGTACCACAAAAAGGAAAATGAAGATGGTATGTGAGGAAATCAATAAGGAAGTGGAGCAAATCAACAAGGAAACAGGACAGTGCCGGCCGTTGATCAACATCAGCCAACTATCATGCTACAATATGAGGCATTCATTTGCCATGACCTACCTGTCTACACCAGGTGCCAACGTCAATGCGTTGGCTACACTGCTTGCCAGAAGCCCTAACACTATCGGCACATACATCACACAACTCTCCAACGACCAACAACTCGTGCATCTTGTGGAGGAAATGGGAATATAAAAAATGGCACCATCGCTGGCACCATCTTGTTTCTTCAGATAGGGTTGATTTCTCCATCTGTCACAATCCTCCACCTGGGTCGTCGCCCTCCCCATCATCGATAATCAGGGTGGGGTTGTCGGGGTCTTCCCAATGGGCACCCATGATGATGCTCACCACAATCATCGCATCTGTCACAGTCACAGCATCGTCTTTGTTGATGTTGGCGGCAGAGAAGGAAAAAGGAAGGTTGGTCATGTCGTGGCCCATGACATAATTCACTATCAGCATCACATCGGCCACGCTCACGGTTCCGTCTCCATTCACATCACCCACAAGCGACTTCATGGTCTCACCATACACCTGAACTGTTGACGTGAACAACACGACAACACACAATACAAGGTTCCTAAGTATATGATGCCTCATAGATTTTGTCTATTTTTCGCAAAATTATTGAATTTTGCCCAACTTCGTGTCAATTTTTTTGTAATTAACATATTTTTTTGACCTTTTCCTTACTTTGTGCCTTTGACTGTTTTTTTGCGTTATCTGGCTTTACCAAAAATAGGATACGTCTATCATATATAAATACAACACAGAGATACAAAGACACAGAGAAAAAAAACTCTGTATCTCTGTGCCTCTGTGTTGATATTGATATTCGGGGTCTCGGAATCGAAAAAAAACTAAGTTTTCTTTTGCGCTTCACTCGACTTTCACTATATTTGCACAATCTACCAATTATTTATTACTTTAAAAATCTTGATTAGTTATGAAAAAGCTATTTTATGCAGTATGCTCATTGGCTTGCATGGCTCTCTTCGTGGCATGCGCAGAGAGTGAACCAACCCTGGTAGGACAGTGGAAATCAGACGCAGTGGCGCAGAATGACTCTTCTACCAGCACCTCTATCGTTATCGACCTCAACCTGGCTAAGGACAGCTCCTTGACATTCAATGCCAATGCGGTGATGGATTCGAAGGATAAGGAGATATCCATCCATATGCCTTTCAATATGGGATTCGATGGTACATGGAGTGTAGACGGCGAAAAGATGACATGGACTCCTAAAGACTCCAGCCAGTATTGCAAGTTTGAAAGAGACAGCGTGCAAATCAAGTTTGGAGACCCGACAATGGAGGCTTTTGGCGACAAAATCATGAAGAGCTTCATCGAGACTTTTGAGAAAGAAGGCTCAAAGGAAATCCTTGGTGAGTTTGTAACGCCAGAACCTATGGCATACGTGCTTGAGGGCGACGTACTCAAAATCGTCAGCGAGAAAGACACCATGGTGTTCCACCGTCAGGCAGCTAAGAAATAATGAAACAATACTGGATACTTCTCGTCTTGGTCGCAGGCATGACAGCCTGCGGCACAAGGCGTGAGGTGCCGGTCAACTTCCCCTTCACATTCAACGACAACAATCCCCACCAACTCGCTGCCGCTAAGAAATATGGCATTGAACCGCTGGAGGACAGGTCGCAGCTCACCAAAAAGGTGACCAAACACCTGCGGCTCATTGAGGAGAATGATTACTATAGTGTCGACCCTTTGACTCATTCTGTGCCTTACCTCACACCAGATGCAGCAAAACTGCTCAAAGACATCGGAAAACAATTCCAAAAGGCAGAGAAAAAACATAAGATGGGGAAGTATAAAATCATCGTCACCTCGGTGTTGCGCACCAAGGAAGACGTGAGAAAACTCATGAAGGTGAACAGCAATGCGGTGCCCAACTCCGCCCATTGTCATGCCACCACATTCGACATCACCTACAGAAGATACAAATACATAGAAGGACGGGAAAACGACTCTCGCCAAATGAAATACCTCCTCGGAGAAGTCGTCGACAAACTACGGCAGAAAGGAAGGTGCTATGTGAGGTATGAGACACAGCAGACTTGCCTCCATATCACTGTCACACCATAATCCTCCGTTAAATGCTGTTTCACCTCAGCATCATCAAAAAGCACAACCCCTAAACTATTTGCAACAATGTCTACAATCGTTTTCAGGAATACAATTTTCAGCCTACTTTTCTTCTTCATGCCCATGACTGCTGCTGCACAGCAAACGGACAATGAAAGCAGACTCACGGTCAATGACTCCCAGACCTACAAAATCACCTATGTGGATGAGCGAAAACTCTTCCTAAAGGATAATGTCGTCACACTCGCTGCGGTGACACTCGAATGGCCGGAGCGCATCAGCGGAACAGCTGTGGATAGCTTGCAGAAATGGCTGTGCGCCACACTGTTCGGCAATGACTGCCAATCACTCACACAGGGCAGAAAACAGCTCTATGAGACATTGGGAGAGGAAATCACCGTCATGCCAGAAGACCCCAACATCAAAAGACAGTATATCACGCTCAGACTCATCGAGATGGGATGGGACAAAGACAAGTATATGTCATTCAGGGTGATGGCACAACACCGCGACGGAGATGAACCCAAACCCAAGGTCAATATTCAGCGGCTCATCACTTATGAGGTGGCGACGGAACAGATTCTCACTACACATGAACTTATCAGGAACAGGTACATGCCCAATAAACTCTACCATCCGGAGATGTGTGCTCTGATTGCCACCAACATGCCAAAAGTGGAAGCAAAAATCTATTCTGACGACATTCCAGACCAGGTATGCCTGCTCAATAAGAGGAGTGGGGTGGCATTCAATCTGAAAAATGTCCCGGATGATAACGGGATGGACATGTTGGTGGAAATCCCACGAGGCAGGATGCTGGAATTCTTCCTCACTTCTAAGGCTTTGAAAATGCTCAATGGGGAAGTGGCGAAAACAAAAAAGGTTGCCAGACCTTTGCCAACTCCCGAGAAGGAGTTGATGGAGGACGGACAACCAGTCTATGTCGTGACGGACAGCATGCCGCAATATCCTGATGGAATGGAGAAACTCTCTGGGTTCCTCATGCAGCAACTTACTTATCCTGAGTTTGAGAAGACCAACAAGATTCAAGGGCGGGTGGTCATCTCCTTTGTCATAGGGGCTGATGGCAGGATTTGCCGACCCTCTGTCATCCTGCCGCTCTCACCAGGCATCGACCGCGCTGCAGTCAAGGCGGTTCTCGATATGAAACCATGGATTCCCGGAAAGATGAATGGCACACCCGTCAATGTCAGAATGGCCATCCCACTCGTTTTCAGGGCAAATTAATCTTCAATCAATCTTCAATTTCTACAGATACCGGACAGTGGTCGCTGCCCATGATGTCGGTGTGAATCTTTGCGTCGGCAACAAACGGCATCAGACGCTCGGATACCAAGAAATAGTCGATGCGCCACCCTGCGTTCTTCTCACGCGCACGGAAACGGTATGACCACCAGGAATAGGTCACTTGCTCGGGATAGAGACGGCGGAAGGTGTCGGCAAAACCTGCGTTTAAAAGGATGCCGAACTTCTCGCGCTCCTCGTCAGTGAAACCGGCGTTGCGGCGGTTGCTCTTCGGGTTCTTCAGGTCTATTTCTTCATGGGCGACATTCAGGTCTCCGCACACAATCACGGGCTTCACGGCATCAAGACGCTGAAGATAGGCGCGAAACTCATCCTCCCACGTCATGCGGTAATCAAGACGGCGAAGACCGTCCTGCGAGTTGGGCACATAGACGGTCACCAGGAAAAACTTTTCCATCTCCAATGTGATGACACGCCCCTCGTTGTCGTGCTCATCCTTGCCGATGCCATAGGTCACATTCAGCGGATGGAGACGTGTGAAGATGGCGGTGCCGGAATAGCCTTTCTTCTCAGCGTAGTTCCAATATGACTCGTAACCATCCAATTGCAGGTCGAGCTGACCTGCCTGCATCTTCGTTTCCTGAAGACAGAAGAAATCAGCATCAAGGGCCTTGAAGGATTCCTCAAAGCCCTTGCCCATACAGGCACGAAGCCCGTTGACATTCCATGAAACGAATCTCATCGTCTACACAATCTTAATATGTCTTCTTTCCGAATACCAGTGTGGCCCTGCCTGTGGTGAAGGAGTTGTCGCCTACCTTGACAGACTTGATGAGCAAATAGCCCATCATCTTGCTCTCATAGTATTCCCCATAGGCATAGAAGCGTGACGAGGATGTCCAGTCTGTGGTATAGGCACTCATCTCATCAGTGAATTCCACACTCACATCATAATCTTTGCCTTCATACTCCGTGGTGAACTCCATCTTGAAGTCGCGGGGGAAAAACCAGAAGGTGTAGAGACCGCTGGTGTTGCTGGTGTTGGCATAGGGGTGGAGGATGGCTGATACCGACTCTGTTCCGCCCTCCATCAGGATTTTGCGGGAGTCAGATACTCTCGAGATGCCGTTGGCAAGTATCTTGACCGGGAAATTGAATATTGTCAGCGCCGAGTCATTCGGGGTCACCTCCCAACTGATGGATGTGGAGTCGTTCATGTTCGTCGTGTCGTTGATGTAGTAAATCCATCCGTTGTAAAGACCTGACATGGCTTTGATTTGTGCCGCTTTCTGCTCCTGGGTCAGGGGGGCGTAGTTGTTGTTGTCGTTCCCATCATCACTGAGACAAGAGGTGGCACAGAGGCCGACAATCATGCAAAGCATGAGATAAAATACTTTTTTCATCGCTTTTTCCTTTTTTTATTTGGCTTTTTGTTCTAAAACGCAGCAGCCTTGCAAATCTTGCATCAAAAATGCAATTTTTTAACTAAAAACTATGAACTATGAACTATGAACTATGAACTAACGAAGCAGTTTCATAAACTCCTCACGGGTTTTCGCTTGGTTGAAGGCTCCGCTGAATGCACTGGTGGTGGTAATGGAGTTCTGCTTCTCCACACCGCGCATCTGCATGCACATATGGCGGGCTTCCACCACCACCATCACACCCATCGGATGAAGGGTTTGTTCAATGCAGTCCTTGATTTGCTCGGTCATACGCTCCTGCACCTGCAGACGATGGCTGTAGATGTCCACCACACGGGCAATCTTGCTCAGTCCCGTGATGTATCCCTTGGGGATGTAGGCGACATGGGCCTTGCCGTAGAAGGGCAGCATATGATGCTCGCACATCGAGAAGAAATCGATGTCTTTCACTATCACCATCTGGTTGTAGCTCTCCTCAAAAAGCGCATCGGTGAGCACCTTGTGGGGGTCTTCTCCGTAGCCGCGGGTGAGCACCTGCATGGCTTTTGCCACACGCATGGGCGTCTTCTCCAAACCCTCACGGGATGGGTCCTCGCCCAGCAGCCGAAGTATCTCAGTGTAATGGGAGGCAAGGTCGTCAAGCCCTGCCCGGTATTCTGGTTCTGTATACATGGTCGGTGACGTTCAAAAGAGATGACTATCTGTTGACAGTGATGGCGGTCTTGATGACACAGGCATTCTTGAATCCCTCCTTCTTCACCTGCTTCAGCAGTTTGGTGGCTGCCTCCTGATTGCGGAAGTTGCCGAAACGGCAGCACCAACGGGGGGAGTAGAAATGCACATACACCGGATGACCGGGGAATTTCGTCTTCACCTTGGCACCCATCTCCTGGGCCTTCGCACGGTCAAGACGGGTGTTGCCGCCGGCAAACACCTGGATGCGGTAGCCTTTCGCGCGCTTGCTGTTGCTCATCAGCTTTTTGCGTGAACTGCTGGCGTCGACGTTCTCCTCAAACTCCTGCATCTTTTTGGCACGGGCGGCTTCGCGGGCCTTACGCTCACGCTCACGGCGGGCCTTGTCGCGTGCCTCATCCTCAGCAGTGCTGACATTGCGCTCATAGTCGCGCTGACGGCTCTCACTGCGGCTCTCCTGACGGGAACGCTCTTCTTGACGTGTGGCCTCCTGCTTGGTGTCCTGCTCCTTGCTCTTGCCAGAGCCGTTCACCAACTTGTTGATGTCCTCGCTCTGCTTCACCGACACCTGACCGCTGCTCTTGTCGTCGTTCTGCAAATGGTCGAGGAACGTCTGGGCAGGAGCAGTGGTCAGGAACAGTGATGTAGCCAATATGGCTATGGTTCGTTTCATCATATCCGAAAAATTATTTCCAAGCATCGATGATGCCCTTGAAGTCGGCTGCCTTCAAAGAGGCACCGCCAATCAGACCACCGTCGATGTCGGGCTTGGCAAACAGTTCGGCTGCATTGCTGGGCTTGCAGCTGCCTCCGTAGAGGATGGAGGTGTTGTCGGCCACCTCGGCACCGAACTTCTCTGCAATCACCTCGCGGATGTAGGCGTGGATTTCCTCAGCCTGCTCGGCAGAGGCGGTCTTGCCGGTACCAATGGCCCAAATCGGCTCGTAGGCGATGATGATGTTGCTGAACTGCTCAGCGGTCAGGTTGAACACGCTGCCTTCCAACTCGGCTTTCACCACCTCGTTCTGCTTGTTGGCCTCACGCTCGTCAAGGCTCTCGCCGATACAGAAGATAACCTTCAGACCGTTGGCAAGGGCGAGCAGCACCTTCTCTTTCAGAATCTCAGGAGTCTCTGCATAGTACTCGCGGCGCTCGGAGTGGCCCAGGATGACGTACTGTGCACCAGTGCTCTTCACCATGGCGGCAGAAACTTCACCAGTATAGGCACCCTTCTCCTTGTCGGCGCAGTTCTCGGCTCCCAGACCGATGATGTCCTGGTCGAGGAACTGGGCGATGCTGGCGAGATGGATGAATGGTGTGCAAATCACCACACCGCAGTTGGGCTTGTCAGCACTAAGGGTCTCATTCAGCTCCTTGGCAAGAGCAATACCGTCTTGCAGGGTCATGTTCATCTTCCAGTTGCCTGCTACAATTTTCTTTCTCATTTTTGTTTTCAATAAAAAATTAAGTTAAAGTATCTTTTGTTGCTATTCTTTTTCTTGTTTTTGGTGGTCTCCTGACTCTCCGCCCTTCTTGGCCTTCCTGCCCTTTTTCGGCATCAGCCTCCTTGTCCATGCCCAGAGCCGGTCGGCAATGGTAAGGGCGAGCAGGGGGAATACAAACCAGCTCAGGATGGTGGCTATCTTGCCCGTTGCCGTTCGGGTGGATGGTTGTCCTATCTCGCTGTCCTCCAGGCGCTCAGTCAGTTTCGGGGCATCGGGAAGAAAGTTGTGGCTCCATTTGCGCACCACCTTACCGCCATGAAGGAGCAGCAGACCGGGGTTACTGCGGATGATGGTCTTCAGTGTCGTACCGTCGGTGGAGCAGAAGGGGTATTCTGCTCCTGTCAGGTCGCGCCAACGCTCAATGGCGGACTCTCCGCTGGAGGTGAGGCAATAGAATTGGTATCCGTTGTCCTCGCAGTATTCATATATTTGGTCTATCTCACCAAAGTCTCCGTCACTGGCATCCTCCAACGTGGGAGAGATGAGCAGGAAGGTATACCCAGGGTCGTCGATGACCATGTCGGTGATGTCCTCGCCGTCCTCGATTCTCGTGATGGAGAAATCATGGATGGGAGGGAGGTCGCCCTCACTCACCTGTACCGTCTCACTGTCGATGAACGTCCAGGTGGAGTCGGGATAGTCCTCGAGGGTGAAGGTGCGGCGCTCTCCGTCTTTCTCCAGGATGAACTTCGTCTCAAACTTCGGTTGGGCGGCAGAGTCGGGCAGTTCCATGCCGGCACGGATGTCAGCTCCCTCATGGTAGGGACGGAAGTCGAACAGCGGAAGGTCGTAGAGGCACCACAGGCTTGTTGCAATGATAAACAGCAGCGTGTAGTTGATGACTATCCACTGGTTGGTGCGAGAGATAAGCCTCACCATGCTCAATGGCCATATGGCGAGCAGCACCGCGCAGGCCAACAGCACCACGTTCTTCGCCAATGTCTGACCGTTGGTGAGCAACAGTGCGTCGCCGAAACACCCGCAGTCGCTGATGGGATTGGCTATCCACAGCCAAAGCGAGATGACGGTCATCACAGCCATCAGCGCTACAGTCAACTTTGTCACCGTGCGGCGGTGCATGGCAAACAGCAGGAAGATACCTAAGCAGAACTCCGTAGCAGAGAGGGCGACGGAGGCGCTCAGCGTAGCCCAGTCGGGCAGGGCCCCTCCCATGCCTAAGGCAGTCAGGTAGTCCTGTATCTTGTACTGCGTGCCCAATGGGTCGATGGCTTTCACAAAGCCCGACAATATCAAAGTCAGCGACAGCACCAACCGACACAGGTTCAGGAAGATTCTCAACAGACTATTCACTGAGCTTGATGATGCCGAAAACGGCATAGTTGATGATGTCCATATAGTTGGAGTCGATGCCTTCGGATACCAGCGTCGACCCGCCCAAATCTTCTATCTCCTTCACACGCTGTATCTTCGTGAGGATGAAGTCAGTATAGCTGCTCACACGCATGCCGCGCCATGCCTCGCCGTAGTCGTGGTTCTTCTTCAGCATCAGCTCAAGTGTCGACTTGGCGTAATGGTCGTAGAGCGACATCGCTTCCTCATTGCTCATGTCGGCAGCGTCGCTGTAACCCTTCTCCAACTGAATGAGGCCCACCAAACCGTAGTTGACAAGAGCGACAAACTCCGGACGGATTCCCTCACCCACTAAAGTGGTGCCGGTCACTTCCAATGAGCGGATGCGCATGGCCTTGATAAACAATTGGTCGGTGAGCGAGGAGGGGCGCAACAGGCGCCAGGAGGCTCCGTAGTCGTGAAGCTTCTTTTCAAACAGCGAACGGCATTCCGACATCGCTGCTCCAAACTGCTCCTCTGTGAGTGAGTGGGTCTGTGGCATGTCTTGTCTCTTTTTAACGCTGCAAAGTTAATGCAAATCGAGCGCAATGCAAAATAAAAGTGTTTTTATTTTCATTGTCTAAACTCCCATACTCCTAAACTCCCAATAAAAGTCATATGTCTAAACTCCTAAACTCCCAAAAACAAAATCTCCCCAACTTTTTTTGTTTTTTCGCCGACAACGAGTAATTTTGCACACTCAAACAAGAACTATGGTCAATTACTCCGACGCCGAACTGGCGCAGATACTAGATAAAGAATTATTTCATATCATCTCTCGGGTGGCCGACGACATGGGCGTGGAATGCTATGTTGTCGGAGGATATGTACGCGACATCTTCCTGCAGCGGCCCTCAAACGACATCGATGTTGTTGTCGTGGGAAGTGGGATAGACGTGGCTCAAGAAGTGAAAAATGCCATGGGGCAGAAAGCGCACCTCTCCGTGTTCCGCAATTTCGGCACCGCACAGGTGAAATGCAAGTTCGGCGAGGTGGAGTTTGTAGGCGCAAGGCGCGAAAGTTACCATCGGGAAAGCCGAAAACCCATTGTGGAGGACGGCACACTCGAGGACGACCAAAACAGGCGCGACTTCACCATCAACGCTATGGCGATATGCCTCAACAAAGAACGGTTCGGCGAACTCGTCGACCCCTTCGACGGACTGGGTGACCTGGAGTATGGATGCATACGGACACCCCTTGATCCAGACATCACCTTCTCTGATGACCCCTTGCGCATGATGAGGTGCGTCAGGTTTGCCACCCAACTCAACTTCTATATCGATGACGTGACTTTCGAGGCTCTCTCCAGAAACGCCGAGCGCATCAATATCATCAGCAAGGAGCGCATCGCTGATGAACTCAACAAAATCATGATGTGCAAGACGCCGAGCAAAGGATTTGTTGACCTGCAGCGCTGCGGTCTCCTCGCACTCATCATGCCGGAAATCAACAACCTCGACATGGTGGAGACCCGCAACGGAAGAGCACATAAAAACAATTTCTATCATACCCTTGAGGTGCTTGATAATGTATGTAAAAATTCTGACAATCTTTGGCTCCGATGGGCGGCTTTGCTGCATGATGTGGGAAAACCGAAGAGCAAACGGTGGGACCCTGCGGTGGGGTGGACTTTCCACAACCACAACATCATCGGCGCAAAGATGGTGCCAGAAATCTTCAAACGAATGAAATTGCCCCTCGACGGCAAGATGAAATTCGTTCAGAAAATGGTCGACCTGCATATGCGGCCCATTGTCATCGCCGATGAGGAGGTCACCGACAGTGCAGTGAGAAGACTTTTAAGTGATGCCGAGGATGATATCGACCAACTGATGCTGCTATGCGAGGCAGACATCACAAGCAAAAACATGTTGAAGAAACAGCGTTTTCTCGATAATTTCCGCATCGTGAGGGAGAAAATTGAGGCGCTTAAGCAAAAAGACTACAAACGGCTCTTCCAACCTTGTATCGACGGCGTACAAATCATGGAGATGTTCGGCCTGAGGGAAGGACCGGAGGTGGGCATCCTCAAGTCGCATATCAAGGAGGCTGTGCTCGATGGGAAAGTGGAAAACGAGCCTGAGGCACTAAAAGCACTTTTGATTGAAAAATATCAACAAATTCATTCTTCTGATGGTGCTGAAGAATGAAAATTAATGTTATTCAACTTTCTCTACGTTTGCACAAATTGAAGGTAGTTATAGAAGTTGAGTAGTTAAAGCAGTTAAGCCATACGATTCCTTTGCCGGATTTTGTCCTTTTGGATATGATGGTAGCACACACAACTTCAATCGTTGAATAATGTTAAAATGATGGCATCCGCTCCCCATTTTTGAGCGTTTTTTTTATATATTTTGTAATTTTGCACCTTGAAAACTTGATTGATTGGTTCGAGTTTTCTCCGAAGATTTAATTTATTGACAAAATAGGTATGAAACGTTTACATTTATTCTTGCTTGTAGCAGTTGCTGCATGTCTGGTGGCATGTGGCGGAAAACAAGGCGGTGCTCCCAATTTTGGCGACAATGAGTACCCCATTGAGACGGTGGGCACTTCCAGTGCTTTGTCGCAGACTACTTATCCCGCCACCATCAAGGGTGTGCAGGATGTGGAAATCCGTCCCAAAATCTCAGGATTCATCACCCGAATCAACGTGCATGAGGGACAGACGGTGGGTGCCGGACAGGTGCTCTTTGTCATCGACAACGAAACCTATCAAGCTGCCGTCCGTCAGGCTCAGGCCGCTGTCAACCAGACTCAGGCGGTCATCAATACCGCAGAGGCACAACTCAACACGGCAAAACTGCAGTATGACAACAGCGTGCAACTGCATGCCAACGGAGTAATCGGTGATTTTGAACTCCAATCAGCTAAGAATACTTACACCAGTGCTCAGGCACAGGTCAACCAAGCAAAGGCAAGCCTTGCACAGGCTCAGGCAAGCCTCGCTTCGGCAAAGGAGAACCTCAGCTTTACTTATGTCAGAAGCCCGGCAAGCGGCGTCGTGGGAAGTCTGCCTTTCAAGGTGGGCGCTCTCGTGAGTTCCGCCAGCCAGGAACCGCTCACTACAGTGTCCAACAACAGCACCATGGAGATTTATTTCTCTATGACAGAAAAGGATGTGCTCGAGATGACCAAGTCTTCAGGTGGTATCACTGCTGCTGTCAACTCCTATCCTCCCGTCAGACTCAAACTCGCCGACGGCACCACTTATCCGCATGAGGGCAAGGTGGTGAAAATGAGCGGCGTCATCGACCCCTCCACTGGTTCGGTCTCGATGATAGCACGCTTCCCCAACCCAGAGCGTCTGCTCAAGAGCGGTGGCTCTGGTTCCGTCATCGTGCCGCGTGAGAACGGTTCGGCTATCGTTATCCCGCAGTCTTGTGTCTCTGAGGTGCAGAACAAGAAGTTCGTCTATGTGATGGGTGCCGACAATAAGGTGAAATACACAGAGATAACAGTCAATCCTCAAAACGACGGCGTCAACTATGTCGTGACAAGCGGCCTCAATGTGGGCGACAAATATGTCACCAACGGCCTGACAAAACTCAGCGACGGCATGGAGATAGTGCCTATCACCAAGGAGCAGTATCAAAAGAAAATCGACGAGGCCGGTAAAATCGGTACCGACGGTACGGCAAAAGGATTCGTCGACGCCATGACTGGTAAGAAATAACACAAACGCCTCACGGAGACTCCAGTTTAATCAACAACAGACAACATGACATTTACAGCATTTATAAAACGCCCGGTACTGTCGACGGTGATTTCCATCGTCATCGTGCTGCTGGGCTTTATCGGACTGGCTACGCTCCCCATTGAGCAGTATCCAGATATTGCGCCGCCCACCGTTGTGGTGTTCACCAGCTATCCTGGTGCCGATGCCGAGACGGTGAAAAACTCGGTGCTTGTACCGCTCGAGGAGAGCATCAATGGTGTGGAGGGCATGGACTACATCAGTTCGTCGGCATCCAGTGGCTCGGCAAGCCTCTCCATCCTGTTCAGGCAGGGTATGAACCCCGATATGTGCGCCGTCAACGTGCAAAACCGTGTGCAGCAGGCTTTGGCTCTTATGCCTGCCGAGGTGACCAGAATCGGTGTCACCGTCATGAAGCGCCAGACTTCGCAGGTGATGATGTATACACTTACCAGCGACGGAAGGTATGACGATGAGTTCCTCACCAACTACAGCAACATCAACGTGGTGCCTGCCATCAAACGTATTCAGGGTGTGGGCGATGTGCAGTCGCCGGGTGTGAAGACCTACTCCATGCGTATTTGGCTCGATCCAGAGGTGATGAAGCAGCACGGTCTCATGCCTTCCGACATCTCCAATGTGCTGGCTGAACAGAACGTGGAGGCTGCACCGGGTTCGTTTGGTGAAAGGTCGGATGTGGCCTACGAGTATTCCATGCGATATACCGGCCGTCTGAAAGACGCTGAGGAGTTCGGCAACATCATCATCAAGAGCGACAATGACGGAAACACCATCAAACTGAAGGATGTCGCCAAGGTGGAACTGGGTGGCTTGCAGTACTCGGTGTCGATGAAGAACAACAACATACCCTCTGTGATGGGTATGGTGCAGCAGATTGCTGGCTCCAACGCCAACGAGATTGCCAAGAATGTGAAAAAGGAACTTGAGGAACAGGCAAAACTGTTCCCTCCGGGCATGAAATACAAAATCAACTATGATGTAACGGAGTTCCTATATGCCAGTATCGAGGAGGTGGTGTTCACCCTCGTGATGACGCTCTTGCTCGTCTTCCTCGTGGTGTATATCTTCCTGCAGGACTTCCGCTCCACGCTGATTCCTATGATTGCCGTGCCGGTGTCGCTTATTGGTGCTTTCTTCTTCCTGAAGATTTTCGGATTCTCCATCAACCTGCTCACCCTGTCGGCTCTGCTGCTGGCCATCGCCATCGTGGTCGATGATGCCATCGTGGTGGTGGAGGCGGTGCACGCCAAACTCGACCAGGGATACAAGAGTTCGCTGACTGCGTCGATTGACGCCATGAACGAGATTTCGAGCGCCATCATCTCCATCACGCTCGTGATGGCTTCGGTGTTTATCCCCGTCTCCTTCATCGGTGGCACAACAGGTACGTTCTATAGGGAGTTCGGTATCACCATGGCTGTGTCCATCTTCATCTCGGCACTCAACGCTCTTACGCTGTCGCCGGCACTTTGTGCCATCTTCCTCAAACCGCATGACGCGGAAGGAAAAGAGGTGAAGATGTCTCGCATCGACCGCTTCCATGCCGCTTTCAACGCTTCATACGAGAAAATCCTCGGAAAATACAAGACTCGCGTGGAGAAACTGGTGCGCAAACCGCTCGCCATCATCATTGCCGTGATTGTGGGTATCGTCGTGCTCACCGTGACCATGCAGACCACTAAGTCGGGACTGGTGCCGAATGAGGATACAGGTACGCTCTTCTGCACCATTTCCATGCCGCCTGCCACATCAGTGGCTCGTACCAGGCAGGTCATCAATGAGGTGGACTCCATCCTGGCTTCCAACCCAGCTATCCTGTCGCGCGAGCAAATTCAGGGTTACAACTTTATTGCAGGAGCGGGAAGCGACCAGGCTACGTTCATCCTCAAACTCAAACCATTTGAGGAGCGCCAGAAAGGATTCTGGTGGAAACTCTCCGGGTTGTGGCAGGGTGACGGCATCTACCGCTTCCTTGTCAACCCATACGATGCCAACTCGGTGCTTGGCATGATTTACAAGCAGACGGCTTCCATCAAGGATGCGCAAATCCTGGCATTCTCTCCGCCTATGATTCCGGGATTCTCTGCCAACAGCGGTGTGTCGCTTGTGATGCAGGACCGTACCGGTGGCGAACTCCTCAAATTCTTCGGCATTGTGCAGGAATATCTGGCTGAACTTAACAAACGACCTGAGATTCAGACGGCTCAGACATCCTACAACCCCAGCTATCCTCAGTATATGATACACATGGATGTGGCGAAGTGTAAGCAGGCAGGTATATCACCGCAGACCGTCCTCACCACCCTGCAGGGTTATTATGGTGGTCTCTACGCATCCAACTTCAATGCCTACGGAAAACTGTTCCGCGTCATGGTTCAAGCGTCGCCTGAGTGCAGAATGACACCTGAGAGCCTCAACAGCGTCTATGTGCGCACACCAGGAGGCATGGCACCTGTCAACGAGTTCTGCAAACTCGAACGTGTCTATGGACCGACGAACATCAGCCGATTCAACCTCTTCACGGCAATCAATGTCACTGCTACCGTGGCAGATGGCTACTCCACCGGTGAGGCCATCAAGGCAGTGGAGGAGGTGGCTAAGCAGTACCTGCCCGCAGGATACACCTATGACTACTCCGGACTGACACGACAGGAGGCGCAGTCGAGCAACTCTACAGCGCTCATCTTCGTCCTCTGTATCGTGTTCATCTACCTTATCCTCGCCGCACAGTATGAGAGCTATATCCTGCCGTTGGCGGTCATTCTCTCCGTTCCGTTCGGACTGGCTGGTGCTTTCCTGTTCACCCAACTCTTCGGGCATTCCAACGATATCTACATGCAGATTTCGCTCATCATGCTTATCGGACTGTTGGCGAAGAACGCCATCCTTATCGTACAGTTTGCTCTTGAGCGCCGCGAGACAGGTATGGCCATCTCATGGTCGGCAGTGCTCGGAGCTGCTGCTCGTCTGCGCCCGATTCTGATGACTTCACTGGCCATGATTATCGGTCTGTTGCCTATGATGTTCGCTTCGGGTGTAGGAAAGAATGGTAACCAAACCCTTGGAGCTGCTGCCGTCGGCGGTATGTTGCTTGGTACTCTTTTGCAGATTGTCGTGGTGCCCACGCTATTCGTCATTTTCCAGTCACTGCAGGAGAAACTGAGGCCGATGCGCTTCGAAGATGATGTCGACGAGGCGGTCAATGCCGAACTCAAGCAGTATGTCAATCATGCCAACAACTATACAGTGGAGGAATAATATGAAAAAACTGAATATCATCCTGATGGTGGCCGGCGTGACTTTCCTGTCGGGCTGCGGACTCTATCAGAAATATGAGAGACCGGATGTCAATACCACAGGTCTCATCCGCGACAACGTGTCGATTACTGACACGCTTGTTGCCAATGCCGATGATGAGAATTTCGGCAACCTGCCCTGGAGAAGCGTGTTTACCGACCCGCAGCTGCAGGTGCTCATCCAGACAGCACTTGACAACAACCCCGACTTGCTCAATGCTGCCCTCAACGTGAACATGGCGGAGGCACAGCTCAAGGCTGCAAGACTTGCCTTCTTGCCGCAGTTCACCTTCTCTCCCTCGGGAACCATAGCATCTTGGGACGGCAACGCGGCTACCAAAACCTACCAACTGCCCGTGGCTGCCAGTTGGAATGTCGACCTCTTCGGCAACCTCCTGTCGCAGAAACGTGGCGCACAGGTGCAACTGCTGGCAACAAAGGACTACCAGACCGTCGTGCAGACCAATATCGTAGCAGGTGTGGCTAATATGTACTATACTCTCCTCATGCTCGACAAGCAGATGGAAATCCTCAACGACATGACCACACTCACCAAGGACACTTGGGATATGATGAAACTGCAGATGGAATTGGGTAGGGCACGTTCCACCAGCGTGCAGAGCGCTGAGGCCAATTACTACTCGGTGCAGGCACAAGCTGTGGACATGCAGAGGCAGATTCGTGAGGTGGAAAACTCGCTCTCACTTGTCATGGGACAGCCGGCACAGACCATCAAGCGCGGAAAACTCGAGGACCAGAACCTGCCGTCGGAGTTCAGCACGGGCGTGGGCATTCAACTGCTCGCCAATAGGGCTGATGTGCATTATGCTGAGATGAATCTTGCCAAATGCTTCTATGGAGTGGAAACGGCAAGAAGCCGCTTTTATCCGAACCTCACCATCACTCCAACCGCCACGTTCACCAACAGCGCAGGAGGTGGGGTGGTCAACCCGGGCAAATGGCTCCTCTCGGCAGTGGCAAGCCTCACCCAACCCATTTTTATGCGTGGACAACTGACCGCAGGACTGCGGGTGGCAGAGGCTCAGTATCAGCAGGCTTACAACTCATGGCAGAACGCCGTTCTCAAGGCGGGAAGCGAGGTGAGCGATGCCCTTGTGCTCTACAACGCATCTGACGAGAAGGGAAAACTCGAGGCCAAGCGTGTGGAAACACTGACCAAGAATGTGGAGCACACCAGGATGCTCTTCAAAAACTCATCCAGTTCATATCTTGAGGTCATCACTGCCCAGCAGTCGCTCCTCAACGCACAGCTTACCAAGGTCACCGACGAATTCTACAAGATGCAGGCGGTGGTCAGCCTATACCAGGCACTCGGTGGCGGTGGTAAATAAACCTTTAAACATCATCAACTATGCCAAGTGATATCAGTCCAAGAGCCGAAATCGACCCCAGGGCGAAAATAGGCAACAACTGTAAGATATTTCCCTTCGTGTATATAGAGGGGGATGTGGAAATCGGCGACAACTGCATCATCTTCCCCTTCACAAGCATCCTCAACGGGGCAAGGGTGGGAAATAACAACAAAATCCACCAAGGGTCGGTGATTGCCGCGCTGCCTCAGGATTTCGAATTCATGGGGGAGAAGAGCGAGTGTGTCATCGGCGACAACAACATCATACGTGAGAATGTGGTCATCAACCGTGCCACACACAATGGAGGAAAGACGGTGATTGGCAACAACAATTTCCTCATGGAGGGCGTGCATATCTCTCATGATACGAAAGTGGGCAATGACTGCGTCTTCGGATATGGTACGAAAATCGCGGGCGACTGCGTCATCGACGACTTCGCCATCTTCTCCACCAGTGTCATCGAGAATGCTGGTACACGTGTGGGGAAGGGTGCGATGGTACAGGCGGGCACAACGTTCTCTAAGGACGTGCCGCCATACATCATCGCTGGTGGTTCTCCGGTGAAATACCATGGCATCAATGGCACCATCCTCGGCATGCATGGCGTGTCGGAGAAAACGCAGAAACATATTACCAATGCCTACCGACTCATTTTCCACGGACAGACAAGCGTTTTCGATGCCATCAATCAGGTAAAAGAGCAGGTGCCTGACAGCGTGGAAATACAAAACCTCGTGAATTTCATCTCCGAGACGCAAAGGGGCATCATCACCAAGATTTAAAAGACCTACTCCTTACCTTCCCCAAAAGGAAGAACACCTCATAAAAAGAGGGTGTGTCAAAATGATTAAATTGGCGCACCCTCTTTGTATTTTTTGCAATTAGAACAAAACTGGGCTTATGCGGCCATTTTATGTGTTAAATGGGA